>NZ_SCNV01000001.1 GCF_005503145.1 Burkholderia sp. 4M9327F10 | reverse complement strand
CCCTTCCCATCCCGAACAGGACCGTGAAACGACTCCACGCCGATGATAGTGCGGATTACCCGTGTGAAAGTAGGTAATCGTCAGGCTCCCCAGCAAGACCAGAAACCCCACCCAAAAAGGTGGGGTTTCTGCGTTTACGGAAACGCCATCAACAGCAACCGTCCAAGATCTGGGTTCCGGAAACCAGGCGAAATGCATCGGCAAACGCCGGGATTGAAGGATAGGTGAGAGAAGTGTTTTTGTAAGCTTCATGAATGCCGTCAAGTAATTGCTTTCTATTTGTAATAAATGATTGGACGTCCATCCCGCTAGCTTTCAACTCCGTTAATCAATTCGAACTGTCCCCACCGCGCACCAAAACAGGACGTTTTGTGGCTAAACTCGCCTGAAATTTGTGCGAGTGCACATTTCGCCTCGTGTGCGCAACACCTAAGCCCGCAATAGAGTCTATCAACTACTGCACTAATCGCTTCTTGAGTGTTTGCGGCGCTGCAAAAATCTTAATTTCGGGTTATCCTCGTTAACCCTTGACGTACCTGCGTCATTGGGACGCGTTGACCTGGCCCCCGAATCGAGTGCTGCGCCTGTCGGGCGCAAACAGAATGTAATTTATATTTCAATGCTTTCAATGTGACGGCCTTGATCCGGACGTTTTTCTGCTTCAGCCCTTTAAAGAACAAATGCAATCCGCACCGCTTCTAAGCCTTCTGATCTGGGTCCCCATCGTGGCGGGCATCATCGTTTTGCGAGCCGGTTCGGGTTCGCCCGGCCGCGCTCGCTGGCTCGCGCTCATCGGTGCGATCGCTGGTCTTTTGCCGGTGATCCCGCTGGTCGCGGGTTTCCAGAACGGCGTGCCGTCGATGCAGTTTGTCGAGAACGTGAAGTGGCTGCCTTCGTTCGACATTGCATGGCACCTGGGCGTAGACGGGATTTCGCTGTGGCTGATCTCGCTGACGGCGCTCACTACAGTCGTTATTGTCGTGGCGGGCTGGGAGTCGATCACGGTGCGCAGCGCACAGTACTTCGGCTCGTTTCTCATGCTCTCGGGCTTCATGCAGGGTGTGTTCAGTTCGCTGGACGGCATGCTGTTCTTCGTCTTCTTTGAGGCGACGCTGATTCCGCTGTACCTGTTGATCGGTACGTGGGGCAACAAGAACCGCACTTACGCGGCGGTCAAGTTCTTCTTCTTCTCGCTGATCGGCTCGCTGATGATGCTGCTGTCGATGCTGTATCTGTTCGCACAGACGCACAGCTTCGACCTCGAAATCTGGCGCAATGCGCAACTGGGCTTCGTGCCGCAGATGCTGATTTTCCTCGGCTTCCTCGCTGCCTTCTCAGTGAAGGTGCCCATGTGGCCGGTGCACACCTGGCTGCCTGACGTCCACCTCGATGGCCCGACCGGCGCCGCAGTGATGCTCGGCATGCTGAAGATGGGCGGCTATGGTCTGCTGCGCTTCGCGTTGCCGATCACCCCGCAAGCCAGCCACTTCTTCGCGCCGGCCATGATCACGCTTTCGCTGGTCGCTGTGATCTACTCGAGCCTGCTCGCGCTCGTCCAGACCGATATCCGCAAGCTGCTCGCGTATTCGTCCGTGTCGCACATGGGTCTTGTCACGCTGGGCCTGTTCATCTTCAATCCGCTGGGCCAGGAAGGCGCGATCATGCAGATGATCTCGTACGGCATTGTGTCCGGCGCCATGCTGTTGTGCACCGGCATGCTGCATGACCGCACGCAAACCGGCTCGATCGACGCCTTCGGCGGCGTGGTCAACACCATGCCGAAGTTCGCAGTCTTCGTGATGCTGTTTTCGATGGCGAACGTCGGCCTGCCGGGCACGGCTGGCTTTGTCGGCGAGTTCATGGTGCTGATGGGCGCGATCGGCTTCAACTTCTGGATTGGCGCACTCGCAGCGCTGACCTTGATCCTGAGCGCGGCCTACACCCTGTGGATGTACAAGCGCGTGATTTTCGGCGCCATTGCCAACGCACGTGTTGCGAAGCTGACCGACCTCGGCAAGCGCGAGTTCGTGCTGCTGGGCGCGATGGCGGTGCTGGTACTGGTAATCGGTGTGTATCCGAAGCCGTTCACGGATGCGATCAACCCGTCATCGACGAGCCTGCTTGCGCAGACCAATCGCTCGGCACAGCCGGTCGAGTCGGCTGCTGTCGAAACCGCCGAACGTTTGCAAGCCCGTGCTGCGGTAAACGCAACACACGCTCCGGGCTGATTGAAAGGATTGTCTAGCGGCGTCGTGTCTGTGCAAGCGGATACGACGCGTTCGTTTTTGTTGTACCCAGGCGCGCGCAACTGTCTGGATGCGCGGTCGTTAGTGGCTCGCGGTGCATAGCGTTAGCGGTCGTTTTATCGCTTGATATAAGGCAGGCACTGGTCATGTGCGCAGCACTGTGCGGCAACGTGTCGCACACTTTTGTGCTCGCAAAGGATCGTTGCGAAAAAAGTTCTTTATATTGAGACGACGGGGCTTTACTATGCGACCGCTTATTAATGGAGAGCGGTCGGATGATGTTCACTGAAGTCGTAAAGAGCAGGCAATCGATATGAAAGAAAAGACTCTACGAGGGGTGGCGAGTTCCGTCGCCATCGGCCTGGCAACACTGCTCTCGGGTTGCAGCAACCTGGATCTGTTGAATCCTAAAGGCAGTGTGGGCGCGGCGGAGCGTGACCTCATCGCCACTTCGACGTGGGCCATGCTCATCGTCGTGATTCCCGTCATTGCAATGACGTTGTGGTTCGCCTGGCGCTATCGCGCATCCAACAAGAACGCTGAGTACCGTCCGACCTGGTCGCACTCGACGGGCATCGAGATCGCGGTGTGGACTATTCCCACGCTGATCATCCTGTTCCTCGGCGTCCTTACCTGGAAGAGCACGCACGAGCTCGACCCGTACCGCCCGCTCGAATCGAGCGTCAAGCCGATCAACGTCGAAGTGGTCGCACTCGACTGGAAGTGGCTCTTCATCTACCCCGATCTCGGTATCGCTTCGGTCAACCAGCTCGCGATTCCTGTCGGCACGCCGGTCAACTTCAATATCACGTCGGACTCGGTGATGAACTCGTTCTTCATCCCGCAGCTTGGCGGCCAGATCTACGCGATGGCAGGCATGCAGACGAAGCTGCACCTGATCGCTGACGAAGCCGGCGACTACGCGGGCGAGTCGGCTAACTTCAGCGGCAAGGGCTTCTCGGACATGAAATTCCGCGCGCTGGCCCAGTCGCCTGAAGATTTCAACGCGTGGGTCGCCAAGGTGCGCGCATCGTCGAACAGCCTCGACATGAACCGCTACAACGTGGTGTCGCAGCCGGGTGAGAAAGCGCCGGTGACCTACTTCTCGTCGGTCGATCCGAAGCTCTTCCACAACATCATCGCCCGATACAACAACGGCAACGTCCTGGATCTGCAGGACAACAGCAACTGCAAGGCCAAGGGGTAACGCATGTTCGGTAAATTAACCCTCGACTCGATTCCGTACCACGAGCCGATTATCATGATGGCCGCTGCGATGATGGGTATCGCGGCGGTGGCGGTGCTCGGCACCGTGACGTATCTCGGCAAGTGGCGCTATCTGTGGACCGAGTGGCTCACCTCGGTCGACCACAAGCGTCTTGGCGTCATGTACATCATCGTTGCGATGATCATGCTGCTGCGCGGCTTTGCCGACGCGATCATGATGCGCACGCAACTGGCGATCGCGTATCACAACCCCGGCTATCTGCCGCCGCATCACTACGATCAGATCTTCTCCGCGCACGGCGTCATCATGATTTTCTTCATGGCGATGGTGTTCATGGTGGGCCTGATGAACCTGATCGTGCCGCTGCAGATTGGCGCACGCGACGTGGCATACCCGTTCCTGAACTCGCTGTCGTTCTGGATGACGGCAGTCAGCGCGATCCTGATCAACGTCTCGCTCGTCATTGGTGAATTCGCGCAGACCGGCTGGCTGGCTTATCCGCCGCTGTCTGAGCTGAAGTTCAGTCCGGGTGTGGGGGTAGATTACTACATCTGGAGCTTGCAGCTTTCCGGCATTGGTACCTTGCTGACCGGGATCAACTTCTTCGTCACGATCGTCAAGATGCGCGCGCCTGGCATGACGTTCATGAAGATGCCGGTGTTCACGTGGACTGCGCTGTGCACGAACGTGCTGATCATGGCTGCGTTCCCGATCCTGACGGTGACCCTGGCGCTGCTCGGCCTCGACCGTTACCTCGGCATGCACTTCTTCACGAATGAAGGCGGCGGCAACGCCATGTTGTATCTGAACCTGATCTGGGCGTGGGGTCATCCGGAGGTCTACATCCTGATCCTGCCGGCGTTCGGTATCTTCTCGGAAGTCATCGCGACGTATGCGAAGAAGCCGCTGTTCGGCTACAAGACCATGGTCTATGCGACCTGCGCGATCATGGTGCTGTCGTTCCTCGTGTGGCTGCACCACTTCTTTACGATGGGTTCGGGCGCGGATGTGAATGCCTTCTTCGGCATCGCGACCATGATCATTGCGATTCCGACCGGCGTGAAGGTCTTCAACTGGCTGTTCACGATCTACAAGGGCCGTCTCGAGTTCTCGACGCCGGTGCTGTGGACGCTCGGCTTCATGGTCACCTTCACGATCGGCGGTATGACCGGCGTGATGATGGCGATTCCGGGCGCGGACTTCGTGCTGCACAACAGTCTGTTCCTGATTGCTCACTTCCACAACGTGATCATCGGCGGCGTGCTGTTCGGCTATCTGGCTGGTTTCAACTACTGGTTCCCGAAGGCGTTCGGCTTCAAGCTGAACGAGAAGCTCGGCAAGGCCGCGTTCTGGTTCTGGCAGGTCGGCTTCTGGGTTGCGTTCACACCGCTGTACGTGCTGGGTTTCATGGGCATGACGCGTCGCCTGAATCACTACGACAACCCGCAATGGCACCCGTGGCTGCTGCTGGCTGAAGTGGGTGCGGTGCTGGTCGCTATCGGTATTGCGTGCCAGCTGCTGCAGATCTTCGTGAGCATTCGCGACCGCAACCTGCCGGAAAACCGCGACGTTTCGGGCGATCCGTGGGATGGCCGTACGCTGGAATGGTCGACCACGTCGCCGCCGCCGGTCTACAACTTCGCGATCGTGCCGACCGTGCATGAACTCGACGCGTTCACCGACATGAAGCAACGCGCGAAGGCAGAGAAGACCAAGCCGGTGTACCGCGACATTCACATGCCGTCGAACACAAGCGCTGGCCTCATCATCGCCGCGTTCAGCCTGGTGCTCGGCTTCGCAGCAATCTGGCACATCTGGTGGCTCGCGATCATCGGCATCGTCGGCGCAATCGGTACGGTTATCGTCCATAGCTTTAGCGACGATCACGGGTATTACATTCCCGCCGATACGGTTCGACAGATCGAAGAAGGACGTAGCGCAGGTAAGGCGCTTGAATTGGCAGAGGTGGATTAATGTCACAGACGACTACTTTAGGACACGACGTCCATCACGACGCGGACCATCTGCCGTCGCAATCGGTGTTCGGCTTCTGGCTGTACCTGATGACCGACTGCATTATCTTTGCTTCGTTGTTTGCGGTTTTCGCAGTGATGAGCCACCAGTTCGCCGGTGGCCCGACCGCCAAGGACCTGTTTGAGATTCCGGGTGTCGCGCTGGAAACGGCCGCGCTGCTGCTGAGCTCGATCACCTACGGCTTCGCCATGATCGGCGCGCACAAGGGCAAGAAGGGCATGCTGCTCGGCTGGCTCCTCGTGACGTTCCTGCTCGGTGCATCGTTCCTCGTGCTTGAACTGCGCGAGTTCTCGCACCTGATCGCGGTGGGCGCAGGCCCGGACCGCAGCGCGTTCTGGTCGTCGTTCTTCACGCTGGTCGGCACGCACGGTTTGCACGTGACGTTCGGCCTGCTGTGGATGATCGTGCTGGCTGTTCAGGTGATCCGCAGTCCTGAACTGAGCGAGCGCGACCTGACGCGTCTGACCTGCCTGAGCCTCTTCTGGCACTTTCTGGACATCGTCTGGATCGGTGTCTTTACCTTTGTCTACCTTACGAGTGTGATTTAAATGGACCACGGCCATACCGCTCACTCGGGTGATAGCCACGGCAGCTTCGGCAGCTACACGGCCGGCTTCATCCTCTCCGTCCTGCTGACTGCTGCGGCATTCGGCATCATCATGACCGGCTCGTTGACCGGCCAGAGCGCAGTGCTGGCAATCGCCGGGCTGGCGTTCGTGCAGATCATCGTGCACCTTGTGTTCTTCCTGCATATGAACACTTCGTCGGCGCAACGCTGGAACGTCATGGCGTTCGGCTTTACCGTGCTGACCGCCGTCATTCTGATTGTCGGCTCGTTGTGGATCATGCATAACGTCAGCATGAACATGATGTCGCGGTAAGCGCGTCAGGTGACCGGATTTCGTGTGATGGTGCGCCGCTTGTTGTGAGCGGGCGCTGATACGAGATCCAGACCGCATTAGGCGTAGCTGGAACTGGAACGGCCCCTCATCGAGGGGCCGTTCTGCATTTTGGGGCTACTGGTGCTACGGCGTGATCCGGGTCTTAAGCGATTGCCAGTCCGCTCAGGCAAGTGCCGGCACACGCACGCGCGCCGAACTCTGATCGATATCCAGCCTGGCGGCCAGCCAGTCGCAAATGAATTCCTGGCCCAGCGTCGGATTATCGATCTGGCAATGCGCCGCACCCGTTTCCGCGGGATCGAACAGCTTCAGTTCCGCGTCGACTCCGTGCGCTTTCGCGTAGTCGTAAGTGTCCGTCGCTGTCTTCAGCCCGAGCCAATCCTCAGTGCCCTGCAATACCAGGTAGGGAATGCTGATGTTGTCGATCACGCCTTCGAGACGGAACGCTCTTGCCTTGTCCACTACACCTTCGATCGTCTCGCAGCCGAACACCCATTTCAGATGACGCCAGATCGATCTCTCCGGCGCAGCGAGCCAGCTCTCGAACAGCGACGACATATCGAACATCACGGAATCGGAAACGGCCGCAACGATACGCTTCTCGAACGACGCCGCACGCGCCGCATATACTCCGCCGACACTCGCGCCATACAGCGCGATCTTCGCGGGATCGACGTCGGTGCGTGTCAACAGATAGTCGACGCACGCGCCGACCGGCACCTCGGTGTCCGGACGATTCGGGAGCTTCTGACGACGCAACGTCCCGCCTTGCCCTGGCATGTCGACCAGCAGCAGTGACATCCCGCGTGTCAGCGCATGCTTGGGCATTTCGTGCAGCAGTTCGTCCTTGTATTCATCGAGCCCGCCGAACGCGATGACGACCGGCGAGCGAACGTCCTTCTCCGCGCACGGCAGAAAATACGCATCGAGATGCGCGCCGTTTTCGTATGGAATCCGGATGATCTCGCCCGCCGGAGTCAACCCGGCAAGATAGCGATGCGAACAACGCTCGACGCTGTCGAAGGTATCGAGACGCCGCGGATCGTCGTGTGCAAGATAGAACTCCGACGAGCGGTAGTAGTTCGCCGCACGCAGCCAGTTGCTCGATGCCGTGCGCAAGCGCTGCTGTGCAAATGCATCGTTCGCGCGCCGTTCGCTGGTCTTCGCCAGCGCCTGCCATTCGCGGTGCCAGCTCTCGGTGTCGCCCGGCGTCATCCTCGACGCGGCCGCGAAGCACTCGCTGATCAGGCTCGCCCCTTCCTGCGCACCGCCCAACGTGCGCGCGAACTGAAAACTCAGTTCGGGCTCCGCCGGCCACTGCACCCAACCTTCTTTCTGGAAACGCCCGTACGAAGCTTGTGTCGACATGATGTTCGTCCTTTTTACATATATGTAAAAATGAGCGCGTGCGGAAGCCGTGGCTCCGCAGGCCACCCGGGAGCAGGATTCCGCTCCCACCGACGACTTTAGTCAACTTCGGATGTTCATGCAAACAATTCATTATTTATGATTCATGCCATTGTTTTTAAATATGTTTTATGTTACATATATGTAAATTTGTAGCCGGAGAAGACAACCGATGAACAGAAAATCGCGTGTCGCGTCGATTCTCGCGACGCTGCCGGCTCCGGCCGCAAGAAAGCCTTCGTCGCGGATTCCCGCGGAGGCGATCGGCCAGCGCCTTCGGCAATTGCGTAAATCCAGGGATCTGTCGCTGACGGATGCCAGCCGTTTGACGGGCGTGCCGGAAGCCACGCTGTCGCGGATCGAGACGAACAAGATGTCGCCGACGTTCGGGATGCTCTACAAGATCGTCGAGGGACTCGGTTTCGACTGGCAGGACATGCTCGTTGCGCCGTCGCGTGCGCCTTCCGCGGTCAGCGTTTCGCATCTCGACGACATTGCCTTCACCCGTCTCGCCGATATTCCCTACAGCTACTCGCTGTTGCATCAGGGAAATACGGGCGGACTCATGCCGCTGCTAATGCGCGTCCATGCGACCAGTGTGGAGGACGCGGGTGGACTCGCAGGACATGCCGGCATGGAGTTCTGCTACGTGCTGTCGGGAAGCCTGGAACTGAGCTTTGAGGGAAAAGAACCGGCCAGGCTGATGGCCGGGGAAAGCGTGCTTTTCGGCAGCGCGACGCCGCACGCGTACGTCACGCAGCAACCTGACGAAACCGAGATTCTCATAGTCCTGATGGGTCGTGACCCGACGCTGCGTTTCTGATCTTCCGTACCTGCACGCACCTTCTTGCGTGCGGTCTTCGCGTCACGCCAGCAGTGCTTCTGCTTCAATCCTCGTTGAAGCTGCGGGAAACAGCTTTAGGGCATTGCGACCAATTCGCCCCAATTGCTCGAAGTCTAGTCCCGATGACAGGCGAAGTCTGGCGCAGTGGGCTGAGGAAGCGGGGCTAAGCGAACGGAGCTTGTCGCGACATTGGCGGGAGCTTGCTGGCGTGTCTTTTCACGACTGGCGCCAACGCGCCAAACTCGCGGCGGCACTGACGATGCTCGAGGAAGGCTATTCGAAAGACGAAATTACCCGGCGACTGAGTTACAACGGTGCCTCAGCGTTCATCGCGATGGTCCGGCAAATGACAGGCGCCAGTCCCGAACGCCTGAGGCGGGAGAAACTTCATCGTGCTTCATAGCGGGAAGGGTTAGGAGTCCGTTTGAATTCGCAAAGCAGGCAGCCCGCGCTCACTTCCGGCGTGAAACCCTAGGCGCCGGCGCCGTCGTATCGCGAATCACCAGCTCCGACAGCGGTACCTTGTACGCATCGCGTTTCGGCTTGACGCCTTCGATCCGATCGATTGTCAGCGCGACCGAAATCGAAGCGATCGCGGCGGTCGGAAAGGCGACCGTAGTCAGCGCCGGGCGGAACTGATGGGCGAGATGGATATTGGTCAGTCCGATCACCGACAGATCCTCCGGAACGCGCCGGCCAAGATCCGTTGCCGCCTGGATCGCGCCAATGGCCATCAGGTCGTTGGTGGCAAACAGCGCCGTCAGTTTCGGCTGTTCGCTGAGCAGCGCACGGGCGGCCTCGTAGCCTGCCTCAATCGAGTCGCGGCAGGCGCGAACCTTGACCGAGTCGGCCGAAACGCCGCGTGCCACCAGTGCATCGACAAATCCGTTGAGCCGCACCGATTGCGGGCCGCCGGAGCCTTCGCCCAGCAGTGCGCCGATTTTCCGATGGTCGAGTTCGTATAGATGCGCAGCAGCGAGGCCGCCCGCGTGCATATAGTCCGCCGTGACGCAGGGCAACGCATGGGTTGCCTGCGCGCGCTCCCACATGCACAGTACGAGTGGCGAACCGCGCTGCGCAACCTGGGCGAGTTCGCCGGCGCTGACATCGGTATTCATCACAATCACCCCGGCAGCCAGTGTGCCTGCAATCTTGTCGAGATACGCCCGCGCGATGGCCGGATTGTCGTCAGTGTTGCATACGAGCAGAAAATAGCCGCGTCGCCGCGCCGCGGTTTCAGCCTCCAGTACGAACTCGGGGTAGAACGGGTTCGAGATATTCGACAGCATCAACGCGAGTGTAGATGTGCGTCCCTCGGCCAGCGCCCGGGCTGTGAGGTTAGGGCGATAGCCGAGTTCACGCACGGCCGCCATCACGCGTTCGACGGTGGTCGGCTTTACTTTCTGAGGATTGCGTAACACGTTGGAGACTGTGGCCGCCGTGACCTGTGCGCGTTGTGCGACTTCAGCGAGTGTCACCATGGCCGGCCCATCGCGGCGAGGGTAAACGAGTGGTGACCAGGTGCTAATGACCGCGTTGCTGGCGTTTCGCCCATATATTGAGACGTTGTCGTAAGGGTTGCGTGTCGCGAACAGCTCGGCTAATTTCACGCTCAGACACAGGAGGAAGACATGTTAATTCAAACGCCGGCTTTTCCCTCGAAAAATTTAAGCGCTTAAATTTTATGGTTCCTGACGCGATCCCCAAGAACCTCAACCGGGAAAAGGCATGACAGCTATCTCCCTTAGAAGCATCTCGAAGGCGTATGGCGAGCATCCGCCTGTGCTGCGCGACGTCAATCTGGATATCGGCGAGCACGAGTTTTGCGTGTTTCTCGGGCCGTCCGGTTGCGGGAAGTCGACGCTGCTGCGACTCATCGCCGGCCTCGAGGATGTGAGCGCGGGTGAGTTGAAGATCGGCGGACAGCGCGTGAACGAAGTGCAGCCCGCTGCGCGGGGCGTAGCAATGGTGTTCCAGAGCTACGCCTTGTTTCCTCACATGTCGGTATTCGAGAACATCGCTTTTGGCCTGCGTATCGCTAAGGTCTCAAGCGACGAGATTCGACGCCGCGTCAACGAAGCGGCACGCGTCTTGCAAATCGAGTCCTTGCTCGAGCGCAAGCCGCGTGCGCTGTCCGGCGGCCAGCGGCAGCGTGTGGCGATCGGCCGGGCGATTGTTCGGGAACCCAAAGCATTCCTGTTCGACGAGCCCTTGTCCAATCTGGATGCCACGCTGCGCGCTCAGACCCGCATCGAAATCGGCCGCCTGCATAAGCGCTTCGATCAGGCCAGCTCGGTGTACGTCACGCACGATCAGGTCGAGGCGATGACGCTGGCCGACAAGATCGTGCTGCTGCGCGCCGGCGAGGATATGACCCGCTTTGGCAGCATCGCTCAGATCGGTTCCCCTCTGGATCTGTATCACCGGCCGGCCAACCTCTTTGCGGCGGGCTTTATCGGCTCGCCACGGATGAACTTCTTGCCGGCACAGGTGGTGGCGACGACAGGCACACGAGTCGATATCAAGCTCGACGATAGCGGGGAAACGCTGGCTCTGACTGACCGGACGATTGAAGCATCTCTAAAGGCCGGCACGCGGGTCACGCTTGGCATCCGCCCGGAGCATCTGACTATTACGGCGCCGCAAGTGGATCAGGCCGGCATGACCCTCACGCGTGAAGTGGCCTTCACCGAGCAACTCGGCGAACTGACGTATGTGCATCTGGATGTTCGAGGCGGGCGCCCGCTGATCGCCAAGGCGCCCGGCAGCAGCAACGTGCGTGCGGGTGAACGGCATGTGTTCTCGGTCTCGCCCGGCTCGTCCCATCTGTTCGACGAAAGCGGCAATGCAGTAGCCGTGGCGCGCAGCACCTTGCTTCACTAGCCGGTTAGCGGTTGTGATCTGGCGGCTCGCACCCGGTGGCCGCCGCCATAAATTGAATATTGGAGACAATCATGAAGTTCGGAGCTGGGAAGTTCTTACTGGCGGGTGTCGCGTGTCTTGCGATGGCCGCTGCAAGCTACGTCGATGCCGCCACGCTAAGAGTGACCGTGTCTGCGCGCGGCAACCAGCGCGCGGTGTGGCAAGACGCGTTCGATCAGTTCGAGAAGGCTAATCCCGATGTCGACCTGAAGGTGACCTATGTGGGCGAGGAGGCCTACAAGGTCCAGATGTCCGGCTGGCTCGCGACCGATCCGCCCGATGTGCTGAGCTGGCACAACGGCGAGCGCATGGCCTATTTCGCCAAACGCGGCCTGCTCGACGACCTGAGCGCGGATTGGCAAAAGAACGGCTGGAACCAGACGTATGTCGCGGTCAAGCCTCCTTCCACGTATGCAGGAAAGCAGTACGCGGCTCCGCTGGGCTACGACTCGTACGGCTTCTTCTATCGCAAGGACCTGTTCGAAAAAGCAGGTATCACCAGCGAACCCAAGACGTGGGATGAGTTTCTCGCCGACTGCAAAAAGCTGAAGGACGCCGGCATCGCGCCGATCGCCGTGCCGGCCAAGGATTCGTGGACGCTCGCCGCGTGGTTCGACTACCTCGACCTGCGCATCAACGGCTACGCCTTTCACGAGCAACTGATGGCGGGTGAGATTGCCTACACCGATCCGCGCGTGCGCAAGGTTTACGCCACGTGGAAGACGCTGATCGATGACAGGTATTTCGTCGACAATGCGCTGTCTTATGACGTCGACTCGGTGAGCCCGCTGCTCGTCAACGGTCAGGCGGCGATGATGTTAATGGGGACGTTCTTCTCGGCAGGGCTGCCGGCGTCCACACGCGACAAGATGGGCTACTTCCGCTTCCCGGTGATCGATTCGGCCGTACCGATGGCCGAAGATGGCCCGGTCAACATCCTGATGATTCCTGCGAAGGCCGGCAACAAGAAAGACGCGCACCGGCTGCTCGCCTTTATGGCGCAGCCGCAGATCAACGGCGAACTGGCGAAGGGCTGGGGCCAGTTGCCGTCGAACAACCAGGCGCCGGAGCCGCAGGATCCGATCTCGAAGATCGGCTTCCAGATTCTGTCGAGCACGCCTGGCGGAGTCGCGCAGTTCTACGACCGCGACATGACCAAGGAAATGGCCGACGAAGGCATGAAGGGGATGCAGCAGTTCTATAGCGACCCGAACCAGCTCGACGCGATCCTGAACCGGCTCGAACAGTTCCGCCAACGGATCTACAAGAAGTAGGCCGCAGCATGGCCGGATTGCGCTGCACCGCGATCCGGCAACCTGCATCCGGACGAGGAACCTGAACGTGTCCAGCACCATGTCAGACAAAGCCGCGCCAGTCAGCCACGAGCGCTACCGGGCGCCCGCGCCGTTGAGCCGCCGGCGCAATCGCACGGCCCTGCTGTTTCTGCTGCCCGGGGGCCTGCTGTTTGCAATCTATGTGATTTACCCGGTGATTAGCAGCATCTTGCTGAGCTTCTACAACTGGGACGGCATGACGCCGAAGACCTTCGCGGGCCTTGAGAACTACCGCGAACTGCTGCACTCCGACACGTTCTACATGGCGCTGAAGAACAACGTCATCTGGCTCGTGCTGTTTCTGCTTGCACCGCCTTGCGGTCTCGCGCTCGCGCTATATCTGAATCAGAGCGTGCGCGGCATTCGCCTCGTGAAGTCGCTGTTCTTTGCGCCATTCGTGCTGCCGGGCGTGGTGGTCGGTCTGGTGTTCGGATGGTTCTACGACCCGACCTTCGGCCTGCTGAAGTTGATCGTGGGCCACGGCATACCGGTTCTTGGCGATCCGCGCTATGTGACCTACGGGATCATTTTTGCCGCGCTGTGGCCGCAGATTCCGTTCTGCATGATTCTTTACCTGACCGGACTGACCGGCATCAATAGCGAAATCATCGAAGCTGCCCGCATGGAAGGCGCCAAAGGCTTCACGCTGCTATGGCACGTGATCTTGCCGCAACTTCGGCCCGCCACCTTCATGGCGGTCGTGCTGACCGTGATCGGCGCGCTGCGCAGTTTCGATCTGATCTCAGTGATGAGCGGAGGCGGCCCATTCGACAGCTCGACCGTGCTGGCCTATTTCATGTACGACCAGGCGATCAAGTACTACCGCGAAGGCTATTCCGCCGCGATCGCGGTGGTGCTGTTCCTGATCATGCTGGTCTTCATTGTGTGGCAATTGCGGCGTCTCGTGCGCAGCGAATCCTGAGGAGCAGACATGTATCCGATGCCCGTTTCCCGCTGGCGGCCGGGTAGCCGCCTGCTCTACAAACTCTCGCTGCCGTGCGCCTTGTTGCTCTGGCTGTTGCCTTTGCTCGCGGTGCTGGTGACGTCTATCCGCTCCAGTGACGAACTCTCCGCCGGCAACTACTGGGGCTGGCCCGAGCATTTCGCGCTGGTCGAAAACTACGGCACGGCGCTTACGCAAACGCCAATGCTGCATTACTTCTGGAACAGCGTGCTGATCACCTTGCCCTCGGTTGCGGTGTCGATCTTTCTGGCGTCAATGGCGGGACATGCGCTTGCGAACTACCGCTTTCGCGGCAATCTGCTAGTGCTGGCGATCTTCGTGGCGGGCAACTTCGTGCCGGTGCAGATCCTGATGATCCCGGTCCGGCAACTGACGCTCGATCTGGGCCTGTACAACACCGTGTTGGGATTGGTGCTGTTTCATACCGCCTTTCAGACCGGCTTCTGCACACTGTTTCTGCGCAACTTTATCCGCGCATTGCCGTATGAGCTGATCGAAGCGGCGCGCGTGGAAGGTGCGAGCGAGTGGGCGATCTACTCACGCATCGTGCTGCCGCTCGTGCGGCCGGCACTCGCCGCGCTCGGCATCCTCGTTTTTACGTTTGTCTGGAACGACTACTTCTGGGCGCTGTGCCTCACCCAAGGCGATGACGCAGCGCCGATCACGGTGGGTGTCGCCGCCTTGAGAGGGCAGTGGACGACCTCATGGAATCTCGTCTCCGCGGGTTCGGTACTGGCCGCCTTGCCCTCGGTCGCGATGTTCTTTGCGATGCAGAAGCATTTCGTCACCGGTCTCACGTTTGGCGCCACCAAGGGCTAGCGTCGCGAGCCGCGCTAACCGGTATCAACTCGGTCCATACGACAAAGACCATACCCTCACTACGTCGAGCGAGAGCACCATGCATTTAGGAGTTTGCTATTACCCCGAGCAATGGCCGCAGCATCAATGGGAGAGCGATGCGCGCCGGATGGCGGAACTGGGCATCAGCCACGTGCGCATTGGCGAATTCGCGTGGAGCAGGATGGAACCCGAACCGGGCCGCTACGAATGGGCGTGGCTCGATACCGCCATCGGCACGCTGGCAAAACACGGTCTGAAGGTGATTCTCGGTACGCCGACGGCAACACCGCCCAGGTGGCTAGTGGAGCAGCACCCAGAGATCTTGCCGGTCAACAAGGAGGGCGTCACGCTCAAGTTCGGCTCGCGCCGCCACTACGATATATCGAGCGAGGTCTATCGCGAGCATTGCTCACGCATTGTGACGCAGATGGTGCAACGTTATGGCAGGCATCCCGCGGTGATCGCCTGGCAGACCGATAACGAACTGGCGTGCCACGATACCTCGCCGACCTATACGGAGGCGGCGCGCGTGCGTTTCGGCAAATGGCTCGCCACGCGCTACGGCGAAGTGGAGAAGCTCAACGCAGCATGGGGCAACGTATTCTGGAGCATGGAATACCGCGGCTTCGACGAAATCGGCCTGCCGAACCTCACGCCCACCGATGCGAACCCGAGCCACTGGCTCGACTTCAGGCGTTTCATGTCGAGCGAGGTAGCGAGCTTCCATGGGTTGCAAGGCGAGTTGATCCGCGAGCATGCGCCGGGACGCGACCTGCTGCACAACTTCATGGGCTTTTTCACGAGCTTCGACCATTACGAATTTGCTGAGAGCGGTCTGGATGTTGCCGCGTGGGATAGCTATCCGCTGCCGCGTACCGAAGTCCTATGGTTCGACGAGGCTGAGAAGCACCATTGGGCCCGCACCGGGCATCCGGATATTCCAGCCTTCAATCACGATCTGTATCGCGGCGTCGGCAAGGGACGCATGTGGGTGATGGAGCAGCAGGTGGGGCCGGTCAACTGGGCGCCGTATAACCCCGTTCCCAAGGCAGGCATGGCGCGTCTCTGGACGTGGGAGGCATTCGCGCACGGCGCCGAACTGGTGTCGTACTTCCGCTGGCGCCAGGCGCCTTTCGCGCAGGAGCAGATGCATTCGGGCATCAATGCGCCGGATGACAAGCTGACCGCCGGCGGCCACGAGATAGCCCGTGTGGCGCGTGAACTGGCGTCCTTAGGCGCGGCGGCCACGACTCCGGACGCCGTGACGAGCGAAGCCAGACGTGCCCCCGTGGCCCTGCTGTTCGACTATAGCGCTGACTGGATCGTGCAGATTCAACGCCACGGCGCCGATTTCGACTATCAGCGGTTGGTGTTCGAGTGGTACTCGTTGCTGTGCGAGATGGGCGTGGACGTGGATATCCTGCCCGTCACCGCGGATGTCAGCGGCTATCGGCTGATCGTCGCGCCGTCGTTGCCGATCGTTCCCGCCGCGCTGGTCGCGCAGACCCAGACCGGCCCCGGACATTGGCTATTCGGGCCGCGCACCGGTTCGAAGACTACGGACTTCACGATCCCTGCCACGCTGCCGCCGGGTCCGCTGCGGGCGGTTCTGGATGTGCGGGTGTCGCAGAGCGAATCGTTGCGCCCGACACTGCGGCCACCGGTGACCTTCGAAGGTGTGCAAGGGCAGGGCAGAAGCTGGCGCGACCACGTCGAGCCGGGACCGGGCGTGGCGGTGATCGCCTCATTCGACGACGGCGTGCCGGCTGTCTTGCAGGCCGGCCGGGTCCGCATGACGACCGCCTGCTTCGACACTGCATTGCAGCGCGCGGTGCTCGAGCGCTGCGTGCGCGACGCCGGGATCGAAGTGCTGACGCTCCCGCCGGGCGGCCGTTTGCGCCGCCTCGGCAAGCTCTGTTTCGCCTTCAATTACAGCGACATAGTGTGGGCGGTGCCAGCTCCGGAGGGGGCGCGTTTTCTGCTGGGCGGCCGCGAAACCGGACCTTGCGACGTGGCGGCGTGGGTCGATATGCGGTGACATTGGCTACCGACGTGCTAACACGTTCCAGCTAGCTTTGGCATACTGCCGGTTCACCCGTGCGTTGTACCGGCTGCCTTTTTGGGATATCGGTGCGCGCCCCCTTGCCGATAGCCAACTGCCTGCGCCGGGCGGATTCCGCGCGACGCCGCATGCAGTAAGCATTATTTCGCGTCATCGATGAACTACTCCCGGCTCGTCAGTCTCACGCGCATCCCGTCTTTCATGTCACTGGCAGGCGCGACCCTGATGCTCGGGGTCGCCATGTCGTTCACAGCCCCGTACCTATCGCTGTTCGGCGTCGAGCGAGCCGGGATGACGCCGCTCAGGCTAGGGCTTTTCATGACGCTGATCGCCGCGAGCGGGGTAGCGGCGAGCGCCTGGGCCGGCAAGTGGTCCGACCGCCACGGCCATCACCGCACGCTGCTGCTGGCGGCGCTGGGCGCGGCGGCACTCGGTTTCCTGCTGCTGTGTTTCGTGCGCGACTACCGGGCCCTCCTGATAATTGGGATTGCGTTTCTCGGCGCGGGCGGCTCCGCGCTCTCGCTGGTGTTCTCGTTCGGCCGCGCCGCGTTGCCGGTGACGAGCGAGGCCGAGCGGACCTTTGCTACCGCGACGCTGCGGACGGTGTTGTCGGTCGTGTGGGTGTTCGGGCCTTCGGTGGGCGCGTTGGTGCTGGCGGGCACGGGCTTCTACGGGCTGTTTCTGTTCGCTGCGGCGTGCTTCGCCGCCTGTGGCGCGATCATCTGGCGCATGCATGAGGCGCCGGGGGGCGAATTGCATGACGCACCGGATCATGTCCCCGGCGACCCCGCCTCATCGCTCGAGGTCACGACGGTCGAACCGGAAGTGCCGCTCGAACCGGATTTCGTCCATCCGGTGGCGCCTTCGCGTGTGATCTGGCGTTCGGTGCTGGCACTGACGCTGATCGGTCTGGCGGCCAACGCGACCATGATCGTGTTGCCGCTTTACGTCGTCCATGGGCTGCACGGCACGCGTATCGACGTGTCGATCATGCTCGGCCTCGGCGCCTTCCTCGAAATCCCGATGATGCTGGCGCTGGGCGCCCGTGGAGCGACGTTGAACAAGCTGCGCTGGCTGGCCGCGTGTGCCGGTGTGCATATGCTGTACTTCATCTGCGTGGCGGCCGTCAGTTCCGTGTCGTTCCTGATCCCGATGCAGGCGCTCAACGCCTTCGTGGTGGCCGTGACCTCGTGCCTCGGCATGACCTACGTGCAGGATCTGATGCCGCGCTCGCCTGGCGCGGCGACGGCGCTGTTCTTCAATTCGGCGCGGGTCGGCTCGATCCTCTCAGGGGTGCTGTCCGGCTTGCTGGTCGCCGGGGTGGGCTACAGGGGCACGTTTCTGTTTTGCGGCTGCCTCGCGCTGGGGGCGCTGATCCTGTTTGCGGATCCGCCGTGGCGCAGGATGGCGCAGAATGCCCAGGACTGGTGGGCTAACCGATAAAGCGCGAGGGCAGTGATAACCGCACACAACTGGGTGGATCTACGCCAGCGCGCAAGCAGCGGAATAGAAACGCTACGTGCGCATTTTGAAGGCCATGCCTACGAGCGTGAATGCCTGGACGCCCATCTGCACGACGACATTGGACTCGATGATCTGGCAATCGCCTGCGGCGTCTACCGCTTTCGCCTGACGCGTGCGTTCAAGGCCAGCTTTGGATTGGCGCCGCATGCCTATCTGATTCAGTTGCGACTTGCCAAAGCACGCCAATGGCTGGCGCGAGGCATGGCGCCGGCCGAGGTCGCGCATGCGCTGTGTTTTGCCGACCAGAGCCACCTGGGCCGCTGGTTCCGCCGTGCTTACGACCTGACGCCAGGTCACTACAGCAAGCGCTGCACAAACGTACCAGACTGAGCGCCCGACTACGATTACGCTTGCCGGGAAACGGTCCTTCCTGAGGAAGGCCGTCGGGATCTGCGCAATGGGGTTTCGCACCGCGTCACCCTACGGCCACCCTGGCCCGCAGGACGAATCAACGTGAACTGGCAAAGGAATGGAAGGGATGGAGTTCGATACAAAAGTCGCGCTGGTGGTTCGCGACGACCTGGCGTCGTGGCAGAAGCTCAATGTCACGGCGTTTCTGGCAACCGGGATTGCGGCGGCGGCCCCCGAGGCGATCGGAAAACCCTACGCGGACGCGAACGGCAGGCAATATGCCGCGTTGCTAGGGCAGCCCGTCATGATCTATGGCGGCGACGCTGACGGACTGCTGCGGGCATTTCAACAGGGGCAGCAAAGAGAGTTGACGCTAGCGGTCTACGTGAAAGCAATGTTTTCCACCGGCAATGACGACGACAACCGGGTCGCATTCCTTGCCGAGCCGGCGGACCGGCCCGACCTGGTGGGGATTGCGCTGCGCGGGCCGAGGAAGATGGTCGATAAGGCCGTCAAGGGCCTGTCGTTGCATCCGTGACGTTGTATCCGCGGCGCGGGCTGCTACCGTGCCTCGTCGCGGCGAGCAGCAGCGTTGCTTCGCGTTGCGTCTGGAGCGCCGCTTAGCCGCCCGCTGTGAGATCCGCAAAGCTGACCGCTTGCGCTTCGCAAGCATTCGTCAACGCCGTGTCGTAGCTCGTAAAGAACACCACGCGGTCTCGCCCCAACTCCTTGAACAGATCGATCAGGACAGCACGCCCAGCGGCGTCGAGGCCGCCGCCCGGCTCGTCTGCGATCACGACGGCAACCCGGCCGAGCGCCGCAGCGCTCAGGCAGATTTTCTTGCGCGTGCCGAACGACATCTGCTCGAAGCGCTTCTCCAGATGCGGCGTCAGACCGAAGCGGTCGGCCAGTTCGAGCGTGCGGCTGTCGAGCGTGGTGTGCCTCTGCGCGGCGACGTCTTCGAGAAACGCACGTCCTGTCTGCATTGAGGATGCAAGGCAGTCCTCAGGCACGTAGGCGACTGCGGACTTCGCCGCGAGCGTAGCGGTGCGCAGCGAATGTCCACCGAGCCAGACCTCGCCGGCGTCGGGTTCGATCTCGCCGGCCAGAATGCCAAGCAGGGTCGATTTGCCGCTGCCGGATTCATCGTTCAGTGCGATACACCCTGCGTCCACGCTATAACGCAGGCCCTGAAAGAGAGTGTGCTCGCCGTAGCGTTTGCACAGATTCTCGAATCGAAGCATGAATGATCCAGATTGTCAGACGAAGAAGATGCGCCGTGAAGCGGCGGCGAGTCCAGCCGCCGTTGCCTCGCGGCTACCCGCTTCGGCCTGGATCTGAACGTCCCGCAGCGCGACGATATCCTGCGCAACACGCGCCGTAAAGCGGTGTTTCGTGCGAACGGGTCCGTGCAGGCTCAACGCGGCGATGCGCCGAGCAGGCCATAGGCCATCGAGCGCGCGTCCTCCGCGGACGCTGCGATATCCATCGTCACGCCGAACGCTTTGGCGACCAGGGCGGACTGCAGCTTCAATGCAGCCCGTTTGATGCTGTCCGGTTCGATCGCCAGAACCGCCTTGCATTGCTCCGCAAGCAGCAGCTTGTTGCGCTTGAGCCAGAGGCCCCGCGTCTTGCGGTCTTCGTGCGCCTCCTCCGGCTGGCCTTCCTCGAAAATGATCACGAACGGATCGGTGCATGTCATCAGCGCATCCATTTCGTGCTCCCACTGCACCGCATAGCCTGGTTTGATCTCGCTGCGGCGTGTCCAGACGATCGGGAAGTCTTCGATGTCATGTACGATAAAGCGGACGATTGACTGCATAGCTCTCCTTTACGCATCGCTAGTATTGATGGTGGCGAACAAACGGCGCGCACCGTCTTCGGAAGCCAGAATCGCGGCTTGCGCCCACTCGCGCATCGCGGCTTCATAGGTGGTGACGGCGTGTTCCAGCTCGCCTGGTGCCGATATCGCTTCAGCGAGCGCTGCGGCATCGCGCAGCGCTGTGTTGGCGCCTACTCCGCCGGCCGGGCTCATGGCGTGGATCGCATCGCCGAGCAGCGTCACGCAACCGGGACGCCACGTTGCAATCACCGGCGCAGCGCTGCGAACCGGCAGCGCCGCGAGGGTGCCGGGGTCGCCGTGCGCGAAGAGCGCACGCAGTTGCGGATGCCAGCGGTGCACGAGGCTGGCGACGAGCGCCGCCAGGCGCGCCGGGTCGAGCGTCCCGATCGCGCCCACGCCCAGCGTGGCGCGTGGGCCGATGAAGGCCCAGTAGACGTAGTCATGCACCGGACTCAACCGGCATTCCGGTGCAAGCCTGGCCGCGATGGCGGGTAGCGGCGCCGAAAACTGCATGGCGTCCAGAATCGCTGTGAAACCGTCCGCGAAGATCACGGAAGTGCCCGTGCTCAGCGTGGTGCCGATGAGGTTGCGCAGCCCCGCAGTGATGATCGACTTGCCATACAGGCAAACCGCGCCGGTATCGGCGGGCCGCGCCGAGGGCAGGAGCTGGCTGCGCACCGCGGAGTTCACGCCGTCGGCGCCGACCAGCTGCGTTGACGCCACCTCGCTTCCATCCTCGAAGCGCACGCGTACCCCGTCCTCTGCGCTGGCATCGAAGCGCTGAAACGTCGCGCCGAAATGCACCCGCTCCTCGATGCCCGAGAGCAGGATCTCGCGCAAGCTCTGCCGGTTTGCGCTGAGGTCGGGAACCTCGGCCTGAAGGTTGCCGGCGGCCTCTGCTGCCTGCCAGCTCCGTGCCGGCCGCCCTTCAATCGGCTCCATGTCGTGGTTCAGGAACCGGACCTGAGTCGAGACGCTGCAGCTTTGCCGGAACAGTTCGTAGTGGTGCGCGGGCAAGCACTGCGCAAGCGCGCGCTGCCCGTCGGCGTTGATCCTGATCCGATACCCCTGGTTGCGGGCAGCGGCCTCAGGGTCGCGCTCATAGACATCGAAGGCGATCCCCGCCCGCTTGAGGCCTTGCGCGAGGCATAAACCGCCCAGCCCAGCGCCGATGATCGAAACATGCCGGTGTTGCATTCGTTCTCCCGTTGCGTCAGGAGCAGCCATTCCCCTGCTGCTCATGCTGTCTAGGCTAACGGCCAGGCGCGTTAGCCTGATAATGACAGTCGGACGATAAACAATGAAATTCGGCCAAAGTCGATCAGGTTCGCCTCGGAGGGGTAAGTGCATGACAGATCTAAGCGATCGGCCAGACGGCCCCGCGCTGTACGCGTTCTGGGGTACCGAGGCGGCTGAAAACGAATTCCGTCTCGGCACGCGGGAATACGAGTGGCATCGCCACGTGCGCGGCCAGCTCTTCTGCATCGAAAGCGGCCTCGTGCGAGTCCGCACGGCACGAGGCTCGTGGTTGTTGCCGCCGCATCGCGCAGGCTGGATTCCGGCTGGTGTCGATCATGAGGCGAGCGTGAGCGGTGCGCTGAGCGGGTGGGGTGTGATGCTACGGCCGGATGTGCTTCACGGCCTGCCCAGCGAGCCCTGTGTGATGGGCGTGAGCGAGATGCTGCGCGCCCTCGTGCGGCGTGCCGCCAGCTGGGGCGCAGAGGCGGATCTGCAGCCTGAGCAGGAGCGCATCGTCGGCGTGCTGCTCGATGAAATCCGGCTCGCTCGCCGTGAAGCGCTGTATTTGCCGTTACCTGTCGAGCGCCGCCTGCTTGCGATGGCCAACCTGCTGATCGAGCATCCGGAAGACGAACGCACCTTCGACGAGCTCGCGGCGTGGGCGGGTCTTTCGGCGCGCACCGCACGCCGCCACTTCGCCGCGCAGACGGGGATGAGTTTCGTGCATTGGCGCCAGCAGGCGCGCCTCGCGCTCGCGCTTGAGCAGCTTGCCGGCGGCGAAGCGGTGGCGAGTGTGGCGGATGCGCTGGGCTATGCCACGCCGAGCAATTTCATTGCGATGTTTCGCAAGGCGTTCGGTGAATCGCCGGCGCGCTATTTCTCGAAGCGGCGCGATACGGAATAGGCCGCGCGCGAAGCAGACCCGATGCATCGGATGCATCTGATGCTCGCGTCAGTGCGCCGTTGATGCTTCACAATAAATCCAACCGGCATTGATTCGCACGTAAAATGCCGCCCATACGACTCGTGGAAGCTGGTGCAAATCCAGCGCGGTCGCGCCACTGTGACCGGTTTCAAGCGAAACCGGAAGTCAGACCTCGGCGTCGTATCCCTCTTTCCAGCTTCGGGGCGCGCTATCCCCGGGAGATGCCCGTATGACCCATGCTTCGCTCGATCCGGGCTACCGGCCGGACCGTTCGTTCCTTGTTCGTTAGCCCCACCTTACCGTATCCCAGACACCCCGTCCTGGCCGGACCGCGATTCCATGAAAGAAGCAGGCATGTCGTCATTGCTGGTATCCGAAATCGACTGGTCGCCCGTCGCGAACGGCGAGCGCGCGTCCAGGATTCTTCGCGCGGTGAGTCTGGCGGCGAAGCCGGGCGAGTTCGTCGGCCTGGTGGGACCGAACGGCAGCGGCAAGACCAGCCTGTTGCGCTGCGCATTTCGCTTCAACGCGCCGCTCGCCGGGACCATTGAGATCGACGGCGAGGACATCTGGAAGAAATCGGCGAAGTGGCAGTCGCAGCGCGCCGCAGTCGTTTTGCAGGAGTTTCCGGAGGATTTCGGGCTGACCGTGCTCGATGTCGTCTACATGGGACGCACACCGCACAAGACGCTCTTTAGCAGCGATACGCCTGACGACGCCGGCATCGTCGATGCCGCGCTTGAGAAGGTCGGCATGTCGGCATACCGCGAACGGAATTTTGACACCCTCTCGGGCGGTGAAAAGCAGCGTGTCCTGCTGGCGCGAGCACTCGCGCAGCAGCCGACCCTGCTGATTCTCGATGAACCTACCAATCACCTCGATCTTCAGCATCAGATCGAATTGCTGGCGCTTGTGCGCCGCATGGGCATCACCACACTGGCGACGATCCACGATCTGAACCTGGCCGCAGCCTATTGCGATCGCCTGTACGTCATTCACCAGGGCGAGATCGTCGCGCATGGCACTCCTGACGAAGTCATCACCGAGCAGTTGCTGGCCGACGTCTTCGGCGTAGCGGCGATCGTCGATGCGCATCCGGTGTCCCGCCATCCCCGCATTACCCTACTCACTCATGGAGAACACCCCCGTGCCTAAGCACCTCTTTGCCCGCCGCTTGAGCGGCGCGCTCGTTGCCGGCCTGCTGGCGGCCGCAACCATGTCGAATGCTTCGGCAACCACCTATCCGGTCACGATCCGCAGTTGCAACCGTGACGTCACGTTTGCAGGGCCGCCGCAACGGGCAATCAGCAATGACGTGAACCTGACCGGCATGATGATCGCGCTCGGCCTGAAAAACCGCATGGTCGGATACACCGGCGTGAGCGGCTGGAATACCGGCACCGCGGAACTGAAGGAATCGCTCGGCACATTGCCTGAGCTGTCGAAGGAGTATCCGTCGGTCGAGACGCTGGTCGGCGCAAATGCCGATTTCTATTTCGCCGGCTGGAACTACGGCATGAAGGTAGGTGGCGACGTTACGCCCGCTACGCTCGCGCCGCTCGGGATTCAGGTATATGAGCTGACCGAGTCGTGTGCGCATGTCATGAAGCGCCCGGCGGCCTCGCTTGATGATGTCTACCGCGACCTCGCCAACCTCGGCAAGATCTTCAATGTCGAGAGCCGGGCCGATGCGCTGATCAAGGACATGCAGACCAGGATTCAGGCCGTCTCCGCGAAAGCCGGCAGCGATGGCAAGCCGGTCAGCGTGTTCGTCTACGACAGCGGCGAGGACCGTCCTTTTACGGCCGGACGGGAAGCGATTCCCACGGCGTTGATCGCTGCCGCCGGCGGGCGCAACGTGATGGACGATCTCGACGACAGCTGGACGCGTGTGAACTGGGAAACGGTGGTGGCGCGCAACCCGCAGGCGATTGTGATCGTCGATTACGGCAGCGTCACCGCGGCGCAAAAGGAAGCGTTCCTGCGTAACAACCCGGCGCTCAACAAGATGGACGCCGTAAAGAACAACCGCTTCATCGTCCTGCCTTATGACGACGCGACCCCCGGCGTTGCCAATGTGCGCGCGATCGACACGCTGGCGAAAGGGCTGCACCCGGCGGCGTTCCAGCCATGACAGCCTGGCCAGCCCGGCATTGCGCCATCCGCTTCGCGTTAGGCGCCGGTCTTCATGCGACGTCATGACAGCCTGAGCGGCGCGCTGGCCACCCGGGCATGGTTTGCCGCGGGCGAGCGGGCTTACGGCTCCAGCGTGCTGCTGCTCTGCCTGGCGGCGCTGCTGGCGTTGTCCGTGCTCGTGGCGATCGGTATCGGCCCGGTACAGATTGCGCCGGCGGTGACATGGAAGATTCTCTCCAGCCATGTGCTGCGTTTGCTGACCGGACACGAGAGCACCGGTGGGTGGTCCGGCGGACAGGACACGATCGTCTGGCTGATCCGTTTTCCACGCGTGATTCTTGGCGGCCTGGTCGGCGCCGGACTCGCGCTGGTCGGTGCGGTCCTGCAGGCCGTCACCCGCAATTCGCTGGCCGATCCGCATTTGCTGGGCGTGACCTCGGGCGCGACGCTAGGCGCCGTGACGGTCATTCTGTATCTCGGCGAAACGATCGGTATTGCCACGCTGCCGATCGCGGCTTTTGCCGGTGCGTTGCTGGCCATGTTCATTGTCATTTCAGTGGCGATGCGCCATGGGCGGCTGAATTCCGACCGCTTGCTGCTGTCGGGCGTGGCAGTGTCGTTCTTCGTGATGGCAATGGCGAACCTGCTGCTGTTCCTGGGCGACCATCGTGCTTCGTCCTCGGTGCTGTTCTGGATGCTTGGCGGCCTCGGCCTCGCGCGCTGGAATCTGTTGACGATTCCAGCGCTGGTCCTCGCTGCCGGCTTCGTGTTCCTGACGGCGACGGCGCGTTCATTGAACGCCGTGATGGCGGGCGACCAGACCGCCGCGACGCTCGGTATCAACGTGTCGGCATTGCGGATTCAGGCGTTCGTGGTGGCTTCGCTGATGACGGGGGTGATGGTTGCGATGAGCGGTTCCATCGGCTTCGTCGGCCTGATGATTCCGCATATCGCGCGCCGCCTTGTCGGCGCTGATCATCGCCGGCTACTGCCGGTTTCTGCGCTGCTGGGCGCGATTTTCCTGATCTGGGTCGACGTCGCCGCACGCACCGTGATCGCGCCGGAGGATTTGCCGATCGGCGTCGCAACGGCCGCAATCGGCGGTGTCTTTTTTGTCTGGCTCATGAAGCGGCGTTAGTTCGCTACACGGATTTCTCAACTCTCTCCAAGGTATTTGATGCAAGTCCGAAAACTACTGGCCGCATTTACCGTGGCCGGTTTGTCCTGCGCGGCGGGCGATGCGCAGACCGCCGAGATTGCCGAACTCGACGAGGCCTCCTCGACGAAGAGCCAGATGCCGATCGTCACGGGTATCAAGCACAGCTTCTAAAAACGCTGAGCCACCACCGCCCGCCGCTGACGCGCTTCACCGAGCGTCGGCGGCGGGAAAATTTCAGCCAAAAAGATTAGCTTTACTACCTAACACATCAGGCTTGACGCAACACCTGCGAACCCCACGGTGCGCCGGTCGTGCCGCCGTCGACCACAATCTCCGCGGCGGTAATCCCCGCTGCATCGTCAGAGGCGAGGAACAGCGCAGCCGCAGCGACTTCTTCCGGCGTCGCGAGACGGCCCAGCGGAATACGCGGCGCGAGCGCTGCTTCAGTTCCGTCGAGGGTCGCGCCGGCTCGCGCCCCGCGGGTCCAGATCGGCGTGCGCGTGCCGCCGGGGATCACCGTGTTCACGCGGATGCCGCGCGTCACCAGTTCGGCCGCAAAAACCTTCGCCATCCCCGTGATCCCCGCCTTGGTCGCGGAGTAGGCCGCCGAGCCCGGTGAGCCGAGTTCGCGCATGACCGAGCCGTTCAGAATGATCGAGCTGCCGGCGCCCATCAACGGCAAAGCTGCCTGAACCGTGAGAAAAACAGCGGTGAGGTTGGTGCGCAGAACGGCTTCGAATGCGGCAGCGGTTGTGCCGCCGAGCGGTGTCGGACCGGAGATGCCGGCGTTGGCGAACACAATGTCGAGCGAACCGTAGGCGTCTTTGATCTGTTGAATCACCGCGTCGATTGCGCTGGGATCGTCGAGGTCGGCCTGGATGCCAAGTACGTTTGGCCCGAGCTCGGCCACCGCGCTGTCGAGCTTGGCGCGATCGCGCCCGGTGATCGCCACCCGGGCGCCTTCGGCGACCAGACGCTTTGCAGCAGCAAAGCCAATCCCGCTATTCCCGCCCGTGATGAGCGCTGTTTTCCCGGTAAAACGCATCTTCCTTCTCCTGTGTAGGCAGCGCGAGATCATGGCCAAAGCCGCATCTGCTCGCGTCGCATGAGCCTGAAACCTGTTTCGCGGCGCCGGATGGCAGCCGCAGTCGAATCGGTACGAGCATCGTCAACATCGCAAATCTGCATGTTGATCGTCATGCACAATTTCAGTATTATGCCCATCATGCAGATTGTCAAGCGTCACGGGTGCAAGGAAGGGATGAAAAATGGGCTATTCGCAGGCACAAAAGGCTGAGAGCCGGCAACGCGTCCTCGAGAACGCGTCTCGGCAGATTCGCGAGCACGGCATCGAAGCGCTCGGCGTGGCGGACTGCATGCGTAGCGCGGGGCTAACGCACGGCGCGTTTTATGGGCATTTTTCGTCGCGCGATGCGTTGATCGTGGAAGCGCTCGAGTACGCGCTGAAGCAGAGCAAGGAGCGCATGGCGGCGCGCAGTATCCATGCGGGCAAGCGTGCGGATATCACGCTACAGTCGATCGCCGAGACTTTTCTCAGCGAGCAGCACCTCGATAACCCGGGTAACGGTTGCGCGCTGTGTGCACTGGCCGGCGAGGCGCGGCATGCGAGTGCAGATATCCGTGCAATGCTGACGAAGTATCTGCGCGAACTGACCGCGTTGGTTGCCCAGGCCGCATCCTGCGAAAACGAAAAATCCGCGCTTGGCATTGTCGCGACGATCGTGGGCGCCATTACGCTGGCGCGTGCCGTGGACGATGACAAACTGGCCCGGTCGATTCTCTCTTCGTCGCTCGCGTTGGTGATGACGCAGGATAGGGCAAGGGGGGAGTAAGTCAGCGCCGCCGATGCCGGTATGCGCGGCCCGCCCAGGCCGCGCGTGCCTGGTGCATGCCCTCACCTAAGCGGCGTCGCAGCAGCGCCTGCATCGCATCACTCAACCGCGTACATGCACGGTATCCAGCGTCTCGCGGCTCTTGAGCCATGCTTCGGTGCGCGAAGCAATGTAGTGCGCGTATTCGGCATTGGTTCGCAAAGCCGGCATCTGATGATAGGTGCCGCCATTTGCGTCCGGCACCAGCAAGCGCGACACCAGTTCGGCATGCACCTGCTGCAGATGCGAGGGTTGCTCCGCCGCGCTGTTGCTGCCGCCCGAAGTCGGCACCGTTACCGAAGCCAACGGATCGTCGGTGCGCGGTGTAGTGAGCGTTAGTGCGTCGCCCACATCGGGGGCGGCGGCATCGCGTGCGGTCAGGGCGGGCAGACCCCAACGGGTTTCGACCGTCTTCAGGATGGAGGTGTGATCGAGCGGCATCGTGCCTGCCGGCACGCGGAACACCGTGCCTGGCGCGATGAGCGGCGAGACCAGCACGGTCGGCACGCGCAGACCGAAACGCGTGAAGTCGAAACCGTACTCGCCCGCCGAGTTATCCGGCGGCACGGCGCCCGACGGCGGCGCCACGTGGTCGTAGCAACCGCCGTGCTCGTCGTAGGTGATGATCAACAGGGTCTGGTTCCACTGCGCCTCGTTGCTGCGCAAAGCGTAGTACACGTCGTGGATAAATTGCTCGCCCAAGGCCACATCGTAGTTGGGATGCTGGCTGTTGCCGGCGGCGTCCCAGCTCGGTTCAAGGAATGTATAAGCCGGCAACGTGCCGTTTTTCGCGGCGGTCTGGAAATCGGTGAACAGACCGAAGTGGTCGTCGGACGCGTGGGTGGTGTCTGGAAAGTTGAGCCGCGTCAGCGGTTGCTGGTCGTAACCGTAGATGACCCAGCTTTGATTGTGTTGCGACAGCAAACCGAAGATGCTCGGCGAGGTATAGGTCTTGGTGTTGTCGTCCATGTGCCCCTGACTGGTGGCAGCGCACACGAACGCGCGGTTCGGCATGGTCTCGGTGGGCACCGAACTGAACCACTGGTCGCATACGGCGTAGCCACGCGCGAGCCCCGAGAGCACCGGCAACATCTCCGGTGTAAACATCCCCATGATGTCCGAGGCAACGGTGCCCGGCAACACCGACCAGCTCGGCTTCTTCGATTCCCAACCCAGCGTATACGCATAGTCGGTCACGAAGCCCTGGTTGGTGGCCACTGGCGGCGTGGGTGCGGCCACCGTGCCGAACAACTGCGAGTTGGTCGCGCTATAGCCTTCGCCGGGATCGGCGCCTGGCTGAAAATAGGCGTTGTTGTCGCCGGCCTGAATGGCGTACACCTGTACCGCTTCGCCGCTAGAAGACGGATTGGATTCGTTGCCGGTCAGCCCGTCGAAAGGCTGGCCCGAAAGCGATTGATTATTCCGGTCCGCATAAAGAAAACCTAGCATATGATCGAACGAACGGTTTTCCAGCATCAGGACCACGATATGCTGAATCTCGCCAAGCTGGTTAGCCATAGATAACTCCTTGGTTGATGTCGTTTCGATACCCGGTATGCATGACGCAGCAAGCTCGTTGCAAGTCACTGCTTCGGAGTGCGCCAGAGCGTCCGTTCGAAATACGGTTCGGACACGCGCGGTTTCGTGTTTCCACAGTCATGCGTCCGAGGCTTCGACATTGAGGTTCGCTGCAGGTTCGGCAGGCCGTCGCATTCGTTGTGCCAACCCAAAACGTTTCACAGCTTCGTTACTTTTTGATGTCGCACAGTGGTCATGCTTGAGTTCTGTTTGGCTGTAGCGGTCGCGCGTTGTAGGATTGAAAAGGATCATGGCCCAAAAGGCGCACCCCATCATGAGCACTCGTCCGGTTACCGCCGAATCGGCAGACACCCGTTCGCCATCGCTTGCCGCCAGCGTTGGCCGTGCCGGGCAGATCGACGTTTCAATGACTGTTGCCGACACGTTTGCACTGCTTGCCCAGTCGGTTTGCGGCGAGGCGCTAGACCGTGTGCATAAGCTCGAAGCCGGCGCCGCCCCTGAGGATCTGCACAAGCTCCGGGTGGCAATGCGCCGCTTGCGGACACTCTGGTGGGCCTACGACCCGCTACTCGACAAACACGACGCGAAGCTGCAACGCCGCGAGTTCAAGTCGCTGGCGGACGCCGCCGGCAGGACGCGCGACTGGGATGTCCTGCACGAGCTGATTGCGGCCGCCGCGCCATCGCATAAGCGTTCGTTTGCCTGGCTGATTGAGGCCATCGAGGCGCACCGCGCCGATGCCTTGTCGTTCAGCCTGAAGGCAATCGGCAACGCAGGTGTCGAGCGGATACTTCTGCGGGCGGTGGCCGCAGCACGTGTGCAGCTCGAGGTGCATGGCGCCAGCCAACCCATCGCGGCGTTCGCCGAAGAGCGCGTGCAAGTCGCCGAAATGGCCTTGAACAAGCGCGTCAAACGCGCAATTTCAGCCGACGATTCGGATTACGGCGCGCTTCACGAGGTCAGGATTGCGGGGAAAAAACTGCGTTACCTGCTGCAGTTCTTTGCGCCGGTGCTGAACGGCGGCCATCAGGCTGTGATCGAACATCTGACTGCGCTGCAGGATGAACTCGGTACGCTGAATGACCAGGTGACGAGCGAAGCGTTGCTGCGCGAGTATGCATTCCAGCTAGGCGAGGCGAAGCGGGTCAAGGAAGCGATTACCTACCTGCAAAAGCAGACCTCGGATCACATGCACCGCGTTCACGAAATACTGCGTAAAGAAGCGTAGCGCGTCAGCGTTTGGCGCGTCCTGTACCTGCGTTGGAGGTGCTTGCGCCGGTCTTGCGCTTTTTCGATTCGGCGCGCCGCGACATATCGGTCAGCAGCCACCTTGCGACGACTTCAGGCGCGTTCATGCCGAAGTCGGAGAATTTGATTTCGTTCTCGTAGTAGACGATGACGGTGCCCATCATCACGCGGTAGCGGCCGCGGTGGTGCGAGCCGTTTAGCTCGATTTCGATTTCTTTGGTGGTTTCATAACTTGCGTCCATCTACTGCCGCCCTGCAAATACGTTAGGCGACGAACTTACCGAACCGGATTGAGCAAGTCAACGGAAGAAAAAGAAACAAAGCGTTACCGCCCGGCGGAAATAGCGCCGCTATGCCAGCTCCGAGCGCCGCAGTCCGCCGTCATGCTCCCATTGTGCTTCGGCTCGCTCGCCGTCAGCACGTGCTTGCGCCTGCGAGGAAAATACCTCCTCGCTAAAAGCAACCACTTTTTTGCCGGTGCCCTGCAACCGTTCGATTGTCAGTGCCCAGTGCCAGCCGCCTTCCTGTTCAAATACGTGCAGCGTCAAATCAGTTATGCGCGGATGTGTCATGTATGCCTCCGCAGTAAGGGGGCCCGATAGGCACGCAGGCCCCAAGCTCCGCTCCACTCAGCATAGGCGCATAAATGCTGCGCTGCAACATCCTTTTTAGATTATTTTTTCATGACATTAGCTGACGCATTGCGTGGGCATTCCGGAAATTCATAGACTCATTCGGACAACGAATCGAAATGAGCCTATGACAGCCATGCGTTTGGTCGTGCTACGGTCTCAACTATTGGAATTTGACGACGGCTTTGCCTGGGCCATGCCCCGTCTTGTTCCGCTCGATTGCCTCGGCCGCTTCGCTCAGGTTCACGATTTCGGAGACCTCGGCTTTGAGTTCGCCCAGGGTGACCTCGCGCGCAATCTGTGCAAGCTGCGTGGCATCCGGGCGCATCTGAAGCCAGATGCCGCGCTTGCCCGGCGGCGTTTGCGTTGCGATCTCAGGCGCAGCCGTGCTCACGATTCGGCCATGTTCAGCAACGATCGGCCAGGAGGCGGTCAGCACAGGTCCGCCGACAAGATCGAGCACCAGATCGACGTTCTGCACGACTTCCGCGAAAGCCGTGGTGCGATAGTCGATAACTTCATCGGCGCCCAGGTTGCGCAGATAAGCGTGATGGATGTCCCGCGCAGTGGCGATGACGCGCGCTCCGGCACGCCGCGCCAGTTGCACCGCGAAACTGCCGACGCCGCCTGCTGCGCCGTGAATCAGCACAGTTTGACCGCGCTTCAACTCGCCCGCCTCGAACAGCGCTTGCCATGCTGTCAGCGCGGCGACCGGAATGGCCGCGGCCGTCGTATCGCTGAGGTTATCGGGGATGGGCGTCAGTTTGTCGGCAGTGATCGTCACGTAATCGGCATACGTACCAATGGCGCCCAATGTGCCCATCACCCGCTCGCCGACAGCAAAGCGTGTCACGCCTGCGCCCACTTCGGCGACCTCGCCGGCCAGTTCGACGCCAAGCGTTGCCGGCAACGGCAGCGGGAAAACGCTTTGCAGCAGGCCGTCGCGGATTTTCCAGTCCAGCGGGTTGATACCGGCCGCGCGAACCCGGACGACGACTTCACCGGCAGCGGCCGACGGCACGCCGATAGGGTCGATCGAGACGGCATCGGCTCGGCCGTAAGCGTGGATGCGAAGCGCGCGGTTCATTGTGCATTCTCCAGAACGGGGTAGTCGATATAGCCTTGCGGGCCGGCCGAGTAGAAGGTGTCGCGCTCAGGTGTGTTGAGCGGCGCGTTCTTCGCGAAGCGCTGCGGCAAATCAGGGTTGGCGAGATAGAGGCTGCCGAATACGGCTGCATCCGCACCGCCCTCTGCGATCAGCGTTTGCGCACTGTCCTTGCCGAGACCGCCACCGTGCAGCAATGGACCGTCGAACAGGGGACGCAGGAGCGCGCGGTAGTCGAACGGGCTGCCGGTTTTCGCCACGTGCAGATAGGCCAGCTTGAGCTCCCCGATGCGCTGGACGAGGTACTGATAGGTTTCCTGCGGCGCGGCGTCGCTCACGCTGTTAAAGCCCATTTCCGGCGCAATCTTGATGCCGACGCGATCGCCGCTGGCCTCTTCGGCCATGGCGCTCAGCACGTCCAGCACGAAGCGCGCACGGTTGGCGAGCGAGCCGCCGTAACGGTCGGTGCGCTGATTGGTTCCGGAGGACAGGAACTGCTCCGGCAGGTAGCCCGAGGCGGCATGCAACTCGACGCCGTCGAAACCGGCTTCGAGGGCGTGACGTGTGGCAAGCCGATACTCCTCGACGATGCCGGGGATTTCATCGGTTTCCAGCGCACGCGGCACCACGAAGTCCTGCGGTCCCGAGGCGGTGAAGACCTTGCCTTGCGCCGCAATCGCCGAAGGCGCGACCGGCGTTGCATGGTCCGGCAGCAGGCTTGGATGCGAGATGCGACCGGTGTGCATCAATTGAAGAAAGATCACGCCGCCCTTGGCATGGACCGCGGCGGTGATGCGCTTCCAGGCTTCGATCTGCGCGGCGGAGTGGATGCCTGGCGTGCGCACGTAGCCTTTGCCCATCGGTGACGGGAAGGTGCCTTCGGTCACGATCAGCCCGGCTTCTGCGCGCTGGGCGTAGTACTGCTCGGCGAGCGGGGAGGGCACGCCGGTTGCATCGTCGGCGCGGGAGCGGGTCATCGGCGCCATGACGAGGCGGTTACGCAAGGTGTGGCGGCCAATACGGGTGCTTTGGTAGAGGGGGTTCATGTCTATTCCTTGGTGAGTGAAGGTGTATCGACAGAATGGACTGATCCATTGGAGAGATAAAGATCTACAATTGAATACAGTGATCCATCAGTGGAGCAATCGGCATGGAACTGTTGAGCTATATGCGCCTGTTCGTCGAAGTGGCGCGCACCCGCAGCTTCCGCCGCGCGGCGGAGGCACTGGATATGCCGAATTCGACGCTCTCGCGGCATATTGCGGAGTTGGAGAAGACCATTGGCTTGCGGCTGCTGCACCGCTCGACCCGCAAGGTCGAGCTGACCGAGGCGGGCGAGGTGTATTTCAAGCGCTGCCAGAGCATTGTCGAGGAAGCGCGCATGGCGCATGAGTCGCTGCTGGAGGTGGTGGAGCGGCCGAGCGGTACGCTGCGGGTCTCGATGCCCGTCGATCTCGCCACCGGCTATCTGGCGCCAATCCTCGTCGATTTCGCGGAGGCTTATCCGCTGATCGCTTTTGAATTTGACCTGACGCCGCGCCGTGTCGACCTGCAGGCGGAACCGTTCGATCTCGCTATCCGCATCGGGCCGCCGCCCACGGCGCCCTCCATGCTGGTGGCGCGGCAAATCGCGCTGCTGCCAAGATACCTGTACGCCGCGCCCAGTTATCTGAAAGAGGCGCCGCCGCTTTCCCATCCTGACGATCTCAGCCAGCACGTGTTGTGTGTTGTGGGAGGGGCGGTGCGGCAAGGCGATGTCTGGCGAACGCTGTATCGCGGCGAAGAGACGGTCGACGTGATGATCTCTACCCGGTTTGCGATGAACAGTGTTGGGCTGGGCCGCGTGCTGGCGACGCACGGGATGGGCATCGCCGTGCTGGACACTGAGCTCGCGCGAGACGATGTTGCCCTGGGCCGGCTGGTGCGAGTGCTTCCGGAGTGGAGCCTCGAGCCCGTGCAGGTGCATGCGATTACGGAAACCCGCTTGCTGCCGGCGCGCACGAGGTTGTTTATCGAGTTTCTGAAGACGCGCTTTTCGAGTGGCGCGTGAACCGTCTTTGCTGCGCTCTCACAGCGCACTCTCACAGCGCAGGATGTTATTCCCACACGGCCCCGGCATCCAGCGGATAAACCGGCCGCTTCACCCGCTCGAAGTTGAACAGCCCATAGTCGGAACTCGTTACTCCACGGCTATCGCATTCCACCAGCGCTGCGGCAATCGGCACGAACACCGGCCGGCAATACATGCGCGATTTGAGCAGCAGAAAACGCGCGCGCCTTGGATCGATACCGACGCTTTCGAATACGCCCAGATCCCATGGCTCATGCGTGCGCTCCGTGATGACCAGGGTTGCCGGCCCGATATCGAGCACGGCGGCGCGTCCCATGAAGGCGCGCTGCCCGGTATAGGTAGGCCCGCTGATGGTGTATTCGCCATCGGTGAGTGCGCGCACCACGCCCGTCACCATTAGCGGCGCTTGCGCCGTCGCCGCCTTGCCGGTGAGCTTGTTGCCTATGGGAAGCGTCACGGTGGCGCCCACGCCCGCGCTCTGCAACACGGCGACCGCCTCGGGATCGCAAAGCGGCCCGCTTACTACGCCGTCAAGCCCCTGCTTGAGCGTCTCGGCGAGCAGATCCATCGTGTCGCACGTGCCGCCTGACATGCAGTTGTCGCCGTGATCCAGCAGCAGCACCGGTTTGCCGGCGCCGTCGGCAAGCCTCGCAGCCTGTGCGACCGAGTCTGCCAGTGCAGCGCTGCGATAGAAAAATTCGTCTCGGTCGTCCCATATCTGCCGTGCAATGCGTTGTGCGACCCGTTCCGCTGCGCTGCGATCGCCGTTAGCCACTACCACGACGCTGATGCAGGGCGCAGCGATATCCGCGAGCGAGAAACCCGATAACACCGATACCGCCAGCATCCCCTCCGCCTCGGCCGCACGCGCAGCGTCGACCGCGCGCTTCATCGCCCCTTCGGCGGTCGCGCTGCGCAGCGTGTGCGTCAACAGCGGCGGCTGCCGCCACTCGATCACCGGCCGCGCCCGTCGATGGATCAGATCGAACAGCAAACGCGCGGCGTGTGCACCGGTTTCATACATATCCACATGCGGGTAGGTCTTGAAGCTGACGATGACGTCGGCGTTGTCGATCATCTTCTGCGTGACGTTGCCATGCAGATCGAGGGCTACCGCGATGGGCGCATCCGGCAGCGCGGCCCGCATGCGGGCGAGCAGATCGCCTTCGCCGTCGGCCGAGTTTTCCGCGACCATCGCGCCATGCAGATCGAGCAGCACGGCATCGCAACCGGGCGCGGCCGCGACGATCGCGCTGCAGATCGCGTCGTAGGCGACCGCTGCAACCGGCCCGCTCGGGTTGGCGGAGGCCGATACCGGCGTGACGATCTGCGCCTGCTCGCGCTCGGCCGCATCGATAAACGCAGCCATCGCGGTCTGCATGCCTTTGTTCTCGCGCCATGCGGCTTCGCCGTAGCTCGGACCGTCGCGCCCGAAGGCTTCGAGCGGTGTCGCGACAGGCGAGAACGTGTTGGTCTCGTGATTCATTCTTGCGATGAGGACTCTCATCAACGCTTCCTCGCAATAAACGGCGCGGCCTTCAGACGACACCCACGCCCAGATAGCGGTCCTTGATCGATTCGTCGGCGGCAAAGGCCGCGTTATCGCCTTCGTATACGATCAGCCCTTGCTCGATGATGTAGTGCCTGTCCGCGAGTTGCGAACAGACCTCGAGGTTCTGCTCGACCAGCAGGATCGCGACACCCGCCTGCTTGATCAGCTTCAACTGCGCAACGATCTCTTCCACGATCACAGGCGCGAGTCCTTCCACCGGCTCATCGAGCATCAGCAGGCGCGGATGGTTCAGCAACGCGCGGCCAATCGCGAGCATCTGCTGCTCACCCCCGGACAGTTGCGCGCCGCCATTCGTACGCCGCTCCTTCAGGCGCGGAAAGATGCGGTAGATATCGGCGAGTTGCCACGGCGAGTCTTTGCGGGCGCCGAGCCGTAAATTTTCTTCCACTGTCAGCAACCGGAAGATGCCGCGATGCTCAGGCACGAAGCACACGCCGCGCGAGGCAATCCGATGCGGCGCGAGCTTGTGGATCGGTTCGCCCTTAAAGGTCACCGTGCCGCGCTGCGGCGTCACCACTCCCGCAATGCTCTTGAGCGTGGTCGACTTGCCTGCGCCGTTGCGGCCCAGCAGCGTCACGGTCTCGCCTTCGCCGACGCGCAGCGTCACCCCTTGCAGGATATGACTCTTGCCGTAAAAGCCGTGAATCTGCTCGACGTCGAGGATCATGCGCGGCCTCCCGTAATCATGTTGCCGAGGTAAGCGGTTCGCACGCGCTCGTCGCCGCGGATCTCATCGGGGTTGCCTTCCACCAGCACGCGTCCTTGCTGCATCACGGTGATGGTGTCGGAGATATCCATCACGATGCCCATGTTGTGCTCGATCAGCACCACCGTGTAGTCGTCGCGCAGACCGCGAATCAGCTGCTTCATGTTGTCGAGATCGTCGATCCCCATGCCCGAGGTCGGTTCGTCCAGAAAGATCGCCTTGGGGCGCGCGGCGAGCGCCATGCCGACTTCGAGACGTCGCTGCTGGCCGTGCGACAGCGCGCCCGCAGCAGTGCCTGCAAAGCGCTGCAGCGCAAGCCGTTCCAGCACGCCGTCCACCAGCTCGGTATGCGCCAGCGCGCCGTGCGGCGGTGTCCACGCATTCAGCGCGCGCCGGGCATCCACGCCCTGCGCCGCGAGGCGCAGGTTCTCGTGCACGCTCAGATTGGCAAACAGGCTCGTCACCTGGAATGAACGCGCGATGCCGCGACGCACGCGCTTGTGATCGGGCTCATGCGTCACGTCGTGGCCGTCGAACGCGATCTTGCCCGCGGTAATCGGCAAGGTGCCGGTGAGGACGTGAAACAGCGTGGTCTTGCCGGCGCCGTTTGGTCCGATCACCGAATGTACCGTGCCCGGCAAGATACGCAGGTCGACCTCGGAGAGCGCTGTGAATTTGCCATAGCGCTTCACGATGCCGCTTGCCTGAAGTAGGGCTTCGGTCATGCGCGCTCCTCGCTGGAATCTGCCGGGGTCTCGCCGCGTACCGCCTGCCAGACACGCTCGCCGAGACCCCAAAGCCCGCGTTGCATGAAGAGGCTCACGGCGATCAGCACCAGTCCGAGCAGCAGCAACCAGCGCGGCCACAAGGTAGAGAGCCAGTCCGCGAACAGCACATAGAAAGCCGCGCCGAGCACAGAGGCAAACAGATTGCCGGTGCCGCCGATCACCGTCATCACGAGGATCATCTCGCTCGTGTGGTAGTCGATATTCGACAATGGCGCGATGCCGGTCATCAGCGCATGCAGCGCGCCGGCAAGCCCTGTCACGGCGCCCGAGATCACGAACGCCATCAGCTTGAAGCGCTTGACGTCGTAACCGACCGCGGCGGCGCGTACTTCGTTATCGCGAATCGCCAGCAATGTGCGGCCGAAGACCGAGTGCGACACGCGCAGCAGCAGCCAGAACGCCAGCAGAAACAGCACCGCCACGAAGCCGTAGTATTGCCAGGGCGAAGCAAGCGGCACCAGCGGCTTGCCGAACAACGAGAGGGCCGGACGCGGGATGTCGAGCAGGCCGTCGTCGCCGCCCGTGAGGTTAGGCGTCGTGTAGGCGAGAAAATAGAACATCTGCGCGAAGGCGAGCGTCAGCATGACGAAGTAGGTGCCGCGCTGGCGGATCGAGAACCATCCCACGAGGGCGGCCGCTGCGGCGCCGACGACAATCGCCGCCAGCAATGCCAATGACACCGGTGCGCCGTCGAGCCGGGTGAGCACGATGCCGGCGCTATAGCTGCCAAGCCCGAAGAAAATCCCCTGGCCAAACGAAAGCAGTCCGGTAAAGCCCAGCAACAGGTTGCAGCCGAGCGTGGCGAGCGCGTACACCAGCACCTCGGTGGCAAGCGAGCCGGAGCGCAAGGTGAGCGGCAACACGCAGACCACGAGCAGCGCAAGCAACATGAAACGATAACGATGCAACGTCTGCCTGAACGTGCGCTTCGCGTCTGGCTGTGACGCGTCATCCGTCGCGAGCGTTTTCGATGTGTCGTTCATGCAGGTCTCCCGAGCAGTCCGTTCGGGCGCAACAGGAGCACGGCGGCCATTGCCACGTAGATCATGAGGCGTGCGCCTTCCGGCCAGAGCGTGCTCATCACGCTCTGCACGATCCCGACCAGCAGACCGCCGACCAGCGCACCCAGAAAATTGCCGAGACCGCCGACCACCACCACCACGAAGGCGACGCTTAACGCCTCGATGCCCATGAACGGATCGACTCCGCGAATCGGCGCTGCGAGCACACCGGCCAGCGCAGCGGTAGCAGCGCCTAGCGCGAACACCAGGCTGAACACACGCAGCACGTTGATGCCGAGCAAGGAGACCATCTCGGTCGATTCGCTGCCGGCCCGCACAGCGCTGCCCAGGCGCGTGCCTTCCAGCACCCACCACAACAAGGCGGCCAGCACGGCGGTAAAACCGATCACGAACAGACGATATTTCGGATACACGAAGCTGCCCCAGATCACCACACCGTTGAGCGAATCGGGCACCGGTACATTGCTGCCGAGCGGCCCCCAGATCAGGATGGCGCATTCCTGCAACACGAGAGCGAGGCCCACGGTCACAAGAATGTGGAATTCGTGCTGCTGTTCATACACGTGGCGCAGGATCAGCTTTTCCACCACCCACGCGAGCGCGCCAACCACAATGGGCACGATCGCGAGGGCGGTCCAGAAGTTCATCGACCACTGCAGCGCCTGATAACAGAAGTACGCGCCGAGCAGATAGAACGCGCCGTGCGCAAAGTTGACGAAGCGCAGCAGGCCAAACACGATCGACAGGCCCACCGCCAGCAGGAAATACAACATTCCCACTCCGATGCCGTTGACGACCTGAAGGAGATAGACGTTCATGGCGTTCGTCGCTGAAGGTTGCGCTGCGGACAGTGCGCCGGCCTGACGCAAGGCATCTCAGGCCAGCTTGCAGCCGGTTTTGTCGAGCGGCAGGAACGACTGGCCGGAACTGACGATGTCGGCGAAGTCGTCGGCGTTCTTCATCTTGTTCTTCGCCTTGCCCTTGAGCAAATAGTAATTCTTGATGACCTGATGGTCCCCTTTGCGCACTTCTTCCGGTCCCGTCAGGCCGGCGTATTTCATGCCTTCGAGCGCGGCGACCACCTTCTTTGGGTCGGCAGAACCCGCTTTAACGATGCCGTCCAGCAGGATCTTTGTGCAGATATAGGACCCCGCCAGGCTGTAGTTGGGGTTCTCCTTGAACGCCGCATTCGAGCGCGCAACCAGATCGTGATTGAGCGGCGAGTCGATGCCATGCCAGTACTGCGCGCCGAAGTACACCCCTTCACAAAGATCGGCGCCTAGCGACTGGAACTGCTCGAGACCGGAGGCCCACGCGATCAGGATCGTGCAGTTGTTCTTCATGCCGAAACTGACGGCCTGGCGCAGCGTATCCGAGGACTGCGAGCCGAAATTGAGGATCAGCAGCACGTCGGGTTTGGCGGCCACGGCGTTCGTCAGATAGCCGCTGAACTCCTTCTCGTTGAGCGAGTGATAGCTGTTGCCCACGTGCTCGATACCCTTCTCCTGGAACACCGCCTTTGCGGCCGACAGCAAACCGTCGCCGAATACGTATTGCGGCGTGATGGTGTACCAGCGCCTGGCCTTGGGCAGCATCTGGATCAGCGGGCGTACGGTCTGGTCGATCGCGCCGAAGGTCGGCACCGACCAGCGGAACGTTGCGCTGTTGCAGTCCTTGCCGGTGATTTCATCGGCTCCCGCGGTTGTGATGAAGACACCGCCATCCTTCTCGACCTCGTTGCCCATGGCCAACGCTTCGGAGGACAGAATACCGCCCGCGAAATAGCGCACGTTCTTTTGTTGAGCGACTTCCTGGACGCGGCGCACCGCGGTGGCCGGCTTGCCTTCCGTATCGAGCACGGTATAGGAAAGCGGTTCGCCGAGTACCTTGCCGTACTGCTCGATGACGAGCTTCATGCCAAGATCGGCGTATTTGCCGTTGGCAGCAAAAGCGCCTGACATCGGCACGGGGCAAGCGAACTGGAGCGGCGCACCCTGGGCAAACGCAGTGCGCGCGACCAGCGAGCCGAGTGTTCCCGGGACGGCCGACAGTGCGGCCAGCTTCAACATATTTCGGCGATTCAAAATGACGCTCCTTGCTGGGAAGAGACACGTATGCAACCGATTTCGAAACCTGGCTGGCCGCTACGCGGTCTTTTTTGACCGCGCCGACTGGGATCTATTTATCATGATAAATAGAATGATCCCGATGCTAGGTACAATAAATTCGGGTGTCAATAAGGCAAAATTCCCGTCCCGCGACAAGCCGGCTACCGGCCGGCGGCCACCGCGGGTTTGCCCGAAGCTTTCTTATGAGGAGCAAGGAAGATGGTCATGGATCGAGCCAAGGGCGGCGTCGCGATCGAGATCAAGCAGCAGAAGCGCCCCGATCTGGTCGCTGAAGAGATCAAGCGGCTCATCACCGAGAAAGACCTGAAGCCGGGCGACCGTCTGCCGCGCGAGGTGGAATTGCAGGCGTTGTTTTCAGTGAGCAAGAGCACGATTCGCGAGGCGCTGAAGTCGCTGGAGGTGCAGGGCCTCATCAAGGTGACGACGGGGCCGAATGGCGGCGGCATGGTGGTCGAGGTGCCGCTCGCCCGCACGTTGCAGTTGATGCAGAACTATCTGTTCTTCAAGGACGTCACCATCGACGACATCTATACGGTGCGCCAGTTGCTCGAACCGGAGCTTGCAGCGGGCGCGGTGCCGCACCTGACCGAGCAGGATTTCGATGCGCTGGAAGCCAGCATCGCTTGCTGCGACAGGCCGGCTTCGGCGCATGGCAGCGGCGACATTCTCAAGCAGCGTCAGGAGGACGTGAATTTCCACGACATCCTCGCGGCTGCGAATCCGAATCCGTTCCTGCGTTTTAGTTGCGAGTTGATCAACGAGATGATCCGGCAGTTGATCGAGTTTCGCAACGATACGCCACTGTCCGAGCATGAGCGCTTCGGCGAAGCGAACGTCAAGATCCACAAGGCCATCACGAAGGCGGCGCGCGCTCGCGATGTGGAGAAGGTGCGCGAATTGATGGTGATTCATATGACCGAGGCACCGCGTTACGTGAAGCGGATGAAGGGCAAGTTGCGCGGACGATTGATTCTCGACTCGGAAATTCGCAAAAGGCTCCGCACGCGCAGCGCGGCGCCTGTGGAGGATGGTGAAGATATCGAGGAGTGACGAAGGGGTTGCGTGGAGGGGTGCCGCGCGGCACGAATCGTGCTGAGCTTGAGGAAGGGAGGGGCTGCGTTGAATCCACGGCCCCTAAGAGATTCTTCCTGCGGAACCACGCCAATGAAATGTGTCACTCGTCCCATGCTGCGCATTGCGCTGGTCGCAGCCATAGCGGCCGCTTTGTTGCCGGCCATCGCAACGGCCGATGACGCCCCGTCGCCCTGCGCAGCTCTCAAACGGATCGTCGCTGCGGCGCCGGATGGCTTTACTGGCCTGAGCCAGGCAGAGGTGAACGGTGTTGCGCAACCATACGGCGACGACGCGCAATGTACTGCGAGCCACGACAGTTACCAATGCCTGTGGACGCCGCATCACGATTCTGGCTCGAGCGCGGATGCGTTGCAGTCTGTCGCGGCGGATATCGCCTCATGCTTGCCCAATGCAACGCACGACCAGAATTCACCCGCACGCCAGCATTTCTACCTTGGCCCACGCGACCAGCGCACGCAGATCACCGCAACGACAGCCGGGCCGACCAAGCTGAGGCTGGTTGTGAGCGGCAAGTAGCCGCCAGAAATTCAGTCGGATTCCTGAGCAAACAGATACGGCGGGACCTGTGCCTGAGCCGCTCGCCGCAGCGCTTGCGGCGGTTGGCCGAAGGCGCGGATAAAAGCCTGCCGCATCCGCTCCGGATCGCCAAACCCGACCTCACGGGCAATACACTCCAGTTGCGCTTTACTGTCTTCGACTGCGGGGCGCGCCACTTCCGCGCGCAATCGCTCGACGGCTTTCGCCGGGGTCTGTCCAGTTTCCGCCAGAAACGCGCGTGCAAATTGCCGCGGACTTAGTCGTGCGACCTCCGCGAGCCGCTCGACCGGCAACGGCTCCTGCAGATGCTCGCGGGCAAAGCGCAAGACGTTGCGAATGCGGTCGGAAGCCGGCTCGAGATCGAGTAGCGCAGAAAACTGCGTCTGTCCGCCGGGGCGGCGATGATAGACCACCATGTCGCGTGCCACTGTGCGCGAGACTTCGAGTCCGAGGTCCTGGTCGATCAAGGCGAGCGCGAGATCGATGCCGGCGCTCACGCCGGCTGAACTCCACACTGGGCCGTCCGCGATAAAAATCTTGTCCGGGTCGACTAGTAAAGCCGGATAAGCCGCCTGCAGACGCGCGGCGTGCCGCCAGTGCGTCGTGACGCGGCGCCGCTCCAGCAAACCCGCGGCCGCCAGCATGAAGGCGCCGGTGCATACGCTCGTGGTGCGCCGTGCCTGCGCCGCCAGGCTGCGCACCAGCGCCAGGCCCTCCTCCGATGCCGCATAGGCATGCACGCCCTGGCCGCCGGGAATCAGCACGGTGTCGGGCGCGTCCCTGCCTGGCCGCTCGGTGGCGACGCTTACGCCGCTTGAACTCGCCACCGCACCGCCCTGCGCCGACACAAGCTCGATGCGGTACGCGTCGGGAACGATCTGGCGGGCGTAATCGAACGCAGTGAGCGGGCCGCTCATGTCGAGCAACTGGAACTCCGGAAACAGTGGAATGGCGATGACGCGTGTCATGTCTGTATTCATGGGATTAATGTCATTTCAGACGCGAGTCTGCGACGCTAGACTGGGTTCGTCAATCCCACGGAGAACTGCTCGATGACTCAGCCATTTACGGTCGTATTTCCCATTTACCCCGGCGTAACGCATCTGGACTTCACCGGCCCGCAGCAGGTGCTGGCGCGCACGCCGGGCGTGAGCGTTACCGTCGCATCGGTCGGCGGCAGACCGGTGAGCGCGGATGGATTGACGTTTGCGGAGCTGGCGCCTCTCGAAACGATTGAGCGCTGCGACGTAGTTTGCGTGCCAGGCGGAGGCGGCGTCACCGACGCGATACTCGACGACCTCTTCATGCGTCACGTGCGGCGTCTGGCGCTCGAGGCGCGTTACATCACGTCGGTGTGTACCGGCTCGCTGGTCCTGGGTGCGGCGGGCTTGCTCGAAGGCAAGCGGGCGGCGTGCCACTGGGCGTGGCGCGAGATGCTGCCGTTGTTTGGTGCGATTGCCGATGATGGGCGGGTCGTTCGGGACGGCAACGTGATCACGGGCGGCGGGGTGACGGCGGGGATCGATTTCGCGCTGACGCTCGTCGCCGAGTTGACCGACGATCTCACGGCGCAGTCCGTGCAGCTCGCGCTGGAGTACGCGCCGCAGCCGCCCTTCCATGCGGGGCGGCCCGAGACGGCTCCGGCTGAGGTGCTCGAACGGGTGATGGCGCGCAACGCGCAGATGCTGCCGCAGCGTCGTTCGGTGGCGGAGAAGATGGCTGCTGAGTATCGCCGGATGGGGCCGCGCTAGTCACTTGTGTTGGCGGAGTTCCGCCTGGACCAGACCGCTCCGCGGGCAGGCTGGGCGGCGCACCAGAAGCCGCGTCTTCGAAGCAGCGTGCCAGAATCCCATTGCATCAATGGCTTGGCGCGCTTGCCCTAATGTTATCCACAGGCTTGCGAACAATTTCTGTTGATAACCGTCGTGAGCCGGGAGCCTATGAGGTCCGCGAGCGGGCACGAGGCGTCTGAGGCAAGCCCGACAATTCCAGCGCGATCAAATACTTGGGCTAGTAGTCCGCAGGATATCCACAAGCTTGCGAACAAAAAGTGGGGATAAGTTCATCCCGTGTTCGCGCAAGGCCCACAAGCATCTGTTCTCTTTAAATTCACCCGTTTATCTGTTGGAGCGTCGCCTCCGGTTGCCTGCATCATCGGGACTGCACAGTTGCTTTGTGGGGAATATCGGGGGGGAATGTTGGCGCAATCGTTAGTGACGCTGCCTCGGTTAGAGCTGAGCGCCAGTATCTAAACCATTCGTTATACTGAACAATTAGAAGGTATTCGCGCTTTTGTACCCCTGCGTGGCGCCTTGCACGGTGTTCGGTGTGCAGCGTCGTCGATGCGGATCGAGGACATGACGTCTTATTCCAGGATGGAGCCGGAGTGCGGCATGCGATCATTGCCGACCCACTTCTCCCGTGAGTCAGACATGAACGCGAAATCGATGCCGCTTGCCCGACACGAAGGCAGCCTCGCCGTGCACCTCTCCGATCCGCTGCTCGACGCAATCGACGAACTGGGCGAACTGGTACTAGCACAGTACGCGCAGATCAACGTGCAGAAGGCACAGATGAGCGCACAGCAAGCTTGCATGGAAGGAAGCGCGCTACAACTGACCTCGCAGCTCAGATCCCTCAAGCGGGCCTTGCAGTAACACGCGATCACTGGCGGCTTCTCGTACGTTCTGCACGCCGGTCATGATGCCGTCTTGGTTCTAGCTGACCTGCTTGATCCCGAAGACATCGAGATATCTCGCCTTCTCGCCCGATGGATCGCTTGTTCCCTTGTCGTCGCTGCCGCGGTGGGGATCGCGCTGTTCCAGTTGCGACGACATTTAAGGAAACGCCATCTTGGCCGCAAAAATCACGAGGTGTGATTCTCGCGGACGCAGACAAACTTGCCTGCGGGCTCTCGGGTCTGCTCAATGAGCGCAGTGGGAAATGGCGTTATGGATGGAGGCATGGCTCGGCGTCAAGCATGGCAGTAGTGCGGATCACGCTCCGTTGATAACCCGCCTACCCCACCCTCAAATGCCGCAACAACGCAAACCCACGCACGCCATGCAACCACACATGGCCAGCAACAAACCACGCCGCGATCCACGAAGCTCCGACCACGAGCAAATCGCAGTGCCCGCTATTCCACCAGTTAAGCGAGTGCCGCCCGGCAATCCACGGTACGCCAAGTGGATTAGGCCAGTCCGCGAGCAGATGCATCAGCCCGCCGCAAGCGAAGCCAAATGCGAGCGCGGCGAACGGATGATGTTGATGCCCAAGCCACCGGTACGAAAACACCAGAAGCACGATCCATCCAATCCCCCAATGCGTGACCGTGCGATGTGTGATCCATAAGCGCCGCTTGCGTGACCACCACGCCACTTCCATCCAGTCTGGAGCCGTACCGCCTGCCACGGCGGCGATGAAACTCAACAGCACCCACAGATGAAAGGGACCGCCCGCATTGCTGCGCGCGACGATAGCAGCAGCGATAACGCCGGCCGCGAAGCCGGTGGCGTGATGTGCCTTGTTTGATGCCATGAAGAGGAGCGCACGGCGCTGCACGCGCCGCCCGAAGGAATACAAAGGGCGGTTATGTTCGCAGATGCCGGCGCAAAAAAACAGTACAAAAAGACAGCGCCGCGCGTGTCGAAACAGGCGCGGCGCAGAATACTCGATCGTCAGGCAGCACTCGATGCCCGACACTCGAACGAAACGTTCAGAGCGGACGCCCCGCGCTTACGTTGCGCAGCGCGCGATATCGAAGCGCATTTCAGGCTCCGGTGGATCGTCCGGTGCGTTGGCGGGCCGCATCACCTTGATCTCCGAGCCGGCGCTGGTCGGCGTCAGCGTGACGAAGTAAGCGGTGTTCGAATCCGAACCAATGGCGAGTTCGGTCGCGCTGCCCACCGACGACGCCCGTACGCGTGACAGACGGCTTTCAAGGCACTCGGTAATGTCAGAGGTGGTTCGCGCCGAGGTGACGTACACCAGAGGTTGCGAGGCATCGCGCGTGGGGCCGGATGAGCCACAGCCAGCTAACGTAAGAGCAGCGACAGCAGCGGGAGCGAGAAGAAGTTTTTTCATGATCGGATCGTCGATGTTCCCGATCGGACGCAGGAACAGGGGCACGGGCGGAACAGGGTGCTCCGCGACGAAGCCGCCGGGCGACCGCGGCGAGCGACTGATGAGGCCCGCCGCGCGGAAGGCGGCTTCATCGAGTATACCTGCGTGCACATGAAGATTCGATGCTTGCGTATTCGATCTCCACATAAAAAAACGCGCGCGTGATTGTGTCACGCGCGCGTTTTTCAACAGACCGGACCGGTCGATCCGGTCTGCAGCCTCATTAGAAGCGGTGACGCAGACCGACGGTCGCTGCCACCTGGTTGCCGGTCGACGACGGCGACAGCGTGTTGATCATAGCCACGTTCGCGCTGCCATCGCCGAGTTGGCCCGAAGCGTGCTGGTACACGCCTTCCAGGTAAACGTCGGTGCGCTTGCTGAGCGAGTAGTCGGCTTGCAGCGAAACGGTATGCCACTTCGGATCACCCGACGTCGTGCCGCCCGTCGCCTTGCCGTCCGTGAACGTGTATGCGCCGTTCAGGCTCAGAGCCGGAGTCAGCGCGTACTTGCCGTTGATTTCATAGTTGTCGAGGTGCAGGTTCGTACCCGTCGGGACCGTGAAGCCAACGCCGTTCTGGTTGCCGGCGATCAGGTTGTCGTCTTGCGTGTGGGTCCACACGAAGCCAACCGTAGCCGGGCCATACGAGTAGTTCGCGCCCACGCCATAGGTGCGCTGCAGGGCTGCCGTCAGGTTGGCGTTGTTGCCGTCGCCAGCCGAGACTGCGCCGCTCGAGTTCGAGCTGCCCAGCGAATTGTTCAGTTGCAGGTAAGCAGCAGCAACGTTCAACGGACCGTTGGTGTACGAAGCGCCGGCGCTCCATGCACGGTTGTTGGCGAACTGGCCAGCGTCATTGCTGAAGCCGTACAGGCCGCCGAAGCGGATACCCGAATAGTTCGCGCTCTGGTACTTGACTGCGTTCTTGATCGAGAACGAGTTGTCCAGATTGTCGTTGTCGAACGGGTGAGCGGCCAGGTTGTTGCCGTAGCCCGAACCTGCTTCCGACAGCGGGCCAAGGTAGTCGACCACGGAGTCATATTGACGGCCGAGGGTCAGCGTACCGTACTGGTCGCTTTGCAGACCGACGAAAGCCTGACGATTGAACATCGTGTTGCTTTCGGTGAACTTGCCGTTGTTCAGGTTGAAGCCGTCTTCCAACGTGAAGATGGCATGCAGGCCGCCGCCGAGGTCTTCGCTGCCGCGCAGGCCGAAGTACGTATCCGACACCGTGCCGCTACCTTGTTGCCAGTTGTTGTGGCCACCCTGGTTGTTCGAGTAGACCAGGCCGGCGTCCAGCGTGCCGTACAACGTAACGCTGCTTTGTGCGTGAGCATTGATGGCGAACGCGCCCATGATGCCCGCGATGATGAGGGTTTTTTTCATGCTTTTTTACTCCGAGTCAGTCTGTAAAGAATCGTCTTGCAGGGCTTAATGCCTATACCGCCGGCCGCCTGAGGATTCGCAGCGAAGTGTATTCCCTCTGATAAATTGATTAACCCTATATCGCGCAACAAAGCTTTCCGGAATCAGGAATGGCGGATTGGATCGCCGTAAGTGCAGGTAAATAAAGCGATTTCGGATTTTTATTTATGAGGTGCGACAATCTGTCAACCGCTTCTCCTGTTGCACATGCGCGACGTCCGCCCCTGGCGGCTCTGCGGCTTATCAAGTGATTCGGAGCAGTGAAATTCCGATTACTCAGTTTTCTGAAAGAGAGTATTCCAGCTATTGCGGTGATTACGCCGGCTTACTCGCTTTACAATCTGGCTCGCCCCCTGACCAAGGGTGTCTTTTTCATCTGTTTATACGCGGCCTCCGGGCCGCGTTTTTTTATTCTGTCCTGGATCTGATTATAAGTTCCAGGTAATCAGGAAAAATATTTTTCTGCAAACGGAAATAATCGGCAACCCTGGCCGTTCGGCGTAGGCCGTCCCTCGGGGCGGCGCGCACAGGTAGAATTCAGCCCTTGTGTTGATGAATCTGTCCAAACCTGAGCGACCCTGCAATGACCGATACGCCCCTTCCTTCGCCCGACACCGCTGCTGATTCCGCGACGGAAGCGCTCCTCGACACGCCCGAGACCCTGCACGACGCACGCTTGTGGCGCGATGACGGCTGGACGGCGCGCATCATCAAGAATGAAGACGACGATGGCTGGGCGGTGGAGATGATCAAGGACGGCGAGCCGGAGCCCGCTCTCGTCGGGCCGTGGACCATGGGGCGTGACAAGAAGAATCCGAAGCCGCTCGATACCGCGGCTTTCAATACGCTTGTGAAGACTGCGTCGGAGGTATTGCGACGTCACGAACAGCAGTTGCACGCGATGCTGCACAAGCGTGTGACGGTTGAATCGCCAGATGGCGAGCTGGAGATCACGCTGGACATCGTGCCGAGCGAGGATGATCCCTACGCGCTGCTGAGCGCCTTTGACGCTTTCGGCGAACAGCTCGCCCAGGTGAAGGTGGCGCCCAACTTCAAGCTGGGCAAGGCGAATGCTGCCGCCTGGGTGGAAAACGGCTTTCGCCGTCCCGGCTGACTAGCTAACGAAGTAACCAAGGCTTTGCCGCGGCAGGTCGATCCGCCTCAGTTGCGCTTGCAGAAAATCGCCGTGATGTGCGGCGCCACGTGATGCACGATGGCCGTGCTGCCCGCCTGCGTCACCGCATTCTGCACGCTGGTGTCGCTGCCGAACACCACGGCCCCGTAGGCCGAATTGGCCACCGGTTCGCCGTTGCCGGTCTGGAACATCGGATCGTCTTTCTCGAAACCGACCACCGCAAACACATGAAACCCGAAGGCGCTTAGATCCGCGTCCTTGGCGGGGCGGAACGCATTGATCGAATTGCTTTCCACCCGCATGGGCGTTGGATTGATCAGTTGCTGCTGGGCGAGGTCCGCAATGAACTGATGGCCCGATTCGTTGCAGGCCAACTGCGCATCGAGCGCGGTGGCGTGACACGCAAGCGGCAGCGCGGCCGCCGACAGGGCGAGGAGTGCGGAAGAAAAAACGTGCTTCATAAGCTTCAGAGTCGCGTATCCATCATGGCAGGTTCGCAGCGGGGCGGCACGGGATGGAAAGGCCGCCGCACCGGGTTGCGCATTGGGATTACACGGCGTTACGGGCGCAACAGGCTTCGCACTTTACCAACCTTCGAGCATTCTTGCTGCGAATGCCGTCTGTCAAGGGGGAGCGGGAAATTGTCACCGAAAACTGCAAGGTTTCCCGTAACCGTATATATTTCCGGGTTATGAATTCTCGACCAATTTCCCTAAAAAACGTTCCAGTCCCGAAAACGTGGGACGCGCGGCTCGCCCGCCGGCTCGTCACGCCGCTCGTGGACACGTTTGTCACGCCCAATCACCTCACCACGCTGCGCCTGCTGATTGGCCTCGCAGGCGCGCTGGGTTTGGCCCACGGCGGTTTTGCGTGGACCAACGCGGGCGCGCTGCTGATCGTGCTGTCGAACTTTGTCGACCACACGGACGGTGAGCTCGCGCGCATCAGCGGCAAGTCGAGCCGGATCGGTCATTTTTACGATCTGGCCTGCGACGCCCTGGTAACCATCCTGTTGTTCGTCGGCATGGGCCTTGGCATAGGCACGGTGCATGCGGCCGGCCGGGTTTTTCCCGGGGTATTCCTCGGCAGTCTTGCCGGGGTGGCAGTCGCGGTGATTTTCTTCCTGCGTATGCGGATTGAGGACATGGAAGGCAAGGCGGGCACCAAACAGGCGTCCGTGGCCGGCTTCGAGACCGAAGACGTGCTGTATCTGCTGCCGCTCGTCACCTTGACGGGCGTCGTGACGCCTTTCGTGGTGGTGGCCTCGATCGGCGCGCCGCTCTTTGCCATCTGGGTGATCGTGGACTATCGCCGTGCGCTGCGCCGCGCCGCGCGTCCCGCTGGCGAAACCCCTCAAATGCAGGTCAGCCCATGAGTACGCAGGCCGAAGACGACGTGATCAGCCAGGCCTCCTCGTTCGACCGCGGACCTGTCTCGCCGGCGCCCGCTGCTCCCGAGGCGGACAGCGCGGTCGCCGGCCGTACGCGCCAGTTCGATACGCCGCGCCTGCGGAAGGACTTCGCCGACCAGGGCGCCTTCCTCTATATGGAAGACTTCCTTGCTCCCGAGGTCACTGCGCAGCTGGTGCATAGCGCCCGCGCGCTCGTCGACGAGGTGAACCGCAACTACCTGCCGGGCCACAAGCAGGGCGGCAGCGTGAGCCGCCATACAATCGACCGCCTCGCGCCTTTTATTGCCGAGCTGTATCGCTCGAAGGAACTGATCGGCTGGCTGGGGCAGTTGAGCGGCGACAAGCTGATGGTCTCGCCGCCCGACGATCCGCATGCCTATGCGCTCTATTACTACACGCGGCCTGGCGACCATATCGGCTGGCATTACGACACCTCGTACTACGACGGCCGCCGCTATACGCTGCTGCTCGGCGTGATTGACGACTCGTCGTGCCGGCTCGACTACGAACTGCATACGCGCAACCCGGACGTGCCCGATCTGCCCGGCTCCGTGCAGATTCCGCCGGGCGGCCTGGTGTTTTTCGACGGCGACAAGCTGCGCCACCGCGTCACGCCGGCGGCCGCCAACGAATTTCGCGTGTCGCTGACATTCGAATACGTCACCGATCCGAACATGCGCCCGTGGCGGCGTTTCATCTCCAACATGAAAGATGCGATCGCGTATTTCGGCTTTCGCCAGGTGTTCCGGCAGATGACCAAAGGCAAAGGGGCCCGGGCATGACGCGCGCGGCCATGATCCTGCTGTCGATCGGCGTCGCGCTGTTCGTTGGGCTGCTCGCGTGGCAGGGACTCGGCTCCGTCACCTCCACGCTGCTCGCGGCCGGCTGGGGGCTCGCGCTGGTGGCCGCCTTCCATCTGGTGCCGCTGGTGCTGGACTCGGCCGCGATCGCCGTGCTGATCGACCGGCGCCGCGACGACGTCGCCCTGCACAACGCCCTGCTGGCGCGCTGGACGGGCGAGTCGGTCAACAGCCTGCTGCCGGCCGGTCAGATTGGCGGTCCGGTGGTGATCGTGCGGCAATTGTCGCAACACGGCATGCGCATGCGCGACGCCGCGGCGACGATCACCGTCAGCACCACGCTGCAGGCGCTCGCCCAAATCGTCTTTGCCCTGCTCGGTCTGCTGCTGTTCGGCGCCTACACGGCGCAGGGCGCGCTGCACGACCTGCGCACCGCTACCTTTATCGCTACCGTCGTGCTGGCGGGCCTGATTGGGTTGTTTTTCCTTGCCCAGCGGCGCGGCCTGTTCGGACGGCTTTTGCGGGTGGTCTCGAAGGTGTTCGGCAAGCGCGACTGGTCGGCGCTAACCATGCGCGCCGACGCTGTCGACGAGGCCGTGCAGTCGCTCTATCGCGACCGCGCCCGGGTGTTGTCGAGCTTTGCGCTGAGTCTCGTGGGCTGGATCGTCGGCACCGTGGAGGTGTGGCTCGCGCTGCGCTTCCTCGGTCATCCGGTCGATTGGGTCGATGCGCTGTTGCTCGAAAGCCTCGGCCAGGCCATTCGCGGCGCGGCGTTCGCGATTCCCGGCTCGCTCGGCGTGCAGGAGGGCGGCTACCTGTTGCTCGCCCCGCTCGTCGGCCTGCCGCCGGATGCCGCACTGGCGTTGTCGCTTGCCAAGCGCGCCCGCGAGGTCCTGCTCGGTCTGCCGGGTCTGTTGTACCTGCATTTCAGTGAAAGAAACTGGCAGCGTCGGCACGCGGTGCGTGTGCCGGCTGTCGATTAACGCTACTTTTAGAAAGGGGCCACGTGTGCGTGCCATTATTCTCGCTGCGGGCCTTGGCCTGCGTCTCCAGCTCCCGCCGGGGGAACAGTTTCCGAAGTGCCTGCTGCAGTTCGACGGCGTGAGCCTGCTCGAGCGGCATCTGCAGATGCTCGAAAATGCGGGCGTGACCGACGTCGTGCTGGCGCTCGGTTTCCAGCCCGAACTGGTCGAGGCTGAGCTGAAGCGCATCAACTGGCCGCATCCGGTCGAGACGGTGATCAACCCGCGTTTCGACCTGGGTAGCGTGCTGACCGTGCACACCGTGGCCGAGCCGCTGACGCGCGGCGGCGACGTGCTGCTGATGGACGCGGACGTGCTGTATGACGAGCGCATCCTGAACGCCCTGGTGGCGGGCGAGACGGTCAACCGGCTCTTGATCGACCGCGATTTCGAAGCGGGCGACGAACCCGTCAAGCTGTGCCTGAAGGACGGCGTGCCGGTCGAGTTGCGCAAGCAGCTCGCCGTGAATCTCGAGTACGACACCATTGGCGAGTCGGTCGGCTTCTTCCGCCTGCGCCAGGAAACCGCGCAGCGCTTCGCGCAGATCGTTGCTGGCTATATCGACGGCGGCCGCGCGAACATGCCGCACGAAGAGGCCGTGCGCGACCTGCTGCTCGAGCGTAGCCAGGTGTTCGATACGGCGGACGTGACCGGCGCGCCGTGGATCGAGATCGACTTCCCGAACGATGTCGTGCGTGCTCGCACTGAGATCCTGCCGCAGTTGCAGCCGCTGGTGAGCGTGCCGCGTTAAGCTGCGCTTGCTCTTCCTGCTGCTCTTCCTGTTTGTAAAGCGAATATGCCGGCTGATGCCGGCATATTCGTATCAGCCGGCCGCTTTCGTTGCGCCCTCAACCATTGCCCGCAGCACACCGTGCTGTGCAAATTGCCTTCCTTAACAACATCTGTTGCCGAGGCAATGCGATAATCTTAGCTTTACGCCGACGGTTTTGTCCTCCGTCGTCCTGCCAATGCCTCTTAATCTGGGTGCATTCATCGTTCCGCTGATCGTCGCGTGCGCGATGTTCATGGAAAACGTGGACGGCACCGTCATCGTGACGTCGCTACCCGTTCTGGCGCGGGACCTCGGCCAGAGTCCCATCACTCTCAAGCTTGCCATCACGAGTTATGTGATCGGTCTCGGCGTCTTCATTCCCATTTGCGGCTGGGTGGCCGACCGCTTCGGCTCACGCTCGGTGTTTCGCACGGCAATCGGCATCTTCATGGCCGGCTCGCTGATGTGCGCGGCGTCCACTTCGCTCGGCACCTTCGTGTTTGCGCGTTTCGTGCAGGGGCTGGGCGGTGCGCTGATGGTGCCGGTGGGCCGCATCATCATTTTCCGCTCCATCCCCAAGTCGGAATTCATTCGCGCCGTCAACTACCTTACGGTGCCCGCGCTGCTTGGCCCGGTGGTGGGGCCGCCGCTGGGCGGGTTCATCACCACGTATCTGCACTGGCGCCTGATCTTCTTTATCAACATTCCGATTGGCCTGCTCGGTATCTATCTGGCCAACAAACACATTGCCAATGTGCGCGAGCCGCATCCGGGCCGTCTCGACTGGCCTGGGTTCGTGTTGTCGGCTGCCGGAGCTTCGCTGTTTATGCTCGGGCTTTCGTTGATCGGTGGGGACCTGGTGTCGAACACGCTGTCTCTGGGCATGTCGGTGCTCGGCGCGGCGCTGCTGCTCGTCTACTGGCTCTACGCGAGCCGGGTTGAGTTGCCGGTGCTCGATTTGCGGCTGCTGCGCATTCCGAGCTTTCACGCGAGCGTGCTGGGCGGGTCGCTGTTTCGCATCGGCCTTGGTGCAGTGCCGTTCCTGCTGCCCCTTGCACTGCAGGAAGGACTCGGCATGACCGCCTTCGTGTCCGGCTCGATCACCTGTGCGTCGGCGTTCGGTTCGATCTTCATGAAAGCGGTCGCCTCGCGTGTGCTTGGACGTTTCGGTTTCCGCCAGGTGCTGATGGTCAATGCGGCGCTGGCGGGACTGGCGATCGCCGTTTATGGCTTGTTCTCGCCAGGCATGTCTCATTGGACGATCTGGTGCGTGGTGCTGTTCGGCGGCTTCTTCCCGTCGCTGCAGTTCACTTCGTTAAATACGCTGGCTTATGCGGATATCCCGAGCCGCGACATCGGCCGCGCCACCAGCGTAGCAAGCGTGATACAGCAGATTTCGCTGGGGCTTGGCGTCACGATCGGCGGCGTTGTACTGCAGATCTCGCATCACCTGCAGGGGCATCCGGCTATTGTGTGGTCCGACTTCTGGCCGGCGTTTCTGGTGGTGGGGCTGTTCTCGCTCGGCTCGATTCCGGTGACGGCACGCTTGCCTCAGGGCAGCGGCGCTGAGATTGCCAATGGCGGCAGAGGGAAAGCGTAAGTTAGGACTACCCCTAAGCTTCGCAAAACCGGCTTTTGCATGCTATAAGCCCAAGGCAGACGTTTTCTTTTCAGCTAAAGAATGGTCATGGAGGAGGGTAGTCAATGTCATTGGGTAACGTAAAGTTGTCCGCTAGCGCGCTTGCGTTAGCTGCATTCCTTACCGTATCGAGCGGCTTTCTCGAAACCGCGCCGGCTTACGCCAAGACCACGGATCAGCAACCGGCCGTTCTCAATGCGTCGGCCATCGCGGTGGCCGACAAGTTCAGCGCCGACGCCGCCGAGCAGATCTTCAAGGAAGGCGGCAACGCAGTCGATGCAGCCGTGGCGATTGCCTTTACGCTTGCCGTGACCTATCCGGAAGCGGGCAACATTGGCGGCGGCGGCTTCATGACGCTGTATGTCGACGGCAAGCCTTACTTTCTCGACTATCGCGAGAAGGCGCCGCTTGCTGCCACGCGCAACATGTATCTCGACGACAAGGGCGAGGTCATCAAGGGCATGAGCCTGTTCGGCTATCGTGCGGTGGGTGTGCCGGGCACGGTCGAAGGCATGTGGGAAGCGCAGCGCCGCTTCGGCAAGCTGAAATGGAAGCAGGTGCTGGCGCCCGCCATCAAGTACGCCACCGACGGCTTCGAAGTGAGCGAACAGTTGCAGCAGCGCCGTGACGACGCGGCCAAAGACTTCGCGGGCAAGACCAATTTCGACGCCTACTTCGGCAATCTCAAGCAAGGCGTCAACTTCAAGCAGCCGGAACTCGCCGCAGTGCTGACGCGCATTGCCAATCAGGGCGCCAAAGACTTCTACGACGGCAAGACGGCCGATCTGATCGCCGCATCCATGCGCGGCCATGGCCTGATTACGAAGCGCGATCTGCAGGAATACAAGGCCGTCTGGCGTGAGCCGATCCAGGCAGACTGGAACGGCTATCACGTGATTACCGCACCGCCACCGAGCTCGGGCGGCATCGGCCTCGTGCAGTTGCTGAAGATGAAGGAAGATCTCGCGCCCGACTTCAAGGACGTGCCGCTTAATTCGGCGCAGTACGTGCACCTGATCGCGGAGATCGAGAAGCGTGTGTTCGCCGATCGCGCGCAGTACCTGGGCGACCCGGACTTCTACAAGGTGCGGGTCGCGCAGTTGACCGACGACGCGTACATTGCCAAGCGGGCCGCCGAGGTCAACCCGGCCACGCCGTCGGACACGAAGAGCGTGCAACCCGGACTGGGTACCTCGATGCCGGAGAAGGCCGAGACCACGCATTTCTCGGTGATCGACAAGTGGGGTAACGCGGTATCGAACACGTACACGATCAACGGCTACTTCGGCTCGGGCGTGGTGGCGGACGGCACGGGTATCGTGCTCAACGATGAAATGGACGACTTCTCGGCCAAGCCGGGCGTGGCGAACATGTTCGGCGTGGTGGGTAGCGACGCCAATGCAATCGAGCCGAAGAAGCGTCCGCTGTCGTCGATGACGCCGACCATCCTCACCAGGGACGGCAAGGTAGCGCTTGTGATCGGCACGCCGGGCGGTTCGCGCATCTTCACGTCGATCTTCCAGGTGATCAACAACGTCTACGACTTCAATATGCCGTTGCCCGACGCGGTAGCTGCGATGCGTTTCCATCACCAGTTGCTGCCGCCGAACACGATCTTCTGGGAGCCGTATCATCCGATTACCGGCGAACTCGCACAGCAGATCGAAGCGAAGGGCTACACGTTGAAAGGCCAGGACTTCAGCGGCGACATCCAGGTGATCAAGGTGAACGGCGATACACCGGAAGCGGCTGCCGATCCACGCGGCCGCGGTGTGACGCGCGTGATCCAGTGAGCGTTTGATGCGGCGGCGGGGCGCAGTGTTTACAGCGCTGTAAACCGCCCGAAAAACCGTCGCCACGCTGCCTTGTCCGCTTCGGACAGCGCCGGGTCCGAAGCCGCGCCGAAGGCTTCTTCACGGGCGTGGATGCAGGCATCGATAAATTCCTGCAAGGCCGCGCGATCCGCAAACACCAGCTTGCGCTGCGATGCGGCAATTTCCACATGCGCCGGCGTTCTGGTCACGCGCGGAACGCCGTAGTCGTCATAGTCGGCGGTGTCCCGCGTGACTCGCACCTGATAGTCGCCTGTCACATTGTTCTCCTGTCGACCCGAGTTAGCGCTTTAGCGCTTACTCGGGTCCCATGCAGTTTCATCGCGGTCGACCCGAGTTGGCGCTTTAGCGCTTACCCATGATCCCATGCAAGGATGGCTGCTCGCTGAGAGCCGTTTTCCCAGTATAGAAAATCGCTGTGACACTGCTGCGCTTCTTCGCGGCGCTTCTGCCTCACGCGATCAACTTGTCTGCTCGACCGGCGTCAGCGTCAATTCGAGCCGCTGCGTACCGCGCAACACCGTGACACCGACCGGACGGTCGATACGCGACGCATCCAGCACGCGTTGCAACGTGTCGACGCCATCGACGGGAAGCGCGTCGATGGCGACGATCGTATCGTCGGTGCGCAGGCCGCCGAGCGCGGCCGGGCTCGCCTTGACGATCTCCATGACGCGCACGCCGCTGGTCGAACTCAGGTTGAAGTAGCGCTGCACGCGTCGCGACAGCGAGGTCGTGGTGCCCGCCACGCCAATATAGGCGCGCCGCACGCGGCCATACGCGAAAATCTGCATGATGACCCACTTGGCAGTGTCGATGGCGGTGGCAAAGCAGATGGCCTGAGCACCGGGGATGATCGCGGTATTCACACCGATCACCTGACCCGCCGAGTTGATCAGCGGGCCGCCGGAATTGCCGGGATTCAGGGCCGCGTCGGTCTGGATCACGTCGTAGATCATGCGGCCTGAGTTCGAGCGCAGCGAGCGCCCGAGCGCCGATACCACGCCGGTGGTGACCGTCTGCTGCAGCCCGAGCGGATTGCCGACCGCAATGGCAATCTGACCGACCCGCAGCCGTCCGGATTCGCCGAGTTCGACGTGCGGGAGCGGTTCGGCCGAGCCGATGCGCAGCACGGCGAGATCGCTGCCGGGGTCGTCGCCGATCAGATCGGCGGCGAACCTGCCGCCGTCGGCGAGCGTGACGTGGATCTGCGTCGCGCCGTGGACGACATGGCTATTGGTCAGCAGGTAGCCGTCCGGCGTGAACAGGAAGCCCGAGCCGGTGCCGCTACGCATGCCGCGTCCGTCAGGATGGGCAGGCGTGCCGTGTTCGACCGAAATGAAGACGACGGCCTGCTGGACGCGCTCCAGCGCGCCGATCACGGTGCGCGAGTAGGCGTCGAGCAAGGCGTCGTCGCTGAGTGTGGATGGCGCTGCGGGCTGCCCGGCCGGCGGCTGCGCCGGCGCGGCGGAAGCCGCGGGCTCAGGCGCTCCGGCAGGGTCGGACGAGGCGCGCGACAGGTCATCAATAAAACGGGGACGGCTTCCCATGGCGAAGCTCCGGACTAGGCGGGAGCCTAACTGCGGGGCGGGTCGCCTGTTTTCAAGACAATGCCTAGGACGCGAAAAACGGTCCGCCGGACAATCTGACGGTGGACAAAACTCGCTATGATGGTCCGGTTGCTGCCGACCGGAAGGGTGTCGCGCTGGCCCTGGCCCCGCTGCATGGCCGGCCGCTGCGGCGCGTCATAACGCCCCATACCGCCCCAGTAACAACAATGACACCTCGGGCTTCGATAATCGGGCGGTCGCCGCTGCGCTCAGCACGGCGTGCTTAACCATTCCAGTTTCCAGGAGAGTCGCGATGAAAGAGCAGGATCCGATTGCCGATACGGCATCGATGGCCGAACGGCAGCGCCGTTTTGAAGAGGATCTCATCGATGCGTACGACGAAGAACTCGAAATGGAAGTGGACGACCGCATCAGCGACGGCGATGCGGGCTTCTCGCTCGAGCATCGCGAGGCGCGCAAACGGTACTTCCGCGAACTGTTTCGTCTGCAGGGCGAACTGGTGAAGCTGCAGGACTGGATTGTCGCCACCGGGCACCGGATGGTGGTGATCTTCGAAGGGCGCGACGCGGCAGGCAAGGGCGGTGCGATCAAGCGCATCACGCAGCGTCTCAATCCGCGCGTGTGCCGGGTAGCGGCCCTGCCGGCGCCTAGCAATCGCGAACGCACGCAATGGTACTTTCAGCGCTATGTCTCGCATTTGCCGGCGGGCGGCGAGATGGTGCTGTTCGATCGTAGCTGGTACAACCGCGCGGGCGTCGAGCGTGTGATGAACTTCTGCACGGACGCCGAGTACGAGGAGTTTTTCCGCTCCGTGCCGGAGTTCGAAAAGATGCTCGTGCGCAGCGGCGTACAGATTGTCAAATACTGGTTTTCGATCACTGACGAAGAGCAGGAGATTCGCTTCCAGACCCGTATCCACGATCCGCTCAAGCAGTGGAAGCTGAGCCCGATGGACCTGGAGAGCCGGCGCCGTTGGGAAGCCTATACCCATGCCAAGGAAGTGATGCTGCAGCGCTCGCATATTCCCGAGGCGCCGTGGTGGGTCGTGCAGGCGGTCGACAAGAAGCGCGCGCGGCTGAACTGCATCCACCATCTGCTGAGCCAGGTGCCGTACCACGAGGTCGAGCATCCGGCCATCACGTTGCCGGAGCGGGTGTACAACACGGAGTACATCCGCCAGCCGGTGCCGACCAATATGATCGTGCCGGAAGTGTATTGACCGGTGGATTGGACCGTTGGATCCGGTTAAAAAAGCCCGGCAAGTCATAGACTTGCCGGGCTTTTTGTTCGGCAGGGCAGAAAACGGATGAGAGGGGTGGGCGCGCCAGTCGTTGCCAACCCGCGCCGCAATGGGGATGTGTTTCTCCCCACTCGATTAAAACACGTGCCGGAACACCCAATACAAGCCGGCCGCCAGCGCGATCGAAGCGGGCAGCGTCAGTACCCACGCCAGCAGCAGGCTGCGCACGGTGCTCCATTGCAGCCCGGAGCCATTGGCCGCCATCGTACCGGCCACACCCGAGGACAGCACGTGGGTGGTCGAGACCGGCAGGCCATAGACGTCGGCCGCACCGATGGTCAGCATCGCCACCAGTTCCGCCGAGGCGCCTTGCCCATAGGTCAGATGCTGCTTGCCGATTTTCTCGCCGACCGTCACGACAATGCGTTTCCAGCCGACCATCGTCCCCAGCCCAAGGGCGATCGCGACCGCGACCTTGACCCATGTCGGAATGAATTTGGTGGCGTGATCGATCTGCTTCTTGAAGTTGTCGATCACCTTGCCGTCGTCCGCCGCGAAGGCGGGCTGCTTGGCCTTTTCCATCAGGCGCACGGCTTCGGACGCCACATACATATTGTTGCGCACGTTATCGACGACATCCTGCGGCACGCTCGCCAGCGAGCCGGATTGGCCGACCTGTTGGGCGATCTGGTTGGTGAGCTGCTGGAGTGCGGGCAACGTTTCAGGCGTCAACTGACGGGTCCGCACGTAATCTTCGACTGCGGCGCGCGGGTGGGCCGAGGGCGATGCTCCATTGGTGTATTTGCCGAATGTCGCAGAAGCCTCGTGCGCCACCGCCAGGAAGGTTTGCGTCTCCGCGGGCGTGACAGCCTTGTTCAAGGCATATGCGGTCGGCACGGTGCCGATCAGGATCAGCATGATGAGGCCCATGCCTTTCTGTCCGTCATTCGAGCCGTGCGCGAACGAGACCCCCGTGCAGGTCAGGACCAGCAGGCCGCGGATCCAGAACGGCGGCGGCTCGGCGCCCTTCGGTTCGGCGTACAGCGCCGGGACGCGCACGACGGCTTTCAGCACGAGCAGCAGCAGGCCCGAGAGCAGGAAGCCGACGATCGGCGAGAACAGCAGCGACTTGCCGACGCCCAGCGCCTGATTCCAGTCCACGCCGCTGGTGCCGCTGGCGCCGTGCATCAACTGATTCATCAGGCCCACACCGATGATCGATCCCACCAGCGTGTGCGAACTCGAGGACGGCAAACCGAAGTACCACGTGCCGAGATTCCAGATGATCGCGGCGATCAGCAGGGCGAACACCATCGCAAAGCCTGCGCTGCTGCCGACCTGCAGAATCAGTTCAACCGGCAGAAGCTGCAGCACGCCGAACGCAACGGCGCCGGTCGAGGTCAGCACACCGAGGAAGTTCCACGTACCGGACCAGATGACCGCGAGATTCGGCGTTAGCGAGTGCGTGTAGATAACAGTGGCAACGGCGTTTGCGGTGTCGTGAAAGCCGTTGACGAACTCGAAGCCGAGCGCGATGAGCAAAGCGACCGCGAGCAACAGGTAAGGCAGAAAACTGAGTGCCTGAACCGACTGCAGATCGCTGACCAGATGAACGGCGCAATACGCCGCTCCGATGCCGATCACAAGCAGGAAAATAATCAGACCAATACTGCGGCCCCGGGCATGGGTGTCGGTCGTCTGCGGGTACGAAAGTTCCGGCATGGCGTGTTCCCTGTAGTAGTCGCGTCAACTTTTCATGCTGGTTCATCCACATGTCGATACCATGACAAATATATGTCATTCGGGCCCTTTGTAGGGATACGAAAGGCTCGCGCCTTGTGTGGCGCGGGGGTGGCATCGTCAAATCGCATAACGGTGGCGACCAGTATGCGAATGCGATGGCCTTCTTCTCCATGCCCGCTGGGTACGTGCAGGCAGGAATTGAATTGATATGAGCAAAGCGAATGCTTTTCCAGACGAATCAGACCTTGCTGCGAAGGTGTTTCAGCGAAATGGATGCAGGCGCAACCATCGGGTTGAACACCCGCGCGCAAGCCACGCAACGGTGTGATTCGTTGCGGACTGCATAGTATCCGCGCATGCCATTGACCTGATGCCGGATCTCGCGGCGGTCCACGCCTGGCAAGACATGGGCCGCGAACGCGTAAAATGGCGCTCCGGTTTGCCGCATTCGATCAGAGACGCCCTTGAAACGAAAAATGCCTGCGCTTAACGCGCTCAAAGCCTTTGAAGTTGCCGGCCGCACCGGCAGCTTTACCCGTGCCGCGGAACTGCTTAACGTCACGCAGAGCGCGGTTAGCCGGCAAGTGCGCCAGCTGGAAGAGCAACTCGGCGAATCGCTGCTGCAGCGCCGGCATCATCACCTCGAGCTTTCCGCGGCCGGACGGCTGCTGCTGCAGGCGTTGCAGCAATCGTTCGACAAAATCGAACTGACGGTGCGCAGCATTCAGGAAAAGACCCATCTGAACCGTCTGCGCCTCAACGCCCCGCCCACGTTTACCAGCCGCTGGCTGATGCCGCGCCTGGGGCGTTTGCGCGACGAGCATCCGGAACTCGAACTGAGCCTGTCGACACGCGTCGTGGACAAGCTCGCCGAGTCGGGCGTGCTCGATTGCGCGATCCGTTTCGGCGACGGCGAATGGGAAGGCTTCGACAATCGCCTGTTGATGAGCGAGCGTCACGTGGCGGTCTGCTCGCCGGCACTGCTCGCGCGGCATTCGGGGCAGGCGGAGATCGACCTGAATCAGTTCACCTTGCTACACGTGCTGGCGAGCGACGATCAGCGTTATTTGACCTGGCAGCACTGGCTCAAGGCGGCCGGCATCGAGGGTGTCGATACGAGCGGCGGTTACGAGTTCGATCTGCTGGATCTGGCGATTCGCGCGGCCGTCGACGGTCTCGGCATCACGATTGCCGACCGCCATATGATTGCCCGCGAACTCGCCACCGGCGAACTCGTGCAGGTGCTGAACGTGCATGTCGACGGTCATCAGTCGTACTGGCTGGTGACGCGTCCGGAGCAGGGCGATCTGCCTCAACTGGCCCTGTTTCGCGACTGGCTGCAGCACGAGGTGTGGTCGACTGAACGCAACCTGGAGCCGTCCGCCTCGTCGCCGGAGCGGCTGATCAGCGGCCATTGAGCGCTTGCTCCCGCTCCCTTGGGCTTGCGCCTGCCAGACTGATACACGCGTCTAAACGTTTGACTTCTGCGGGGTTCTGCACGTAGCGCGACGGGCTCTGCTCGCCGGATTCGCCCGAATGTCGATACACTGAGCGCATCGAGGCGAACTACACCATCGTCTCGGAGAGCAAGGTTTAAGCCACGCAACGGGCAACAAACGGGTAACGATTGGGTCGTGCTGTGCAAGCCGGCACCAACGAGAAGAATTGAGAGCAAGCGTATGGGGAAGCCGGTCGAAGGGCCAACGGTAGAGTCTCGATCATGTCTGCAGGCAATGCTTTCGCAGCAAATGGCGTCAACGGTGCGCGCTCTGCTGCTTGCGTTCGTGGTGACAATGCTCTCTTGCAGGTTGAGCGGCGCGCTAAAAAGCATGGCGGGGGAAATTGCGGCAATCTGGCTGGCGAACGCGGTATTGCTGGGCCAGATGCTGGTGGCCGCGCCGAGGCAGCGTGACTGGGTGCTCGCCGGTGGCATAGCAGGAAACCTGGCGGCCAATCTGCTGGGCGAAAACCTGGCTGTGTCGCTCTCCTATACGTTCGCCAATACGATCGAAGTGCTGATTGCATTCGCCTTTGCGCCCCGGCTTGACGCAATCGCCGAACTGTTTCGTCCTAAAGCGCTCGTGCGGTTTTTGGCCGGAGGTGTGATCCTCGCGCCGCTCGTCTCAGGAGCGCTTGCCACCACCTTGCTACGCGGCCAGTTGAACGGCCAGCCTCTTCCCAACTTCGCTAACTGGTTCGTCGCGGACGCACTCAGTCTCGCAGTCTTTACGCCCGCTGCGGTGGTGATCTGGAGCGGCGAAGCGTTGAACCTGTTGCGCGCAGACGGTCGCCTGAAAAATATCGGATTGCTCTTGCTGGTGTGTGTTGTGACGACCGGCGTATTCGGGCAAAGCCGATTTCCGTTGCTCTACTGGGCGCTGTTGCCTATCGTGCTGCTGGCGTTTCAGGCCGATATCGCCGGTGTCCTCGTCGGCCTGCTGCTGTGTCTTGCGATTGCCGTCTCGTTCACCATGCGCGGCATTGGACCGCTGTGGATGTTTCCGTACCCGAACATGGGCTCGCGCATTTTTTCGCTGCAACTGTTTTTTCTTGCCGCATTGGGCATTGCGTTGCCGATCAGCGTCACGCAGGTTTCGCGTAGGCGGCTGGTGGGCCTGTTGCGCGAAGGCGAGCGGCGCTATCGGATCCTCGCCGAAAACGCCACGGACATCGTCATGAGCGTGGCGCTTGACGGCCGGCTCACCTATGTTTCGCCGCGCGTAAAGACAGTCATGCTGCGCGACCCCGACGATCTGATCGGCGCGTACTTGCCGGATCTGGTGATGGTGGACGACCGCGATGCGCTGGCCGCTGCCATCGAGAAACTCGCCACGGGCGCAAGCGAGGTTTCGCAAGTCAGCCGCTTCCGCCGCTCGGACGGCCAGGTCCTATGGCTGGAAACCTATCTGAGGCCGGTGATCGATCCGTATTCAGGGCAACCGGAAACGCTGACCGCGACGACTCGCGATATTACCGCTCGCAAAGCCGCCGAGCAGCGTCTTGCAGACGAACGTCTCGAACTGCAGGGACTCGCGTTTCGAGACGGACTGACGGGCCTGTTCAATCGCCGGCACTTCGACCGCGAACTGGAGCTGCAATGGCGTCAACTCGCGGGTGGGGATGGCTTGGGATTTACGGCTGTCGTGATGATCGACGTCGACGCTTACAAGAACTATAACGACCACTACGGTCATCAACACGGCGACGAGTGTCTGCGCACCATTGCGCGGACCATTGCGACATCCGCGCGACGTCCCACGGATATCGTCGCGCGCTACGGCGGCGAAGAGTTCGCGCTGATCCTTAGGGATACCGATCTGCAAGGCGCACATGTGGTGGCCGAACGCATCCGTCGCGCAGTCGAAGCCCTTCATGTACCCCACCTCGCCAGCAATGAAGGCGTGGTTACCGTGAGCCTTGGAGTCGCCGCTCAACAGCCGCGCCAGGGTGGCGACGCACACAGCCTTGTGGCGGCAGCGGACCGCGCGCTCTATCTCGCCAAACGGCGAGGCCGCAATCAGACCTGCGTGGCCGGGAGCGACGATGCAGGACCGGGTCCGCTTGACTGAGGCTTCAGGTCGGCCAGAAACATCTTCATTGCTGCCAGATCCTGCCGCAGCAACGCTTTGGATTCACGCATAGTCAGTTCTATTAATGAAACAATTGCCGGCAAGGGGAGCGGCGTGGCGCCGGGTCAATTGCGTCATCGTCACGCCTGCCTCGACCGGCGCGCGGTATATATGACAGATGCTAACCGGACATTTCGGCTCAATACGAGCTTGAGTCAATTGTGGCGTTGATGGGACTGGAAGCGGGACTAGAAGCGCGACTAAAGGCGGGACTAGAAGCGCTAAAACCCGCTACTTCACGCATTTTCACACGCGAAACCGTAGCGTTCCGCTATGCGCTCATGGCATAGTGCGTCCATTACCCACACATAAGGAGGCGGTAATGGCCACTCTCGAACAGATTCAAGCACGTATGAAGAAACTTCAGGCGCAAGCCGAAGCGTTGCTTGCCAAACGGGCGCAAGCGGCCGTCGACCAGATCCGCGAATTGATGCTCAAGCATGGCTTGACTACTGCCGACATCGAGGCGCGCGCCAAAGCCAAACGTGAGGCGAGAGCCAGTGGACGCCGTGCTGGCAATGGCGCGGCGAAGCATGCCCTGAGTGCCAAAGGCAAGATGCCGCCGAAATATAGGGATCCTGAAACTGGCGCAACGTGGAGCGGTCATGCCCGGCCACCGGCCTGGATCAAAAATGTGAAAGACCGTACCCGCTACCTGATTGACCAGAGCGCTGCGGTTGCGCTGAACGGCAGCGGCGCAAGTACGGCGAGCGCGGCAGCAAAGAAGGTGTCCGCGAAGAAAGCCGCCGCCAGGAAAGCGCCTGCGAAGAACGCCGCGGCCAAACCGGTTGCAGCCAGGAAAGTGACGGCAAAGAAAGTGACGGCAAGGAAAGCGGCTACAAAGCAAGCCGCGACTAAGCATCCCGCCGCAAAGAAGGCGGCAGCGAAGAAAGGGGTGGCTAAGCGCACGGTTGCGAAAAAAGCTTCCGCGGCGAAGCAGGCTGCGAGGAAGGCGGCGCCACGCGCTGCAGCGTGACAGAGACGATTCGTCGCTCCTGAAACGACATTGTTGGCCCGCCAGGGCGGGCCAATGTGGCTACGGAACGAGAGTTCCGGCCTATTACAGCGGCGTGATATTGGCCGCTTGCTTGCCCTTCGGGCCTTGCTTCACTTCAAAGCTGACCTTCTGGTTTTCTTGCAACGATTTGAAGCCGCTTCCCTGGACTTCAGAAAAATGCGCGAACAGGTCTTCACCGCCGCCGTCCGGCGTAATGAAACCAAAGCCCTTTGCATCGTTAAACCACTTTACTGTACCAGTTGCCATTTTCCTGAATTTCCAAAAAAGACTGTGTTGTGTTGGTATCGCTTAGCCGGGATCGGCGAGAGACGACGTCGCTTTTTACCACAGGAAAATGACAATTCACAACCAGGGCCGCTACCGTGCGCCTATAAACGCATTAAAAATGCGTAAAAATCGCGCTAAAACGATGCAGATTGACTGCATGGCTAACTAAATGCAAGGCGCGCAATGGCTAGCGCTGCGGGTTGTGACGCTTGACGTTTAGCGCCGCGGCGCTGCGGCAGTGAATCAATTGCGCTGGTGCTCGGTCTGGGCGGGCTCGGCCTTGCCGGGGGCGCCCCGGCGCGGTGCGACACCGCGCAGCGTGACCGCTTCTGTCTCGTTGCGCAGGCTTTTCACCCGCGCCGCAAGTGTGGCCGCATGCGCCTCGTGGGAGAACGGTTCGAACGCATAGCCGCGGCGTGCCCAGGCATCCAGTCCACCCCTCAGTGCGCGAATCCTCGTAAACCCTCTATGGCGCATATGTTGGGTAATGCGCATGGCCGTCGCCTCATCCTGACATACGCAATACACCACACGGCGCGCAGCCGGCAAAGCCGCTTCGATGTCCGCCGGCGAAGTCGCGTCGAGTGGCTGCGCGCCGGGAATCCGGTACGTCTCGTCCAGCAATGCCGATTCCGGGCGTGCATCCAGAATGACGGGGGGCGACTCGGTACGCAGCATCGCTTCAAGCTGTTGCTGGGTTATCTGAACCTGCTTGAGCCAGCGTTTGAAGCGCCAGCGCTGGATGCAGCGAAACACAAAATAAAGAAACGAAGCGGCCAGCACCAGATCGATCACTGTCGTGCCGTGTGCGCGCACGGCCAGCACCAGCATGCCTAGCTGCTTCTCGAAGACGGCGCCGCCGAGCAGCCAGAAGGTGGCCCATGCTGCCGCACCGAGCATGTCCCAGCCAATAAATATGCGCGGGTCGACCCGTGTCGTGCCCATCAGGGGTGGCGTGGCAATCGCAAGACCGGGAATGAATTTGGACATCGATACAATTGGCGCTCCGAAGCGTTCGAATAGCGAGCGTGTGGTGCGCACGTGCTGGCCGACGGACATCGAAAGCCGCGAGAGGCTGCTAATCAGACGATGGCCATAGAGGCGCCCAGCTGTGAACCAGACGCCGTCGCCGATCAGCGCGCCCAACACGGCCAATGGCATCACGTACCAGAACGACAGGGCGCCGCTGGCGATCGCGGAGCCGGCAAACAGCAGAACGGGTACAGCGGGAATAGGGACGCCAAGCCGGGTTAGAAGAACGTTTAGAAAGACGACGCCGCCACCCCAGGTCGAAATCTCCGATTGCGGAAACTCTATCAATTGCGGTGCTCCCCAGGTCACGCTAACGGCCGCCGCGGCCGGCTGCGTGGAGTATTGAACCTGTGTCAGGAGAATCCTGGCAAGGCTCGCTACGGTTTCATTTCAGGTTCGAATCGATCAGCGTCACGCGCACGCCTTCGCATCCGCTAATGCTCGATACTTCCAGTTCGCGCCATGCACTCGCTTGTCCCTGCACCGAAATCAGCGGATCGACTTGCCTGTCCGGACGCAACACATTGAACGGCCATGAAGGGCGGCGCAAGCGCTCATGCACCAGCGAGCCGAGCCAGATCGGCGTGGCGGGCGCGTCGCTTTTGCGTTGCACCGCATAGTCGGTCGGCCAGAAACGCAGCACGTCGCGTTCGTCGCGCGCATCGCGAGCACGCGTGAACACCATAGCGGACGGTTGGCCGTTGTCGAGCTTCGGCAAAACCGGCAGCGCGGTGGCAGCGGGATCCGGCGCCACCAGATACAGCAATGAGCGTACCGACAACTGGGTGCCCTCAGTCCAGCCCCGGCTGTTTAGCTGGCTTTCGATCTGCTCGCGGTTCGCGGCCCATTGCACCGTGATCGGCTCACGCCGCTCGCCGGTCATATCGGACCGGTAGCAGGCAAAGGTTTTCCAGAGCGTGTCCGTCCATTGCGCTTTGCTAACCACGTGCAGTGGGTGAACTGGTGCGTTCGACGAGGCGCTGGCCGGCCGCAGTACCGCAATCTGCGGTGTCGCGCTGGCGCAGATTACGGCCAGCATCACGAGCGGCATGAACTTGCGCGGCGCGGGCGTCTTGGGGTTGCGCCATACGGCGGTCAGGGCGACGACTGCGACCCAGATGGCCGCGAACGCCGCGCCGCCAACGGCATCCGAAAACGAAAAGCGCCCGAAGTAAAGCCCGGCGAACGCCACAGCCACGACGATCGCGGTGCCGATGGTCGTCACCAGAACACCCTCTACCTTGCCGACGCGCCGCGCCAGCAGGAACGCCAGGAAGCCGTAGACAATCGCGCTTGCCGCCACGTGATTGCTGGGAAACGCGTAGACGTCGGGACCCGCGTAGCCGGGTGGCGCGCGTCGTATGGTCAGCTGAATGGCGAAAATCAGCAGCTGCGAGAAGGCGACGGCGGCGAGCCAGTAGGCCACGGCGAGCCAGCGCCGCTCATACGCCATCCAGACAATCACGGTGATCACGACAGCGGCCAGCGTCGGGACGCTGCCCAAGGTCGCGAGGCCCGAGATGACGGTGTCGGCCCAGGGGGAGTGGATCGATTGCAGGAAGCGGTAGACGGACATGTCGACCTGTACCAGCGGGTCGCCGTTGGCGACGCCCTGAAACACGCCGAAGAAGATCGCTGCGAATAGCAGCACCAGCACCGAGATCGCGGCGACGATGCCCATTGCCGGCCGCTCGGGATCCAGCACCAGCAGCAGGATGGCCGCGGCCTGTCCCTTGCGGCCGCAGGCCCAGGCGAAGAGTTTGCGGCGCGAGGCAACGGTCCATGCATGGGCGCGCGAAAGAACCACCTGCATCGCCCGAAAACTGAGCCAGCCAAGCGCAGCCAGAATCGCGATGACCGCGACCAGACGAAACGAAACCGCGCCCGCCAGTTGCAGCGACGCGCCGAACACGACGCCCGGAAGAATATGCGCAGGCGCCCACAGCAGCGCGGACAAAACGTTCATCGCGTAGAAGCGCACCGGCGTCATGCCGAGCATTCCGGCGACAACCGGCACGATGGCGCGCACCGGTGCAATGAAGCGGGCAAACACGACACTGCGCGCGCCGTGCTGAGCGAAGTAGCGCTTTCCGGTCTCGAGAATCTGAGGATGGGTGGAGAACGGCCAAAGCTGGACGAGCGTGTTGCGATAGCGGCGGCCCAGCCAGTAACTGAGGCCGTCGCCGCCGATGGCGCCCGCGAGCGCGCAGGCAAATAGCCAGCCGAGGTTGAGCGAGCCGGTGCCGACCAGCGCGCCCGCCAGAAACATGGCCGTGCTGCCCGGGATAAACGTGCCGATCACGGCAACCGACTCCAGGAAGGCGGCCAGGAACACCACTGCCAGCGTCCATCCCGCATGGCCGCCGAGCAGGTGCAACAGGTGAAGATATGCGTGCTCCATCTACCTCTCCGGCGGTTCGGCGCGATTGGGGTGAGGCGCGCGAGCGGGATCGCGCGCCATGTCGAAATATAACCTCAGCGGCGCTGTGCCGTGCCCACGCCCGCAGCCGCCGGGCGGCCGTGAGGCGCCGCCGCGGCAGGCTTCCGGCCCGTGGCGGCGCCCCGCTGCAGGCCTCGTCGGCGCGGCGTTGACGTCCTGCGAACTTGACCTATAACGGAGGTGCGGCACGGTCAACGTCTGCGCCGGGACCGGGCACAGACGGTTCAGAGCAATTTTTGTGCACCGCACCGCACGGGTCTTTCCTGCAACTTCCGGCAATGAGGATGAGCCAGTGGAGTCGTTACTTAGGTAGCGCGACGGGAGCATGCTCCGGTGGACCATGCCGGTCCATCCTGCTTCCGGGGCGCGCAGTTGGGTTGACAGGCAAAGCATAGGGGAGCCGACCTTCATTCAGATTGGCGTACTGCCGGGCAACGGACTCAGGCAATGGGTACCCGATGCAAGGAGTGTCGAGATGAAATTACTTTTCGTGGTGCCGTTGGCGGGAGCGGGGCTGATTCTGGCAACTGCTCTCGCAAACGGGCAAGACGTCCAGACGAACATGCAAGCGCGCGGCCGCGCAATTCTCGAGCAGAACGCAAACGAGTCCGCGCAGGACGCGACTGACATGTCGTATAGCGAAACCGGGCAAGCCGGCAATCTGCCGGCGCGCGTCAACAATGTCTCGTATGGTGGCACGGCCGATTTCACGGGCGAGTCGGGCGGCCCCCGTTGTGTCACGGGGCCGCAGTGCAGCATTTTTCGCGGCCGCTGACGAGCCGCAGGCTCGATGGGGGCAAAACCGGGAACAAACAGACGGTGCAGTGCCAGGTCTGGCGCTGCACCGCGACGCGCTTCTGACCGCGGGGTGAAAACTTGAGGGGACGCTAAAACCCCGGGATAGATGGCGAATTCAGAAGGAATGCTGAATGCTCATAAGAGCACCCGGCTGGATATGGCCGTACAGAGGGTCATCATCGCCGCCGGAAGTGCCGCCGCCGGAGCCTTTGTAATTCTCCTCAAGACCGAAGCTGTCGTTCCTTTACGACACTTATCAAGCGCTAAATCAGACATTTTTTTCCAAAACGAAACACGAGCCCCCGTCGCTAAAGGCGATTGCGGCTCCGCGTTTCGTACTTGCACTTGTTGAAAGACTGAGTTTCGTCTGTACCGCTCTCGTAAGAGAGGGTTGCTCCTTAAACTCCGCTTGCACTTTTATTTCGCCGCCGCACACATAGCGGCGCGTCGCCGAAGAGCGCAGAAGTGCACAGACGGAAACGGCAAATCCCTCCACTTTACTCATCAGGTACAAGGCAAATGACGAAAACGTGTTTGGCCGGACTGTTGTCCGCAGTCGCGCTGTGCAATGTCGCGCATGCTCAGAACAGTGTCACGCTCTACGGCATTATCGACGAGGGCCTGGACTTTACCACCAACGCAGGCGGCAACCGGAGCTACCAGATGGTGAGCGGCGACACAGCCGGCAGCCGCTTCGGCCTGAAAGGCAGTGAAGATCTGGGCGGCGGCATGAAGGCTATCTTCCAGCTGGAAAACGGCTTTAACACCAACACCGGGGCGATGGGCCAGGGCGATCTGCTGTTCGGCCGCCAGGCGTATGTCGGTTTGTCGTCGGCGCAGTACGGCACATTCACGATGGGGCGCCAGTACGATCCGACCATCGACATGTGGAGCGGCTACACCGCGGCAGGCAACTGGGAAGGCGATCTCGGCTCGCACCCGTATGACAACGACAACGCGGACTGGGACTACCGCATCCAGAACTCGGTCAAGTACGTTTCGCCGACGGTGGCAGGCTTCACGGGCGAAGCCATGTACGGCTTTAGTAACGAGGCCGGTGGCTTCGCGGATAACCGCATGTACAGCGCGGCGCTCCAGTATCAGATGGGCCCGCTTTCCGCGGCCCTGGCGTATATGAGGACCAACAACGGCGGTGCCACAAGCGGTGGTGCAGCGCCGAGCGCGACCGTAGTGTTTATCGGCACTTCGCAACAGAACATCGACGCGGGCGTGTCGTACAAGTTCGCGGACAAGGCGATCGTCTCGCTGGCGTATTCGCACGTCGACATCTATAACCCGACGTACAACGCCTATTTCACTACGCAGCCGGCGGCCGGCACGCAAGACTCATGGAAGTTCGATAACTTCGAAATCAACGGCCAGTACTTCTTTGCGCATGATTTCTGGCTTGGCGCCGCCTATACGTTTACGCGTGCCCACGTTTCCACGGTGACGGGCAGCTCGGATCCAAACTGGAACCAGCTGTCGCTCATGCTCGACTACGACCTGAGCGCTCGCACCTCGGTTTACGTGCAAGGAGCCTACCAGCACGCGGACGGCAAGACCGGCCAGGACTTCGACTATGCGAACATCATGGGTGCGCCGAGCCAGTCGTCGAGCTGCAATCAGATGGTGTATCGCATCGCGATGATGCACCGCTTCTAAAGCCAACGCGCTTTAGCTTCAGCACCGGAAAACACGGGCCGCATTGCGGCCCGTGTTTTTTTACTATTGCGTGTTTTAGCGGTTATTCTGATTCGATTCGCTTGCTTTGTTTCCGTTCAATAGGACTCAGAAGGCTCGCTGTAAAGAACATGTCTTGGTGTTTCATCCAATGCACATCAAAGTGACGGGTTTTTCATCTTTGTGCCGCCCGGTATTTATTCACGCAGGGCTATGATGCCGAAACCAAGCCGATCAGGCTCACGTTCTTAACGCATCAACAAGCGAGGAGCCGATGACGGTGTCCGCTCTGGAATTTGGCAAGGTACGGGGAACGACGATCTCCACCGACACCCAGCATATGCCTTCAACGCCCCGTTCGGACCAGCGCTGGCATACGACAACCTTTAGATGGCTCTCCGCTTACGCCGCGATCTTTTCGCTGTGTTTCATGGCCTTGCTGGGTTTTCTCGAGTATTCGGTGGGCGCGGCAATGGAGCGCGAGGCCGACAGCGGGATTCGCTGGCAGATGCGCTATTTCGATTCGAAAAGCGACGATCAGGTCGCTCTCGTGATTGGCCGCAGGCTCGAACACGAGAATGGGCACTCGAATTACTACGGCCTGTTTGCGCCAGACGGACATCGTCTCGCAGGAGATATCGTCGCCATGCCGCCTGGTCTGAAGCTGGATCAGGCGGGCGAATCGCATAGTGCGTCGACTGGCCGCACGCTTGTGCTGGCGGACAACCCTTCGATGCCCACGGTACGGGTGATGGGGGAGACGCGCGACAACGGCGTCAAGCTCGTGATCGGCCGCAGCCTCGCCGACGTGCGGCACGTGCGCGAGGAATTGACCAAGGCGCTGATCGGCGGCGGCTTGCTATGCCTCGTTCTCAGTCTTGCTACCGGCTTGTTGCTCAGTCTGCACCAGATGCGCCGTGTCACGGCCATGCGGCGCGTGACGACGCGCATCGCCAACGGCGATCTTGCACAACGCTTGCCGACCGGCGGCCGCGACGAACTGGACATGCTGTGCCACCTCGTCAATCACATGCTCGACGAAGTGGAGCGTTTGATGAACGAGGTCAAGGGTGCGTGCGACGGCATTGCACACGATCTGCGCACACCGCTGGTACGCATGCGCCTGCAACTGGCGAATCTTGCCGAACGCGTGCGCATGGGCGGCGATGAACCCGCTAACGCACTGCTTGCCAATGCACGGGCGGAAGCCGATTCGATTCTCGAACGCTTCGGCGCGATGCTGCGCATTTCGGAAATCGGCGCATTGCAGCGGCGCAGCGGCTTCGATGAGGTGGCCTTGCAGACGCTCGTCGACGAACTGTGTGACCTGTATCAGCCGCTTGCCGAGGAGAGAGCGATCGTATTGGCGTCGCGCATCGAAGCGGTCGAACCGGTTCATGCGGACCGCGCCTTGCTGTTCGAGGCATTCAGCAACCTGCTCGACAATGCGATCAAGTTTGCCCCGCAAGGCGGCGATGTCAGCGTCGAGCTGCATGCAGGGCGGGCCGGGCCGCAACTGGTGATCGCCGATAACGGACCGGGCATTCCGGTCAGCGAGCGCAACGCGGTCCTCAACCGCTTCTATCGCGTCGAACAGACGCGCGATGTGCCGGGCACTGGCCTCGGACTGGGTATTGTCTCGGCCGTCATCCGGCTGCACGACTTCGAGCTGCATATTGGCGGCGAAGATCGCGGCACGACCATCACCATCGATTGCTGGCCACACAACCTGCAGTAGGTCATAGGCTTAGATGAGAATCCTGCTGGTTTCGTCCTCCGAGGCGGAGACGGTTTACCTACACAAGGCGTTTAGGGAAAGCGCGCACAGCGTGCATGCAGCGGACAACCTGCGCTATGCCCTTTACCTTGCGGCGCACGAAGAATTCGATGCGATCGTGATTTCCGCCGTGGGCATCGTCCTGATGACCGCGCTCTTTGACGCCTTGCCCGAACTGGCCCGCTTGCCGCGTGCGCCCGCGGTGATCGTGGCGCTCGTCAACGGTACCTCGCAGGATCGCGCGCGCGTGCTGCGCGCCGGCGCGGATGCCTGCTTTGTACAACCGTATTCGTTTCTCGAGATGCAGGAGCGCCTGCTGGCGTTGCATCGTGCGTCGCTGGCACGCTCTGCGCAACCGTCGGCCCATGTGCTTTCGCTGCGACTGGACCCGCTAACGCGCGATCTGGTTGAAGACGGCAGGCGCGCATTGATGACCAAGCGCGAGTATCTGCTGATTGAGTGTTTGTTGCGCCAGGCGAATGCGCCTGTGGCGAGAGATCAGTTGATCCGCTATGCGTGGCCGGACAAGGAGGATGTCGACCCCTCCAGTGTCAACCTGGTGGTGTCGCGCCTGCGGCGCAAGCTGGAGACACATGGCTTCAGGGCGAGAGTGGAAACCATTAGCCGCTACGGCTATCAGTTGGCCTCGCGCTAAGCGGCGCGGCCTCGCCTTGCGATTGCCCACCCGCATGCGAAGCGGGCACGAACGCCAGGCGAGGCGGATTATGCAGGTACCGTTTCAATGATGCGCATATAGCGTGCTGTCCAGATAGGAGAGCTGACCATCCCGCTCTGCTTTCACCAGACTCCTGTACACCTGCGCGCGGCTCCTGGCGGCGACTGGCTGGCCATAGGGCGCGACCCACTGTCCGGATGCGTCGGTGCTCGAGGCAGTGGTGAAGCTGGGGTTGGCGGATCCCGGCTGCGGGTTGTTCGATCCGGTAGCGGTCTGGGCAAATGCGCTGGTGCTAGCCGCAAGGCTGATGAGTGCTGCCAGCATGACGATCTTCATGATGGACTCCTCGGTAGCGAAAACTGGGGTGGGCGGCCCGCGCCGCGGGACGCCGCCGATGGGGGCGAGCAGGCTAGAGAGCAATTCAGCAGCCCGCCTCGCGCGACCCATGAGATTCGACGACGCGTGTTCCGCGAAGCGCTTAAGGATGCGCGTACACGACGCTGTTCAGGTAATTGAGCTGGCCGTCCTTTTCTGCCTGGACGAGTTCGCCGTAGACCTGGGCGCGGGTTTTCGGGGCGATGGCCTGTCCATACGGCGGCACCCACGCGCCGTCTTGCGGCGTGGCGTTCGACATGGCGACGGTAGTCGACGTGTCGTTAGCCGTAGCGGCCGTGGCCGGGTTGCTTTGCGCAAAGGCCGTGCCGGTTGCGAGAATGCCAAGCAATGCGGCGATGTGAATGACTTTCATGATTGCTCCTTCATGCGAACGATGGGTTGGGACCTGGGTTGTACCGCTTGACGCGATGCGCGTCTCGGTAAGAAGCAGAATAGAGAGGTAGGCCTATCGCAACGCGAGCATGAAGGTGAAGAGATTTTTAATCTGATGCAACGCCTAGCCAAGAATGTAGCCGGATCCCCTGACGGTGCGGATCTGTGGATACTCTCCGGCCGCGCTGACTTTCTTGCGCAGGCGTCCTACGTGAACGTCGATGAGGTTGGTGCCCGGATCGAAGCGGCAGCCCCAAACGCCTTCGAAAATCATCGTGCGTGTGAGCACCTGACCCGGATGACGCATCATGTATTCGAGCAGCTTGAGTTCGGTTGGCTGAAGCTCGAGGGCCTCGCCGTGATGAGTGGCTTTGCGCTTGAGCAGATCCAGCTCGAGTTCGCCGACCCGCAGGCGGGTTTCGGCATGGGGCGCCGGCGCCTTGCGTCTTAGCAGCACTTCGGCGCGCGCGACCATCTCTTCGCGTGCAAACGGTTTGGTCAGATAGTCGTCACCGCCTGCCCTCAAGCCGCGCACACGTTCATCGACATTCGACATGGAACTGACCAGCAGCACGGGCGTGTCGATGCCCACATCGCGCATGGCGGCGAGGATCGTCAAACCGTCCAGATCCGGAAGTGTGCGGTCCAGCGTGACGAGGTCGTAGGGAAACGCCATGATTCTGGCGATGCCGTCGCGTCCGCAACGCGCGACGTCGACCTCATAGCCGGATCCGGAGAGCGAACTCAGGATCTCCTGGATCATCAATTCGTCGTCTTCTACAGAAAGAACTTTGGGCATGGTTCATACGCGCAAGTAGCAGGGGCGTGAGTCGAACCGGCACGCATCGCGCTGGTCACCTCCAGCGCGGACGATTGAGTGGCTCACCTCGCTATCATCGCTGCGTGCTTGTAACCTGGCGTCGCCAGGCGGATTAAGTGTTTTTAATCGTTTTGCAACGAGCGAGCGGGCTTAGGCGCAATGCTGGTAGCGCCGCGCGTGAGACGGTACAGTGTGAGGTGAGGGCGGCGACGTACTCGCTCGCGGCTTCATTGTTTATTCACTCGGCTCTTCATGTATTCCAAGTTCATCAAATGGCTTTTCATTGTCTGCCTGCTCGGCAGCGGTACGGTCTATTCGGCGCTGATCCTGCTGCTGTTCCCTTTTGCCGGCCGCTCCGGGCGCTACTGGCTGGCGGCGCAATGGTGTCGTGCAATGGTTGCATGGATGCGCTGGCTGCCCGGCGTCACCTGTTCGGTTGAAGGGCTCGAGCATCTTCCGCCTGGGCCGTCCATCCTGTTGTGCCGCCACGAATCGACGTGGGAAACACTCGCATTTCTCGCGCTGTTTCCACGGCGTGTCAGTTTCGTGTTCAAGGAGGATCTGCTGCGCATTCCGTTCTTCGGCTGGGTGCTGCGCGGCCTCGATATGGTCAGCCTGAACCGGGGTTCACCGCGCCAGGCGCATCAGGCGGTCACGCAGGACTGTGCCGAGCGGCTCGCCAAGGGCGATGTGGTCGTGATCTTTCCGGAGGGCACTCGTGTGCCGCACGACGCGCCGCTGCGGCTGACATCGGGCGGTGTTCGTCTCGCTTGCGCGACCGGCGCGCCGGTCGTTCCGGTGGTGCACAACGCCGGCAAAGTCTGGCCGGCGAAGGGATGGCCGGTCAGCAAGGGGCATATTCGGGTTGTCGTCGGCCCGGAGTTTTCGTCTCGCGACGTCTCGCAGCAGGAGCTGAGCCACGCCGTGCACGACTGGATGAAAACGGCATTGCTGGAGCTTTGAGCCGCGCGCAGCGTTGCTGGGCATGGCCGTTTCAGGCCTGCAAAAGCACATAAAAGCAAATGGCCCGCCGAGGCGGGCCATTTGCAGCAAGGGGGAACGGTTGTTCCGGCCTGTTACAGCGGCGTGATGTTTGCCGCTTGCTTACCCTTCGGGCCCTGCTTCACTTCGAAGCTGACCTTCTGGTTTTCTTGCAGCGACTTGAAGCCGCTTCCCTGGACTTCAGAGAAATGCGCGAACAGGTCTTCACCGCCGCCATCAGGCGTAATGAAACCAAAACCCTTTGCATCATTGAACCACTTCACAATACCGGTTGCCATTTTTCAATCCATTCAATTTAAATGTCGCGTCCGCGTTTGCCGCGTCTTCGCCCCGCGACCGACCGCGAAGAATGCCTTTGTACCACGCTGATAACAAACCTGCCAATCACCATGTCTCAGTATCGCGTTCTAATTGATCAAATAATGGGTAAATTACGTTGTGAAAATGTAATGTATTGCGGGGGGAAAGCACCTGCTGCCTGGGGGCGCGGTGCAGGGAAACGTACTGATTGGTTAACCGTATGAGCCAATCCGCATTCATTCCAAGCGTCCCGGCGCAATCGGAGAGCGACTTCAAGGTGACGGCGTCGTCGCGCCTCGCCGGCTATCGGCGTTTTTTCGGGGTGTTGAGCGTGGTTCGCAAGACCGACGGCAAGTTGTTGTTTCCGTTCGACGGTGCGCCTGAACTCGGACCCTATCCGACCAAAGTCGAGGCGCTGGCCGCTGCGCAGGTGTACGGCGAGCATATCGTCGCCGCTGATCTGGCCAATCCGGAGCTATAGCAACGGGTTCGTTGCGGCGCGCACGACGGGCGGTGTTGCGCCAAACCAACCACCGGGCGCAGTCGCATCCTTCTCCATACAAGCGATAAGGCCTCTCGGGCCGTTTACTAGACGACTGGTCTACTTTGCTGGAGAATGAGCGCCACCATGAGATCCAGCCACCCGCAAGTCCGCCGCCACATCCTCGATTCCGGCAGGGCATTGATTACTCATCGAGGCTTCGTCGCAGTCGGTCTCAACGAAATCCTCAAGACGGCCGATGTTCCAAAGGGCTCGTTCTATCACTACTTCGGTTCGAAAGAGCAGTACGGCCGCGAGTTGCTGGAGCAATACGTCACTGATTATGCGCAGCGCCTCGATCAACTGTTCGGGGGCGGCGAGGTCAACGCGCGCGACAAGCTGCTGCTCTACTGGAGCGAGTGGCAACGCGAGCAGCTGGAGGCCGACTGTCCGGACAAATGTCTGGTGGTGAAGCTCAGCGCCGAAGTGGCCGACCTCTCCGATGACATGCGTGTCGTATTGCGCGACGGCGTGCAGCGGCTGATCGAGCGGATTGCGGCGCTGATCGAGGAGGGGGGCAGGGACGGCTCGCTCTCGCCCGCACTCGACGCGCGCGAGCTTGCCCAGACGCTGTATCAGTTGTGGCTCGGCGCTGCTCTCGTGACGAAGCTGCGTAGAGATGGGGGCGCACTTGCGCATGCCATGTCGGTCACCCAGAACATGTTGCGCAGTGCATGACACGGCCGCGCGTTGCGCGGTTCCTTTGAGCAACAGTCATACGTTAAAGGAAGATGGACATGAACATCCTGATGGTTCTCACGTCCCACGACCGCCTTGGCAACACAGGCAGGGCGACCGGTTTCTGGCTGGAAGAGTTCGCGGCGCCTTACTACACGTTCAAGGATGCGGGCGTCACGCTTACGCTCGTCTCGCCCGCGGGCGGACAGCCGCCGCTCGATCCGAAGAGCGATGAGCCGGATGCGCAAACGCCGGCCACCGAACGCTTTAGGGCCGACAAGGACGCGCAAGCGGCACTGGCTCATACGAAACGGCTTGCCGAAGTGCGCGCAGCCGATTACGACGCCGTGTTCTATCCGGGCGGCCACGGCCCGCTGTGGGACCTTGCCGAGAGCGCGGATTCGATCGCGCTGATCCAGGCGTTCGACCAGGCTAACAAGCCAGTCGGCCTGGTCTGCCATGCGCCAGGCGCGCTGCGTCACGTCAAGGCAAAGGACGGTAGTCCGCTCGTGAAGGGCAAAGAGGTCACGGGCTTCGCGAATAGCGAGGAAGCCGCGGTGCAGTTGACCGACGTGGTGCCGTTTCTTGTCGAGGACGAATTCAAGCGTCTTGGTGCTCATTACACCAAAGGCGCGGACTGGCAGCGCCATGTGGTTGTGGATGGCCTGCTGGTGACGGGGCAAAATCCGGCGTCATCCGAAGGCGTGGCCGAGGCGTTGCTCGGCTTGCTCGAAGAGAAGCGCTAAGGCTTCACGGCCGTGCTGGTGTCATCCCTTAACTCCTTCCCCGCAGAGGTTCAATTTGCGTAGCGCTATTCATACAACATTCGGCAATCCATCTGAAGTCCTAACTGTTGGCGAACGGCCGACACCGGAACCCGGTGCCGGACAGGTGCGCATCAAGGCCACGCTCGCGCCGATTCACAACCACGACTTGTGGACGATCCGCGGGCACTATGGCTACAAGCCGCCGTTGCCTGCGGTGGCCGGCAGCGAGGTGGCGGGTGTGATCGATGCGGTGGGTGAAGGTGTCGCGCACGTGCGAGTCGGCCAGCGCGTGGCTGTCGCGGGCGTGCACGAGGCGTGGGCCGAGTACGTGCTCGCGCCTGCCGGTGCTGTGGTGCCGCTGCCCGATAGCGTGAGCGACGAAACCGGCTGCCAGCTGATTGCCATGCCGCTGAGCGCGGTGATGCTGCTGGAGTATCTCCATCTCCAGCCGGGCCAATGGTTCGTGCAGAACACGGCGAACGGGGCGGTGGGTAAAACGCTCGCAATGCTGGCTGCCGCGCGTGGCATCCATGTCGTCAATGTGGTGCGCCGCGATGCGGGTGTGGCGGAATTGGCCGAGGTGGGGATCGGCAATGCGGTATCGACGGAAAGCGCGGGCTGGAAAGACCGGGTGCGTGCGCTGCACGGCGACGCGCCGCTCGCTGCGGCTGTCGATTCCGTGGGCGGCGATGCGAGCGGAGAGTTGTTCAGCTTGCTGGGCGAAGGCGGCACGCTGGTTTCGTTCGGCGCGATGTCGGGGGAGCTGATGCGGCTGAGCTCCGGCGATGCCATCTTCAAGCAGGCCACCGTCAAAGGCTTCTGGGCGAAGAAGGTCTCGGAGGACACTTCGAGTGCCGACAAGGCGCGCATGTTCGGCGACCTGCTGCGTCTTGCCGCCAGTGGCGAGCTGCGTTTGCCGGTTGAAGCCATCTTCGATCTGAACGATGTCGCACAGGCCGCTGCCGCCAGCGACAAGCCCGGCCGCAAGGGCAAGGTGTTGCTGCGCTTCTGATCCGAGTGTTGAACTGCCGCGTCGCGTCGCCCCGTTCTATCTCCGGGGCGGTGCACGCGGCGCCTCGTTGTAATCATCTGACAATAACAAGCTGTTCTGATTGAATCCAGCGTCATCCTCGCGGGCGACGCGCACGCTTACGCTTTCTTACCGGCGCGCCATTCGCGATGCGCCAGCACCTCAATTTCCGCACCCCCTTGCCGTTAACTGACTCACGTAGTGGGATTCAGCATGGCTCTCACGACGCATGGCTCCCGTCTCGTAACCGACCAGGCATCAAATTGAAACCGTCGTGCGCCCCCAGTTCGCCCAGCCAGTATGATGCGCACAACTTCGCAATCGACAGCGATAGCTTAGCGCCTCAGAACCAGCTCTTTCTGTCGTACTTCTTCGCGTGGTACCGGCGTCATCAGAGCGTCGATGTCCGTTACGCCGGTGTGGCGACGGCAGCGGGCTTCGGCACGGTCGCGCTGTGCCTGCTGATACCGCAGTGGTTGGGTCTGACCGGTTGCACGCCGTCACACGCGGTGATGACGGCCGCCGTCATCGCAGGAGCCTTGCTGGCAACGTTGCTCTATTGCTCGCTCGTTACCGAGCGCGCGAAGCAGGCCGCGGCGACGTCGCTCGCCGGCGCGTTGCTGGACGCCAACCGGGAATGGGTGAGCCTGATTGGACTCGACGGCCGCCTGCTGCGCATGTCCGAGTATGGCGCATGCCTGATCGACGCCGACTCGCCTGCGCAGCTCACCGGTGCGCAATGGCTCTCGTTCTGGAACGACGCCGATTGCGCGCCGGCTGCAACGGCGTTTGCAGGAGCACTGGCGGGACATCGCACCTCATTTCGCGGGCTTTCGCGTACGGCGACCGGACAGCCGAAATGGTGGGATAGCCGGCTCACGCCGGTCAAGAACAATGCGGGACGCGTGGTTGCAGTCGTGGGCGCCGCGCTCGACGTGACGAACCAGACCGATCTTTTGGCGCAGTTGCAGGCCAAGAACGAACTTGTATCGGAGATGGAAGCGCATACGCCGGTGGTGTTCTACACGTATAGCGCCGATTTCAAGTCGTTCCACTATGTCAGCGCGGGTAGCTCGAAGGTGTTCGGCATCGAACCTCACGAACTGCAGCTCAATCCAACCGCCTGGATGGACTTGGTGTTCGAAGAGGATCTGCCGTTGCTGCGCGCCGAAATGCATCGGATCGTGAGCCAGTCGGTCGAAGGGCGGGCTGAGTACCGCATTCGCAAGACCGATGGTTCGATCCGCTGGTTGCGCAGCACCGGCTACCCGGTGCTCGCGAGCGACGGCACCGTGCTGCGCATCATCGGCACAGCCGAAGACATTACCGGCGAGCAGGAGCGCATCGCCACGCTCGACAAGCTGGCCTTCACGGATTCGCTGACCGGCCTCGCGAACCGGGCGGCGCTGTTTCGCGAGATGGAGGAGCGTTGTGCGGTGCGTGCGCCATTCGGTCTGATGTTCGTGGACCTCGATCGCTTCAAGGTGTTGAACGATACGCTCGGGCACGTCGCGGCGGATCGCCTGCTAAAGGGTATCGGCGCTGTCATCAAGGCGGCGCTGCCGCCGGACGCCTATGTTGCCCGGCTCGGCGGCGATGAGTTCGCAGTCCTGATCGGCAGCATCGCAGATAAAGCAGGACTCGAATCGCTGGCGCAGGCGCTGCTGACCGAACTCTCGCGCAGTGGCCGCAACGACAGCGCGGGCACATTCGTGACCGCGTCGATCGGCATATCGCTGTATCCGGAGCATGGTGTGCATCACGAGGCGCTGCTCACGAGTGCGGATGTCGCGATGTACGCCGCCAAGAAGGCGGGTCGCAATTGCTTCATGTTCGCCGGCAAGGAGGCTGCGGAAACCATCGACGATTTCGCACTGGAACGCGACGTTCCAGAAGCGCTGGCCTCCAATCAGTTCCTGCTGCACTACCAGACGATTCACGAGCCGCGTACATTGTCGGTGCACAGCACCGAAGCGCTGATTCGCTGGAAACACCCGCGCCGCGGTCTGATTCCGCCTGGCGTGTTTGTGCCGATTCTGGAAGAGACCGGCTTTATCGCCGAGATCGGCTCATGGGTGCTCGATCACGCGCTGGGTCAGCTCGCGCATTGGCGGCGTCTGGGCGCCGGCAATCTCGGCATGTCCGTGAACGTCTCGGCCCGCCAGCTTCGCGGTGACGCAATCGTCTGGGAGGTCGACCGTGCGCTAAAGAAATTCGGCGTTCCACCCGCGCTGCTTGAAATCGAGTTGACCGAAACGGCATTGATGGAAAATCCGGACCGCGCGCAAAAGGTGATTGCGGCGCTGAAGTCACTCGGCGTGCGCATTGCCATTGACGATTTCGGCACCGGGCATTCCACGCTCAAGTATCTCGCAGACTTCGCACCCGACACGCTCAAGATCGACCGCTCGTTTACATCGAAGCTGGTAAGCGACCCGGCTACCCAGAGCATCGTGGAAGGTATTGTCGGTCTGTCGCGCAAGCTGGGTATCAAGGTCGTCGCGGAAGGCGTCGAAGAACAGCAGCAACTGGATATTCTGCGCGGCGTGAAATGCGACTTCGTACAAGGCTTTTTCTTGTGCCGCCCGCAAGCGCCGGCTTATCTCGAGCGCGCGTTGGATCTGCACGTTGGTGAAGCCGCTTTAAGCATTTAACACTGGCCGCACAATGCGACGCACGACCTGCGTCGCCTTCCACAGTACAAGAGCCGTAACCTCGCGTTACCAATCTCGCACAGACGTTTCACCTGTAAATGAGAACCGTCCATAAACTCCCGTCACTGCCTCTATCGCTGAGCGTGCTTAGCTTTACCTTGCGGGAGAGACCAATGCAACGAATACGTAATCCGCTAGTCACCGCCCAACTGGACGGCACGCAGCTATGCGCCGACTACTGCGGGCAAACCGGCCGGCTACGGATTCTCCAGGCCAACACCGTGCTAAGGGAGTGGTTTCCGCCGAATTCGTGGATCGCCATTGCCTCGGTGGCCGGGGCCCGCAACTGGGGCACACGTCCCGATTCGGCCGAACTGCGGGCCCTGCTGGAAAGCCAGGCATCCTTACTGCGCCTTTGAGCGCACATCCCTCCCCACTTTCTCCGCCAAACATGAGTTTTTAGAATGTTTGGTTCCCAAATTAGTCGCTTGTCCACCCTCGTCACGCGGAGAAGAATCCTGCCCATGCGCCGGTGGCATGGAGTCCATAGCCGCCGGTAATGCGTTTCTCGCTGCGTTTTTCGCACTACGCCACCAGGTAAGGACTATGCGACTCGATCGGAATTTTGTTAACGGCCAGTTCATCGAACCCGCAACCGACGAACTCATTTCCGTCTACAACCCCGCAACCGGGGCCTTGATTGCCCAGGTTGCGGGTGCTTCAAAGGACGAAGCGATTGCCGCGGTCAACGCCGCTGCGGCGGCACAGAAAGGCTGGCGTAAGTTGCCCGCTGCCGAGCGTGCGGTCTTTCTGCACAAGCTGGCCGATGCCTTGACCGAATGCGCACCGGCTATTGGCGCCGCGCTGGCGCTGGAGTCGGGCAAGAGCGTAGCCGATGCGGCCAGCGAAGCCATCTACGCCGGCCAGATCACCCGCTATCACGCGGAATGGGCGCGCCGTATCGAAGGCGAAGTCATTCCGAGCGACACCCCTGACGAGAACCTGGTCCTGCATCGCGAGCCGATCGGTGTCGTTGCGTGCCTGATTCCGTTCAACTATCCGGTCTACACGTTCATGCGCAAGATCGCGCCTGCGCTGATCTCCGGTAACACGGTGGTGGTGCGGCCGAGCAACAACACGCCGACCTCGGCGTTTGAAATTGCCCGGGCAGTCGAACGCGCCGGTCTGCCGGCAGGGGTCGTCAACATTCTCGCCATGAGCCATGCGACGGCTGAAGAAGTCTGCACGCATCCGGCCGTGGGCATGATTACGCTGACGGGCAGCGTCAGCGCCGGCCGCAAGGTGCTCGAATACTGCAAGGCGAATATCGCCAAGCCCTCGCTCGAACTGGGCGGCAAGACGCCGGCGATCATCGAACCGGATGCCGATCTCGAGAAGGCCGCGCGCGAACTGGTCGCCTCCAAGACCACGCATTGCGGCCAGTTGTGTACGGCAATCGAACGCGTATATGTGCATGAGAGCGTGCATGAGCGTTTCGTCGCGCTGCTCAAGTCGCACATGAGCGCTGTGAAGTTCGGCGACCGCGCCAGCAATCCCGCGCTGATGGGGCCGCTCGTGAACGAAGCTTCGCGCCAGTCGATTCACGCGATGGTCGAGCGTGCGCTTGATGCGGGCGCGACGCTGGAGACGGGCGGCGTACTCCCCGGCGGCGAAGGCTTCTTCTATCCGGCCACGTTGTTGACGAACTGCCGCCAGGACATGGAGATCATCCAGGAAGAAACCTTCGGCCCGATCATGCCGGTGGTCAAGTACAGCACGCTCGACGAGGCGCTCGAGATGGCCAACGATCACCAGTTCGGATTGTCCTCGGTCCTCTATACCGAGAACTATCGCACGGCCATGAAGATCGCCAACAGCATCGAAGCAGGCGAACTGTATGTGAACCGCACGCCGGCCGATCCCTACCAGGGCTTCCACGCAGGCTGGAAACGCTCGGGCCTCGGCGGCGACGACGGCAAGCACGGCATGCTCGAATTCACGCAGACGCGTCTCGTGGTGATGAAGTACTGAGTCGCCGCTCAACCCAATCCGGCGTGCCGCTCATGGCGGCGCGCCTTTTCTGAACCTGCAGACACGCGCAAGCGCACTGCAACCATAACAAAGATATCGGAGACTCGGCAGAGCCGGCGCAGCCACGCGCTGCTGGCCTTGTGTGTCTCCCAGGAGCACCTCAGTGTCATCTCAATCTGTTCAGTCCAACGCCTCGCTGGCCGTTTCTCACGAGGCCGCCTTGCGCGAAACCAAAGCGCAGCGCTATATCCAGTTGCTGCTGCTGGTAATCGCCGCCGGCGCGATCTACCCGATTCTGTATCTGCGGCAGGTGTATCAGCCGACCATGCTGGAAGTGTTCCATATCACGGACAGCCAGCTCGGTTACCTGTATTCGTCGCTGGGGACCATCTTCCTGCTGAGCTATCTGCCGAGCGGCTGGCTCGCTGACCGCATCGCACCGCGTCTGCTCATCTGCTTCTCGCTGATTGCAACCGGCCTGCTGGGCCTGTGGTATTCAACTGCGCCGTCGTTCCATATGCTGATGGTCATCTTCGGCGGCTGGGGCCTCTCGACCGGCCTGACCTTCTGGGCCGCGGTGATCAAGCGTGTGTCGATGATCGCCGGTCCCGATGAGCAGGGCCGGTTCTTCGGCTTTCTCGACGGCGGCCGTGGCCTGATCGAGGCGATGCTGGCAACCGTGGCCATTACGTTGTTTGCCTGGGTCACGCAGACGCGCGGCGAACCGGTCGCGGCGGGTTTCAGGCTGGTGGTCTATATGTACGCGTTCCTGTGCATTGCGCTCGGTCTGCTGCTCGCGCTCGTGAAGGATCCGCAGGGTAGCAAGGACGCCGCCGCAAGCGCCGTCTCGCGCAAACGCAGCAATGTGCTCGTCGATCTGAAAACGCTCGCCGCGATTCCGGAGTTGTGGCTGGTGGCCGCGATTGTGTTCTGCGGTTATCAGGTGTTTTGGGCAACCTACAGCTTTTCCGCCTATCTGCATGAAGGCGCGATTGGCCTCTCCGTGGTGATGGCCGGCACGATTACCACGCTCAAGCTGTGGATGCGGCCTATTGGGGGCATTGGCGGCGGCTTTCTCGGCGACCGCTTCTCGAAGATTTCGGTGCTGGTGATTGCGCTGTTCCTGGCGGCTCTCTCGCTGCTGGGATTGATCGCAGCGCCGGGGATCGGCAGCCACCTGGCGCTGGTGTTCCTCGTGTTGTTCATCGGCATTCTGACTTACGCGATTCGCGGCCTGTACTGGTCGTTGCTCGACCGCTGCAACGTGCCGGTCGAAACGATGGGGCTAGCGATCGGCCTGATCTCGGTACTGGGCTATTCGCCGGACGTCTTTCTGCCGCTCATCAACGGCTATCTGACGCAGACTTACCCCGGTGTCTTTGGTTATCAACTCTACTTCGGCTATGTGGCCGCAGTGGCCGCGCTGGGTGGCTGTGCCGCACTCGCGCTTAGAAACATGCTTAACAGGAAAGAAGGTGCGTAAATGAAAGTCGTCTCGCTCGAAACGCATATTGTCGCCGTACCGCCGCCGCATCTGGGCGGCATGTACTGGATCTTCGTCAAGCTGAAGACGGCTTGCGGGATTGAAGGCGTCGGGGAAATCTATTCGGCGACGTTCCACCCGAACGCGATGACCCACATCATCGACGACGTGTTTAGCCGCTATCTGCTCGACAAGGATCCGCACCATGTCGAACGGCTATGGCGCGAAGCGTATTCGAGCGGGTTTACGCAACGCCCCGACCTGACGATGATGGGCGTGGTCAGCGGTCTGGAAATGGCATGCTGGGACATTATCGGCAAGGCTGCCGGCAAGCCGGTCTACGAACTGCTGGGCGGCATGGTCAATGAACGGCTTCGTTCGTACACCTACCTGTACCCGAAGAATAGCCGCGGCGAGTACGACTACGACGATCCTGATCTTGCCGCAGAGTGCGCAGCAGAGAACGTCAAGCGTGGCTTTACCGCGGTCAAGTTCGATCCGGCCGGACCGTATACCGCGTACTCCGGGCATCAACTGTCTCTGGAAGTGCTCGACCGCTGCGAAACGTTCTGCCGCAAGGTGCGTGAAGCGGTGGGCAGCAAGGCCGATCTGCTGTTCGGCACGCACGGCCAGATGGTGCCGTCGTCGGCCATCCGGCTCGCCAGGCGCCTCGAGAAATACGACCCGCTGTGGTTCGAAGAGCCGGTGCCGCCTGGGCAGGAAGGTGCGATGGCGCAAGTGGCGCAGCACACCAGCATTCCGATTGCAGCCGGCGAGCGCCTGACCACCAAGTACGAATTCTTCAAGCTGCTGGAAGCGGGCGCAGCCTCGATTCTGCAACTGAATGTGGCGCGCGTTGGCGGTCTGCTCGAGGCAAAGAAAGTGGCAAGCATTGCCGAGGTGTATTACGCGCAAATCGCGCCGCACCTGTACAACGGCCCGATCGGCGCTGCGGCAAGCATCCAGTTGGCGGCATGCACGCCGAACTTCCTGATTCAGGAAAGCATCGGCACGTGGGGCGGTTTCCATGCGGAAGTGCTCAAGACGCCGATCCGCTGGGAAGACGGCTACATCATTCCGTCGCAGGAACCCGGTCTGGGCGTCGAGCTGAACATGGACGTCGTACGCCGGCACTCGCCCTATACGGGTGAACGCCTGCATCTGCAGATGGCCTCGAAACCTGTTGACGTCAAGGATCTCGCCCCGGCCAAGGGTTGAGCTAGAGACTTACTTTCGCATTCACTGAAGCGGACGCCGTCAGGCGAGATACACCATGAATTACGACTATATTATTGTCGGCGCGGGCTCTGCGGGCTGCATCCTCGCCAATCGCCTGACGGCCTCGGGCCAGTATTCCGTGCTGCTGCTCGAAGCAGGCGGCAAGGACAGCTCGTTCTGGTTCAAGATTCCAGTGGGTTTCACCAAGACTTACTACAACGAAACCTATAACTGGATGTATTACAGCGAGCCGGAAAAGGAACTCGAGAACCGGCCTATCTATTGCCCGCGTGGCAAGGTCCAGGGCGGCTCGGGCTCGATTAACGCAATGATCTTCGTGCGCGGCCAACCGCATGACTTCGACGACTGGGCGGCGGCCGGCAACAAGGGCTGGTCGTTTAAAGACGTGCTGCCGTATTTCCGCAAGCTGGAATCGCATCCGCTTGGCAATACCGAATATCACGGCGCCGACGGCCCGATCCGCATTTCGCCGATGAAGGATGCCGTGCATCCGATTTGTCACGTGTTCCTGAAGGGCTGCGACCAGGCAGGCTACAAGCGCAGCGACGACTTCAACGGCGCGCAGTTCGAAGGCTCGGGCATTTACGACGTGAACACGCGCAACGGGCAACGCTCGTCGAGCAGCTTCGAGTATCTGCATCCGGTGCTCGATCGCAAGAATCTGAGGGTCGAGCGCGACGTGCTGGTGAGTCAGGTGCTGTTCGACAACGCGAAGCGTGCGACCGGCGTAGTGGTCAAGCAGAACGGCAGCACGCGCACGTTCACGGCGAAGCGCGAAGTGATCCTCGCGGCGGGCGCTGTGGATACGCCGAAGCTGTTGCAACTGTCCGGTGTTGGCGACAAGGCGCTGCTTGCGCAGCATCGCATTCCGCTGGTGCATGAATTGCCGGCGGTGGGGCAGAATCTGCAGGACCACCTGTGCGTGAGCTTCTACTACCGCGCCAATGTGAAGACATTGAACGACGAAATGCGGCCGTTGCTCGGCAAGCTCAAGCTGGGCCTGCAGTATCTGTTGACGCGCAAGGGACCGCTTGCGATGAGCGTCAACCAGTCGGGCGGTTTCTTCAAGGGCAACGACCAGCAGGCGCAACCTAACCTGCAGCTTTACTTCAACCCGCTGTCATACCGCATTCCGAAGAGCAACAAGGCGAGTCTCGAGCCGGAACCGTATTCGGGCTTTCTGCTGGCCTTCAATCCGTGCCGGCCGACGAGCCGCGGTTCGATCGAGATTGCGTCGAACCGGGTGGAGGATGCCGCGAAGATCCGCATTAACGCGCTGACGACAGACAAGGACATCGACGAGGTGATCCAGGGCTGCGAACTGGTGCGTAAGGTGATGGCGGCGCCCGCGTTGCAGGGCATTACCGTCGAGGAGATTTCGCCGGGACCGCAGGTGAATACCCGCGAAGGCTTCCTGCAGTATTTCCGCGAGCAATCGGGCTCGATCTATCACCTGTGCGGATCATGTGCGATGGGGGCCGATGTGCAGACCTCGGTGGTCGACGAGCGCTTGCGCGTGCATGGCATCGGCGGCTTGCGGGTGGTGGATGCGTCGATCTTCCCGAATATCACGTCCGGCAACATCAATGCGCCGACCATGATGGTGGCGGAGAAGGGCGCCGAGATGATCCTCGAGGATGCGTTGGCGCAGGAGGCGGTCGTGGGTGGTCAGGTGGAGCTGGCGGCGACGCATTGAGGTTTGAGGGGAGGCATGGCCTCCTCAGCTTTCCTCATCAAATACCGCTCGCCCTTGCGTCATATCTCTTAGCGCGTCACGCGCCGCGTCCACCGCCGTAACGGGCATGCTGATGGTCAGCCTCACGGCCATCTGATACCCGCTATCGGCGAGTGCATAGCCTTCCTGTTCGATCCAGCGGCGCACGCGCGCCTCGTCCGGATAGCCGATCTCCACGGTCAGCAGTGCCTGGGCAATCCGTTCGATGCGCGGCGCGTCCTGCAGCACGCGCGCGATCGCATCCGTATAGGCGCGCACAAGCCCGCCCGCGCCGAGCTTCACACCGCCGTAGTAACGCACCACAGCCGCCAGCACGCCGTCCAGGTCATGGTGACGCAGCACTTCGAGGATCGGCCGGCCAGCGGTGCCGGACGGCTCGCCGTCATCCGACATGCCGGACTGGCCGCCCGCCAGCAGGGCCCAGCAGACGTGCGTCGCCGTCGGGTTTTCTGCACGCAGGCGGCGTAATTCCGCCATCGCCGCGTCGCGGTCCGCGACGGGGATCGCGTGGGCAATAAAGCGGCTTTTGCGGATTTCGAGTTCCGCGGTGCATGCTGTCGAAATCGTGTGACTCACGTCGATATTTCAGAAAATTCGTTAAACTTCATCGCGCTAACTGCGGACTGGCCTAAGCTGAGGCCTCATCTCATGAGGTGGCGGTTGCCTGCCGCGATCGTCGCATCAACGTCCATGGGTGACCCTCTCGGGCGCACGATTGTGACGGAATTGACAACGGTGCTTTGTCGAGTCGGGTAATGACAGTGGCCAGCGTGCCACGCATAATCTCACACATGGCGAATCTAGCTCCCGGCTGGGGCGAAACTGGACTCCTCATCCAGACGATTCGTCATACTTTCCCAGCTTTTCCAAACCGTTCGCCGGGGCAGCAAGACCTGTCTCGTCCGGGCCGGCCGCGCACAAGTACGTGCTAACATGTCGCCGTGCAACCAACACGTACCTACCAATACGTACGCGAGACCGGCTATGAATACATTGGCACCGGCGAAAAACGAGTCGGACGAAAGCCAGGGAAAATCTCTCCGCCTCGTCGCCTATGAAAATTTCACGCAGCAAATCCTGAACGCCAATATCCGGCCTGGGCAATTCGTGTCGCAGCGCGAACTGATGGCTCTGACCGATATGCCGCTTGGCGCGATTCGTGAAATGGTGCCGCGCCTCGAAGCCGAGGGGCTGATCAAGACGGTGCCGAACCGCGGCCTGCAGGTCTGCCATGTCGATCTGCGGCTGATTCGCAACGCCTTCCAGCTGCGCCTTCTGCTCGAACGTGAGGCCGTGGCGAATTTCACCCGCAGCGCGTCCGACGCCGACCTCGAGAAGATCGAACGGGCGCACCGGGATATCGTGCGCCGGGCCCTGGCAAAAAAAATCGACGACCGTCTTCTCAACGACGCGCAAACAGTCGACTGGGGGCTGCACGACATGATGATCGATGCGATGGGCAACGAGATCGTGTCGAACATCTACCGGGTCAACAGCTTGCGCATCCGCCTGATCCGCCTTGAACACGTGGTCCTCAAGCCCGAAGTGGTGCTGCCGACGATGTACGAGCACCTCGAACTGATCGCGGCCTTCAAGGAGCGCGATGTGGAAAAAGCGGTGAATCTGCTCAATACGCACATTGAGAACGCGCGGCAGCGTTCGATGGGCAACTTCGGCTAACCGGGCGCGGGCCGGGCCGTCCGCGACGGCCACAGCGCGTCTCTCGCATTTCGTGAAAATTCTTCTTTGACGCCTCACTGATTTCTAACTAACATGTCAGTTGGAAGTCGGTGCGTCATTGGGTGGTGCCGGGGCGAATTCGAACGCAGAGGGCGGAGGTGGCGCCGCCAGCGCGTCAGACTGTAGGAGACGGGTTATGCCTTTCGACGGAGAGGGCGTGTTGGCCGCGGTGACGACGCCGCTCGACGCAGCAAACCGCGTGGATTTGCCGCTGCTGGCGCAGCATTGCGCCGAACTCCTGCGGCGCGGCCTGCACGGCATTACGCTGTTCGGCACGACCGGTGAAGGGCCGTCGTTCACATTGGCAGAACGGAGCACGACCCTCGACGAGCTGCTCGCGCGGGGCATCGAAAGCAGCGAACTGGTGGTCGGCACGGGTGCGGCCGCACTGGCCGACGCAGTCTTCCTGACGCGGCATGCGCTTGCACAGGGCTGTCGCCGCGTGTTGTTGCTACCGCCGTTCTATTTCAAGGGTGTCAGCAGCGCCGGCGTGGCCGAAGCGATCGGACAGGTGATCGATGGCGCTGGCGATCCGGGTCTGCGCGTCATCCTGTACCACATTCCCCAGGTGTCCGGAGTCGGCTTCGACGACGCAGCCATTACGACACTGCGCCAGCGTTACGGCAAGGTAATCGACGGCATCAAGGACAGCACCGGGAGCCTCGACCACTCGCTCGCGCTGATTCGCAACCATCCCGGCCTCAAAGTCTATGTGGGTGCTGAAGACACGATCGGACGGGCGCGGGCGGCCGGCGGAGCCGGATCGATCTGCGGGCTTGCGAATATCGCGCCGGAGCAGGTCCGCGCGTCCTACGACGGCGAACGGGACCAGGACTCCGGTGTGATAACGGAACTGCTACGGGCGGTCGAGGGCCGGCCCTTCGTGCCGCTTCTCAAGGCATGGCTGGCCGCTCGCGAGGGCAATGACGGCTGGCGCCGGGTACGGGCGCCGCTCGTGGCCATGGGCGCAGATGCAGCAGCAGGATTGCCGCGCGCGCTTCTATCCGGCGCGGTGGCGTGAATGCCGTGGGCTGGTCTGGATGTGAACCGGCCCCCCGCTTGCGCCCACGCTCTGAAGACAAGGAGGAGACACCATGGATCATGAGATCTGCCTGCCCGAGCGGTCCGACGGTACGGCCGGGATGCTGTTCGCCGCGTTGCGCGAGGCGCTAGGCAACGCGGCCGTGCTGACGGGCGAGGATATTCCCGCGCGCAACCAGCAGGACTGGAGCACGCTGGCGCCGCAGCCGCCGCTCGCCGTTGTGCGTCCCGCGGACACGCAGGGCGTGGCCGCCGCGATGCGCATCTGCGCGCAGTACCGAGTGCCGGTGGTGCCGCAGGGCGGGTTGACCGGCCTGTGTGGCGGCGCCCGGCCCATCGAGGGGGCCGTGGCGCTGTCGCTCGAGCGCATGGTCGGGGTCGAGGAGATCGACCCGGCTTCGGCCACCATGACGGTCAAGGCGGGCACGCCGCTGCAGAGCGTGCAGCAGGCAGCGGACGAGGCCGGTTTTTTCGTGCCACTCGATCTCGGTGCGCGCGGCTCATGCGCGATCGGCGGCAATCTGTCGACCAACGCAGGCGGCAATCGCGTGATCCGTTACGGCATGGCGCGCGAAATGGTGCTGGGGCTCGAAGTCGTGCTCCCCGACGGCAGCGTGGTTACGAACCTCAACAAGATGCTGAAGAACAATGCGGGCTATGACCTCAAGCATCTGTTCATCGGTAGCGAAGGCACGCTCGGCATTATCACGCGCGTTGTGCTGCGCCTGTCTGCCAAGCCTGGCTGCACGATGGCGGCCCTCTGTGCGCTCGAAAGCTACGACAAGCTGGTCGCATTGCTGAACGCGGCGCGCCGGGGCCTCGGACCGCTCTTGTCCGCCTTCGAGGTGATGTGGCCGGATTACTGGCACACCGTTACGCAACGCGTGCCCGGCGTAAGCAATCCGCTACCTGGCGAGCACGCGTGCTATGTGCTGATCGAAGCCCAGGGGATGGAGGAAGCATTTGACGCCCCGCGTTTCGAAGCCTGGTTGACGCGCCAGATGGAAGAAGGTGTGCTCGCCGATGCGGCGCTTGCCCAGTCGCTCGCAGACGTTCAGGCGTTCTGGGGTGTGCGCGATGCCTGTGCCGAATTTCCCCAGGTACTCGGACCGCACGAGCCGTTCGACATTGGCTTGCCGGTCGCGGTGATGGATCAATACGTGAGCGCCTGCCGCGCGGCATTGCGTGCACGTTTCGCCGACGCGGTCGCGCTCTTCTATGGGCACATAGGCGACGGCAACCTGCACATTGTGGCCTGCGTGCCGGGCGCCGTACCGCAACCGAAAGAGGACATTACCGCCATTGTGTACGGTCTTGTGCAGCAATTCGGTGGAACTGTCTCGGCCGAACACGGTATCGGCCTCACCAAGAAAAAGTGGCTGCCGTACTCACGCAGCGAACCTGAACTCGCCCTGATGCGCCGCCTGAAAGCCGCGCTGGACCCGCAGAACCTGCTCAATCCGGGCAAGGTGGTCTGAAACCGCCGCCAACGCATACCGGCACGAGACCGGACGCCGTATCCCGCCAAGGGAACTACAAGGAGACGAGATGGAGACGAACCTGCACCCCGGCGCCGGGGACGAAGAGGCGTTGCTGGAACGCGCGATCAGGCGTGCGAAGTGGCGGCTCGTGCCGTTTCTGATCCTGATGTATATGCTGGCTTATCTGGACCGCGCGAACATCGGTTTTGCGCAGCAGGCCTATCAGGCATCGACCGGCGTGAGCAACGCCGCATTTGCGTTTGGCGCCGGGATTTTCTTTATCGCCTACGCAATCTTCGAAGTCCCAAGCAACCTGATGATGCATCGCGTCGGCGCGCGCGTCTGGCTCGCTCGCATCATGGTCACATGGGGGCTGATTTCGGCGGCCATGGCGTATGCAAGGAGCGATTCGCTGTTCTCCTTCATTCGCTTCTTTCTCGGGGCGGCGGAGGCGGGACTGTTCCCCGGCGCGGTCCTCTACATGACGTACTGGTTTCCGGCCCGCGCGCGCGGACAGATCATGGGCATCTTCTACTTTGGCTCGCCGCTCGCGCTAATGGTGGGCGGCCCGCTGTCGGGCATGCTGCTCGAGCTTGACGGTCTGTTCGGCCTGCACGGCTGGCAATTGATGTTTCTGGTCGAGGGGTTGCTGGCGTCGCTGGTGGGCGTATGGGGGTATTTTTACCTGTGCGATCGTCCAGAAGACGCGAAATGGATGCCACGTGCTGAAGCGCAAGCGCTTGCTCGCGCACTCGCCGCCGAGGAGCGGCAGAAACAGCAGACCGGCAGAATGACTTTTCGGGCCGCACTGGCCGATCCGAAGCTGTTTCATTTCGCGCTCCTCTACTTTTCGATTCAGATTGCGGGCTACGGGGTGGCCTTTTATCTGCCGACCCAGGTGAGCGCGCTGCTGCATGTCAAGGTGGGCCTGCACGTGGGTTTGATCTCAGCCATTCCGTGGGCCTGCGCCATTGTGGCGGGCGCGTTTTATCCGGGGTTCGCAGTGCGCACCGGATACCGGCGCGGCTTTGCCGTGCTCTCGGCGCTGTCGATTGCAGGCGGTCTTGCCGTCTCGGCCAACACGGGCCCCGCCGCAGCGATCGCGGCGCTCTGTTTCGTGACCATGGGCATCATGACTGTCCAGCCGATCTTCTGGACCTTCCCAGCGGCTTATCTGGGCGGCACGGCAGCGGCGGGGGGCTTCGCCGTGATTAACGCGATCGGCAATCTCGGTGGCTTCTTTGCGCCGACTGTGCGCAACGCGGTCGAGACGTCGTTTCACTCGGTTGCCGCGGGGCTCTATGTGTTGGCGGCGAGCGGCGTGGTGGCGGCGCTTCTGATTGCGATGCTGCGCCCCGCGCAGACGGAGCGCCGCCCGACGGACCGCCATGCGGCCGATTCAACCGAGCCGCTGCGCGCGAAGATCTGAAGCAGGGAGACAACCAGCATGAGTGATATCCCGGCAAGCCAGACCACCCCACCGCGAATCCGTCGCGCCCAGACGGTGGCGCTTGCGCTCCTGATGGTCAGCGGTATCGTCAACTACCTGGACCGCGGCACGCTCGCGGTCGCCAATCCCCTGATTCGCGCCGATATGGGGCTTTCGCTCGGCGAGATGGGATTGCTGCTGTCGGCGTTCTCGTGGAGCTACGCACTGTGCCAACTGCCGGTAGGCGGCCTGGTGGATCGCATTGGACCGCGCCGCCTGCTAGGTGCAGGCCTGATCATCTGGTCGCTGGCGCAAGCGGCCGGTGGAATGGCGTCGAGCTTCGGCTATTTCATCGTCGCGCGTATCGTGCTCGGCATCGGCGAAGCGCCGCAGTTTCCTTCGGCCGCCAGGGTGGTGAGCAACTGGTTTCCGCTGCGCTCGCGCGGCACACCTACCGGCATCTTCAATGCAGCCTCGCCGCTGGGGACTGCGTTGGCGCCACTGTGCCTGTCGATTCTCGTCGTGTCGTTCCACTGGCGCTGGGCTTTCATTGCGACGGGCGCGCTGGGTCTCATGGTGGCGCTCGTGTGGTTTGTCCTCTATCGCGATCCGGACAAGTCGCAGATGAGCGAGGCGGAGCGCCGTTATCTCGACGAGGACGAGGCTATGCAGTCCGCCGGCCAGCCGTCCCGCAAGCTCACGTTCGCCGAGTGGCGCAAGCTGTTTTCGTATGGGACGACGTGGGGCATGCTGATCGGCTTCTTCGGCTCGGTGTATCTCAACTGGGTCTACCTGACCTGGCTGCCGGGCTATCTGAGCATCGAGCGGCACATGAGCCTGATGCGTACCGGCTTTGCGGCATCCGTGCCGTTCCTGTGCGGTTTCGTGGGCTCGCTGCTGGCGGGTTGGTTCTCCGATCTGATCACGCGGCGCAGCCGTGCGCCGGTGGCAAGCCGTCGCAACGCAGTGGTCGTCGCGATGCTCGGCATGGTGGCCTTCACGATTCCGGCTGCGCTCGTGGAGAGCAACACCATCGCGCTCGCTTGCATATCGGTCGTGATCTTCCTGAGCAACGCCGCGTCCGCCTGTTCGTGGGCGCTGGCGACAGCGGCGGCGCCGCCTGGCCGGATCGCCTCGCTCGGCGCGATCCAGAACTTCGGCGGCTTCCTTGGCGGTGCGCTGGCGCCGGTCATGACCGGCTATATCGCCCAGGCGTCGTCGTTCGTCCCGGCGCTGCTGACTGCGGCAGGCATCGCGTTCGTCGGAGCGATGGCCTATCTGCTGCTGGTGCGCAAGCCGATTCCCGAACATGAGCCCGCCATGGCAACGGCGCATATGCCCGCCTGATGGGCAAGGCCATAAGACCCGCATAGCAACGGGAAGCGAATCTTTTGAGGAGAGGTTGATGGGTAATACTTCGAAGCCCACGGGTGTTATCGAGGGCATTGTTCCGGTGATGCTGACACCGTTCGACAACAGCGGCGCAATCGACTATGCCGGGCTCGAACGCCTGATCGAGTGGTATCTGCAATATGGCGCAGATGCGTTGTTCGCCGTCGCGCAGTCGAGTGAAATGCAGTTTCTGAGTCTCGCCGAGCGGGCCGCGCTTGCACGCTTCGTGGTCGACAAGGTGGCCGGCAGAGTGCCGGTGGTCGCATCCGGTCATATCAGCGACGATCCCGATGCACAGGCCGAGGAACTGACGGCCGCCGCCGCATCGGGGGCGCAAGGCGTTGTACTGGTCACGAACCGGCTCGATCCGAAGCGCGAGGGCACGGATACCTTCCTCGCCAACCTGCGACGACTGCTCGAGCGTTTGCCGTCCGAGGTTCCCCTCGGGCTTTACGAGTGTCCCGCGCCGTATCGACGTCTGCTCTCCGATGATGAGCTGAAAGCCTGTATCGACACCGGCCGTTTTGTGATGCTCAAGGACGTGAGTTGCGATCTGCGCACCGTGAAGCGGCGCGTTGCGTTGGCCGAAGGTTCGCCGCTAAAGATACTGAATGCGAACGCCGCAATCGCATGGGATGCAATGAAGGCCGGCTCGGCGGGTTTCAACGGCGTCTTCACCAACTTCCACCCCGATCTGTACCAGTGGCTGCGCAGCGAGAGCGCACGGAATCCGGCGCTGGCCGACGAGTTGTCGACTTTCCTGGTTGTGACAGCGGTGTCTGAAGCGCTGGGTTACCCGGCGCTCGCGAAGATGTACCACCAGCGTATCGGTACGTTCGGCTCGATCCGCTGCCGCGTGATCGACTACGACGTGCGCGAACGCTTCTGGGCGCTCGATGCAGTGCTGGACAAAATCGTTGCCGGGACGGAGCACTTCCGCGCGCGGATTGCCGTGCTTTAAGTCACAAGCGCGCGAGCCGGATCGCCCTGGCGCCGGCTTGGCGCGCCTCGTGCAAGCTCAGCCTAGATAAGCACCAGCTCTTCCACCGGTACATCGCAGATCAGCATATGGCCCGGCGAGTGCGTAATGCAAATGGGCGGCCGTGCCTCCATGGCCGCGGCTTGTGGCGTCACGCCGCAGCCCCAGAACACGGGTAGTTCGCCCTCGAGGATGTCCGTCGGCTCACCCTCGTCCGGAATGGCGATGTCGCGAATGCCGATCGCGCCAGGATCGCCCATATGGACGGGGGCGCCATGTGCGCCCGGCAAACGTGCGCAGACCTCGTAGGCGATGGCCGCCTCCTCGGCCGTGTAAGGTCGCATCGAGACTATCATCGGGCCACGAAACCGTCCAACCGGTTGCGTCTGGATGGAGGTGCGATACATGGGGACGATCTTGCCCTCGTCGACGTGGCGTACGCGCAGGCCGGCCGACTCGAGCGCGTGCTCGAACGATAGCGAGCAGCCGAGCACGAAGCCGACAAAGTCCTCTTGCCAGATCGCCGAGATGTCATCGAGTTCCTGCACCAGCACGCCATCGCGCCATATCCGATAGCGCGGCAGGTCCGTGCGTAAGTCCACGTCGTCACCTAGCATCGGAACCAGACTCTTGCCGAGCTCCGTCATGCCGATCAGCGGGCAGGGCGTGGGATTGGCGCGGCAATACCCTGCGAAGTCCTCTGCCCATGCCTGAGGCAAGATGACCAGGTTGCCTTGCGCGTAACCCGGCGCCATGCCGCTGGTGTTGCCGTTGAAGCCGGCGCGGATACGCTCGCGGGCGCCACGAGGGCTGAGCGCCCATGCGCCCGGCGGCGAGCTCTCAGACGGCGTGCGAGTAAGGTGCTTCATGGAACAGACTCCCGATGCGATTGCTTTGAAGCCGGTGGATGACGGGTCGGCCGGCGCTCCTCCGCTTCATTATTGCAATGACGAAGCGGAGGTTTCGCGGGTTTTCGTCAGCGCAAGGAGCCCGATGAGGGCAGCGCCTACCAGCAGGAAAGCGGGACTCAGCAGGTTGCCGGTTGTGCCGATCAGCGCGGTGGCGATATAGGGTGTGACGCCGCCGCCCAGGATCGTGCCGAAGTTGAAGCTGAAGGCCATGCCGGTATGGCGTACACGGGTGGGAAACTGTTCTGCGTAGGTTGGGTATCCTACCGATTGTACGATGGGCATGGGCAGCGCGACGATGAACATCGCGAGGAAGGCCAGGCCCACATTCTGGTGGTTCATCAGCATCATCATGGGAAAGACCAGCACGATGTACGCAGCAAAACCGACGGCCAGCACCTTGCGGCGGCCAATGCGGTCGGACAGTCCGCCCCAGAGCGGCATCAGCGTTGCCATTGTGAGGCTGACCGCCGACATGAGCCAGTACACGCTCGTCTTGTCGTACTTCAGGTAGGTGATCATGTAGATATTCATGAAGACGAAGCCCACCCAGTAGCCGGCATTCTGTCCGAAGGAGATCAGAAAGACTTTGAGCATCGCGCCGCGGTGGTGCGTGAAGATTTCTTTGAGCGGCGCCTTGGGCGGCTCACCGTTCTCGAGGCTTTTCCTGAACGCGGCGGATTCTTCGATGCGCTTGCGCACGTAAGCCGAAACCAGCACCAGCGGGAGCGCCATCAGAAACGGGATGCGCCAGCCCCAGTCGTGCAGTTGCGCGGCACTCATCAAACCGGTGGTCAAGCCGCATACGGCCGCGGCGAGCGCGCCGCCGATTGCCACGCCCACCGGCGTAGCCGCGCCGTAGAAACCGCGCCGGCCGCGCGGCGCGCATTCCGCGACGTAAGCCGCTGAGCCGGTCACTTCAGCACCGGCAAAAAAGCCCTGCGCGAGACGAACCAGCAGCAGTGCGATCGGCGCGAGCCCTCCTGCGAGAGATGCGGTAGGCAGCAGCCCAACCACCCCGGTGGCGATACCCATGCCGATCACCGTCACAAGCAGTATGCTGCGGCGCCCCAGTTTGTCGCCGAGGCGGCCCAGCACGATACCGCCGACCGGGCGCATCAGAAAAGCGCTGCCGAAGATCGCCAGCACCGAGAGCAGGGCCGCCGTGGCGTTGCCGGCGGGAAAGAAGAGCGGGCCGATCAGGGAGGCCATATAGCCATAGACGCCGAACTCGTAGTACTCGATGGCCGTTCCGGCGGCTGCGGCAATCGCTGCCTTGCGCGCGGCCTGCCGTGCCGTCGATGTTGAAGGCGTCGTGTCTACATCGAAGTTTGCAGTTGAGGCGTTCGACATGATCGGTTCCAGGGTGGATGGCGCGTGCCGTGCAAGGGATTAATGTTTGGGTGTTGCGATAATTCAGTTGTATTAAGTAATATGAAAACGTATTGCCTGAAATTCTGTCTGCGCAGTCCGGCTAGACCGCGCGGTGGCGCCCGGCAGGGCTACGTCATCCGGCCCCGGCTCACGAGGGCACAGGCGTGCGTCAGTTCGATGCCTGGCAAAGCTGCTCGAGGGCCGCGAAGCTTCGTTCCTGAGAGATCGCCAGTCGCTGGGCCGTGCCTAGATCGACGACTTGCAGGCGGATGGTTTCACCAGGCATCGTTTGCGCGAGGCGCGGCAGATCGACTGCGCAAACATGGCCAATCTTCGGATAGCCGCCGGTCGTTTGCCGGTCCGCCATCAGAATGATCGGCTGACCGTCGGCCGGCACCTGAATCGAACCAAAGCCGACCGCTTCCGATATCACTTCGCGCGGCGCCGTCAGTTCGAGCTTCTCGCCCTCGAGGCGATAGCCCATTCGGTCGGACTGTGGCGAGATGCGATACGGCGTGCCGTTCAGCGCCTCGCGGGCGCGCGCTGAAAAGCACGACCACTCGCGGCCGGGAATGACGCGGATGGGCGCGTCCGGTGCTGACACGACGTCGTCGTCGAACGCCGTGCTCAGGCTTCTTGCTGCCTGCGAGAGCTTCGCCAGCTTGCTGGAGCGTGCCGCCGGACCGATCGCAAGCAGATCGCCCTTTTTCAACGGACGTCCCGCATGGCCGCCATAGCCGCCGCGGGTGTAGGTACTCGCGCTTCTCATCACCGGCTCGCAGGCAAAGCCGCCGCGCACGGCAAGATAGGCGCGCATTCCGAGAGAGCGCTTGCCGAACGAAAGCTCGCCTCCCTGAGCCACGGCAACCATCTGGCCGATTGCAAGAGGCTGCCCATTCAACTGGGCGCCGAGGTCGGCGCCGCTGATTGCAATCACCGCTTCCTCGTGAAACCTGAGCGCCGGTCCCATCAAGGTGATCTCAAGCGTCGCGCTCGACGGCAGGTTGCCGACGAGCGCATTGGCGAGGCGATGAGCGCGCTCGTCCATCACGCCGTTCACGGGAATGCCAAGATGCTGATAGCCCGTGCGGCCGAGATCCTGAAACGTGCTCAAGGCACCGGGTTTGACGACTTCGATGCTCATGGCGACACTCCCGCGTTGTGACTCAGCGTGTCGAACTGCTGCGCCGTGATCGGCACAAAGCGGACCTGGTCCCCCGCGTTGACGAGACACGGGGCCTCGCGCGCCGCGTCGAAGATGGCGAGCGGCGTGCGCCCGATCAGATTCCAGCCGCCCGGCAACGTCAGCGGGTAAATGACCGTCTGCCGGTTGGCAAGGCCGATCGAACCCGGGGCGACGGCGGTGCGCGGCGTCGCGCGCCGCGGCGGATTCAGCCTGGTGTCGAGCATGCCGAGGTAGGGATGTCCCGGCGCAAAACCGAGCATCATCACGTCCACGAGGCTCGCGCTGTGAAGTTCGACGACTTCCGCTACGGAGAGGCCGCAGGTCTGTGCAACTTCGCTCAGATCCGGCCCATGTTCGCCGCCGTAGCAAACCGGAATCTCGACCACGCGCGGCGCTGCGCTGCCGGTCTCGCTGACCGTTTTCAACAGACGGTTCAGCGCAGCCACGATCGCGTCATAAGGCGCGTGACTGTCTTTGTCCGCTGGAACCTTATGGGGTGCATAGTGAATGCCGACAGTGGTCATGGCCGGCACAATATCGCTGACATACGGCAGGTTTTCGGCCGCCACCCGCGCCGCGAAATCGCGCGCCCGGCGATTGGCTGCGGCGCGGTCCCTGTCTTGCAGTTCAATGATCAGCAGGCGTTCGCCGGACGCATGGATGGTCCATCCGGGTGCATCGGGTTCGATGGCTTCTGCGGCGTCATTGACGGATATCGCGGCGCTCACGCTTGTACTCCTTCAGCCGCCCGCGAAGGGCGGCGCACGGATAAACGGATCTGGGACCCAGGGCTCTGCTTACTTGGCGAATAACGACTCGATGTTCGCGAACGCCTTCATCTCGAGCGCGTTACCCGACGGATCGAGGAAGAACATGGTGGCTTGCTCGCCCACTTCGCCCTTGAAGCGGATGTGAGGTTCGATGATGAACTGCATGCCGGCGGTGGTGAGCGTTTTCGCGGCGGCATGCCATTGGTCCATGGAGAGCACCACGCCGAAATGACGGACCGGGACCGCGTCGCCGTCCACCGCGCTCGTCTTGCGGTGGCCGATTTCGTCCGGCGCAAGATGGGCCACGATCTGGTGTCCGTAGAAATTGAAATCGACCCAGTCCTCCGCGCTGCGGCCTTCAGGACAACCGAGAAGGTCGCCGTAAAACTCACGCGCAGCCGCGATGCTGTGAACCGGAAAGGCAAGGTGAAAGGGGGGCAGGGCAGTGGTCGTGTCGGTCATGCTGTGATCCTCAGAGGGTTCAAAGTCGCGTCATGCAAACCAGTCTAGGGATGGCAAAAATAATCGAATAGCGATATATTTTTGCCCTCAGAAACAAAAAAATCGATCAATCCCATCATGATGCGCGAGCTCAAAACCTTCCTGGCGGTCGTGCGTTACGGCACGTTTGCGAGCGCCGGTTCGCACATCGGCTTGACGCAGTCGGCGGTGAGCGCGCAAATCCAGCGTCTGGAGGAGGACCTCGGCTATCCGCTGTTCGATCGAACCGGCCGCTCGGCGACACTCAACGCAGCGGGCAAACACACCGTCGACGTAGCCGAAGAACTGCTCTCGGTCTATGCGCGCCTTGCCGACCGGGGCGGCGCGGCGGAGCAATCGGGCTTGCTGCGTGTAGGGTCGATCGCCTCGGCGCAAGCCTCGTTTCTGGTCAGCGCCATTCAACGGTTTCGCCAGGATGCGCCGGGTTGGCGCATTCGCGTCATCCCGGGCGTGTCGCTCAATCTGCTGGCCCAGGTGGATTCGGGCGAGACGGATATGGCGGTGATCATCAAACCGCCGTTCGCGCTGCCCGCCGAGCTGAAGTGGCGCACGCTGATGTCGGAGCCTTTCGTGTTGCTCGTGCGGCGCGAGCTGGCTGAGCGCCCGTGGCGCTCGTTGCTCAAATCGGAACCCTTCATCCGCTACGACCGCAATTCATTTGGCGGCCGCCTCGTGGACCGCTTTCTCCGCAGAATCCGCGTGACGGTTCACGATGTGGTCGAGCTCGACGAATTGCAAGGCATTGTCGGGCTGGTGGCGCAAGGCGTCGGTGTGGCCATCGTGCCGCAGGCGGCGGGGCTGTTTATGCCGAAGACGGTGGCCGCCCTCTCGCTTGGCGAGCCCGACTTCGTACGCGAAGTTGGGCTCGTCGAGCGGAACAGCCGCAATCAGCAGACGGCGGCGGCCGATTTTGCAGAGTGTATTGACGCCGTGACGAACGCACGGCGGTGAGGGGGCTGCTTCAGGCGGCGGTGCCGGTTCTCTTGCGTCTCATTTCAGCCATGCTTTGCAGCAGCGTGACCGTCTGTTCTTTCACAATGCCCATCAGTTTTGCCAGCCGGGCGGCATTGAAGCCGTCCCACCCTAACACTCGCAACGACTTGCGGCCGTGCAGGTGAAACGCGGCGATCGGCCCGTTCAGGGTGAGCGTGCGTATCAGCGTTTCTTCGTCGTCCGCAGGACGTCCGAGCAAGCGGCCCACAATTGCCGCATTGAGGTTGGTCATACGGAAACTGATTCTCTGTTCGATCATCTCGAAGCCCGCTGACGGCCCGAGACCGGCTTGCTCGCGCGCTATGAAGAGGCGCCAGTCTTCCGATTCGGTCGAGGTGAACAGGAACTCGCCAACACAGGCCTGGATGGCGCAAAACGCTTCGATGAGTGCGCAGTCGTCGGCGTTGCTTGCGAGCACCGCCTCTGCAGCCTCGACCGGCGCCGAGACCACTGACCACACCCGCTTCACGATGTGCTCCACGCACGCGAGGTAAACCCCTTCCTTGTTGTCGAAGTAATACCCGATGGCTGGCGCGTTGACGCCCGCGCGCTCGGCGATGTCGCGCGTCGAGGCGCCGTCGAAGCCGCGTTCGCCGAACAGGGCGAGCGCCGCCGCAACGATGCGCGCGCGGGTTTCTTCGCCGCGCTGGTAGCCGCCGTCGACGGCGTGGCGATGCCTCGGGGAAGGGGACATCCGGTTGATCCTTCAAAGTTTTTGTAAGCGAGTCACAAATATATCAATTGACAGAAATATTCCAACTGGAATAATTATATCAACTGGAAAAAATTTGGAGTCGTCATGTCGGCCACCCTTCCCGTCAATGAAGCCAAAGGCGCGGCCCCGGCTCGCCGTCCCGGCGCGCGCCGGCTGCTGATGGCAGCCGGGCTGCTGGCCTTGCTCGCCGCGGCCGCATGGGGTGTGCGCTGGTGGATGGTGGGGCGCTTCATCCAGAGCACGGACGACGCCTACCTGCAAGCCGATAGTATGACGGTTGCGCCGAAGATCTCGGGCTACATTGCTGAGGTGCTGGTGGGCGACAACCAGACGGTTGCCGTCGGACAACCACTGGTGCGGCTCGACAGCCGCCAGTACGAGGCTGCGCTGGAACAGGCCAACGCCACCGTGGCCGCGCGTGAGGCCGATATCGTGCGCGGCGAGGCCGAGCTGGCGCAGCAGCAGGCGAGCATCGGCGAGGCGCGCGCCCAGCTCGACGGCGCGGTTTCCAACGAGGCCCATGCGGCGGCCCAGGTCAAGCGCTACGAGCCGCTTGCCGTGACCGGGGCCGAGACCGAGGAACGGGTCGCCGACTTGCGCAACACAGCGCGCCAGGCGAGTGCGACGCGCGCTGCGGACGCCGCGGCACTGCAGGTCGCCGAACGCCAGGTTGCAAACCTGCAGGCGCAGATCGTCCAGTCCCGCGCCCAGCTCGAAGCGGCGCTTGCCAGCGCGCGCCAGTCGCAGCTCGACGCTCAGGACACGGTGTTGCGCAGCACCATCGCCGGGCGCGTCGGCGACCGCACGGTGCGCGTCGGCCAATATGTGCAGCCGGGCACGCGTCTGATGACTATCGTGCCGGTGCAGGACGTGTATCTCACGGCGAATTTCAAGGAAACGCAGATCGGCCTGATGCGTGTCGGACAACCGGCGACCATCCGTGTCGACGCTCTCTCGGGTGAGGATCTGCACGGCACGGTGGACAGCTTTTCACCGGGCACCGGCTCGCAGTTCGCGCTGCTGCCGGCGCAGAACGCTACCGGCAACTTCACGAAGATCGTGCAGCGCGTGCCGGTGAAAATCCGCATCACGGCCGGCCCGGAAACGCGCAAGGTGTTGCTGCCGGGCTTGTCGGTCAACGTGGATGTGGATACGCGCAGCGCTCGCGACACCGCGGAGCGCATCGAACGGGAAAACGGGCGTGGCTAACTCGAGCACTGCGTCCGGCACTTCATCCGGCACGCCGCCGAACGACATGGCCGGCACGCCGGCCCAGGCCGCGCATCCCGCCAACGCCAGCGCATCCGACTGGATTGCCGTGGCCGCCGGGGCGCTGGGCGCGCTGATGGCGACGCTCGACATCTCCATCACGAACTCGGCCTTGCCGCAGATCCAGGGGCAAATCGGCGCGACAGGCACCGAAGGCACGTGGATTTCGACCGGCTACCTGATGTCCGAGATCGTGATGATCCCGCTTGCCGCATGGCTCACACGCGTGTTCGGGCTGCGCAATTTCCTGCTTGGCAACGCGACGCTATTTACGATGTTCTCCATCATGTGTGGCCTGTCGCACAGCCTGCCGCAGATGATCGCGGGGCGCATCGGCCAGGGCTTTGTGGGCGGCGCGATGATTCCGACTGCACAGACCATTGTGGCAACGCGCCTGCCGCGCCATCAGATGCCGATCGGCATGACCATGTTCGGCCTGATCGTGCTGCTTGGGCCGCTGCTCGGCCCGGTGGTGGGCGGCTGGCTCGCGGAGAATATCGACTGGAGCTGGTGCTTCTTCCTCAACATACCGGTGGGCGTGGCGCTGGTGACCCTGCTGTTCGTCGGACTGAACAAGGGGCGCACCGACTGGGCGCAGTTCATCAAGGCCGACTGGCTCGGCATTGTCGGGCTGGCCGCGGGTCTCAGTTCGCTGACTGTGGTGCTCGAAGAGGGGCAGCGCGAGCGCTGGTTCGAATCGTCGATGATCGTCTGGTTGAGCATCGTCTCGGTGTTGGGCATCAGCCTGCTGCTGATCGCCCAGGTTGTGGCGAAAGCGCCTATCGTGCGCCTGAGGCTGCTGAAGAACACACGCTACGCGAGTGTGATCTTTATCGTCTTCACGGTCGGCGCGGGGCTGTATTGCGTGTCGTATCTGCTGCCGCAATTCCTGAGCGGCATCTCGGGCTACAACGCCGAGCAATCCGGCGCGGTGATGCTGGTGTCCGGCGTGCCCGCGTTCCTGCTGATGCCGGTGCTGCCGCGCCTGATGGGCCGCGTGGATACGCGCCTGATGGTGATCGCCGGGTTGTGCTGCTTCGCCGCGAGCTGCATGCTCGACATCTCGCTCACCGCGCAAAGCGTCGGCCATGACTTCACGTGGTCGCAACTGCTGCGCGGCGTGGGCCAGGTGCTGGCGATGATGCCGCTCAATCAGGCGTCGATGGCGGCCGTTCCGCGCGAGGAAGCGGGCGACGCCGCCGGCCTTTACAACATGGCGCGCAACCTGGGCGGCTCGGTTGGCCTCGCGCTGCTAGGCACCTTCATCGACCGGCGCAATACTTTCCACGAAGACGTGATCCGCGATTCATTGAGCGCGAACTCACTGATTGGACAGGACCACATGACGAGCAGCGCTGCGAGCTTTTTCGCGCAAGGCGGCGATATGGCCTACGCCAAGCTGCAGGCGATTGCCCAGTTGACCGCGCAGATGCAGCAGCAGGCGGCGGTCATCACCTATTCCGAAACTTTCTACGTGCTCGGCGTCGCACTGCTGCTTTGCATTCCGCTCGCGTTCTTCCTGAAGAAGCCGACTGCCGGTACGCCGTCGGCGGGACACTAAATACAACATGAAGCCATTCAACACTGCTCTGGGTCATGGCCTGGTTCCGCTCGCGGCTGCGCTGCTGCTGGCCGGCTGCACGGTGGGGCCGGACTACCACGGCGCGCCGCAGGCCGCACCGGTCGCGGCAAACGCCGCTGCGTTCAACCGGGCGCCGCAGGGAACGGTGGCGACGGCGCCCGTCGCCGCCGCGTGGTGGCGTGCGCTAAACGACCCGCAACTCGATGCGCTGGTCGACGCCGCGCTCAGGAACAGCCCGGACCTGCACGCCGCCGAGGCGCGCGTGCGGCAAGCGCGCGCCGGGCTTACGGCGCAGCAGCGCAACGAGCTGCCCAAAGTTCAGGCGAGCGCCGGGTACCTGCGCTCGCGTTCTCCCAATCTGGAGTCGCTCGAAGGCTCGGAAAGCGCAGCGTCGAGCGGCGGCGGGCCGATCGGGTTTTATCTCGCGGGTTTCGATGCAAGCTGGGAGCTCGATATTTTCGGCGGCACGCGACGGGCTATTGAGGCCGCTTCGGCGGAGGCGGACGCCTCGCAAGCGGATCTCGCGGATTCGCATGTACAGCTAGCTGCCGAAGTCGCCCAGGCGTATGTCGGCTTGCGCGACGAGCAGCAACGCGTGGCTATTGCGCATGAATCCGCGGATCTCGAAGCGCGCATTCTCACGCTTACCGAACAGCGGCGCGCGCGCGGCGTCGCCTCGGATCTCGACGTTGAGCGGATTCGCTCGCAGGTCGAGAACACCCTCGCGAGCATCATTCCGCTCGACGCCCAGGTCGATGAATCGCTCGACGAACTGGCCGTGCTGACGGGGCGCGAGCCCGGTGCGCTGGATGCCGAACTGGCCGCGCCGAAGCCGCTCCCCACCTTGCCGGCGAGCGTGGCCGTGGGTGACCCTGCGCGCTTGCTGCGTCAGCGTCCCGACATTCGCGCGGCCGAACGGCGGCTTGCCTCGCAGAACGCGCAGATCGGCGAGCATGAAGCGGACTGGTTTCCGAAGGTCACGCTATTTGGCGATCTGAGCTTTAGCGCGGCCGAGCCGGGACATCTGTTCCGCAAGAGCAACTACACATGGCTGGGCGTGCCGTACCTGCAATGGAACGTGCTCGATTTCGGCCGCACCCAGGCGAGCGTCGATCAGGCGAAGGCCGGGCGCGACGAGGCTGAGGCGAAGTATGAAAACACCGTGCTGGGTGCGCTGAAGGATGCGGATGTGGCGCTGTCGCGCTATGGGCACGAGCGCGAAAACGCGCTGAGCCTTCGCGAGGTGGAAGACTCGGCGACGCATGCTGCCGTGTTGACCGAGCAGCGCTATCGGGCAGGAACGACCACGGCGCTGGACTGGCTAGATGCCGAACGTACCCGCTATTCGGCGGAACAGAACCGGATTCAGAGCGACGCGCAGTTGATCAAGGACTACGTCGCGCTGCAGAAGAGTCTGGGCTTGGGGTGGGAGACGCCCGGGGAGACGTCCGCTGGATTGCCTGCGGGTACGTCAGCGGAGGTGCCAGCGGGTATGCCAGGTTAGCAGCGAAAATGCTCGATGCTCTGACCGGCGGCAACAGCCCGTTGCAACCACTCGGGCAGATCGCCGCGGCCGTTCCAGGTGTTGCCCCACGCGTCGCGGTAAACCACCGCCTCTTCCTCTTCGCGATCCGATTCGAGAGACTGCGCGAGGGCGGGTAAGGTAATACCGAACTCGTCCATACGATGGCGAATCCAGCGGATCAGACGCTCGCGAGCTTCGCCTTCAAGCCGTTCAATCGTGGTAGACATGATTCCTGATAAGCCGGAAACAATAGCGGGGCAGCCGGATCAGTTGGTGCGCTTCGGCTTGGGTGCGATCTTTCCGACAGCCGAGTCGAAATAATCCTGAGCCTCTGCGAGTTCGTCCAATGCCTGCTCGAGCTGGCGCAATGCCAGCGAATGCTCGATCTGCCGACTTTGCGGCATATCTTCTCCCCTCACCACGCGAAACGCAATATCTACTTGCCTGGTTGCACGAACAAATCGTTCGGCAGCACTTGCCTCGCGCGAATGTGCATGGGTCGACATGGGGTACCTCCACTCTTTAAATCAAACAGGATGGTTGTTGGCGGGGCCGTTATATGACCGCTATATGTCGCTGCGTTCCCGCTCAGGTATGGCGTGATGACGCGGCGAGTAGCGCGCCAGCCTGACATTGCCAATCCGGATGGATAGTGTGGCAGTCCCAGGCAACCTGCAGACTGTGACGATTACACCACTTTCGCTGGCGATACGCCAGGAGAAAAACCTGAGAACGGCAGCCGATTTCCATAGCTTGCCAGGAACCGCATTCGGGCGCCAGGGGATGTTGCGAAATTTCACAACGGGGCTGTTAACTTCGTTGGATTGGTGTTAACTTAATCGGTTCCATCCACACGTGTTCGTTTCGTCGTATCCTCGTTCTATTCCGAACGTTGGACAACGGCTGATCATGGCAAACGGCGTGAGCTTGACGAAGAACGAACCGACCGCACCGAGCTTCTGGCGCGACGACGCGTTGCCGTTTATCGAAGCGCGATCGATCGAGGACGGCCGCGGCGTTTGCTACGGCAAACATGCGCACGCTACGTTCTCAATCGGCGCTGTCACGGGCGGAGAGAGTACCTATCTGAACGGACGGACGGTGGAGCGCATCGGTGCGGGGGCGGTGGTGGTCATCAACCCGGAACAGGTTCACGCCTGCAATCCGCTCGACAACCGGCTCTGGGCATACCGCATGATTTACGCAGATGCGGTCTGGCTAGGCGAGCTTCAGCGCGATCTGGGTATGCACCAAGGCGGCGATTTTCATGCGTTTTCGACCACGCTGACGACATCACCGGCTCTTTATCACGGCTTGAACGGTTTATACGCCATACTCAGCGATGCGGACTCGGACACGCTGCAACGGCACAGCGCGGTTGTCGACTTCTTTGCGCAAGTGCACCGAATACTCAGTCGGGCGCCGGTCTTGAAGACCGCTGAAAACCGCAGGCTGGCGCGCGCTGCGGACTACATCAAAGACAATTGCCAGCGTTCTCTGCTGCTGGATGAAATCTGCGCCGCGGCGGATCTTTCCGCGTCCTATCTGATCCGCGCGTTCAAGCTTCGCTATGGCATGACGCCCCATGCGTATCTGATGAATAGCCGCGTTGAATATAGCCGCGCGCAACTGAGGCGTGGACGTGCAATTGCCGAGGTTGCCGCTGAAGCCGGCTTTGCCGATCAGGCCCATTTGCAGCGGACCTTCCGGAAATTCGTCGCGGCGACACCCGGTCAATATCGCGGGTGAATGCCGGGTTCGGAGAGCGCAATGCGCGCCGGCTCAGGCTTTGAGCAGGTACAGAGCGCTGCCGGCTAGCAGGAGCGCCATCACGCGATTGAACAGGCGTATCCGTACGGAATCGTTCAGGTAATGTCGCAGGCATGACCCCGCATAAGCCCAACACGCGATAGAGGCATAGCAGATCACAAAGTAGATGGCCGTGAAGTGCCAGACCTCGGTGCGCCCGCCGGTGGCCGCGTAGACGCCCATGCCGGCGACGCATGCGAGCCAGGCTTTGGGATTGAGCCATTGCATGGCTGCTCCGGATAGCAGGGATGGTGCTTGGCCTCGCTGGGCCTGGGCGTCTGCGAGCCTTCCGTCGTCTGTGGCCAGCTTGTAGGCCATGAAGAGCAGAAACGCCACGCCGGCCCATCGAATGAGCTCGGTGAGATGCGGCCGGTGGTTGAGCAGTTCGTGCAGACCGAAGCCTGTCAGCAGGAGCAGCAGCGTAAAGCCCAGGGTCGCGCCGGTGACGTGCCGCAGGCTTGCCCCGAGCCCGTATTGAGCGCCGGTGCTGAGCGCGACGATATTGACCGGCCCGGGAGAAATCGATGTAGCCAGCGAAAACGCTGCCATGGAGAGAATGACGCTCATCCGTTGCCCTCTGTTGATTGTTTCGGAATGCTCGAGCTCCGAAGGTAGCGGGCGGCAGCGTGATGCGTATTGAACAAAACTATCCTTTTGTGGCTTTGCAGGCGACCAGGCGGACGAATTCCCTGCCAGACACCCGCTCGCGTCGAGTGCTAAGATTGCCCGGCAAGCCAGAGCCGCCGCCTCAAACGGCACAGCAAGGATGAAACGACATGGCCGCAGGAGACCGCATCAGGAATGGCATCGGTGCAGAGGGCATCGAGCGCATGGAAGCGAGCTTCCATGGCCGGCCGTTTTCGCCGCATCGTCACGACACGTATGCAATCGGCCTGACGATCTCCGGCGTGCAGACCTTCAATTTCAGAGGGCAACGTTGGCACTGCCTGCCAGGCGAATGCCATATTCTTCATCCCGACGAAACGCACGACGGCAGCGCCGGAACCGAAGAAGGTTTCAGCTACAGAATGGTGTACGTCGATCCGGCGCTGGTTCAGCAGGCGCTGCATGGTCAGCCGCTGCCGTTCGTTGCAAATCCGGTGGTCGATGCGCGTCGTCTGGCCGCTCTCGACGTGACCGATGTCTGGGACATCGACGAGGATATCGACGATCTTGCCCGCGTCGATCTGATAGCGTCGCTGGCCAGGTTACTCGTGCATGCTTCAGCCGATCCGCAGAAGAAGCCCGCTCCGCTCGCGCTCGAGCGTCTCGTGCAAGTGCGGGATCTGCTCGCCGGCACGCCGGCCGTGCGTCATTCGATGGACGAGCTTGAACGCGTGGCGGGTCTTGACCGCTGGGCGTTGGCGCGGCAGTTTCGCGCTGCTTTTGGAACCAGCCCGAGCCACTTTCGGACCCACCGTCAACTGGATCAACTGCGCCGCGCGGTGAAGGGCGGCGCGAGTCTCAGGGACGCCGCGCTCGATGCGGGCTTCGCCGATCAAAGTCATATGTCGCGGCAGTTCAAGCGTGCCTATGGCCTTACGCCGGCGAAATGGGCCGAGGCGCTAGGCTAGCCGCTCATAGCCGCTCATAGCCGCTCGCGCCGCTCACGCCGGACCCGGACGGAGGCTCTGGAACGCGAAGCCGGTTACGCGCCGGATTCGGTTCTGGCCTCGATTGCGTGGACCACAGCCGCCATATCCTCGTGGCCGTGTCCGAGCGCCAGCGTCTCACCGAACAGCGCATAGCAGACGTCGAGAAGCGGCGACGCGATTTTGGCCTCACGCGCGGCTTCGGCAATCAGCCGGTTGTTCTTTAGCACATCGGTGATAGAGGCCTGCACATCGAAATCGCGCGTCACCAGTTTGAGGACTTTGACGCGCGAGATGCTGCTTGCCATCTGACCCGCGTCGACGACGGCGCGAAACTGCTGCATATCCAGGCCGCTTTGCTGCGCGAAATGCGCTGCCTCCGCGAGGCCGGTGACCGTGGTGATCAGAAACACGTTGACCGCGAGCTTCATCAGCAGTCCGCTCGGAACGGCGCCGCACACAATCGTCTCGTGGCACATGGGTTTAAGCAGGGGACGCACACGCTCGATGGCGGCGGGATCACCGGCAAGCATCGCAACAAGCTGTCCGGCCTCGGCAGGCTTGCGCGAGCCGGAGACCGGGGCTTCCACATAGCTTCCGCCGGCTTCGCGAATCGCGGCTTCGAGGCCACGCGAATATTCGGGCGAAGTGGTCCCCATGTGGACGATGGTGCGCTGTGCGACGTTGTCGCCGAACGCCGGCGTGCCGCGGCCGAGTACGGCGTCGATTGCCTCGCCGGTGGCCAGCATCAGGATTACCACAGGGGCTTGCCGGAGCACCTCCGCAGGGTGGCTGGCAAGCGTCGCTCCCGCCGCGCGCAACGGTTCGCTGCGCTCGCCCGAGCGGTTCCATACGATCAGTCTGGTACCCGCGCGAGCCAGATTGAGCGCCATGGGCTGTCCCATGACGCCAAGACCGATAAAGCCAATGTCCATGTCTTTCTCCATCCTTTGCTGAAGCCGCTGCCTGCGATGAGGCATCAACCCGGGATGGTAGGCCCGGCGGCGGGAGTTGTCTTGAACGATTGTGCAAGTGCCGGGCGGCTCAGGACGCCACGGCGGCTGTGCCCCGCGTCCTCACCCCGGTCCTTGATCCTTGTTCGCCCCGATCACCGTTTGCGACGCAGGATTGCCGGGGTCCACGGTCAGCGCGACGTACGAGAGTCCGTAATGCCCGGCGGCGCCGAAACGATCGTAATCGAAAAACCATCCCAACCTTTCGCGCCCACCGTTTGCACCGCCGTCGTATCCGTTTCCGGGTTAGCGGCAAGCATGTCGAAAAACTCGCGCACACCGATAACGTCGGGCTCGTCGTTGGCCATGTCGGCTACCTTGCCGTTACGTACGACGTTGTCTGCGACGATAACCGTGCCTGGCCGCGATAGCTGCAATGTGAGCCGCAGGTACTCTGGGTAGCTGACCTTGTCCGCATCGAGAAAGATGAAATCGAACGGCGGCGTCTTGCTGGCAATCATCTGTTCGAGGCTTTCCGCGGCCAGCCCGGTGATCACTGAAACCTTGCTGGCGAGGCCCGCCACGGCAATATTTTTCCTCGCCACGTCGGCGGTGTCCGGATCGGCTTCGAGCGAGATGAGCGAGCCGCCTTCGGGCAGCGCGCGAGCGAGCCAGATGGCGCTATATCCGCCCAGTGTGCCGAGTTCCAGAATCCTGCGCGCACCGTGGATTCTCGCCAGCAGGTGCAGAAACTTGCCCTGGTTGGGCGCCACGTTGATTGCACGCAAGCCGGCCCGCGAACTGGCTTGCAGCGCTGCGTCGAGCGCCGCGTCGGACTTGACCAGTCCGCGCGAAAAGTAGTCGTCTACCGCGTTCCACGTTTCGGTCGTCATCGTATTCTCCGTCCTTGGGATCTCTTCAAAGCATGGCCTGATCGCGCAACTGATTCGCCCGATGCCGCCGCATGATCAATAACATCACGCCGATCACAAACGAGCTGAAAATGACAATGATCGTCGTGATGGGAATGTGAAACCACACGAGCACCGTGTACAGGCACAGGGTAACGAGGATCGACAGATTCTCGTTGAAGTTCTGCACGGCGATCGAATGTCCAGCCGAAAGGAGGACATGCCCGCGGTGTTGCAGCACGGCGTTCATCGGCACGACAAAGAACCCGGATAGCGCGCCGATGAACGCAAGGAACAGGCACGCTACCGCAATATAGGCCGGTATATGCAAGTGGCCGATGTGGATGACCCATGCAACGGGGAACAGATCACGCGAGAAGAAAGCCATGAGCAGGATTGCTGCGCCAATCGCCAGCCCCACGGGTAGCGTATTTAACGCCCGTCGAAGCGGAATTTTCGCTGCCGCGACAACCGCGCCGATTGCGACGCCGATCGCGACAAACGCCTGCAATATCGAAGCCTGCGAGAGCGACAACCCGAGCGAGTGCTGAGCCCATTGCAGGACGATGAACTGCAATGTCTGCGCGGCACCCCACAGCAAGGTGGTCACCGCGAGGGATATCTGTCCAATCCGGTCCTTCCACAGCACCGTAAAACAGTTGGCAAAATCCTGCACGAGGCGAATGGGACCGTGTTGCTGCGGGGGGTAACGAACGCCGGTGTCCGGAATGCGCAGATTGAAGAGGGCGGCAATCGCATAGATTGCCGTAATAAAGACGATCGCCAGCCTCGCCGCATGGTCCGCAAACGGCAGCGCCTTGTGCAGCAGGTGATGCACGATATGCGGACTGATCAGGATGCCGCCGCACACGGTGCCGAGGACGATCGACAACACCGTGGTGCCTTCCATCCAGCCGTTGGCGGCGACCAGTTTGTCGGGTGGTAGCAGCTCGGTAAGAATGCCGTATTTGGCCGGGGAGTAGGCGGCCGCGCCCAGACCCACGACGCCATATGAGATCAGCGGCGGAATGCCCGCCAGCATAGCGAGGCAACCCGCTGCCTTGACCAGATTGGTGCCGAACATGACGCGGCCTTTAGGGAAGGCATCGGCGAACGCGCCCACGAATGCCGCCAGCGCGACATAGGACAGCACAAAGAACAGCTTCAGAACGGGAGTCATCCACGGCGGCGCATGCTGCTCCGCTAACAGGGCAATGGCCGCGATCAGCAACGCGTTATCGGCAAGCGATGAGAAGAACTGCGCGGCAATGATCGTGTAAAAACCTCGTTTCATGCGCGTCCGGCGTCAGAGAACCTGATGCTGCTGATGGAGGGAGCGGTGGAGTTTTTACTCCGGAGAATACCGGAGAATGTTAAATCCTTTGACCATAATACCGCATGCAATACGATTGATTGCGAGCGCCCGATCATCCGTAGCGCCGCGCGTTGGCGAATCCCGCTGGACCCGCCAACGCGCAGCGTTAAATCATCAATCCATCAAACGCGACTCAGTTCTCAGTTCGAAACATAAGCGACGTAAGGCCCGGTACCGCCGCCCGTGGAGGTGCGACCCTGGAAGCCGTAATACACATGCCGTCCGTAAAAGGCCGGCAGGCCGAAGTCGAGCGCACCTGTTGCGTACACGCCGAGGTCGTTGAACGCGTTGTTGCCCGACGTACTCAGCGTGTTCCCGTTTGCAATGTTGAAGCCGAGCGTCACAGTGCTCGAACCGCTGGCGTTTAGCGTAGCAGTGCGGCCCTGCGTGGTGGTCGGTATATAGAGCAGACTGCTGCCGTCGTGAGGAATCGACGTATCCTGGAGGAACAGGGCGGTCGATCCCGAATCGAAGTACGCTTCGTTGGTGTACGTGGTGCCGTTGTAGGCCGCCGTGAAGTTGCCGCCGGCCGCGTTGGGGAATAGCGTTGCGCCCGCACCCGATAGCGTGTTGTTGCTCTGCGTATCGATGCCGAACACCAGGGTGCCGCTCCCTGTCGCGCTGCCGCTGTCGGCGACCTGCGCCATTTCCAGGATCACGCCGTTGTTGTCCTGCGCCAGCATCGCGGCGGGGTTGGCCACCTGCTGGTTGACGGGCACCGTCGTGACGGCGCCGGCGTTCGTGTAATACACACCGGATACCAGCCCCAGTGCGCACGGGGTCCCGCAGTCCTGCAGATTCACACCAATGCCCATGATGCCGTTTCCGCCGAGCGCGGCCGGTGTTGTCAGCGCGGTGCCGGACTTGCAGGTGTTCGGTACGGCGGTGGTCAGTGACGGGTCTTGCAACACGTGAATCGGCACTGCGGTTGCGGTTTCTCCGGACAGTTTGATGTCCGCGAGGTGCACCGTGCCCCAGCCGTAAGCGCTGGTAAAGCCGGCACATTCGGCGAGCGTCTGGTTGGACGAATCCGGCACCGCTGCGAGCGTATTGAATGTCGCATCCGGAATGACCGAGCGGAACAGGCGCAGCCCGTACGAACCGGTATCGACGATCGCATTCGGAATGGTCGTGCAGTTACCCGAGGCCCCCGTGTTGCTGCCGCAGATCGTGACGCTGACCATGGGCTGATTATGGATGCCGGTGCCCGACACCGAGACCGCCAGTGTGTTGGTGAGGCCGGCAGTCGTCGGCACGGCGGTTGCGTCCGCTGCCAGCACGTTGGTTGACGAGGTGCTGGAGTTCGTGCCGTTGGTGTTCGTGGTAGTGCTCGAACCGGTCGACGACGTGGTGCTGCTCGCTGGGGTAGCCGATACAGCGGTGCTTGCCGGTGCGTCGCTGCCTCCGCCTCCGCCGCCGCAGGCAGCCATGGAGAGTCCGAGCGTCGCGGCGATGATCCACGCGATTTGGCGCATAGTGTTTCCTCGATATTTTTATTGGTTGCTTATTTGATGTCGTCGGCGCTTACGCCCTGCGGCAATGCCTGGGGCAAATAGGCGCGCCCGTGGAACGCGCCCATGTGACCGCCACTTTCGACTACCAGCGCCGACTGACGAACTGCCGCCGGCCCATAGCCGCCGCCGTTCGCGGCATGCGCTGCGGAGAGACCCTGCACGTAGGTCGGAAAGTAGTCGCCGAGCAGCGTTTGCAGCGGCGCTAGCGTTGGGCCTTGCCAGCTCAGCGCGAACACGGTGTTGTTGGCCGTCACGTATTCGTTGACGACGGTGCCCGAGGCGAGCGTGGTCTGGTTGACGGTGTAGCCCCCTGCGCTACTGCTCGCGCCTTGCGCGAGCCGCGCGGTGGCGCTGCTTGCGGCGTTACCGGCGTTAGAGATGACGGCGTATGTCGGGCTGCTGCCCAGTGCCGCATGAGCCGGCGTGAGCGCGGCGAGATCCGTGGCGAACACGGCGAAAGCTACGAGCGTTCGAAGTTTAATTATTGGCATTTTGTTTATCGGTGTGTTTGGAGCATGTGTGTGGGCAACCACAACGCAATCGTCGTAGCTACCCACAGTCGATCATACTGACTGCGCCGTCGATTGATCCGATGAATAGCGACAAGGATCGGGCCTTATTACCGAAATCGGGAATGAAGGGGCGATGGAGTTTTGGCCGCAATGAGATGCCGGGCGAACGCTATGGCCGCCTGTAACGGCATCCGTCTGTGGCGAGGCTCATTTGCGATCGGCGCTTCGCACTGCCCGCGGGACGTTGGAGACCGAGAGCCGGATTGCGTCGATAAGTGCACGCGCAGCGGGCGAAGGCGTCCCCTCGGCGCGAACCGTGAGCCCGATGTCGCGCTGGGTGTTATGCAGCGCAATGTCGAGAACCGCGAGCTGGCCGGATTCGCACTCGTGGTACAGCTGCTGCGCGGACAGCGCCGCCACCATGTCGGTCCCTAGCAGCAGGCCGCGAATCACGGCAAGGTCGGCCGTTTCGACGGTAGGCATGGGCGGCCTCAGCTTCAAACGGCGGAACTGCGATTCGAAGAGTGCGCGTGCCGGGGCGTGGCTGCGCGGCAGTATCCATTGCGCATCGCGCAGGTCCGCAATGGTCAGCCGCCTTGCCGCTGCCAGAGGGTGATCCCGGCGCACCAGCACCACCATCTCCTCCGACATCAGGCGCTCGTTCTGAAGACCACTCGCCGCATCGTTGCTACGCAGCGCGCCCAGAATAAAGTCGATGTCGCCTGCACGCAGCCCCGCGACGAGCGTTTCGTAGGCACTCTCGTCCGTTACCACGCGCACGCCGGGATGCTGCGCGGTCATCCGCGCAATCGCATTCGGAAGAATCAGTGTCCTGCCAAGCGGAAGCGCGCCGACCGTTACCGCGCCCTGGATGCTGCCGTGCAACGCGGCGATATCGTCCGGCACATGCCGCAACTCGTTCAATGCACGGCGTACATGCAGCAGGAAGGTTTCACCTTCGGTGGTCAGCAGAATGCCGCGCGGGTTTCGATGGAACAGGCGCAGCCCCGAGCCGCTTTCGAGGACCCGGATGGCGCTGCTCACGGCCGGCTGGCTGATGCCGAACGTGCTGGCAGCCGTCGGCATGTGCCGATGACGTGCGAGCGCGACGAACAACTGGAGCCGGCGTGCATTCAGCAGATAGGCCGGCAGTGTGCCTTCCGCGAGGGCGCGTCGCCGGACTTGCCGCACGGCACACCACCGCGCGAGCTCTTCGAGTTCGGCAAAGATCCGCTCGCAACGCTCGAGCACGGCACGGCCGACTGGCGTCGGCAACATCCCCGACGGTTTGCGCTCGAAGAGCTGTTCGCCGAGTGCGGCTTCCAGTTCCTGCACCGAGCGCGTGACGGCGGATTGAGCCCGAAACAGTGCCGAGGCTGCGCGCGTCGCGCTGCCCGTATCGGCAACGAGCTTGAAGGCACGCAGATGGGCGAGATTGAGAAGTTCGCTGTTGCTCACGGATGAGGTGCCGATGCGTGGAGTCCGATGACAGGGGCATGATTGACGCCGGCAGCCATGCCGCGCGCCGGCAATCAGATCGACCCGTTTCGTCTGGCGCAAGTATAGCCAGATGTTCACCGCCTCACCACGCGCGACTCGCGTCTTGCGACTTGGTACTTTCGCCATCTGATTTGTTTATGGGCTGCCCTGGTTCACCGCGTCTTGACTGCTTTGGCCCGGAAATCCGGGCTGACCGGGTCTTTGCGTTGATGGGCGTGGCTTCCCGAGTTTTCCAGCCTTGCAACGGTGATGAGAGCGGCGCCAAAGATCCCACGATAAGTGTGCTTTCCTGGCGTTAACCCGTACTTTCGCCAAGCAATGCGACTTGTTTATCTTTAGTCCGAGTATTCAAGGAGACAGACATGCGCAGCGGTCCTGGCACAAGCGGTAACGGATTCAACGGGAGTTGGATGTCGGACGCAACGGCAGAACCGGGCCGTCGGGCAATCATTCGGGCGGGCATCGCCGGAGGTTTGACAGGGGCTGTCTGCATCTGGATTTACGAGGCCCTTGTCTGGGTGGGCGCACAACACCTGATGCCGTTAGCCGGCATTCCGCGCAATGCCACGGGTCTGGTCTTTGGCAAGGCATTTCAGGAATCGATAGGTTTTTGGGCCTATGTGCTCGGCACTGGAATCCATTTCGCCTTCTCGATTGCGTGGGGCATCCTGTTCGCCGCGATCTGGCCTTACTTCCGCCAGCGCGGATATGAGGCAACGCTTGTGGCGCTGTTCTACGCGATCTTCGCCTGGATCGTAATGCACGTAGCCATCTCGATCGCCTCGGACAACCACCCCAATTACTACGATCCCGCGGTGATCATCGGCGGGTTCATGTCTCACTTCTGCTTCACGGTTCCGCTTGCTCTCATCGTGAAGAGGATGCTGGCTTCGCCTGCGCGGTGACGCATCGCATCGAGACGCATCGAAGGCGTGCAACGCCTGCTGCATTCCGCACTCGCAGGGTTTGACGGTTTTTCTGGCGGTTTGAGCGGGCTTTTCAAGGACTACAGGTATGGCAAGGATCATCGGAGGCATCGCTGCCTCGCACACCCCCACTATCGGTTTTGCTTTCGACAAGAACAAGCGTGACGATCCCGTCTGGGCGCCGATCTTCGAGAACTTCGCACCGTTGGCCGAGTGGTTCGCCGACAAGCGTCCCGACGTGATCCTGACCATCTACAACGATCATGTCACCTCGTTTTTCTTCGATCACTACTCGGCGTTTGCACTAGGCGTCGGGCCCGAGTGGCCCGTCGCCGACGAGGGCGGTGGGGCGCGCGATCTGCCCGCTATCAAAGGCCATCCGGGTTTGGCCGCGCATATCGGCAACTCGCTCATGAGCGACGAGTTCGACATGTCGTTCTTTCAGAACAAGGCGCTCGATCATGGCTGCTTTTCACCCTTGTCGATGCTTTTCCCGCACAAGCCCGAATGGCCGGTCAAGCTCGTGCCGTTGCAGATGGGCGTGCTGCAATTGCCGATCCCCAGTGCGCGACGTTTCTACAAGCTGGGCCAGGCGCTAAGACGCGCAATCGAAAGCTATCCTGAAGATCTCAAGGTCGCGATCGTCGCAACAGGTGGCTTGTCGCACCAGGTGCATGGCGAGCGCGCCGGTTTCAACAATACGGATTGGGACCAGCGCTTTCTCGACCTGTTCGAAAGCGACCCTGAGCAACTGGCCGGGATGACGATTGCCGAATACGCCGAGCTTGGCGGATTCGAGGGCGCCGAGGTTGTCATGTGGCTCACCATGCGCGGGGCGTTGCCGGCGAACGTCGTCTGCAAGCATCGCAGCTACTACCTGCCGTCGATGGCAGGCATTGCGACCGCAATCTACGAGAGCACCGCTGGCGAGACGAACCCGGCGATTCTCGAACGCCATCGGCAGCAGATGGCGCTTCAGTTGACCGGCGTCGAGAAGCTCGAGGGCACCTATCCCTTCACGCTAGAGACAGCAGTGAAGGCGTTCCGCATCAACGACTATCTGCATCGGATGGTGGAGCCGGCCCATCGCACAGCCTTCCAGCGCGACCCCGAGACCAGCTTCGAGGCGGCCGGCCTGAGCGAAGAGGAGCGGGATCTGATCCGCCGGCGTGACTGGCGCGGCCTGCTGCATTACGGCGTGATCTTCTTCATGCTCGAAAAGCTTGGGGCGGTGACCGGCGTGTCGAATCTGCACATCTACGCGGCAATGCGCGGAGAAACCCTCGAAGCCTTCCAGCGCACCCGTAACGCGCCCGGCGCACTGTATTCGGTAGCGGGAAAGACAGGTGGAAAGCTCGATTGGGACAGTGCGGATAAAGCAAAGCGTTGATCGGTACCAGCGTACATAACCACGCACATAACAACGCAAATAAATCGCAACCCTATTGCATGGGACGGAGACAGTAGTGATGACAAATGGAAAGATGATCGATATCAAGGCCTTTATCGACGAGCGACCTATCGCGCCTTACCAGTGGCTACTGGTGGCGCTGTGTTTCCTCGTGGTGATTGCCGATGGGATGGACGTCGCCATCATGGGTTTTGTGGCGCCGTCGATCATCCATGACTGGGGCATTTCTCGCCCCGCTTTCGGCCTGGTGATGAGCGCCGCGCCGATTGGTCTGGTGATCGGCGCCCTGGCAGCAGGGCCCGCTTCCGATCGTGTCGGGCGCAAGGGGGTATTGATCGCCTCGGTGTCTCTGTTTGGCGTGTTTACGATTGCGACGGCATTGACCCAGTCGCCGATGGCGATGGCCCTGTTGCGACTGCTGACCGGCATCGGCCTCGGCGCCGCCATGCCCAATACGACGACGCTCCTGTCGGAATACGCGCCACAGCGCAAGCGTTCGCTGCTGATCACCATCATGTTCACCGGTTTCAACCTGGGCTCGGCCCTGATCGGCTTTGCTGCCGGTTGGCTGATTCCCGCCCACGGGTGGCGCTCGGTATTGATTTTCGGTGGCGCCCTGCCGTTGGCGTTGATCCCGCTGCAACTGTGGCTGCTGCCGGAGTCGGCCCGTCTGCTGGCGGTGCGCGGCGCACCGTCCGCGCGTATCGGCGCTGTCCTCGCCCGGGTATGCGGCGCGCGCTTTTCCGGCGACGAGGTGTTCGTCTCCAACGAACCGCGGTTGCCCACGCGCAAGCCGATCGGTGTACTGTTCTCGCACGGCTATGGCCTGATGACGGTGGCCTTGTGGGTCACCTATTTCATGGGCCTTCTGGTGATCTATCTGCTGACCGGGTGGCTGCCCACCTTGATGAAGGACGCCGGCCTGAGTGTGACCACGGCCGCCAACACTACGGCCATGTTCCAGATCGGCGGAACGATTGGCGCGATTCTGGTCGGCTGGACGATGGACAAGATCCGCCCGGCACCCGTGATCAGTGCTGCCTATGTCGGCGGCGCGCTGTGTGTGCTCGGTCTGGGATGGATCGGCGCTTTGTCTTCGTCGCTCACCTTGCTGGTTTTCCTCGCGGGCTTTTGCATGAGTGGCGCGCAGACCGGGCTGAATGCTTTTGCACCGGGCCGGTACCCGACCGCGGCGCGTGCGACCGGGGTGAGCTGGATGTTAGGCATGGGACGCTTCGGCAGCATCTTCGGGTCTGCTATCGGCGGCGCGCTGCTTGGGCTCGGCTGGCAGTTTGGCGCGATTCTGGCCATGCTGGCCATTCCCGCCGCGCTGGCTGCGATTGCGATCTTGCTGGCCCAGCGCACCAGAATCGCCGAGGCTGCTGTGCAAGTCAACGCGGCACACTAGGGAAGCCGGCGCGCGGGACACTCAGGAAAGCGCGCCGGCAATGAATTCATTTTTTGGAAGCAACGATGATCATCGACATTCACGGCCATTACACGACCGCGCCGAAAGCGCTGGAGACATGGCGTAACCGCCAGATTGCGGCCATTGGCACACCGTCCGCGATGCCGATGGTGTCGGAATTGCACATCAGCGACGATGAGTTGCGAGAGTCGATTGAAAGCAACCAGTTGCGCCTGATGCGCGAGCGCGGTCTCGACCTGACCATCTTTAGCCCTCGTGCCAGCTTTATGGCGCATCACATTGGGGATTTTGAAGTCTCCAGCACCTGGGCTGCGATCTGCAATGAGCTGTGCCATCGCGTGAGCCGGCTTTTTCCCGATCATTTCATTCCGGCTGCGATGTTGCCGCAAAGCCCTGGCGTGGATATCGCCACCTGCATCCCCGAGCTCGTCAGGTGTGTGGAGCAGTACGGCAACGTTGCCGTCAACCTCAATCCGGACCCGTCGGGGGGGAATTGGACCAGCCCGCCGCTTTCGGACCGCTACTGGTACCCGATCTACGAGAAGATGGTCGAGTACGACATCCCCGCGATGATCCACGTCAGCACGAGCTGCAACGCGTGCTTTCATACCACGGGCGCGCATTACCTGAACGCGGACACAACGGCATTCATGCAGTGCCTCACCTCGGACCTGTTCCGCGATTTTCCAAGCCTGCGCTTTGTGATCCCGCATGGCGGCGGCGCTGTGCCGTATCACTGGGGCCGCTTCCGCGGGCTGGCGCAGGAGCTGAAAAAGCCGTTGCTGAAGGACCATTTGCTCAACAACGTCTTCTTCGATACCTGTGTTTATCACCAGCCGGGCATCGACCTGCTGACGCGCGTCATTCCCGTGGACAACATCCTGTTCGCGAGCGAGATGATCGGCGCGGTGCGTGGCATCGATCCGGAGACGGGCAACCATTTCGACGACACGAAGCGCTATATCGAAGCCGCGCATATCGATGCAGACGAGCGGTACAAGATCTACGAGGGTAACGCACGACGTGTCTATCCGCGCCTCGACGCAGCGCTCAAAACGAAAGGAAAGTGATCATGTATGAACTGGGAGTCGTATACCGAAACATTCAGCGCGCCGATGGCGATGCGGCCACCGCGCTTGGCGCGCTCGGGTCCGCGACCGTCCACGAGGCGATGGGGCGTGTGGGCCTGATGAAGCCCTATCTGCGTCCAATCTATTCTGGCGCGCAGGTGGGTGGCACGGTCGTCACGGTCCTGCTGCAGCCGGGTGACAACTGGATGCTGCACGTTGCGGCCGAGCAGATCCGGCCGGGCGATATCGTCGTTGCCGCGGTCACGGCGGATTCCACTGACGGCTTCTTTGGCGACCTGCTGGCGACGAGCTTCAAGGCGCGCGGCGCGCGGGGGCTCATTATCGACGCAGGCGTGCGCGATGTGCGCGTGCTCACGGAGATGAGCTTCCCGGTATGGAGCAAGGCGATCTCGTCCAAAGGGACGGTCAAGGCGACGCTTGGGTCGGTAAACATACCGGTGGTGTGCGCTGGGGCGCTGGTGAATCCAGGCGACGTGGTCGTCGCGGACGATGATGGTGTGGCCGTGGTGCCCGCGGCATCCGCGCGGAAGGTGCTCGACAAGGCGGCGGCGCGTGAAGCCCTCGAAAGCGAGAAGCGCGCGAAGCTGGCGAGCGGGGTGCTTGGTCTCGACATGTACAACATGCGCGAACCGTTGCGGCAAGCCGGGCTGCGCTATCTCGACTGAACATGACGGCAAACCGGGTCATGGATCAGATTTCGAAGCCGCTTGCCGGCATCTCTTCGATGGCCACCCGTGGCGTGCTGGCCGAACTCGTCGAAGAGTATCACTGGCGTTCTGGGCAGCGGGTCGTCATCGAGTCGGTCGGAGGCGTTGAGGCTGCCCGGCGTGTGCAGGACGGCGAGCCGTTCGACGTGGCCGTGCTTGCAGCCGACGCAATCGATCGGCTGGCCGATGCCGGCAGGATCGATCCGGGGAGCAAGGTCGATCTGGCCCGTTCGGGCGTGGCTGTGGCGGTGGCAAGCGGCGCGCCGCGCCCCGACATCCGCACTGAAAGGTCGCTGCGCGATGCCATTCTGGCCGCGCGCAGCATCGGCTATTCGACGGGACCGAGCGGTTCGCACCTGGCTCGCCTGTTCGAGCGCTGGGATATCGCTGAGACGATCGCGCCGCGCATCGTGCAGGCTCCCCCCGGTGTGCCGGTGGGCACGCTGATCGCACGCGGGGAGGTCGAACTGGGTTTCCAGCAATGGAGCGAGTTGATGCACTTGCCGGGTATCGATGTGATCGGCTCCTTGCCGCCAGAGATCGAGGCCGTTACCGTTTTCTCGGCGGCGGTATGCAGGAGCTCGCCGCAGCAAGCGGCTGTGGCGGCGCTGCTCGCCTTCCTGGCCTCACCCGAGGCTGACGCCGCCAAGCGTCGTCATGGCATGGAGCCGGCATAGCGCGGAGCGGCATCGCGCTTAAACCGGCCGTCTGCATGATCGCGGCGCTCATTGCAGGAACCGGACCCGCTTCAACGGCAGTGGCCGCGATCCCGCAAGCGTGATCGCGGCCACTGGAACGAGGATGCCTCGTGCCTAGAAGCGGGTGTGCAGACCGACCCGGACAACGGCCTGGGTCGGCGTGTCCGAGGCGTCACCCGAATCGTTCATGCCGTTGATTTGCGCGTCTGCGCCGGAATTGGCCCGTTGATAGACGCCAAGTACGTACACGTCGGTGCTCTTGGAGAGTGCGTAGTCGAGGATGCCGGCAATCTGGTGAGCGTGATTGTTGTCGACGGTCTCATTGCCTTTCATGTACATGTACGAGGCACCTGCACTCAGCTCAGGCGTGAAGTTATAGTGCACGCCGGCCGAGCCTTCATACACCGCAGCACCGTTGGCGGAGTTGTGGACCGTCGTGAACAAAGCATTCGCTACCCAGCCGCCGAAGCGGTAATGCGTGCCCACACCCCAGTTACGCACACTGACTTGCGGCGATCCGGCCGTGTAGTACTTGATGTTGGTAAAGGCCGCGTTGGCGCCGAACGACGCGGCAGCATAGTTGAGCGCGAAGCTCGTGGAGTTGCCCGCGCCGATCGATCCGGCTACGCCGCCAAAGCCATACATCGCGCCTGCGCTGAAACCCGCGAAGACCGGTGAGACGTACTTGAGCGAATTCGTTACGCGCTCGCCAGCCATGCGGTCCCAGTCGAAAGCACCGGTCGCGTTGCTGGGCAGATCGAGCTTCGTGAACGGGCCGGCGCGGAAGTCGTAAAAGTGTCCGGAGAGTTCCGCCGGATCGTCACCGGCGAAGTAGAGCGAGTCGGTCATGAAGTCGTACTGGTTCCCCATCGTGACCTTGCCGAGCTTGTCGTCCACCAGCCCGACAAACGAAAGCCGGCTAAACAGGCTCGAATTCGGCATGAACTCGCCGTTGTCGACCTGAAACTGGTCGACCAGTTCGAAGATGGCCTTGGTACCGCCACCCAGGTCCTCAACGCCGCGGAAACCCCAGAGATTCGGTCCGTTGACCCCGTCGTCCATTTTCACGTTATGTTGACCGGACTGATTGCTGACGTAGGTAATACCGGTATCCACCATGCCGAACAGGGTGACGCTGCTCTGCGCGTGTGCCGCTGTCGTCACGCAGGCCCCGACGAGGACCGCCAACGTGCGCTGCTTGTTTCTCATGCTTGAAGATCTCCTTACTTGTTTTAGTACTGCAAATCGAATGAACCGGTTTGTTTTTTTTTGAGCGGCGTCCTGTTCCGTATCGGGTTGCATCGGAGACGAACCACGATACGTTGAGACGCGAAGATATAGAAAAGCCACTGCGCTCCGAAAGTGCGGGTTAACCAGATTCGACGCGTGAAAAGCGGCTTGATGTGATCGTCATGTTGCGGGAGCGCCCAGCGCAGATGTCACAAAGCGCCGCTTGAATAAGGTTTTATGACAATCCCGGGCACGACGTTTGAACAGCGCGACCGGAGACGCACCGCGGGGTAGGGATAAGCAAAATAGATGACAAACAAAAGAGATCGCAACCGTGTTGGCTAGCGGATGTGACCGCCTGCGTGCCACTATTATGCTCATCGGATGGGCGCGGACCGGAATAGCCGCCTGCCACAGAGATATAGAGGGTCGCCGCTTGTCGCCGACCCCACAGGAGACACGCAATGCTGAAGTGGTTCACGCAATTGTCGACGCCCGAGAAGCGCACCTTCTGGGCCTGTTTCAGCGGCTGGGGCCTCGACGCCATGGACACCCAGATGTATGCCCTTGCGATTCCGACCTTGATCGCGCTGTGGGGCATGACGCGCGGGCAAGCGGGACTGCTGGGCACGACGGTGCTCATCATGGCGGCGCTGGGCGGCTGGGGCGCGGGTATTCTGGCCGACCGTTATGGCCGCGTGCGCGTGCTGCAGTGGACGATCGTATGGTTTTCCGCGTTCACGCTGCTGTCCGCCTTCACCGGTTCGTTCTGGCAACTCATGCTGACGCGTAGCCTGCAAGGCATCGGCTTCGGCGGCGAGTGGGCAGTGGGTGCGGTTCTGATCAGCGAAACCATCAACCGTGAAGTGCGCGGCCGGGTGGTGGGCGCGCTGCAGGCGGGCTGGGCGGTCGGCTACGGCATTGCCGTCCTGTTGTCTACCGTCATGTTCGACTATCTGCCTGCGGCTATCGCATGGCGTGTCCTGTTTGGCCTGGGGATTTTGCCCGCCGTGCTGGTGTTATGGATCCGGCGCAATATTCAGGAGGCGCCTGTCTATGCCAGGACACACGCGCAGCGCCAACGCAGTACTGCGAGCATGTGGGACGTGTTTGCAGCGCCGTTGCGCGGCACCACCCTCAAAGCCATTCTGCTCACGTTCGGTATCTACGGCGGCAACTATGTGATGATCACATGGCTGCCCGCCTATCTGAAGCTCGGCTTGCATCTGTCGATCAATGACGTCGGCGGTTATCTGGCGTTGAATATCCTGGGCTCTTTCGCAGGAGCGTTTCTGAACGGCTGGATGGCCGATCGCTTCGGACGCCGCCGTACGTTTATCACCATCGCCTGCTGCCAGGCTGTTGCTGTCGCGATCTATACCTTTGCGCCGATCGGTCTTGGCGTGACGATGTTGTTCGGCTTCGTACTGGGTACCTTGCAATCGGGGACGGCAGCCGGCACGGGGGCGTATATCGCGGAGCTGTTCCCGACCAGCATCCGCGGCTCGGCGCAGGGCCTCTGCGGTAACGCGGGTCGCGCACTGGGCGCGGTGATGCCGACGCTAGTCGGCGTCCTGAGTGCGAGCATGCCGTTGGGCGCGGCAATGGGATTGTGCGCGGCGCTGTCGTACTTTCTGGTGGTGGCAGCGGCATGGATGCTGCCGGAGACACGCGGACGGGATCTCACCGAGGTGGTGGAAGCGGCGCAGCCCACGGTGCCCGCGGCCCAGCCGGGGGAGGCGGGATCCTGATTGCACACCGGCTGCAACCCTGATGTTGGCGGATAGCGACTAAAGCTTGACGCATCCAATCGATATGTGACTCCGTACGTTACCTGGGTAGAGGCATACCGTGGACACAGCGCTTGGATAAAGCGCGTGGACATAGCGCGACGCGGCAATGCGCGTATCCCGTCCAAGGCTTAACGGAACCGGCTTCATGATCACAAACCCGATCGGCAATCCAAAGGTAGCGATTCTGGCTAGCGTTCTGATGGGCGCGCTCACGGTCACAGTCTTTATGCTGCGTCCGGGCAAGGGCGGCTTGCCCGCCGATCCGGCCAGTTTTGAGCATCGGGGCGTGCTGCCTGCCGGTGCTCCGGATGGTCCGCATGCCGCATGGCTGGCGACGGGCAAGGTCGCGGTCCAGGCAGATCGCCGTTTGGACGCGAGCCATGCGGCCGTTCTTGATGCTGTTCGCGCAAGCCTGCAACGTAACGACCTTGCTTCGGCGAGGGTGTTGCTGGGTGCAGAGCAGACGCTTTACAAAGACGATCCGCGGCTCATCGCGCTGCAAAGCGAATTGCAGGCGCGCGAAGGCGGCGTGAACCGTGCGTTGCCGCCTGGGCATGTGGTCGAGGCACCGGCAACGTTGCACCCGCATCGGTTTGCCTCGCGATCCTCGTCTCCAATGGAGCATGCGCACCGCGTCCTGGCGTTGAGCCACGAGCGTGCGGGTCGTCCGCCGCAATACGCGCGGAGTACGTGGACGCCCGAAGTCGAATCGGCAAGCGGAACGAGCAATAAGCCTGAAGAATCACGTTCCATTCCGGCGAGTCCGCAGTTAGCTATTGCTTCGCCCGTGTTGGCCCAGCCAGCCGCCGAAGTGTCAGCCTCCGCGCAATCGGTTGCGCTCCCACCGCCGGCGACACACGTTGTGCAGACGACGCAAAGCGATCCCGTGCGCGCGCCGACGCCAACGGTGTCGACTCAGGCGCCGAAAACCCGCGCCGAGGTACGCATGGAGGTCGAGCGTGCCCGTTCGGACGGCGCCCTGCCGCGTTTCGGCAATCCCGATCCTGCCGGACCGGGTGGTGCGCCGAGCCGGACAGCCCATGCGGTGGCGCTTGACTGGTAGCCACTCTGCTGCGTCGAGTGCCAGGCGGTGGCGTGCGGCCTTGCAACCGGTATTCCCCAGCATCGTCCTCGCGTCCTCGGACAAGACGCATTCGAACGCCTGCCCAACAGCGCTTTCATCCTGACCAGCGTTTCCTCTGACGAAAATGGCATGCAGAGCCATGCTTCGACGCACAACCGCTGGCGCGTCCGCAAGGATCAGCCTGTGCCAATTGCGCTAACACGATGACGAGGCGGTTTATTCCCCGGGATCTTGCGTTTCGCGCTTAAACGGCGTTCCAGGCGCATAGCGACGTTCCGTTGCACGTCTTTTTTTGCTTTGCCGGGAATAAACCCTGTGCAAGTTGGGTTCTCCATCACGTAGGCCGACCCAAACTCACTGGAGTTCATCATGAAGAAAATCGCATTTGCCGTGTTGTCTGTCGCCGTACTCGCTTCATCGAGCGCTTTCGCCGAAGGAAAGACACGGGCTCAGGTGTATCGGGAACTGATCGAAGCGCAACAAAACGGTCTTGGCTATGTGACCGACTCGTCATACCCGGACGTCAACCCGATCTTCGCGCAACAGGTGGAGCGGCTGCAGCAACAGGCGCGGGCATCGTCGGCAAATGACGGCAAGATTGCTGCCGTCTACGAATCAGGTAGTAGTGCGAATCAGTAAGAGAAAGATATTTCTGTTTAGATTTTGTTGAAAAATCTGGAATACCCGACGCAGTTTTGATGTTCACCTCGATGAATGCGTCACCCACCCACTATCAGTTAGGAGTTTGAAATGAAAAGCTTTGCAAAGATCACCCTTTCGGTTGCCCTTCTCGCTTCGACGGGCGTGTTTTCAACTGCCTTCGCACAGGGAACGAGCCGTGCCGAGGTCTACGCCGACCTCGTGCGTGTCGAGCAAGCCGGCTACAATCCCGCCGCGTCGAGCGACACGAGCTATCCGGCCGACGTTCAGGCTGCCGAAGCGAAGCTTGCCGCTCAAGGCAACGAGCGCGTCGCGAATGACGCGTCCGTCGATGCGGCGAGCGTGGGCGGCGCCATGTCGGGCTCCAGTTCAAGCGGTGCCCACATGCCGCTCAAGGCAGCGGATTGCGTCGGTCCGGTCAGCTTCTGCAATCTCTATTCTGGAAGCTAGGTTTTGGCAGCCAGGCACACGGCGGTTGCGGCGAACTGCGCGATCCTTAAGCAGGCAACCGCCAGCCGTTCGCTCGCAACCAGCCGTCGCCAACGTTTCGGGTTTGCCGCACTTGCGCGTTTCATCCATTACGCTTCTTATTCAGATGTGACGCTGGTTCTTGAGCCAACTGCGGAGGGGCTCTTAGATGAAACCACTACTCGGATTGCTTGCGGTCTTTATCGTGGCGATGCTCGCCGCGGTGTTTGCCGGCCAGTATGGCGAGGCAGTGGTGCGCATGGCCGGTTATGTGGCGACGCTGGCCTTAGGCGGCATGGTGGCGCTGCTGGTGCAAAACTGGAAGAACCGCCGGCCGCGACGCTAGCGAAGCCGGCCATCACTGCAAGCCCCCGCGTAAGACATACCGGGTGTATGTCATTTTTTCCCTGCCTGGGCGTTTGAAGCCCGCACTTCGCTACACGCCTTCTTCTTCGTCTCTTTCCTTGTTCTTAGCCCCGCCTTGAGCGGCCCGATTGCCTGTTGGCGCCTGCGCAGGCAGCCATGGGGCGACGTGGCCCGCATTTTGCGACTACGGGTGTAGCTGCGAATGACAGGCTTACCGTTCAGGGAGGGTACATGAACAAAGACCAGATCGGGTGCCGCTACCGGTAATTGTTGTCCCGGTTGGCCGCGGCTCAACTGTCCCATTCACATAAGAGAAGGAATCCACCATGCGTCGCCGACAATTTATTCTCTCGACAAGCGCAGCGCTTGCCTCGACAGGTCTCGCGCTAGCTGGCTGCACGACGACTCCGCCGTCCTCCGACACCGGCTCGTCTACCGACGCGGGCAAGCGTCAGACCATCAACGCCGGGGTCGACTCGACACTGTCCCGCCTATATGACACCGTGCACGGCTCTCGCGAGCTCCTCTCCAAGGCACAAGGCGTGCTGGTGTTCCCCTCGGTTATCGCCGCCGGCTTCTGGGTGGGCGGTCAGTACGGGCAGGGCGCACTGCGCGTGGCAGGGCGAACCACCGGTTACTACAGCATTGCTGCGGGATCCTTCGGTCTGCAGATTGGTGCGCAATCCAAGGCGATTGTGTTCCTGTTCATGACGCAGGACGCGCTCAATAAATTCCGCGAAAGCCAGGGTTGGGCGGCGGGTGCGGATGCGACCGTGGCGGTCGTCAAGGTGGGGGCGAACGGCGATATCGACACCTCGACCGCAACGAGCCCGGTACAGGCCTTTGTGCTGACCAACGCAGGGCTGATGGCGGGTGTCTCGCTGGAAGGCTCGAAGATCTCGCGTCTGGTGATCTGAGCGGGGGGGACGGTCAACCCATGACCGTCCCACGGCTTTCACGTTCTGCGTCGCTCTTTACCTAAGCGTACGCAGAATGCCAGCCGCCGAGCAGGCGGTCTACCGCTTCACGTGCGTCGCGGATCGCGTCAGCAAAGGCGTCGTCAAGCGCGTCTGCCGGGTGCACGCCGGGCGCTTCGTGCTCGTAACGGGCGGCATGATGATCGCCCAGTTGCCGTGCGAGCGTGCGGCGAATCTTCAGGCCGTGGCCGTCTCCCGGGACGCCTTCTACCCGTATCCGGTAGCCTCTATACGTCTCGCTGTGCTCGTGTGTCATGACGACCGTGCCGCTGCGCAGAGTTGAACGTTCGGGGCCGAGGGGCAACCTGCGCTCAGGCCGAGGCAACGGCGGCGCCCGCGCTGAGCGGGCGTTTCAGCAAGCCGACCGCCACCGCGGTGACGAGCGTTCCAACCGCGATCGCCACGACGTACATGCCAAGATGCGTGACAGCATTCGGAATGGGCAACACGAAAATACCGCCGTGAGGCACCTTCAGTTCCACGCCTGCGGCCATCGAAATCGCGCCCGTAATCGCCGAGCCTGCCACGCACGCCGGAATGATCCGCATCGGGTCGCGGGCTGCAAACGGAATCGCGCCTTCGGTAATGAATGCCATGCCGAGTACGGCTGCTGCATTGCCCGCTTCGCGTTCATCCAGCACAAAGCGGTTGCGGAAGATCCACGTGGCGAGCGCGATGCCGAGCGGCGGCGTCATCCCTGCTGCCATTGCCGCCGCCATCGGCGTATAGACCTGGCTTGCGATCAGGCCGGTGCTGAATGCATAGGCCGCCTTGTTGACCGGACCGCCCATGTCGAAGGCCATCATCGCGCCGAGCAGCAGGCCGAGCGTAACGGCGCTGCCGGTCTGCATCGAACGCAGCCAGTTCTCGAGGCCATGCAGTGCGCTGGCCACCGGAGTGCCCACCACATAGATCATCAACAGGCCGACCACCAGCGTCGACATTAGCGGAATGATCAGGACCGGTTTCAGGCCTTCGAGGTTGCGGTGCAGTTTCAGCTTGCGGCTAATGAGGAGTGCGGTATAACCCGCGAGGAAACCCGAGATGATGCCGCCGAGAAAGCCCGCGCCCAGGCTCGCGGCGAGCATGCCGCCCACCATGCCGGGCGTGATGCCGGGCCGGTCGGCAATCGAGTATGCGATGTACCCGGACAACACCGGCACGATCAGCGCAAAGGCCGACTTCGCACCGATCTGGAACAGCGCCCATGCGAGCGTGCCTTTGTGCGCGTCGTCGAAGGCATAGATGCCGCCGAGCGCAAACGAAATGGCGATCAGGAGGCCACCCGCGACGACGAACGGCAGCATGAACGAGACGCCGGTCATCAGATGCCGGTATGGGCCGGACGACTTCGCCGAACGCTGCTTCTTGGCCGCCGCGACCTGATCGGCCAGGGCCGTACCCGCGGCCGCGCCGGATTGCTGCGGCGCGGACTGCACGCCGCCCGCGCCGCCTTCGATCTGCGCTTCGGCGATGGCCCGTTCGATCAGCGCCGCGCCTTTGCCGATAGCGCCTTTGGTGCCGGTTTCATAGAGGCGCTTGCCGCGAAAGCGGCTCTTGTCGACCTGGGTATCGGCGGCGATCACCACGAGGTCGGCGGCAGCGATCTGCTCGTCGCTCAAGCGGTTTTGTGCGCCGACCGAGCCTTGCGTTTCCACATGAATCTCGTGGCCGAGCGACTTCGCACCTTGCGCGAGGCCCTCAGCGGCCATGAAGGTGTGGGCGATGCCGGTAGGACACGAGGTGATCGCCACTATCTTTAGCGTGCGCGGGGCTGCGTTCGCCGTGGAGGTTGCCGCTTGCGGCGCTGCGCTTGCATTGACTGCAGCAAGGCTTGCCACGCGCGCCAGCACCGCGTCGGCCTCACGGATCGCATCGTCGAGCGACACGCGGTGAATGGTCTTGCCCGCGAAGGGCGTTTCGTCGACCTCGGCACCGGCGTCGGCGGCAATCAGCACACTGTGCGCCGTGGCGATCTGTGCGACCGTGAGTGGATCCTGCACGCCGAGCGCGCTACGCGTTTCGACGGCGAGGGTGGCGCCGCGTTTCTGTGCGGCGCGGTTCAGCGCTTGCGCCGCGACGGCCGGCGTTGCGCTCTGTTGTGGGGACGACACCAGTCCAATCAGCTTGTCCATGGCTCTCTCAGGTTGGTACGGCTTGGTGTGGGGTGACGTGCCGCGCATCTGCGGCAACGTTGAAGCTGGCCACCTGGACCCGCGCGGCGAGGGCGTCGAGGGTCGGGTGGTCCGGCAGATGCGGGCCGACGCGCGCGAGCTTGCCGGCGGCGAAGGCGGTGGCGCGCTGGCCGAGTTCGTGCCACGGGCGCGCTTCGACGAGGCTCGCGATCAGTCCTGCCACAAGTGCGTCGCCGGCGCCGACGGTGCTGGCGACGGGCACGCGCAGCGGCGCGGCGTGCCAGCCTGCGTATCTGGCCGCGCTGTCGGCCGCGCCGTCGGCGGCGGGGGATGCATTCGACGCGCCTGAGACGTTCGCGGCGCGCGTGAGGCCCAGTGCGCCGCGCTCGCCGAGCGACACCACGACGTACTCAATGCCGCGCTTCACCAGTTCGCAGGCCGCCTGGACCAGCGCGTCTTCGTCCGCGAAGGTGCGGCCGAGCGCCGCTTCCAGTTCGGCCCGGTTCGGCTTGATCAGGTCAGGCAGTTCCTCGGCGTCGGTGGCGGCGAGCGCATCGGCGAGCGGCGCGCCGCTCGTGTCCAGCGCGACACGCGCACCGGCCGCATGCAAGGCCCGCGTCACGCGCCGGTAAAAGGACGCCTCAACGCCCGGCGGCAGGCTGCCCGCCAGCACGAACCAGCGGCCCGCTACGGCCAGCTCGGCAATGCGCTGCTCCAGCGCTTCGACGTCGGCCGTGGTCGGCAACGAGGTGGCGAGTGAGGTGGCCACATTGATGTCGGTGGTTTCGTGGCGTGCACTATCCACCAGCTTCACGTTGATGCGCGGCCGGCCGGCGATGCGCACGAAACGGTCCACGATGTTTTTCTCGGCGAACATCGCATCGAAGGCGGTCGCATCGTCCGAGCCGAGCAGGCCCGTGGCGATAGTCTCGATGCCGTAGTCGGCGAGGCACCCGGCCACGTTGACGCCTTTGCCGCCCGCATTGAATTCGAGCGAGGCGGCGAGATTCACTTCGCCGAGGGCGAGGTTTTCGACGCACACGGTTTGATCGAGCGCCGGATTCGGCGTGACAGTCACAACGGTGTTCATGCGGCGGCCTTGATCTCTGCGTTGTCGAGCGCGCGCACGGCCTCGACGTCTTCGCAATCGAGCGCGCGCCGGGCCAGCGCCTGCAGCGCATCGAGTCGTGCGCCGCGCAGCCGCGTTTTCACGGCGGGGATATCGCGGGCGCTCATCGACAGTTCATCGACGCCGAGACCCGCGAGAATCGACGCGCCGAGCGGATCGCCCGCGAGACCCCCGCATACGCCGACCCACTTTCGATGGCGCCGCGCGCCGTCGACGGTCTGCTTGATCATGCGCAGCACGGCCGGGTGCAGGCTCTCAGCCATGCGCGCGAGCTCCGGATGTTCGCGGTCTACGGCCAGCACGTATTGCGTCAGGTCGTTGGTGCCGATCGAGAAGAAGTCGACCAGCGCCGCGAAGTGATCCGCGAACGCGGCGGCCGACGGCGTTTCGACCATGATGCCGAGCGGCACCTTGGGCGCGTCGAGTTCGGCGCGCACGGTTTCCGCGAGCGCGATCGCCTGGCGGGCTTCGTCGAGCGTCGAGACCATCGGGAACATGATCCACAGCGGACCTTCCTTCGCGGCGCGATAGAGCGCTCGCAGCTGCGGGATGAACAGGTCGGGGCGGCGCAGGCACAGACGCACACCGCGCACGCCGAGAAATGGATTCGATTCGTGCGGCAGGTTCAGATACGGCACCTGCTTGTCGCCACCGATATCGAGCGTGCGGATGATCAACTGACGCCCGCCGCTGGCTTCGATCATGCGGCGGTAGGTATCGTACTGTTCGTCTTCGCTCGGCGCGTCGTGACGTTCGAGGAACAGGAACTCGGTGCGCATCAGGCCGACGCCGTCCGCGCCGTTGGCAATCGCGTCGCGCACCTGCTCCGGACGCGTGATGTTCGCGCCGATCTCCAGCACGTGGCCGTCGAGCGTCGCGGCGGGTAGTGCGCGATTGGCGGCGGCGCGCTCGGCCTGCCCGGCGAGTTGCAATTGCGTCTGCCGTGCGCGCTCGCGGTCGTTGGGCGACACGCCGACATACAGACGCCCCGAAGTGCCGTCGAGCACCGCTTCACTGCCGTCGGCAATCTGCATCAACCCCGCGCCGCAGGCGACGGCGGCCGGCACGCCGAGCGTGCGGGCGAGAATCGCGGTATGCGAGGTCGGGCCGCCGGACACCGTGCAAAAGCCGAGGGTCACGGCCGGGTCGAGCATCGCGGTGTCGGACGGCGTGAGGTCTTCGGCAATCAGGATGGCGGGCGTGTCGAGGCGCGCCGGTGCGGCGACGTCTTCGCCAAGATGTTTCAGCACGCGCCGCGCGACGTCGCGCAAGTCGGTGGCGCGCGAGGCCAGCAGCGGATCGGGCAGGGCCGCGAGGCGGGCAGCCTGTTGCTCGGCCGCCTGATGCCACGACCAGGCCACGCCGTGGCCGTCGAGCAGCAGGCGCGCGGCGTGGCCCAGCAGTTCGGTGTCGTTCAGCAGTTCGCGGTGCGCGGCGAAGATTTCGCCCTCTGCCGCACCGAGACGCGCCGAGGTTTCGCGGGCGAGCGCTTCGAGTTCGTTCGCGGTGTTGCGCAGCGCGTCGTCGAGCCGATGAGTGGCTTCGACGGTGTTGCCGGGACGGTCCTCGATTTCCAGTTGTGTGGCGCGCAGCACGCGCACCGGGCCAATCGAGAAACCGGGGCCGGCGCTGACGCCTTCGAAGACATCGGCGGGATCGAGCGGCGTCCACAGTACCGGTTGTGCCTTCTGGCGGCGGGCGCGGGCCGCTGCGGCGCGCTCATGCTCTTCGGCTGAGAGCGCTTCGATGGTCCGCTTCAGGGCCGCGAGGGCATCCACCGCGTCGACGCCCTGCGCGGACAGCACGAGTTTCGCATGCGCGGTCGCGCCGAGTTGCAGCAGGCTGACGAGGTTCTTCGGATCGGCGGCAACATCGCCGTTACGCACCCGCAAGGCAGCCTGATAGCGCTTCGAGGTCGCGACCCAGGCGCTCGCGGGCCGGGCGTGCAAACCGTGCGGGTAGTCGAGCACCAGTTCGACGCGCTGCTCGAAGTCGGCCGGCGTGGAGCGGACAACGCTGACATGCGCTTCGGCCGTGCCGTTCAATGCGTCGACCAGAATCTGCGGCTCGCGTGCTTCGACCAGTGTGTGCAGTTGCTGCGGATCGCCGATCAGGCGCGTCAGACGTTGCAGCAGCGCGATGTGCTCGTCGGACTGTGCGGCAATGGCCACCACCAGCTTGGCGCGCTCGCCGTCGTGCCACTCGACACCCTCGGGCAATTGCAACACCGCCACGCCCGTGCGACGGATCAGGTGACGGTCTTCCTGCATGCCGTGCGGAATGGCGACGCCGTTGCCGAGGTAGGTGTTCGAGACTTTCTCGCGGCCGTGCAGGCTCTCGAGATAGCCAGGCTCGATAAAACCCGCAGCGGCCAGCAACTCGCCCGCCTGGACAATCGCGTCGTGTTTCGAGCTGGCGCGGGCGTTGAGTCGGACCAACTCTGCGGTAAGCAGCGACGGCATCGCGTCTCCTGGATCGAATCGTTAAAGTGTTCGTATTGGAATCGATACCACATTGAGAGTCAAGCTTTCGCTCCCCTGGCGAAAATCAATGAGATCGGCGCAAAGCCAGGTAGAATGGTCTGGGAGGGCCGCGCCTCAAGTGTTGGGCGTGGGACGGCCGTAGTTCAGATAAAAATAGAATCCAGGGAAAATACCGATCGGTATAAGGAATCGATACCACTTTCATGAATCTACGAATCAAGGATGTTGCCCAGGCGGCAGGGGTGTCGGTCACCACGGTTTCGCGTGTGCTGTCGAATAACGGCCCGGTGCGCGACGCGGTGCGGCAACGCGTGCTGAGCGCCATCGAGCAATTGGGCTACCGGCCCAACGCGGCGGCGCGCCGGTTGCGTTCGGGGGACACCGCGACCATTGGCCTGATCGTCTCGGATGTGCGCAACCCGTTCTTTACCGAGGTCAGCCGCGCGGTGGAAGATGCCGCGTATCAGCAGGGCTTGCGCGTGATCCTCTGCAACACGGACGAGAATCCCGAGAAGGAGGCCATGTATCTGCGGCTGATGGAGGAGGAGCGCGTGACCGGCGTGATCTACTCGCCGACCCACGACGCCGCGCAGCGCTTCAAGGCCCAGGCCTATGACTTTCCGGTGGTGATGATCGACCGCGCCGGGCCGGCAGGCAGCGCGGACGCGGTGGTGCTCGACAATCGCGACGCCTCGGCGCGCCTCGTCGAGCATCTGGTCGAACGCGGCTACCGGCGCATTGCCGGCCTGTTCGGCAATGCCAGTACCACAGGCCGTGAGCGGCACGAAGGTTTCATGGAGGCGCTGCGCCGGCATGATCTGCCGGCGCAGGCCGAGTTCGTCGAGCCGAATCCGGAAAGCGCGCTGCTGCATGTCGGCGCGTGGCTGGCGGGCGAGCCCGGCGTGCGGCCCGATGCGATTGTGGCGAGCAACGGCTTGCTGCTGCTCGGCGCTTATCGGGCGATGAGGGCAAAGTGGGCGGCCAGCGCCACGCCTTCTGAAGTCGCGCTGGCCGGTTTCGACAACGACGCGTGGACGGAGCTCGTCTCGCCGGGCGTGACTGTGATTGCGCAGCCCGTCTACGAGATCGGCAAGAACGCGATGCAGCTATTGATGCAGCGGCTGGCCGATCCGTCCATGTCGACCCGCACGCTGGTGCTGCCCGGCGAACTGGTGATACGCGGCTCGACCGGGCGGCGTGCGGTGCCGGCGGGCGGCTAGCTACTTGACCGTGCGCGCCGCGTCGATGATCGCCGCCGCCACATCAGCCGGCTTCGACAGCATCGCCACGTGGCTCGCATCCACCTTGACCACGGTCGCGCCAATCTGCGCGGCCATCGCAGCCTGCAGTTCCGGCGGGATCATGCGGTCCTTCTGCGTCAGCACGAACCACGACGGCTTGCTTTGCCAGGCCGGTTGCGTCACCTTGTCGTCGGTGCAGCCGGCAAACCACGGGCCTTGCGTCGCGGCGACGAGACGGGCCTGTGCAACCGGCAGGTCCTGCGCGAAGTCGTGGATGATCGCGTCGGTCGAGAGCGTCAGATAGCCGGCGGAGTCCTTTTGCAGCGCGGGCGCCCACACCGGCGCCGGTTTGCCCTTCAGGATGTCGTTGATCGACTGGTCCTTCTGCGGCGCGAACGCCGCCACATAGACGAGCGCCTTGACCTTGTCGTCGTTGCCCGCCTGCGTGATCACCGCGCCGGCCCACGAGTGGCCGACCAGGATCACCGGGCCGTCCTGCTGCTCGATGGCGCGGCGCGTGGCGGCCACGTCGCCGTCGAGCGAACTGAGCGGATTCTGTACCGCCACGACGTGCAGGCCCTTTGCCTGCAAGAGCGGAATCACCTTGTCCCAGCTCGAGCCGTCGGCAAACGCGCCGTGCACCAGCACGACATTCTTGCCCTTCAGATCGTCGGCGGGAGCGGCGGCGGCAGGCGTCAGCGCGCTGATGGACAGAAGGCTGCCGAACATCAGCGTGGCGGCCAGGCACTTTTTGAACAGGGTATTCATAATATCGGTCCTCGTTGGGAAATCGGTCTGACTGCGCAGTCAGACCGCGGACTGAAGGATGCGCTGATCCCGCGCGCGCCTGTATCGGTCAAATGACCGAGGCGCTGGCGTAATCCCGCGACGCGCGACGGCGCGCGGGTTCAACGGAAACAGGGCGATACCTATGGCAGATGCTTCAACAATCGGTGTGCTGGATGCCGTGAAGGCGCTGGCCTTTATTGGCGACCTCAGCATGGGTCAGCCGACGGACCACTCGCTGCGCACCAGCTGGCTGGCGGCGCGGCTCGCCGCCGAAGGCGGCCGTGACGACGCGCAATGCCGGGTGGTGCGGGAAGTGTCGCTGCTGCGCTGGTCCGGTTGCACGGCTAATGCAGCGGGTTTTGCCGACTGGCTCGGCGACGACATCGGCAGCCGCGCGGCGATGCTTGCCATGCGGCCCGGCTGGGGCGGCGAAGCCGAAGCGCAGGGGCGCCTCGAGGCGGCCATCCAGCCGCTTGTGCAGATTCACTGCGAAGTGTCGGGGGAAATCGCCCGCATGCTGGGTCTCGACGATGTCACCCAGGCGTCGCTGCGGCACATCTTCGAAAGCTGGGACGGCGCGGGATTTCCCGAGCGGCTCGGCGGCGCGCAGGTGCCCGAAGCGGTGTTCGTGGTCGCGCTCGCGAGCGATCTGGAGATTCTCAGCCGCGTCTACGGTTTCGAGGCCGCGCAAAAGCTGATCGGGCAGAAGGCCGGGCGCCACTATCCGGACGCCCTGGCGCGCCTCGTCTGCGCGCACGGCGGCGGCTGGTTGAGCGAACTGGAGCAGGAGAGCGCGGAGGGCCGCGACGAGCCGCTGGACGCGCTGCCGCTGCAACCAGGCACGGCGCCCGAGATCGTCGCGGACGTGATCGATCTGAAGCTGCCGTGGATGGCCGGTTACTCGCGGCGCGTCGCCGAGGCGGCGGCAGGAGGCTGCATTCAGCTCGGCTTCGACGGGGAGACCCGGCGCCGGACCTATCTGGCTGGCCTGCTGCACGGCATGGGACGCATGGCGGTGTCGAATGCGATCTGGGACACGCCCGGACGCCTGTCACCTGCCGCGTGGGAAAAGGTGCGCCTCGTGCCTTACTGGACTGCGCGCGCCGGCAAGCAGATCGATGCCTTTGCCCGCGAGACCGAGCTTGCATCACAAGCGTATGAGCGGCTCGACGGCAGTGGCTATTTCCGTGGTGTGGCAGGCGCAGCGCTTGGGGCCGAAGCCCGCGTACTGGCTGCGGCAGCATGCTGGGTGGCGCTGCGTTCGCCGCGGCCCTGGCGAGAGGCGATGTCCGCCGAGGCAGCGGCCGACGTGCTGCGCGACGAGGTGAGCAAAGGGCGTTTCGATGCCGAGTCCGTGCGTGCGGTGTTGTCGGGAGAGGCGGACGGCCGCGAAGCGGGCGCCGCCGATCGCGCCCGGCCCGCGCGCGCCTCGCTGCTATCGCCGCGGGAGGCCGAAGTCTTGCGGCATATCAGTCTCGGCGCGAGCAACAAGGAAGTTGCCCGCGTGCTGCAGATGAGTCCAAGCACCGTGCGCACGCACGTGGAAAGCGTGTTTCGCAAGCTCGACTGCTCAACCCGGGCCGCCGCTACGCTGAAAGCGTCGACGCTCGGGTTGATCTGAACTCACGCGGTCACAGCGGCGCGGTCTGCTTGCTCGTGCCTTCGGGGAAATCCGCGCCCACGGTGGTCGCTTCCCACGCGTCGAAATCGTTGCGCAGGAAATCGAGCTTCTTGCGCGCCAGTTCCAATGCGGCCTTGCCGAGCAGAAGGCGCAGTGGCGGCGTGTCCGACAGCGCGGCGTCGATGATCGCCTGCGCCGCGCGCACGGGGTCGCCCGCCTGGTTGCCGCTACGCGCAGCGGTCTGCTTGCGGCGTTCGCCCGCGGTGGCGGCGTAGTCGTCGATCCGGGTCGCCGATTGCTTGATCGACGGACCTGCCCAGTTGGTGCGGAACGGGCCGGGCTCGACGATCAGCACACCGATGCCGAGCGGCTTGACTTCGACCGCCAGCGACTCGGAAATGCCTTCCACCGCGTACTTGGTGCCGTGGTAATAGCCGGTCGCGGCAAAGCTGGTGAGGCCGCCAATCGACGATACGTTGACGATCAGGCCGCTGCGCTGCTTGCGCATGACCGGCAGCACGGCTTTGGTCATGTCGACGAGGCCGAACACGTTGGCCTCGAACATCTCGCGCACGGCAGCGTCTTCCCCTTCCTCAATGGCGGCCAGGTAGCCGTAGCCGGCGTTATTGACGAGCACGTCAACGCGACCGAAATGCTCGGTGGCGCGAGCGACGGCGGCGTCGATCTGGTCGCGCTTCGTGACATCGAGCGGCACAACGAGTGCGCGCTCGCCGTGACCCTCGGCGATGTCCGCCACTTTCGATGCATCCCGTGCGGTCACCACCGCGCGCCAGCCGCGTTCCAGCACGAGTTTCGCCAGTTCGCGGCCGAAGCCGGTGGAACAGCCAGTGATCAGCCAGACGGGCTTGTCTCGATTCATCATTTTGGAAACTCCTGTTCGTTTTGCAAGGGCAAAAGAGGATGCATGTGCCGGGCGGCATGCCGCGCCGCGAAGAGCACATGGGTGACGGTTGCTGAGCGTTGCTAATAGCGTGCCGGACCGCTCCGGTTCATCCTCGCCGCGTGCTGCGAGGAGCCGCCTGCGCCGTGTGGTTACGTAAGGCGCGTGTCGAGTTGCTGCAAGCGCGAGAAGGGGGGCTTGCGCGGCTCGGGAGTCTGTGTGGACGGCATGTCAGCCAATCCATTGTCGCTGATCTGGCGAATCCGCGTGAACGCGGTGCCACAAGGTGGGGGGATGGAGCGCGGCGCAGGAGGGCAGTTAGCGCAGCGCCAGCAGGATCGACGAAGATACGACGACGATTAACAGGCCGGCTGCGGTCAAAAGGTCATATGGGTAAGCCATGGTGGTATCCATATCCGTAGTGAACTGATGAAGCGATCATAGGCCGACGCGCGTCGGATGACTGTCAACAATTGCAAATTATAGGCGTTGTGTGGCATTAGTAGGCGAAGAAAAATTCACCATCGCATTCCATCGACTCATGCGAGCTGCACCGAAATGTCGTTTGAGACATGCGCATGGATTCGCTTCAATGACGAGACAGGCAGTTCGACAGGCGCAGCTTCCCTGCTAGCGCCGGCGCGGACGGCCCTTTATCTGGAGCGTCCATGGATTCCTTTGTCGAAACACCTTCTCATCTGCGCAGCGCCGCCGCGGGCTCGCCCGTGCCGTCTGGCCCCGGCGATCGCCCTGAATGCCCTGAACGCCCTGTGATCGTCGCAAGCCTGAGCTACCTCGCCGCCACGCATGAACGGCCGGTCAGCTACGCCTACGACCCACCGCCTGGCGTGCCGCGCGAAAACTGCGCCTATGACCCGCACGACATGCCGATTACCGATGCACGCGGGCTGCCGCAAGGCACTTCGATCGACCGTGAGGGTTTCGAACTTCGGGACGCGCCGAGCGCCGTCAAGGATTTCTTCGACGAAGGCGCGGTCCGCGAGATCTACTACCCCGAAGCGGCCGAGCTCGCACTCGCCGTGACCGGCGCTCAACGTGCATACGTGTTCGACCATCTGGTGCGGCGGCGCGAACCGCAAGGCGCGGCGCTGAGCTTCGGGCGCCGCGGCGAGGATGGCGTCGCGGCGGCCAACGGGCGCATCCATAACGACTACACGGAAGCCTCCGGGCGCAGCCGCCTGGGCCGTGTTCTGACCGACACTGCGTTGGCTGCGAAGGTGCGGCGTTACAGTATCGTCAACATCTGGCGTTCGATCAAAGCGCCGGTGCTGGATACGCCGCTTGCCGTCTGCGATGCGCGCAGCGTGCTGGCGGCCGATCTGGTATGCAGCGACGTGCTCTACCCGCGCCGCACCGGCGAAATCTACGTGGCACGTCATTCGCCGCTGCACCGCTGGGCCTATTTCTCTGCGATGGACCGGCATGAGGCGCTGGTGTTCAAGCAGTACGACGCGCAGTTGAGCGGCGTGGCGCGCTTCACACTGCATGCGGCTTTTGATCATCCGCAGCGGCCGGTGGATGCGCCGCGCCGCGAGAGTATCGAATTGCGCTGTCTGGTCGTGTATGAATGAAGGAGCCTGCCCCATGACTGCACCGGTACCCGATCAGACTCAGCGTGCCATCGATTTCTGGTTCGACTTCGGCAGCAACTATAGCTATCTGAGCGTGATGCGCATCGAGGCGCAAGCGGCCATGCATCGGGTGACGGTGTGCTGGCGGCCCTTCCTGCTGGCGCCGGTGTTTCAGGCGCTGGGCTATGAAACGTCGCCGTTCGTGCTGCAGAAAGAGAAGGGCGAGTATGTCTGGAAGGACATGGAGCGGCAGTGCAGAAAATATGCGCTGCCGTGGCGCAAGCCGACGGTCTTTCCGCGGCGTGCCCTGCTGCCGTTGCGAGTGGCGCTGCGCGGCGCCGACGAACCCTGGATCGGCGCATTCTGCCGCGCGGTGATGCTGCTGAACTTCTCGCAGGACCGCGACATCGATTCGCCGCAGGCCGTGAGCGAGGTGCTGACGCAGCTCGGCTTGCCCGCGCAACAGCTCATCGCGGACGCACTGGGCGATGACAACAAGCTGAAATTGCGCGAGCAGACTGCGCAGGCGCGAGCCCAAGGCGTGTTCGGCGCACCGACGTTCTTTGTCGGCGCGGAGATGTTCTGGGGCAATGACCGGCTGGACGAAGCGCTGGCGTTCGCCGCCCGCCCGGCGGACTAAGCGCCGCCCGCCTGCGCCTCGGCTTCGATCCATGCCGCGACCTGGCGCACTTCGTCGCGCGCCTCGCCGTCCGCATGAATCAGCCAGTACGCATGGGCCGTATCGCTCGCTTGCAGTGCGGGCGCAAGCTGGATCAACTGTTGCGTTTCGAGCAGGGGCTGAATCAGTTCGAGCCGGCCGAGCGCAATGCCGTGGCCCGCGAGTGCCGCCTGGATCACCTGGTCGTACTGGTTGAAGTGCAGCATGCCTTGCGGCCGCGCCCGCTGCAATCCGTGCGCGGCCAGCCAGTCGTGCCACTGCAGCCAATGATGGTGAGCATCGTCGAACTCCAGCAGGGCGTGTTGGGCGATGGCACGCCCCGAGCGCAGCGTTTTGATGCCAAGCGAGGGATGCGCCACTGGCGCAACCGATTCGCCGAACAGCCGCAGTGCCCCGGCGGGCGCAAGCGAAGGCGAGGTGTAGCGAATCGCCAGATCGATGCCGTCGCGACGCAAGTCGACAAGGCCGTTGTTGGCGCTGACCCGCACATCCACGCCGGGATGAAGCTGCTGAAAGCGGCTGAGCCGCGGCAGCAGCCACAGCCCCGTAAAGCCGATGCTGGCGCTCAAGGTGACGGGGCGTGGCACCCCGCTTGCGGTGATTTCGGCGAGCACGTCCTGCATCTGTTGCACCGCCCCGTCCGCGCTACGAAAGAGCCGTTCGCCCTCGGCGGTGAAGGCGATGGCGCGATGGCCGCGCACCAGCAGCCTGACGCCGAGCCGCTCTTCGAGCGCATGGATCTGGCGGCTGACGGCCGACTGGGTCACGCACAGATCCTGCGCGGCGAGCGTAATGCTCATGCGCCGGCCAACCGCGACAAAGCCGCGAATCAGGTCCAGCGAGGGAAGGCGGACGAGTGGAGTTGACATTCCTACCACGCATGTGAAGCACGAAGTGGACTGATTGGAGCATACGCCCTTGCAGGGCGCAACCGGCCGGAGCGCGAGCCGCTTTCCTACTGACAGCACGCTGGCAGTAGCCCCTCCCTAGAATGACCCTCAACATGACGTGAAAGCCTTTCCCATCAGCGGTTGCGGAGATTTAGCCATGAAGAAGACTTACCAGGGCAGTTGCCATTGCGGCAAAGTACGATTCGAGGCGGATATCGACCTGAACAGCGCGAACGGCGGCCGGCGCCGCTGCAATTGCTGGATCTGCGCGCGGCAGCGCGTCTCGGAGACGCTGGTCAAGCCGGAGGACTTTCGCCTGCTGGCCGGCGAATCCGAACTCGGCGACTACCAGTTCGGCACGGGCGGCGGCCACCATCTGTTCTGCCGGATCTGTGGGGCCGCTACCTTCGGGCGCGGCGTGATGGATGCAACGGGCGGCGAATACGTGTCGATTGCCGCTACCTGCCTCGACAACGCCAATCCGGCGCTGATGCCGCGTCTTGTCGCGAGCGCGCCGCTGGGAGCCGCGCGATGCTGAGCCTCTACTTTGCCCCGCTGGCGTGTTCGCTCGGCACTCGCATCGCCTTGTACGAGGCGGGCGCGCACGTCGAATATATCCAGGTCGACACCACGCTGAAGCAGTTGCGCGACGGCTCCGATTTTTATCCGATCAACCCGCTTGGACAGGTGCCCGTGCTGCGTACGGAGGAGGGCTGGCTGCTGAGCGAGAACACGGCGATTCTGCCTTACGTCGCCGATCGCTTTCCTGCGGCGCAACTGGCTCCGCCGGCCGGCACGTTGCAGCGCGCCAGGCTGCAGCAGTGGCTGGGTTTTATCGGCACGGAACTGCATAAGGCGGTGTTCGTTCCGTTGCTCGATCGCCGCGCGCCGGAGGAGGTCAAGCGTTATGCGCGGGATAAGGCCGCGCTGCGGCTCGGCATCTTGCAGAAGCACCTCGCCGTCAACGACTATTTGCTCGACCGTTTCAGCGTAGCAGATGCCTATCTGCTGGCCGTGCTCAACTGGGCGTCCTTTACCGGCGTGGGTCTGGCGGAATGGCCGGCGGTTAGTGCTTACTTCAGGCGGTTGCTGGCGCGTGCGAGCGTCGCCGAGGCGCTGTCGGAGGAACAGGCTCTCTACAAGGACGAAGTCGCACGGCGAGCGCGCTAGGCCTTCTGCTTTTTCATGAGCGCCCTGAGTTCCGCTCCCGCCTTGGGACGGCCAAGATCTGTGGCGGTGAAATGGCCGATCATGCGGCTGTGCAGATCGACCGTCACATAGTCGTTGGGCGCTTTGGCGTTCACGCCGTCGCTTGCCGAGTGATACTCGATGCGCAGTTGCGCCTCGTTGACGATGATCCGCAGGTAGCCGAAATTGACGTCGTCGTAGTTCTCCAGCACCACTTCGTCGGTGCTTTTGCCGGCCTTCTGTATCACCTGCGGCACGCGCAGTGCGGTTTCGCCGTGTCTGGTGAGTTTCGCCAGACCGTGGCCGCCGTTGCCGCACACCACGTACGGAATCTGTGTGCCGTCGGCGCCACGGGTGCGCGTAAAGCGCTGATAGTTGTGCGCGTGCCCCGACAGGAACGCATGCGGCCAGACACCGGTCTTTTCGCAGATGCTATCGATCTGCGCCAGCAGTTTGACGCTCCAGCCGTGACGGGACACGGTGTAGGGCGGGTGATGGTCGGCAATCAGCAGCGCACCCCGATACTTCTCAGCCTTGACGCGTTTGAGCGCCGCCTCGAGAAAAGCGAGCTGGGATTCGCCAACGTGCTTGTTGTCGGCGATCACGCCTGGGTCTTCGAGCGTATTGCTGTAGAGCACCAGCACGCGCACGAACGGCGCTTCGAAGGTGAAGAACACGCCGGGCTGAATTTGCGCGGTGCGCGAAAGGCCACCGGCATCGGGCGTGACCACAAAGCCCTCAGCGCAAAAGTTGCGCAGATAGGCCGCGAGACTCGTTGCATGCGCTTCGGGAGAGATCATGCCGTCGTGATTGCCCGCGCACGCGAGAATCGGCGCCGGGTAGTCGCGGTAGGGTTCGTAGAACTGATCGTAGTAGTACTTGCCTTCGCCGAAGTCGTAGACCACGTCGCCCAGCATCAGCATGAACTGCGGCACTTCCTTGGGGTCCGCTTCGACGAAGTCCGCCGTCATCTTGTCGGCCACCTCGTTTTGCGTGGCCGGTCCCTTGGTGTTGCCGCAATCGCCGGTTGAATGAAACACCATCTGGCCGCGCTTCTCGATCTGCTTCACCGCGTCCTTGTTGCCGCCCAGCACCTCGGTGAGTGTCAGTTGCGGTTCAGTCCCGCCGCGCGGGGGCGGAAACGGCAAGGGAAACAGCTTGTGCTCCGCGTTGAGCTTGTCGATTTCCTTGTAGACGTCTTTGTCGGAAGGGTGACGGACGCGAAAGACGGTCGGATCGGCCGTGGGTTCCGGTTGCGAGAAGACGGGCTGCTGCAGCTCGCGAGGGGCGAGCGCCGACGAACTGCTCGAGGTGACGGCGGAATCGGCCAGCGACTCGGTGCTGGCTGAAGTAGTGGACGATTTGCGGCGGGACTTGGTTTCTGCTGATTTCGACTTCGCTTTGGCGGCCACGCGAGCACTCCCAGGATGATGTGGGGGCAGGCATGCGCCGCAGTCTACGGCGAAGCAAACACGGCGCACATCCTGCCTGCAGTATATGAAAAGCCGGAAATTTTGCAGAACCGTGACGCCATGACGATCGAGTCAGCTCTCGCCGTGCTGGCAGAAGCGGCGCCCCGGAACATGCGAAACCACAGCCTGAGCGATTTCAAGCGGCGTGCTTTCGGCGGGGACGACGCGGCGGCATGAATCGGGCGTGTGCTTCATCGTCCATTCGACCAGCCGGTATGAGCGTCCCCACGGAGGCTGCAGCGGGTCGGAGACCGTGCAGGATTGAATCTGGCGCACCCAATCGTGCTCGGGCATGGCCCGCAGATGTTCGAATACCGTATCTTCAACCATGGTGTGTGGTTCCCTCGCAGGAAGGCGCTGCATCGTGCGATGCGCCGGCGGCACCCCTCGGTTAAAAAAACGCCGCCGATACTCAGGCGGCTCAACAGGGGATGTTGAGCGCCATAGTTGCAGGGAAGAATTAAGCCAGACTTAAAACCACGCCGGAAAGGCGTGGTCCGTACAGAAGTTAACGATTGACGTCGTAGCCGTCGTTAAGCGTTTGCAGAAACGCGATGATGTCGCGCATTTCCTGATCGGTCATGGCCGGCTTGTCGCCGAACTTGCGATCGAACGGGGCGTCGGTGAAATCGACGTTGGCCTTATATTGCGGCGGAATGTCGTCGAAAACCTGGATCTTGCCGTCGGGGCCGCGCGGATAGATCTTCGCCGGATCGGTATTGCGGACGTTGTAGAACGTCATGACCTGGTCGAGCGTGTGATACACGCCGTTGTGGAAGAACACCTTGCGGGTGGCCGAATTACGCAGCGTCGGCGTGAGGAACATGCTGCAGTATTGCTTCTGATCGGTCAGGTCGGTACGGAAAGGACCGCAGATGCCAATGTCGAAGAAATGCGGGTCCTTGTTCTGCTGTAGCGCCGGATTGCGCGGTACAGCGAGCGCTTCGTACTGGAAGTCCGTGAACATCGGCGCAAAACCGTCGCGGCTCGGCTTCGAGAGGTGGCAGCCGGCACAATTGGCCTTGTCCGGGTCGTTGAACAGGCGCAGGCCGCGTAGCTCGGTCTGCGTGAGGCGCGCCTTGCCCTCCAGCCAGTAGTCGTACTTGCTGGTGTACGGATGGAACGAATTGTCTTCGAACTCGTAGCGGCCAATTGCGAACATGGCTTCGGCAACCGCGAGGCGCGAGTCCTTGAAGATGTTCGGTCCGAACAACTGGGTAAAGGTGTCGCGGTACGGCGCCTTTTGCAGCTTTTGCGCGACTTCGTCGATGCTCGTGTTGGCCATTTCGACGGGGTTCATCATCGGACCGGAAGCCTGTTGCTGCAGCGTGTCGGCGCGTCCGTCCCAGAACATGCCGCCTTGCGGCACCATTTGCGGGGCGGCGGGCGCGGCGCCGGCGGTCTTTTGCGCTTTCTGCACGCCGGCGTTTTGCGTGGCGAGCTGCGCGACGCTGACCGGGTCGTCGTTTTCTCCGCTGTCCGGGCCGATGCTGAAGTTCGGCTGGCGGTTCAGGTACATCAGCGACGGCGGCGGGCGATAGCCCTGGAGCGTCAGGTGCGGTCCGCCGAGTTGCGCGGCGAGGTCGTTGGGCGGGCCGTATGCATGATCGGGACTATGGCACGAGGCGCACGACTGGCGCCCGGACGCCGACAGCGCGGGATCGAAAAAGAGCTGTTTGCCAAGCAGTGCCACGGCGCTGAGCGGTGCGGTGGGCGCGCGCTGCAGGACGATCGGATGCGGATTCGCGCCGGTCAGGTTCTCGACGATTTCGCCCACTGAGTCGGGCGTCTTTTCGGGAAAAACGACGGCGAATGCGCTGAAGGCGATCGCTGCGACAACGATGCCGACAAGTCCCCAGAGGAGCAGGCGAGTGCCGCGGCGGGCCGGTTTTTCGCTGAGGGGAGGGGTCTTCAGAGGCGAGGTGGAAAGCTCGGTCATGTTTCGATTCACTACGCTGAGGCGACCAGAAAAATGAAAACCGTGTTGCCGCCCGCAAGGGCTGCAACACGGCACCGCAACTACCCGCTCCGCGGGCGAGAAACTCGCCTGGAGCGGGGTCCGCTGAGTCTGCTTAGAGAGCCGGCGGGGTCGAGACCGGCGTGCCCAGGTTCTCGTCTAGGTACAGGGTCGGATTCGTACCGCTGCCGCTGAAGTTGAACATGCCCATGATGCTGCCCGAGGTCGAGTCGAACGAACCGCCGCCGAGGCGCGTGCCATTGAGCCAGTTGTCTTCGATGAAGCGAACCACCGAAGTCTGGTCGACCAGCGTGTGATCGACGTAGTTGACCTGGGCCCACGGCGAAATCACCACCATCGGAATGCGCGTGCCCGGACCGCAACGGCCGTTGGCTGCGCCGCCGTTCACGCCGGCCGGCGCCGTGCCCGTGCCGCAAACACCCGAGCCGTTCAACTGGTCAGCCTGGCTGTCAAACGATGCGTGCGTCGGCGTCGTGTAGGCATGGTCGTACCAGCCGTCCGAATCGTCATACGTCACGATCACGGCGGTGCTCGCCCAGTCCTTCTGCTGCTGCAGGAAGTTGACGACCTTCGTCACGAACATCTGCTCGTCGAGCGGGTCCGAATAGCCGGCGTGGCCGTCTTGCGCTGCCGGTGCCTTCAGGAAGCTCACCGACGGGTAGTTGCCGGCCTGAACTGCGGCGAAGAAATCGTCCGTGTCGTACTGGTGGTTAGCCGGTTCTGCCGTCTTGCCGTCCGTTTCCAGGCTCGAGCCGATCGCTGCTGTCGAGCTCGGACGCGTGTGGTTCGGGTTGGCCGTCGAGGCGTAGTACTGGAACCAGTTGTGGTGCGGAACGTAGTCGGCCGTGGCGGCGCCAACTGCCGTGGCAAGCGTGCTGCGCTTGCAACCCGTGGTGCCGTTCGAGTTGGTTTCGGTCAGGTTGAAACCGCCCATGAAGCCGCCCCACGTGATGCCCTGTGCGTTCAGCAGGTCACCAATGTTCTTGCTCGTCAGCATGCCCGTGTCGGTCGTGCTCGAGCACAGGTCGTTGGCCGGATCGACGTCGCCGATCAGCGTCAGGCCGCCCTGGCCGTCGTTGATGTAGTACGACGACTTGGCCAGCGTCGAGGGTTGCTTGGTCGTCTTGACGATCTGGAAGCCGTTGGTTTCACCCGATACTACGTCCAGCGCGCCCGGCGTCGAAGGACCGTAGTCCGTCGTGTAGGCGTTGTCGTTCATGGCGAAGTTCTGCGCGTAGTTCCACAGCGCCGTCACCGTGTTGCCGTCGAAATAGCCCATCACCTGGCCGGTCGTGCCGAATGCGCCGGCGCCGCCGCTCGTGCCGTTACCCGTGTACTTCGGGAACAGGTCGGCGAGGCCGTTGTCGTAGGCTTGCTGCTCGGGCGTATAAGCGTGGTTCTGGTCGGCCGTCGCGGCTTGCGTGCGGTCGAGGCGGAACGGGTTAGCTGCGCCCGTGCCGTTCAGCGTGTTGGTCGAGTTCGGGTTCGCGGTCAGCAGCGTGCCCGTGAGACCGTTGACCGTCGGCGTGCCCGACGCTGCCTTGAAAGCCGGCTCGCCACTCGGGTTGGTGGCATTCGGATAGGTGCCGAAGTAGTGGTCGAACGAGATGTTTTCGCCATAGATCACGACCAGGTGCTTGATCGGGGTAGCGGTTGTCAGCGCGTCCTGGGGCGTTGTCGAAACTTTGTTGCCGCCGCCGCAGGCAAACAAAGCGAGCGCCAACCCGGCGCTGGGGATTGCAATCAAGGCTCGACGCAACATTTAACGTGACTCCCAAAGATGGTGGTTTTTCGTTGTTCGGGTCTTTGGCACCGGCTTTGCGTTAAGCGCTGACGTTGGCCACGCTCACACTGCGCGAAAGGGTGCAGACCTTTAGGGGACGTGATGTGAAGCGTCCGCATTGAACCATTTGGGTATGAATGTATGGAGACGGTCAGCTTTCGTTTGTATTATTTAAAGAAATAAAACTGTAAGAAGACGGCTGAGGGCCGCTGCTGGCGGCTGTGGGTCCCCTATGTGTGCTGCATTGAGTCAGGCGGCTGTTCAAGTCACTTTTGTTTCACAACGATGCGAATTGCTTGAAATGATTTCGCCTGGCGACTGCTTAATGGCGTTTTGCTTTGCAAAAACGGAATAGTTTTAAAGCGGCTTTAAATGAACGCGTCAATGCACCGGGTTGTACCGTTTCATCAGCGGCGGCCCCTGCCGCTGGCGCGACCCGGCCCTCAAGACTGCGTAAAAATGGCCGTTATTAAAGCGGTTGGGGCCGCCGACCCCGTTTTGCCCTAGGGCTGTCTCATTGCTAACGTGACCAATCTCGCCCAAACGCCACTTTCCGACCGCCTGCGCGCGCTTGTCGATACCGTGCAGCACAACGAGCGCACGCTGCGGCGCTTCCAGGATGTGGAATTACGCCTGATCGGTGCCCAGGATTTCGCCTCTTTCCTCGATACGCTGTTTGTCCACTTGCCGCAGGAATTCGCGCTGGCAAGCGTGAGCGTGTGGCTCGACGACCGCGCGCCGATGCTGCGCGATCTGCTCGAGCCGGGCGCGCTGCGCTCGCTCGACCTGCACAACCTGAGAACCAGCCGCGAAGGAGGCCTGGCGGCCTCGCGGCTATGCGCTGCGGGCCGGCCCTGGCTTGGCCGGGTAAGCGGGATGGACGAGGCGTCGCGCGTGACGTTTTTCGGCGACGGCGCGGTGCCGGCCAGCGCGATCGTGTTGCCGCTGACGGCCGGCGAAAAGGCATCCGGTTATCTGTGTCTCGGCAGCCAGGACCCGGCTCGCTTCGGCGAGGGGATGGCGACCGATATTCTCGAACGCTTCGCCAGTATCGTGACGGCGAGCCTCGACAATGTCGCGCACCGCGAGCGGCTCAAGCAGCTCGGCATGACCGATTCGCTGACCGGCCTCGCCAATCGCCGCTATTTCGACGAGCGGATGCGCGAGGAGATCCAGCGCGCGGCGCGTTACGCGCTGCCTGTGGCGTGCCTCTTTATCGACGTCGACAGTTTCAAGCGTATCAACGACACCTATGGCCACCTCACCGGCGACCGGGCGCTCGCGGCGGTGGCGGCGTGTGTACGGCAGCAGGTGCGGCTCGGCGACACGCTGGCTCGCTACGGCGGCGAGGAGTTCGCCGCGCTGCTGCAAGGCGACCGCTCCGATGCGCTGATCGCCGCCGAGCGCGTGCGCCATGCGGTCGAACTGCTCAATCTGCAGGACGACAACGGCGAGCGGATTGCGTTGACAGTATCGATTGGCGTCGCGGCCCGTACGATTGTCGGCGGGGCGATGGACGCGGCCGAACTGGGGCAGTCGTTGATGGAGGCGGCGGATCGCGCGATGTATCTCGCGAAGAATAACGGACGGAACAGGGTGGAAGTGATGGAGGAAGGGGCGGATTGATTCAACCTTGAGTTGAGTTGGCCGCCTTGCATGGGACAGGAGTAAGCGCTAAAGCGCTAACTCCTTTCGACAGCGAAGCCAGGGTGCCGGGCGGCGTCTGGGGACGAGTCCGCCTGCGCGAGAAACAGCCGGATTTCGTCAGCGAGCCAGTCGCGCAACGCGCACACCTTGGGGTCGTGGCGGCTTCCGATGCGATAGACGAGGTCATGCCCCCGCTCAGCCTTGAGACAGAACTGCGGAAACGGCGCAACCAGACGTCCGGCGGCAATGTCGTCCGCCACGATCACGCTGCGCCCCAGCGCCACGCCTTCGCCGCGAATCGCCGCCTCGATGGCGAGGCTCCCATGACTGTAGGCCGGACCGCGGCCACTGCGATCGCTGTTTACACCCGCTAGCGCAAACCACTGCTCCCAGTTGGCCAGCATGCGGTCCTCGTGCAGCAGGGTACAACTCGCAAGACTCGCCACGGAAGACAATCCGCCCATTTTTGCCAGATAGTCAGGACTGCAAACCGGAGTCACAGTTTCTTCCAGAATCCGTTCGGCGAGGACGCGCGGATAACGGCCGCTGCCGTAACGGATGGCTACGTCCGCTTCGCCGTCGTTCAGATCGACATGCGTGTCGGTCACGTCAAGGTGGACGTCGAGTTCCGGGTGCAGGGCCTTCAGCCGATGCAGTCTTGGTGCGAGCCACTTGTTCGCGAAGGAAACGCTGGCGTTGATTTTCAGGCGCGTCACCGTGTCGTGGGCCCGAAGGCGTTCGGATTCCTTCGTCAGTTCCGCCAGTGCGCGGGTAACAGCCAGTAGAAATTCGGCGCCGGCTTCGGTCAGGACGATACGCCGGGTGAGGCGCTGAAACAGCGCAACGCCCAGGTGATTTTCGAGCGTCTTGATGTGCCGGCTCACTGCGCCGTGGGTGACGTGCAGCTCTTGCGCTGCCAGCGTCATGCTCAACAGCCGCCCGGTTGCTTCGAAGGCGCGCAGCGTTTGCAGAGGGGGAAGCCGGTCGAACACAATGACGATACGTGTGAGTTGTACTCACGCATTATATGACGACAAATGGTTTGTCAGCCAGGATCGCCGCCCTCAATATTTGCAGGCAGCCGCGGGGCGCCCCGCGCGTCCCTCAAAGGTTGGCACTCTCAAGGTTGTTTCGGTAATCATGGATCTTCTTGTTTTCAAACTCGTCGTCACGCCGCTGTTGCTGTTGGCTGCATCGCTCGCGGTTCGCCGTTGGGGCGAAGCGATTGGCGGGTTTGTGGTGGGGCTGCCGCTCACCTCGGGACCCATCTCGGTGTTCCTGGCGCTGGAGCATGGACCGGCCTTCGCGGCCCAGGCTACGGCGGGCTCGCTTGTCGCGACGGCTGCGCAAGCCGCCTTTTGCTTTGTCTATTGCAGACTGGCGAGGGTGGGCTGGCCCGTGGCCCTGGCGGGCGCCTGCGCGACGTTTTCCATCGTGGCCGGCCTTCTGCAATTGAGCGCGCTGCCGGAGACCAGCCTGTTTCTGATTGCCATTCTGGCCGTCGTGCTCGCGCTGAACTTCATCCCCGTGAACGCCGCCAGAGCCGGCAGGCTCGATCCGCCCTGGTGGGACTTGCCCTCGCGCATGGTGCTCATTGCCGGCCTTGTAGTCAGTGTGACGTTGATTGCGCCTTATGTCGGGCCTAAAACGAGCGGTGTGTTGGCGTCCTTCCCGTTCATGGCAATCATCCTTGCGGTTTTCGCTCACCGCATGATCGGCCACGCAGCGGCGCAGCAATTGATGCGCGGTATGGCGGCCGGACTTGCGGGCTTTGCCGCGTTTTTCTACGTGCTCAGCCTGACGTTGACGCGCCTGAGCCTGTTTGACGCTTATGGTTGCGCGATTCTCTGCACGCTCGCCATACAGGCGGTCTCGTTGTACCGGATGCGTCTTCCGGTCGCCGTGCCTGGCGAGTGAATGGAGTGAGCGTGAGCCAAGGGTGTGGACGCGGCGCAAAGCGCTGCCTCCTGTCTGGCCGGCGCGCTCGCCGGGAATCGCCGCCTGACCTTCACGCGTCCGGCGGCACTCCCAGCAACTGCAACGCACCACCGGTCACCGCGCCGAACACCGGGCCGGCCACCGTGCCGCCGTAGAATGCCCGCCCGGCCGGGTCGTCGATCATCACGGCCACGATCAGGCGCGGATTGCTCATCGGCGCCATGCCGACGAACAGCGCGCGGTAGCGGTTCTTCGCGTACGTCGCGCCAATCTGTTTGCGCGCCGTGCCGGTTTTGCCGCCCACCCGGTAGCCTTCAACCGCGGCGGCTCGTCCCGTGCCGCCCGGCCCGGTTGCCATTTCGAGCATCTCGCGGATGGCACGCGCGGTGGCGGGCGTCGTCACTGCGTGTTCAGCGCCGGCCGCAAGTGGCCCATCATCGGTTTCACCGGCCTCACCACCCATCTCGCGATCGAGCGGGTCTGCCAGCAGCAGGCGGGCCGGATGCAGCGTGCCGTCGCCGGCGTAGGCGGTGTAGACCTGCGCGAGCTGCAGCAGCGAAGCCGACAAGCCGTAGCCGTAAGCCATCGTCGCCTGCTCGATGGGACGCCAGCGCCTGAACGGCCGCACCTTGCCGGCCGCGGCACCGGGAAAGGTCAGCTCGGGCCGCCGGCCCAGCCCGTATTCCTGGTACTTGTTCCAGATGGTCTCGGCGGGCAGGTTCAGCGCGAGCTTGGCGAGCGCAATGTTGCTCGACTTCTGCACGGCTTCCGCCACGGTCATCACGCCATGATTCGAGGTGTCGTGAATCACCGCCGGTCCGATCTTGTACCAGCCGGGCGACGTATCGATCAGGCTCTGCGGCCCGACCTTGCCCTTGTCCATGGAGAGCGCCACCACCACCGGTTTGATCGTCGACCCAGGTTCGAACGTATCGACCACCGCGCGATTGCGCAGTTGCTTGCCGCTTAGCCGGGTGCGGTCATTCGGATCGAAGCTCGGGTAGTTTGCCAGCGCGAGGATCTCGCCGTTGCGTGCGTCCAGCACCACCACGCTGCCGGCTTCCGCGCTGTGCTTTGCAATCGCCGCCTTCAGTTGCGCGTAGGCCAGTTGCTGGATGCGCCGGTCGATCGTCAGGCGGATCGTCGCGCCGTTATGCGCCGGCACGAGCGGGCGCGTGTCCGACACCGCCCGGCCAAGCCGGTCGCGGATCACCTCGCGTTGCCCGGCCTCGCCGTTCAGTTGCTGGTTGGCGGCGAGTTCGACACCTTCCTGGCCCTGATCCTGGATATCCGTGAAGCCGACCACGTGCGCGGCCGATTCGCCTTCGGGATAGAAGCGCTTCGAGTCGGCGATCTGCGTGATGCCGGCAAGCCCCAGCTTGTCGATTCGGCTCGCGGTGTCTGCGTCCACCTGGCGTTTGAGCAGCACGAACGCCTTGTCGGCGGCGAGACGTCTGCGCAGCTCGGCGAGCGGCACTTCAAGCAGGGTAGCGAGCGGCGCGAAATTCACCGCGTCGAGCAGCTTGGGCGTGGCCCAGATTTCATACGTCGCGAGGCTGACCGCCAGCATCGAACCGTTGCGGTCGACGATCCGGCCGCGCGTCGCATCGAGTTCGATGGTGCGCTGATAGCGCTTCTGGCCCTGTCCGACGTAGAAATCCTGATTGACTACCTGGATCCAGAAGGCACGTGCCGCCAGCGACCCGAAGGCCGCGAACACCAGCAGGATGACGAATTTTGAGCGCCACATCGGCAGAGTCGATGCAAGCACGGGGTTTTTGGCGACCGGCGCATACGGGTCGTGCGGCTGCGATTTTTTCTTCTGGATCATGAATGCGGATACGGGCAGCGGAGATGACCTGCGGCAACTGGCGGCAGCCGGCAATGCTGCTGGGCCGGCCATCCATCCGCTCGACGCTGCCCGAGCGTGCTCCTTGTACGGCGGCGCACGCGCTGGGCGTGCGCCGGGTTAGTGTGCGCCGCCCGTATCGGCGGCGGTGAAGACCTTGAGCTGCCAGCGAAAACGCACGGCCAGCATGCGCACGGTGAAGCCGCTGACCAGCACCACTAGCGAGGCCGGCCCTTGCGCCAAGCCGGTGTGCTGCAGGCCCAGATAGAGTGCCGCGGCCCCTAAGGCAATGCTGGCGTAGAGATCCTGGCGCAGCACCAATGGCATCTCGTTGCACAAGAGATCGCGCAGCATTCCGCCGCACACGCCAGTGATCGCGCCCGCCAGCATTACGATCAAGGGGCTCACGCCGAGCGTGACGGCGATATCGCAGCCGATGATGGTGAACGCGATCAGGCCGATCGCATCGACGCTCACGAACAGCCCTTGCAGGTTGCGCAACCACTTGGCGCCGGCCGCGGCAGCCGCTGCAGCCGTGATTGTAATAAGAACGTAATCTGGATGCGAGATCCACGCAAGGGGGTAGTGGCCGAGCAGGACGTCGCGCACCGTGCCGCCGCCCAGCGCGGTGACGGTGCCGACGAGGCACAGGCCGAAGCGGTCCATGCCGCGGCGCATGCCCATCAATGCGCCGGACATGGCTTCAGCGACGATCGCGATCAGATAGAGGGTGTGGAGCAGCATGGCCGAAAACCTTCGTCGCCGCGCCAGCCGCCCGCTCCCTGGTGGAGCGGGCGGCTGGCGCGTGAAAAGGGGCCATTATGCGAAGCGCGGAGCGAGGATGAAAATTCGTTAAGGAGAATTCGGGGAGGCCAAATTCTGCTTAGGTTGCTTGCCGCTGCCGGCGTTGTGCGCGTGGGCAGCGGCTCCTGCGGTGGGACGTGCCGCCAAACGTGCCGCCAACTCAGCCGTTCAGGCCGGCAGCGCGAAACTCGAGATCGCCTCGCGCAGCACGCCGACCTGATCCTTCAGCGAGTGCGCCGCAGCGGCCGCTTGTTCGACGAGCGCCGCATTCTGTTGCGTGACCTGATCCATCTCGCCGACGGCGCGATTGACCTGCTCGATACCGGCGCTCTGTTCGCGCGAGGCGTGACTGATTTCCTCGAGAATTTCGTTGACGCGGCGCACCGACTGGACGATCTCGCCCATCGTCGAACCGGCGTTGGCGACGAGCGACGCGCCGGCCTCGACGGTGTGCGTCGAGGTTTCGATGAGCGCCTTGATTTCCTTGGCGGCGGTGGCAGAGCGTTGGGCGAGGCTGCGCACTTCCGCGGCGACGACAGCGAAGCCGCGGCCCTGTTCTCCGGCGCGGGCCGCTTCAACGGCCGCATTGAGCGCGAGGATGTTGGTCTGGAAGGCGATACCGTCGATCACGCCGATGATGTCGCCGATCTGCCGCGAGCTATGGGTGATTTCGCCCATGGTGCGGACCACGTCGTCGACGACGCGGCTGCCGCGCGTGGCGACATCCGCAGCCTGGCCGGCGAGCTGCGCGGCCTGGTTGGCGCTCTCGGCGTTCTGCTTCACGTTGACGGTCATCTGATCCATGCTCGACGCGGTCTGGACGAGTGCGGAGGCCTGCTGTTCGGTGCGTTGCGAGAGATCGGTGTTGCCGGCAGCGATTTCGGTGGCGCCGATGTTGATGTTTTCGGTCCCGGTGCGCACGCGCGACACGGTTTCGACGAGCGAGGACTGCATCGTATGCAGGGCATGCAGCAGACTGCCGGTGTCGCGCTGGTTGACCGGCACGCCCACGGCGAGATTGCCGGTAGCCATGCGTTGCGCTGCGACGACGGCGATTTCGAGCTCACCGCCGAGGGTCCGGCGCACGCTGCGCAGCACGAGCATCATGACGATGCTGGCGATGCCGCCGAGCACGACGGTGATGGCGAGCCAGACCAGCAGGTTGGAGTAGAAGGCTTGCTGGACGTCGTCCATATACATGCCGCTCGTGACGTTCCAGTCCCAGGGCGCGAAGCGCAGTGCGTAGGTTGTTTTTGCGACTGGCTGATCGTGACCGGGCTTGGGCCACAGATAGTTGTAGAAGCCGCCGCCGACCTGGTTGCCGGCCTTGACGAGATCGAGGAACAGATGATTGCCGGCGGGGTCGGTGAAGCCGGACATGTCCTTGCCGTTGAGTTCGGGCTTGATGGGGTGCATCAGCATGATCGACTGCGAATTGCTTACCGAGACGTAGCCGTCCGTGCCGTAGCGGACGGACGCGAGCGCGGCGAGGGCCTGTTTCTGGGCGTCCGGTTCGGCGAGGGTGTGCTGCTGGGACAGCGTGTAGTAGTGGTTGACGATGCTGATGGACTGCTGGACGACAGCGGTGAGCTGATCGCGGCGCTCAGAGATCATGGTGGCGCGGTTTTGCCACGCACCGAAGCCGCCGATCAGGATCATGCCGATCCATAGCACGACGATCATCGACCCGAGTTTTTTGTTCAAGGTCATGGTTTGCATAGGGCAGGTTCCATCTTTGGGGTTGCTTCGGGGGTTTTTCGCCTGCTGCGGGCTACAGACTGTGGCTATGCTGTTTAACGGCTGAGGTGGGTTTTTTGCGTAGCAAGGGGAAACCCTAGTTTTTTGGTTTTTCTTTTTTGTCTGATTAATGGTTTGGTTTTGGGTTTTTCTTATGATGTTTGGTTGGTGTTCCTAGGGGGGGCCTTTCCTTGTTGTGTTATCGGTCTATTAGCGTTGCCCCTGTGCGGGGCGGCACCTACTTTTCTTTGCCGCCGCAAAGAAAAGTAGGCAAAAGAAAGCGGGCTCACACCGCCAGCCCTTAGATGTCCACCACTGGAATTAATTCGGAGTGGTCCGAGACAAGACCATCTCTCGCATTTTCCCCGTTAGTGACAAAGGACTCATCCGCTCCAGCGTCGCGCTTCGCGCCCCGCCGACAGACATAACCCCTTCTTCATGCGTTCGTGGGATGCCAATTTCCTGCCAATTCAAGCATCTCCGTTATGTTTTGCACTGGTTTCAATGCAACTTCCACATGCAGGCTGGCATAGGTGCATTTGAACTGGTGGGGCCATTCCTCAAGAGGCATGCCCAATCCCCCCTGAATGACCTGACTGCCGCGCACGTAGTGTGCGGGCAGGATGAATGAATGCTTTGTCACTAACGGGGGAAATGCGAGAGATGGTCTTGTCTCGGACCACTTCGAATTAATTCCAGTGGTGGACACCTAAAGGCTAGCGGTGTGAGCCCGCTTTCTTTTGCCTACTTTTCTTTGCGGCGGCAAAGAAAAGTAGGTGCCGCCCCGCACAGGGGCAACGCTAATAGACCAGAAGCAAAACAAGGAAAGGCCAACCCCAAAATAAAACCAAAAAAATACAGAATAAAACCAGAAACAAAAAATAAAAACCACCCAGGCGAAGCCAAAAAAGAAAGCCCTAAACCAACGAAGCTAGAGAAATATAAGAAAAGACAAAAAACACCACATTTCAGCATAAATCGCCAAAAAATCACATCCAAAAAGCGAAAACCGCAACCATCCGCTATAGTCACTTACTTTTAACATCCAAGGCCGCAGCACACCCGAGTGACGCAGTCATGAAACAACCATGACCGTCCCGTGCCGCGCGGCCAATGAAAAACCCGAACACCGCGCCTGCGGCAAACAAAAACCGCCGCTCACGCAATCACGCAGGAGCAACCACGAATATGAACGCCCGCGAACCCGCCTTCGTCTCCGCCTCGCGCAGCAGCCGTCTGCGTCAGATGCTCACCAGCACCCAGCTCGAATTCATCATGGAGGCCCACAACGGCCTCTCCGCGCGGATTGTCCGCGAAGCCGGTTTCAAGGGCATCTGGGCCTCGGGTCTCGCCATCTCCGCCCAGTTCGGCGTGCGCGACAACAACGAGGCAAGCTGGACCCAGGTCGTCGATAACCTCGAATTCATGGCCGACGCCAGCGATCTCCCCATCCTCCTCGATGGCGATACCGGCTACGGTAACTTCAACAACGTTCGCCGGCTCGTGCGCAAGCTCGAACAACGCGGCATCGCCGGCGTCTGTATCGAAGACAAGCAGTTCCCCAAAACCAACAGCTTCATCAACGGCGAACGTCAGCCCCTCGCCGAAATGGACGAGTTCTGCGGCAAGATCAAAGCGGGTAAAGACTCCCAGACCGACGAGGATTTCTCCATCGTCGCGCGCGTCGAGGCGCTCATCGCCGGTTGGGGCATGGACGAGGCGCTGCGCCGCGCCGAGGCCTATCGTCAGGCCGGCGCCGACGCAATCCTGATTCACAGCAAGCTGTCGCGCCCCGACGAGATTCTCGAATTCGCCCGCGAATGGGCCGGCCGCGGACCGCTCGTGATCGTGCCGACCAAGTACTACAGCACCCCTACCGAAGTGTTCCGCGAAGCGGGTATCAGCACCGTCATCTGGGCGAATCATCTGATCCGCGCTTCGACCTCCGCCATGCAGGCCGTCGCCAAGGAAATCCACGCCAGCGAGACGCTCGTCGACGTCGAAGACCGTATTGCTTCGGTTAACGAAATTTTCCGTCTGCAGGACGCCGACGAATACTCGGAAGCCGAAAACCGCTATCTGTCGGCTTCGCGTGCCTCGGCTTCGGCCGTCGTGCTCGCCGCCAGCCGCGGCGCGGGTCTCGAAGCCGTGACGGCGGATCGCCCCAAGGTCATGCTGCCGATCGCCGGCAAGCCGCTGTTGCGCTGGCTGGTGGATGCGTTCAAGAAGCAGGGCGTCAACGACATCACGGTGGTCGGCGGCTATCGCGCCGATGCCATCGAAACCGCCGGCATCAAGCTGGTCGTCAACGAGCGGCATGCGGAAACCGGCGAACTGGCGTCGCTCGCCTGCGCCGTCGATGCGCTCAAGTCGGACACGGTCATCTCCTACGGCGACCTGCTGTTCCGCAGCTATATCGTGCGCGATCTGGTCGAAAGCGAAGCGCCGTTTAGCGTCGTGGTCGATTCGTCGCCGACTGAGTCGGTCAATAAGAGCGTGCGCGATTTCGCGTGGTGCTCGGCGCCGGACGATCGCGGCCTGTTCGGCAACAAGGTGCTGCTCAAGCGCGTCTCGAGCGAGCTGCAACAAGACGCTTCGAGTGGGGCCGGGCAGCCGGACGGCCGCTGGGTCGGCCTGTTGAACGTGCGCGGCGCAGGGCGTGAGCGTCTGCAAGCTGTGCTTGCCACGCTGCGCGCGCGTCCGGATTTCGACAAGCTCGATATGCCCACGCTGCTCAACGCGCTGATCGATGCCGGCGAGGCGATCGAAGTGCAATACGTGCACGGCCACTGGCGCGGTGTCAACGACCTCGAAGATTTCCGCCGTGCCGGTGATTTCGCCCATGCGCAAACGCCGCTCGCCTCGGGCGCCGCTGGCGGAGAGGCGCAATGATCGAGGCTGCACAGTTTGTCGAAGCGGCGCGCGCGCGTGGCTTCGACTGGTATGCCGGCGTGCCGTGCTCGTACCTCACGCCGTTCATCAACTACGTGCTGCAAGACCCGTCGCTGCATTACGTCTCGGCGGCCAATGAGGGCGATGCGGTGGCGCTGATCGCCGGCGTTACACTCGGTGCACAGAACGGCCGCCGCGGCGTCACGATGATGCAGAACTCGGGCCTCGGCAATGCCGTCAGCCCGCTGACGTCGCTGACCTGGACGTTCCGGCTGCCGCAGCTGCTGATCGTCACGTGGCGCGGCCAGCCCGGCGTTGCCGACGAGCCGCAGCATGCGCTGATGGGACCCGTCACGCCCGCCATGCTCGACACCATGGAGATTCCGTGGGAGACGTTCCCGACGGAGGCGGACGCGATCGGTCCGGCGCTCGATCGTGCGATCGCTCATATGGACGAGACCGGCCGCCCGTACGCGCTCGTCATGCAGAAAGGCAGTGTCGCGCCCTATGAGTTGAAACAGGGCGAGAGCGTGGCACGCCGCACGCCGTGCGCGCCGCAAGCGCAGTGGCGCGGTGTGACCGCGGATGCCTTGCCGTCGCGGCAGGCCGCCTTGCAGCGGGTGATCGCACACACGCCGCCTGAATCGACGGTGGTGCTGGCATCCACCGGTTTTTGCGGCCGTGAACTGTATGCGCTCGACGACCGCCCGAACCAGCTGTACATGGTGGGCTCGATGGGCTGCCTGACGCCGTTCGCGCTCGGTCTCGCGCTGACCCGTCCCGACCTGCACGTGGTCGCTATCGATGGCGATGGCGCCGCACTGATGCGCATGGGCGTCTTCGCTACCCTCGGCGCGTACGGTCCAGGCAATCTGACGCACGTTCTGCTCGACAACGGTGCGCACGATTCGACCGGCGGCCAGGCGACCGTCTCCGCGCAGGTGTCGTTTGCCGGCGTCGCGGCCGCATGCGGCTACGCATCGGCGCTCGAAAGCGACGATCTGGCCGTGCTCGACGAAGTCCTCGACGCGCCGCGAGTGAGCGGTCCGCGTTTCGTGCGTCTCGCGATCCGTCGCGGCACGCCCGATGGCTTGCCGCGCCCCACCATTACTCCGCCCGACGTGAAGACGCGCCTGATGCGCCACATCGGCACCGCTCAAGGAGCCCAATGATGCTGTTGCTCAATCCCGGCCCGGTGACGCTGACCGAGCGCGTGCGCCAGAGTCTGCTGCAACCGGACCTGTGCCACCGCGAGAGCGAGTTTTTCGATCTGCAGGAAGAAGCGCGCACGCGCCTGTTGCGGATTTATGAGCTTGATCCTGCCGAATGGCAAGCCGTGCTGATGACGGGTTCGGGTACGGCCGCGGTCGAAAGCATGATCGCCGGTCTCGTGCCGGAGAACGGCAAGCTGCTGGTGATCGAGAACGGCGTGTACGGCGAGCGCATCACGCAGATTGCCAGCCAGTACCGTATTGCGCACGAAGCGCTCAAGCACGACTGGATGCAGGCGCCCGACCTCGGCCGGATTGCCGCGCGGCTCGACGCCGGCGAGGGCTTTACGCACGTGGCGGTGATTCATCACGAAACCACCACGGGCCGCCTGAACGATCTGCAGGCGCTGGCTGCGGTCTGCCGCGAGCGCGGTGTGCGCCTGCTCGTGGATGGCGTGAGCAGCTTCGCCGCCGAAGCGATCGATTTCGCCGATAGTACGATTGCCGCAGTGGCGGCCACCGCCAACAAGTGTCTGCATGGCGTGCCGGGTGCGTCGTTTGTGGTGGTCCGGCGCGAAGCGCTGGCGCAGGCGGCGAGCCGCACCTACTATCTGGACCTCGGGCGTCTCGCCAGGCTGCAGGATCAGCGCAATACGCCGTTTACGCCGTCGGTGCATGCTTATTACGCGCTCGTCGAAGCGTTGCGTGAACTCGAAGACGAAGGCGGCTGGAAGGCGCGTCACGCGCGCTATGCCGCGCTTGCCGAGCAGGCTCGCGCGGGCCTCGCCGCGCGTGGGATGGCGAGCGTGCTGCCGCCGGAGCAATCGTCCGTGGTGTTGCGCGCTTACCGGCTGCCCACCGGCATCAGCTATGTGCAACTGCACGATGCCCTGAAGGCGCGCGGTTTTGTCATCTACGCGGGGCAAGGCGGCCTGTCGGCGGAACTGTTCCGCATCTCGACCATGGGCAATATCCATGCTGCGGATGTCGAGCGTCTGCTGCAAGGTTTTACCGAACTGACACGCTAAAGCTGCGGCGTGCTGCGTGCTGCCTGAGCCGCGTTCGTCACCTGTGTGGCGGCGCCGTGCAGCGCGCACACGATGCGTGGCGCTTCACACCGGGTCTTTGTCCGGCGGCCCCTCGGGCCGTTGCGGTTCGTCGTTGTGATGACCGGGTGAGGGCGGCACGAAGGGTTCGCCCTCCGGATCGCGCGTCGGGTCCGCAAGCGGGTCGGGAATCGGAGTGGTATGCATGCGGCAAATCATGACGTCACCTCGCGTGAGTGGAGCGGCGTCCCGCTGCGCGGGACACGCTCAACTGCCAGTAGTGTTCGGCGCGAAAGACGTCTTCGTAGCCATGCGGCCCGAATGCGCGTAACTGGCTCTCATAAGCATAGACCGCCTCGCGCTTTAAAAACGCCTGACGTTCGGCATCTATCCTGTGATCGACCGAGGGGTGCGCCGGCGTCGCCAGAATGCCGCGTTGCGCCAGATCCTCGAGGCGGGCTTCGACCACGCCCGGCTGGCGGCGGTGGATCGCATCCTCGTAGGCAAACCAGGTGAGATGCGATAGCCGCGGCAGGATTTCGCAGCAGGCGTCGTACACCAGCGCGTGATCGGCGTGGTGCAGGCCAAGCGGCATCACCAGCGTGTTCGCGGTCGAGCGGTAAATGGTTTCTTCAAGTGCCGCCGCCAGCTTGCTGATCGACGGCGAGTCCAGATACTGGCTGTCGCGAAACGGCATCCTTACGGGCACCGCGTCGAGCAACTCGAGCGCGCGGTTGTCCTCCAGCGTGCGCGCATTGACCGACTCATGAGCGCTCGCGAAACCGGCCTTGCGGTCCCATTCAGTTTGCATATCCGGTTCGGGCGCCGCCGCGAAGACGGTGCAGACTACGGCGTCGGGATGGGTGGCGAGCAACGCGCCGCAACTGAATACGGCGTCGTCGAAATGGGGCGAGACAACAAAGAGGCGCGGGCTGGTTTCGCTCATGAGAATCGCTTCAGGTTCGGGCTGGCGCGGGACGCTGCTTCCGGCATGACGACCGGGACGCGTCACCCAAGCTTAGTCGGTATTGGCGCGGCTTGCGTGCAACGTCTGCCTGTTCGCAAAGCCCGTGCCTGCCCGGCGAGGTTTCCTTCGGCCTTTCTCCAAACGTTCATCGTTGCCGGCGCACGCTTACTCCGGCCCCATGCAACGTGGTTGCTATAGCGGCTTACCTTGAGCGGGAGCGGGACGCCGCGCTCACATTCCGCGCAAATCCTCCGGTGTGTCCACGTCGCGCAGAATCCCCGGATCGTCGAGATCCAGCCGGGTGACCGGGTGGGCGGCGAGCAAGGCTCGCGCGCCGGTGTCGCCGTCGAGTTCCCGCAAGACATCGTAGTGCTCGGGGCTGAAGCCGACCGGGTGTCCGCGCTGACCCTGATAGAACGGCACCACGATCGATGCGCCGCCGTCGAGAGTGCGCGCCACGGCTTCCACGGTGGAGACGGCAATGCGCGGCATATCGGCGAGCGCGACAATCCAGCCTTCCGAATCGGCGCTCGCGTCGATGCCCGCGGCGAGGCTCGCGCCCATGCCGCGTTCGGCGTCGGCCGAAAACACCACGTCGCAACCGGCTTCGTTGAGCATGTGGGCCAGTGCCTCCGAACCGGGTCTCACCACGGCGATTACGTGGCTCACGACAAGCAGCAGGCGATGCGCGGCCTCGTGGGCGACGATGCCGCCATCCGGCATGCGGGCAAGCAGTTTGTTGTGGTGGCCGGCCGGATCGAATCGCGACCCGTAACCGGCGGCCAGCAGGACGCCGGTGGCGAGCGAGGCGTAGGCCATGGGCGGCACCTGAAGAGGGGATGAGGCCGATTGTGCGGCGCAACCGGCGCGCAGGCAAGCGGCAATGTGCCTGGAGGCGGGATGCGGGCGGCAGAGAGCCCGCGCGGACGCGCCTTGCGCTCGCGCGGATGTTCATTGCCTGTGTTTCCGCGGCTTGACCTGGGCGCGCCAGCGTGGCCGGGTCAAACCTGCGTCGTTGCCATCACCTTGTCGAGCGTGATCGGCAAATCGCGCACCCGCACGCCGGTGGCGTGATATACCGCATTCGCCAGCGCGGCCACCACGCCGGTCAGGCCAATCTCGCCGATGCCCCGGACGCCCAGCGAATTGATATGAGGATCGGGTTCGTCCAGGAACGTGACATCCAGCGAGCCGATATCCGCATTCACCGGCACGTGATACTCGGCGAGATTCATGTTGACGAAGCGGCCATAGCGCGAATCGAGCAGCGTGTCTTCTTCGAACGCGGCGCCTATGCCCCACACCATGCCGCCCATCATCTGGCTGCGCGCGGTTTTCAGATTGAGGACGCGGCCGATGTCATACACACCTACGATGCGCGGCACCCGGATCGTGCCGAGCTCCGCGTCGACATGGACCTCCGCGAACACCGCGCCGAACGAATGCAGCGAATACTCGCTGCGCTCCTGGCCGGGCTTCACGCTCACCACCGCGTCGATCGGCTTGCCGCCGGCGCGTGCGAGAATCGCAGCGGCGGGGTCGCGCAGTGACGGATTCGCGCGGCTCACGACCCAGCCGTTCTCCACGGTCACATCGGACGGTTGCAGGCCGTGCACCGGCGACGCATTGTCGGCCAGCGCGAGTGAGATCAACTGGTTACGCACCTGCGTGCAGGCGTCGTGCACCGCCGGCGACACGCTCGCCGCCGACTGTGAGCCGCCTGAGCCTGGCGCTTGCGGCAGGGTCGAATCGCCTAGCGCGAAGTGGATCTTTTCGGGCGGAAAGCCGAGCGCGTCGGCGGACACCTGGGTCATCACGGTGTAGGTGCCGGTGCCGAGATCCTGCGTGCCCGAGGCGACCATCGCGGTCCCGTCAGGCAGGATGCGCGCAATCGCCGCCGCCGGGCCGCGGTTGGCGGGGTAGGTGGCGGTTCCCATGCCGAGGCCGATCAGCGTTTGGCCGGAGCGCATCGAACGCGGTGTCGGCGTGCGCCGCGACCAGCCGATTTTCTCGGCGCCAATCTCGTAGCATTGACGCAGCGCCTTGCTCGAAAACGGCTTGTTCTCCTGCGGATCGACCTCGGCGTAGTTCTTGAGCCGCAGCGCGACCGGGTCCATCCTGAGTTTCCACGCGAGTTCGTCCATCGCGGATTCGAGCGCGAACGAGCCGGTTGTTTCGCCAGGCGCACGCATGAACGTGGGCGTCCCCAGGTTCAGCTGCACGAGGCGGTGCGTCGTCACCTGGTTCGGCACCGCGTAGAGCATGCGCGTGACCATGCAGCAGGTCTCGGTCCAGTCTTCGAACATCGAGGTGTTGGAGATGCTGTCGTGCCGCATGGCGGTGAGCGTGCCGTCGTGCTGCGCGGCGAGTACGAGATGCTGCTCGGTACGCGGACGCGCGCCCACTGAACCGAACATCTGCGGGCGCGTCAACGAGAGGCGCACTGGCCGGCCGGTCTGCTTCGAGGCCATCGCGCAGAGCACCACATGCGACCACGACGAGCCCTTGCTGCCGAAACCGCCGCCGATGAACGGCGAGATCACGCGCACGTTGTCGGGCGAGACGCCAAGCGCTATCGCCACGGCGCCGCGCGTACCGCTCACGCCCTGGGTGGAGTCGTGCAGCGTCAGTTGCGGGCCATCCCAATGCGCCATCGTGGCGTGCGGCTCCATGGGGTTGTGATGTTCAATGGGTGTCGTATAGACAGCGTCGATGTGAACGTTGCCGCTGGCGAGGCCCGCAGCGTAATCGCCGCGCTGCGTGTCGGTCTGGCGGCCCTGCGGGGTGATCGGCGCGTGCGCGTTTGCCTTGGCGCCGGTGAAGTCGTGCGTGCCGGGCGTGGCCTGATAGGCGATGCGTAGTTGCTGCGCGGCATCGGTGGCGCGTTCCAGCGTATCGGCGACAACCACGGCGACCGGCTCGTTGCTGTAATTGATCTGATTGTTCTGCAACAGCGACAGATGACGGCTGGCCGGCGTCGCCTGTGGCGGACGTCCGCCGTTAGGCAGGCGCGGCGCGTTCTGATACGTCATCACCAGCAGCACGCCCGGCATGGATTGCGCCCGGCTCGCGTCGATCGACGCAATGCTGCCGCTCGAGATCGTGCTCGTCACCAGCACCGCATGCGCGATGCGCGCCTCGGGGAATTCCGCGGCGTAGCGGGCTTCGCCGGTGACTTTCAGCAGGCCGTCGGTGCGGTCCATCGGTTGGCCGACCAGTGGGGTGCTCGTACCCGTATCCGTGCTCATATTCGTAGTCATGCGACCTCTCCCGTCCGTCCGGCAGCCTGATTCACGGCGCGCACGATCGAGCGTTGCGCGAGCAGCACCTTGAAGCGGTTGCCGCTGAGCGGCTGCGCCTCGCCTACCGCGGCCGCGGCGGCAGCGCGCAGCCTTGCATCGGTGAGCGGCTGTCCGCTCAGCATCTGCTCTGCGACGCTCGCACGCCATGGTTTATGGGCGACGCCGCCTAACGCAATCCGGGCGCTCTTTACGGTGTTGCCGTCCATTTGCAGGGCTGCGGCCACTGAGACGAGCGCAAACGCGTAACTCGCGCGATCGCGCACTTTCAGGTAGTGGGAATGGTCGCTAAAGAGCGGGGGCGGCAGGTCGACCGCCGTGATCAGTTCGCCCGGTTGCAACGTCGTATCCACCTCCGGACGGTCAGCAGGAAGGCGGTGAAATTCCCCGATCGGAATCGTGCGCTCGCCACGCGGACCGCTTACGCGCACCACGGCATCGAGCGCCGCGAGCGCCACGCTCATGTCCGATGGGTTCACGGCGACACATTGCGAGCTGGCGCCGAGAATCGCATGTGTGCGGTTTTGCCCTTCTATCGACGCGCAGCCGCTGCCTGGCTGGCGCTTGTTGCATTGCGTGAAGGCCGTGTCGTAGAAGTAGCCGCAACGGGTGCGCTGCATCAGATTGCCGCCCACCGTTGCCATGTTGCGCAACTGCGGCGAAGCGCCCGCCAGAAACGCTTGCGAGAGCAGGGGATAAGGCTCGCGCACGAGCGCGTGATTGGCCGCGTCGCTGTTGCGCACCAGCGCGCCGATGCGCAGGCCGCCGTCGGGCAGCGTGCCGATGGTGTCGAGCCCGCGCAAGTGCGTGATATCGACGAGGTGCACGGGCCGCTCCACGCCGCCTTTCATCAGATCCAGCAGATTGGTGCCGCCGGCGATAAACATCGTGCCGGGTTGCTGCGCCGCGCGCAGCGCGCTGCTGACGTCCACAGCGCGTTCATAGGAGATCGCGTCCATGCCGGGCCCCCTAGGCGTTGCCAGTGTCGCCGCCGTGCACGGCGCGCACGGCGGCGACGATATTCGCATACGCACCGCAGCGGCAGATATTGCCGCTCATGCGTTCGCGGATTTCGTCGTCGGAGAGTTGCACGGGACGGCTGCGTACATCGGCGGTGACGGTGCTGGCCGTGCCGCTATTGAACTCGCTCAGCAGTGCGGTCGCGGAGCACAGTTGCCCCGGCGTACAGTAGCCGCACTGGAACGCGTCATGTTCGATAAAGGCGCGCTGGATGGGACTCAGCACGCCGCTGCTGGCCAGACCCTCGACGGTTGTGATCGCCTCGCCCTCGTGCATTACCGCAAGCGTGAGGCACGAGTTGATGCGCCGGCCGTTCGCCAGCACCGTGCATGCGCCGCATTGGCCGCGGTCGCAGCCCTTCTTCGTGCCCATCAGGCCGGCGTATTCGCGCAGCGCATCGAGCAATGTCACGCGCGGTTCCAGTTGCAGCGTGTAGGCGCGGCCGTTGATGTTGAGCGTGACGGGCCGTGGCGGCTCAGGCGTGCGGGCTTCGGCGGGCGGCGCCGCGGCGGGCTGGGTCTGCGCCTGCAGATGCGGCGCGACGCCGACGGTCGCGGCGGCCGCAGCGGATTGCAGGAAGCGCCGGCGCGACGGTTGGCTGGGGCTGATGGGTTCTTCGTCCGAACCCGGGGGGACTCGATTCCTGGACATAACGTTCTGTTTGCTCCATGAAAGGCCGATGCAATGCGCTGACAACCAAGGGTCAAGCAATTTCGATGCCCCAGCGGTGCCTGGCGGCTCGTGTGGGCGGCGGCCGGACAGGGCGAAACCGCGCGGGACAGAAAGCGGCTAGCGAGGACAGGCGGGCACGAGCGGACACAAGCGTACACAAGCGGGCACCACGCAGCATGACTGCACGTTGCGATTAACTATACGCAATGTGAGCGATGATCAGACGCCGTATATCGGGTCAAAACCGAAACACTGTTTTGTGCGATATGCGGGGCTGACGCTGCGGTTGCAGCCAGGTGTGAGAGAGGGTACTCAGGCCGGTGCCGCAAGCCTGAATACCGCCTTATTGATAAGGCATGCAGACTAAAAGAGCTTATGCCGCGGCTAGTTCCGTGAGCGTTTCGCGCAGCCATACTAGCGCCGGATCGACATGATTGCGCGGATGCCACGCGAGAAACAGGGTGAAGCCGCGCGCTTCGAACGGCAGTTCGAAAAGGTCGAGCTGGTTGAGATGGCGCCGGGCAAAGCGCGCGGGCAGGGTAGACACATAATCCGAATTCGCCAGTAGCTCCGGCACCAGCGTGAAATGCTGGACCGAAAGCGCGACGCGCCGCTCACGGCCGAGTGCGTCGAGATGCTCGTCCATGAAGCCGTGGAAGCTGCCGCCGCTGGTCGACACGAGCACATGGTCTAGCGCGCAATACGTCTCCAGGTCGAGCGGTGCTGTGCCGCGCGGATGCCCCTTGCGCTGCGCGAACACGAAGCGCTCGTCGTGCAGTTTGCGAGCTTTCATCGAGGCGGGAACCATCCGCTCCGAGCCGAGCAGCAGATCGATCTCGCCTCGTTCGAGGCGCTCGGCCACCGACGGCTGATCGGCCACGACGAAGGCGATGCGCACGCGCGGCCCGGCCAGTTCGGGCAGCCGCTCCATCAAGGGCAGGCCGAGCACGGAGGTGGCGTTGTCGTTGGCGGCGATCACGAAACGGCGCGTATCGGCATGCGGATCGAAGGCCGGCTGGTGGCGCACCACCACTTCAAGGTTCTTCAACGCTGCATGCAACGGCTCCATCAGGGTCAGCGCCCGTGCGCTGCGCGTCATGCCGCGACCGGTTTCGGCGGGGATCAGCAGCGGGTCGCCGAAGATTTGCCGCAGCCGCGCGAGCTGCGTCGAGACGGCCGGCTGCGTCAGATGCAGACGCTCGGCGGCGCGGGTGACGTTGGACTCGGCCAGCAGGGCGTCGAGCGAAACCAGCAGGTTCAGGTCGATACCGCGAAGATCAATCATATTGATGGGTCGCATTCCAGTAATTGATTTCAAGAATACGTAGCCGCTCGCTAGAGTTCAAGCGTTCACCCAACCTCTCTTCTGGAGTCAGACATGAAAGCCTGGATGCTCGATCAGCCCGGTCAACCGCTCGCCCTGCGCGAGGTCGCACAGCCGCAGCCGCGCCGTGGGGCGGTGCTGGTGCGTATGGAAGCGGTGCCGCTCCTCAGTTACACGCGCAACTACATCATGGGCAAGCTGCCCTATGCGTATCCGCCGGGACCGTTTTCGCCAGGGACCAACGGCGTGGGCCGGGTGGAGGCGCTCGGCGAGGGTGTGGTGGCGTTCCGCGTGGGTCAGCGAGTGGCCGTGAACCCTTACTGGATCGCGGACGAAACGGTGCGCGAACCGGCCCAGGCGCTGCTCGGCCTGACGGCGATCAGTGCCGACAGCCCTGCGCTGCTGGCCGAGTTTCCGCACGGCACATGGCGCGAACTGGCTGAATTCCCGGCGGCGACGCTGATTGCGCTGGACGGCCTCGACAGCACGCCTGCCGCGCGGCTTGCCGTGCTCGCCAAGCTTGTGGTGCCGTTCGGCGGCTTGCGTCGCGGCCGTCTCGCCGCTGGCGAGACGGTGGTGGTGAACGGCGCGAGTGGTTACTTCGGCTCGGCAGCGGTGCTGGCTGCGCTCGCCATGGGCGCGAGCCGGGTGGTCGCGCTCGGCAGGCGGGTGGAGCCGCTGCAGGCGCTCGTCGAGCAGGGGCGCGGGCGGGTGGTTCCGGTTGTGTTGTCCGGCGACGTGGCGCAAGACGCTGCGGCGATTCGCGCTGCGTCGGGCGGCGGCGCGGATCTCGCCTTCGACATGGTTGGCCAGGCGAGCGATCCCCACGCGACGCTCGCCGCCTTGCGCAGTTTGCGCCGGGGTGGCCGGTTGGTGCTGATGGGCAGCATGCAGGTGGACTTGCCGATTGCCTATCAGGAGATGCTGCTGAACAACTGGGAGTTGATCGGCCACTTCATGTACACGCGCGCTGACTATCTCGCGCTGGTGGCGTTGGTTGCGTCGGGGCAAATCTCACTGGATGCAGTGGAGCTGAAATCGTATTCATTCGCCGATCTGGAGGAGGCGATCGACGCGGCCGGTGAGATGGCGGGACTGCAATGCACGGTGGTGGGTTCGGCGGCCGGGCAGGCCTGGGGAGGATGAAGAAGCCTACTGGCCGGCGAGCCTGGTGCTTTGCCGCAGCAGCCCCGCGAAGATCGCATCGGATACATCCCGGGGGAAGCCGGCCGGCAACTGCGCCGCTACCTGTGCGACGACTTCCTCGGTCATATCCGTCAAGGCCGTAATCATCTCTTCGACATCGGCCGGGGCCAGCGTCACGCGTTGGCCCTGCGCAATCCAGTGACTGCGGCGGATTTCATGGATCAGGTAGTGGGCGTTCTTGCCTCGTACCGCCATGGCAAGCTTGACCCGGCGCGCGGGAAGCCGGTTCGCGCCGGCGCCGGTGATCGGGTGCGCGGAAAGAACGTCATAAAGCGGTGTGGCCTTATAGGCGTTCGACTTCAGGTGGGCGATGCTGAAATTCTTCGCGTGACCGTCGGTTGCGGCGAGCATCCAGAAGACCATCTGCGTCATGAAGAAATTGCGCTGGTCGATTGCAGCGTGCTCGGAACCGGCCAGCACTTCCATCACTTTCTGGATTCCCGGACCACCCTCCGATTCATACTTCGCCTCCGCGGGCGTGCCGGTTGCCTGGCACATATCTTCCTGCGGAAGCCGCAGGATCCAGGAATGATCGCTCGCGAGCCTGCGGTCGAAGCGCTCGACAATGAGCACTTTCTGGTCCTCGAAGGTAGCGATTTCGCAGTTGGCGACAGGCAAACCATACGCGGCCACGATCTTCGAGCACAGCCACTCGTTTTCCACGGAGGTGCGCATGTCGGCGCGCATGTTTCCGACGAGGCCAAGCGGTAGTTTCAGGATGTGAGTGGTCGGTGTGCTGCCTTCTGGAAGGAGCCACTGGCCGTCGTGCCTCAGAAGCGCTGTCTTTTCCTGCGCACCGGCGATCGACAGGCGCAGGTCGTCGATCGGTTCGTGCTGGCCCGGCAGGGGCGGCGCGGTAATTTCGCGCAGCAGAAGGGCGACGTCCGCCTCATTCAATGGACGGGCGCGGATCTGCTCGAGATCGTCGGGTGTTTCGTCGGGTGGCAGCATCTGGAGAGCACCAACGCAGTCGCGACCCAGCGTGGCCAGCAGCTCGAAAGGCGACGTGCCGCCGGTCTTGTAGCGCCCGGCAATGCGCTCGCGGATCGCACGGCTGTCGGGCAACAGGTTATCGAAATAGTCCGACACGACCTTCCCCCGATAGGGCTGGTTGCCGGCCGTAAAAGGCAGCGAGAGCGAAAGGGGTCGCCCTTGCTCGTCCGCGATCCAGTCTTCGAAGTAGGTCAGCTTTTCCCCGTCCCGGGTGGTCTCCCATGCTCCCACGGGCAGGCCGTTCATCCAGAGATTCAGGCTTTTGGTGTGCGCGCGGCGGCCCATTGTTACCAGTCCTCCCGCTTCCTGGTGGCAGCGCCGGGCGGAGCGGCCCGCTTGCGTGCGGCGGCCGGCTTCGGCGCTCCCCGGCCGCTCGCGGATGTGGAGCCGGTCTTCGCTGCACTTGCTGGCGGCGTTGCCTGCGAGAGGGTTCCGCGCTTTTTCGCTGCACCGCCCTGCGCCGCCTTGGCCGTTGGCTTGACTGGCGCAGCCCGCCCGGGCGTGTGGGCGGCGTGCATCGCCGGGGCCGCTGCCGCCTGGGTCAGAACGATACTGGCCTTGAGGATCTTCAAAACGCGGAATAGCCGATCGATGCTGGCGGATTCGGGCTTCGCTTCGAGCTGGGCATAGGTCTGCTGGGTGACCCCCAGGCGGGCCGCCACCTGCGCCTGTGTGAGCCCTGCCGCCTTGCGGAAGCCCACGAGGAGCGGGCGCAGTTGGCGGGGGGTTTTGACGGGATAGTCCACGGCGAGCTCCGGTGAGCGCAAAAACAGGGTATGGGCTGTAAATGGCAAAAACAGTATATCGTCTGTATTTGCCGAATACAAACGATAGGCTGTAAATTTAAAATACAGGAAATTGGCTGTAAATGCCAAATACAGGAAATAGCCTGTATCCGTGTGCCATGTGAGGGAAGCCGGGCCAAGCCTTTCGCCGTGGCTAATGCGGGGCTAGCAGGGGTAATCAGGGGCCGCCCGGGCTATGGGACCGCGCGACTCGAGTGGCCCATCCGCGGCCTATCTGCAGCCTATCCGCGGCGGATGAAGACGTGCCTCAAGCAGCGGACTCACTCTGCCCGGAGCGCGGCCAACCCCGGTTGGAGCGGGCCGCCGCTTGTCATTTCACTTAATCGATGCCGTGAAACACCGCATCGTCCGGGCCGAGGTAGACCGGCGGCCGCCAGGCCGCATCGCGCATCGAATGCTGGACGAGCTTCTCGACGCCGAGCAGCACCGCGAAAATCGCCATCCGCACCGGGATGCCGTTGTCGGTCTGGCGGAAGATGGCGAGGCGCGAATCGTGATTCAGGTCGACGCTCAGGTCGTTTGCGCCCGGCCGGCTATCGCGCGGCAGCGGGTGCATGATCAGCGTGTCGAGTCCGCACACGCTGTCCACCAGGGCCTGGTTGATCTGGAAGTCGGGCGTATAGCCTTCGAACGATTCGTCCGCGAAACGCTCTTTCTGGATGCGCGTGGCGTACACCACGTCGGCGCCGCGCAGGCCTGCCTTGAGGTCGTGGGTCTGCTCGATCACGTGATCGTTGCGCGAAATCTGCTCGACGATATAGCCAGGCATTTCCAGCGACGGCGGCGAGATCAGTGTGAACTTGATGCCGCGATACAGCGCCAGCAGCTTGACCAGCGAATGCACGGTGCGGCCGTACTTGAGGTCGCCGACCAGCGCGATATGCGAGCCGTCGACAATCTTGCCGAGGCGCGAGAATTCACGCTGGATGGTGTACAGGTCCAGCAGCGCCTGGCTCGGATGCTCGCCGGGGCCGTCGCCACCGTTGATCACCGGCACGTTGGTGGCGCGTGCGAATTCGGCCACCGAGCCTTGCTCCGGATGGCGGATCACAAGGGCGTCCACATAGCCGCTCATCACCCGGCTCGTGTCATAGATCGACTCGCCTTTGGCCATCGACGAAAACGTGAAGCCGGTGGTGTCGCACACGGAGCCGCCCAGCCGGCAGAACGCCGCGCCGAAGCTCACGCGTGTGCGGGTACTCGCCTCGAAGAACAGGTTGCCGAGCACCGCGCCCTCCAGCACGCGGGAGATTTTGCGGCGCCGGGCAATCGGCTGCATGATGTCCGCCACCCGGAACAGGGCCTCGACCGAATCGCGCGAGAACTGGTCCACCGAGAGCAGTTGCGGCTTGCCTTCAAACAGCATCTGGCTGGCGAGCGACTGCGAGTCTACGCTTTGCGTATAGTTTTCGCCTGGCTCGCCGTGCACCACGATTTCCGACACGAAGCGCTCGACGATCTCCGGCATGGCCCGCGATTCCTGCGAGTCGTCGGGCAGCAGCCACGTGTCCAGAGCCCGGCGCGACACACCGATGCGGCTGGCGAAGGTGTCGCGGGTCATGTTGAGGCGGCGCATGGCGTCGCGGAGGAAGGCTTGTTGCGGGACGCTCATGCGGGTCACCTTTTAGATAGGGTTAATGTACGCGTTGCGTATATTAGATTGACGGCAGGAGAAGTCAAGCAATTTTGCGACTGGTGTTACACTGCTGGCCATGGAAACCGGCCAACTGCTCCGCTCAACCGCAACCCGCCTCGCGCTCGCGAGCGTGGCGTCTGCCTGCGCGGCCGTTAGCGCCAAAGCCAAAAAACAGCTGCTCATCTGACCGGAGCCTGCTGTTCCGTCAGATGTGCGACGGAACAGTCATCCAGGGCTCGCGTTTTACCTCCCGCTTTTGACCCCTTCCTCGCCAGGCTGAACGGAATCGATACGGTCGCGTTCGAGGTTAAGTCATGTCTATTTTTTCGGGTATCTGGGTTCCTGTTGTCACGCCGTTCGCCGACGGCGCTGTCGATCACGCCGCGTTGCGGCGGCTGGTGCATGTCTATGCCGAAGCGGGCGTAGCGGGTCTCGTCGCCCTCGGCACCACCGGCGAGCCGGCGGCGCTCGAGGCCGCCGAGCAGGATGCGGTGCTCGCGACCATCCTCGCCGAGGCGGGCGCGCTGCCGGTGCTGGCGGGCGTGGCCGGCAATCAGGCCGCGAGCCTGCGCTCACGCATTGCGCAGTTAAACGAGTTGCCGGTAGCGGGCGTGCTGATTTCGGCGCCTTACTACATCCGGCCTTCGCAAGCGGGCCTGATCGAGCATTTCACGAGCCTGGCCGACCTCAGCAGTAAGCCGGTCGTGCTGTACGACATCCCGTATCGCACCGGCGTGCGTCTTGAACTCGCGACCCTGCTGACCCTGGCCGCACATCCGCGGATCCAGGCAGTCAAGGACTGCGCCGGATCGCTCGACACCACGCTCGCGCTGATCCTCGACGGCCGCCTGCAGGTGCTCGCCGGCGACGACATCAATCTGTTCAACACACTGTGCATGGGCGGCAGCGGCGCGATTGCGGCGTCGGCGCACGTGCAGCCCGAGCGCTTCGTGGCGCTGTACCGAGCGCTCAAGGCAGGACGGCTCGACGAGGGACGAGCGATTTTTCACTCGCTCGCGCCGTTGATCCGGGCACTCTGCTCGGAGCCGAATCCTGGTCCTGTGAAGGCCGCGCTGGCGGGCCTTGGATTGATCCGCGACGAGCTGCGTGCGCCGATGACGAGTGCGTCGGACGAACTGCATGAGCATCTGCGTCAATTGCTGGCGGCCTGAACGCAAGACCGCCACGACGATATAGATAGATTTGGAATCCTATGTAATATGAGCGGGCCCGGACGGCGTAAAACGCGCCGTCAAAGCCCGGCTGTTTCTCGATACGCACCCGATCAGAGTATGGCGGGAGGGGCTGGTTCGGCTCGCCTTGCGCGCCTGCCAATTTGAGATGAAGACTCGCGGTGAGAGGGGATAATTTGCGCCCTTGTCTTTCATACTGCGTCGGCAGTTGTCCGACTTACGCTGCATGCCGGTTAGTCCCTTCGCTGCCAACTTGTCCCCCGTCCCGCCTGCCGGCGGTGTCCGTGCGCGCCGCGATGAGTCCGCGCTGTGTTGCGCGCCGCAGAGCGGGAGCGTCTGATGTCGTCGATTCTCGGTGCGCACAGCCAGCTCAGCAGCGGCGAGATCCGCTTTGTCACCCGGCGCCGCGCGCGGGCAATCGCGGTTGCCGCTGCCCTCGGCGCCTCGGTGCTGTCTCTCGCGGCGGGCGTCGCGATTGGCTTGCATTTACCCGCCCATGGCGCAGCAGGATCGGGCAGCCTGGCCGTGAACCGCGTCGAGCACGACTACGCAATCGATCAACTCGGCAAGCTGAGCGCCACGATGGCGCAGATCGAGCCGCGCATCGAGCGCTTGACGATTGAAGTCGGCAGCCTGCGCGATTTCGAAGCCCGGTTGAACACGCCGAAAGCACCGCCGCGCGTACCGGCCAAGGCGGGGGATCCGGCGGATCAGGATACGTCCGACGCGGACGGCGAAGGCGGCCCGTCCTTGCCGCCGCGACCCTGCATTGAACGCAATGCGCGGCCCTCGCGCGGCGACGCCGCCTCGACCCGGCAGCAGCTCGATTGCATGAACGCCACGATCTCCGCACTCGAGCACGAGACGGACCTGCACGAAGTGGCGTTTAGCGCCTTTCCCGGCCGGATGCCGGTCGAGGGCGCGCGCTTCGGTTCGCCGTTCGGCAATCGCATCGATCCGTTCACGCAGAAGCTCAGCTTTCACCCGGGCGTCGATCTGGTGGCGCCGGCCGGAACGCCGATTCTTGCCGCAGCCGGTGGCCGGGTGATTTTCGCGGGGCCGAAAGGCGGCTACGGCAACGCGCTGGAAATCGACCATGGCAATGGCCTTATCACGCGCTACGGTCACGCCTCACGCATTCTCGTGCATGAAGGCGAACTGGTGCTGCCGCGCCAGCATGTGGCCGACATCGGCACGACGGGTCGTTCGACCGGGCCGCATCTGCATTTCGAAGTACTGGTGAATGGAACGGCGGTCGATCCCGCTGCCTATCTTGCGCTGTTCGGCGCCAATGCTCATGCTTGATCTTCGTTCGGCCCGCATCGCGGACGGTCTCACGCAGCGCACCTATGCGCTGCAGCCGGTGCGCTCGCGCACCGTTCGCATTGCCCGCTGGATCGCCGTCCTGGTTTGCGGCGTGGCAATGGGTGCGGCAGGGATGCTCTGGTATGCGTCGCAGCACGCCATGCTGCCGGCGCAATGCGCGGGCTTGAAGGTCTCGCCGGATGGCGTGCAAGCCGAGCTCGAACGCACGCGGCTCGCGCTCGCGCAGGAGTCCACCGCGCGGGCAGCCGTGCAAAAGGCCGCCGACGCCTCGGCCGCCGATGCGAGCCGCCTGAATAGCGAACTGCTGTTTCTGCGCGGCCAGAGCCAGAAGCGCAACTGAGCACTGCGGCGAAGAGCGCTGCGTCACGGAGGACTGAAGTACGGGTCAAGCACGACTCAAGCATGGCTCAGGCATGACTCAGGCACTATCCAGACCCGCACGTCGCGCGGCCCGGCAAGATGCGACAAACGTTTCCCATTCCCGTTAGAGACTACTTATGTTCAACAACAAGAAGAAATCCGCGAGCATTCAGCACACCAAACTTGCTACCCTGATTGCCCATGACGTGCGCATGACCGGCGACCTCGAATTCAGCGAAGGCCTGAGGATGGACGGCCATGTGCGCGGAAACGTCACCGGCAAGGCGGGCACGCAGACCTTGCTCGTGCTGAGCGATCGTGGCTCGATCGAGGGCAATGTGCATGGCTATGACGTGGTGGTGAACGGCAAGATCGTCGGCGACGTGATTGCCGACCACTTCGTCGAACTGCAGCCCAACGCGCATGTGACCGGCAACATCTATTACCAGCAACTGCGCATGGACTGCGGCGCCTCCGTGGACGGCAAGCTGACGCGGCGCGAGGCGCCCGCGGCGCCTACCCTGATTGGCGGCGATGTGGGCGATTCCGAACCCCGGCCGCTCTAAGTGCCTGAAGTGTTGCGCGGTGCCTGCTGTTGAGCTGCATCACACCCAATGAATTCAGGTGAGATCCGGCAGGGACGCTCGCGGCCCCTGCGCGCCCCGATCCGGCAGCCCGGGCACTTCAGGCGCATCGTCGAGCAGCACAGGGTTGAGCGGTGCGGGCCGCTGTGCGGCTTCCCTGTCGAGATTGGCAAGCATCCCCTGCTCGACGATCAGATACTGCAAGGCCAGCACAATCAAGCCGATGATCAGCAGCAGATCGCCGGCAAACACCACCGCGTAGACTGCGGAGGTGGTCTGGGGGTTGCCGAGCAGGAGCGACAGGTTGCCGCGGTTCATCAGCACCAGCGTGAGCGGCACGGCCGCATTGAGGCTTGCAATCACGCTGGCGATCGCCACCAGCACGCGCGCCGGACCGAGGTCCGGGCGGCGTCGGCGGCATACCTCATAAAGCGTCAGCGCGCGGCACGGCAGGAAGAACAGTGTCAGCAGCGCGGCCCGGCACAGGGGCGGCGCGTTCAGCTTGTGCGCCAGTGCGAACAGCACGCAGAACAGCGCGGTGATCGCGAAACCCACGCGCAGCGACACGCTCGCGCCGAACAGCACACGCGTGCCGCTCCACACCAGGATGCGCGATTGCAGGCCCAGCACCGCGGTGGCGATCAGCAGCAGCCTGGTCGGCCACACCGCGTGCAGGCCGAAGCATGCGGCCGCTGCACTCATCAGAAAGAACGCGGCGGTCCAGTAGCGGAATGCCGCGACGCGCTCAAAGATGCGCGAGAGTGCCATGCAAACGATTGCGCTGCAGAGGAACGTCATCAGGCAAAGCGAATTGAACGTCGCAACATCGAATCTCATGAAGTCTCCAGCGGGCAAAGCCTGTCTGTTGCAACGCGTCGGTAAAAAATAGTTGCCGCCCAGCGTCGGCGGCTCGATTGATTGGCTGATTCACCTGTCGGCATACCGCCTAGACCGCCGCCATCCGTTGCTTGAGCAATGAGCTGAAGGCCTCTGCCTCCAGCGGTTTACCGAGTAAAAAGCCTTGCATCTCGTCGCACATCATGGCTTTGAGCTTGCCGAGCTGCGAGGCCGTTTCGACACCTTCCGCCACCACGTCCATGTCGAGTGAATGCGCGAGCGCGATGATCGCCGAGACGATCGCCGTACCCTCCGGACCCTGGTCATCCAGACCGTTGGTGAAAAACCGGTCGATCTTCAGTTGCTTGACACGGAAGCGCTGCAGGTAGGCAAGACTCGAATAACCGGTGCCGAAATCGTCAATGGCGATTTCGAAGCCGCTCGCGTGAAATTCGCGGATCATCTCGATCGTGCGCGGCGCGTCCTGCATGGCCACCGTTTCGGTGATCTCGAACATGATGCGATCGCATGTCACCTGTTCGTCCTGCACGATCTCGAGCACGCTCGAGACCAGGTTGGGCTGGGACAACTGGCGCGGCGACAGATTGATCGCCACCTTCATCGCTGGCAGGCCGTCGGCCATCCAGCGGCGGATCTGCCGGCAGGTTTCGCGCACGACCCAGTAGCCGATCTGCACGATCTGACCGGAGCGCTCGGCAATCGGAATGAATTCCATCGGCGCCAGCGTGCCGAGGAGCGGGTGGTTAAGGCGGATCAGCGCCTCGGCCCCCGCCAGTTCATTGCTGTCGCCGCGAAACTTGGGCTGGAAATTGAGCGTGAAATAGCCGGCGGTCAACGACTCGTGCAGCGCATGCTGGATCTGCAGCGTGCGCGTTGCCGCTTCGTTCATGCTGGCTTCGAAGAACCGGTAGGTGCTGCGTCCCGCGCGCTTGGCTTCGTACATCGCTGCATCGGCGTGCTTGAGCAGCGTGTCGACCGAGTCGCCGTCCTGTGGAAACAGTGCAATGCCGATACTTGGCATCACCTGCAACGGCTCGTTGTCGTTCCACACGCCCTCGCGCATGCGCTCCAGCACATTTTCCGCAATCAGCCGCGCGTCCTGGCGCGACGCCAGATTCTCGGACAGCACCACGAACTCGTCGCCACCCAGCCGCGCCACAGTGTCGGTGGCGCGGACGCAGGCCTGCAGGCGCTGGGCAAAGGTGCTCAGCAACTGATCGCCGGCGGAATGGCCGAGCGAGTCGTTGATGGTCTTGAAACCGTCCAGATCCATAAACAGGATCGCGAAGCTATTGTGACGGCGGCGCGCCAGTTCGATCGCGCTGTCGACCCGCTCGGTGAGCGTGGCGCGGTTCGGCAGGCCGGTCAGGGTGTCGAGCGTGGCGAGGCGCATGATCTGGCCGTTCAGGCTGGAGACGGCGCTCACAAGGAAGCTGGTCCTCGCATCGAAGCGCGACAGCATCAGCGTGACGATCAGGATCGCAAAGGTGAACAGGATCACGGCCGTGGCCAGCCACTCGGTATTGACGCCATGGGCGGCGCCGCAGATCGCGTCCACCGGAAAGTGCGCCGCGGCCATGCCGGCATAGTGCATGCCGCTGATTGCCACGGCCATCACCAGCGCCGCGCCAAAGCGCGCAAGCGTGACGTTGCGCTCGCCGTCGTCGCGCAGCCGGCGGGCTATCAGCAAGGCGGCCATCGAGGCGAAGACCGCAATCGCAATCGAGCCGGCGAACCAGGCCGGCTGGTAGTCGATACCGGGCTGCATGCGCATTGCGGCCATGCCGGTGTAGTGCATGCCCGCAATGCCGAGTCCCATCAGCACGCTGCCGGTTGCGAGATGAACGGGCGTCAGCCGTGCCCGGGTGGTGGCGAGCAGGGCCAGGTACGACACGACCACCGCGATGGCGAGCGAGCAGCCGGTCAGCGTAAAGTCATAGCCGAGCGGAATCGGTAGTGATAGCGCCAGCATGGCGATGAAGTGCATCGACCAGATGCCGACGCCCATGGCGGCTGCGCCGCCTGCCAGCCACGCGTGCCGCAGTCGTGACGATGCCAGCAGCGAGATGCGTCCGGTGAGGTCGAGGGCGGTGTACGACGCGAGCGTTGCGACGACGAACGAGACCGCCACCAGCCATAAGTTGTATGTGCCAAGCATGTTTAGTCCAGCCGTATAAGGGGAGACGGCTCAACTGGTTATCGACCGCTGGCAGCATTTGTTTAATGAATTTACCGGGAAAGCGCCTGGTTTTCGCGTGGCCCCGCGTGGGTGCTGGCTGCGGTCAATCCGAAACCCTCGTCGAGCCAGCCCGTGATCCCGCCAATCATCAACTTTACCGGCCGCCCGAGTTGCGCGAGACGCAGTGCGCCACGGGTGGCGCCGTTGCAATGCGGCCCGGCGCAATAGGTGACGAATAGCGTGTTCTCAGGGTAATCCACGAGCTTGGATGCCACGATCTTGCCGTGCGGCAGATTGATGGCGCCGGCGATATGTCCTTGTGAATACAGCGCCGGGCTGCGCACGTCGAGCAGCACGAAACCGGGTGTCACCTGGGCGAGTGCGGCAAACACATCGGAGCAATCGGTTTCGAAGCGCAGCGATGCCGCGAAATGCGTGAGGGCGGCGGCGCTGTCGGCCGCGGCGATGGCCGTCACGGCGTTGGTGGGGGCGAGTTCGTCAGCAGACGGCATGGCAAGGCTCCTGGGTGGGTTCGATGAGCCTTCATTGTTGCGGACGGCCGGTATTGGCAGAAGTGGCGTTATTGTCAATCTCCGGTAACATCACGCCATGCAAGATCATCTCGTCGTCGCGCTGGTCTACGACCGGCTCTGTACCTTCGAATTCGGTTGCGTCACCGAACTGTTCGCGCTCGAGCGGCCCGAACTCGGACGCGACTGGTATCGCTTCGCCGTCTGCGCGGCTGAGCCGGGGCCGTTGCGCGCCGCGGGCGGCATCACCGTGACGGCGCCGCACTCGCTGAGGCTGCTCGATCGCGCCGCGACGATAGTTGTGCCGGGCTGGCGCGATGCCGACGAACTGCCACCCGCTGCGCTGCTGGCGAGAATTCGTGCGGCGTACCGGCGTGGCGCGCGGCTGTGCTCGATCTGCTCTGGCGTGTTCGTGCTTGCAGCGGCCGGCGTTCTCGACGGCAAAACCGTGACCACCCATTGGCGCTATGCCGACAAGTTGCAGCAGCGCTATCCGCAACTCCGTGTGCAAACGGATGCGCTGTATGTCGATGAGGGGCAGGTGATGACCTCGGCCGGGTCGGCCGCCGGGCTCGATATGCTGCTGCATCTGGTGCGGCGCGATCACGGCAGCGCGATCGCCAACCGGGTGGCGCAACGGCTGGTCGTGCCGCCGCATCGCGAGGGCGGCCAGGCGCAGTTCGTGCCGCGGCCCATGCCCGTTGACGAGGGTGGCCGGGTGGCCAGATTGATGGACTGGGTACGGGCCAATCCGGCCTTGCCGCATACCTTGCGGTCGCTCGCCGAGCATGCGGCAATGAGCACGCGCACGCTGCAGCGCCAGTTTCACGACGCAACCGGCATGGCGCCGTATGAATGGCTGGTGCGCGAGCGTGTGGCGATTGCGCGCGAACTGCTGGAGGCGCAGCCGCCAATGCCGATGGCGCGCGTCGCGCAGACCGCCGGGTTTGGCTCCGAGGAATCACTGCGGCGGCATTTCAGGCGGATTGCGCTGACGAGTCCGGGGGCGTATCGGAAGAAGTTTGGCTAACTCCCCACCCGCGCGCACACCGCTCTGGTGACCTCTTCGGTCGTGGCCTCCCCTCCGAGATCACGCGTATGCAAGCCACGATCCGCCGTCACCTCTTCGATTGCCGCCATCACTTTCCGCGCGGCCGCCGTTTCGCCGAGATGTTCGAGCATCATCACGACTGACCAGAACGTCCCCACCGGATTGGCCAGCCCCTTGCCCATGATGTCGAATGCAGAGCCGTGGATCGGCTCGAACATCGACGGATAGCGCCGCTCCGGATCGAGGTTCGCAGTCGGCGCTATGCCAAGGCTGCCCGCCAGCGCAGCAGCCAGATCGCTGAGAATATCCGCATGCAGGTTGGTGGCGACCAGCGTATCGAGCGAGGCCGGACGATTCACCATGCGCGCAGTGGCCGCATCGACAAGTTCCTTGTCCCACGTCACGTCGGGAAATTCCACGGCGATCTGCGCGGCGATCTCATCCCACATCACCATGGCGTGCCGCTGCGCATTGCTTTTTGTCACGACGGTCAGCAGCTTGCGCGGACGCGACTGTGCCAGCCGGAAGGCAAATCGCAGGATGCGCTCGACACCCGCACGCGTCATGATCGACACATCCGTGGCGACTTCAATGGGATGGCCCTGATGCGCACGGCCGCCGACACCCGCATACTCGCCTTCGGAGTTTTCCCGGACGATCACCCAGTCCAGGTCCGCCGGCGTACAACGCTTGAGCGGCGCGTCGATGCCCGGCAGGATGCGCGTCGGGCGCACATTCGCGTACTGGTCGAAGCCCTGGCAGATTTTCAGGCGCAAGCCCCACAGCGTAATGTGATCGGGAATCTGCGGGTCGCCCGCCGAACCGAACAGAATGGCATCCTTGCCGCGCAATGCGTCGAGTCCATTGGCGGGCATTATCACGCCATGTTCGCGGTAGTAGTCCGCGCCCCATGCGAAGTTCTCGAATTCGAAGCGAAAGGCCGCGTCTTGCGCAGCAAGCGCTTCCAGTACCCGGCGTCCGGCCGGTACGACTTCCTTGCCAATGCCGTCGCCGGGAATAGTGGCAATGCGATAGGTTTTCATGCTGCACCGCTCCACAAAAATTCGTCAACGGATTGCATGGTAATGGCGTAGAGAGACTAGAGAACGGTGCTAGACTCAAATCGCCTTTAACCACAGGTTAAGAATCCGGTGCGCCCGTGACGTCCCCCATTCAGGCAGACGATCTGGCTTTCTTTTCGGTCCTCGCAGGCTGCGGCAGCTTGAGCGCTGCGGCGCGCGAACTGGGCCTGTCCACGGCAGCGGTTAGCAAGCACCTCGCGCAGATGGAACTGAGGTCCGGTGTGGCGCTGGTGAATCGCACCACGAGGCGCATGAGCCTCACGCCGGAAGGCGAGCTCTACCTTGCCCACGCGCGCCGCATTCTTGGCGAGATGGACGAACTGGCGCAGTTGCTCGGCGGTGCGCGCGCCATGCCCAAAGGGCTATTGCGCGTCAACGCTACGCTCGGCTTCGGACGCAGTCACATCGCACCAGTCATCTCGCGTTTCGTGCGGGCTTACCCTGAAGTGGAGGTGCAGTTGCAGTTGTCGGCGGACCCGCCGGCGCTGAGCGACGACAGCTTCGACGTATGCATCCGTTTCGGCGAACCGCCCGACGCACGGGTGATCGCCCGGCGCATCGCGCCGAACCGGCGCCTGCTGTGCGCAGCACCGTCCTACCTGGCCCTGCATCGCGCGCCGCGTAGTCCTGCCGAACTCGCCCAGCACAATTGCATCGGCATTCGCCAGGGCGATGACGGCCACGCTGTATGGCGTCTGACGAGCGGTCGCGGTGCGGCGCAGAAAACGCAGACCGTGCGGGTCAAGGGCAATCTCACCACGAACGACGGCGAGATCGCCGTGCGCTGGGCGCTCGATGGGCACGGCATCCTGATGCGCGCTGAATGGGATGTCATTGGCTTTCTGCGCGAAGGCGCGCTGGTCCATGTGCTGCCCGAGTACCGAACGCCCGGTGCGGATATCTATGCGGTGTACTCGCCGCATCAACAACTTTCGGCACGGGTTCGCGCATTCGTCGATTTTCTGTCAGCATCGCTGACAGGGCATGAACCTGTGAAGACGCACCCGCGCAGCGGGCGCGCCCACGCGAGACCTTCCTTATCGAGTACGTGATTACCATCGTTTCCATCCATGCGTGCAAACCCTTTCGTCGTTGCTGCTATCGCCGTGCTAGTGCCTTCGCTCGCTATCGGCCAGGCGTTCGATAGCGGCTCGCGCGCCGAGCTATACCGTCGTTACGTGCTGGCCGGCAAGGATGTGCAGTGCCGCACCAATGCATCATGTGCAGCGCTCGGTGTGGAAGCGCTCGATGCGGGTCGCATCAAGGATGCGCAAGCGCTGGTCGATATGGAGTCGATGCTGGCCGACGCTGCCACCTTGCAAGCCGAAGAGGAGAATTCAACCAAGGCGATCAGCTCGGCCCACGCGCGCGTTGCGATGGCACTGGTGCATCAGGGCGACGTGCAGGCCAGCCTGGGGGCATTCTCGAACGCCCGCGCCTACTATCGCACTGCCGCAGGCTTAGGCAAGGATGCGCCCGATGACTTGATGCTGGGCCGCGCCGTCGACGTTGCGCAACAGCGGCTTGCCCGCATCGCCGACAAGGAGGTCGTGCAGGGCCTGCCTGCATCCGGCGTGCGCTTTGCGCGTTATCTGAAACTGGGCGCATGGAGCAGCGTGTCGCTCACGCCCGTCAAAGGCCGTCGCGGTGTCTACCGGCTCGCCGCGGACTTTCTCTATCCGACGGTCAGCAGCAAGGGCGAGCCGGTGGCAAGCACCGGCACACTGAGCGCGAATGTGCGTTTCTTCGCCGGCATTGCGCGAGTGGTGGTCTCCGATGAACCGGCCGGCGTGCCGTTCGAGGCCACCACGAAGCTGCCCAACCTCGCTGCCTTCGACGGGCATGCGGACAAATGCCTGCTGGAGTTCCGCCTTACCGAACCGGAGACGCTCGATGTGGCGACGCACGGTTCCGTCAATGCATGCGGCTTCGGTCCGAAGGTGACAGCCGACGGCCGATATTATCTAAAGACGGGCTCTTAAGCCTGTGTCCCGACTCTCTATCCAGGTGAGCGTATGCAGAATGCAATGGACTATCCATCGGTCGTGTTTTTGTCGTCGCTGGTGGCCATGTCATTGTCGTCGTGGATCGGGGCAAACCTGCTCAGAAAGGTAAAAGCGCTGACGACGGAGTCTCGGGAAGACTTCAACGTCGTCCAGGCCGCGACGCTGACGCTGCTCGCGCTGATGATCGGCTTCAGCTTTTCGATGGCAGTGGGCCGCTACGATCAACGCAAGAATCTCGAGGAAGAAGAGGCCAACGCCATCGGCACGGAATTCGTGCGCGCCGATCTCCTGCCTGCCGCGCAGGCGCAGCAGGTGCGCGTCCTGCTGACGCGCTATCTCGAACAGCGCGTGAAGTTCTACAAGACCCGCGATGCTCAGGAGCTCGAACAGATCAACAGGACTACTACTGAGCTGCAAGGCGGCCTGTGGGCTGCCGTGCGCGACGCTGCCGCGGCTCAGCCGACACCCGTCGCCGCGCTGGCGGTGGCCGGCATGAACGATGTGCTGAACTCGCAGGGCTACACCCAGGCGGCGTGGTGGAATCGCATTCCGATTGCCGCGTGGGGGCTGATGGTGGCGATTGCGGTGGGCTGCAACCTGCTGGTCGGCTATGGCGCACGCACGCCGAAACTGGGACTGACGCTGCTGGCGGTATTGCCGTTGGTGGTGGCAACCTCGTTCGCGCTGATTGCGGACATCGACAGTCCGCGCGGCGGGATCATCCGGGTGAATCCGATCAATCTGGTGAGCACGGCGCAATCGTTGAACCCACGCTGAACCGGAGTCGATTCAGGGTTCGTTGCGCTGGAGGGGGCGTGTCTGCGCGAGCGGCGCAAGGGAGGGAATGCGCCGCCTCGCGACAGCTGCGAGACGGCATGTGCAACTTCATGCGGCGGCCCGCAGCAGGGCGGGCAGCCGCGACGCGCTCAGTCCGATTTACTTCGGATGCTCGTCCTTATGATCACCTTCCGGCTTGTGCTGCGGCGCCGGATGCTGCTGCGGGTGAGGGTGTTGCGCCGGATGCTGTGCCGGGTGCGGATTGGCGTGCTGTGCCGGATGCGGGTTGGCATGCGGCGCCGGAGCAGGCTGCTGCGCGTGTTGCTTCGGCGCGGCTTCCTCTGCGCGTTGCGGTTCGGCGCCACCCGCTTGCGGTGCGTGCTCCGCTTCAGGCGCATGCTGCGCTTCCGGCTGAGCATGTTCGGGCTGCGCGTGTTCACCTTCCGGTGCACGCGGCGCCTGAGCATTCTCTTCGGCCGGCCGGGCGTTGTGCTCTTCCGCTTGCGCATGCTCGGCTTCGCCTTGCGGACGCGGCACAGCGTTTTCGTGAGCTTCGTTCGGATGCTGCTGCTCTTCGGCTTGTGGCCTCTGCGCGGCGGCGCTCGGTGCGTGCTCCTGCTGTTCGGGCGCGTTCGGCGCGTGACCCGCTTGCGCTTCGTTGCCGCGTCCCGGTGCACCCTGCGGACCGACCGGGTGAGCTTCGGCGCGGTTAATCACATGGAAGCCTGCCGGAGCGGCCACGGCGCCCGGCGTGCCCGGATGGCTCACGGCAGCGAAGGCCGCCGGCGCCGTCGTGCGCACTACCGGTGCGCCAACGCCTTCTACCTTGCCGCCGCTCGCAGCAAAGCGTTGCGCGAGCGTGTCGTGATAGGCCGGCGGCACGACCGGCGGGCGGGTGGCCACGACCTGACGCTGCGCGAGCGCGGCCGGTGCACCGACGTTAGCCGGACGCAACGCGCCAGCAAAGCTTTGCTGAACCGGGGCGATGGCCGGCGCGCCGGCACCGATCTGCGCATGCGCGAGGGCCTGGGCATTGAACGGACGCGCTGCCTGCGCGACTGACTCGCCGCGCACGAAGGCGTTTGCCGGCACTGCGGTGATGGCGCCCGGCGCGCTCTGGTTGATGTACGTGTTGTGAATGTTGGTGACGTTGTTGATGATCGTCGTGTTGTGAACATTGGTGATGTTCACGTTGTTGATGCGGTTGTAGTACGTCGGGCTGTAGTGATACGCCGGATGCCACGGTTCTCCCGGTCCGAGCGCAAACCACGCCACCCCTGCACCAATCGCGCCGCCGATGGCCAGGTCGACGCCCCAATGCGCGCCACCGCCGCCGCCACCGCCAACGAAGGCCACCAGCGCCGGCGCATACACCGGCGGCTGGGTCACGACAACCGGACCCGGCACCCATGCCCAGGCACGGTCGACGTACGCCCAGCGGCCGTAGTGGAAGGGCGCGAAGCCCCACGGTGCGTCATCCACCCACGTCCAGCCCCACGGTGCGATCCATGCCCAGTGCCCGGCGTGATACGGCGCCCAGCCCGCCGATACGGCGACTGTCGGCACCCACACTTCGCCGTAGGTCGGGTCGCTGCGCCACGTGCCGTTGGCATCGAGGTCTTCGTAACCGGGGATTTCGCGCGATACGTAGCGCGCCGAAACCGAGTTGTCTTCCGCGCGGTCGCGGCTCGCGACCCACTGGTCGAAGGCGTCGAGCGCCGGCGCCGAGCCGCCTGCCTGCTGCTGCAGATTGACGCCGACAAACTGGATCTGCTGGCCCGCGCTCATCTGGAACGAGCCGCCGTCACCGTACAGCGTTGCATTGCCGCTGCGCACCGTGACGGTCGTCGAACTGCCGTCGGGCGCCACGTCGACGCGGAACAGGCCCGGCGCGGTGGCGACCAGCGCCACGTTCGGCGTGTCGATCTCGAAGTTCTGGCCGGCCGGCAGTGCGCGCACATGGGCGGACAGCGTGCCTTGCGTGACCTTCAACTGGGTGGTCGTGTCGTTGAGATTGACGATGTCGAGGGCGGTCTGCTGATCGAGGCGCAGCGCGGTCGAGCCGGCATGCAGTTCGGCGCGCGCGTTGGCGTCGGCCCACAACTGGTCGCCGGTCGTCAACGGACGGTTCAGGACGGCATAGGACCAGTCGGTCAGGCCGGCCGGCTCCAGTGTCACAGTGCCGGCAAAATAGTTCAGACGGGCGACCCGATCGGGCGGGTCGCCACCGGACACTGCCGCAGCGGGAGCCGTCGGCGACGGCACCTGGGCTACGCCCGTGAGCGGAATCATGGCGAGAACGGCAGAGACTGAGATCGCGGTAGCGCGCAAGCGGTGGAAGACGGTTGTCATTGTCGGCTGCTCCGAAGGTTTCATTTTGTCAGGCTCAAAGGCGGCCCTTATGGGTACGTCCAACTGGCTAACGCCGCGAACATAGCAGCGGATGACATTCGCGGTGTAACCGGGACGCGAGTTTGCAACGAAATGTGAGCGCTGCATAGAGGTTGCATACGCACGCCGGCACGGCTTTGCGAGGAGCAGGATTCGTTCCTGTAAGGTCGGAACGCCTGGCGGGAGAATTTGTAAGGACGTGCAATCATCGCGTAATGGAGCCGTGGGTACTGCGCGGCACGCGAGATTGTCAGGTTATGCGGTGGGGTTTTGTAGCGCGGGGGAGCGGAAAGAGATGCGCCGGGCGGGAGCCCGCCCGGCGCAGAGGCATCAGTTTGCTGCGTCGATGGTGCCGGGCGCATAGGCCCGCTTGCCGCGCACGCGGTCGACGATGCGCACGAACGCCAGCCATTGCTGCGCAAGCAGGCCATTGCCGTAGGGGCGGCCGTCGCCGTGCGGCGGCGGCAACTGGTCGCGGATGCCGGTCGGTTCGACCGCCGGGTTCCACGACACCGTACGGAACATCATGTCCCACCACGGAAACAGCACGCCGAAGTTGCAGCCGTAAGCCGTGCCTTCATGACCGTAACCCACTGCATGATGGCGGCGGTGAAAGATCGGGCTGACGATGATGCGCTCCAGCAGCCAGCCATACGGCAGGCGCGCATTGACGTGCTGCACGCTCTGCATGAAGTTGCTGACGGCCACCAGCACCACGAACTGCGTGGGCTGCACGCCGATAAACAGCGAAATTGCCGCGAAAAACGCTGCCTGGATGATGTCGTCCAGAAAGTGGTTGCGGTCGTCGTTCCACAACGACATCTGCTGCTGGCTGTGATGCACCGCATGCAGTTCCCACCACACGCCGAAGCGATGCTGCCAGCGGTGATACCAGTAGCCGGCGAAATCGAGCACCACCAGGTAGATCAGGAACGAGACGATCGGCTGATCGGTGACGCCCGGCCAGAGACTGTCGATGTCGATGTTCGGGATGTCGTAGATCGAGATCAGGCTCTGCCAGTGATCGAACAACGGCTGGAGCAGGAAAAAGAACGCAATGTTGATGATGCCGAGCTTGGCGATCCACGTGTAGATCACATCCGCGCGCAGCGCCTTGCGGTCCTTCCATTGTTCGACGGGACGCAGCGCCTCGAGCGGCCGCAGCGTCAGATAGGTGATGATGATTTCGAGCACGCCGATGATCACCCAGTACAGTGCGTCGTAGGTGTCTTCGTCGTAGCCCATCAGGCCGAAGCGGTAGAAAAACGGCTGCACCACGTCGATATAAAGCAGCGTTTGCAGCGCAGACACCATGTTGTCGAGCTGCGCGACGATTTCATGGAACATCGGAATCCTCGTGAATGGCTAGTCAGGCAATGGCTGTTTCAGCAGACCGTGCTTAGTCCGGGTTCGGCGCAATAACCGGTGCGCGGTTGTCGAAATAGATGCCGTGCGGCGAGCGGCCCACCGCAATGGTGTCGATCAGCTTGCGCGTGGTCAGGTCGATCACGCCGACGTGCTTGGCGAAGCGGAACCCCACCCATAGATAGCGCTTGTCCGGGGTAAGTTCCATGTCGTCCGGCCCAGGCAGCAGGCCGGTGATGTCGCCGGAGTTGGTGAGCGTGGTGTAGTCGATCAGGCTGATGGTGCTGTCGACGCGATTGGTGACGGCAACATGCTTGCCGTCGTCGAGGTTGCGGAAGTTATGTGCGCCGCGGCCCGTGTGGATCTTCTTGACGATCTGCTGCTTGTGCCAGTCCACCACTGTCACGTCGTCTTCGCCGGTCATGCCGACCAGCAGGTACTTGTCGCCCGGCGTCATCCAGAGGCCGGCCGGTTCGTTGCCCACGTGCATTTTCCACAGCACGGTCTGCGTGGGCAGGTCGATGGCGGCGAGCTCACCGGAGTCCTGCAGCGTCATGAACACGGTGCGGTTGTCGGAGGCGAAGGTCATGTGGCTCGGTGTCTTCGCGAGCGGGATGTGCTTGACGAGCGTCATGTTCGTGCCGTCATAGCGGTAGATGTCGGCGCGGTCCATGCGCAGCGCAGCCGTGACAAACCACTTGTGATCGGGCGAGAAGCCAAGCTGATACGGGTCTTCGATATCTTCCACCGTGCGCTGCACCTGGCCGGTGTGCGGGTCGAGGAACATCAGGTTGTTCGAGACGGAATCGGCGACGATCAGCGACTTGCCGTCCGGCGTGATCATCAGATGGTGAGGTTCTTTGCCGGTCGGCTCGGTGCCCACCACTTTGTGGGTGGCCTCGTCGATCAGCGAGAGTTCGGCTTCGCCCGAGTCGAGCACGATGACCCGGTCGGCGGCGTAAGCGGTATTCAGGTGGCCGATCAGAGAGAAGACGACCGCGGCAGACAGGGTTGCTCTCGAAAGCAATGTAACCGGCGAGTAAGGCATTCTGTAAATTATCCGAAGGTGTAAAGCGACACCGAAAAGCTGTGCCTTCTTGGAAACGCAGCGTGGCTGCACACGGGTTAACGCCTCGCGCATGGTTTCCGATGACGCACGCTTTCGGCAAATGTGAGAAATTAGCACGCGTGGGCCGATCAAATGCCTGCGGATGCGATCTTTTGCGATCCGCGGCCACCCGACGAGGCGCAAATGGACGAACGCGTTCGCGACAAAGCCGCATCCGGAACCATTACCGGGCGTACCACCCAGGCGATCCGCGAGGTGCTGGAGGGCCGCCGCCGCGGCATGGGCATGGTGCTGCCGTTTGCGGGGCCGGCCGTGGTTGTCTCGGTCGCCTACATGGACCCGGGCAACTTCGCCACCAACATCCAGGCCGGCGCCCGGTACGGCTACGCCCTGCTATGGGTGGTACTGCTCGCCAACATCGTGGCGATGCTGTTTCAGGCGCTCTCAGCCAAACTTGGCATCGTCACGGGCCGCAATCTCGCCGAATTATGCCGCGAAAATTTTCCGGCGCCGCTCGTCTACGCCATGTGGGTGGTGAGTGAAATTGCCGCAATGGCTACCGATCTGGCCGAGTTTCTGGGTGGTGCGATCGGCCTCGCGCTGCTGTTTCATATGCCCTTGCTCGCCGGCATGATCGTGACTGCTGTCGTCACGTATGCCCTGCTGCTGTTCGAGAAGGCCGGCTTCCGGCCCCTTGAACTCGCGATTGGCGCACTGGTGGGCATCATCGGCCTGTCCTATCTGGCGGAGCTGTTCATTACCCCGGTCGCGTGGCCGAGCGTTTTCGGCCACCTGTTCAAGCCGCAGTTGCCCGACGCGGACGCTGTGACGATTGCGGTCGGGATCATCGGCGCCACGGTCATGCCGCACGCGCTGTTTCTGCATTCGGGACTCACGCAACACCGCGCGAGCGCTCGCAACGAAGGCGAGCGGCGCAAACTGCTGCGATTTTCGAACATCGAAGTGGTGATTGCACTGACGATTGCGGGCCTGATCAACATGGCGATGGTCATCATGGCGTCAGGGGCTTTTCACGCAGGGCATCCGGAGGTGGCCGAAATCGAATCGGCCTATCACACGCTTGCTCCGCTGCTCGGCATCGGTGCGGCAGGTATTTTCCTGCTGTCGCTGATCGCTTCGGGCCTCTCCAGTTCGGTGGTCGGCACGATGGCAGGGCAGATGATCATGCAGGGCTTCGTCGGCTTTCAGATTCCCTTGTGGCTGCGACGTGTCATCACGATGGCGCCCTCGTTTGTCGTGGTCGGACTGGGGGTCAACGCGACGCATGCACTCGTCATCAGCCAGGTGGTGCTGAGTTTTGCGCTGCCGGTGCCGATGGCCGCCCTGGTCTGGTTCACCTGCCGCACGCATGTGATGGGCGCTTATCGCAGCGGGCTGGCGATGACGCTCGCCGCCGTAGTCTCGGCAATTGCGGTGCTGGTGTTGAACGTGGTGCTGTTGCTGCAAACGTTCGGTGTGGATGTGCCGGGACTACCCAGCTGAGGGGCAGCGCAGTTGCACGTCAGGAATGGCGCAGCGGGCAGGCTTGAGAGCCACGTCTTCTTATAGAATCCGCCTCACCATGAAGCCCAATCTGGAAATCAGCACGCGTGCCGCAACGGCGGACGACCTCGGTGGCATGACGGAAGTCTTTCTCAGGGCGCGCAAGGAACTGATGCCCTTCGCGCCGCTCGCCCATTCCGACTACGCGGTGTGCCGCTGGATCGCGGACTGGTTGATCCCGGCCGGCGGCGTGACCGTGGCGGCCGATACACAAGGATCGATCGTCGGGATGGTGGCCACCTCCGAGGCCAATGGCGTGTTGTGGCTCGACCAGCTTTATGTCTTGCCACCGTGGGTCGGTCATGGCGTCGGCGCGCGCCTGCTTGCCCTCGTGACCTCGAACACGCGTTTGCCGGTGCATCTGCATTGCTTTGCGGAGAACGCGCGCGCCCGCCGGTTTTACGAGCGGCACGGCTTCGTGGCGCTGGCTTTCGGCGACGGCAGCGAGAACGAAGAAGGCTGTCCCGATGTTCTGTATGCGCTGCAGCCCGCCTCGCAAACGGCAGTGTGAGTGTCCTGAACAGGCGTTATTGACAGGGCAAAAATGGCGGCTTTGTCACGCGCACGACTTCTTCATGTGATCCCCTGCTGCGCAGTCCTGAAACAGATGACACGCCTGCCAAGCGCGGTCAGAATCGGGTGCTGGTCCATCCTGAAGACCGATTTTTGCCCGCTCGACGGCCGCATGATCGGGCTGCTCCTCTTCCCGCACTACGACGACTATTTCTATGCCATCCAGAGGTCACCGAGTTTCGTGCATCATTTGCGCCTACAACGAAGCACCGCGCATTGCGGCTGTGCTGGCGGTGGCGTCGGTTCATCCGCTGCTCAGCGAAGTCATCGTCGTCGACGACGGCTCGACTGACGGCACCGCCGAGGTGGTCAGGCGTTTCCCCTCGGTCAGACTGATCGAATGTGCCGAAAACGGTGGCAAGAGCGCGGCCATGGCAGCAGGTATTGCCGCGGCCGAAAACGAGTGGCTCATGCTGCTCGATGCCGATCTGAAGGGGCTGGCGCCGGACCACATCAGCGGGCTGGCCGCGCCTGTGCTGAGCGGCCGTGCAGACGTGAGCCTGAGCCTGCGGCAAAACAGCCTGCTGATTTTCCGCTTTATCGGCCTCGACTTCGTATCCGGCGAGCGTGTGGTCAGGAAGCAGTTGCTCGACGAATCGCTCAAGGAAATTCACGGCTTGCCGCGCTTCGGCATCGAGGTGTTCATGAACCGGCGCATCATTGCGCGCCGGCTCTCGATTGCGGTGACGCACTGGCCGCATGTCACGCAAGCCCGCAAAACGGAAAAGCTGGGCTACTGGAAGGGGGTGCGAGCGGAATGGCGCATGATTGCGGATCTGCTGAAGGTCACCTATCCGCTTGCGCTGATTTCGCAAACGCTGCAGCTATTTGCGTTGCGGGTCGATCATCCGGGCCGCGCGCGGCTCTCGGTGCGCATCAGGAAGCCGCGCGATACGGCAGCGTGAGGCGCCTCTACTGGGCCATCGGCAAGCCGGCACGGCGTCGCCATGCAAGTGCGATAAAGCCCGCGGCGCCGAGCAGCAGCGGGCAATAGAGCGTCGCGAAGCGCCATAGCACCAGTGCGGTCGCCATTGCCGCACGCGGCACCCAGGGCGCAAACGCGGCCGCGAGCGCCAGGTCGCCGCCGCCGCCGCCGGCCGGCACACCGGTCCAGAGCGCGGCGTGCAACACCACGGCTTGCACGGCCAGCACAAAACCGAGCGGCAGCCGGTAGCCGAGTTCCTCCAGGATGAACCACAACGCGCTGTAACGCAGCAGCCATTGCAGCGTGGTCAACACCAGCAGCGCGGCGAGGCGCCAGCGCGGCCCGGTGAGCAGCAGCACCCATTGCCGGCCCACGCTTTGGCGGAACCTGTTCCAGCGCGCCCGCCGGGCCCTCAGCCACAGAATGCGGCGGCTGGCGGCGTCGAGTGCGGCCGCTGCGGGCCGCCGGCAGAACCACAGCACGAGCCCGGCGAGCGCAAGGCCCGCCAGGGTGCTGAGAACAACCGGTAGCGGGAAATTCGGCGTGACCTGGGTCAGCGGGCCGAGCGCGAGCAGCAGCGAAATCGGCACGGCGATGGCAAAGAACGTCAGGTCGAGCGCCTGGTCCGCGCCCACCACGGTCGTGGCGAGCGCCCACGACGCTCCGGCGCGCTGCAGCAAACCCATGTTCACGCCATAGCCCGCTGCGCCGAGCGGCGACACAAGGAAGGCGAAATCGGTGACGACGGTAAGGGTGAGCGTGCGCATGAAGCGCAGCCGCAGGCCGAGTGCTGTCTGCATGAGATGCAGCTTGCCGGCCTTCGCGGCGGCGCTCAACGCGGCGCTTGCCGCCAGCACGGCAAAGATCTGCAGCGGGATGTTGCGCAAGCCCGCAAACACGGCATGCGCGCCGAGGATGAAGGGGGCTCCCATGGCCAGTGCCACGCCGAGTATGGCGAGCATGGTGGCTGCATGACGGACATGGAGCCGGGTCATCAGCTTCGCCCCGGCGCGCGAGTCGGCGGGGGCAGGGGACGCGGAGCCGGCGCCGCGTACGCGTGGGTCGTCAGGAATTGGCGTTCGCAAGGGCGTAAATTAAGCATGCAGAATGCAGGAATGCCGGACGGCCGCTCCGTGAATGCAAACGTGTCATGCTAGGTCGCCTGGATGAACCTTTTAAGTCAGTGCCGCCGCCCTCAATCGACGGCGACCGAGGGCGGCGCGTGCTCGTCCATGGCGTTGACGGCGAGACGTTGCTCCGCCGCCTTCATCGAATGCAGCGGCAGCGCAACGAATACGCTGATGCGCCGCAGGATCTGCCGGAACACCTGCTCGAAAACGCGCTTTTGCTCGCCGTCGTCCGTGCTGGCTTCAAGCGGGTCGGCGAAATTCCACTGGCAGAAGATCGGCTTGCCGGGAAACGCGGGCGCGTGTGCTTCGCCCGCTTCTTCACACATCGCAATCACCACATCCATGACCGGTGCATCCGCTTTGGTATAGACACTCCAGCTCTTCGGCCGCACTTTCCCGAGATCGCCCATGGTGGGACGCAGTTGCGCGAGGGTGAGTGGATGCACGTCATCGGCCGGTTCGATGCCGGCGCTGAAGGCTTCAAAACGTTCTGCGCCGAGTTCGCGCAGCAGCGCTTCGGCCATGATGCTACGCGCCGAATTGGCGCGGCACAGGAACAACACATTGCATTTCCGGCTCATCGAAGCACCCCCGTAATATTCTGGTGACAATCTTTGTTGAGAATTTTGCGAGAAGAGTTTTGCGTGTCGATGACAGGCGCATGACCCAAACAAGGGCATTCGATCTGACGTGGCACGCGCGCCGCCGGGGTGGGCGTGCAAGCGATTCGCCTGGCAATTTTGCGGATGCCGTCTATTGCATGGAATGGCATATTCAGTCGTATGTTATCGCTTGAGGACCGTTTGAATCACTTTACTGAATTGATATCGGTGCATTCGCAGATGCATCGAAGCGTGGAAGAGTTGTCTTTTGCATTCGTGGTGTTGCTGAATCAGCCGCTCGCGAGAGTCGAGGCGGCAAATCGCTTCGAGCGATTGTGGAATGAGACCAATGAGGCCGCGAGTGCGAGCCTTGGCACTGAGCGTGCTGTCAGCTATATCGCGCTGCTTAAAGACATGGATGTGAGGTGGCGTCACCTCAAGGTGCTCAACTAGTTTTCGATCGGCGCGCGGACGATCGGTTCATCAAGTGGGCAGGGGTTAACGGCATCAATTAAGAAAACTTTAGGAAATTTTTTATTCAAATGCCGTGTATCCAGGACTCGCAATAATTAGGCTTTATTTCTTTCGCTTTCCTTAGGCGTTTAAATCAGGGCACTATCTTTAGTCATCGATCGGTCACATACCATCCCCGATAATCGTGGCGCTCAACAATACGGCCAGCTTAACAAGGCCGGGCAGCTCTCATGAAGAGCGCGACACGCACGTTAGACCCCGGGGATTTGCACAAATGACTATCCGTCATCGCATTACGCTATTGGTAATCTTGATGTTCGTCGCACTGTCCGCGATTGGCGGCTATGCGGTCTACCAGACGCGGCACAGCGCCGTCGAGGTCAAGAAGGTGACGGAAGGGGTCGTGCCTAGCGCGTTGGCTTCCGCCGATCTGGTCTCCCAGGTCAAGGACGTGCAGCTCGCCATCATGACGCTGGTCTATGCGCCGGACGGCAATGTCGTCGCGCAGGCACAGGACGAGCTCAATAAGAAGAAGGCCACTCTGCAGCAGGCCCTGGCATTGCAGGCGCGCGACGCCGCGAGCCACGCGCAGAAGGGCCTTGTCGCGCAGGCTGCCGACAGCCTCCAGAACTACTTCTCGGCCATCGACGACACGGCCAAGATGAAAGCCCAGGGCAAGAACGATCTGGCGCAAGCCTATCTGTTTGCGAACGTGGCCCAGTACCGCGATGAGCTCGAAGGCATCGTCGAGACGCTGCGCATCGAGAAGAACCGCGAGAAGGACGAGGCCATCACCACGCTGAACGGCACGCTCGCTACGACAACCACCGCGATTGCCATCGTCACCGGCATTGCGATCATTCTGCTGACCTCGATCGGTTCGCTGCTGTATCGCCAGATCACGCGCCCGCTTACCCGCATGCAGGAGATGATGAGCGAGATCGCCTCCAGCCAGGACTTCACGCGCCGCGTGCCGGTGGGCCGGATGGACGAAATCGGTCATTCGATCGTGGCCTTCAACGGCATGATCGAGAAGATTCAGGAAAGCTCGTTGCAGCTCAAGCAGAAGACCGCCGACATTCAGGCGATGTTGCAGAACATGCAGCAGGGCATTCTGACGGTGGTGGAAGGCGCGGTGATCCACTCCGAGTACTCGGCGTATCTGGAAGCGATCTTCGAGACCAAGGACATCGCCGGCCGCAGCCTGATGGACCTGGTGTTTGCGGATACCGACCTCGGCGCGGACATCCTCTCGCAAGTCGATGCCGCGAGCTACGCCTGCCTTGGCGAAGACGCGATCAATTTCGCCTTCAACGAACACCTGCTGATCACCGAAATCTCGAAGCGCATGCCCGATGGCCGCGTGAAGATTCTCGACCTGAACTGGTCGGCGATTACCGACGACAACGACACGATCGTGCGCCTGATGCTGTGCGTGCGCGATGTCACCGAACTGCGCAAGCTGGCAGCGGAAGCGGGCGAGCAGAAGCGCCAGCTTGAAATGATCGGCGAAATTCTCGCGGTGAGCGAGGAGAAGTTCCACCACTTCATCGAAAGCTCGGCCGGCTTTATCAACGAGAACGAGCGCATCATTCGCCAGCATTCGCAAGCTGACCGCGAAGCGATTGCCGAGCTGTTCCGCAACATGCACACCATCAAGGGTAATGCGCGGACCTACAACCTGCAGCACCTGACCAACATCGTGCACGAGACCGAGCAGCGCTACCACGATCTGCGCCACTCGGAAGAAGCGCTCGAAGCGTGGGATCAGGACAGCCTGATGCAGGAACTGGCACGGGTACGCGCCGCGATCGAAAGCTACGCGACCATCAGCGAGGTCAGCCTGGGCCGCAAGGCCGCGAGCCGCCGCGAGAGCGCCGAGCGCTTCCTGATGGTCGACATTGCGCATATCCAGGAGAGCCTGCGTCTGCTCGAAGCGGCCAAGGCCGACGACCTGCATGCGCTGCAATCGATGCGCGCGAATGTGCGCCAGGCCTTGCGCCTGCTGGGCACGGAAAGCGTGGGCGAGGCACTGTCCGGTGTGCTCGAGTCGCTGCCGTCGCTGGCGCGGGAACTGGGCAAGGAAGCGCCGGCCGTGCGGATTGGCGAGAACGGCTACCGCTTGCGCCGCGAAGCGGGCGGCCCCTTGAAGAATGTCTTCATGCATCTGCTGCGCAACTCGGTGGACCACGGTCTTGAAGCCGCCGACGTGCGCACGGCACAAGGCAAGCCGGCTGCGGGGGCAATCAGCATTGACGTGGGTGTGGACGCCGGGGCATTGCAGATCACCCTCAGCGACGACGGCCGGGGTCTCGCGCTCAAGCGGATTCGCAGCATGGCAGCAGAGAAGGGCTGGATTGCCGCAGACCAGTCGCTCACCGACGAGGAAATCGCCGAAATGATTTTCCGCCCGGGCTTCTCGACAGCCGATAAGGTTACCGAAGTATCGGGCCGCGGCGTCGGCATGGACGCGGTGCGCGACTTCCTCGCGCGTGAGCACGGCAGCATTGCCCTGCGCTTCACCGACGACCACCAGGGCGCCGATTTCCGCCAGTTCCAGACCATCGTGAGCTTGCCGGAAACGCTCGTGGTTGACACTGCCGGCATCGGCGCGCGCGGCGACGCAGACGAACTGCAGCTCGATACGATGGCTGATTGAGCGGCTCACTCAACCCTCATCGCTGCGATGGGTATTCGGAAGGATTGGTTGTGATTCAACAGTATCTTGTAGCCGCCCTGGCAGGCGGCGTCGTCACCGCTCTCGTGGCGCTGGCCGCGCACCGGTTGGCAAGCGCCAAGGCGCTGTACCGCCTGCGCTCCGAAGCGGATCGCCAGGTGGAGGCGCTCGAGAAGGCGAGCGCGGAACAAGGCCAGCAGATCGCGCTGCATGAGCAGCAGACGCAGGATCTGGAAGCCATGCTCGAGCAGTTGCGCGACGATCTGAAGGCTCAGGCGCAGAGCACCGACGAAGTGCGCGCGGAACTGAAAGCCGCGCTCGACGGCAAGGACCAGCTGGCGCAAAAGGCTGCGCAACTCGCGGCCGAAGCGGCGCGGCTCAAAGGCCTGGCTGGTACGTTCGAGCGCTGGCACGAGCAGATGATTTCGCTGATGACGCAGAACCAGGACATGCACACGAAGAATCGCGAGCTGTCGTCGATTGTGCGCCACGTGGTGATCGTCTCGCTGAACGCGTCGATCGAAGCAGCCCGCGCGGGCACGGCGGGCCGCGGCTTTGCGGTGGTGGCGAGCGAAGTGCGGGCGCTTGCCGCGCGCTCTGAAGAACTCTCGAAGAGCTACCGTGACAGCCTGCACAGAAACGACTTGACCACCACGGCGACCTTCCAGGACATCCAGGCGGGCGGCAAGATGATTGCCGCTTCGCTTTCCAGCGTCGAGTCGCTGGCGAACCAGTTTCAAGCAACGCTCCACTAGCAGGCTTCCACGTGATCAGTGCGCATGCGAAAGACAGTTTCGAACGCATCGTTTCCAGGGCGGTCAAGTCGCGCCTGACGCTCGATACGAGCGACGTCTGCGAGATTGTGCCGGCTGGTGCGCATGGCGCGCACAGCCTGCCCAATGCCGACCTGGTGGTCCTGACGATTTCCGGCATTGCATTCCGGCTGCTGTTGATTCTCCATTTCGACCAGGGCGAGGCGACCCAGCACTACTTCGTCAAGGAGGAGTCGGAACGCCCGTTCCTGGAAGTCTTTCTGGAGATCTGCAATCTGTGTTGTGGAGCAGTGAATCAGGAAATGCTCCAGTACTTCCCGGATCTGGGCATGTCGACGCCCTATGTGCTGAGCGCGCGCTGCATGCCGTATATGGAGGCGCTCAAGCCGGAGTTTCTGGCGTCGTATGCCGTCTCGATCAATGATTCGGTCAGGTTAGGGGCGACGATCTGCGTGTGTGCCCATGCGCCGATCGATTTTGTCGCCGAAACGAGCACAGTCGAAGATACCAGTGGTGAACTCGAGCTGTTTTGAAACACGCAGGAAGCAGGGAAACAAGATGAACGAGAACAAGCCAGTCAGCAAGGTGTTGGTCCTTGAGGATTGTCCGGCGCACGTGGAAGCGATCAGGAATTTCTGCGACGAGAACAATCTGGTTGGCCTGAAGGTGAGCAAGAGTCGCCTCGCCTCCGCGCTACGCTCGAACTTCGATCTGGGTGCGATTCTCGTGTCCGAAAGCTACGGCGGATCGATCGAGGAAAGCACGGCCATTGCGCTCAGGATTCACGCGGAGCGTCCCGAACTGCCGATCATCATCCGCCGCGAGTCGAGCGCGGCACGTGACGGTTTGCCGGAGGCACTCGATGCGGTGGTGTGCGGGGCGTACGTCGCAAGCGACCCGGCGTCGCTGCGCAAGGTGATCGACGAGTACATTTTTAATCGCGAATATCCGAACGCGCTGGTGCGCGGCATTGCAGAACTGACGAGTACGGTGCTGAGCGGCCTGTTCAGCGATCTGAGCGTGGAGACGGATGCCCCTTGCATTGTGCGCGACCGCGTTATTTTCGGCGAAGTGTTCAGCCTGATTCCGCTGGAAAGCTCGTGGTGCCGCGGCTACATGATGATTCAGGCGGCCGAGCAGCCGATTCTCGATCTGCTCAGCCGGCGCGAAATGGCGGAAGGAGCGGCGGACTTCCGCGATCTGAACAGCCTGCTTGGCGAGCTGACCAACATGATCTGGGGCGCGTTCAGGAACCGCTATGTGGGCGACGCGAATGGCCTGTCGCACAGCCAGGTGCAGGTGCCGCTCCTGATCAACCACAAGCAGAAATACATCTCGTTCGGTTCGGAAAGCCCGCACTTGTGCTTCACGTACCGGCTGACGGATGAACAGTCGGGGCGGGTGGTGAAGCTGCATCAGCGCTTCGCTTTCAGCCTGAGCTGGTCGCCGGAAGACTTTCAGGAATTCGAGCAGAGCGCCGACGACAGCGTGGGCGCCGGTGAACTCGATTTATTTTGATTGATGCCAAAGGAAACAGACATGTCGAAAATTCTGGTTGTGGATGACTCGAGCACCGTGCGTGACGAGGTAGCCGGCTTCCTGCGAAAGAATGGCCTGGAAGTCGATACCGCAGTGGACGGCAAGGACGGCCTGACCAAGCTCAAGGGCAGCCCGGGCATCAAGCTGGTGATCAGCGACGTCAACATGCCGAACATGGACGGCCTGACGATGGTCGAAAAGATTCGCGGCGAGCTCGGCAACAGCACGGTCAACGTGATCATGCTGACCACGGAAAGCAGCCCGGCCATGAAGGAACGCGGCAAGGCAGCGGGCGTGAAAGGCTGGATCGTCAAGCCGTTCAAGGGCGACGCCGTGCTGGAAACGTTCAGGAAGCTGGCAAGCTAAGCTGCATAGGGTTGTATCGGGCTGTGCAGCGGCTGTCCGCCGCCGCACGCCCTGCGTATCACGCGCTCCTTCCTTTAAAACGCACCCGTGCGGCTGATTCGGCGCATCATTGACTATTTGCGCTTTCGAATCGAGGACGCCCCCGCATGGCTGACGATGAAATCAATCTGCAACCCGTTCTCAGCGGCTCTCACGTCGTGCTTGAGCCGCTGCAACCTGCTCACGAACAGGCGCTGATCGCCGCGGCCGCCGACGGCGAGTTGTGGAACCTCACGCTCACGGTCGTGCCCAGCGCCGACACCATGGCGCGCTTTATCGAGCGTGCCCTGGCCGCACGCAGCGCCGGCACCGTGATGCCGTTCGCCATTGTCAGGCGCCAAGACAACCGCGTGGTCGGCAGCACGCGCTTCTGGAAAATCGACCGCCACAACCGCAAGCTTGAAATCGGCCATACCTGGCTTTCCGCATCGGTGCAACGCTCGGCCGTGAATACCGAAGCCAAATTCCTGCTGCTGCGCCACGCCTTCGAGGTGATGGACTGCGTGCGCGTCCAGTTTACGACCGACGAGCTGAACGAGAAATCGCGCGCCGCGATTCTGCGCCTCGGCGCAAAGCAGGAAGGTATTGTGCGCAACGAACGCATCATGCCGGACGGTCGTAAGCGCAATTCCGTGCGCTTCAGTATCATTGACACCGAATGGCCGGAGGTGCGCGCCGGCCTGGAGCAGAAGATAGCGCGCCGGCAGGGCTAAGCGGCGCTGCTCCGCGCGAAGCTGGCGATGGATACCGCAATCGATGCGGCAATCGCAGCCGCGGCGATAAAACCGGAGAACTTATTTGACATCAGAACAGGTGATGGAGACATGGCTGGCCGAGGAGGCGGAGGTGTTGGCGCGCATGGAAGCCGGCCCGGGCCCCGGGTTGGCAAGTCCTGAACAGGTTGCCGGCAAGAGCGGCCTCGAAGTGTTGCAGGCCATGCTGAGCGGCGAAATACCCTACGCTGCGATTGCGAAGACACTCGATTTCACCCTCATGGAGGTGACCGAAGGCCGCGCCGTCTTCCAGGGCCGGCCGCTCGCGCAGCATCTGAACCCGCTCGGCACGGTTCATGGCGGCTGGGTAGCCACCTTGCTCGATTCGGCGCTCGGCTGCTCCGTGCACACCCTGATGCCGCCCGGCCGCGGCTATACGACGGCCGAACTCAGCGTGAATTACGTGAAGGCGCTGACGCCTCGTGTGGGACGGGTGCGTGCGGAAGGCAAGGTGATTCATTGCGGCCGTCAACTGGCCACCGCCGAGGCGCGGCTGGTCGGTGCTGACGGCACCTTGTATGCGCACGGTACGACGACCTGTCTGGTGTTCGAGATTCCCCAGCGTTAACGTGACGCGCTGCAACGCGCGCTCGCCCCGCGAATGCCGGGGCAAGTCGCCGCGCGCATGCGCCCGGACGCTTTCCTTTATATTTCGAGGGTCATCATGGATTCCGGATCATCCTTCCGGGCTGCGGCCCGGCACACTCAACCGACGCCAGCGTCCGCACCCGTGTCCTCCATGCAGCCTACCGTCGTCTCCGTCACGAATCTCTCCAAGACCTACGCCTCTGGTTTCCGTGCGCTGAAAAACATCAACCTGGCTATCCGCCGTGGCGAGATCTTTGCGCTGCTCGGGCCGAACGGCGCCGGCAAGACCACGCTGATCAGCACCATTTGCGGCATCGTGCGGCCGAGCGAAGGCTCGATCGTGGTGGACGGTCACGATATCGGCACCGCGTACCGGGCGGCGCGCTCGCTGATCGGCCTCGTGCCGCAGGAGCTCACCACGGACGCCTTCGAAACCGTCTGGGCCACGGTGTCGTTCAGCCGCGGGCTGTTCGGCAAGCCGTCCAATCCCGCCTACATCGAGAAGGTGCTCAAGGATCTCTCGCTATGGGAGAAGCGCAACAACAAGATCATCACGCTCTCGGGCGGCATGAAGCGGCGCGTGCTGATCGCCAAGGCACTCTCGCATGAACCGCGTGTGCTGTTTCTCGACGAGCCGACCGCCGGCGTCGACGTCGAACTGCGGCGCGACATGTGGCAACTGGTGCGCTCGCTCAGCGCGAGCGGCGTGACGATCATCCTGACCACCCACTATATCGACGAAGCCGAAGAAATGGCCGACCGGATCGGTGTGATCAACGGTGGCGAGATCATGCTGGTCGAGGAGAAGGCCGAACTGATGCGCAAGCTCGGCAAGAAGCAACTGACGCTGCAACTCGAAAAGCCACTCGAGCAGGTGCCCGCGCAACTTGCGGAATATCGCCTTGCGCTTTCCGGCGACGGCAACGAGCTGATCTATACCTACGACACAGAGCGCGAGCGCAACAGCATCATTGCCTTGCTGAAGGCGCTGGATGAGGCAGGCATCCGCTTCAGGGATCTGCAGACCACGCAGAGTTCGCTCGAAGACATCTTTGTCAGCCTGCTAAGAGGTGACCAATGAACATTTACGCAATCCGCGCCATCTACAAGTTCGAGATGGCGCGAACCTGGCGCACGCTGATGCAGAGCATCATTGCGCCGGTGATCTCCACCTCGCTGTATTTCGTCGTGTTCGGCGCGGCAATCGGCTCGCGCATCAAGGAAGTGGGCGGCATCAGCTACGGCGCGTTCATCGTGCCGGGCCTCATCATGCTGTCGCTGTTGTCGCAGAGCATTTCCAATGCCTCGTTCGGGATTTACTTTCCGAGGTTCACGGGGACGATCTACGAACTGCTGTCCGCCCCGGTCTCCTATCTCGAGATCGTGGTGAGCTATGTCGGTGCGGCCGCAACCAAATCGATCCTGCTGGGGCTGATCATTCTCGCGACCGCCGGCCTGTTTGTGCCGTTGCAGGTGTTGCATCCGTTCTGGATGATCCTGTTTCTGCTCCTCACAGCCGTGACGTTCAGCCTGTTCGGTTTCATCATCGGCATCTGGGCGGACAGTTTCGAGAAGCTGCAACTCGTGCCGCTCCTGATCATTACACCGCTGACGTTTCTCGGCGGGAGCTTCTACGCCGTCGATATGCTGCCGCCGTTCTGGAAGATCGTGACCCTGTTCAATCCGATCGTGTATCTGGTGAGCGGCTTTCGCTGGAGTTTCTACGGCATGGCGGATGTGGATGTAGGCGTGAGTCTCGGCATGACGGCGCTGTTTCTGGCCGTGTTTCTGGCGATTGTCGCGTGGATCTTCAAGACGGGGTACCGTCTGAAGAGCTAGCCATCAACTGGCCTGACCCGTGGTGTCGAAACTGTCTCTGTCGGCGCCGCGCCCGGGCCGGGACAATGATGCCCGGCCGACCATCCCGTTCAACCAGACCTCGCGGACAGACATCATGACCCGACTTCGCATTACCTCCTGCGGCCACGAATTTATCGCCGAAACCCATCCCGATGCACCGCAGACGGTGGCCGCCTTCCTCAAGCTTCTACCGTATCGCCAGAAGCTGATTCACGTGCGCTGGAGCGGCGAAGGCTGCTGGGTGCCGCTCGGCGACTTCAAGCTGGAAAACAACGGTACGGCGGTGGGGTTCGAAAACCATACGAGCCATCCGTCGGTCGGCGACATTCTGTTTTATCCCGGCGGCTACAGCGAAACCGAGATCATCCTCGCCTATGGTTCATGCTGCTTCGCCAGCAAGATGGGGCAACTGGCCGGCAATCACTTCCTCACGGTTGTCGAAGGCAACGAGCATCTGCGCGAACTCGGCACCAAGGTGCTGTGGGAAGGCGCGCAAGACGTGCTGTTCGAACAGATCTGATCAGAGGCGGCCTGCGAGCGTCCGGTACACCGAGGGCGCGATATCGCAGGCGGCTTCCCACGCGTGGTTCAGATGCGCCGAATCGAAGAAGCCGGCGGCGTGCGCGGTTGCCGTAATGGATTCATCGAGGTTGCGCAGCCGGTAGCCCGCGATGGTCAGGCGCACCGCCTGTTTGACGAGGCCGAAGGTCAGGCCATGCCGGCCCAGGTCGCGCTGCAGCGTACGCGGCGCGCAGCCTAGCTGGGCCGCCGCGTCCAGCAGTTCGGTGGCGGGCTCTTCGTAAAGCATGCCGGTTACATCGGCTGCGGCGCTCGCGGGAGGCGCCAGCGCTCGCGCGAGGCTCAGCAGATGATCAGGCCGGTCCGCGCTTGCTGGACGCTGCTGGGCGCACGAACGTGCAGCCTCGATGCACTGCTCGACTAACTCCGCTCTGAATGCTGAATCGGCCGCCGCGATGTGCGGCTGCCGGCGCAAGCTCGGTCCGCTGGCGTTGCTTTCCAGGTGGGTCCGGACGCCGAGCCTGGCGAGCCGGTTGAGGGCGTTCCAGCGCCGCTCGAACTCGGTGCTCTCGCTGGCGCCGAACAGCAGGGCTGCGAGCGGGTTGGCGTCGCAGGCAAAGCCAAGCGCGAGGCGCCGCGTCCTTTGTCCTGCACGCAACGAGCGGGCCGCTGCCTGCGCGGCCTCGGCGTAAACGTCATGCTCGACGAATCCGGCCACCACGCTGCGCATCGAGCGTGCGAGCAGGGCGGCTTCCCCGTGCGCGTCCGCGGCGCCGCTCACCGCTGCATGCAGCAGGTGATAGCTCTTCAAGGGCTGTACGGTGGCGAGGCGCGATGTCACGTATTTACAATCCCGAAGCGCACGCATGGAACACGATCACAGCTCTATCCACTACGGGAGTGAACTGTGACCACCCAAATGACTGCGACGCCTTCAATTGCCACTATTACAACGGGCAGAGTCAAGGCGACGCTCGACAGGTTATACGCCGAGACGCTACGTGTCGACCCGCTCGTCCGGCAGGCCGCCCAGCGTGACGGCTTCGGCAGCGAAGCCGATGCCGGATTCTATCGCGCCATGCGCGACGCCTACATGCCGGTGACGCCGGACATGGGCAACCTGCTTTACCTGCTGGTGCGCAGCAGCGGCGCACGCAGCGTGATCGAATACGGCACTTCGTTCGGGCTGTCGACGCTGTTTCTTGCCGCCGCCTTGCGCGACAACGGTGGAGGCGTGCTGATCAGCACGGAGATTGAAGCGCACAAGGCTGCCCAGGCGCGCCTGAACCTGGCCGAGGCCGGGCTCGACGATCTGGTGGAAATTCGCCTCGGGGACGCCACCCACACGCTTGCCGAAGGCTGTCCGGATGTCATCGATTTCGTGCTGCTGGATGGCGCCAAGTCGGACTATCTGCCCGTGCTCAAGATTCTGGAGCCGCGCCTGCGGACAGGGGCGCTGATCTCGGCGGACAACAGCGAGATGGCCGGCGCACAGGCGTTCGTCGACTACGTGCGGGAGCCGGGTAATGGCTACCTGTGCACGTCGCTATTTACCCGGGCGCTGGGGGACTACCATGCCAATCAGATTGTGATGCGCGGATAACTTCGGCTCGGCAACCCCTTGGCGGCCGCCTGGCCGTGCAAGCGGCCGTGCAATGGGGCGTGAGCGAGCTGTAAAGCGGGCCGTGAAGCCTACGGAATCACGCCACCTGCTATCGGCGGGCGGCGACGCGCCAATCATATGAAGTATGCTCCAGGGCGCGATTCGGGGGCCGCGCGAAGCCACCGGAGCCGGGCCGGCGCCGTCGAATCCGGTGAGGCATTGGCAACGGCCCGGATTGGCGTGATACGCTGGCGCAGCAGGTGATAGAGCGAGTCCCGCCTGTGCCGGCGGGTTCTCATGTTTCCCCCCTTCGCGGCGGCAGGCCCCGATTTATGCCCGATTCGCAATTACGCCCACTCCGCGCGTTTGCCGAGAGCCTTCGTCTGGATCAGGTCAACCTGACCGAGCGCTGGATGAGGGCCGTTTTCCACGACACCGAGCTAACCGAAGCCGACCGGCTCACTTACGAGCAGTTGTCGGATCACATCCCGGCCATTCTCGAGGAAATCTGCAGCGCGCTTGAAGATCAGGATCTCGATCAGGTCGAGCCGGAGATCGAGCGCAACGCACGCAAGCACGGCAAGCTGCGCTGGCGGCAGGGGTACCGCATCGACGAGCTGGTGCGCGAACTCGATCTGTTCCGCCAGATGCTGACCGGCCAGATTGTCCAGTTCAGCGAATCGCGGCCGTTTTTCACACGGCGTCACGAGGAGCGGGCGCGGCACTTCATCGACGAGGCGGTCAGCTTCGTCACGTTGATGTCGATTCGCGAAGTTGTCACCGAGCGCGACCGCAAAATCGACGACTACACCGGCCGGCTCGAACGCGCGAATCACGAACTCACCCTGAAGCAGCGCCTCGTCAGCGATCTTTACGAGTCGCGCATGCAGATCACGCGTAGCGTCGTGCACGATCTGCGCAATTTCCTGAATGTGTTTTCAATGGCGCTGCAACTGATGTCACGCGCGCCGGCCAAGGTCGAAGCGGCGCTGGCGCTTGCCAACCGCCAGGCCACGGACATGAAGGCACTGGTGGATGAGCTGGTCGAATATTCAGTGGTGCTTGGCGATACCAATCACCTCGTCGTGGAGCCGTTCAACCTGCATGAACTGTTCGACGAACTGGTGGCCTCGTGCGCTCCGTTTGTCGAAGCCAAGGGCTTGCGCCTGACGCATGCGTTCGATGCCGGCTTGAGCACGATCGTCTCTAACCGGCTCAAGCTGAAACAGGTGGCGCTCAATCTGCTGACCAACGCGGCGAAATACACCAAGGTGGGCCAGGTCGAGCTGGAGATGAGCGCGGACGGTGACGACCACTGGCGTCTGCGCGTGTCCGATACCGGAGTGGGGATCGGACCGTCGGACCGGGAACGCGTCTTCAAGGAATTCGAACGCGCGACGGAAGAGGACGTTCCCGGCGCAGGCCTCGGGCTGGCGATCGTCCGCGAGTTGACGCGGGTGCTGGGCGGGCAGATCCGTTTCGACTCGCACGAGGGGGAGGGCACGACCTTTGAGATCAGGTTTCCGGTGCAGCTTCGGGCGGGCGAGTGACGGAGCACTCGCCCTCGTTAGCCGCTATGCCGCCGCACGACCGGTTTTCATGCGCGCGGCGACCACCAGCGAAATCAGGCAGCCGACACCCAGATACGCCGCCACCGGATGCCACGAGCCTCCCGCAAGACTCACCAGCGCCACAGCGATAAACGGCGTGAAGCCGCCTCCCACTACGCTCGCCACCTGATAGCCCACCCCCGCGCCGCTGTAGCGGTACTCGGTGCCGAACAGTTCGGTGAACATCGGCTGCTGCACGCTCACCACCATGTCGTGCGCCACGTTCGCGAGCATCACCGCGAAGATCACGATCCACGCCGTCGCCCGCGCTTCGAGTGCGAGGAAAAACGGCACTGCGCTTAGCATGCCGGTCAGCGCACCCACCATATACACGCGGCGCCGGCCGAAGCGGTCGGCAAGCCACGCGAAGCAGGGGATCGTCACGCAGCTCAGCGCGCCCACCAGCAGGCCGATGTTGAGGAAGAACGTGCGCGGCATGCCGAGATTCGCGGTCGAATAGTTCAGCGCGAAGGCCGTCACGATGTACATGGTGAACAGTTCCGCGAGGCGCAGCGCGATGATCAGCAGAAACGCCTTCGGATGCTTGAGCAAGGCTTTGACAATCGGCAGGCGCGGCCGCGCGGCGCCTTTTTCGACCACCTTCTCGACAAACTCCTTCGACTCCTCCATGTTCGAGCGGATCCACAGCGCGATCAGCACCAGCACCACGCTGAACAGGAACGGCAAGCGCCAGCCCCACGCGAGGAAGGTGGCGTTGTCCATCGAATGGCTGATGATCGACACGAGGCCCGTGGCGAGCACGAGACCGACGCCATAGCCGACCTGCACGCCGCTGCTGTAAAACGCTTTCTTTTTCTCGGGCGCGCTTTCCACCGCCATCAACGCCGCTCCACCCCATTCGCCGCCGACCGCGAAACCCTGAATGGCCCGCAGCGTCACCAGCAGCACCGGCGCCCACCAGCCAATGCTGAGAAACGACGGCAGCAGGCCGATCGCCGCAGTGGAGAGGCCCATCATCATGACGGTCAGCACCAGCATGCGCTTGCGGCCGAGGCGGTCGCCATAGTGGCCGAAGATGAAGCCGCCGAGCGGCCGGAACAGGAAGCCGACGCCGAAGGTCGCGAAGGCCGCGAGCGTGCCCATTGCCGCGCTGACCTGCGGAAAGAACTGAGTGTTGAACACGAGCGCGGCGACGATGCCGTATAGCAGGAAGTCGTACCAGTCGACCACTGCGCCTACAAAGCTGCCGAGCGCCGCCCGGCGGGCGCGGCTTGCGTTACTGGCGGCGCCGGGGCGGGCCGCTGTCGATACTGCTGTGGTCATGAGGTGTCTCCGATCCCATGCTGAATGTCTGGAGCGCAGTGGAGGCTGGTGCGAAGGCCGCCGGTTATTGGCCGGTTATTGGCCGGTTACCGCGCGCCAACCGCTGCAAGATTCCCCGAAGAATAATGAGGTGGTGCGCCTTCTACAATCCGCGTTTGAGGTCAACTGCGCGATTGGCGAGCGGAAGTGCGCGCATAGCGCGCGTTTTGCGCGTTAACACCGAGGCGTTGACCTCCCCGCGCAACCCGCGGCGCGCCGGCGCCGAATTCCCTGGAGGCTGGAGTTAGCGCATGCTTACGTGGTGAGGGCCGCGCTATTTATTCCGCATATACGCCACCAGGCGGCCGCCATGTTACCTTGATGTTACGATCAAGCCGCAACGACGATTGATATACTACATACGAAATATTGATGTTTGCGGCGGCGCAGCATATGATTGGGGGATCAAAGGTCATTCAATCATTCGGAGTTGCAAATGGAATTCGTTCCTCTGGCGCTTCTGGCTCTGGCGGTTGTGGGTTTGGGCTCGGCTGCCACCGTGTTGCTGACCCGCTGGATTCCGCAGCCGGTCGCAGCGCTTGCGGCGCAACATGGCCGCTTCGCCGGACTGGGTGAACAGGCCGGTGTGGACACGCCACATGGGGTTCAGGCGGGCGCCCGTCCGGTTGCACATGCTCAACAAGAGGCGATGCATGTCGTCAGAACTTCAAACTGAAGCAGTGGCTACACCGTTGACCTTGTCGTTGCAGCCGATCGGCGCGAGCGCAAGCTTGCGCGATCAGGCCTATGCGATGCTGCGTCAGGCGATTGCCGATGCGGACATCTATCAGTCGCGCGAGGAACTCCGTCTTGACGAGCGTGTGCTGAGCGAATCGCTGGGCGTGAGCCGTACGCCGGTGCGCGAAGCGATGACGCTACTCGAGCAGGAAGGTTTTTTGCGCATGGTGCCGCGCCGCGGCATCTACATCGTGCGCAAGAGCAAGCGCGAAATTGTCGAAATGATCCAGATGTGGGCGGCCCTCGAAAGCATGGCCGCCCGCCTTGCCACCCTGCACGCCACGGACGAGGAAATCGCCCGGCTGCGCCACATGTTCGACAATTTCCAGGACACGACGCCGGCCGAACATATTGCCGAGTACTCCGATGCAAACATTGCTTTCCACCAGGCAATTGTCGAGTTGTCGAAGTCGCAGATCATCCTCGATACGATCAAGAACATCTTCATTCACGTCCGCGCAATTCGCCGCATGACGATCTCGCAGAGCGACCGCGCCTCGCGCTCGATCGTCGACCATCTGCGGATCATCGAGGCGCTGGAGAAGCGCGATACCGAACTGGCCGAGCGGCTCACACGCCAACATTCGCTCGATCTCGCGGCGTTTGTCGAAGCGAACTGCGACTTTCTCGATTGAGCGGCCAGCAACGGGCTGCGTAAGCAACCGGATATTCGGAAATCTCGCCAACGCATTGCACGTCCGTCCGTGTAATGCGGAGTTCCTTCGTCCTGGCTTGTTCTCAAAATGGGGTGCCTGATATATCACAAGCACCTGAAAGTCTCCCTCCTCGGTGTTTTCCCTTGCTTTCTTGAGCGCCGGCCGGCGCCTCTCCCTCTGAAACCCGCTCCAGGCAAGCCTTCAGCGCATAAAGTTCATCTCAATTGTCAGATGAAAATCATGCTTGATTGAATGTGATATATCACATACCGTATTGAAAAGGTCGCTTCGGCCCGGTGAAAGAACTGGGGAAACGGCCGCGTCCGTCGAGCAATGTTGAACAACCGAGTGACCCGCAACCCGCTTGCATGGGAGACGACTATGTCCGCAGTTGTTTCATCCCCTAACCAGGTCGCAGCCAGCACCACGGCCGAAGACACGCTCAGGCAGAAGACCCGTAACGCCGGGGTCGTCTCAGGCGGTCATCTGGTGGCCAAGGCGCTGAAAAACGAAGGGGTCGACACGATTTTCACGCTGTGCGGCGGTCACATCATCGATATCTACGATGGCTGTGTCGACGAGGGGATTCGCATTATCGACGTGCGCCACGAGCAGGTGGCGGCCCATGCGGCAGACGGTTACGCGCGGCAAACCGGCAAGCTGGGATGCGTCGTGACGACAGCGGGGCCGGGTTGTACCAATGCGGTGACCGGTATCGCCACGGCATTCCGCTCGGAAAGCCCGGTCCTGCATATCGGCGGACAAGGCGCGCTGACGCAGCACAAGATGGGCTCGCTGCAGGATCTGCCGCACGTCGACATCATGGCGCCGATTACGAAATTCGCCGCTAGCGTGCCGAGCACCGAGCGGGTCGCGGACATGATTTCGATGGCTGCGCGTGAGTGCTTCAATGGTGCGCCGGGCCCCGCTTACCTGGAAATTCCGCGCGACGTGCTCGATCGCGAAGTTGAACTGACGCGCGCTGTGGTGCCGCAACCGGGTCACTACCGTGCCTCGACGAAATCGGTCGGCGACCCGCAAGACATCGAGAAACTGGCCGACATTCTGGTCGATTCGGAGCGCCCCGCGATTCTCTACGGCCAGCAGGTCTGGACTGCACGCGGTCATGAGGAAGCCGTGGCGCTGTTGCGCGGCCTGGATATTCCCGGTTACTTCAACGGCGCGAGCCGAGGTCTGCTGCCGCCGGGCGATCCGCATCACTTCGACCGGACCCGGTCGCAGGCGTTTGCGAACGCGGATGTGCTGATTGTCGTTGGGACTCCTTTCGATTTCCGCATGGGTTATGGCAAGCGCATCAGCAAGGAGCTAACGCTGGTGCAGATCGACATGGACTACCGGACCGTGGGCAAGAACCGCGACATCGATCTCGGTCTGGTCGGCGATCCGGGCGCGATTCTCGCCGCGGTGTTGCAGGCGGCAGGCGGGCGTCTCAAGGACGACAAGCGCCAGGCGCGCCGCAAATGGATGGCGCAACTGCAAGACGCAGAAGCGAGCGCGACCGAAAAGCTGATGCCGCTGTTCAAATCCACCAACACGCCAATCCACCCTTATCGCGTCGCCTACGAACTGAACGCATTTCTTGCGGACGACACGGTTTATATCGGCGATGGCGGCGATGTGGTGACCATCTCCGCGCAAGCCGTGCGGCCGCGCCGCCCGGGTCAATGGATGGACCCCGGCGCGCTCGGCTCGCTGGGTGTCGGCACTGGTTTTGCGCTGGCTGCGAAGCTCGCACATCCGCACAAGGAAGTGCTCTGCTATTACGGCGACGGCTCGTTCGGCATGACCGCCTTCGACATGGAAACCGCGAATCGCTTCGGCGCGCCGTACCTTGCCGTGATCGGCAACAACTCGGCGATGAACCAGATCCGCTATGGGCAACTCGCCAAGTACGGTGACGAGCGCGGCAACGTCGGCAACCTGCTGAGCGATGTGCCGTTCAGCAAGTTTGCAGAAATGCTGGGCGGCTACGGTGAGGAAGTTCGCGATCCGGCTGCCATCGCCGGGGCGCTGCAACGCGCCCGGGAAGCGATCCATCGCACGGGCCGCTCGGCCGTGGTGAACATCTGGGTGGACCCGCGTGAGTATGCCCCGGGTACCAGGAACCAGACCATGTACAAGTAAGCCTCGCGGACAAGGAGATACGGCATGGCTAAAGCACTCGACGGTGTGCGCATTCTCGATTTCACGCATGTGCAATCGGGCCCGACCTGCACGCAGTTGCTGGCGTGGTTCGGCGCCGACGTCATCAAGGTGGAGCGGGCAGGGGCAGGCGATATCACGCGCGAGCAGTTGCGCGACATTCCCGACGCGGACAGCCTCTACTTCACAATGCTCAACCACAACAAGCGCTCGGTCACTATCGATACGAAGAACCCGGAAGGCAAGCAGGTGCTCGAAGCGCTGATCCAGAAGTGCGACGTGCTGGTGGAGAACTTCGCGCCAGGCGCACTCGACCGGATGGGTTTTACGTGGGAACGCATTCAGGAGCTGAACCCGAGGATGATCGTGGCGTCCGTGAAAGGCTTCGGCCCGGGACCCTACGAAGACTGCAAGGTGTACGAGAACGTCGCGCAGTGCGCCGGCGGTGCGGCGTCCACCACCGGCTTCGACGACGGGCCGCCAATCGTGACCGGCGCGCAGATTGGCGATAGTGGCACGGGCCTGCATCTGGCGCTTGGCATTGTCACGGCGCTTTACCAGCGTACCCAGACAGGGCGTGGTCAAAAGGTGCTCGCAGCCATGCAGGACGGCGTGCTGAACCTGTGCCGCGTGAAGCTGCGCGACCAGCAGCGGCTCGACCGCACGGGCGTGATGAAGGAGTACCCGCAGTATCCAAATGGCACGTTTGGCGAAGCGGTGCCGCGCGCCGGCAATGCGTCGGGCGGCGGCCAGCCTGGATGGATCCTGAAGTGCAAGGGCTGGGAAGCGGACCCGAACGCGTACATCTATTTCATCGCCCAGGCGCCGGTGTGGACAAAGATCTGCCATGTGATCGGCAAGGAAGAATGGACCACCGATCCCGACTACGCGACGCCTGCCGCACGCTTGCCGCGTCTGAAGGATATCTTCGCGGAGATCGAACGCTGGACCATGACGCGAACCAAGTTCGAGGCCATGCAGATTCTCAACCAGTACGATATTCCGTGCGGTCCGATCCTGTCGATGAAAGAGCTGGCTGAAGAACCGTCGCTGCGCAAGACCGGCACGATCGTCGAGGTCGATCATCCGGTTCGCGGGAAATATTTGACGGTTGGCAATCCTATCAAGTTATCGGACAGCCCGACCGAGGTAAAACGCTCACCGCTGCTCGGTGAACATACCGACGAAGTGATGACCGAACTCGGCTATTCGCGCGAGCAGATTGGCGCACTGCGCGAGGCTGGCGCGATCTGAGCGATGTTTTCTGCCTGTGCGGACGGCGCCGCTTTTGCGAAAGGCAGGTGGCGCCGGATGTACTGAGGAGCGGGCTGTGGATACGTGGATGCGTTTCATGTCGAGCGACGGCGGTATCGTGTTCGGCCGTGTCGAGGGTGGCTATCTGCACGAATACGAAAGCCTCGATCAGTGTGTGCCGACCGGCGCAGTGCTGTCGACGCGGGCCATGACACAGCTTGCACCGTGTGCGCCGGGCAAGATCGTCGCGCTCTGGAACAACTATCACGCGCTCGCCGCGAAACTCGATAAACCGGTGCCGGCGCACCCTCTGTTCCTGCTCAAGCCTGCCGGTTCGGTTGTGGGTGCGGGCGAAGCGATACGGCGGCCGGCAAGTTACGCGGGCAAGATTGTCTACGAAGGCGAACTCGGTATCGTGATTGGACGGCGCTGCCGTCACGCGAGTCTCGCCGAAGCGGCAGCGTCCATCTTTGGCTACACCGTCGTCAATGACGTAACGGCGGCCGACCTGCTCAACGAAAATCCGCATTTTCCGCAATGGTGCCGGGCCAAAGGGTTCGACACGTTTTGCTGCCTTGGGCCGGCGATCGTATCCGACTTCGACTGGCAGTCGGGCAGGGTGGTGACGACACTGGACGGTGTGGAGCGGCAGAACTACCCGTTGGCCGATATGGTGTTTTCGCCGGCCGAGCAGGTCAGCCTGATCTCGCACGATCTCACGCTGGAACCGGGAGACGTGATTGCTTGCGGCACATCGCTGGGTGTCGGCTCGATCAAGGAGGGTGCGACCGTGGTGGTGACGATCGCGGGCATTGGCGCCTTAAGCAACAGGCTGACCGGAACGCAGGATGCCGCTGCGGCAGTGAGCACAGCGAGCGCCGCCTGAGCGCGGCCGCGGCATAACGCACGAGGAGAAACGCGCATGCCGGAGTTATCAGGCAATACCGTTTGGGCGGGGAGCGCTGTTCTGCTGCTGGTTTTGCTCGCTGCCGTGCTGACCGGTCTCACGCAGCGATTGAAGTGGCGTAGCGTTCTGGCCCGGCCGCAATGCGCTGCATTGCTCGGTTGTGCCGTGGGGTTGGCGGCAATGGCGGGGGGATTTGTGCGCTATTTGTCGTCGGCGTACTGCGAGGACCTGGCGCGCGTCGAGTTGTATCTCACCGTGTTTGCCGGCGCATTGATCTTTGCTGCGTCGGCGATCGCCTGGTTTGCATTGCGCGGCAGGTTCACTGCGCGCGTCGTTTTGCATCCGGGCGGCGGCGTGGTCAATCTGGCGGCGTTCGTTCTCTGTATCTGGATGGGTTACGGCTTCGTCATCGAGCATACGCAATCGTTCGGCCTGGCTGTTCTGTTGGCGATGAGCCTGCTTGCTGCCGCGTTGGGTGCGCATCTGATGATCAACGCCGGCGTCGCACGCGGTCGCTACGGATTTGCTGCGGCGTCCGGCCAGCGATCCACGGTTCGCTGCGGCATCGTACGCCGCAGCGCCGTGCTGTGCGTGCTTGAAGACTTCGACTGGCCGGCCGATCAGATGCCCGCACTGTTCGACGATGATTTCGCCCAATCCTGGTCGCCGCTTGACGAGACGCACGGCGTGCCTGGCACTCCGCGCTTCGGCGCGTTCCGCCAAGGGCGCAGAGGCACCCACAGTTCTATAGGGTGTCAGCGCGGCCGGTGCCGTCGGCGCGAGGAAGGGCGCATGAAAGACCGTACGAGGCGCTGCTCTGTGTTGTGAGCCGGGTTCGCGCAGTACGTGGAGCAGCATAGTACCCGGCCTGTAGCAAGGCCGGGCCGAGGACGAAACGCTAGAAGTTTTCGCCGAAGGGGGCGAACTCGCAGTAGTACTGGGTTTTCTTGCGCAGGATGAGTTGAGCAAGGAACTCCGCGTCATAAGCCTTGTGAAGATGAGCGTGGTGCCGGGCGACGTAGGCGGTGATACGCGCAATTTCGCTTTCGAATTCACGAAGCGCGTTGAGCGTGTCGCGGTCCCAGCGAAACCCCAACTCCAGGTCGCTGAAGGCTGCGTTATAGGCGCTCAGATGGGCGTCGTCGGAACTGCCCGGAGCAACGTGGCCGGTACGGGTGGCGGCACGCGAGGCAAACGAAGTGTGATTCATGATCGGACTCCTATGCAAATGAGTGAAATGACTCGATCCAAGCATAGAACCGACGATGGATTCTCAATAGTTAAAGTTTTGTTGGATTTCCATAACCTATCGCTTATGCGCACTCAGTTCCGTGACACGCGTGATTTTCTCGATGAGAGCGGCCCCTTCGTCCATCAGAAAGCGCTTGAAGGCGACCGCTACCGGCGGCAGACGTTTGTTGCGCCGATGCACGACGTACCAGTTGAGCATTACCGGAAAGGTTTCGACGTCGAGCACCACGAGGTGCCCCACCTGCAATTCCAGGCTGATGGTGTGCGCGGAAAGAAACGCAATGCCCATGCCGGCGATCACAGCCTGCTTGATCGTCTCGGTGCTGCTGATTTCCATGGCAATCTTCAGACTGGCGAGCCGGCCCGCAAAACCTTCTTGCATCGAATTCCACGTGTCCGAGCCGCGCTCGCGAACAATAAAGGCTTCGTTCGCGAGTTGGCTCAGCTTGATGTTGCGCTTGTGCGCGAGCGGATGGTTCGGCGCGGCGACAATCACATAGGGATGCGGCGCGAACGGCTCGTTGGTCGAGTCCATCTCGTGCGGAGGACGCACCATGACGGCAAGGTCGGTCTGATTGGTGGAGAGCCGATGCAGCAGTTCTTCGCGGTTATGTACCGCCAGGTTGAGCACGACACCGGCGTAGCGCCGGGTGAATTCGGCCAGCAGACGTGGGAAGAAGTAATCGCCTGCGCTGATGACGGCAACATTCAGCTTGCCTCCCGAGACGCCCTTCAACTGACTCATCGCCTCATCCACTTCGTGGAACTGCTGGATGATTGCGCGGCTGTAGTGAAGCATCTCGGTGCCGGCCGGCGTCAGGTAGATCTTCTTGCCGAGCTGCTCGAAGAGCGGCAGGCCCGCATGCTCCTCGAGTTGGCGCACCTGGGTGGAAACCGCAGGCTGGGTCAGATGCAGTTCTTCCGCCGCACGCGAAAAACTCAGATGACGCGCCACCGTCTCGAAGACCTTCAGTTGCCGCAGTGTCGCGTTTCTCATCGTCATGGCCAATGTATAAACGAAGATGAATCGACATAATAACAAATTTTTATTATTCGTAATTCGGCAATCACCCTAGCATGGGTTGGAATAAAGAGGCAGATTGGATAGGAGTGGCTATCGGGTTGATATGTTCTGATTTAAAAAAGTGTGCGGATGGCCTATTTGACAAGGCGGGGATTCGTTCGCTCATTGATTAAGCAATAATTCATAACGATACGCTGCCTGATTTAAATCTGAGAAATAAGCAGTGTAATTATTAAATATACCCGTGGTGCGTTTTCGGGTCGAAACCAAAAGGTGGGCTGCATACAGCACGGTGAAAAGGCCGGCTGCTCTAAATAGATAGCGGAGACAAGGCACATGGACGAAATCACTCGGCAGACGCCAGTGCGCAGTGTCGGCGGCAACCGGTGGTGCCAGCTTGTCATTGGCATGCTGTGCATGGCGCTGGTCGCGAATCTGCAGTACGCGTGGACACTCTTTGTCACGCCGATGAATTCGCGACACCACTGGGGCGACGCCTCCATTCAACTGGCGTTCTCGATCTTCATCTTGACCGAGACGTGGCTGGTGCCGATCGAGGGCTGGCTGGTCGACAAATTCGGTCCGCGTCCGGTGGTGGCCGGTGGCGCGGTGTGCGCCGGTCTCGCGTGGGTGATCGATTCGTATGCGACGGTCTTGCCGCAACTCTATGTCGCGGCTGTCGTCGGCGGGGTGGGGGCGGGCTGCGTCTACGGCACCTGCGTCGGCAATGCGCTGAAGTGGTTCCCGGACCGGCGCGGTCTCGCGGCGGGCCTGACTGCCGCCGGCTTCGGCGCCGGTGCCGCCGTGACCGTGATCCCGATTGCCGGCATGATCGTGCGCTCCGGCTATGAGCACGCCTTTTTCTTCTTCGGCATTCTGCAGGGCGTTTGCATGCTCGGCCTCGCGATGCTGCTGAAGAAACCGAATGCGCGCGAGGCACGCGCGCCAGGCAAGAAGCTCGTCGTCACCAAGGTCGACTACACGCCGGGGCAAATGATCAAGACTCCGCTGTTCTGGGTGATCTACGTGTCGTTTGTTGCTGTCGCGGCGGGTGGCTTGATGGCGACCGCGCAGCTAGGCCCCATCGCCAAGGACTGGGGACTCGCGCGCATACCCATGAACTTCTTCGGCATGACCTTGCCGCTGCTGACAATGACGCTCTCGATCGACAACGTCTGCAACGGTTTCACGCGTCCGCTATGCGGCTTTATCTCCGACAAGCTGGGCCGCGAGAACACCATGTTCATGATCTTCACCGGTGAAGGGCTGGCCTTGCTCGGGCTGATGGAATACGGCAGCAACCCGTATGCGTTCATGACCTTCGCCGCCTTGATCTTTCTGTTTTGGGGCGAGATTTTCTCGATCTTCCCTGCAATCTGTGCGGACACCTTCGGCAGCAAGTACGCGGCGGCCAATGCCGGGACGCTGTACACGGCGAAAGGCACGGCCTCGTTACTTGTGCCGCTCGCCTCGGTGCTTTCCACGATGGGCGGCTGGAATCTGGTGTTTATCGTCTCCGCCGTGGTGACAATCGCCGCGGCCATTTCCGCCAGGTTCATTCTTGCCCCCATGCGAGCCCGCTGGATCGGCTTGCGCAATCGACCGGCCGCTGCTGCCGCTGCCGCCAGTCCGGCTGAACTTAATCCCTCAAAGCAAGGAGCACCATGATGGACACGAATATCGAGCTCAAGCGCTACGACCTGCTGATCGACGGCAAACACGTCGCGCCCGGCAGCGGCGAATACTCTGTCGATATCAACCCGGCAACTGAAGAGCCGATTGCGCTCGTCGCTCAGGGCAGTGTGGCTGACGTCGACACGGCAGTGCGCGCGGCCCGCGCTGCGCTGAAAGTGTGGAATGCCCTGCGCGCTGCCGAACGCGGCCGTATCCTCGCGAGGTTCACGGATCTGTTGCGCACACACCAGGAGGAGCTGGCGACGCTCGAGAGTCTCGACGGCGGCAAGCCGATTGCCGCCGTGCAGCGCCAGGATCTGCCCGCCGCCATCGACACGCTTGCTTACTATGCGGGCTGGTGCGACAAGATCACAGGCCAGGTGGTCCCGGTACGGCCCGATGCGCTGACCTACACGATACGTGAGCCGGTCGGCGTGGTCGCGGCCATCGTGCCGTGGAATTTCCCGTTGATGATCGGCATGTGGAAAATCGCGCCGGCGCTCGCGTGCGGCTGCACCATGATCGTCAAGCCCGCCGAGATTACGCCGCTTACTGCGCTTCGGGTGGGCGAACTTGCACTGGAAGCCGGGGTGCCGCCGGGGGTGCTGAATATCGTCACCGGCAAAGGGCGCGTGGTCGGCGATGCGCTCGTGGCTCATCCGGGGGTCGACAAGGTGACATTCACCGGCTCGCCCTCGGTGGGGCGCGGCATCCTGCAAGGGGCGGCGGGCAACTTCAAGCGGGTGACGCTTGAACTGGGCGGCAAGTCGGCCAATGTGATCTTCGCCGACGCCAATCTCGACAACGCGGTGCGGGCCGCCGCGTCAGGCATTTTCTTCAACACAGGACAGGTGTGCTCGGCAGGCTCGCGCATTCTGGCGCATCGCGCTGTCTATGACGAGGTGGTCGAGCGGCTCGCTGCACGGGCGAAATCGATCAAGGTGGGCGACCCGGCGGCGCGCGAGACCTCGATGGGTCCGGTGGTCTCGGCCGCACAGTTGAAAACGGTGCTGGACTATGTGGAGGTGGGCAAGGGCGAAGGCGCCACACTCGTGACCGGCGGCGCGCGACTGGGTCAGCGGGGATTTTTCGTCGAGCCCACGGTGTTTGCCAACGTCGAACATGAAATGCGCATCTCCCAGGAGGAAATTTTTGGTCCTGTGGCGAGCGTGATCCGTTTCGAAGATGAGGAAGACGCGATTCGGATTGCTAACGGAACGCTCTACAGCCTGGCCGCAGGTGTGTGGAGTGCGGATATTGGCCGCGTGCATCGGGTGGCACATGCGCTGAAGGCGGGTACCGTCTGGATCAACACCTATGGGTACACCGATGTGCGCTTGCCGTGGGGTGGGGCCGGCGACTCCGGCTTCGGCCGCGAGCATGGGGATGTGGCGATCGAGAACTTCACCGAACCCAAGGCGGTGTGGCTCTCGATCGATCAATAAGGCATGGCTGAAGGGGAGGCAGCCGGGCCCGCCGGGTCCGGCTTTGTGGTTTCAAGTGGCGGCTCGCAATCAGGAGTGAATCGGCTACGCGCAAATCATCCACCCTGTAGCGCGATACGTTCGCGCAACTTCACCAACGCCAGTACGACGTCGATGGTCGGTGTAGGCTCACCGACCAGACGCCCCATCTCCTGCACGACGGTGAGCAACGGATCGATTTCCATCGGACGACGATTCTCCAGATCGACCAGCGTCGAAGTCTTGTGCGCCCCCACCGCGCCGGCGCCGTCGATCCGCCTTTCCACGTCGACCCGGAAGTGCACGCCGAAGTGATCGGCAATCTGCTTTGCTTCCAGCATCATGGTGCGCGATACCGCGCGTGTGCCGGGGTCGCTGGTGAGCACGTCGAGCGTGGCGTGAGTCAGCGCGCTGATCGGGTTGAAACACAGATTGCCCCATAATTTAAGCCAGATTTCATCGCGAATGTTGTCGCGGATCAGCGCGTCGAACCCAGCGGCCTGCAGGACTTCGTGAAGTTGCTGGATGCGCGGCGTGCGCTCGCCGCTCGGCTCGCCGATTGGGAATTTCTTGCCGTACACATGCTTGACGAGTCCCGGCTCGACGATCTCTGCCGCAGGGTAGAGTACGCAGCCTATGGCGCGCTCGGGACCGAGCCGGGTCCATTGACTGCCGTCAGGATCGATGCTGGCGAGGCGAGTGCCCGCGAACTTGCCGCCGTGCCGATAGAAGTACCAGTAGGGAATGCCGTTGACGCCGGTGACGATCGCCGTGTGTTTGCCGAGCAGTGGCTGCATCGATTCCACCACGCCAGGCAGTGAATGGGCCTTGAGTGTCACGATGACGTAGTCTTGTACGCCGAGCTCGCGCGGGTCGTCTGTGCAACGTACCCGCGCGCTGTGCTCCTCGCCGTCGATCAGCAAACGCGCGCCACGCTCACGCATGGCGGCCAGATGGGCCCCGCGTGCGACGAAGCTTACGTCGGCGCCTGCACGTGCAAGTTCAACTCCCATCAGCACGCCGATAGCGCCTGCTCCGAAGATACAGATCTTCATGATTTTCGTCCCTAATGGTGGTAAAGGTGGTAAAGGTGGTAAAGGTGGTGAAGGTAGTGAAGGTAGTGAAAGGCGGGTTGCCGGTTGGTACGTCAGGCTCGCACGTGCGGCTTGCGTTGGTGGCCATCCGGATGCGCGATTACGCAGCCGGATAGCATCATGGGTCGAGCATAGGGGACCGACAGGATTTCAGATAGTTAAAGTTTCTGCGGCGATCTATTAGGAATGAGTTATGGATCGCCTTGAAACCAGCATCACAGCGTTGACCTTGCGTAGTCCGCCATGATGAAAAACCGGCCAGCGTTGCTCAGTGAAAAAGCGGCAGTGCAAGATAGCCCTTGATGACGATCGCGTTGGCAATGTCGATGAAGAAAGCTCCCACCATCGGCACGACAAGAAACGCCACGTGCGAATGTCCAAAGCGATTCGTGACCGCCTGCATGTTGGCGATCGCGGTGGGTGTCGCTCCCAGCCCGAAGCCACAGTGGCCCGCGGCCAGCACGACTGCGTCGTAGTTGCGGCCCATCACGCGAAAGGTGACGAAGCTCGCATAGAGCACCATCAAGACAGTCTGTGCGGCCAGCAGCGAGATGACGGGCAACGCCAGCGCCGCCAGGTCCCAGAGCCTGAGCGTCATCAACGCCATGGCGAGAAACAGCGCAAGACTTACGTTGCCAAGCAGCGCCACGGCATGCTCGATCACGGGCTTGCCGGCCAGCGCAAGACCATTGCTCAGCAGCACGCCGACAAACAGCACACAGACGAAGCTCGGCAACTCGAAGGTTGTGCCTGCAAGCAGTTTCGCAAACGTCTCGCCAGCGGCGAGGCTGATGGCGATCAGAGCCAGTGTGGCGATGAACGCGGCGGGCGTGGTTGCCTGCTCGGCTTTCGGCTCTTCGAAGGCCAATGGCGACTGCGTATCTGTGGCGGCAACTGTAGTCGTGGCTGCGGCCACAGGCGAATCATTCCCGGAGCGCGGGGACGTTGCATCGGCCGTGAGGCTCGGAGCCACGACATGGCGCATCAACCGCCTGGCAACCGGACCGCCGAGGATACCGCCCATCACGAGGCCGAAGGTTGCGCAGGCAATCGCAGCCTCGGTGGCCGATTGCAGGCCGTGGTGTTCGGCGAACACCTTGCTCCACGCCGCGCCTGTACCGTGGCCCCCGGACAGTGTGACCGAGCCGCCCAGCAGGCCTAACAGCGGGTCGACGCCGAGCACGTAGGCGAGGCCGATGCCGACGGCGTTCTGCAGAATCAGCAAGCCGATCACGATGGCCAGAAAGCGCAGCAGCAGCGGGCCGCCGCGCTTGAGGCTGGAGAGATTGGCATTCAGGCCGATGGTGGCGAAGAACGCCAGCATCATGGGCGACTGCAGGTTCGTATCGAAGCGCACCTCCACGTTGCCGGCGAGCCGCAGCACCAGCAGGAAGATCGCCGCTACAAGACCGCCGGCCACCGGCTCGGGAATCGTATAAGCGCGCAGGAGCGGTATCCATGTCACCAGCCGGTTGCCGAGCAGGAGGACCAGTGAGGCGGCGACGAGTGTGCCGTAGGTACCGATGTTCATGTGCGACCTCGTGAAGCGGTTGGCGGGTGACAGCGCGTGTGCAACACTGGTTCAGACGCAGAGCGATCGATGTCCCGCGGGCAGCCTCAGGGCGGGCGGTCTCCATCTTGAACATTCTCACGCCGCCATGCAAGAGGCGCCCGGCCCTGGCGGAAACGCTGTCGGCTCGGACTGCGCCGCCGGGAGCGGCTCTCTCACCTGCCGCCTCTGCCGCCCGCTCCGTCGCGGCGCGCGGGTACTGCCCCGCAGGCACTTGCGCCCGCCTTCTTCACAGGATTTAATACGGCAACGCGATGGCGCTTGCCAGCGTGGCAGTTAGGCAGTCTTCGAAAATATAACAAACAGTGCAATCCGGCGTGCCTGTACCCAGGGCGCATCGGCACGGTATCGGCGAGGGTTGCGGCCCATGCCGGCTACGGCGAGTCACCATAACGGAGAAGGGCATGAAAGCCAGCAGCATCGCGGAACGGGAGGCCCGGGGCCGGGCGGCCCGCGAGCATTCCAAGCGTTCGAGCCATCGGACGCTCGGCGAGATCCATCGCAACCCGATCGATCTGCTCAGGCAAAGCAGCGAAGGCCGGGTGCAGAAACTGGTGCCCTTGCGTTACGGGCGCATGGCTGTGTCGCCTTTCACGTTCTTTCGCGGTAGCGCGATCCTGCAGGCCCACGACCTGAGCCGGATTGCCGACACCGGCATCGTGCTGCCGATCTGCGGCGACGGTCATCTGATGAACTTCGGCGGTTTTGCTACGCCGGAACGCCAACTGGTGTTCGATCTGAACGACTTCGACGAAGTCGCGCTCGGGCCGTTCGAGTGGGATCTCAAACGTCTGAGCGCCAGCCTGGTGGTCGCGGCGCGGCATATGCGCCTGAGCCGCGGCTTCGCGGCCGATCTGGTGATGACGGCGATGAGCGAATACCGCGATCGCATGACGCGCTACGCGCAGTGCGGCGCCCTCGAACTGTGGTACGAGCGCATTACCTTCGATCTCATGGCCGAAACCGCGCTGACGCCGGAACGCCGCCGCGCGGTCAGGCGTGGGATGGAAAAGGCCGCTGGGCGCACCCAGGAAAGCATGCTCGACAAGATGTGCGAGCACGATGGCGATCACCTGGTGATTCGTGACGCGCCGCCGGGCCTCTTCCACGTACACGGCGCGAACACGATGTTCGAAGCCGAAGACGACTGGTTTACGCTGGGCGACTGGCGCAAGCTGATTGGCCCGATGTACGGCGAATATCTGAAAACGCTCAACCACGACCGGCGTGAACTGCTCAGCCATTTTTCGGCGCAGGATCTGGTGTTCAAGGTGGTGGGCGTCGGCAGCGTGGGCACGCGCTGCCTGGTGCTGCTGAGCACCGACCATATGGGCAAGCCGCTCTTCCTGCAGATCAAGGAAGCGCGCCAGTCGGTAATCGCGCAGTACTTCCGGGGACCGTCTTTGCAGCACGACGGCGAGCGCGTGGTGCGTGGGCAGCGGGTCCTGCAGGCGGCCAGCGATATTTTTCTCGGCTGGGCGACCGGGCCTTCCGGCCGTCATTTCTATTTCCGGCAACTGCGCGACATGAAGCTCTCCGCCAATATCGAGCTGTTCGACAACGACCTGCTCGAAGGTTACGCGAAACTGTGCGGCTGGGTGATGGCGCGTGCGCATGCCAAGGCGAGCGGCAAAGCGATTGAGATCAGCGCCTATATTGGCCGTGGCGACCAGTTTGCCGAAGCGCTGACCGACTATGCGTTCGCCTGCGCGGACCTGGTTGAGAAAGACTACGATGCATTCATGAAGGCCTGCCGCAACGGTGAGCTTGAAGCACGCAGCGACGAAGACATGGCTGCGGATTTCCGCATGTAGGCCTGACCAGTTTGCCGCGCAGTTTGCGGAGCAGTCTGCCAGGCAGTCTGCCGGAAGCGGCTGCGCGCGGCCGTTCAGCTTACGGAGAAGTGCACCCGCACTTCCTGGTCGCTTTCAACGGGGCGGCCGTTTTCCATCGCCGGGAAGAAGCGCCAGCGGTGCAAGGTCTCCAGCAGGATCTGGTTGAGCCGCGGATTTTGCGTGGGTTTGACCAGTTCCACCTCGAACGTCCCGTCGGCGTGCACCTTGAAATGCGCGACTGCCGTCACCTGATAGCCCTGCTCGCGCAGATCGTCGGGCAGCACCGGCACCGGTTGGGAGATGGCGCGCGCCTGGCTGCTGCCGGAAGGCGCGGGTGGCGCGGAGGAGTTCGCGCCGCTCGACGGTGCTGAGGTGCTCGAAGCGGCCTGCGCGACGGCGGCGGGCGCCGGCGTCGAAGGCGCCGCGGGTGGGTTGTGTGCGGCAGGCTCCGGGGCCGGGGCCTGGGTTGCTTCGTGTGGTTGCGGCGCGGGTGCGCGAGGCGGCGGGACCGCATGCGTGAGCGGCGCCTGACGCGATGTGGGTCTCGTAGCGGCCGGCCCCGCCGCTGCATGCATGACTGGCGTGGCAGGTGCGGGCGGCGTGGGTGCCGTGGGTGCCGTGGGTGGCGCGGCGGGCGGCACAACAGGCGCAAGTTCGACCAGTTGCATTTCCATCGGCTTCGGCACAGGCGGCGCAGACTCGCGGCTCGTCAGCCAGCCCACCGAATGCGCCAGCAGCCCGAGGCACACCACGCCAGCCAGAGCGAGCGCGAGCGCGAACCTGACCCGCTCCCGGTCGGCGAGCGACAACACCCTTTGCAAACCGCTACTCACGATGTACGGCAACAAGGAAGTGCTCGGCGCCCGCCTGGCGGGCCGCCAGCATGGCCTGCACGACGACGCCATGCGCGGCGTGATCGTCGGCGGCTACCACCACGTTGGCGTCGGGGCGCAGCAGGCGGGCGATCGTCGGCGCCACCTGATCGAGCCTCACCGGCTGTTGATCGATAAACACCTGATTGGCCTGGTTCACGGAGAGCGTTAGCGGCCTGTCTTGCGACATCGGTTGGGCGTGGCCATTCGGCAGGTTGATCCGTACCGCGTCGAGCCGCTGCATGGCGAGCGAAGTCAGCATGAAGGTCGCCAGCAGGAAGAACATCACATCGATCATCGGAATGATCTCGATGCGGCCGCGTTTCGAGCGGCGTGAGCGCCGCAGTTTCATGACGGCTGTCCGCTCTGTTCGCCGGCAAGACGCAGGTCGCTGAGCGCTTCGTTGGCAAACGACTCGAGTTCGTCCATCAGACGGTCGATGCGGCGCGAAAAGAAGTTGAACGCAAACAGCGCAACGAGAGCGATCACCAGACCGATCGCGGTGGCGATCAGCGCCTGGGCGACGCCGCCGGTGACGCCGGACGGATTCACGAGACCATCGCCGCCGATCAGCTTGAACGAATGCATCATGCCGACAATCGTGCCGAGCAGACCCAGCAGCGGCGCTGCCGTGACAATGGTTTCGAGCAGCCACAAACCCCGGCTCATGTCGCGCTCGATTTGCGCTGCGGTGGCTTCAACCCGCGTTTCGATACGCCAGAGCGGCGCGCGCGCGTCGTCGAACAGGCGGCCAATCCGGCTGAACGCGTGCTGCTGCGGCAAGCTGCCGGGAAGCTGCGCGCCCTGCGTTGCGGCAGGCATGCGCGCAAACCGCCAGAGCGCATAGATGCGGTCGAGCGTGATGGCGAGCGCGATGACAGCCAGCACGCTCAGCGGATAGATCACCCAGCCGCCCAGACGCGCTGCGTCGGTGAGATTGGTCCAGTCGTTCATGCTCAGACTCCTTCCTGTTGCTCCGGCGCCGGCGCTATCAGAAGCGCTTGGTGAGGCCGGCGTAAATGGCGCGCTGCGGACCATATTGGGGGGCTTCGACGCCGATGCCCGAACCGTCGCGCAGTTCGTACACGCTGTTGATTGCGTTGATCAGCACGACCCGCGCTTCGAACTTGCCGACAATGGGCTCGTTGAAATGCTGGATCACGGCGAGATTGAGCTGTCCGTACCACGGCAGCTTGTCGGTGTTGGCAAAGCCGCTGCGCAGGCCGCTGCCCACAATCGCGTCCGCGGTGAAGGTGGTCTTGCCGAGTTCGTAGGCCGCGCCAAGCGAAGCGGTCACGCGCTGATCGTGATCGAGGTACACCCAGTTGCTGGCGATATACGAGAGTTCGGCCGCGCTGAAGTTGAACTGTGCCGAATCGACGTTCTTGCCCTGGGCGCGGCTGTACGCGAGATTCAGATAGGCGGAAACGTTGCCCTGTTTGTAGTTGGTGGTGAATTCGAGCCCGTAGACGTGGCCGTACTGGTAGTTGAACGGCGTATAGATCAGCGCCGTGCCGAACTGGCCTTCATCGAGCAGATTCGAGGCGATCTTGTAGTACGCGTCCAGGCCGACGGTCAACGCGGGTGTCAGGCGCTGTGTGATACCGATGTCGAAATAGTGGCTGCGCTCGGGCTGCACCGGGCTGTCCTGGGTCACCTGGCTCGCGTTGGTGGTGTTGTTAAAGCGCGTGACGGTCGACGCCGAGACCAGCTCGAAGTCCGGCGGCGTGAAGTAGCGCGCATAGCCGGCGTGCAGCGTGGTGGCGTTGGTCGGCTGGAACACGAGGCCGATGCGCGGGCTTAGCTGGCTCGCATGCACGTACTCGTCCATGCCGTCGTAACGCAAGCCATAGTTCAACGTCAGCTTGCTGTTGAGCTTCCATTCGTCCTGCAGATAAGCACTATAAAGATAGCCGGTGCTGGCGCCCGAGTCGTTGATGTTGAACGGGACATCCGAAAGCTGGTTGCCGTTGGCGTCAGCCGGGAATACCGCGACGCTGTCGTTGAAGACGGCGTGCTCCTGCTCGACCCACAGCCCGCCGCGCAGCGTGTGCGCATCGTTGAGCCGGTAGGTCGTATCGGCCTGCACGCCCTCTGCCTGGTTGCTGCGGAAGTCGTTCGAAGCCACCCCGTTGAACATCAGGTCGCCGATCGGGTCGGGATTGAACTGGGTGCGCGTATAGCGCGTGAACAGCGCCACCTGGTAGTCGAGCGCGCCGCCGTTGGTGCCCTGCAAGGCCAGCACGCCGAAGTTGTTCAGCTCCGATTGGGTCTCGTTGAGATTGGCGGAATTGAACGTCGTCTGCCCGGCCAGCGTGTAGTTGGTCGGCAGGCCCGGAGTATTCGGCAGTTCGAACTGATTCGCGGCGGTACCGGCCATCAACGTCACGCGGGTCAGCGGGTTGATGATGTACGACAGGTAGCCGAAGCCGTTGCCCTGACGCGTATGGTCGTGCAGCGGACTGCCGTCGGAGGTCGGCGCTTCGATGCCGAGGTTGTTCACGCCGAGCGTGCCGGTGAAGAAGTAGCTGAGCGGTCCCTGCGAGCCGTAGACGTCGGCGCTGCTTTGCAGTGTCTGGTGGCTGCCGCCGTACACGTCGATCGCGCCGCCGTTGCCGAGGTCGCCGGACCGGGTGGTGATGTCGACAATCCCTGCCGTCTTGTAGCCGTACTGGGCCGGCAGCGCGCCGGTGATGAGGTTGACCTGATCGACGATGTTCGTATCGAGCGACTGCCCGAAGCCGCTGATCGGCTCGGGAATGATGATGCCGTTGATGCGGTATTGCAGATCGGCGTGGTCGCCGCGCACATGGAGCTGACCATACGAATCGTTGGCCACGCCCGGCGCCTGCAGCAGGACCTGGTTGATCGGCGTGTTGTCGCCTTGCGGCAGCGCCTGGATGTCCGCTTGCGTGAAGCGGTAGACGCTCGCACCGACTTCCGGCTGCAGCCCGTTGCGGGCCACATTGAGCCGCTGCGCCTGAACGTTGACATCCATCGCACTGCCTTTTTCGAGCGCCACCTTCAGCGGCGCCGGTGCGCTGTCGCCGACTGTGGCGATGCTGGTATTGGCGCCGAAGCCCTTCGCGCCCACCGTCACCGCATAGGTGCCCGGCTGAACGTCAGGGAGCGCGAAGCTGCCGTCGTGACCGGTTTGCGTTTGCGCAAGCGTATGGCCGTCGGCATCCTGGATCGATACGGCTGCATTTTCCACTGCATGGCCCTGGGTATCGGTCACGGTGCCGGTGATCGGCGCACCTGCCGAGGCGGCCAGGACATGCAGGGAAATCGTCTGCGCAAACAGCAGTAACGCAGCACGCGAGATGAGTGTGTGATGTTTCATGTTTTTGTTGTGCGGGTGGTAGATCCTCTTGCCGGGCCGGACAGTGGGCTTCGTCGTGGAGGCCGGCCCGGCGCGTGAATTGTGAGATGTTATAACATAACAAATTGTTTCCGCAATGACGGATTACTGCCTGTGTGGCGAAGTCACACGCGCGGCGGCACAACTGGACATGCTTGGGTACGCCTGGGAGGGCGAATTGAAATTGAGTTGAAAGGCTCGTGCGCTCGACGCAACGCAATCTCATGTCTGGGCGGGCGGCATAGCGGCTTTTTAAGCGTTTGGGGTAACGCCGACTGGCACACGGCCGATAACTGCCCTACATTTCGAGTGCGAAGAACACCGACGATCACTCTCGCCTGGAGACGCCATGACAGCAGTGAACAGGATGTGGCAACTACTCTTCGGCAAGCCTCTCGACCCGCTCGATCCCCGTACTCGCCATGCCATTGCGGTCACGCCGATACTCGCGTGGGTGGGACTCGGCGCCGATGGTTTGTCTTCCTCGTGCTACGGGCCGGAAGAGGCGTTTCTCGCGCTCGGCCAGCACACCCAGCTGGCGCTGTTCCTCGCCATTGCCACCGCGGCGACCGTGTTCATCATTGCGCTCGGCTACAACCAGGTGATCGAGCTGTTTCCGACCGGCGGCGGGGGCTACCGGGTGGCGACGGCGCTGCTTGGGCCACGTCCGGGCCTCGTGTCCGGCGCGGCATTGCTGGTCGACTATGTGCTGACGGTAGCGACCTCGCTCGCAAGTGGTGTCGATGCGTTCTTCAGCCTGTTGCCGGTGAGTGCGCAGGAATTCAAGCTCGCGACCGAACTGATCCTGATCGTGCTGATGACCGGTCTCAACTTTCGCGGCATGCGGGAATCCATCATCGTCCTGCTGCCGATTTTCATGGGCTTTGTCGTTCTGCACCTGGGGCTGATCGTCTATGGCGTGGCCGTGCATGGCAGCAATCTGGTCCATGTGGTCCCCAACGCCGTTGGCGAAGCGCATAGCATGTCGCATGCGTTCGGGCCGGTGGTGGTCGTCGCGCTCCTGATGCGCGCGTTCTCGCTGGGCGGCGGGACCTATACCGGTCTCGAGGCGGTGTCGAACAACGTCAACATGCTGGCCGAACCGCGCGTGCCGGCCGGCAAGACCACGATGTTCTACATGGCCTCGTCGCTGGCGTTTACCGCTGGTGGCATCATCCTGCTCTACATGCTCTGGCATGCCACGCCGGTCGAAGGGCAGACGCTCAACGCCGTGGTGTTCGGCAGTGTGATCGACCATCTCGGTCTCGGCTCGGCGTTCGCGCGTCATGCACTGCTGGCCGCCGTACTCGCCTTCGAAGCGGGTCTGCTGCTGGTCGGTGCGCAGACCGGCTTTCTCGACGGTCCGGCGGTGCTCTCGAACATGGCCGGCGATTCCTGGGTGCCGCGGCATTTCCGCGATCTGTCGACGCGCCTCGTGCGGCAGAACGGCATTGTCGTGATGGGGGTCTCCAGTCTCGCCATCCTGATCTGGACGCATGGCAACGTGGACGTCCTCGTGGTGCTGTACAGCATCAACGTGTTTCTGACATTCAGCATGTCGTTGCTGGGTTTGTGCACCTACTGGTGGAAGCATCGCAAGGATGGGCCGGGATGGGTGCGGCACTTCGTGCTGTCCGCATTCGGGCTGTCAGTGACCAGCGCGGTGCTCGTGATTACCTTGATCGAGAAATTCACTGAAGGCGGCTGGCTGACCGTGCTGGTGACGAGCGCTGTGATTGCACTGTGCTTTCTTATCAAGCGGCATTACAGCGATACGCGTGCGCAGCTCGCCAAGGAGGATGCATTGTTTGCCGGCGCGCCGCCGGTGGCGGCGCAGGAGGACGCGGCGCTGCTCAAGCCCGATCCCTCGCGGCCAACCGCCATCCTGCTGGTGGGCAAGCACCGCGGTGCCAGCATGCATGCGCTGCTGTGGGTCAACCGGCTGTTTCCCGGCCACTTCAAGAGCATCATCTTTCTCGCCGTCGGTGAGGTGGATGCCAAGAGCTACGAAGGTGAAGAGCACCTGCAGCGCTTGCAGCAGACCATTGGGGCATCGCTTGCGTACTACGTCGGTTTCTGCCGCCAGCATGGCATTGCAGCCGATTCGCGGATCGCCTTCGGCACGCACCCGGTGATCGAGTTTATGAAGCTTGCCGACGCGACCATGGACGAGTTTCCGAACAGCGTCTGCTTTGCCAGCAAGCTGATCTTCAAGCGGGTCAACTTCCTGACCGCGTGGCTGCATAACCAGACGCCCGTCGAAATCCAGACCCGTCTGCATCAGCAGGGCAGGCAGATGGTGCTGTTGCCGATGAACGTGGGCTGAGCGTGTCTGCCGTGTTTGCCGGCGCGCAACGGGCCGGTGCGCTTCGCTGCCGCCGGAACGCAGACGTGGTACGTTGCGGACGTACTGCTTATCCGCAAGGAGACACGTTGTGACGGCAATCAACAAGATCGCGCTGGTAACCGGCGCGGGCAGCGGCATCGGGCTCGCGACGGCGCGCAGGCTGCTCGCGCATGGCTATACCGTGGTGCTCACAGGGCGCCGCCAGGCGCCGCTCGATGCGCTCGCCGACGAGGCGCGGCAGCGCGGCGAAGAAGCGCTCGCGCACGCGTGTGACGTGAGCGATGCCGCGAGCGTCGCCGCTCTGTTCGAGGCAATCCGCGAGCGTTACGGCCGCCTCGATGTGCTGTTCAACAACGCCGGCCGCAATGCTCCGCCCGTCGAGATCGACGAGCTCAGCGTCGAAGACTGGCGCGCGGTGGTCGACACCAACCTGACCGGGGTGTTTCTCTGCACCCGCGCGGCCTTCGGCTTGATGAAAACGCAGACGCCGCGCGGCGGCCGCATCATCAACAACGGCTCGATCTCGGCGCACGCGCCGCGGCCCAACAGCATCGCGTACACGTCGACCAAGCACGCCATCACCGGGCTGACCAAATCGGTCTCGCTCGATGGCCGCCCTTACGATATCTGCTGTGGCCAGATCGACATCGGCAACGCCGCCACCGAAATGGCCGCGCGGATGGCGCGTGGCGTGCCGCAGGCCAACGGTGAGATCGCGGTCGAGCCGCTGATGGATGTCGAACTGGTCGCGGACGCTGTCTTGCATATGGCGGATCTGCCGCTCTCGGCCAATGTGCAGTTCATGACCATCATGGCGAGCAAGATGCCGTTTGTGGGGCGCGGCTGAGGGGAGGGGAGCGCGGTGTCGCGTCGCGAAACGGGGGCTCACCGTTCGCGCTGCGCGCGGCGGGCCGGATCAACTTATACTGATTGGCCCATGTCACCCGGATGTAGCCGTGCCTCAAGCTTTGCCGAAGGGCAAACTGCGCGCCAAACCGCAGCCCGACCTGCTCGACGACCCCGCCCCGGTGCCGCCAGTGCGGCCCGGTCTGGACGACTGCTGTCATAGCGGCTGCCATCCCTGTGTGTTCGATCTCTACGATGAAGCGCTCGAGCGCTATCATGTGGCGCTCGCCGAATGGCAGGCGCGCCGCCCCCGCCCATGACCGATCTTCAGCCCGCCCTCGTTGAAACGCCCGCATTGGAGGCACTGCATGACTTTGTGCAGCGCCATCCGCATCTGTTCGTGCTGTCCGGCGCCGGGATCAGCACGGACTCCGGCATTCCCGGCTATCGCGACGAAAACGGCGAGTGGAAGCGCTCGCCGCCGATCACCCTGCAGGAGTTCCTCGGCTCGCTGGCGTCGCGTCAACGCTACTGGGCGCGCAGCATGATCGGCTGGCCGGTGGTTGCGCAGGCTCAGCCGAACGCCGCGCACCGGGCGCTGGCGCGGCTCGAGGCCGCCCGGCATGTGCCGGCGCTCGTGACGCAGAATGTCGACGGCCTGCATCAGCGTGCCGGCAGCGGCAACGTGATCGAACTGCACGGCAGTATCGGCGCCGTGACCTGTCTCGATTGCGGCACGCGGCATGCCCGCGCCACGATCCAGCAGATCCTCGAAGCCGACAACCCCGCCTTGCTCGAGGTGGCCGCCGAGCCCGCCGCCGATGGCGACGCCCACCTCGAATGGCACGATCTGGGCGGCTTTCGCATTCCGGCCTGTCCGGCGTGCGGCGGCTTGCTGAAGCCTGCGGTGGTGTTCTTCGGCGAAAACGTGCCGCGCACGACCGTCGACGACGCCAGCCGCGCGCTGGAAGCGGCGGATGCGATGCTGGTGGTTGGTTCGTCGCTGATGGTGTATTCGGGCTACCGTTTCTGCGTGTGGGCGCAAAAGATGGGCAAGCCCGTGGCCGCGATCAATCTCGGCCGCACGCGCGCCGATCCGCTGCTGGCGCTGAAAGTGGCGGCGCCGTGCGCCGAAACCTTGACCGGACTGGCCGCGCGTCTTGCGCCTGACTGAGACAACCCAGGAATATCTATGCTGACCACCATCGAACAACTCGAGAAGCTCTACGGCGAGCCGCACGAACGCTCGCTGCGCAAGGAAATTCCGTACGTCAACGAGGACTACCGCGCGTTTATCGAATTCGCGCCGTTCGTCGTGCTGGCCACGTCGGGGCCGGAAGGGCTCGATTGCTCGCCGCGCGGCGACGCGCCGGGTTTCGTGCGCATCATCGACGAGCGCACGCTGGCGCTTCCCGACCGGGTCGGCAACAACCGCATCGACAGCCTGCGCAACATCATCGCCAACCCGCATCTGGCGCTGCTGTTCGTGGTGCCGGGCGTCGGCGAAACGCTGCGGGTCAATGGCCGCGGCCGGATTTCCGCCGACGCGGCGCTGCTGGAAAGCTTCGCCGTCGACGGCAAGCTGCCGCGCACGGTGCTGCTGGTCGACGTCGACGCGGTGTATTTCCACTGCTCGAAGGCGCTGGCCCGCTCCAGATTGTGGGATCCCACGCGCCACGTAGAACGCTCGCGTCTGCCGAGCGCCGGGGCCATCCACAGGCGCCTGAACGGCGAGACCTTCGACGCCGTCGCGTACGATATCGAGCTGGTCGAGAGAATGCGCACGAGCCTCTACTAAATGCCCCATCCCTCTAATCCCGCGCTGCGCCAGCACGCCCCCGCCGCCGAACGCAATCGCGCGCTGATTCTCGAAGTGCTGCGCGGCGTGCTGCCGGCCAGCGGCCTCGTGCTCGAAATTGCCAGCGGCACCGGCCAGCACGTTATCCACTTCGCGGCGGCGCTGCCTGAACTGAGCTGGCAGCCGAGCGACCCCGACGCCGAGGCGCGCGCCTCGATTGCCGCATGGACGGCTCACGCCGGCCTTGCCAACGTGCGGGCGCCGCTCGAACTGGACGTCGAGCGCACGCCGTGGGGCATTGATGCAGCGCAAGCGCTGGTCTGCATCAACATGATTCATATTTCCCCCTGGAGCGCCACACAGGCATTATTCGCCGGTGCGCAGCGCCTGCTGGGCAGCGGGGGTGTACTGTATCTGTACGGGCCGTACCGGCGTCACGGGGCGCACACGGCGCCGAGCAACGAAGCGTTCGACCAGCAGTTGCGCAGCCGCAATCCCGCATGGGGCGTGCGCGACATGGAGACCGTGGTGGCCCTGGGCGAGGCGCATGGTTTCGGGTTCGGCGAGCCGGTCGCGATGCCCGCTAATAATTTCAGCCTGGTGCTGACGAAACGCTAGCGCGCCGGGCGGGTCTCAAGGGTATTCGCACGCCGGGCGGGCAGACAGCAGGCGCGTGCCGGCCATTCGGGCCGCGCGCAAACAAGCGGCAATCAGACATTTCTTTTATGCTTTCATCCTCGACGCCCCGCCAACGGTTTTTGCGGCGCGGCGTCTCGACATTTCGGAATCTGGAGAATTCAAATGGGCAAACAGACAATCGGCGTAGTGGGGCTAGCGGTCATGGGCCGCAATCTGGCACTCAACATCGAGAGCCGCGGCCATGCGGTGTCTGTGTACAACCGCAGCCGCGAGAAAACCGATGAACTGATCGCAGAGTTTCCTGACCGTAAGCTGGTGCCGACCTTCACGCTCGAAGAGTTCGTCGAGTCGCTGGAAAAGCCGCGCCGCATTCTCATGATGGTCAAGGCCGGCGAGCCGACCGACGCCACCATCGCTTCGCTCAAACCCTTGCTGGACAAGGGCGACATCCTGATCGACGGCGGCAACACGCATTTCACCGACACGATCCGCCGCAACCAGGAACTGGCCAAGGCCGGCCTGCATTTCATCGGCACGGGTGTCTCGGGCGGTGAGGAAGGCGCGCTGAAAGGCCCGTCGATCATGCCCGGCGGCCAGCGCGACGCATACGACCTGGTGGCGCCGATCCTCACGGAAATCGCCGCCAAGGCGCCGGACGGCGAGCCCTGTGTGGCCTATATGGGCCCGGATGGCGCCGGCCACTTCGTGAAAATGGTGCATAACGGCATCGAGTACGGCGACATGCAACTGATCGCCGAAAGCTATTCGGTGCTCAAGCAGGTGGTGGGTCTCTCGAACGAGGAACTTGGCGCGGTTTATACAGAGTGGAACAAGGGCGAACTCGACAGCTATCTGATCGAAATTACCTCGAAGATTTTCAGCAAGAAGGACGACGAGACCGGCAAGGATCTGGTGGATGTGATCCTCGACCGCGCAGCGCAAAAGGGCACCGGCAAGTGGACCAGCCAGAACGCGCTCGATCTCGGCGTGCCGCTGCCGCTGATTACCGAGTCGGTGTTTGCGCGCGTGCTCTCGTCGCTGAAAACCGAGCGCGTCGCCGCGAGCAAGGTCATCCAGGGGCCGGCCGTCAAGGCGTTCGAGGGCGAGCGGGCCGCCTTTATCGAGTCGGTGCGCCGCGCGCTGTACTTCAGCAAGGTGATCTCGTACGCACAGGGCTTCGCGCAGTTGCGGGCCGCTTCTGCCGAGTACAAATGGGACCTCGATTTCGGCACGATCGCGAAGATCTTCCGGGCCGGCTGCATTATCCGCGCCCGCTTCCTGCAGAAGATTACCGACGCCTACACCAAGGACAAGGCGATCGCCAACCTGCTGCTCGATCCGTACTTCAATGACATCGCCTCGAACTATCAGGCGGCGCTGCGCGATGTGGTGATCGCCGCGGTCAAGGCCGGTGTGCCGGTGCCGGCGTTCGCATCGGCGGTGGCGTATTTCGACGCGTATCGCTCCGAGCGTCTGCCCGCCAACCTCGTGCAGGCGCAGCGCGATTTCTTCGGTGCGCATACGTTCGAGCGTACCGACAAGCCGGGTAGCTTCCACGCCAACTGGTCCTAAGCGCCGCACCGCAGAAGGCTGAAGCTTCAGGGCGCAGTAAGCCCGTTTCGCCAGACAGACAGCCCGGTCCACCTCTCAGAGGGGTGGACCGGGCTGTTTTTTGCACGGCGAAGCGTTGCCTGAGGCCGGTGTTCAGCTCAGCTCGGATCAATCCGGCTCAGCTCAGGTCGACTCAGGTCAACTCAGCGCCCCGGAAGATGCGGCACGCCTTCATTGCTCGTCAGGTTGAGCTGATGAATCTGCCGGTGCGCCTTGTTCAATTGCGCTTGCGCCGCCACGCGCTGCGCCTCCAGTTGCGCGACTTCCTTGCGCACCTGATGCTGCCGGCCGCTCACTGCCTGCTCCTGGGTCGCGTTGCGTTGCAGGTCGCAGCGCAGGCGCTCCGCCTGGGACTCCGACTGCGCGATCATCCGCGCCAGTTGCTCGTTTTGCGCCGCCAGTTGGGCGCGGCGCGTCTCACCCTCGGACAGGCGCGTGGCCTGCTCCTCGAAGTGATGGAAAGCGGCCTCGGCGGCGTCCAGATCCGCCGCTTTCAGGGCGCGCCACAGCGTGCCGTCCTGATACAGCGCCACGTAATACGTCAGTTCACGCGCGTGGAACAACAGGCTCACCGAGTAGTCGAAAGTTCGGAATACGCGGAACGGCGTCAAGGCTTCTTCCTCGGCCAGCCATTCCACTTCCGTGGTGTCGGCCATCTGCACGGCCCGCCCGCTCACTTGCGAGGGCACCACCGGTACCGGCCGCAAGGTGGTGACGGGCCGGGCGGGTTCGGCCGGCTCCGCATGCACGGCGGCGCTGGCCTGTGCCGCGGCAAGCTGGGCGGGTGGCTCATCCTGCGGCGAGGCTGTATTGTCGTGGGCCACCTGGACGAGGTGGGAGGGGCCATTGGCAAGCAATGCACTGCGTCGGTTCAGGAGACTTTTCACGGCAGTTCCTCAGAGTGACTCGCCCGGTACCGCCAGGCGGCGCCGACGGTGGAGCATGCCGGGCCGCAAGGCGGTGCGTGCGGTGAACGAAAGCGAAGGGGTGAGGCGGCAGCGCCGCCAACCCGCAGCAGTGCAGCTAGTGCAACGTGCGATGCCGACGCGCGATGTCGTCGAACAGTTCGCTGCTCGGTTCGAGCGCAAGCAGCCACGACTCGTCGTAGCCGCTCAGGTTGTCGAGCGCTTCGCGCAAGCGCTCGAGGGCCAGCGCGGGAATCTCCACGCTCGCCTCAACACCGCTCGCCAGCCGGGCAATGCTGGCAAGCTGAACCAGGGCGTCGGCGGCTTCGGCGACGTCCGCTGCGAACACAAGGTGGGTATTGAGCAGCTCGACCAAACCCGGGGATGCGGTGACATCTTCAACGTTTAACTGCACGGCCAGAAACGTGGCTTTGTTCATCCCCGAGCTCCTCACGGACAGTCCATGGCGGCGAGCGGTTCGCCTGCTGTACCTTGCGTCAGCAAGACCCAGTATAGGCGAGGCGATGCCGGTTGCAATCAATGGTCACACTAATGGCGATAGCCGCCGCCCGCACCCCCGGGCGGCGTGTCCGGCAGGCATCGCCCCCTATAATGGCGCGAGCGGATTGGCCGGGCGGGTTGGGTTGCTGCGCTGCACAAGTGCCGCCTCGCAGGCCCGCTTTCTGCTGGCGTAAAGGCTGACTTATTTCAGACGCTTGAAGATTGATTGACTCACGTGTCGAGGATTATCAGATGACAAAAAAGTCCTATCGTGTCGCTTCGCAGGTTCTGATGGCCGTGTTGTTCGCGGCCGCGTTCAGCGGTTGCACGCTTACGCCGTGGAGCTCGACCCCCGAATCCTATTCCAATGCGCCGGGCGGCTATCAGACGAACGCCGCGGCGACGGGGCCGGTGGCGGCCGGCTACTACCGCGTCAACCCCGGTGACACCTTGCCGGGTATCGCGGCTGCTTACGGCCAGCGCCCGCAGGATGTGGCGCGCTGGAACGGCCTTACGCCGAACGCCAGCGTGACGGTGGGGCAGGTGCTGCGGGTGGCGCCGCCGCCGGCCGTGGCCGGCGCGCCGGGAGCGCCCGGTACGCCTGGCGCTCCCGGTACGCCTGGCGCGGGCGCGGTTGCGCAACAGGGCGCATTGATGTGGCCGCTGCGCGGTCCCGTGCTCAAACCCTTCGTGGCGGGCAGCACCAAGGGCATCGTGATCGGCGGGCGGATCGGCGATCCGGTCAAGGCCGCGGCAGCCGGGCGCGTCGTGTACGCCGGCAGCGGGATCGAGGCCTATGGCCCGCTCATCATCATCAAACACAACGACTCGCTGATCACGGCGTATGGCCAGAACAGCACCTTGCTCGTCAAGGAGGGCGACGCGGTCGCGCAAGGCCAGACGATTGGCGAGGTGGGCGCGGATAGCCGCGGGGTCGGCTCGATCCAGTTCGAGGTGCGCCAGGACGGACATCCGGTCGATCCGTTGGCGTGGTTGCCGAAGGTGGGTGGCTGAGGGCGCAAGGCTAAGGTCGCAGCGCCAACGCGACGCACCGCCAACGGCGGACGACCAACGGCGGACGACCGGAACCGAGGGCGGCGGCCTTATTTCGGCCGGTTTTCAGCGGCATCGGAATTGAATAAACTGGTCGGTTTCCGCACCGCCAGCCTTACCGGAGACGGGCGACAACGGCTCTCCGGCCAAGGCGTTCTCATACAGGATGTTCCGATGATCGATTTGCGCAGCGATACCGTCACCCGTCCTAGCCAGCCCATGCTGGCCGCCATGGCGTCCGCCGAAGTGGGCGACGACGTGTGGGGCGACGACCCGACCGTGTTACGCCTGCAAGCCGCCGTGGCCGAGCGCGCCGGCAAGGAAGCAGGCCTGTTTTTCCCGAGCGGCACGCAAAGCAACCTGGCTGCCTTGATGGCGCATTGCGCGCGTGGCGACGAATATATCGTCGGCCAGCTGGCGCACACCTACAAATACGAAGGCGGCGGCGCGGCGGTGCTGGGCAGCATCCAGCCGCAGCCGATCGAGAACGCCGCCGACGGCTCTCTGCCGCTCGACAAGATCGAGGCAGCCATCAAGCCGATCGACGACCACTTCGCGCGCACGCGCTTGCTGGCGCTGGAAAATACGATCGGCGGCAAGGTGCTGCTGGCCGGTTACGTGACCGAAGCGGTACGCCTTGCGCGCGAGTACGGGCTGGCAACGCATCTTGACGGCGCGCGCGTCTGCAATGCCGCGGTCGCCTCGGGGCAGCCGGTGGAGGCGCTTTGCGTGCCGTTCGATTCCGTTTCCATCTGTTTTTCGAAGGGACTGGGCGCGCCGGTGGGCTCGGTGCTGGTCGGCAGCAAAGACCTGCTGCAGCGCGCGCACCGCTGGCGCAAGGTGCTGGGCGGCGGCATGCGCCAGGCCGGCGTGCTGGCGGCGGCGTGCCTGTACGCGCTCGATCACAACGTCGAGCGCCTCGCCGAGGATCACGCCAACGCCGCGCATCTGGCCACCGGTCTCGGGCAGATCGAGCAGGTCAAGGTGCTCTCGCACGCCACCAACATGGTGTTTGTGCAGTTTCCGCGCGAACACTGCGCAGCGCTGGAAGCGTGGCTCAAGGAGCGCGGAATCCTGACGCAGATGCTGTACGCATCACGCTTCGTCACGCATAGGGACGTCTCGCGTGCCGATATCGACACGTTTGTCGCGGCCGTGAAAGGCTACTTCGCCACGCACTGACGGCGCGGCGCGCAGCTTCCTTACTTCGCCTGCGCGCTCACCGGCGTGCGATGCGAAGGCGCGAACAGCCTCAAGCCGCTGGCGATGCTGGCGGCCCCGGCGAACACCGCGCCCGCTGTCAGCGCCAGCGTCGGGCCATGCCGGCCGGCAATCCCGAAGCTCAGCGCCACCAGCGCCGCGCCGGTTGTCTGGCCGAGCAGCCGCGCGGTGGCGATAATGCCGCTCGCGCCGCCACTGCGCTCGGGTGGCGCACTGGCCATCAGCGCTTTCAGGTTCGGCGACTGGAAAAAGCCGAAGCCTGCCCCGCACACCGCCATCCGGATGCCAATGTCGAGCACGTGGGGATGCGCCGGCAAGAGCGCCAGCGAGGCCATCCCCGCAGACAGCACCGCCAGGCCGATCGCCCCTAGCAAGCCCGGCGGATAGCGGTCCGACAGCCGCCCGGCGAACGGCGCCGCCAGCGCGACGATCACAGGCCACGGCGTCATCAGGAAGCCCGTCTCCACCTGGGTGCGATGCAGCACATCCTCGAAGTAAAACGGCAGCGAGACGAACGCCAGCCCCTGCGCGGCGAACGAGCACACAGCGGTCACTGCCGACAGCGCGAACACCGGCAACTTGAACAGATCGACCGGCAGCATCGGCGCCGGGTGCCCGGCTTCGCGGCGCATCAGCAGGATCCCGAACACAATGGCGACCGCCGCTGCACACAATACGTACTGCGCCGGTTCGCGCTGGGCGGCTTCGCCTAGCGCGAAGATCAGCGCCGCGAACGTAATCACGTTGAGAAGCGCGGCGACCCGGTCGAAGTGATGCGTGCCGCGTGCCGTCTGCGGCAGGGCGGGTAGCGCGAAGGCGAGCGCCAGCACGCCGAGCGGTACGTTGACGGCGAACAGCCACGGCCAGGTGCCGAGCGAGAGGATCAGCGAAGCCACCGTCGGGCCGACCGCGAACGACACGCCCACCACCAGCGCGTTCAGACCGACCCCGCGTCCGAGCCGGTGCGGCGGGTATAAGTAGCGGATCAAGGCGGTGTTGACGCTCATGATCGCGCTCGCGCCCAGGCCTTGCAGCACGCGCGCCGCGGCCAGCAGCGGCAGCGTCCCGGATAGCGAGCAGGCGAGCGATGCCACGGTAAACACGGCAATGCCGCTGATATAGATGCGCCGGTGTCCCACGATATCGCCGAGCGCCGCGAGCGGCAGCAGGGTGGCGACCATCGCGAGCTGATACGCGTTGATGATCCAGACCGACGCCGCCGGTGCGGCGTGCAGATCGGCCGCGATGGCCGGCAGGGCGGTATTGGCGATGGCGGTGTCGAGCGTGGCGAGTGCGACGGCCAGCATGATGGCGGCCATCGCGCGGCGGTTGCTGGCGGACATGGGGCCGTCGTCAGGCGGTGCGTAGTCGGGGGAAAGCGGGGTGTTCACGGGCAAGGCCTTGCTCGTCGGCTGGCGTGCATTCCGGCGCGAGAGGGCTGACTAGCGCCTCGCGGGATCGATTGCCAACGCGCGGATTGAGGGACACGCGTGGGCGATTGACCGGCATGACGCCCCGACGCGCTGCGAATGGAGTGATTGTTACAGACCCGGCAGAATTCTGCTGGCGGCCGAGCAGGCCACGGTACTTCTGGGGTACAGGTTTGGGCCGCAAAAACGCAACTAACGGTCAAGCCCGCCCGCCACCCCCATGCACCCGCCGCAGTGGGCGCAAATCATGCGCAGCGGGTCAACCAGCCCTCACGACGAGGGCCGCGAGCTTCGTCTGCCACGCCCGATCCGTCAACCGGATTCAGCCCGATCAGCTAAAAGACGCGAGCAAAATGGACAGCTTCCGAATGTGCGCCTTGAACGCCTCAGTCGTTTCGCGCTCCTGCGCGGCGCTCAGATGCGGCGCCTCGGCCAGCTCGACCTGCTCCTGGAATTCGTCGGCAATCCTGCGCCGCGCTTCCGGCGGTAGCGCGCGAATCAGCGAGACCAGCAGCAGTTCCTGGGCGTGGAACATCCCAAGCATGGATTGTGCGTTCATCTCGACCTCCGTCGGGGCACGATGAAGAAGGCTGGCGCGCCCTATGCATGCGGCTGGCACGGTCGTGGAGATGCCTTCTTCTTCCTCCATACTAGTGCAGGCAAGCCGGTCGCCTGAGGCGTGCTTGCACCGTATCTGTGCCTGATTGAGGCATGAGGCAGCTTGCGCGACCGCGAGCGGCCATACGAGCCACTCTGCGCGCAGCGTGGGTGGTCCGGTGTCCCGGTGACGGGAGATCGGAAATGTCCTACTCTGCATATTTACCCGCCTGACCGGCACGCGCCTCCCGTCCGTCAACTGTGCGGTTTGCGTGTGCTGTGTCGCTCTTACCGGAGGCTTCGATGACAGCCGTGGATCTGGAGTTCGACCAGCTCAACAGTACTGTCGATGCGCTACGGCGCTCTATTTCCAACCGCATGATGTACGGCGTCGGTAAGGATGCCGTCACTGCCCGTCCCCATGACTGGCTGCACGCTGCCGCGCTCGCGGTACGCGACCGGTTGGTCGCGCGCTGGATGACGACCACGCGCCTGCAGTACGAGCAGGACGTGAAGCGCGTGTACTACCTGTCGATGGAATTCCTGATCGGCCGCACGTTTACCAACGCGCTGCTCGCGCTTGGCATCTACGAGCCGATGCGCGAAGCGTTAGCGAGCCTTGGCGTGGATATGGAAGCGTTGACCGATATGGAGCCGGATGCCGCGCTCGGCAACGGCGGTCTCGGCCGCCTCGCGGCATGCTTTCTCGATTCAATGGCGACACTCGGCATTCCGGGTTTCGGCTACGGCATTCGCTACGAGTACGGCATGTTCCGCCAGCAGATCGTGAATGGCGAGCAGGTGGAGGCGCCGGACTACTGGCTGCGCGCCGGCAACCCATGGGAATTTCCGCGCTCCGAGATTCGCTATCTGGTGCATTTCGGCGGCCGCACGGTGCAGCGCGGCGACCACGTGGAGTGGATCGACACCGAGCACGTCAACGCGACGGCCTATGACACGGTCATCCCCGGCTACGCGACGAGCGCGACCAACACGCTGCGCCTGTGGTCCGCACGGGCGACCGATGAGCTCGACCTGTCCGCGTTCAACCGCGGCGATTACCGTAGCGCCGTCGATGCAAAAACGATGTCGGAGAACGTCTCCCGCCTGCTGTATCCGGACGACTCCACACCGGCCGGTCGCGAATTGCGCCTGCGCCAGGAGTATTTCTTCGTCTCGGCGACAATGCAGGACCTGATCCGCCGCTATCAGCGCACGCACAGCACCTTCGGCCGCTTTGCGGAGAAGGTCGCGGTGCACCTGAACGATACCCACCCGGTACTGGCCATTCCCGAGCTGATGCGCCTGCTGGTCGACGTGCATCATGTGCCGTGGGACAAGGCATGGCACCAGATCCAGCAGATGTTCTCGTACACCAATCACACGCTGATGCCGGAAGCGCTCGAAACGTGGGATGTCGAAATGCTGGCGCGTCTGCTGCCGCGCCACCTCGAGATCATCTTCGAGATCAACGCGCAGTTTCTCAAGCACGTCAGCGAGCAGTCGGGGCACGACGCCGAGATGATCCGGCGCATTTCGCTGGTGGACGAATACGGCCAGCGGCGCGTGCGCATGGCGTATCTGGCGATTGTGGCGAGCCAGAAGGTCAATGGCGTCTCGAAGCTGCATTCGCAACTGATGACGCGCGACATCTTTGCGGACTTCGCGCGTCTCTACCCCGAACGCTTTACCAATGTCACCAACGGCATTACGCCGCGCCGCTGGCTGGCGCAGGCGAGCCCGTCGCTGTCGTCGCTGATCGACGCGCAGATCGGCACGCACTGGCGCCGCGATCTGTTCGAACTCGAGAGACTGCGCGATCTGCGCAACGACAGCGCGTTCGTCGACGCGTTTCGCGAGGCGAAGCGGCAGAACAAGCTGCGCCTCGCGCAGCATCTCGCCCACCACACGAAGGTCTCGTTCGACCCAGGTGCGCTGTTCGATCTGCAGGTGAAGCGCATTCACGAATACAAGCGGCAGCTTTTGAACGTGCTGCATGTGATCGTGCGCTACAACCAGATTCGCGCCAATCCGGAACTCGACTGGGTTCCGCGGGTGGTGATGTTCGCGGGCAAGGCGGCTTCCGCGTACCGGATGGCGAAGACCATCATCAAGCTGATCGGCGATGTGAGCGAGAAGGTCAATCACGATCCGTTGATCGGCGATCGCCTGAAGGTGGTGTTCGTGCCGAACTACGGCGTGAGCGTGGCGGAGCTGATCATTCCTGCTGCGGATCTGTCCGAACAGATTTCGATGGCAGGCACCGAGGCCTCGGGCACCGGCAACATGAAGCTGGCGCTCAACGGCGCGCTGACGATCGGCACGATGGACGGCGCGAACATCGAGATCTGCGATGCGGTGGGGCGCGAGAACATCTTCATCTTCGGTCATACCGCTGACGAGGTGGACGACCTGCGCGCGGCCGGCTACCGTCCGCGCCAGCTATACGAAGAAAACCCCGAACTGCGCATGGCGCTCGATCAGATTCGCACGGGCTTCTTTTCGCCCGACGATCCGCTGCGCTTCTCGGACATCTTCCATACCCTCGTGGACTGGGGTGATCACTACATGGTACTGGCGGATTTCGCGGCCTTTGCGAAGGCGCAGAATGAAGTGGATGAGCGTTTCCGCAATCAGCGGGCGTGGGCCGAGAGCGCGATCGAGAACGTCGCCGGCATGGGGCAGTTCTCGTCGGATCGCACGATTGGCGAATATGCCCGCGAGATCTGGCATGTGAAGCCAGTGGATATGTCCTGAAGGAAGACGCTGTGCCGCGCGCAGAGACGCGGCGCAGCGTGCATGGCGCTACTCCGATGCTTACGGCGCAAACGTCTCCGACGCTTGCGCCGCGCGCAGCCCGAGCTGGCTGTGCTGGAAGTCGAGCAGCACGTCGAGGTTCTGCATCGCCATCAGGCCCACCACAATCCGGTTAGCGCCCGGTTTCGCCTTGGCGATGGTGACCTGAGCGCCTTCGTAGCGATGCCCCCACGAGCCGACGCCGAGTGCGACGTCGTAGTTGCCCTGGGCGAGCACGGCGTTTTCGTCACCGTCGTCGGTCCAGTTTGGCGCCTTGTCGGTTTCGACGCGGATCATGCCGGTGCTGCCGGTGGCGAACACCACAGGCGCGCAGAAGCGCATCTTGTTGCTGACCTGAACGCAGCCCACCGGCCACTGGCTGCCGCCTCCCTGTGCGGCCGTCATTGGCACCATGGTGAAATTCTGCGTGAGAGCGCTCGACGGACTCAGGATCACAAACGGCTTGGCGAAATTCGAGCGCACCAGGTAGCGCTGGCCGATGTTGCCCGGCAACGCCCGCAGCGGCTGCGTGCAGCAGTCGTCGTCCGGCTGCGCGACGCCGGCGCCGAAGATGCCCGAGAACGCCCAGCCGAATTCACCGGTGTAGCCATCCATGGCGAGGCACCGCCTCTGGGTGCGCTGGCAGCGCACGTCGTCGACGCTTTGCACGGTGGCATCCACCGGCTTCGTGCCGATCACGCTGAACGGCAGCTTGACTGACGGACCCGAGACCTGGGCGCCATTCGCAAACGTCAGGGAAGTCGTGGCGCCTGCGGCCGGATAGTTCGTGCCGGGCAACACTTTCGACAACACGCGCACGCCCTGGGTGCCGGTATCGAACGCCAGATAGACCGCCTTGCCGTCGAGCTGGACCGGCAGGCCGAGCCGCGCGTGACCTTCGTCGGCGCGTTCGACCTTCAACGGGATCAGCACACCGTCGTTACCGCCGTTGATCAGTGTGGCGGCGGGTGTGGGCGGCGTGGGCACAGGAAAGCTGACCGCGCAGCCGCTCAAGGCGGCAGCGCCCAGCAGCGCCGCTGTGGTGAGGGCGGTCAAACGGCCGCGCAGGGAATGCAGCGAATTTCGGGACAAGAGGGACATGGCGCGCACTTTGTAAAAGAGCGTGTCCCTGGCGGAGGCGGTGCATCGTGAGCGGTGAAGCGGGCCGCAAGGGCGGCGGTCGCGAGGTCCGTTTGCCTTGTGGGCAGTGAAACTGGAGCGCTTGCGAGGCCTGCGGAAGGGAACGCGGGATAAAAGAACCGCAGACTCTACCTGCCTCGCCAGACCGAATTGAGAAAATGTGTAAAGGCTTGATTCGTATCAGACGCCGTGCGAACGATCACGCAGGACTGCGGACCATGCTTTCCACCGCGCGGCCGAGGATGGCCCGGTCCAGCGCGCCGGCGAGGGCGCCGATCACTTCATCGAGGGTGCGTGAGACGACTTCGACGCGGAAGGTGATGCGCTCGTTGCGCTTGTCGATGGTGACGACGTAGAGCCGCAGGTTTTTGCCGAGTGCGGCGTGCAACGCCCGTCTGCCGGTGGCTGAGGAGGTGCCGGGCACCGTGACGTCGAGTGTGACGAGCGGTACGCGCACAGGTGTAGCAGGTGTCGAGGAAGCGCGTGCGCGCAAACCTCGGTGGCTCAGCGTGGCAGGCGTGACGGTGGACTGAAACATCGTAGGTGCGCCGCCACGGAGGTCGGCGGCGTGTTGTGGAGACAGGTCCACTGTAGCCGCGCGAGTCTCAAGCGAGTGCAAAAGCTGGCGGCTTCCGGGTTAATTTTGTGTTAACGACGTCGTGCACCAGCGCTGTCCGTTGCAGGGCGCAAGTCCATCCTGTCAGGCTTGCGGCGCTGCTGCCGGGCCTGAAGCGGGCGCGGCGGCCATGGTCTCGCGCACCGTCTGCGCCACGCGCTCGACAAACTCGAGATCGATACTCGACAGCGCTTCACGCTCGCCGCTGCTGGTTTCGACGAGCAGGCGATGCGTCACGTCCTGGGTGGACCATGTGAGCCAGCCCACGACTGCGAGCATGATGCCGCACACGATGCCCGCAGGCGAGCGGAACACGCCGCCCACTATCGCGCCGGCCAGGCCGATCACCGCCAGCGCAATGGGCAGGATCTTGTTTTTTTGCACGGTGACGACGCGCACGTTGAGAATTTCGCGCAGCGGAAAGACCTGTCCGGCGGCGGAGAGCGCGTTGCGCGTAACCGAGACGCCACGGTCGTTGAAGGGGGATTCCATCGAGTCGAATGCAAGCGGTAGCAAAGGGCGCAGGGTACCAGACTTCAATTTCCGAAGGTTAAGGAATTTTTGCTCCTGCTGCAGCCGCTAGCTTCTAGCAGGCTGTTGAAATACACCTCGCCGGCGCGCGGCATGCCTTTCCGAAGAACCGCCGCGTCGGTCTGGCTCGTGTCGATTTGATACCGAGCGTCCTCAATTCAGGTGGAACCAATGCCGTCTCTTCGCCGATTTGCGTTTCTATGCCGGTCTGCCGGCGAGCGTACGCATGCGCGTGAGGTTGTAGGCCGCTTGTGTCAGCAGGAACAACTGTTCGACCCGCTCGCGGCCGCGATACGTTGCCTGACGTATACGGCCGACCGTCTTGCCCCAGCCGAAGACCTGCTCGATGCATTTGCGCTTGTGCTGACTGATGGCGTAGCCGGCCCAGCGTGCCGTACGAGCGTCAATGGCCGAGCCACCCGCGCGGCCGTCGTTTTGCGCCACATGCGGCGTCACACGATTGGCGCGGCAACTTGCCACGAAGCCCGCCGTGTCGTAGTTCTTGTCGGCCCCAACCGTAATGGGCGCGCTTGCAAGTTGCGCTGCGTCCGCGAGCATCTCGACCGCGGCGTCGCGTTCGGCGGTACCGCTGGCCTGCGTTACCTGCGCGTTCGCCACGAGGCCATGCCGGTTATCCGTAAGCAGGTGCCCGATCTAGCAAAGCAGCGCACCGGTGCGCCGGCTCTTGCGAAACAGCTTTGCCTCGCTGTCCGTGCTCGATTCGTGCGTCTCGTTGCTACGCTTCTCACCGTGCCAGTTCTCGCGCTCACGCGCACCGCCATCGGGCGGCGCATCATCATCGGCCCTGTTTTTGCACACGAAGCTCTTGTGCCCGGCCCACGCCTGAATCAACGTACCGTCCACGCTGAAATACTCGCCCGACAGACAACCGCGCGCATGTGCCGCCTCAACCGTCTCGTTGAACAGTCCCACGATGACGTCGTGCTCAAGCAGTCGGTCACGGTTCTTGCTGAAGGTCGAGTGATCCCACACCGCATCGTCCATCGCAAGGCCGACAAACCAGCGAAACAGCATGTTGTAGGAGATATGCTCCATCAGCATGCGTTCGCTCCGAATCGAATACAGCATCTGCAACAGCAGCGCGCGAATTAGTTTCTCCGGGGCGATACTCGGGCGGCCGCCCTTCGCATCACCCTCGTACATGCGTGCGAACACCAGGTCCATGCGCTTGAGCGCATCGTTCAGCCAGGTAGGAATCGGCCGCAAGGGGGGGCTGGCAGGCATGAAGTCATCCAGCTTGGCCATTGTGAACATCGCCTCGGTGTAGCCGTCCGCTCCGCGCATCGTTTCGGTCTCAGTGTTGTCCGTTCCCTTGTTTCAACGTTTACCGCTCCCGCTCCGATGACGACGGCGGGAGCTATTTCAACAGCCTGCTAGAGCGTGTTAGGCACTTTCGGTGAAACCTGGTGTTCGGTGCTGCGCGTGACACAGGAGCGGCAGGGCCAGCCCGGTGCGGTCATCCTGGATGGCCGCACGTTGCAGTCCACGTGTGAAAGCGGTCCGCGCGCGGGCTATGACGGTCACAAACGCAAGCGGGGCAGCAAGGTTCATATGGCCGTCGACACGCTGGGCCCGCTGCCTGCGGTCCACACATTACGCCCGCCAACGAGCAGGAGCGGGCACAGGTGGGCGAACTGGCGCGTCAGGTTCAGCACGTCACGGGGCAGACGGTGAAACCCGCTTTTGCTGACCAGGGCCATACGGGCGACACGGCTGCACAGGCCGCAGGAGATGAAGGCATGGAGTTGCAGATCATCAAGCCGCCCGAGGCGAAAAAAGCTTCGTGCTGCTGCCGCGTCGCTGGGTGGTCGAGCGCAGTTCCGGATGACCCAACCGCTTGCGGCGGCCGGCTCGCGACTATGAGCGCTTGCCTGAAACTCTGGCGAGCCTTCACTTCGTCGTTTTTGCCATGCTCACGCTCGTCCATGCCGTGCCTATTATCCAAAGTGCCTATAGCGTTCGATCGTCACCTTTCTGCACATTCCATTCGACGTACAGGCAATACTGTTCCACGATCGTTGATCGTCCGTTCTGACGCGCCGCTGCGTCTGCCTTCATGCCAAGGCCACCCGGACGGACCACGACGGCCATACCATCGGCGGCATCGGTCCAATCTGGTCGGAACTACCGGTCGGACTCTTTATGCCGAAATGTGCAACGGCGAGCTTTTGCGTGAGACCATCGATCACCGCTGAGGCGGTTTGCGCAAACGCGGGCGTAATGCTGATTGCCAGAAAGGCGATCCACGTGTGCCTGATCGTCATAGGCTGTCTCCCGCGCGATGTCGACTTAAAAGGTCACCGCCGCTTTCGGGCAAAGTGCCCAATCTCTCGCCGCTCTTGAGGCGTCTCAAGGGTAAACGATAATTTTCATCATATTGACTCGCTAAAATTTGCTGTTACCATTAATTCATCAGCATACTGACAAAATAGAAGGCAAGACGATGGCATTCCAATTCGCGGCAAATCTCGAAGATCTGAGCCCGGACGAGCCCTACGCGGCAACCATCGACACCGAGCAGATCGCGCTATATCTGGTCGACGGCGAGGTGTACGCGACTCACAACGTCTGCACCCACCAGTTCGCGTTGCTCAGTGACGGCTATCTGGAAGATGGATGCATCGAATGTCCGCTTCATCAGGGGAGGTTCGACGTAAGGACCGGTGCAGCGCTTTGTGCGCCCGTGACGACTGCAGTGAAGACCTACAAGGTTCAGGTCGAAAACGGCGCGGTGATGGTTGAGCTCTGAAGGTCTGAATTTTTGAAACAGCCGGGAAGTCTAATGGAAACGATTCTAATCATCGGCGCAGGACAAGCTGGGGGCCGTGCAGCGGAGACACTGCGGGCGCACGGCTTCGACGGTAGGGTATTTCTGATCGGTGATGAGAAGAACCGGCCGTACGAGCGTCCTCCCTTGTCGAAAGCTGTTCTGACAGCTGCCCACGACAACGAGTGCTTTAGCGCATGGCTGCATTCGAGTGAGTTTTACGGCGTTAACAAGATTGATTGGCTTGCTGACAGCGTCGAGAAGCTCGACGTAATCCGCCGGGTTGCGACACTTCAAAGTGGTTTGAGGGTTAGATTCGACAAGTGCCTGTTAACTACGGGAGGCCGTGCACGCCACTTGGCAAGTGTTCCGGATAGCCGGCATGTATTTACGCTTCGTACGCTGCCCGACGCCTTGAATATTCGGGATCGCATGACTGACGCGCGCTCCGTCGCTGTTATTGGTGGGGGATTTCTTGGGCTGGAGTTTGCGGCCAGCGCGCGGGTGAGGGGAATCGACGTCACAGTAATTGAATCCGGTAAGCGACTACTCGGGCGAGCGTTACCAAGCGAATTCTCCGAACGGTTGCGTGTGAAGCACGAGCAAAACGATGTCAAGTTCATGTTCGATGCCGAGCTTGTCTCCTCTGTGGAGCATAACGCCGGAGTCGCACTGACTTTTGCGAACCATGCGTCGCAGCATTTTGATTTTGTCGTGGTCGCGGTGGGGCAGGAGCCGAACGAAGAACTCGCGAAGGAGTCTGGCCTAGAGACGGGTAACGGGATTTGCGTCGACACACATTGCGAGAGTTCTGTCGCCGGGATCTATGCCGCCGGCGATTGCGCGAATTTCCCGTTTGGTGCTGACGAGCGACGTGTGCGCCTCGAGTCATGGCAGAACGCGCAGGATCAGGCAATCGTTGCCGCCCGCAATATGCTCGGGGAGTCCATCGAGTACCGCCCGACCCCGTGGTTCTGGACGGATCAGTACGACTGGAACCTGCAGATGTTGGGAATGCTCGACGGCTCTGTCGATCATTGGATCGAGCGTCAGGCGTCGGAAGACAAGACCCTGCTGATGGGATTGCGCGACAGCGTCATTGTATACGCGCTTGCCGTAAATAGCGGTGGAGACCTGCGAGCAATTCGCCGTCTTGTCGAACAGACTGTGCAGATAGACGCCGCAGCGCTCGCAGATCCGAGTGTCAAGTTGCGACAAATCGAGCGCAACGCCCGTTCATAATGTATTTAGGAGAGTGCTTTGTATTCGTCAGAGACAGTAATCGGGCTCGGTACGCCCAGCGTTAAAAACAAGCCGATTGATCAACTCGTATGGCCGGAAGAGGGTCTCCAGGCCATTCCCGATTGGGTTTATACGAGTGACGACGTGTACGCGCGTGAGGTTCAGCGGATCTTCCACGGGCGCACGTGGAATTTCGTTGCGCTGGAGGCTGAAGTGCCTAACAGCGGCGACTACAAGCGCTCATATGTTGGCCCAACGCCTGTTGTCGTCTCGCGCGCAGAAGATGGTTCGATCCATGTGTTCGAAAACCGCTGTGCACACCGTGGTGCAGAATTCTGCCGTCATACGCGTGGAAACAACAAAGAATTTGTCTGCCCGTATCACCAGTGGTCCTACGACCTCAAAGGAAACCTCCAGGGTATTCCTTTCAAGCGTGGGGTGAACAAGCTCGGCGGGATGCCACGCGATTTTCGCAACGACGATCATGGTCTCAAGAAGCTTGCGGTTACGACGCGTAACGGCATCGTGTTTGCGTCGTTCACGCACGATATGGAACCCATTGAAGAATACCTGACACCGGAAATTCTCAAGGATTTCGATGCGGTCTTCAATGGGAAGAAGCTTCGTATCCTCGGGTTCTACAAGAATGAGCTGCCGTGCAACTGGAAGATGTATCACGAGAATCTGAAGGATCCGTACCACGCAACGCTGCTGCACTCATTCCTCGTCGTGTTTGGCCTGCTGGTTGCTGGTAACCGGTCGGCAATGGTTGCTGACAACAAGTACGGTATTCACGGGACGATGGCATCCGCGAAAAGCGATTCGCTATACGCCACCGTGGACGCGGACAAGAAGAAGGAAATGCGGTCGTTCCACGAAGGTATGACCCTGAAGGATGAGCGTTTCCTCGAATACGTCAAGGAATTCGATTCGGAGTGGTCCGTAACGATGCAGACGATCTGGCCTAACCTGATTGTCCAGCGCGAAATGAATACCTTGGGCGTTCGCCATATCGTTCCAAACGGCCCTAACAGCATGATCATGCTTTGGACGATGTTTGGTTACGAGGACGATACAGACGACGTGACCCGTCATCGTCTGCGCCAGGGTAACCTGATGGGACCGTCCGGTTTTTTGGGCCTTGAGGACAACGAGGCGATGAAGTTTGTTCAGGAGGGTGTGCGCCGCTCGGTGACTAACCGGAGCGTTATCAAGCTTGACGGTGATAAGGTCGGAACTGCAGACAACCTGATTTCCGAAGCCGCGATTCGCGCCATGTACAAACACTATCGTGAAGTGATGGGGTTCTAAATGCTGCCAGGATTTGAAAAGAAGCTGATTGCGAACGACAAGGCACTTGCTGCTCGTGCGGCCGTGGAAGACTTTCACGCTGAGTATTGTGCAACCTTGGATAGCGGCGACATCGAAAGTTGGCCGGAGTTTTTTACTGAAGATTGCCTGTACCGTGTCACCGAATACGAGAACGCGCTTCACGGCTTTCCAGTTGGACTGATCTATGCGGAAGGGCGGGATATGCTGCGCGACCGTGCTGTCGCTATTTCGCGCACACAGATGTTTGCACCCCGGCAGATGCTGCATTTCGTGACGAATGTCCGCATCCTTAACGTGACGGACGAAGAAATTGTCGCGCAAAGCAACTACTTGCTGCTGCAAACCCTGGTTGAGGGCGCAACATCACTACATCAGGCCGGTCGCCTCTTCGACCGCTTCTCCCTCAATGGTGGCAACATCCTGCTGCTTAAGGAAAAGCAGACTGTCTACGATACGGCGACGATTGCAAACGATCTCGCCTATCCCATCTGATGGAGTGGGCGCGCAGGTGTTGCGCCGAAACGTCGCCGGGGTGCTGTGACCAACAGAGCTGGATCGTTCCGGAATTGACACCAGTCATGGTTGAACTCATCGTGCTGAAAACGGTACCTTCGGCGTTCTTCGGAACTTCACTGGCAGCATGGCTCGCCGAGCGTGGCGCGCAGACGCTCGCCGTCGCAGGTACCGTCACCAGTGGCTGTGCGCGCAAGCGTGGTTGATGTAATGCAATACGGCTTTTTGCCCGTTTGTCCTGCCGGACTGCGTAGGAGATCGGGCGATTGAACCGCGTGCTGCAAACCTGTTCGATATGGGGCAGAAGTATGTGGCCTTGGCGTCGCGCAATGAGGTACTCTCAATCGTGCGCGATCTGTAATTCCGGGCTACGAATGCCGGATCAATGAATAGAAAGTAGGAAAGCGGTAAAAGCGCGGTCAGTCGAAATGCTTAAGTGACGTGCGCCCGTACTGATTATTTCCTTCGACCAGTTGCATCATCATGCGAACGAACGCTGCTTGTTCTTTTGGACTGAGCGGAGATAGAAGCTGCACTTGGGCTTTACGCATGCTCTCGTACATTTCTTCCATCGCTTTTCGGCCTTTTGGGGTGATGTTTGCGATTTTCAGGCGTCCGTCGACCGGACTCGGGCTCCGCTTGACGAGACCGCGCTGTTCCAGTCGCCGAAGCACGTCAGCCATTGTAGTTCGGTCAACCCCAACTTCGGCGCACAAGGACGTCTGGTCGAGGTTCGGCCGCTCACTCAGCGTGGTTAGCAAACCATACTGAACGGGTGTGATAGTGAAGTCTTTGCATTGCTCAAAAAACAGTGCGATATGAATCTGGTTCAGGCGACGGATGAGAAACCCGGGTCGCTGCCACAGATGCCCGGTTTCGATTGTTTCATCCTTAAAAGTTGCCTCGGAGGGTGAAGGTCTCATATCCAATTCTCTAGTAATAAACGAATCGGTCTGCGTTTTTCGCATCAATGCAATAGATCGTAGCGCAAAATTTCAGACGTTGGAGGCGTTTGTGCATACATGACCTCCTCAGCAACATTATATGTCGGTGTGCTGGTTGATGCGGAGCATGCGCACATGGTGCTCGCAGATGAAAGCGTTTCAATTACAACTGCGTCGGGATTTTCGTAAGCATCAGATGATAGCCATAGCGGCAGGAGTTAACGATGGCCGCAAGAGTGGCTATCGAATTGGCATGGCCCTCGCGGTAGAGGGTAAGCAAGGCGCGACGTTCCACGGCAGCAGGTCGTCAATGCGGTCTGCCGGATGATCGGGGATCCGCTTGGGGACATAGGCAAGATACGCTTCTGGGTCGAGGCCGTTTAGACGCGCCGAGCCGATCAGGCGGTACATTGCGGCCGCCCGCTCATCCCCCGTGTCAGAGCCGGCGAACATGAAGTTACGGCGACCGAGAGCTACCCCGCGCAGGGCACGCTCGGCAACGAGGTTATCGATCTCCGCCCGTCCATCGGTGGAGTAGTAGACGAATGCCGGCCAACGATTCAACGCGTAGCGAATCGCTTTGGTGGTGTCGGACTTCGCTGACAACGTGGTAAGCGTTTCTTCGAACCAGCGCTTCATATCGTCGAGCAGCGGTACAACCCGTGCCTGGCGTACACGTCGACGCTCATTTGGCGGCTGGCTACGGATCTGCTCCTCGATCCGGTAAAGTGCCCCGATCCGACGCAGCGCCTCTTCGGTGACGGCAACGGGTCGTACGGTATGCAGATAGTGGATTTCGCGACGCGCGTGCGCTAGGCATGCAGCCTCCTGAATTTGCTCACCGCGATACAGCTCGGCGTAGCCGGCAGACGCGTCCGCCTGCAGCACGCCGGTGAAGTCAGACACGACCAAAGCCATCCGTTACGCTTTGAATCGCTGGTCGGCACTCGTCTGCTGCTGCACAGACGGTTGGGCAGAGATCGACAACCTGATCGCGGACCGGGCGCTGCGCGGCGTGGCCCTCGGGAGGCGCAACTTCCTGTTCGTCGGCTCCGAATCCGGCGGCGAGCGCGCAGCCGCAATGTACAGCCTCATTGGCTCGGCTCGCCTGAACGTCCTCCATACTGAGGCGTATCTCGGCTTCGTGCTTGAGCGCATCGCCGATCACCCGGTCAACCGCATCGAGGAGTTGCTGTCGTGGAATGTAGAACCGGCAATGCCGTCCTCTGCTCGCGTCGGACCGATCCGATAGCATTTCACCTCTGTCGTCAATCATCTGAGCTGCGGTGCTGCTTGAGCGTTGACGCCGTACCGTTCGTGCTTCTATTGGGGGACGCACTCGGCGGGATACCACATTCTCCCTATTGACACTGGAATATTCTCTACACAGAATGATGTCGTCAGTATGCTGATGGATGTGAAATGGATAAGCGAAACACCAGTCCAAGGCATCACATCAGCCTTCTCCGACATCTTGGGGCTGGCCTGTACTTCCGGGTGGTGGAGACGTTGATAGCATCGCGACCAGCATTGCCAGCGCGGTCTTCCATCGCGCCAGCAGCGCAGGGTCGAGCAATTTTAGTGAACTACGTGCAACCACGTCAGTTCAGTTAGCAAGATTCGAACGCAAGGGAATCGACAATGAGCAAGCTGAAAATTAGCCTCGCATGCGGAAACTATGACCGTACTCAAGCACTGATCGATGGGCGGGTGCAGATTGAGGGGTGCGAGGTAGTCGCGACAGCGCTAGAACCGGAGGAAGCCTTTCATCGTGCGTTCCGTTACCAGGAGTACGACGTCACCGAAATCTCCATGAGCAGCCACATGATGACGACGGCGCGTGGCGACAATGCATATGTTGGAGTTCCGGCGTTCATCTCGCGTGTGTTTCGCCAGTCGGGTATCTATGTGCGTACTGATCGAGATATCAACTCTCCGAAAGATCTCATCGGAAAGAGAATCGGACTGCCTGAATATCAAATCACCGCGAACGTGTGGATCCGCGGCATCCTCGAAGAGCAGTACGGTGTGACGCCGGGGCAGATTCAATGGTTCAGAGGTGGCGTTGAGGAGACCGGGCGCGGCGAGCGTGCTCCAATTGCACTGAAAGATGGTGTGCATCTTGAACAGATCTCGGACGACAAGACCCTGTCTGGGATGCTTGAATCCGGCGAGCTCGATGGTTACATCGGAGCGCGCGCGCCTTCCTGTTTTCTGCGGGGCGCTCCGAACGTTGGTCGGCTTTTCAAAGATTATCTGTCGGTAGAAAAGGATTACTTTCGCGAAACCAGAATTTTCCCAATCATGCACATGGTCGGTGTCAGGAAGTCGCTGGCAGAGCAGAACCCTTGGTTGCCGGTAGCAGTTTTCAAGGCTTTCATGAAGGCAAAAGCACTCGCGATCAAGGAACTGGACGAAATCTGTCACCTTGCCGCGACGCTTCCGTGGATGGTGCATCACCATAACGAAGCAAAAGCCCTAATGGGCGACGATTACTGGCCCTATGGTCTTGGGGCCAATCAACACACAATCGACAAGTTTTCTGACTATCACTTTGCACAGGGTCTCTCGCAGCGGCGTGTTGAGCCGAAGGAACTCTTTTGGCCGCCGACACTGGATCTTTCCAAAATCTGAAGTAGTTGATTTCGGGCCGGTCGGGAATAACCCTCTGACGCGCGATTCGAGTGGCGCGTCAGAGGGGCACAGGTAAAAAAATAGCCTCGGGACTCGTGGCGCAGATTCTACAAGTGCAATCCGAAATTCAGATCGTCATCTTGAGCGCACGCAGGTAAGCCAGGTAGAGCCTTAAGGATTGTTAGACTGAAGGCTGAGACAGCCCCTTCACGGCCGGCACATCTACAATGTACATACGATACTACATAGTTAGTAATCCTATAATTATTACGATGCAAGGATGATGGGATTATTGTAGGTGGACAAAAATTTTGTTATCCGAAATAGATTCTAAGAGAAATTAAATTTTAACGGCCTCAAGTTCTAGGCAGGCAGATATATGGATCCGAACGCGCAACGAGTTGTCCAGCATAGCCGTGTTACGGCGCAGAGCCGTAGCTGGTATTCAGCCTCCGACTCAAGGCAGAAAGCTGCATTCTGGTCGTCGTTCGCCGGCCACGCGGCCGACGGGATGGACACCCAGATGTACAGCTTTGTCATTCCTGTTCTCATCGGGTTGTGGGGGCTTTCGAACGCCGAAGCCGGGCAGATTGCCTCGGTTTCCCTCCTGACTTCGGCGTTAGGTGGATGGGGTGCCGGCATTCTGGCAGACCGGTTCGGGCGGGTGAGGGTGCTCCAGTGGACCATTCTCCTCTTTTCCGTATTCAGCTTTGCCAGCGGCATCTCGACCAACTACGGTGAACTGTTCACAGCTCGTGCATTTCTTGGGCTGGGTTTTGGAGGTGAGACAGCGATCAGCGCAGTTCTGATTGCTGAAAGCTTCCAATCCAATGCACGCGGCAGGGCAGTGGGTTTTGTGCAGGGTGGATGGTCGATTGGCTGGGGATTGGCCGCGATTATCTCCACTATCTGCTTTTCGTATTTTGAGCCAGTTGTTGCGTGGCGCGTAATGTTTATCATCGGTGCGACGCCTGCAATTATTATCCTCTTACTGCGTCGTCACGTGAGTGAACCGGCTACGTTTCGGCGTACGAAGGGCGGTCAAGTGTCGGCTTTCAGTGCAATATTTAGTATTTTCACAAGGAGGTACGCGGCACGTACAGCACTTGCGACCCTGATGTGCACGGGGATCAATGGTGGATTCTTTGCAGTCATGGTCTGGCTGCCTGCTTACCTCAAACTTGTGAAAGGACTCTCGTTTGTGAACACGGGAGCGTATCTCGGGGTAGTGATCTGTGGCTCGTTCACAGGGTATCTGTTCGGCTCATTTCTAGCGGATGCCATTGGCCGGAAAAAGACTCTCGCGCTCTTCGCACTTGGCGCGTTGGTCACGATTTTCGCGTACACACGGTTCGAGCTGGGTCACGGATATCTCGTGTGGATCGGATTCCCTCTGGGACTGTTCACTTCGGGAATTTTCGCCAGCATTGGCTCTTTCCTCTCCGAGCTGTTCCCAACTACCATCCGCGCCAACGCTCAGGGTTTCAGCTTCAATGTTGGCCGCGGTATCGGCTCCGTCTTTCCAATGCTTATCGGTTATGCATCCGCGAAGCTGTCTCTCGGTGGCGCTATCGGGGTATTTGCGGCGACCTCGTATGTGCTGCTATTTGCAGCCCTGCTGATCCTCCCGGAGACAGCAGGGCGAGAGCTGGAAGAATCGTAACCGCTGCATACGAATCCTGTTTGCATCAGGAGACGGCTTGTCTCGCAGACTTACTCATAAATCAGTAATGCAGGAGACAGACGGATGCCTGAAGAACGAACGCACGAGCCCGGGGCTTCGTCAATTTCTACAAGCTGTTCGTTAATCCTTGGCCCCAGCTTTTCGTCCCTTTTGCAAAGGGCGTCGCGCGACACCGGTGCGCTTGACGTGGCTTCAGACCAAGCCACCCAGATTGAGGTCAGGCGTGTAACCAGACAAGTGGTGCAGGGTCAATTTGCCTTGGACGCCCGCGACGTAATCCTTGACGACTGCTTTCTTATGCGCCGGCAATCCGTCGACAATGAGATGCGCCGCGTTCTTGCGCTTGAACATCAGTTTCTTGAGAAGCGCCACAAGCAGCTCGCCGGAAAGGCGTCCTTCGTACGTTGCAAACCAAAAGGTCCCCTTCGAGTTGACAGCGGACGCCACGCTTATGCTTTGCTGCTGGCTAGGGCGTTCGACAATCGGTGTTTCACCACCTTGCGCCTACGCCTTGCCATGCACCGAGTCGGCGCGAAAAGGCTCTGCTGTCTCTTTTAATGAGAGGCTTCGACGCGGTGGAGGGTATCCAGTTCACAATTTTACCTGCTAGAGCGTGTTAGGCACTTTGGATAATGGGCACGGCATGGACGAGCGTGAGCATGGCAAAAACGACGAAGTGAAGGCTCGCCAGAGTTTCAGGCAAGCGCTCATAGTCGCGAGCCGGCCGCCGCAAGCGGTTGGGTCATCCGGAACTGCGCTCGACCACCCAGCGACGCGGCAGCAGCACGAAGCCTTTTTTCGCCTCGGGCAGCTTGATGACCTGCAACTCCATGCCTTCGTCTCGTGCGGCCTGTGCAGCCGAGTCGTCCTGGTCAGCCAAGGCGGGTTTCACCGTCTGACCAGTGACGTGCTGAACCTGACGCGCCAGTTCGTCCACCTGTGCCCGCTCCTGCTCGTTGGCGGACGTAATGTGGACCGCAGGCAGCAGGCCCAGCGTGTCGACGGCCATATGAACCTTGCTGCCCCGCTTGCGCTTGTGACCGTCGTAGCCCGCGCGCGGACCGCTTTCACACGTGGACTGCAACGTGCGGCCATCCAGGATAACTGCACCGGGCTGGCCCCGTTGCTCCTGTGTCACGCGCAGCACCGAACGCAAGTCGTTGACCATCGCCTCGAAGCAACCCGCGTTGAGCCGGCGTTGCGTTTGCTGGTAGACCATCTCCCACGGCGGGAAGTTGGTTGGCAGCATGCGCCACGATGCACCGGCGCGCGCCATCCAGCGCAGTGCGTTGAACATCTCACGCAGCTCGTATCGGCGCTGCGGCGCGTCTTCGTTCATCAAGACCAGGTATGGGGCGACGAAGCTCCATTCTTCGTCCGAAACGTCCGTGTGGTACGGCTTGCGTTCTGGCATTCCGCCAGGTTACCAGGTTTCACCGAAAGTGCCTGACACGCTCTAAGTTACTAACCCATGAGTAATTAAGTAAATCCTGCCGTTGGTGGATGTCTGTTGATACGTCTAAGTAATAATTCTCTTAATTTAATTTGCATAACTAATTTTGGAGGCAAGATGTCTCATTCCTCTGTCAAACGTATCATATGGGCAATTAGACTTGCTTCGATGATGTGGTATGGAGCGGCGCACGCCCAATCCGCCGTGACTCTGTATGGCATTGTGGATGCGGGGATTCAGTATGCAAGCAAGGTTGCAACGTCAACGGGAGGTAATGCCGGGAACGCTTTCTCCCTCACCAATGGTGGGCTTGGTCCTTCTTTGTTCGGCATTAGGGGGCGTGAAGATCTTTGGGGGGGGCTGACAGCAAATTTCGACCTTGAGAGCGGAATCAGCATGGCAAACGGCGGATACGGGACATCAAACGGGAATTTTTGGGGCCGTAGAGCGTGGGTCGGTATCAGCGGACGGTACGGAGAATTGCGATTTGGAGAGCAGATATCTCCTTTCGCTCTCGCAATATTTGACTCTGATCCGCGCGGTATTTCTTCATTCGCGAGCGGCCTTGACATCTATTCGGACAATGTCTCATTTACTGGTGGGGTTAATTCGAACGCCATTACCTATCTTAGTCCGAAAATAGCTGGCTTCGAAGCAAGTGTCATGTTCGCTCCGGGAGGTGTCACGGGAGACTTCCGGTCCGGCCAACAGTGGTCTGCCAGCGAAAAATATGACAATGGTACGGTTATGGTAAGTGCAGCGGCATATCACGGAAACGCTGGCGGGGTGAGTACTCCATTACCCACGACCATACCGTTTGACGGTCGGACGCTCAGTGTTGCGTGCAGAGTTAATGGATTAACGCTCAAGGCATCGTTTGTGAACTACAACGTGGCGGGATCATTCAACGAGTATGTTTATGGCAGCGGTGGGAATTACATCATTACTCCGAGCATTAGCCTGAATGCAGGGGCATGGTATTCGGTCGACCACAACCATGATGAAAATCACTCGCTGCTTACGGGTTTCGGCGCAATTTATCAAATCTCGATAAGAACGGCCCTTTACGCACAAGCGGGTATGGTGAGCAATCACGGCAACATGAACACCGGCCTGTCGGTAACTGATTCAGCCATCACGCACGGGGTTAAGGGTGCAGCGACCTACGGAGTCAACTTCGGCATACGTCACTCATTTTGATATGCAGAGACATAGCCTAAATCGATCTCTGATACTCCGCGAGCGCCGGATGTTCGACCCTCTGGCTTTCACCGGTCGACTCAAATAGGTGCTCGTCGGCAGTAGCCCGGAGGTCCGGGGAGTGAAGAAGTCGCAGGGACGCACGGGGGCTGCGCCGATCGGCATTTCGAACGGTTCGAGATTCAGGGCCTCTGCCGCCGCGTCGTGAATCAGGTTGCGTAGCCATCTGGGGGCCGGATCTAGCGCGAAACGTTTGTGCCAATATTGCGAGATGGTAAACGGCGGTAGCCGTAGCGGACAGGGCAAGATGACTAACCCAAGTCGATGCGCTAGCGCGCGAGCGGCAAGGTCTGGAGCAGTAAGCAGGTGGTTGGTTCCAGATAGCATGAGCATAGCGATCGTGAAGCTAGGGACTTCCTGGGCGATATTCGTTGGCGGTATTGCTTCGCACAGCAAAGACTCCGCGCGCTCGTGGGCGTGGCCAGTGTTTCCCGTACACACAACAATGTGGGTGCAAGTAAGGAATACCTCAAGATTCAAAGACTCCGAGAGCGCTGCGAACCGGCGAGACTGGTCTACGAGCAACTTATAGTGCTCGCCACAAATCCGTTGTTTGTACAGACTGAGCGGTGGCTCGCTGGATGAACTGCTTCCAGCGTATGCGGTCTTTTAACGACGCCCGTCAGAGGTTGAAAGCAGCAGGCATGCTCCAGAGTGTAATAGCAGCGTATTCGTCAGCGGTTGCAGTGAGCGGCAACATGGTGGTCAGGTAGAGTATCAATGTCGTTCATGGGCGTATCCTCATGGCGGCTAGAGGCCGAACCATTGCTTGATGGAGGGGGGCCTGCGCGCCGATCAACATGCCGAGCAGGCCAACGAGGGCGATCAGGGGCGGGGCAGGCGAGCGCGCCCTGATCGCGCTGTACACGACGCCGATCAGTACGCCGGCGCCCAACGAAAGTAGGTAAGATTCCATGCGATCCGTCTCCGGACGGGACTGGAATGCCCGTCACCGTTTACGCGCGGCACGTCGCGCTTACCGTTCTTTCCGCATCCATTTGCACGACTTCACTCCGACCATGTCAACCCTTCCCGATCTCGAAGCCTGGGCCACTTTTGCGCGCGTCGCCGAGGCAGGCTCGTTCGCGAAAGCCGCCGAACTGCTCGGTGTATCCCAACCGACGGTTTCGAAAGCGATTGCCCGTCTTGAACAGCGGCTCGGCGCGATGCTACTGTACCGGACCTCGCGCAAGCTTTCGCTCACGCCGACGGGCGAGCTGCTGCGCGACCGCGCGATCTGTCTGCTCGCCGATGCCGAACTGATCGAGAGCGAAGCGTCTGCGCAGGCGCTCGAGCCGCATGGACTGGTGCGCGTGAATGCGCCCATGTCGTTCGGTCTGCTGCATCTGTCGCCGTTGCTGCCCGCGTTTCTCGATCGTTATCCGAAGGTCGACATTGACCTCGTGCTCACCGATCACATCGTCGACGTCGTGTCCGGCGGCTTCGACGTTACAATCCGGATCGCCGAGCTGACCGATTCTTCGCTGCGCGCGCGCAAGCTCTGCGCAGTGCGCCGGCCGCTCGTCGCGTCACCTTTGTACCTCGAGCGGCACGGCCGGCCTGGTCATCCGCGCGATCTCGAAGCGCACGCCGGCCTGATCTACACCAACCTGCCGACGCCGGGGTACTGGCGTTTCCATCACGTGACGGGCGAGGAATCCGAGGCACAGGTGCGTGGCCGCGTCCGTACGAACAATTCCGCAGTGATCATGCCGGCACTGATTGCCGGGCACGGCCTGGCTCTCCAGCCGGAGTTCGTGGTGTGGGACGCGTTGCAGCGCGGCGAGCTTGAGGAAGTGATGCACGACTGGAAGATCGCCGACATCAACGTCAATCTCGTCACACCGCCCGGCATGCTGCGGGCCGCGCGCGTGACCGTGCTGCTCGACTATCTCGCGGCCCATTTTGCCCATGTGCCCTGGCCCGCCTCCAAACGTTGAGCGTACGTCGGGCACGACGCGGCGGACCGCATATGCCGCGCCTATTTGGCCGGTACGGCTGCGAGGGCCTGGTGCGGCGCCGCGGTGCGTTGCGGCGCCTTGTGCACCATCGTGTAGGGGAAGGTCTGCAAAAGACCTGACATTGACGTAAGCGTGGACTGAGCTTGCCCCCGAAAGACGAATCCCTTGCTGAGCAGGTAAACTCAAGCAAGGAGAAGAACAATGACAAGCAAGGCAAAGCGGGCACAGTACACGCTCGAGTTCAAGCTGGAAGCGGTACGACTGGTCAAAGCCGGGCAAAGCATGGCAGCAGTGGCGGCGACACTGGGTGTGGTGGAACAGACGCTGTACAACTGGGTTAAGGCTGACCGGGAAGGCAAGCTGGCCGGCGCAAGCACGAAGCCTGTGAGCCCGGAACAGATGGAACTGGCGCGGCTGCGTGCGGAGGTAGCGCGCCTAAAGATGGAGCGAGATATATTAAAAAAGTGCGCAGCGTACTTCGCGAAGGAATCGATGTGAAGTACGCGTTCATCGAGCAAAATCGACGCCACTGGCCAGTCTCGGTGCTATGCGAAGTGCTGGAAGTCAGTCCCAGCGGATATCATCAGCGCCGGCAACGCACCGCGCACGACAAGCCGCACCGAAGCCGCGTAAGCAACGATGCACCGCTCGCGCAAGTCAAGGCGATTCACACGCGGGTCAAGGGCGAATACGGCTGGCCTCGCATGTGGAAGGAGTTGCTCACGCAAGGCGTGCGCGTGGGCAAGGAACGGGTTCGCAAACTGATGGCGCAGCATGGCATTCGAGCCCGCCACAAGCGCAAGTACATCGCGACGACGAACTCAAACCATGATTTGCCGGTGGCGCTGAATCTGTTGGAGCGCAACTTCACCGCTAACGTACGGAACCAGGTCTGGACGACCGACATCACGTACGTGGCGACAGCCGAAGGCTGGGTCTACCTCGCGGTCATCATCGACCTGTTCAGCAGGCAGGTGGTGGGCTGGTCGATGCAGCCGCACATGAAGGCTGAACTGGTCACAGACGCATTGCGAATGGCGTGGTTCCGGCGTCGCGCTGACGCCGGCGTAATCGTGCATAGCGACAGGGGCAGCCAGTATTGCAGTGGCCTGTTTCAGGACACGTTGAAGGCCCACGGCATGCGTTCGTCGATGAGCCGACGTGGTAATTGTTGGGATAATTCGCCGACGGAAAGTCTATGGGGTTCGCTGAAGGTAGCGCGCATGCACGGACGACACTTCGCCACCCAGCAAGCAGCAATGGATGAGGTGATTGACTGGCTGGGCTTTTACAACGCGCGCCGGTTACATTCAACGCTCGATTACGTCAGCCCCATGACATTCGAAAGGAACTGGTTCACGGCTCAGAGAGGTGAAGCCGCATAATTCAGCCAGCTATGGGATTCGTCAAACGAGGGCAAGGTCACTCGGGCACCCGCTCTAAAAGGAAGAAGTAGATACGCGCCGGTTCGTCGAGGATCTCGTAGCGCCGATTGACACTTATCCCCGGGAGGCAACCGGCTGACCCCGTCGTCGCAGTGTTTTGAATGTTCCGCCAGGCACGATATTGGGCGCCAGAACGGACGCCGAGACCTCGTCGGATCCGTGGGCGTAAATATGGCGGATAGAGGGCTGGGTCAGTTGGCCATTCCATAGTGATTCAGCATAGTCCGCGAAAGCTAAAACACCAGATATTTGGAAAAAAATCCCTCAACTTTAGGAAACTGACGCCAGACTTCGCGTGGCTTGAGTGATTAGGCAGTCGCCCGCAGGGGGGCGGCTGCCCTACAAACCTTGCTGCTCCGCTTCGGCCCTGGTCCGGATATCGGTGGCTGTTTTCGTTCGACATATACTGACGGCGAAATCGGCAGGTGCCGCGCCGATCCTCTGATGACCCAACAGAAGCTGGTGAGCAATGATGGCGCAACAAGGCCTGATGTCTGGACTTATCGATGAGCACGCCGATTCACCCGGCCTGCATCCCATACACCGGCACGCGCGCCTGCTTGCTGGAGCCGTCGCGCTCCTGTCGATAGGCATCTTTCTGGTTGCCGTGCCGTTCGCCAGGATTGCACTGCCTCAAGTGCCCGCGTTTATCCCGGTATACGAATCGTCGGTCATTCTTAACGATCTGGTGACCGCCGTGCTGCTGTTCGGCCAGTGTGTGATCGCCCGCTCGCGGGCACTCGGCGCATTGGCGAGCGGCTATCTGTACACCTCAGTGATCGCTCTTCTTCACATGTTGAGCTTTCCGGGGTTGTTCTCGCCAACGGGACTCCTGCACGCAGGACCGCAAAGCACGGCCTGGATCTACATGTTCTGGCATGCGGGGTTTCCGGTCTTCGTCATGACCTACGCACTGCTCAAGGACCGGAAGCAGGACCGGATGACAGGCTACACGGTGGGAGCAAAGAGGCTGGCGCTTATCGTCGGCGGGGTGCTGTGTCTTGCACTGGGAATGGTTGTCTTCGCCACTGCGGGAGAATGGCTGCTGCCTGAAATCATCAAGAATAATCACTACACGCCGACCATGCGATGGGTGGCAGGGGCAGTCTGGGGACTCTGTCTCCTCGCCCTCGTAGTGCTGTACCGGCAAAGGTCCCGTTCGACGATCGACCTGTGGCTGATGGTCGTGCTGTGCGTCTGGATCTGCGATATCGCGTTGAGTGCTGTGTTCAACGGCGGACGCTACGACCTCGGGTTTTATCTCGGACGATTTTACGGCATGGCCGCCGGCAGCTTCGTGCTTCTGTTGCTGCTGGTCGAAAATACGCTTCTGCATTCGCGGCTTGCTGCGGCACTTGACGAGTTGAAGCGGCTCGCGACGACGGACCCGCTGACCGGTGTCGCCAATCGCCGCGCTTTCGATGCCGCGCTGAGCGCGCACTGGCGGCGCGGCGCCTACGATCGGGCGACGCTGTCGTTGCTGATGATCGACATCGATTTCTTCAAGCGCTTCAACGACAGTCATGGCCATGTCGAAGGCGACCGGTGCCTCGTGTCGGTTGCCGAATGCCTTGCGCAGACCGTGCGGCGCGGCAGCGATCTGGTTGCGCGCTATGGTGGCGAAGAGTTTGTGGTGTTGATGCCGGAGACCGACGCGGCGGCGGCAGCGCATGTCGCCCAGCGGATGTGCGATGCGGTGGCGGCACTGGCGATTCCCAATGCCGGTTCGTCTCATATGCCCTATGTCACGATCAGTGTCGGCGTGGCCAGTCAGGTCGTCGAAACAGGTGCTCAGATGACGGATCTGACGAAGGCTGCCGATCACGCACTGTATCTGGCCAAGGCCGCGGGGCGCGGCCGGGTTGAAGAAGCGGGTTTGGTCGCCTAGTCATACGGAGTGCCAGGCATGCGCTGGCGAATCCGGCTAAGTCGCGCGTGTCAGCTTATCCTTACAAAAAATTCAAGAAATCCGTACGTCATTCGGACTGTGCGACAAAGCATTTCTGTCCGATAACCCGCTTAGGCCGATCGGGTTTGCGTCACGCTGCCGGTTGTCACGGCAAACGTTTGCGAGAAGATGTGTGTCAAATTTCCCCGGTGTTGTGACGACGCGATTGGCCGCCGGCGTTCCACCTTCCACTGGCGGTTCATTCAACAAGAACAAGGACAACATGACGAGTCACAACGATCAAGGCAAAGGTCTCTCACGGCGCAGCTTTCTCTACAGCCTCGGCGCCCTCGCGCTGTCTGCCTGCGATGGCACTTCCAGCGCCGCGGCCGCGGCCGTGAGCCGCGCGGCCAGCCGCGAAGCCGCCACGAGCGTGACCTTGGCCCAGGCTGCCAACGGCGCCACGGATATCGTCACCAGCGGCGCATTCGTTCACCCGGGGTTGCTGCATACGCAAGCCGACTTCGACAGGATGGCGCAGAAGGTCGCTGCGCAGGCGTCCCCGTGGTATGAGGGCTGGAAGGTGCTGGTCGCCAACGGCCACACGCGGCTGTCGTGGTCGCCGCGCCCTCAGGTCGAAGTCGACCGCGGCGGGAGCGGTGCGCAAAACTATCCGGTGTTATACAACGACATCGCCGCGGCCTACGCATGCGCGCTGTACTGGAAAGTAACGGGCGACACGGCCTATGCAGACAAGTCCGTGCAGATCATGAATGCCTGGTCTTCGACCTTGCAGCGGCTCGGCGGCGACAGCAACGTCGATCTCGCGGCCGGCATCTATGGCTACGAGTTCGCGAACGCCGGTGAGATCATGCGCGGCTACGCGGGTTGGAGCGCGGCCGGTCTGGCGGCGTTTCAGTCGATGATGCGCAACATCTTCTACCCGATCAACGTCGACTTTCTCAACCGGCACAACAACACCGACATCACGCACTACTGGGCCAACTGGGATCTCTGCAACATGGCGTCGATCATGGCAATCGGCGTGCTTTGCGACGACCACGCGCTGTTCGACCAGGCCGCCAATTACTTTATCGACGGGACCGGCAACGGCGCGATCGCCCAGGCGGTCTACTACCTGCACCCCGGCTATCTCGGGCAATGGCAGGAGACGGGGCGCGACCAGGGACACAACACGCTCGGTGTCGCGCTTGGCGGCGCCATCTGCGAGATGGCCTGGAACCAGGGAATCGACCTGTACGGCTATGACAACAATCGCTTTCTCGCCGGTGCGGAATACGTGGCGAAGGCGAATCTGGTCCAGCCCGGCGGCAGCTATCTCACGGTGCCGTATGTCACTTATTCGAACGTCGACGTGACACAAACGGCGTTTTCGACGGCCTCGCAGGGCACGATCCGGCCGTGCTGGGCGCTCGTCTACAACCACTACGTCAATCGCAAAGGACTGGCGGCGCCCTGGTCGACGAAGTTCGCGCTGGCGATCCAGCCCGAGGGCGGAGGTGGCAACTACGGCACCACGAGCGGTGGTTACGACCAGCTCGGCTACGGCACGCTGACCTGCACACGCGACGCCGTCACGCCCGCTTCTGCGCCAAGCGGTCTTACGGCATTTCCGGATGCGGGCCAGGTCGTACTGTCATGGTGGGGTGTAGCGAACGGCACGAGTTATGACGTGAAACGCGCGTCGAGTTCGGGCGGATCGTATTCGACCATCGCGACCGGCATTACCGACCCTCTCACCTACACGGACAATCCGCCGGCAGGCACCTGGTATTACGTCGTGAGTGCGCAGACAGCCTCGGGCGAAAGTGCGAATTCGGCGGAGGCCGCCGCGGTGACGGCGCTGCAGTTGCATGCCTATCTGAAATTCGACGAGACCAGTGGCACGAGCGCGGCCGACGCGACGGGCAACGGCTATACGGGCACACTCGTCGGCGCGGCGACTCACGTCGCGGGCCACACGGGCAACGCCGTGGCGCTCGATGGCGCGAGCGGCTATGTCAGCCTGCCCAACAACGTCGTGGCCGGCACCTCGGATTTCACCATCGCCGCATGGGTCTTGTGGAACGGCGGCAAGGCATGGCAGCGCATCTTCGATTTCGGCGCGGGCACGGGGCGCTATCTGTTTCTCACGCCGAAGAATTCCACTGGCGTCATGCGCTTTGCGATTACGACCAACGGCGGCCACGGCGAGCGTGGCATCAACGGCAACGTTGCGTTGCCGACAGGGCAGTGGACGCACGTTGCCGTAACGTTATCGGGCACGGCTGCCACGCTGTATCTGAACGGCAGCGCGATCGGCCGTGCATCCGATGTCGTCTTTGCGCCGTGGCGCGTCGGCCCGACGGCGCAGAACTGGATTGGACGCTCGCAGTATTCCGCCGATCCGTTCTTCAATGGATCGATCGACGAGTTCCGGATCTATCTCGGCGCCATGTCGCCCGATCAGATCACGGCGCTGATGCAGGGTTCGTAGCAGCACAGTGCGCGTCCAGGGAATTCCTGACTGAAAATTCAGGATAGGACTAACGAAATTTCTGGCGCTTCTGACTGCGGGGTACACACAGCTGCCCTAGCATCGTTACACGGCAACTGTGTTGCATCCATTCGCTGCGCCGTGGCTTCACTGCAAAGACGATCCGGCCGGTATCACGGGAGGTGGTTGAAATGGAACGCGACACGCACCGTTTGATCCACGAGATGAATCTCGCCTATCTTCTGCTGGTCCAGCGCCTGCTTGTAGAAGACAAAGCCGCGGGCATGAGCAGTCTCGGCGTGTCGTCGGAGGTGGCGGATCTTCTGGCGGCGCTCTCGCTCAAAGAGATCGCGAGATTAGCCACCGTTTCGCAGATACTTTGCTCCTTCCGCTTTGGGGACCACACTGTGTTGTCCGCGCTGACGCACAGTCAGGTTGCGGCTGCTGCAACGGTGCGATTACCGGCAAGCAAGCCAATCGGGCAATTCGCCTAAGCTGGAGCCATTTCTTCCGGGTCGTCCGGATCTTCCGGGTTTTCACTGCCCATTCCCATCTGCCGGCGGCGGCCCCTGCTCCCCAGCGCCGGCTGGACCCGCCGGCCATCTTGGATTGTGTCCGGAAACGCATTCCTACAGCAATTTCAGGAAATCCCTACCCACGTCCCACTACAGAGATCGGAGCGCGTCGCCGTATACCCGTCTAGTAGCCATGATTTCGGGCACGTTACCATTAGCTTCGCAGAGTCCCGCCCCGGACATCGACTCATCGATGCGTACCACAAAGACAACTCTGTTCAGATAATGTAATGATCCTCATGAAGTTCTTGAAAGCCGTCAAAGAAGCTGCGGCTATTCCCGACCGGAACCCGGATCTACTGATCGCTCAGTACAGAGCTTTCACGTTTCAGATGCCCCTCATGTATGTGATCCTGATGATCAACACATGGGGCGTAGCGACGACTCACATGCACGTGGCGCCGCGGTGGATAACGGTCGACATACCGGTTGCCATGACCCTGCTCTCATTGGTGCGGGTGATCGGCTGGCTGCGCCGCTCGAGGCGGGAGGCCACCTTCGATGCAGCGTTAAAGGCACTGTCCGGTACCCAGAAGCTCTCGGGCATGATTGCCATCGCCTTCACGCTGTGGGCATTCGCGCTATTTCCCTACGGAGGCGCCTACGAAAAGGCCCATGTCGCCTTTTATATGGCAATCACCGTTATCGGTGTGATTTTCTGCATGATGCATTTGCGCTCGGCGGCTTTCACGGTTGCCTTCATTGTCAACGGTTCGTTTGTTGTTTTCTTCTCGCTGTCCAGCAACCTCGTGTTTGTTGCAATCGCAATCAACACGGCGCTTGTCTCCGCTGCGATGCTGGCCATTCTGCTGATCCACTATCGCGACTTTACCGGCATGGTGAGTGCGCGCTCGGAAAATTTCCAGCTTGCCAATATCGATAGCCTGACGGGCCTCGCCAACCGTCGCGCATTTTTCTCCTACCTTGACAACGCGTATACGCAGGCAAAATCGACTGGAGGCCGTCTCGCCGTGGGCATTGTCGATCTGGACGGCTTCAAGTCCGTCAACGACATCTACGGCCATGCAACCGGCGATAAACTGCTTCAGACTATTGGACTGCGGCTCAAGGAAGCCTGTCCGGCAAACTACTATGTTGCCCGGCTGGGTGGCGACGAATTTTCGATTGTGGCCTCGAACTTTGGCGATACCCGCGAACTCGTGGCGATGGGGGAGTTGATCTGCTCCGCGATACGAATGGCTGCGCCGTTGGGAGACACGACGCTGCAAATAGGCGGGTCAATAGGATTTTCGGTCTACCCCGATATGGCGGCCGACACGGAGCAATTGTTTGCGAATGCCGACTACGCGCTCTATCACGGCAAGCGCACGAGCCGTGGCAAGGTGACGCTTTTCTCGATCGATCACGACGCCAAGATTCGGTCTGACGCGAAGATCGAACAGGCGCTGCAGCACGCCAACCTCGAAGATGAACTGACTGTTGTGTTCCAGCCAATCGTCAATGTTTCGAGCCGCGCGACGATCGGATTCGAGGCATTGGCCCGCTGGTTCAATCCGGCATTGGGCTCAGTCTCACCGGCGCAGTTTATTCCGATTGCCGAACGCACAGGGATGATCGAAACGATCACCCAGATATTGTTGAAAAAAGCGCTTGCGCACGCTTCGCTGTGGCCTGGCTGCATACGCCTTTCCTTTAACCTGTCTGCTCACGATCTCAGTTCTCCCGAGAGCGTCTTCGCTATCGTTACGGCAATCGGTAAAAGCTGTTTCGATCCCACCCGGCTTGATTTCGAAGTGACCGAAACCGCGTTTATTCGCGATTTTCAACAGGTGCGCAATGCTACAGAAATCTTGCGATCGATTGGATGTGGTATTTCGCTGGATGACTTCGGCACCGGCTTTTCGAGCCTGACGCACCTCCACGCGCTGCCTCTGACAAAAATTAAAGTCGACCGCAGTTTTGTCACCGATCTGGACAAAAAATCCGCGAGCTACAAGATCGTCAAGTCGCTTCTCGCGCTGAGCCGGGACATGGGCCTCGATTGTATTGTCGAAGGCATAGAGACCCGCGACGAACTGGCTATTCTAAAGACGCTTGGAGGCCGGATGGTTCAGGGCTACCTCTATTCCAGGCCGATACCGGCCGATGAAGTCGCTCGCTTTCTTGAACGGCCATTGAGCACCGTTTAGACGATATGGCTGGAACGATTGCCCTTGCGACCGTTCCGGGCGCGCTAGTCAGCCAGAGCGGCCTGCCGCGCATGCTGCCTGAAGTGATCCAGACAGGCCTGCTCGGATAGCGGCGCGCTGTGGAAGTAACCCTGGAAGATGTCGCAACCGAGCTCGACGAGCGCGCAGCGTTGTGCCTCGGTCTCCACGAATTCGGCCACCACCTTCACGTTGCGCGAGCGGCCCAAGGCCGTGATCGTGCGGATCACATCGGCAGTGGTGCTGTTGGCCAGCACCGCGCGCGTAAGAGAGCCGTCCAGCTTGATCGAGGACACCGGAAAGCGCTGCATGTAAAGCAGCGACGAATGTCCCATGCCGAAATCGTCCATCGAAAGGCGTATGCCCGCCGCAGCGAGTTGTCTCAACGTTTCCTCGACAACTTCCCCATCCGGTATTTCGGCCGACTCGGTAATCTCCAGCTCGATCTCGGCTGGCTCCAGTCCGTGCGTGCGCAATGCCGCGTTCACGCGCGCCGGCAGCCCCGGATCGGTGAGCTGGACCGGCGACAGATTGATCGCCAGCGTCAGTTGCCGGTGGCCCGCCGCGTTCCAGCGCGCCTTGCATGCGCAGGCTTCGTTGATGATCCAGGCGCCCACGCGATGAATCTCCTTGCTGTCTTCGGCCAGGGTCACCGCGACGAGCGGCGAAAGGGCGCCGTAACGCGCATGATGCCATCGCAACAGTGCCTCGGCGCCGACCACGCTGCCCGCCCGGTCGTGCATCGGCTGGTAGACGAGGCTCAGGGTCTGGCGGCCGTGGTTCAAGCCGTCCCGGAGATCGGAGAGCAGCCCGCGCGCGATGTGGCCGACTTCATCGTGGCGCCGGACCAAAGGCGCGCGCGCCGATGGATTGCAGAGAATCGTCTGCATGATGACCTGCGCAGTCTTGGCCTCGCGTGTCCTGCGATTACTCTCGGCCTTGCGGACGAACGGCAGATATAGCGCCGTGCTCAGGCAGATCTCGACCAGTTGCAGCAAGACGCCTCGCCATGAGTTCGTAAGCATCCAGCCGGACAGCAGCGGCGGGGTGGTCCACATCATGGCCACAGGGTGAAGCGTCAGCCAGCCGCTCTCCACCGCGGCCAGCGTCAGCAGGCAGAGCGCCAGTGGCACGCAGATAAAAGGAATCAGGTAAGTCGAATTCAGCACGATGGGCAGGCCGTATGTCAGCGACTCGTTGATGTTGAAGACGGCCGGCAAGATGGACATTTTGGCGATGCGCCGCTGCGGCCCCTGCTTGACGACCAGCAGGATCGCCACGATCAGACCGCAGGTCGCACCGGACCCCCCGAGCAGGACGAAGGTGTTGAACAGGGTCCGCGACGCCAGTGCGCTGGTGTAGGCCGAGTTCATCTGCGCGAACAGGTCGGTCGCATAGACGTCCAGCATGTTGCCGCCGTTCACGCCCACGAACCATAGGATCTGGTTCAGGGCCGCCGCCGCCAGGCTAAGCATCCATGCGGCTGCTCCGTGTGCCTGGGCCCAGGCCACGAAGCCTGCGAGCGCCACGTGCGACAGGTTAAACAGCCGGTCCGGCAAGCCCACGGCCGCCAGCGCGATCAGGCCCGACGCCACGACGGGCCGCGTGAGCCGCATGCCGAAGTAGAAATTGGATTCGACGTCGTAAGGCACGCGTGCCGGCGCGAACCAGCGCACGCGCATCATCAGCCGCAGCAGCTCGGCCGAAGCGATGCCCACCACGATGCCGCGGAGCATGGCGTTGCGCCCGAAACTTTCGCTGGAGACCGGCTCGGCAAACACGAAGAGCATGAAGTTGACGAGTGCCGATAGCGCCGCCATGACTGGGGGCACTTCCATGCCATTGGCTGAAATCGAGGCTGAAATCGAACGCAGGCGGTGCACGAGCTGAGAGGCGATGAGCGGAGCCAGCGCCAGTCCCATCACGCCGTGCGTGGCCAGTACGATCAGGTGCAGGCGTTCGTGCCACGCGCGTGCGCCAGGCGCGGCCATCGCATGCTGATAGGCATCCCAGGGCAGGTTTTGCAGCAGCACGGCGGCGAGGCCGAAGAAGGTCAGGGGCATCAATGTCACAAACGAATCCCTGACCACACATAGCCAGAGCGCGAGGCGCGCGGCGGGCCGGCTGGACCGAAGGCGAGGCCACACGTCCCGGTATGCAGGCATGCCGCGCCCCGCCACCCCTATTTTGACCATTAGCGCGACGCAAGCGCCAAACGCAAGAACGATCCTGGGTTTGATCGTATGTGCAAAGTTGCCCATGTTGTCTCTATGGAAGATCCGTGATCCCGCAGGGCCAAAAAACGAAGGTCAGTGACAGATCATCTATATGGGTATACGGCGACACGATTGGGTCTTTGAAGTGGCGGACGTGTAGGGTTTTACTGAAATTTTTGTGGGAAAGCACTTTATATAAATATAAGGAAATCAAATGCGTGGGTTGTAGTAAATCTGGACTGCCAACCGAGAAATTCGAAAATCTGCCCGCGAATCGCCAAGGGGTTAAGGTTATCCTCATTGCTTTATAAGGATAACCTTACGTCCGTGCCGGTAAATGACGGCATCACTGCGGCCGATTTATAAGGAAGCCTAAAGTAGTGTTTTTATTTGCCGATATTTTCTATGGATAGCGTGGTGCGGATGCGGCGCGCTCGAACGTCGCGACGAACAAACGACCTACCGGGGAACAGAGTTCAATGTCGAAATGGAAGCCTTGTTGGCGGCAGATTCTAAGCTGCCTCCTTGCGCCTCTGATGACGATGGCGGCGGTGCCGCCCGCCGGCGCAGCCGACGCCTGGTACGTTGGCGCGACGCCTGTGTTTCGCCACATCGAGCTGCCCGGCGACATTGTGCCGACAGCCATGCTGCAGGATCGGGACGGCCTGATCTGGATCGCGTCGCAGACCGGTCTCGCCAGTTGGGACGGCTACCGCTTCCACAGCTATGTCGCCAGCCCCAGCGCATCCGGCAGCCTGCCGGCGTCCTACGTCACCGCGCTGTACGAGGACCGCGAAGACCGTATCTGGGCCGCTACCGATGGCGGCGGGCTGGCGCGGCTCGACAAGGCAACGGGCCGCTTCTGGACACTGGGCGCGGGCCCGGCGGGCCTGAGCAGTGTCAGCGTGTTTGCGCTTGCCGCTGACGGCGCGGACGGTCTCTGGGTAGGCACGGCCGCCGGGCTGGACCGGCTGGATCTCGTCACGGGCAAGGTGCGGCACCAGGCCGACGGCGCCATCGCCCCCAATCTGCCGGCTCATCGCGTCAATGCCCTCCTCACTGATCGCCGCGGCAACCTGTGGGTCGGCACGGTGGACGGAGTTTACCTGCTGCGCCCCGGCGCGCGGGCCTTTCAGCAAGTGCCGGCGGCCGGCATCCCCCAGGGCGCCATCGAGATCTGGCAACTGGCGGAGGACGGGGCAGGGCGTATCTGGATCGGCACGCACGCGAACGGCGCGTTTGTGATCGAGCCCGGCACCGCGACTGCCCAACAGGTGCGCGACAGTGAACGCCGCGACGGAAAAGGGATCGAGACCGACTGGGTCTCCTCGATCATTGATGCCGGCGATGGCCAGGTGTGGCTGGGCACGTGGTTCCAGGGCATCGTGCAGGTCGATACCCGGAGCTGGACGACGCGGCGCCTGCGTCATGACCCTGGGTTGCTCGGCAGCCTCGCCAAGGACGATGTGCCGGCGCTGCTGCGCGACCGCAGTGGTCTTGTCTGGGCCGGCGGGCCGAATCTGTTCGATTCGATCAATCCTACCCAGCGGGCGATATCCACCTGGTATGGCAGCGATGGCCACCTGCTCGGCGGCACGCGAGCGGGGGTGACCGCGGTGCTGGTGCGAGCGGACGGCAGTGTCTGGCTCGGCGGCAACAGCGGCGGCGTGGAGATCGTTCAGCCAAGCCGCGAACGCGGCGGGCGCCTCGCGGCCGAAGACGGGGTGTCGCGCATCGCGCTTCCCAAGGGCGCTGTGTTCTCGATCGCGGAAGGGCCGAACGGTAGCGTCTACATCGGCACCGCGGAGGGTCTGTACCGGACGCTCGACGGCGGCCGCAGTGTCGAGAGGATGGAGTTTCCCGGCCGGCCGCCGACTGCGCTCGTCAGGGCCGTGCGTGTGGCCGGCGGCCGGCTCTGGATCGGCGGGACGAACGGGCTGAGCTACGTCGACCTGTCCGCAAAAGGCGCAGCGGCGCACAGCGCCCCAGGCCTGCAAACCGCGGACATCATGACCGTGAACGGCCTCGAAGACGGATCGCTGTGGGTGGGGACGTCGACAGGGCTGGTACGGTACTGGCCGGCCAGCGGCCGCCTCGAGCGGCCCTGGCCGGAGGAGCCGGAGCGGGCCGGTTTGCCCAGCAGCCGGGTTGCCTCTGTGGTTCAGGACAGGCGGGGCCGCTTGTGGGTCGCGTTCTACGGCGGCGGGGTGAGGGTGGTCGAACGAGACGCGCGAGGCGCGCTTGTGCGAGTGCGCCGCATCGGTCATGAGCAGGGTTTGCAGAACAACGCGGCGAACGCCCTGTTGCTCGATGCGCAGGGCAACGCCTGGGTGAGCACCGATACCGGCATCCTGCGCATCGACGGCGGCACACTGGCCACCACGCTGCTGCAACAGGCCGACGGCGTGGGCTTGTTCCCGTACTGGACCTCGGCGGCTGATACGACGCAAGAAGGCGATCTGCTGTTTGGCGGCAGCGGCTTGACGGTCGTGCATCCGACTGAATTTCAACCGTCGCACTTCAAGGCCCCCATCGTGCTCACAGATCAGGATGGGCGGCCGGTCTCACTGTCCGGCATCACGCTCGCTCCCGCGCAACGCACGGTGCAGGTGACCTTTGCGCTGCTCGATTACACGTCGCCAGAGCGCACGCGTTACGCCTACCGCCTGGCCGGGCTGGAGGAGGCATGGACTGATTCGCCGGCCGACCTGCGCATCGCCCACTACACCAACCTGCCGCCCGGCAACTACACGCTGCAGGTTCGGGCGTCGAATCGTCCGGACCTGTGGACGGCCTCGGTGAACCTGCCGATCCGCGTCGTGCCCGCGTGGTACGAGACGATTTTGTTTCGCGTGATCATGGCAGTGCTGCTGCTCGCGCTCTTCGTCATGCTGATTCAGGTGCGCACGCGCTTACTGCGGCGGCGTGCCGCGGCATTGGAGGCGCTGATAGCCCAGCGGACACAGGAACTCCAGCAACGCTCCGATGAGCTCGTGCGCCGCACGGCGGAATTGCAGATCAGCGAGCAACGGCTCGAGCAACTGGCTTACTTCGACGGACTGACGGGGCTCGCGAATCGACGGCATTTCAATGACGATCTGCAACACCTGGTGGAACAGGTGCGCCTCGGCGCCGACTTCGCGCTCGTGCTGGTCGACCTCGACCGCTTCAAGCCGATCAACGACGCCTATGGCCACGACGCAGGCGACGCGGTGCTGAAGGCCGTGGCCTCGCGCCTGCGCCTGACGACACGCGAGGCCGATCTGGTTTCCCGTCTGGGCGGCGACGAGTTCGCCGTGCTGCTCAGGCAGCCGGGCGAGCGCGAGGTGGTGGCCGCGGTATGCGAACGCATTATCGCTACGTTCGCCCAGCCGATTCCGTATCGAAGCCTCTCCCTGGACGTGAGGGCGAGCATAGGTGTCGCGCGGTGTCCGCAGGACGCAAAGGATGCCATGGCGCTATACAAGGCCGCGGACATGGCGCTCTATGCGGCGAAAGAGGCGGGCCGTGGCGCCTGGCGCGCGGCGGGGGAGTCGTTTGAGATGGACGGGTCTGCACAACAGTGATTGGAAAAGGCTAAATATTCGCGCCAGAGTGCCGATATCCCTGTAGCCAGAAGTCTTTCCGTTTCTTTCCTGCCCGTTTCGCGACGCACCGCCGCTGGCGCGCCTGGCGTCACACGACAAAGTTCAGACATGAGTGAAGTGACTGACGCGCCGCTCGTCGACGAGGCGCGGCCCTCTGCTGCTGCCAAAACAAAGCGCGAAAACGTGATCGTGCGGCTCGTCGACGCGTTGCCGCTTTCGGCGCTGCCCGAGCGGGTCGTGGCGGGTCTGTGGGCGGGCTCGCTGGCGGCGATCGTCGTGCTGGCTACCGTCAGGTTCGATCTGAGGGCCCAGTTCTGTGTCTCCTTTGCCGTGCTCGGCGCCATGCTCCTGCTGCGGCACACGGCCAAACTCGAACGCACCCGCCTGTTCTTTCTCGCCTGCTCGGCGTTCCTGACCTTCCGCTATCTCTTCTGGCGCACGACTTCTACGCTGGGCTACAACGGGCTTGCCGACTTCATCTTCGCGCTGTTCTTGTACGTCGCCGAACTGTACGGAATCGTGGTGGCCATGCTCGGCCTGTTCGTCAACAGTCATCCGCTGCAGCGCAGACCCGTGCCGCTGATCCGCACGCCCGGTGCGCTGCCGCGCGTCGATGTATTCATTCCGACCTACAACGAACCGGCCGACATGCTGGAAATCACGCTGCGGGCGGCGCTCGACATGCGCTATCCGCGTGAGCTTCTGCGCGTCTATCTGCTCGATGACGGCGGCACGCAGCAGAAGCTGAACCAGGCGGACGCGGGCAAGGCCGCCGAGGCGCATGCGCGGGTGCAGGCCTTGACGCAGTTGGCCGAACACCATGGCGGTCTCTATCTCTCGCGCGAGCGCAACGAGCACGCGAAAGCGGGCAACATCAACGCCGCACTCGGCCGCACGGACGGTGAGCTGATTGTGATCTTCGACGCGGATCACGTGCCTACCGCCGATTTTCTCGAGAAAACGGTCGGCCATTTTCAGCGGGACGAGAAGCTGTATCTCGTGCAGACGCCTCACTTCTTCATCAATCCCGACCCGCTCGAAAAAAATCTCGGCATGTTCGGCAAGATGCCGCCGGAAAACGAAATGTTTTATTCCGTCGTGCAACGCGGCCTCGATTTCTGGAATGCCTCGTTTTTCTGCGGTTCCGCGGCAGTGCTGAGGCGCCGCTATCTCGAGGAAATCGGCGGCATTGCCGGCACCTCGATTACGGAAGACGCCGAGACGGCCCTGACACTGCACGCACGCGGCTACCGCAGCACTTACGTGAACGAAGCGCTGATCTCGGGTCTGCAACCGGAAACGTTTGCGAGCTTCATTGTGCAGCGTGCGCGCTGGGCGCAGGGCATGATCCAGCTATTCCTGCTGCGCAATCCCTTGCGCCTGAAAGGACTGACGCTGGCACAGCGGTTGTGCTATTTCTCGAATGCCTTTTTCTGGTTCTTCTGTTACGCGCGCCTCGTATTCGTATTCTCGCCGGTGATGTATCTGATGTTCGGGCTGCAGTTCTATAACGCGACGATCCCCGAGTTCTTTGCGTATGGCCTGCCGCAAATGATCGCGGCGATCCTCGCCTCGGATTTCCTGTTCGGCCGCTACCGCTGGACGCTGATCTCCGAGGTGTATGAGCTGCTTCAGTCGATGTTCTCGCTGCGCGCGGTGATATCGGTCATGATCAATCCACGCGCGCCGGCCTTCAAGGTGACGCCCAAGGGCGAGCGGATCGAGGAAGACACCATTTCCGAGCTGGCTGGGCCTTTCTATCTGGTCTATCTGCTGGTTCTGCTGGGCACCGCTGCCGGCATCTGGAAACTGCTGCACGGCTATCCTCATCGCGACGTGATCGTGGCGTCGCTCGGCTGGAGCGCGCTGAACCTGGTCCTGCTCAACGCCTGCATCGGCGTGCTGTACGAGCGCAAGCAACGGCGCGCTGTGCCGCGTGTGCCGGCCGATCTCGAAGCCGTACTGCACCTGCCGCCCGGGTTTGCCGAGGCAGACGGGCAGACGGCATTGGCGTGCCGCGTCGTCGACATGTCTGCGGGCGGTCTGAGGATGGTGATTCCCGCCAGCGTGCAAGCGAGCGTTCCGCGCAACTGCGCCGCAACGCTGGAAATTTTCAACATCGCGTTGGACCGCTTGAGCCGTGTTCCGGTCACGATCCGCAATGTTTTCCCTGCGGCCGACGGTTCGCTGACGGTAGGCGCCCAATTTGCGGACGACAGTGTGGCCGGCCGGTCGGAACAGGTTGCGCTCGTGTTCGGCGACAGCGGCCGCTGGCGCGACTTCCGCGAGAGCCGCAACCGGCGCGTGGGCATCGTGCGCAGCCTCGGCATTGTCGCCAGTCTCGGCACGGTGCACGCGTTCAGCCATTACCGCGGCTTTTTCCGCGGCATGCTGCGCTACGCGGAATTTCCATGGCGAATGGCATCGCGCGCGATCGCTTCATCCGGTTTCTTTTCCAAAGCAGACTCATGAGTACATCGTCGACTTCCCGCGCCATCGCCCAGGCGATGTGTTTCGTACTGGCCTCGCTCGTCTGTGGCGCAGCGTGTGCCACTGCCCATCCAGCGAACCAGAGCGCCCCCCAGCCCGTGGACGCGCAGGCCGGTGCCGCGAAAACCGCGCCCGTTTCGCTGGCTACGCTGGCCAATCTGTCCGGCGCGCTGCGCCTGACCGGCGCTGCGGCGTCCAGCTCGATGAGCGTGCCGGTGTCCGCACGCGAGCAGGTGCTGGCGGCCACACTGCATCTGGTGGTATCCAATTCGATTTCGCTGATCACCGATCGCTCGCAGCTTGCTGTGCGTCTCAACGGCCGTACCATCGCGCAGTTGCAGCTGTCCTCGCGACAACCCGAGGCAACCGCCGATATCCGCATTCCGGCCGAGCTGCCGCATCCCGGATACAACACGTTGTCCTTTGCAGCCGCGCAGCATGCGACAGAAAACTGTGAAGACCCGGACTCCCCCGAACTCTGGACCGAGATCGACACCAGCGCCTCGACGCTGCAGATGCAGACGGAACTCAAGCCGCTCACGCCGACACTGTCCGATCTCGACGACCTGATCGACCCGCGGCAGTGGTCTGCGCGTGCGCTGGATATCGTGAGCGCAGCGCATCCGGATAGCGATCAGCAGCTCGCCGGCGGCGGCATGCTCGCCGAAGGCGCCGCACTGCGCCTGCGCTACCTTGCTCCGTCGCTGCGGGTACTCGACGCGCAGCGCGCCACCGGCGACGGCATTCTGCCGGGGCTGTCGCTTGCGCCGCTCGCGGGTGCGGACGTCCTGCTCATCGGCACAAGCGATGCCCTGCGCGGCGAGCTCGATCCGCAGATCGTGGCACGCATCCAGAACGGCTTTCTCGGCATCTACCCGAAGCCCGGCGATGCGCGGCATTTCGTGCTCGTGGTCAGCGGCCGTAACGACAGCGAAGTCGAGCGTGCAGCACGCGCGTTCGCCCACCATGAGCTGCGCTTGCCGCACCGTAACGAGATGCTGATCGGCGAGCTCGACGAATCGAACCCGCCCGCGTGGTCCGCCGACGGGACGGTGTCGGGCACGGCGCCGCACACCTTCCGTCAACTCGGTCTGACGAGCCGTACCCTGGGCCCCGGCGATCACGCGGACATGGAGGTGCGGCTGCCCGCCGACATCTATGCGCCCGAAGACGCACGCGTGACCCTAGACATGAACTTTACCGAGGGTGCGAAGATGCGCGAGGACTCGGTGCTCAACATTTTCCTGAACGGACGATTCGAGCAGGTGATCGCGCTTGACCAGCAGCAGGGCGCGGTGATGCGGCGCTACCGCGTCACCATTCCGTTGCGCGATTTCCACCCGGGCGCCAACACGCTGTCGCTGCGGCCCGTGCTTGTGCCGCTTATCACCGACCGGTGCGCGCTGCGTTCAATGGCCAATCTCATGCTCACGGTGTTCGACGATTCCACGTTGACGCTGCCGCCTGCATCGCACTTCACCACCTTGCCGGATCTCAGGCGGCTTGCCGACGGCGGCTTTCCGTACACCGTGCAGCCCGATGGCGCAGGGCTTGCCGTGCGGGTCGCGGCTCATGACAACGACACCATCGCCGCCGCATGGACACTGATGGCCCGGCTCGCGCAGATGCAAATGGCGCCGCTCACGTCCGCTCAGGTCACCTTCGGCGAGCCCGCGTCGGGCCGCGACACGATCCTGATCGGCGCCGCGGGCGCACTGCCGCCACCGGCACTCGAGGATGCGCCATGGTCACCCGGGCATACTGCGCGCATCGCGGACGGCATGTCCGGTGCCGGACAGCCCGGCGGCAACTGGTTCGCGCAACATTGGGACAACTGGTTCGGAACACCTGCCAATGCTGCAGCGGTAAGCGTGACGTTGCGTGGCGACATTCCCTTGTCGGACCGGCTGCTTGTCATGCAGTACCGGGGCAGGCGCGCCGGCACGGTCACGGTGCTCACCGCCGGCAACGCGCCCCAACTGCTGCTGGGCGTGACGCGGCTGGTCGAGCCGAACTACTGGAGCAATCTCGATGGCAATGTCGCACTGCTAAGCTTCGATTCCGACGGACTGTGGACGACTCGGGTCGGCGGCACCTATGAAGCCGGCACGCTCGGCGTGTGGGACCATCTTGGCTTCGTGCTGTCCCGGCATCCGTGGCTTGGCTATGCCGTGCTGATCCTGCTGCTTGCGGTATTTGCGGCGTCGACCACGATATTGCTGCAACGCCACCACCGGAACCGGCACCGCGATGCGGACCAGTAACACGGCCCGGTGGTGTGGCGCGCTGTGGCTGTGCATGACGATGTCGGGTTCATTGTGGGCAGCGCAGGACAACCTGCTCGACGTGGAGAGGGGCGGCACGTCGAGCGCGAGTACGGCCGGCGCGCAAGCGGTGACCGTGCTGCGGCAAGCGCATCTGAGCCTGGGCAGTGCGGACGATGCGGCTTCCCAGCCGCACGTCGTCCGTACGGAGCAGCAGAACCTGCTGGAGCGAGCTCTGCCTGCCGTTAAACCGGCTGTGCGCGCAGGCGTAGGCGCAAGCGCGGGCGGAGGCGCAGGCGTGGCCGACGACGCCGACAGCCCGAGCGCGCCAACCGCGCCGGATGAACGTCCACTCTGGCGCCTGCTGCACGAAAACCGGCTGGCCGAATACGATCGCAGCCTCGCCGCGATCGCACGTGATTTTCCGTCATGGACGCCGCCCGAGGCGCTCGCTGCCGAGCGTGCACGCCGTCAGCAGGAAGCGGATATCGCCGCGGCGCTGAACGGCGAACCTGCGCAGTTGCGCCTGCTGATCGCGCGGGCCCCGGAAGCATTCGGCTGCGCACACATCGATCGTGTCTGGAAGGCCGCAGATGTGTTTGCGCGCACCGGCCATGTGGATGAGATTGAGCCGCTCTACCGCAGCCTGATTCCCACCTGCGAGCCGAGCAGGAACCGTATCGCGACGCTCTACCGGGCCGAACACGAATTGCCGCCGGCGCAGGCTGATGCGCTGATTGCGCTCGAAGCATCGCAAGGCCGGCGCGACGAGGAGGGCGAGCGTGCCTTTCAGCGTCTGCGTTATCTGCGTGACATCGCCGCACTCGGCGCCCTGCCGCCCGACACGGCGGAGGCTGCGCAGCAGCTCGCGGCACTCGCGCCTTCGATCCGTGCGTACCGCGATGCGCCTGCGGCGACGCTGGCCGGATGGATCGAGCTTGCCCAACGTCATACCGACGCGGCGGCTGACTGGTTCAGCCTCGCTCGCGATCTGGCGCCCGACGACCTGGACGCAACGCTCGGCCTTGCGCAGGTGAGAATCGGGCAACACGACCTCGATGGAGCGCAGGCATTGCTCGACGCGCCGTCATTGCAGCAGGAGCCGCGCGCCCGCAGCGCGCGTGCGCAGATTGCGCTTGCGCGTGCGAGCGCCGCTTACGAGCAGCATCGCTACCGCGAAAGCTTGCAACTGCTCGACACCGCGGCAAGCGAAGGCCTGCCGGCAACTGCAAGCGACATGCTGCGCGGCTGGAACCTTTACGCGCTTGGCCGCTACGCAGAAGCCGTGACGCTATTTCGCGCCCAGTACAACCGTGATCACAGCGACGACAGCGCTGAAGGCCTGGCGCTCGCCTTACGGGCGACGCATCGGGGTGCGGTACCGCGCCGGGGCGCCGCCGCGGGAGACGATGGGCTGGTCAACTCGTATCTGTATGCGCTGAATGCGCAGCAGCTTTACTATCGCAAGGAGTTCGTTGCATCGAGGGTAGCCTTGCGCGAGGCGCTCGCGGGGGCCGATGATAGCCAGCGGATCATGCGGTATGTTCCCGCCGACCTGAGCGGCATCGACGCGGCGTCGGTCTCCGGTGGGTTCACGTGGTCGGATCACATCGGCACATCCGGCCAGGGACGGCTCGATACGATCGCGCCGGAGGTGCGGGGGGAGTGGATCGATAATACGGCTCAGTTTGAGGTGCGGTATCGGCAGTTGTTCATGAACGCCGGAATGACCTCGCCGGACCAGACTGTGCCGGGGCTATCGAGTGTCTTTGGTAACGACACACCGCCTCCGGATGACACCAACTTCCAGAGGTGGAAGACGGCCGCGCAAAGTCATGTGCTAGGAGGCTCCGCCGTCGCGGAGGAACTCCAGTTCATGGTCGCAAACACGTTTCGCACCGGTACATTGTCGCCATTCGACTGGAGCGTGTCGGCCGGCGCCACGCAAGGCTGGCCAGCCGGTTTCCGGCCAGACGCTGTGGTCAACTTCGGCCAGCGAACCAATTGGGGCACATGGTCCACCTATGCCGGCGTGACGCCGGTGCGCGATTCGCTGCTGTCGTGGCAGGGGATGGCTTTTGGCGACGACAAGTGGGGTGCCGTGCGCCAGGAAACGCAGGGTGCGCAGATAAACTGGCAGGTAGCGCCTCGCTGGAACGTCAACGCCGCATTGGAAAAGCGATGGTTGACCGGGATGAACGTCGTGGGCAACGAAGGCTGGTCGGCCGATCTCTCGGGCGGCTACGACCTGCACGTGCCACGCTTCGACTATTTCACCATAGGACCGGCGCTGCACTATCTCGCTTACCAGCGCAATGAGAACTTCTATAGCTACGGCCAAGGCGGCTACTACAGTCCGCAATCGTCGCTCAGCACCGGCGCCGCGCTGCAATGGCTGTCGGAAGAGGGACGCACGTGGCAATGGCAGGGAACACTCGAACTGGGCTGGAACAATACGCTTCAGGACACGGAAAGCTGCTTGCCGCTCGGCTTGCCGGCAGACATCGGCAACGCCCTGGGCAGCACAGCCGCCTCTGGCGCAGTAGCACTCACCTGCGCAGGAAGCCATGACCACGGCCTCTATGGACACGCACAGCTCGCAGCAACAATAAAACTCTCCTCACGCTGGCAGGCTGGCGCACTCGCAGACGCCAACGTTACTCCGGGCCGCGACAAGCAGTTTGCCGCACTCGCGTTCCTACGTTACTTCTTCGAGCCGCGCGCAGCCGTCTTCAGTCGTGACCTGCCGCACAACACGCGTGATTTCTACCTGCAGCTTGACGACAATCGCAACTAAAGTGTCGAACGTCGCACAGTGGGTCACCTATTTTCCCATGCAAGGCGCATGCGCGACGTCAATCCGGCCGGATTTTCGCATTGCGCTTGCATACGTGTCGCGTTCGTATGCTATGACATAGGGGTGTGGAAGCGGGCCAGAAGCGCCCGCTGCCTATGGGACGCCGAACTGTATTCACCACGTCACAGTCTGATTGGCGACGACAGGAGAACACGACATGCGCATCATGATAATCCGCGGTATCACCCGGCTATCCATCCTCGCCAGCCTGTGTTTCGTCGCGACGGGGGCCGTTGCGCAAAGCGCGAGCACGCCCGTCGAAACCGCATCGCAAGTATTGACGCCGGCGAAATTGCCGCCGGCCCAGGCGACGTTCGATCCGGCGACCCAGCAATGGGTTGTCAGCAACGAGTTGTTCAATCCCACCAGCGGCTTTTACACAGTGGTCGCTCAAAAGCTGATTGGGCCGAACAATCCTCCTTGCCCGCACTGCGCCCCCGATCTGAACTTCCAGCCGATTACATCGGATGCGGCGCCGCTGCCGGGCGTGCCGGCAAACGTTTATGGACGCCTGTCGTGGCATACGCTCGAACCGCTCGAGGGGCACTACGACCTGTCGGTCATCGATCACGTGCTCGAACCGTGTGCACTGTCGAAACCCGGTGCGGCATGCCTGCCGCGCGGCGCGACGTTTGGCTTTCGCGTGATGGCGTTCAATCCGCAATACAAGCTCGATACCAACGTCACGACCGGAGACGACGGCTATCCCATCTACAGTGACTCACCGGCGTACCTGCTCAAGGACGGAGCCGGAAAAGCGCATGGCTGGCTATTGCCGGTCAATCCGACCGACGCGACACAGGGGCACTACTTCGTGCCGGACTGGAACGACAAATTCGTTATCGGCAGGATATGGGCGCTGCTCAAAGCGCTTGGCAACCGATACGACGGAGATCCGAGGATCGGCACAATCGACATTGGTCTCTACGGTAGCTGGGGCGAATGGCACACGGCAGGACTGCCCGATAGTACCGACTACAAGTGGGGCGCCATTCCGTACGCTACCAACGCGACCTACTACAACATCAACGAGCAGGCGTACGAAGCCAATAACGGCGTGCCTGGTGCGTATCAGGCGGGTAGCGACACATCGAAGCAGGCGATCATCTGGGCCCATGTCAGGGCGTTCCCGAACAAGCAGCTCGTCATGCTGACCGACGATGCCACCAGCCTGTGCACCGCAATGCATATCAATGTCGGCAATGCACCCATTGGCCTGCGGCGCGATAGCCTGGGCTCTTACACGGGCTGGGCGGCGGGTTTTCCGCCTGCTTCAGAATGCAAGTCGGCAGACGGACAAGACCTCGTCGCCGGGCGCTGGAAGCATGCGCCCTTTGTGACCGAACCGTTCGGCAACGGCAGTTCAGCGGAATTCCCGTGCCAAACCTTCGAGACCGATCCGACGACCAACCAGCTCGCGATTCTTGAAGAGGTGCCGCAATATCATCTCGCTGCAATCAAGAACGGTGCCTTCTGCACTGGAACATGGTCCGCGCTGACGCAGACGGAGCAAGCGGCTGTATGGACCGCCGGCTTGACGGCCGGCTACCGCTATTGGCCGGGCAGAATCGCTGTGCAGGTCGGTCAGTCGGATCAGGGGCGCGCGGTACTGTCGTTGAACACGCAATGGAACAATGGCGGCATCACGCCCACGTACGTCCCCTGGCGGGTCGAGTTCGTGCTGCGAGCGTCCGGGGCCGTCAGCGCGGCGGCGTGGCAAACCTCGGGCCGCTTCGCATCAGGCATCGAATTGCGCAATGTTTTACCGGGCAGCCCCACTTCCTTTGCAGATAACTTCGTCTTGCCGACAGACCTGGCGCCAGGCCGCTACGAACTGGATATCCGGGTTGCCGACCCACGACACTACTTGATGCCCATGCAATTGGCCCTGAAAGATCAAGGGGCCGACGGCTACTACCGGCTTGGTACGGTGCAGATTCCGGACACCAGAGGCGGTGGCCGGACTGCTTCGCCATAACGTGTTCCGCGCATACGCCGCTACGCCTGGCAGCGGCGTCGACCCCGTGCATTCTCATGCAGAAGCGGCACATTCCGCGTAGTACCGATTCGGTGCGGGAAAGACACCGGTCAGTACCTCGATCAGGAATGGGCCGTCAAATCGGGACGCCTCGCCCAGCGCATCTGCCAGATCGTCGAGGTGATCGACCCTGCGCGCCGCGACCCCGACCGAAGCAGCAAAGGCGGCCCAGTCATGGCTCGGGAGCTTGCTGAACTGCTCGGGAATGGAGCCGTTGCTGATCGCGTCGATATGGACCGCGCCATGCGCAGCATTGTTCAGGACAACATAGAGTACTTTTACGCCGTATCGGGCTGCGGTCTGTATCTCCATTCCGTGCATCAGCATGCATCCGTCTCCGGTCACTACGACGCAGGGACGCTGCGGCGCTGCAAGCTTGATACCGATCCCCGCGGCAACTGCCCAACCCATTGGTGCGAGGGAGCTGGACGAAAAATAGTTGCCAATGCCCGACGAGAGCCAGTAGTGAGCCATGAATATCCGGTGAGCGCCTGAATCCACGACAACGTTTGCGTCTCTCGGCAGCAGTTGGCATAGCTGCTTGACGACATCTCCTGTATAGAGCGATAGATCGCCACCCGAACTCCGTGCACCGGGCTGCTCGAACTGATAGTCGTACAGCGGGGTTTCGTTGAGCTCGGCGACCCATGACTTTCTTCGTTCGAACGCGGCCTGAAGGTCGTCGCTCTGGCGCGTGTCCATCTGGGCCAGCGCGCGGAATGTGGCGCCGATCCCGGAGAAAACCCGCTTGCGCGCGACATGTCCCATTGCCGGCGCGTCGAAGCTGTCGTCGAAGATGATCAATTCCTTCCAGGCAGCCAGTTTCTCTGTCCAGTTCATGCTGTCGCGCTGATTCAGGTCGCTGCCGAACACGACCAGCACGTCGAGTTCGTCCGTGTTGATGGCACGAACGGCTCGCGAGTGCCCGGAGAAGCCGTAAACGCCGAGTGAAAGAACATGATCCTCGGGAAACGCGCCCTTTCCCGATAGGGTGGTCGCGACAGGAATACAGAATTTTTCTGCCACGTCGAGCAGGGCCTGCGCGGTTTCCGGATCATTGCCGCGACTGCCGATCAGGAAAGCAACCCGCTTCGATTTGAGCAGATACCGGCTGCACAAGGCATCCAGCGCCGCGCGATTGGCGGGAACCTCGAGGGCGTTGAATTCGTCGTGATCGTACGGTTGCCGCGATGCGTCGTAACCGGGCTGAACGTCCTGCCGCTGGATATCGACGGGGATGCTCACGAAAGACTGCGCTCGACGCATCCAGTTCAATCCCTCTGCTGCGCGGCGCATTTCGGCCTGGAGATTGTCCTTGTTCTTCAGTTCCACGACATTCTCTACAAGGCTCCTCACCACACCGCTTTCGAAAATGCCGCTGAGCGTAGCGTCCTGGAATGCGCCTTTGCCTTCCGCGCGCGACGAGACCCCTCCGGTGATATAGAGCATGGGAATCCGGTCTGCGTGAGCGGCCGCCATTGCGGGTACGAAATTCATGGTGCCCGGTCCGGAAATTCCCACGCATACGCCAAATTTCCGGCTGGCCCGCGCATAACCATCGGCCATGAAAGCACTGCTGGTCTCATGAGCGCAGACAATCCCGCGGATCGAGGGTGATTTGTCGATTGCGTCCAGCAAGGGGTAGATCATCTTCCCCGGCACGAGGAATACGTGGTCGATGTTCGCGGCTTCCAACGACTGTACAACCGTTGTCGATACATTGGAGAGAGCGTTTGATTTCATATTTTTGAGTACGATCCGAGTAGAAAACGATAATCGGATCTCGCTATCCCCATCCGGACATCGCCCGTGGCGCTCGAAAGCGCCACGTGACGAAGCCGGCGGCACCCCGGCATGTGGAGACAGCGAGACGGCTCTGAACGCACTGCGCACCGACTGCAGTTGCGTTCTGTGCTGCTTCATCGGGCCCGCGTGGAAAGGGCCCGTGTCTCCATCCGTGAGTACTCTTCCTCAACTACAACGTCGCTCGCATGCATTGCCTCAATGGTCGGGGCGAGCGCAGCGAGGTGTTATCGGCCCCATGACGCATGTGGATCGCGAACATCGGTCAGTGCGGCTACGGTGTGCCGTCCGACACGAACGGGGCTGCCCGTTCAGAACGTCTGCCAGTCGGCTGTCTCGGCAGTGCTGGTCGAGACCTCGGCGCTCGCTTTGGCGCTCGGGCGCGGCGTCGTTGCGGGCTTGGTCAACTTCGCAGGCGGCGACGCGCGAACTTTCCGTGACACCAGTTGCGGTTCATTGCGAGGCGTACTCGCTCGCGATACGGCAACCTGCCCGCCGTCGACCTTGAAGAAGGCCACGGCTGCACGCAGGCTCTGGGCCTGCTGCGCCATCGACTGAGCCGCCGCCGAAGCCTCTTCCACCAGCGCGGCATTCTGCTGGGTGACCTGGTCCATCTGGGTGACGGCCTGGTTGACCTGCTCGATGCCGGTGCTCTGTTCTTGCGACGCCGAGGCGATTTCAACCACGATGTCGGTGACGCGCTTCACCGAAGCGACGATCTCGTTGATCGTGCCGCCCGCCTGCTCGACAAGCGTTGAGCCGGCCTCTACCCGGTTGACCGAATCGGCGATCAGGTCCTTGATTTCCTTTGCGGCGCTGGCACTGCGCTGCGCGAGCGCGCGCACTTCGCCGGCCACGACAGCGAAACCACGGCCCTGTTCGCCGGCACGAGCCGCCTCGACCGCTGCGTTGAGCGCGAGGATGTTGGTCTGGAAGGCAATGCCTTCGATCACGGTGATGATCTCGGACATCTTGGTTGAACTGGTGAAGATTTCGCGCATCGTGTCGACGACCCGTCCGACCACCTCGCCGCCTTGCTGGGCGACACCGGAGGCAGTGCCGGCGAGCGTGGCCGCCTGCTTCGCGTTGTCCGTGTTGTGACGGACCGCGGCGGTCAGTTCTTCGATACTCGAGGCGGTTTCCTGGAGCGAGGCTGCCTGCTCCTCGGTGCGGCTCGACAGATCCAGATTCCCTTGTGCAATCTGCGCGCTCGCGGTCGCCACGCCTTCGGCATTCTCGCGGACTTCCGCCACAACCTGAGACAAGGCATCGCGCATTACCTTTAGCGAGGCCATGAGGCTGTGCGTGTCGCCTGGGCGCAGATCGATGCTGACGCTAAGATCGCCGGCTGCCACGCTTTTGGCGAGGCTGGCCGCCGTCGCCGGCTCGCTCCCCAGTTGCCTCGTCACATTGCGCGCCATCCAGACACCGATGGCCACACCGGTCAATACAGACAGCGCCACCAGAACCAGCATCAGACTCCGGCCCTGGTCGTACACCCTGTCGTTAGATGCGGCCGTCGTTTGTGCGTCGCCCTGTTTCACGTCGACCAGGTTGCCCATCAGGACGAGGGTCTTGAAGCCCTTCTGATGGTATTCGCCCAACAGATAGGCGGTCAGGCCGGCTTGGTCCTGTAACCCGGCGGCGTTGATCCTGGCTTTCATTTCATTGAAGGCCTGAAGGTAGTCGTTCCAGCTCTGATCGAGATCGGCGAAGGTGGCTTTGCCTTTCTCTGTGTAGACCAGCGGCTCGGCCTGATTGAGGTGCTCGCGCGCCGAAGCCAGCGCTTTTTCAGCCTGGTCCAGAGACGCTGAGCGTTGGTCGGCAGTGGAAGCCAGGATCGCGTTGCGCAGATAGGTGCCCACTCGCAGCACATCGGCATTGGCCTGCTGGATCAGGTTGAGCCCCACCAGATCGAGGCGATAGGTCGTGTCTGCGTTAGCGCTGATCTGCCCCATATTGCGGACGCCGATCACGCTGACGATGGCACTGATGGCCGACACCAGGATAAAGGCGCAAATCAGCTTGGCGCCAAGTTTCATATTGCCGATGTTCATAACTCGCTTCGTCGACGTAAAAGACCAGAACAGGGAAATCGATCCGGCAATGCTTGCGCGTTGCACAGGGGTGACAAGCCCTTCATAGCTCCGTTAACGGCAGCGAGATTTGTTTCTTCATATCAATACGCGGGTAAACGCAAATTCCCTTTGTACGTACACTTTCAGATTATTTCTCGTAAGTTGGCAACCAATGAGGTGGCGTGCGGCCCGGTTTCCATGAGTAGGGATTTCCTTACTCTCTCTTCAGTGTCTATCTCACGCAATTTCCGCGCTTCCTGACTGCGTTAGCCATATCGCCCGCCTAGTATTAGTTATCGCAAATCTATCGTTGGTGCTGCCCATGATCCCCCACCTCTCAGAACGCGAAAATGCGGTGGAGCGTATCAATACGATTTGCATGCGCCTGTTCGATTTGTGGTGCGAGCATCGCAGCGTGACGCCGCTTACGTATCTGCTGCATTGCTGGCCGCTGATGGACAGCGAGCCCGCATCGATCCGGCGGCTTCGCGAGACGCTATCGGAACTGCGCAAGACTCACCTTGATGCGATCAGTGCCGAGGCCACGCACGAGTTGTTCGAGCTTGCGGACTGTGCGGACGAAATTCTGTTTCAGGCATCGGCGCCGGAGCGCGGCTCGTGGATGATTGACAGGCAATCGCTGCGGGCAGTCTCCGGTTGAAGCAGACATCCCGGCCCGGATCCGCGTGGTTTGCGTTGCGGTGCGAACGAGGCCGGTACATGTGCACTGCGTATTCGATAATGGACTTGCAGTCCCTCCGGCGCCGCAGTGGCGCCATGGCGAACTAGCGGTAGACCGCGATTCGCCAACGAGTGCAGAATAGGAAAAACGAAAGTCACAGCACTCAAGGGAATAGGGCGCTCCCGGCAGCGGTATCGCGCTTTCCATTCACATTCCGCCCGCTGGCGGATCATATTCATGATCAAAATACTGATTGCGGACGACCATGCGATTGTGCGCGGGGGCTTGAAACAGATCATCGCAACTACGGCCGATATCGTCGTGACGGGAGAGGCCGCGCAAGGTTCGGAGGTGGTTGAAAAAGTACGTAGCTGCGACATTGATCTGTTGCTGCTGGACATGACGATGCCTGGCATCAGCGGCGTCGACCTGATCAGGCGGGTGCGCGCCGAGCAACCTGCGTTGCCGGTGCTGGTGCTGAGTATCCACAATGAGGCCCAGGTTGTGTCGCGTGCGTTGCGCGCGGGTGCGACGGGCTACGTCACCAAAGACAGCGATCCCGAGGTGCTGCTGGCTGCGATCCGCAAGCTGGCCGCGGGCGGCCGCTTTATTGACCCGAAATTGGTCGACGCGATTATCTTCGAGACGCACTCGGGCGACGCGCCGCCGCATGAGGTGCTGTCAGACCGCGAATTTCAGGTGCTCCAGATGCTGGCGTCAGGCAAAAGTATCAACGATATCGCCGAGACGCTCGCACTGAGCGCGAAGACCATCAGCACGCACAAGATGCGGCTCATGCAAAAGCTTGGCTTGGGCAACAACGCTGAACTGATCCGCTACGCGATCAGACACGGTCTCGCCGCTGAATAAACGGGACACGTCCGGTTCGCCGGGTGACGTCTGGAAAGAACGTCGCCCGTCAGGATCGCTCAGGAAATCCTGAACGGGGAATCGTCCCTTCCTGACCGAACTATCCGCCGCTGCCGATGGAGGTGCATTAATGAACGCCCTACGATGCGTTCATGGGCACCTCGGAGGGGCTATGGTGGCGACGCAGAACTCATCATTGCGCGTACTGGTCGACAAATGGATGGGCGCGGCTGGTTCGCAGCCGGTCCGGGTGTTGCGTACGCAGCGATCCAGTTCCGGCAGGATCTGCCGTGTCTGCATCGAGGCACGAAGTTCGAGCGGCCCGGTCGTCCTGTTCTTCTTCCGCCACGACGACGGCACCTGGCATGTGTTTCCGCCCACGAGCCGCCGGCCTGCCATGAATATTGGCCGGCGCGCCGCCTGACAGGGCGAAGCGCGGTAATTAGTATGACGTAGCGATTGAGGTCGCGCCAACCGAGAGACGGATCACGCATCCGGCCTTGGTGGCGCTTTCGAACCGCAGGTTGGCGTCGATCAGCCGCGCGCGTTCGGCCATTCCAAGGAGGCCGTATGAGTAGCCGTCGCGCGCTGCCGCTACGTCGAAACCACGCCCGTCATCACGGATTGTCAGTTCGACTCCCTGTTCGTGGTGGCACAGCGTCACGTCGACGCGGGTCGCGTGGGCGTGACGGGCGACATTGGTCAACGATTCCTGGGCGATGCGAAAGATTGCTGTTGCTGATGCGTCGGAGAGGCGCGGCTCAGGACCCTCAAGATGAAAGTGACAGGGAATCTGCGTATACCGCGTGAAATCCTGGGCAAGCCACTCGAGCGCCGAGGCGAGGCCGAAATTGAGCGCGGCCGGACGCAGGTGACTTGCCACGCTGCGCACAATCTCAATGGTTTTTTCGACCAGCTCGCGCATGCCGTTGGCCTTGTGAAGTGCAGCCGAATCGTCCGCGAGGTGCATCCTCAGCAACGAGACGTCCATTTTCAGGGCGGTTAGCAACTGGCCAAGGTCGTCGTGGATCTCCATCGCAATGCGTTTGCGCTCCTCCTCGCGAATGGCTTCCAGATGCGCGGAAAGTTGCCGCAGGCGCTCGCGTGAAGTCAGTAATTCTGCCTCGGTGCGCTTGCGTTCGGCTACTTCGCGTTCGAGCTGGTCGCGGTGCTGCCGCAGGTTTTCCACCACCCGTTTGCGGGCGGTCACATCGGTCATGAGGCCTTCCAGCAAGGGCGCATAGTCGCCGTCGACGTCGACGCCGCGAGCGTTCAGCTCCACCCAGATCGGGACTCCGTCCAGACGGGTCAAACGCAGCTCGACACCCACGATCTCGCCCCTCGCGCGCAGCACCTCGAACAGTTCCGCGGTTTGTTCCGGCGCAAACGGATGCCTGTAGGAGGCCACTGCGCCTGCTGCAATCAGCGCAGCCGGGTTCGGGTAGCCAAGCAGGTGCGCCATGGCGGGGTTGGCTTCGGTCAGCCTGCCGCAGCGATCGAGCAGGAAGATGCCTTCTAGCGCGTTCTCAACAATGCTGCGGTATTTTCTTTCGTTTTCACGCAAAGAGGTGGTGGATTGGCGCAGCCGTTCCGCCATCGAATTCACGCGGATGGCGAGCCGGCCCAGTTCATCGCCGGACTCCACGACACAGCGTGCCAGAAGGTCGCCGCCGGCGATCCGGTCAACCATTTCCTCGAGACGATTGATCGGACCGCTTACCATCCGCTTGAGCAGAACGAACGTGACGAGATAAAGCGCCGCTACGATGATTGCCACCGTCCAGAGGATGGCGCGGCGTGCGGCGGTGATGGACTGTTCGGCCACGGCGCGCGTGAGGACCACGCGGACCTCGCCAATCTTCTCCCGCGGCGCGTCGCCCGGTGGGGTGTATTCGATCGGGCGCACCCAAACCACGTTGTCGTTGCTGTCGTAGGGGTGCGGTCCCTTGACCGTGGAGATGGTGCCGTAGTTCGTCGCTGTGACCGCGTATTCGACGACCTCGGGGTTGGGGGCGAGCGCCGTGAGTTGTTCGTCGATTGCTGTCCGGTCGATGTTCCACAGTGGCTGCGCCAGCGAATGACTCAGCAGATCGGCGATCCGCGCGGCACGCTGCTCCAGCGCGCTCAAGCGGCGTTCGCGTTCGTGCTCCGCCACGACATAGGCCGAACTGCCGGCAACAAGCGCGACAAGCACGGCAAGCGCCAGCATCAGCTTGGTGTGCAGGCTCAGCGAGTACAGCGCATGGCGCGGCGAGAAATGCATCATGAGAGTGCCGGGATGGCGTTCAGGATTCGTTGCAGAGCGAAGTCGTACGGACCAGAATCAGGATGCAGGTACTTCGAGTAGAGAGCGAAGTTCAGGGACTCTCCATGTGTGAACACGGTGTCATAGTATTGAGCCGCGATCTCGCGGTGCACGACGCGAAGGAAGTCGAGTTTCAGGCGCACGTCTCCGGATGCGGCAAAGTCCCTGCCGTGATGGTAGTCGTACAGCAGAACCATCGCCCATGCTCCCATGAAATAGTCGCCTGCCACCATGGCGGCCAGACCACCGTTGGCGACACTGAGCAGGGCCTCCGGCAACGCTCCCATGCCGCCCACCAGCACGTGCGCGTGGCGCTCTTCGACTGCGCTCAGGGCGCCGAGCGCCATGGCGTCGTTCGCAGCCCAGATCACGTTGGCCTCGGGGTAGCGCGCCAGCAGTACGCGAGCCTTTTGCGCGCTATCGGCATAGCTCCAGTCGCCGAACACCAGTTGACACGCATGCGCATCGGGAACGCGGGACAGGAATGTCTCGACTCCCTGAGCACGCTCGAGCGACACCGGGGTATTCGGGTCCCCCGTGATGCCGATCACCTGCGCGCCCCTTGGGCTTACGCGCTGATATAGATATTGCATCAGGCGCTCCCCGGCTTGCGCGGCGTTTGCTGTTACCGTGCCTATCCAGTTGCGGATGCCTTCCCGTTCGTTGCCGATCTCGCGGCGCTGACCTGGCGTGAGGTCATTGTGGATCAACAGGACCTTGGCGGGCGAACGCGCGAGCGCCTTCAGCATGTGATCGGCAACCATCTTCTCGTTGACGATCACCACATAATCAGGTGCGTCGATGCGCTCTGCGACTTCCTTTGCCTGACGCACCATCAGCAGGTGGTCACGTTCGGCGTACAGGACCTCCAGTTGCATGCCGAAGATTTTGGCCGCCACCCGCATGAATCGCGAAACCAGTTGCCAGTGCTGCCCCGTCCCACGTTCGGTGGCCTCGCCGGGATTGAGGAACACGACACGTGGCGCAGGGCTGGATGCGAAAGTGGGGCGCATGCACAGCAGGCCAGCATGGGCAAGGGCGACTAGCGCTGCTCTACGATTTATGGACTGGACCACTTCGTCTCCACCTTTATACGCCCGGTGACGGTAGTGCAGTCATGTTCCGTTTTAACCGTGATGCGTGTTGGTTTATTTTACGTGTTGCATCACGGGTGACAATATTGGCGTTATGTAGGCGACATGTCCGCGCCACGACACAACCGGGGCATTGGGTCTGAACAAACTTGATTGATTGGACGGTGGCGCCGCTCGACAGGCAATAATCGGACGAATCGCTGCACGATTGCCGGATTGCTGAAGTCGTGGACCCGTCGGGTGCCCGCGCCATAACATCCACTGCATGCGATATGTAAGGTCGGCGGCATCGCTTGCCTGCCTGCCGCCGACCCGTTCAACTCATGCGTTCCCGGGCAACGTCATTTCAGAAGAAGTGACGCAGGCCGATGGTGCCGACAAACTGCGACGGTCCCGACGAGGGGGTGCCGTTTTGCGAATCGCCGACGACCGCTACCGCGTTGACAATCGATGTGCCGTTCGACGCAAGCGCCTGGCCGCTGGCGTGCTGATACGCCTCGAGGAAGTAGACGCAGGTGCGTTTCGAGAACGAATAGGTCTGCTCGAACGAGACCTGGTTATAGCGTGCCGAATCGGAAATGTTGTTCGACTCGCTCGCCCGGGTGTAGCTATACCCGCCGGCCAGCACGATTGCCGGCGTCAGCTGGTAGGTGGATATCAGGCCATAGGTGTTGAACACGGCTGTCTGCCTGAAAGCGGACACGGTGCCCGGACGATACAGCACATTCGAGTAGTTCAGCCCGACCATCAAACCGCCGAACTTGTACTGCGCCGCCGCCGCGACCATCTGGTTGGTTTCGGCGCTGGCGTAGGCGCTGTTGACGGGCGAGTTGTCGGCTACGGTGCCCACCGCGTTGCTGCTGGCGAGGTCGTTCAGGTGAACATAGCCGACGGCGGCCCTGAAATTGCCCATCTCGTAGCGCAGCGCCGCGCTGAGCGTATTGCCTTGGCCGAAATGGCCCGCCACGCCACCCAGACCGTACTGCACGCTACCCTGCAGGCCGCTGATCAGCGGCGACGTATAGGTCAGCGAATTGTTGAAGCGCAAGGTGGTGTCGAGCGCGTCGAGGTCGCCCGGGTGTGCGCCGGTTGCCCCGGTCAGGTAGCCGGTCGGGCCCAGTGCACCGACGTAGTTGAAGTACGGCGTGTACTGGCGCCCCAACGTGAACGTGCCGTATTGGTCATCGCTCAACCCGACATAGGCCTGGCGGTTGAATTCATAGCCCGACGAACTGGCTGCACCAGTTAGCGAGTTGTAGCCGGCTTCGAGCCGGAAGATCGTTTTCAGGCCGCCACCCAGGTCTTCTGAGCCGAGAAAGCCGAACTTGCTCGCGTTCAGGTAACCCTGGCTCATGTAGAAGTTGTGATTGCCATGCTGATTGCTGCTGTAGCTGAATCCGTTATCGACGGCGCCGTACAACGTCACGCTACTCTGGGCGTGCGCGGCAAGCGGAACACCCGCCGAGAAGGCTGCACACAGCGCCGTTACCGCTCCACGGTAAAGCGCGACTCGCTTGATACTCATATCTCCATCTCCAGTTTAAAGATCGTTGGTATTTTGTTTAACTCAATGTTTTCGCTTTTATGCGGGCGAGAATGACTGACTTCATGGTTGCGAATCGGCTCCCGACGCTTGCCTGCGCAATTGAAGGGATCCCAGCCGGACGCTTGAGGGCGGAGTGGCCATCCGCGAGACTTTATTGTCGGTCATCGTATCTCACGTAGGGCGTTGGCGTAAGCCGTGGCCGGTTGGTGTTTACCCCAAATTTGACGGATTTTGACGTCTTATGCCTGGCTTCGACCAACTGTATGGAGATTGCTGAGATTGGGTTATGGTATGTCGTCGTATAACATGGGCTGGTGACCAGGAATCGGCGCGCGGCGAGGGCGTCCTTCAAATGCAAAACGCCCGAACTGAGCGCCCATGACAGGCGCCTTCGTTCAGGCGTTTCTTGATACACACGGTACGTTCCGGGAAGCGTGCCGCCCTCCCGGAGACGCAGTTTCCGCTTAGAACTTGTGACGCAGGCCCACGCGAACGGCCAGTTGCGTGTCGGCGCCGGCTGTCGGCAGGTAGCTGCCCGTGCTCACGCCGATCTGCGATTGCAGTTGTGCGCCGGTCGAGGTCGTGCCCTTGGCGTCCTGGAACACGCCGAGCAGGTACACGTCGGTGCGCTTGCTCAGTGCGTAGTCAACGCTGGCGTCGATCTGGTTCCAGTGGCCGTTGGTCAGATCCTTGGCCTGCATGTACGTGTAGCCCAGCGCGCCCGTCAGTGCCGGCGTGATGGCGTACTTGGCGCCTGCTTCATACGCATTGAACGTGGTCATGTGGCCGATGATCTGCTCGATGTTCGTGTGCGTCCACAGAGCCCACACCGTAGCCGGTCCGATCGAGTACTTGGCGCCAACGCCGGTCGTAGCCAGATCCTTCACGACACTGTTCTTGATCGTTGCCACCGAATTTGACAACGCCGTCGGGAAAGACGGCGAGGCCGAGCCCGGATAGCGGATGTCGGTGTACGCTGCGCCGATACCCAGCGGGCCGTTCGTGTAGTTCAGGCCGAAGCTGTAGGCAGACGACGAGGCATTCGTCTGGGTGCTCGGTGCGCCGGAGAACGCGCCAGCAGTGTTCGAGAAGCCGTACATCGCGCCGAACGTCAGGCCGTAGAAGTTCGCGCTGTTGAACTTGACCGAGTTGTTGATACGGCTCGACGTGAGCTGGTCGATATCGTTGATGTGGTAGCCGTAGTTGCCGGCGACGGTCTGGCCGCCGTTGGCATACGAGCCGCCCAGATAGTCGGTCGAGAACGAGTATTGACGGCCGAGCGTGAGCGAGCCGACGCCGTTCTGCGTCAGGCCGACGTAGGCTTGACGGCCAAATTCCGTGCTGCCCTGACCCAGCGTGCCGTTACCCACGTTGAAGCCGTTTTCCAAGTTGAAGATTGCCTTCAGACCGCCACCGAGGTCTTCAGAGCCGCGCAGGCCCCAACGGCTGCCTTGCGAGACGCCGTCGCCGAACTGGTACAGGCTCTTCGGGCCCGCGGAGGTGGTGGCGTGATTCACGTACGTGACACCTGCGTCGACCAGGCCGTACAGCGTGACGCTGCTTTGAGCGTGAGCGGCGCCTGCGAAAGCTGCGAGGATGGCGGTGGCTAATACTTTCTTGTTCAAGAGATTCTCCGATTAAAAAGAGGCGATCGTGTGCCTGGCTCTGTTGGCAGGTCACGCGATGGCCGCAAATTTAATGGAGGGTGGCGAAAGCTATGTGACAGGTAAGTAATTTTTTAAAATTGTCGCGCGAACGCTACAGTTGGATTACGGGCCCGGGGAATGTCGTGCACGGTCCAGGCGCTGATGCGCCTGTGAAGACAACGTTTGCGCGCCGCAGCGCCGGAGTGCAACAGATTGCAATCGGCTGGCACCGTGAGTGCCGTGCTTGCAAAGCTGTGGTATATGGCCCGAAGCAGACGGGCGGGACTTCGTGAGGGACCAGAGGCCGGGCGATCGCTGCGAAGCGCGATTAGGTGAATTATGTTACGCACAACTAAGAGAATGCGAGGGGCCGCCAGACGGGGGGCACCAGACGGCCGTTAGTTAAGCCGGTAGCGGCGTTTGTGCCGCTACCGTCACGCACGCTATCAGTTGGACAGCAACGAACCCGAGCGGAAAGCCTTCGCGCCGGCGATGCGCGCGAATTCCAGGCCCGCGGTGGCAAAACGCGTGATATGCCGTGCATACATCACGCCGGCCACGCCGCTCTTGAGCGTCACCACGCGGTCGGTCAGCGGGTCGACGATGTCGGCGATCGGATGACCGACGTCGACCCAGGTGCCCGGCTCGGTGCGGTACACCAGCACGCCGCTGATCGGCGCGACAATCGGCTCGGCGCCGGCAAGCGGCGTGGCGGCAAATTCGAGCGCGGGCAGCGGCGCCGGGGTGCCGGCAATCACGCCACGATGCGTCAGATACTCGATGATTGCCTGCGCGTCGTGCTCGGCGAACTCATACGAGACGTCGCGCTGGCTGCGCAATTCGATCGTGACCGACACCGAACCGTTCGGAATCGGGAAGCGCTCGCCGAACCGGCCGCGCAGGTCCGACCAGCAGAAGCTATGGATTTCGTCGAACGGGTTGCCCACCGAATTGAGCGCGAGCAGCGACGCTTTGGATTCAAGGTAGCGCGCCAGCGGTTCGACTTCCGGCCACAGGTCCGGGTTGGTGTAGAGGTGCATGGCAGCCTCCCAGTCGCAGTGCAGGTCGAGCACGACATCCGCGTCGTACGACAGTTTCTGCAGCGCGAGACGATGCGATTCCAGTTCCGTCTCCGCCTTGAGTGCGTCGAGGCGCTCGCGCATGGCGGTGCGGATTACCTTGCGGTTGTGGTCGATATCGTCGGTGAGGCGCGCTTCGATGACCGGCAGCACGAGGGCCGCGAGATCGTGGAAGTTGCGGTTGAAGTTCTGCGCCGTATTGGTTTCGAAGCGGCCCGAGAGATGGCCGAGGAAATGCTGGTTCAGGCCGATCGGGTTCGCGACCGGCACCACCACCACTTCGCCCTGGATCTTGCCGGCGGCTTCGAGCGCTTCGAGCTTGCGGCGCAGTGCCCACGACACCAGCATGCCGGGCAGCTCGTCGGCGTGCAGCGAAGACTGGATATAGATTTTTTGCCCGCCGCCGGGTCCATAGTGAAAACTCGTCAGGTTGCGCGCGGTGCCGAGTGTCGGGGAAATCAGCGGATGGGTTAAGGTTTGCATAGTCTCTGGAGGGCGCCGGCCTCACGGGGGTGGCGGCGCTATGTCGTTGATTTCAGTTTAAAAAATGCAGGCTTGCACGGCTTGCGGCACGACCGGTGCGGCTCGCGCGGCGCAAGGCAGACGTTCGATCTTAGCCGATCTGCCGCCGCAATGGGCTGCGCCAAAAGAAACGGGCCCCGCATCTGCTGCGGGGCCCGTCGGGTGATGCCAGGCGGTGGGGCGCGGCGTACCGCGCCAGTCACAGCTTAGCTGCCGTACACGTCGAAGTCGAAGTACTTCTTCTCGAGCTTCTTGTACGTACCGTCCTTGATGATGTCGGCGATCGCCTTGTCGACCTTGGCCTTCAGGTCGGCGTCTTCCTTGCGCAGGCCGATGCCGGCACCGTTGCCGAGAATCTTCTCGTCGACGATGTCATTGCCGGCAAACGCGTAGCCGGCGCCGCGCGGCGTCTTCAGGAAGCCAATGTCAGCTTCTACTGCATCTTGCAGCGAGGCGTCCAGACGGCCCGACAGCAGGTCGGTGTAGACCTGGTCCTGGTTCTGGTACGAGACCACCTTGGCGCCCTTCGGCTCCCAGTAGGTCTTCGCGTAGGTTTCCTGGATCGTGCCCTGTTCGACGCCAACCGTCTTGCCGGCCAGCGATTCCGGCGTCGGCTGCAGACCCGAACCCTTCTTGGTGACGAGGCGCGTCGGCGTGTTGAACAGCTTGGACGAGAAGGCGATCTGTTCGGCACGTTGCGGCGTCATCGACATGGACGACAGCACGCCGTCGAACTTCTTCGCCTTCAGTGCCGGGATCATGCCGTCGAAGTCGTTTTCGATCCAGACGCATTTTGCCGCGAGGCGCTTGCAGATTTCATTGCCGAGGTCGATATCGAAACCAACGAGCTTGCCGTCCGGGCCCTTCGATTCGAACGGGGGATAGCTGGCGTCTACGCCGAACCGGATGGTCGACCAGTCTTTCGCATGTGCGCCAATCGAGACGGTGGCAAGCAGAGCAACCGTCAAAGCCGCTAGCAGTTTTTTCACTGTTTTACTCCTCGGAGTGGTTCGTATTACTCCCGCATGCGGTTGTGCCGCTGCGGGATCGTGCCCGGCGCGACTCACGACCGGGCAGGGATCAACGGCTGCCGGCCGGGGCGGCCTGCAGCGCGGGCAAAGCTTATCAGGTCAAAAAGATTGCGTACTCAGTAGAACACCGGATGGCGCGGCATGGCAGCGTTCGAGGCCAGGCGCCCCGGCGTGCGCAGACTCAGGCAGGCTGGACATGTGGCCTGCGCTGCGTCCGCAAAAACATGCCAGCCGCTTTCCGGCGGTCGTTTGCGTATGCGGACCGCATCGTAACTGCTGCGTAAAGAAGTTGTCTACTGGTGCGACGCGAGTGGTCGCGGGGAGGGAGCGGGATTCTGGCCGCCGCGCGATGGGGCGGCCAGTCCCGTTGTTGTTGCGCTATCCGCACACTGTCAGAGGTTTTTCGGGCCTCCGTTCAAACGATTCGCGCACCTTCGCGATAGGTCGCACGCGGCACCGGCAGCGTATCGAGCATCGTCACCCGCACGAAATCCGCCCGCAGGCCGGGCTCGATCGCGCCGCGGTCATGCAGTCCGGCCGTGCGCGCCGGTTCGGCCGACACCGTCGCCATGGCGCGCGGCAGCGTCCAGCCCGCCTTGTCGACCAACTCGAACACGGCGGTCAAGAGGCTCGACGGCACGTAATCCGACGAAAGGATGTCGAGCAGATCCGCCTTGGCGAGTTCGAGCGCGGACACGTTGCCCGAGTGCGAACCGCCGCGCACGATATTCGGTGCGCCCATGATGGTGGAAATGCGATGCTCGCGCGCCGCTTCCGCGGCGACGCGGGTGGTCGGGAATTCGGCCAGCACGATGCCTTCGGCGGCGGCCTGTTCGACGTGCTCGACGAGCGTGTCGTCATGGCTCGCCACCGGCAGGCCGAGCGTCTTGCAGCGCGCGACGATCTCGCGGCGGTGCACATCCGCGTAAAGCTGCTGTTCATCGGTCAACGCCGCGAGTGTGATTGTCACGTGCTCGTCGGTCAGCTTGCCATTGCGTTCCTGGAAGCGGCGCCATTGCTCGCGGTCGTGCCATTGCCGCTGGCCCGGCGTGTGATCCATTACCGAAGCGAGGCGCAGCAGCGGATGCTCGCACAACAGATCGAACAGTTCGATCACATCGGCCGTGGCGATTTCGCAGCGCAGATGCAGAAAGTGCTCCGCGCGCAGCAGTTGCCGCTCGGAGAAGCGGCGCAGTGCCTGCGCGCACTGCATCTGCTGATCGCGGCCGCGCAGACCGATATTCGAGCGCGAGCCGATGGCGAGCGCGTCGAACACGGTGGTGATGCCGGCTGCCGCCACCTGCGCATCGTGGATCACAAAGGCCGCATCCGTATTCCACTGCACGCCGGGCCGCGGTATCAGATGCTTCTCGAGATTGTCCGTGTGCAGTTCGATCAGACCGGGCAGCAGATAATCGCCGTCCCAGTCTTCGGCCTCGCGTGCCGAGGTGGTGCCGCGTTCGACGTCATGGATCTTGCCGTCTTCGATGCGCACCACGCCGGTAAATACATCGTCTCGCGTCACGATGCGAGCGTTCCTGATCAACATCGACATGCTCCGTAGTCAGTATGCTGGGTTGTAGGTCAGTGTAGCGCCGCTTGATGACGCAGCGGCGGCTGGAGTTCGAGGCGGCGCGTTGCCACTTTCGTGCGCGTGTCTTCATCGTGGAAGATACCGACAATCGCCGCACCGCGCTCGCGTGCTTCAGTGATCAGATCGGCGACCACGTCGCGGTTTTCGGCGTCGAGCGAGGCCGTGGGCTCGTCGAGCAGCAACAGCGGATGTCCGGCGATCAGCCCGCGTGCAATGTTCACACGCTGTTGCTCGCCGCCGGAGAACGTGGCGGGTGCGAGAGACCACAGCCGCTCCGGTACGTTCAGGCGCGCCAGCAGCGCCGCGGCGCGCTCGCGCGCTTCGTCTTCGGCCACGCCGCGCGACACCAGCGGTTCGGCGACCAGCGTGAGGGTGGTGACGCGCGGAATCACGCGCAGGAACTGGCTCACATAGCCGACCACGTTGCGGCGCAGACGCAGCACGTCATGCGGCTCGGCGCCGGTAATGGCGACGTGCTGCTCATCGTGAGCGTCCGAGCGGATCGCAATGGAGCCGGAACTCGCCAGATAGTTGCCGTACAGGCAGCGCAGCAACGTGCTCTTGCCGGCGCCCGAAGGCCCGACCAGCACGACGCATTCGCCCTGTTCGACTTCGAGCGAAACGCCCGCGAGCGCGTCGATCTGCACGCCGCCTTGCGCATGCAGCGTAAAGGTTTTGCGTATATTGACGGCGCGCAGCATGAGCGCGGCGTTGTCGATGAAAGCGCGTTCGTGCGCGTGTGATTCGATGGATGACATCGTGGACCTCAAACCGGCAGAACGGAAGAAACCAGCGTTTGCGTGTACGGGTGCTGCGGATCGTCGAGAACCTGATCGGTCAGCCCCGCTTCGACCACCTCGCCGCCCTGCATGACCATCAGGCGATGCGCGAGCAGACGCGCCACGCCGATATCGTGCGTGACGATCAGCACCGACAGATGCAGCGTGGTGGTGAGCGTGCGCAACAGGTCGAGCAGGCGTGCCTGCACCGACACATCGAGACCGGCGGTGGGTTCGTCCATGAACACGAGGCGCGGCCCGGTGACCAGATTGCGCGCAATCTGCAGGCGCTGCTGCATGCCGCCGGAAAAAGCGGCGGGAAATTCGTCGATACGCGCCGGGTCCAGTTCCACCCGCTCCATCCATTGCGTCGCCGTGTGGCGGATCTGCCCGTAATGGCGCGCGCCGACCGCCATCAGCGGTTCGCCGATATTGGCGCCGGCCGATACGCCGCTGCGCAGGCCGTCGCGCGGATTCTGCTGCACGAAGCCCCATTCCGTGCGCATCAGCAAACGGCGGCGCGGCTCGGACAGCGCCAGCAGATCGAGCTGCTCGCCGTGCGTGGCATGGTAGTGCAGGGTGCCGCTATCGGCCTCGGTGCGCAGCGCGAGCGTGTTGAGCAAGGTGGTCTTGCCCGAACCCGATTCGCCGACGATGCACAGCACCTCGCCCGGATACAGATCGAAGCTCACATTACGGCAGCCGTTGCGGCCGCCGTATTGCTTGGTGATGGCGCGGGCGCTCATCAGCGGTGTCATGCGCGCGCTCATGCGGATTCTCCTTCGGCTTGATCGCCTGCCTGCTGTTCGCGGCGTTCGTGGCAGTAATCGCTATCCGAGCAGACGAACATGCGTGTGCCCGCATCGTCGACGATCATTTCGTCGAGGAAGCTTTCCTTCGAACCACACAGCGCGCAGGCGTGCTCCCAGCGCTGGATTTCGAACGGATGGTCGTCGAAGTCGAGGCTGCGCACCTTGGTGTACGGCGGAATGGCGTGGATGCGCCGCTCGCGCCCGGCGCCGAACAACTGCAGCGCGGGGTTCATGTTCATCTTCGGATTGTCGAACTTCGGGATCGGCGAGGGCGAGGTCAGATAGCGCTCGTTGACGATCACCGGATAGTCGTACGTCGTGGCAATGCTGCCGTGATGCACGATGTCCTCGTACAGCTTCACGCTGATCAGGCCGTAGTCGGCCAGTGCATGCAGCTTCTTGCTTTCGGCCACGCGCGGTTCGAGCCGGAATAGCGGCTCGGGCATCGGCACCTGGTAGACCAGAATCTGCTTGTCGGTGAGCGGCGTCTCGGGAATCCGGTGACGGGTCTGCACGATTGTGGCTTCCGCGGTGCGGCGCGTGGTCGCCACGCCGGCCGTGCGTGCAAAGAAGCGGCGGATATTGACCGCGTTGGTGGTCTCGTCGGAACCCTGGTCGATCACCTTCAGCGTATCGCTACGGCCGATGATCGCGGCGGTCACCTGGATGCCGCCCGTGCCCCAGCCGAACGGCAAGGGCATTTCGCGCGAGGCGAACGGCACCTGATAGCCGGGCACCGCAACGGCTTTCAACAGCGAGCGGCGGATCATCCGCTTGGTTTGCTCGTCCAGATAAGCGAAGTTGTAGCCAACGGCGGCGCTGTCGAAGGGCTCGCTGGCCATGAGTGTTTCGGGCGCGTTCATGCGGCTTGCTCCTGCTGATCGTGGCCGTTGGCGCTTTGCAGTGCCGTAGGCGCTTTTACGTGTTCTGCTGGTTGTTCCTGCCGTGCCGCCTGCTCCGCTTGCGCGGCATGCTGCGCCCGCAAACGGCGCACCAGTTCAAGCTCGGCCTGGAAGTCCACGTAGTGCGGCAGTTTCAGATGCTGGACGAAGCCGGACGCTTCCACGTTATCGCTATGCGACAGCATGAATTCGATATCCTGGGTCGGCGAGGAGAGTGTTTCACCGAGCTCTTCGGCGCGCAGTGCGCGGTCCACCAGCGCCATGGCCATGGCCTTGCGCTCCGAATGACCGAAGGCGAGACCGTAGCCCTGCGTGAAGGTGGGCGGCACCTCGCCACTGCCGGCAAACTGGTTGATCATCTGGCATTCGGTAATGTCGATCTCGCCGATCTCCACCGCCTCGCCCAGTTCATCCAGTTCCATCTCGACGCTTACCGAGCCGAAGCGGATTTCGCCCGCGAACGGATGCGAGTTCGCATAACCGCGCTGCGTTGCATAGCCCATCGCCAGCAGGAAGCCTTCGTCGCCGCGTGCAAGATTCTGTAAGCGGGTGGCGCGATTCGCCGGGAACGAAAGCGGCTCGCGCGTCAGGTCGCCCGGTTCGGCTGCGCCGGGAATGGGCGTTTCCTGCTCGATCAGCCCTTCCTTGTTGAGCAGCGTGACGACGCGCGGCATCGATTCCGGCCTGGCGTCGGGTGCTGCGGCGGCGCTCTTGTGGGCATCTTTGCCGGCGCTTTTGGCGGATTCTTCGCCGTTGGCCTGCGCTTCAGCCATCAACGTGAAATCCAGCAGGCGTTGCGTGTAATCGTAAGTGGCGCCGAGCAACTGCCCGCCCGGCACGTCCTTGAAGGTGGCGGAGATGCGCCGCTCGACGACCATCGCTTCGCTATCGAGCGGCTGCGTGTAGCCGAAACGCGGCAATGTCGTGCGATACGCACGCAGCAGGAAGATCGCCTCCACCAGATCGCCTGCGGCCTGCTTGATGGCCAGTGCGGCGAGCTCTTCGTCGTACACCGAGCCTTCGGTCATCACACGGGCCACCGAGAGACGCAATTGCTCACGGATCTGTCCGACGCTCAATTCAGGCAGCCGCGTATCGCCGCGGCGTGACTTGTCGAGCAGGCGCCACGATGCTTCGATCGCGCGCTCTCCACCCTTGACGGCAACGTACATCAGTTCACCTTTGCATGAGTTGTGCGCGGCAAGCCGATCAGCGTGCTGCCGCAGACGAGATAGCAATCGATGCCGCACGGAAACAGCGGCGCCAGGCTGGCGCGTTCGCGCCAGAAGTGTTCGGGCAGGCCGAGCGGCGAGATGGTGGCGGTGTGCTCGATGCCGGGGCCGCTCAGCACGACTTGCGGGCCGCCGGTCAGCGCTTCCACGCGGATCAGCAGGGTCACCGATTGCTCCGGTGTTTCCGCTGCGCCGAGCGAGAAATGTTCGAGTTCCGGCAACAGCGCGGCGTCATGGATATAGGCAAACGCCGCGTCGTGTACCTCGTCGACCAGCGGCGCGCCGGTATGAAAGCGTAATGCGGAGGCCAAGGCGGCGTCCGGCTCCGCGAGCCAAACCGGCGTAGAGTAATCGCACAGCGTGAGCAGCGCGGCGAGGGCGGCCAGATCGGCGCGTGAGCGGTGCGAGCCCGACGCTTGCGCGGCCGGCAGCACGTTTTCCACCACGCCTACCGTGCCGGGCCGCGACAGCGCGTCGAGCAGCGTGCGGAACACCGCCTGGGTATCGTGCACCGGATCCACAAAGCCGGGGGCGAGGGTGGAGAGGGCAATCTGTGAGGAGTTCATCGCGTGTTTCGTCAGGTTGTCCATCAGTCGCCTCGCACCATCGTGAAGAATTCGACGCGCGTGGACGCGGCTTCCTGGCGCCGTGTGGCGCGCCGTTCGGCGAGCTGGGCGGCGAGCGGTTCGATCAGTTGACCGTGCAGCCGCGCGTGCTGCTCGGGCAGTTGCAGCAATGCGTCTGCAATGGCGGCGAGTTCGGCGCGGCGGCGGTCGCGGCCCAGGTGGCAGGCCACGCCCACCGGCGCATGCTCGGCCGGGCTGCGCAGGCGCAGCGTGGCGCGGGTGACGGTGGCTTCGCCGAGATTGAAGGCGTCGCCACTGCCGCCGACGCGGCCGCGCACCATGGCAAGACCGGTTTCCGGCGGCCGCAGCCAGTCGAATTCCGGGGGGCTCGCGCCATCCAGCGCGCGAGTCAGTGCGGCTTCAAGTTCGGCGCGCGGCGTGTGCGCGAGCACGGCCATCCATGCGCGCCGCGTGGCGGAGGAAGGCGAGGCGGCAGTGACACTAGGGGCACTCATCGGGGTTCCTGTTGATCCAGCGAGACATCATTTGACCATCTATTCATCTAAACGTCTAGACGTTTAGAGCTAAAATGGTTGTGCTTGCGGCACACTCGTGTTTTCATATTTCCATCACGGCTTGCGCACTACAATGCACGTCACAACGAATATTTGAACTGAAGGGAATGACAGCACCATGACATCGAACGATACCGCCATGCCGGGCACGCAGCTCGAACGGGGCGCGGGCGTTGCCGTGTGGCGGCAAATCGAGCAGATCCTCGCCGCGGAAATCGCGGCCAGCGGTTTCGGCGCAGAGGGACGCCTGCCGAGCGAAGGCGAACTGGCCAAGCGCTTCGACGTCAATCGCCATACCGTGCGCCGCGCCATGCTGGGCCTCGCCGCTCTGGGCCTCGTGAGTGTGGAGCAGGGGCGCGGCACGTTCGTGCAACCCGGCGCGATCGACTATACGATTGGCCGCCGCACCCGCTTTACCGAGAACCTGCGCCAGCAGCATCACACCACGGCCGGCGCCATGTTGTCGGCGGCGCGCGTGAAGGCCGAGCCGAATGTCGCCAAGGCGCTTGGCCTGCGCGCCGGGGCCGCGGTTTACCGGATCGAGACGCTCAACCAGTCGGACGGCGTGCCGCTGACCTATGCACGCAGCTGGTATCCCGCGGCGCGCTTTGCGGACCTGCCTGACGTGCTCCAGCGTACCGGCGGTATCACCAAGGCGCTGGCCGAATTCGGCGTGTCCGACTACCTGCGCAAGTGGAGCCGCATCGGCAGCGTGCTGCCGGAGGCGGAAGTGGCGCGGCGCCTGAATATCAACCGCCAGCAGCCGGTCTTGTGGGTCGAGAACGTCGACGTCGATCTGGAAGGCGTCCCGGTCAAATACGGCGTGACGCACTTTGCTGCGGACCGCGTGCAACTGATGGTGGAAAACGACGTATGAGCAGCGCGGCGTGGGGGGTGAACGAGGCGAACGAAGGGTTCGAATGGTCAGCCGAGGCGCGTTTTGCGGTGTATTACGCACCATCGCGCGATTCTGCATGGTGGCAGGCCGGTTCTGAATGGCTCGGCGGCGACGTGGAAAGCGGCCTCGCCTACACGCCGCCGCAACCGCTCACGCTCGCCCGTCCGGTGAGCGAACTGACCCAGGCGCCGCGCCGTTACGGCTGGCATGGCACGCTGGTCGCTCCCTTTCGGCTTGCTGACGGCGTGACGCCGCGCACGGTGCTCGATGACGCGCGCCACTGGGCCCAGCAACGCCTCCCTTTTAGCTTGCGGGTCGAAGCCGCCACGCTAGGCGATTTCGTCGCGCTGCGGCCCGCTGAACCCGTGGGCGAAGCCGGCATGCGCGAGCTGGCCTCGAGCGCCATGCGTACGCTCGGCGGCTTGCGGGCCAAGCCGTCCGCAGCCGATCTGGCACGCCGGATGGCGGCCCCGTTGACCGAGCGCCAGCGCGCCTTGCTGGTCGAATGGGGCTATCCGTACGTGTTCGACGAATTCCGTTTTCATATGACGCTGTCCAGTTCGCTCGAAGCCGTGGATGAACGCGCGGCGCTCGTCGCGTGGTGGCACGACAGGATTGCCGCGCTGGGGCCTCTGGTGGTCGACGCTGCGGCGCTGTTCGTCGAACCGGCGCCCGGCGAACCCTTCGTGCTATGGCAGCGCTTGCCGTTTCAGACTGGTGGAGTGGAGCAACAATGAATGGCCGTTTGATCTACGTGATGGGCCCGTCCGGCGCGGGCAAGGATTCACTGCTGGGGTTCGCGCGTAACCGGGTCACCGGCGAGCCTATCCTGTTTGCGCATCGCTACATTACCCGGCCGAGCGGCAACGGCGAAGATCACGTCGAGTTGACGCCCGAAGAGTTCGAGACGCGCTCCGCACTCGGCCTCTTTGCGCTGGAATGGTCGAGCCACGGCTTGCGTTATGGCATCGGCATCGAACTCGACGGCTGGCTCGCGCGCGGCTGCACGGTGGTCGTCAACGGCTCGCGTCAACATCTGGAGCAAACGCTCCGCCGTTATCCGGCCGCGGACATTGTGCATGTCGACGCCGCGCCGCATGTGCTCGAAGCGCGCCTCGGCGCGCGGGCCCGCGAGAACGCGGAGCAGGTCGCGGCGCGGCTCGCGCGGCGTGCACCGTTCTCATTGCCGGATGGTGTGCAGATGACCACCATCGACAATTCCGGCGCACTCGAAGACGCCGGCCGCGCGTTTGTCGAAGTGGTGCGCGGCGCGGCGACTCACGGTCTTTAACGGCATGGGCACGGGCACGGGCATGGGCGGCACGGTTAGCGCTCACGCCCGAGCGCCAGGCGCTCACACGATAGTGTGGCTACAATGCTGGCCAGTTCGCCGCGCTGGCTGCGGCGCCCAACAATTCGGAGTCCACGATGAACGAAGCATCCCATGCCGCCGGCCAGTTCACTGAAGTCGAACATCTCGCGCCCGTAGCGGAGCAACTGCGCGAGATTCGCCACCACATCCATCATCATCCGGAGCTCGCTTACGAAGAGGTCGCAACCGCCGCGCTGGTTGCAGGGAAGCTCGAGCAATGGGGCTGGCAGGTGACGCGCGGAGTCGGGCGCACCGGCGTGGTCGGCACGCTCAGGGTGGGCGAGGGCGTGCGCAGCATCGGGATTCGCGCCGACATGGACGCGCTGCCGATCGTCGAAGAGACCGGTCTGCCTTACGCAAGCGGCACGTACGGCAAGATGCATGCGTGCGGCCACGACGGCCACACCACGATGCTGCTCGGCGCGGCTGAGCACCTCGCGAAGACGCGGCGGTTCTCGGGCACCGTCCATCTGTATTTCCAGCCGGCGGAAGAAAGCGGTATCGACAGCGGCGCGAAGAAGATGATCGAAGACGGCCTGTTCGAGCGCTTTCCGTGCGATGCCGTGTTCGGCGTGCATAACCATCCGGGTGCGGAGCCGGGCGTGTTCCTGTTTCGCAAGGGGCCGTTCATGTCGGCGGGCGACAAGGCCATTATCACGATCGAGGGCGTGGGCGGCCACGCGGCGCGTCCGCACCTGACGGTGGACCCGGTGGTGGTGGCGGCAAGCATTGTGATGGCGCTGCAGACCATCGTGGCGCGCAATGTCGACCCATCGCAACCGGCCGTGGTGACGGTCGGCTCGATGCATGCGGGCACCGCCAACAATGTGATTTCCAGTACTGCCAGGCTTGAATTGAGCGTGCGCTCGTTCAGCCCGGAAGTCCGCGCGCTGCTGAAAAAACGCATCATCGAACTGGCCGAGAGCCAGGCGCAAAGCTATGGCGGCAAGGCGCTGGTCGAGTACATCGAAGGCTACCCGGTGGTCGTCAACTCGGAGGCGGAAACCGAATTCGCGATCGAAGTGGCCCGCGAACTGGTGGGCGACGACAAGGTGGTCGCGCAAACTGACATTCTGATGGGTAGCGAAGACTTCGCGTTCATGCTGCAACAGCGGCCGGGGACGTTCCTGCGTATTGGTAATGGAGTGGGCGAGGACGGCTGCATGGTGCACAACCCGCACTATGATTTCAACGACCGGAATCTGACGGTTGGTGCGGCTTATTGGACACGGTTAGTCGAGCGCTATTTGGGGGATTGAGTGGGGCAGCAAGCGCGGGATTGAGCCCCCGCCTACCCGCGCCGCGCCACCAGATCCGACACATTCTGCGCCGCCTGCTGCAGCGGCTCCAGAAACGCCTTCACCATCTGCTTGGCCGAATTGCGCTGCGCATTGCCGCTGATATTCATGGCCGCAATCACCCGCCCCTGCCGGTTGCGAATCGGCGCGGACAGCGAAATCAATCCGCCTTCCAGTTCCTGATCGACAATCGCCCACCCCTGGCGGCGCACCTGGGCGATGATCTTTTTCAGCTCTTCCTTGTCGGTGACCGTACGCGGCGTGTGCGCGTACAACTGCGTCGAACCGAGCGTGGCGTCGAGCGTCTGGTCATCGAGCGCGGCGAGCAGCACCCGGCCCATCGACGTGCAATACGCCGGCAGGCGGCTGCCGATCGAAAGGTTGATCGTCATGATCTTGTGGGTTGGCACGCGCAGCACGTAGACGATTTCCGTGCGGTCGAGCACGGCTGCCGAACAGCTTTCGTGGACTTGCGCCGAGAGCTCTTCCATCACCGGCTCGGCCAGGTTCCAGAATGGCATCGAGGTCAGATAGGCGAAGCCGAGATCCAGAATCTTCGGCGTCAGGCGGAACAGGCGCCCCTCCGCTTCGACATAGCCGAGCGTCTGCAAGGTCAGCAGAATGCGCCGCGCTCCGGCCCGCGTGAGGCCAGTGGCGGCGGCCACGTCAGTGAGCGTCTGCTCGGGGCGCTCCGCGTTGAACGCGCGGATCACCGCCAGACCGCGCGCGAATGACTGGACATACGAGTCGCCCGGCTTGTCCGGGGCGTCCGTCACGTCAGGCGCGCTGGCAGGATCGGCGGTAGACGCTTGAGGGGCTTTGCTCATGGGCCTTTTCAGGGAAATGCGTGGGATAACGGGGCGTGCCGCCTGCGGGTGCAAGGAACGGGCGTCTGCCCGGCCTGCGCGCAGATGTGCGGAAAGCCGTGAAGATAGCTTATGCCTTGAATTTCGCCAACCTCGCCGATTTTCTATCTGCGTAGCGCCTTGGCAAACCCGGCGTGCTGAGAGGGGCACCCGCCCCTCGGCGTCGAGCCCAGGGTTTTCGTGGATGCAGATTTGATCTGTAATTTGTATGATGACCCGATAACATGACTAATTGAGAGTCACATGTTCGAAAAGATTCCCGCCCGCGCATTGAGCGACACGGTTGCGCAGCAGTTGCTCAAGCAGATCGATAAAGGCACCTTTGCGCGCGGCGGCAAGCTGCCGACCGAAGCCGTGCTGGCCGAGCAGTTCGGCGTGAGCCGCACGGTGATCCGCGAGGCGATTTCGCGCCTGAAGAACGAGGGCGTGGTGGAGCCGCGCCAGGGCAGCGGGGTGTTCATCGCTGCGCACGGCGCGATCCGGCCGCTGCGCATCGACTACGCAGAAGCGGTGGAAGCCGGTTCGGTGTTGCAGATTCTCGCGCTGCGCCGGGCGATCGAAGCCGAGGTCGCCTCGGAGGCCGCGATGCGTCGCAGCGACGCCGACATGATGTCGATCGACGCCGCGCTGGCAAAGATCGACGAGGCAGTAAGCGAGGGGCAGGACGGCGTCGCAGAGGACGTGGCCTTTCATCGCGCGATCGCTGTGGCCACCGGCAATCCGTATTTCCTCAAGACACTCGCGTTCCTGAATCAGTACCTGGAGGCCGGCACGGTCATCACGCGCCGCAACGAGGCGCTGCGCGAAGACTTTTCGCGCCAGGTGCGTGACGAGCATGCGGCGATTGTCGCGGCGATTCGCGCCGGCGATCCGATGGCAGCGCGTAACGCCGCCCGCACGCACATGTACAACGCCGCCCGCCGTCTGGCGGAGGCCGGCATTTGCTGAGCCTTGACCATTCATTGATCCGTGAGGCGTGAGCGCAGCGCGCGGGTGTACCGGCGGCGCGAGCGCCTCGAACGATACGAATCTCACCCGGAGTAGAGCATGTCCAGAAATGTCGGAGTCATCGGCCTGGGAGCAATGGGGCTGGGCGTTGCCCACTCGTTGCTGCGAGCAGGTTTCAGGGTGCACGCGTGCGACTTGCGCAGCGCCGTGCTGGAGCGCTTCGCTGCAGAGGGCGGCATCCCCTGTGCAAACCCCGCTGACCTGGGGGCGCAGTGCGAGGTGGTCATCACGCTGGTGGTCAACGCGGTGCAAACCGAGGCGGTGCTGTTCGGCGCGCAGGGCGCGGTGGCCGGCATGAAGCCGGGCGGGGTGGTGATCGCGAGCGCGACGGTTGCCCCTGACTTCGCGATCGAACTTGGCCAGCGCATCGAGGCCGCCGGGCTGCAGATGCTCGACGCACCCGTGTCGGGCGGTGCGGCGCGCGCCGCATCCGGCGAGATGACCATGATGACCTCAGGCCCCGCCGCGGCCTACGCCGCCTGCGAGGATGTGCTGGCCGCCATCGCCGGCAAGGTTTACCGGCTGGGCGATGCGCATGGTGTCGGCTCGAAAGTGAAGATCATCAACCAGTTGCTCGCGGGCGTGCACATCGCCGCCGCCGCGGAAGCCATGGCGCTTGGTTTGCGCGAGGGCGTCGACGCCGAATCGCTCTACGACGTGATCACGCATAGCGCCGGCAATTCGTGGATGTTCGAGAACCGCGTGCCGCACATCCTCAAGGGCGATTACACGCCGCTCTCGGCAGTGGATATTTTCGTCAAGGATCTTGGCCTCGTGCTGGATACCGCGCGTCGTTCGAAATTCCCGTTGCCGCTTTCGGCTGCGGCCCATCAGATGTTCATGATGGCGTCGTCGGCCGGGCACGGCGGCGAGGACGACTCGGCGGTGATCAAGATTTTCCCCGGCATCGACGTGCCGGCGGCGAAGTGATAGCAGGAGCACTGCCATGACCTCTTCATCGCCGCGGCCGCTTCTAGGCTGTATTGCCGACGACTTCACCGGCGCGACGGACCTCGCCAACATGCTGGTGCGCGGCGGCATGCGCACGGTTCAGACCATTGGCGTGCCGCGCTCAAACGAACCGGTGGCGGCCGATGCGCTGGTGGTTGCGCTGAAATCGCGCACCATCCCGGCCACCGATGCGGTATCGCAATCGCTCGCCGCGCTCGACTGGTTGCGCGCGCAAGGTTGCCGTCAATTTTTCTTCAAGTACTGCTCGACCTTCGATTCGACGGAGGCGGGCAATATCGGTCCGGTTACGGATGCGTTGCTCGATGCGCTGTCTGGCCCTGGCTCCATTTCTAGCTCTGCCGGGCAGCAGGATGATGGCGCAGAAGCCTTCACGATCGCTTGCCCAGCGTTTCCCGAGAACGGACGAACAATCTGTCGCGGCCATCTCTTCGTCGGTGACGTATTGCTCAACGAGTCCGGCATGGAGAACCACCCGCTCACGCCGATGACCGACGCGAATCTCGTGCGTGTCTTGCAGCGGCAGACGGCGTCGAAGGTCGGGCTTGTGCGTTATGACCGCGTGGCGCACGGCGTGGAGGCGGTGCGCGAGTCGTTTGACGCATTGAGGCGCGATGGCGTGCGCATGGCGATTGCCGACGCGCTCTCGGATGCCGATCTGCATACGCTGGGTGAGGCCTGCGCCGATCTCAAGCTGATCACAGGCGGCTCCGGCGTCGCACTCGGCTTGCCGGCAAACTTTCGCCGCGCCGGGTTGCTGAGCGGGACGGCAGACGCGGGTCGCTTGCCGTCAATCGGAGGCCGCTCGGTCGTGCTGGCAGGCAGCGCCTCCAAGGCGACCAACGCGCAGGTCGCGGCCTGGCGCGCAAGCCGGCCGGCGTTTCGTATCGACCCGCTGGCGGCGGCGCGCGGCGAGCCGGTGGTCGATCAGGCGCTTGCCTTTGCACGTGAACACTTCGGCGCTGACCAGCCGGTGCTGATCTACGCCACTGCGACACCCGACGAAGTGAAAGCCGTCCAGCGTGAACTCGGTGTCGAACAGGCGGGACACCTGGTCGAAAGCACGCTGGCTTCTATCGCACGCGGCTTGCGTGAACTGGGCGTACGCAAGTTCGTGGTCGCGGGCGGCGAGACCTCGGGTGCGGTGGTCCAGGCGCTCGACGTGCATACGCTGCGCATCGGCGCGCAGATCGATCCAGGCGTGCCGGCCACCGCAACCACCGGCGATGCGCCGCTGGCGCTCGCGCTCAAATCCGGCAACTTCGGTGCGTCTGATTTCTTTGCCAAGGCGTTGCGCCATCTCGATGGAACGGTGTCATGACGTTAGGAATCCATAGCGGTGAGGAAGCCAGAATTCGCGAGGAAATCTGCGTCACGGGGGCGAGCCTGTATCAGCGCGGCTATACCGTGGGAACCGCCGGCAACATCAGCGCACGCCTCGACGACGGCTGGCTGATCACGCCGACCGATGCCTGTCTCGGCCGGCTCGATCCCGCGGAGATTGCCAAGGTCGACCTGGCGGGCAACGCGGTATCCGGCGGCAAGCCGTCGAAGACGCTGGCGCTGCATCGTGGCATCTACGCGCGCAACGCGCAAACCCGCGGCATCGTGCATACCCATTCGACGCATCTGGTGGCCTTGACGCTGGCGGGCGTGTGGAGCGAGGCCGACGTACTGCCGCCGATCACCCCGTACTACGTGATGAAAGTCGGTCACATTCCGCTGATCCGCTACCGGCGCCCCGGCGCTCCCGAGGTGGCGGAGCAGATCGCCGCACTGGCCGACACCGTGCGCGGCGTGCTGCTGGAGCGGCTCGGGCCGGTGGTCTGGGAGCGCTCGGTGGCGCAGGCTTCGTACGCGCTGGAAGAGCTGGAGGAGACGGCGCGCCTGTGGCTGATGACGAACCCGCGTCCGGCGCCGCTCGACGCCGCGGCGCTCGACGAATTGCGCCTCGTGTTCGGCGCACGCTGGTAGCGCTGGCTAACAGAGGCACGCCCGAAGGCGAGGCGGCACGCCCCAAAGCCGGGCTTTGCGACGCGACTGATAACCATAAAGCCCGATGGCTGCCGCAGGCAGCCTATCGCAGGCCTTTTATCAAAGGAGACAATGCATGAGTTCTTACCAGGCGGCTTCTATCCGACCCGACGGTCTCGCTGCAGAGGTCGCCGGACAACCTGGCACGGCCGAAGTTGAACGCACCTACAGAAAGGTATTCTGGCGCATCGTGCCGTTCCTGATGCTGTGCTACGTGGTCGCGTATCTCGACCGCGTCAACGTCGGCTTTGCGAAACTGCAGATGTCGACGGATCTCGCGTTCAGCGAAACGGTATTCGGCCTCGGCGCCGGCGTGTTCTTCATCGGTTACTTCCTGTTCGAGTTGCCGAGCAATATCCTGATGCACAAGCTCGGCGCGCGCATCTGGATCGCACGGATCATGATCACGTGGGGTCTGCTGTCCGCGGTGTTCGTGTTTGTGAAGACGCCCGCGCAGTTTTACATCCTGCGTTTCCTGCTGGGGCTGGCCGAAGCCGGCTTCTATCCCGGCGTGATCCTGTACCTGACTTACTGGTTTCCGTCGCATCGGCGCGCGAAGATCATCGCGGTGTTCATGTCGGCGATTCCCGTCTCGGGCATTTTCGGCAATCCGCTGTCCGGCTGGATCATGCAATCGTTTCATGGCAATCAGGGCTTTGCCGGCTGGCAATGGATGTTCCTGATCGAAGCGGTCCCGGCTGTCGCAATCGGGATTGCAACGATCCTGTACCTCGACAATGGCATCGCCAACGCCAAATGGCTCAGCCAGCGCGAGAAGCGCCTGCTCACCGACGACATTGCCGCGCAACAGCAGGAGAAGACCCGAACCCATTCGCTGCGCGGCGTGTTTCGCGATCCGCGCACGTGGTGGATGTCGCTGATCTACTTTGCCTTCGTCACCGGGCAGTATGGCTTGACGTTCTGGATGCCCACGCTCGTCAAATCGACAGGCGTGAGCGGGTCGTTCGAAATCGGGCTGCTTAGCGCGATTCCTTTCCTTTGTGCGATTGTCGTGATGAACCTCATGGGCCATAGTTCGGACCGGCTGCGCGAGCGCCGCTGGCATCTGATCGGGCCGGCGCTGTGCGGGGCGATAGGCTTTACGGTTGCCGCTTCGTTTGCGCACAATACCGTGGTGTCCATCGCGTTCCTGTCGCTCGCGGCGGCCGGCGTGCTGACCTGCGCGCCGTTGTTCTGGTCCTTGCCTACGGCCTTCATGTCGGGCGCAACAGCGGCCGCCGGTATCGCCATCATCAATTCGATCGGCAATCTGGCCGGTTTTGCGAGCCCGTACATGATCGGTTATCTGAAGGATCTGACGCACAGCACGCAATCCGGCATGTATGTGCTGGCCGGCATGCTGGTGATCGGCGCGCTTGCCGTCTGGTTCACCCCGGCGAAACTCGTCAACCGGTAAAGATATCCGCATTTGCCTGTCCGCCAGGTGCGCAGGGTGCCAGGCGGTTCAATCGTAAAAGGAGTTGTTGCAATGCCTCGCTTCGCTGCCAACCTGACGATGATGTACAACGAGCACGGTTTCCTTGAGCGTTTCGCCGCTGCGGCGCGCGACGGTTTCAAGGCCGTGGAGTTTCTGTTTCCCTACGATTTTCCGGCCGCGGCATTGAAGGCCCGCCTGAGCGACCATGGGTTGACCCAGGCGCTCTTCAATGCGCCGCCGGGCGACTGGGCGGCGGGCGAGCGCGGCATTGCCTCGCTGCCCGGCCGCGAGGACGAGTTTCGCCGCAGCATCGACACCGCGCTCGGCTATGTACGCGAGCTCGGCAACCGCAAGCTGCATGTGATGGCCGGCCGGATCGCGGAGGGGCAATCGCGCGAGCGGCATCGCGAGGTGTATCTGCAGAACCTGGCCTACGCGGCTCGCACTGCCCAGGCCGACGGCGTCACGGTGGTGATCGAGCCGATCAACACGCGCGATATCCCCGGCTTTTTTCTCAACCGCCAGGATGAAGCGCAGGCAATCTGCGCGGAAGTGGGCGCGCCGAACCTGAAGGTGCAGTTCGACTGCTATCACTGCCAGATCGTCGAGGGCGATCTGGCAGTCAAGCTCAAGCGCGATATGGCGGGTATCGGCCACATCCAGATTGCCGGCGTGCCCGAACGGCATGAACCGGACATTGGCGAACTGAACTACCCGTACCTGTTCGATCTGATCGACCAGCTCGGGTACGACGGCTGGATTGGTTGCGAATACAAGCCTCGTTCGGGTACATCGGAAGGTTTGGGCTGGCTCAAGCCGTATCTGGAGAATCACTCCGGTCAAGGACAACACGCATCATGAAAGTACTGATCACTGGCGGTGCGGGTTTTCTCGGCCAGCGGCTCGCGCGTGAACTGCTGGCGCGCGGCACATTGAAAGACGCGCATGGCGAGCCGCAGCCGCTGACCGAGCTCGTGTTGCTGGACGTGGTTGCGGCGAGTGGGTTTAACGATAACCGGGTGCGCATCGAGGTCGGCGATATCGCCGAGCGCAGCGTGCTGGAAGGCGTGATCGACGCTGGAACGTCGGCCATCTTCCATCTGGCCGCGATTGTCAGCGGCCAGGCTGAGGCGGATTTCGAGCTTGGCATGCGCATCAATCTCGATGCCTCGCGGCTGCTGCTCGAAACCTGCCGGATGCGCGGCCACCATCCCCGGGTGGTATTTACGAGCTCGGTCGCGGTGTATGGTGGCGAGATGCCCGATCTGGTTCGCGACGAGACGGCGCTCAATCCGCAATCTTCATACGGTACGCAGAAGGCGATAGCGGAACTGCTGCTGAACGACTACACGCGGCGTGGCTTCGTCGACGGCCGGGTGTTGCGGCTGCCCACCATCAGCGTGCGTCCCGGCAAGCCGAATGCAGCGGCTTCGTCGTTCGCGAGCGGGATCATCCGCGAACCGCTGAACGGCGAGCGCGCAATGTGCCCGGTGGCCGGCAGCACGCGGCTGTGGCTGCTGTCGCCGAGGAAGGCGATTGCCTGCCTGATTGCGGGGCTCGAACTCGACGCGGCGGCGCTCGGCAAGCAACGCGTGCTGAATCTGCCGGGCATTTCGGTGAGCGTCGACGAGATGGTCGCGGCGCTGCGGGAAGTTGCCGGCGATGAGGTGGTGCGGCGTATCGACTGGCAGGCCGATCCTCGCATCGAAAAGATTGTCGGCAGTTGGCCGGGCCGCTGGGACACCCGCCGTGCCGAGCAACTTGGCCTGCCGGTCGAAACGGACTTTGCGGACGTGATCCGCAGCTACATCGAGGACGAGCATTTGCGGGCCGGCTGACGGCGAAGGCGGCGCGGCGTCGTTTCGGGCCGCCGCCTGCCGGTATCGTCCCCGTCGCCCGTCGCCCGATGTGCCCCCATCGTCCACGCTTGACATGGTTTCCTGGGCACGCCTATCATCATGATTCATTGTTCGATATGCGATCTAGTGTTCGTATATAGAACATTTTGCATCCTCGTGATACCGCCGAGGCAGCGCCCAACTGGAGACACTCATGACTGAAGCTTTCTTGTGCGACGCGATTCGCACGCCGATCGGCCGTTACGCGGGTTCGTTATCGTCGGTGCGTGCCGACGACCTCGGCGCAGTGCCGCTCAAGGCGCTGATGGAGCGCAACAAGGAAGTCGACTGGAGCGCCGTCGACGATGTGATCTACGGCTGTGCCAACCAGGCGGGCGAAGACAACCGCAACGTCGCGCGCATGTCGCTGCTGCTTGCGGGGTTGCCGCAGGCGGTACCGGGTTCCACCGTGAACCGCCTGTGCGGTTCGGGCATGGACGCGGTGGGCATTGCTGCACGCGCGATCAAATCCGGTGAGGCCGCGCTGATGGTGGCGGGCGGTGTCGAAAGCATGAGCCGCGCCCCGTTCGTGATGGGCAAGGCGACGAGCGCGTTTTCGCGCCAGGCGGACATCTTCGACACGACCATCGGCTGGCGTTTCGTCAATCCGCTCATGAAGCAGCTGTACGGCGTCGATTCGATGCCGGAAACCGGCGAGAACGTCGCCACCGACTACCACGTGAGCCGCGCCGATCAGGACGCGTTTGCGCTGCGCAGCCAGCAGAAGGCCGCCCGTGCGCAACGCGACGGCACGCTGGCGCAGGAAATCATCGCGGTGACCATCGCGCAGAAGAAGGGCGATCCGCTCGTGGTGTCGCAAGACGAACATCCTCGCGAGACCAGCCTCGAGGCGCTCGCCAAACTGAAAGGCGTGGTGCGCCCGGACGGCACCGTGACCGCCGGCAACGCCTCGGGGGTGAACGACGGCGCCGCGGCTTTGCTGCTGGCGAACGAAGCGACCGCCAAACGTTTCGGCCTGACGCCGCGGGCGCGGGTGCTCGGCATTGCCACGGCCGGGGTTGCGCCGCGCGTGATGGGCATTGGCCCGGCGCCGGCCACGCAAAAGCTGCTGGCGCGGCTGAACATGACGGTGGATCAGTTCGACGTGATCGAACTGAACGAGGCGTTTGCCTCGCAGGGCCTGGCGGTTCTGCGCGCGCTCGGCGTGGCGGACGACGATGCCCGCGTGAATCCGAACGGCGGCGCGATTGCGCTGGGTCATCCGCTCGGCATGAGCGGCGCACGGCTGGTCACCACCGCGATGTATCAGTTGCAGCGCACGCAAGGGCGCTTTGCGCTCTGCACAATGTGTATCGGCGTCGGCCAGGGTATTGCGATCGCCATCGAGCGCGTCTGATCGAGGCGCATCCACGCGTCTGATTGCCGGCAGCGGCAAGCTTACAGACAAAGGCCCCATTCGTTAGCGAATGGGGCCTTTTGTATTTCAGCCGTGGCTTGCGGGTGTTTGTCGTTTAGGGGCCACATGGTCCCGAGTGTGCGCGTCGGATTGGCTGGAGAATTGTCGAGTTTTGTCGCCTGATCCCGGCCCTGCCGAAACTCTCCGCTATGCTATGACGCCCCGAAGTGGGGTGGGCTTCGCCGCCGGCAAGCAGGGGAGGTGGGCGTCGCGGTATGATCCTGTGATTCTGCGTGCCCTGGCGGCGACGCTGGCCGCCCTCATCGGGTTTTGCACGGCGGCGGCGCTTTTCTGCCGCTATCGAACCCCTGTCAGTTCCAGACGATTCACTCATGCCTTTCCGGATTCTGCTCGTCGAAGACGATAATCGCCTGTCCGCGCTGGTCGCGGGCTATCTGCGCAAGCACGACTATGAAGTCGAGGTGGTGCTGAACGGCAACGACGCAGTGCCCGCCATTCTCAAGCGCCAGCCGGACCTCGTGATTCTCGACGTCAATCTGCCCGGCAAGGACGGTTTCCAGATTTGCCGGGAGGCGCGCGAGCAATTCGACGGCGTGATCATCATGGTGACCGCGCGCGACGAACAGTTCGACGAAGTGCTGGGCCTCGAATTCGGCGCGGACGATTACGTCCACAAGCCAGTCGAGCCGCGCGTCCTGCTGGCGCGCATCAAGGCGCAGTTGCGCCGCGTGGCGGGGCGCGGCGCGGAAGTTTCCGGCCAGCCTGAGCGCTTTACCTTCGGCAAGTTCGAAATCAACCGGGCGACGCGCACCGTCACCCTGCCGGACGGCACCCGCCCGGACCTGACTTCCGCGGAATTCGACCTGCTGTGGGCGCTGGTGAGTTGCGCGGGCGAGGTGGTGAGCCGCGACGACCTGATGCGGCAACTGCGCGGCATCGAATTCGACGGCCTTGACCGCACCATTGACGGCGGCATTTCGAAGTTGCGCCGCAAGTTGCACGACGATTCGGGCACGCCGCAGCGTATCAAGACCGTGCGCGGCAAGGGGTATCAGTTCAGCAAGGTGGCGTGGGAGTAGAGCGCTGATCGCGTCCCCCGGCGGCAGTCCTCTCCCCGGCGCGACAAAACTCCACACAGACTGGTCTCAAATCGACAGTCGCGCGCGCGTCGCATGGCTAGTATCGCAAGCTCTTTCATCTCAAAGCCTGCGTCATGCCCGCCCGTGCCTTACCCCTCTCGAAACATGCTGTTTTGATGATTCATGGCCTGGGCGGCACGCGTCACGATTTCGGCTCGCTCGACCGCAAATTCGAGCAGATCGGCTGCGATGTCTACCTGCCGTCGCTGCCGGGCCACGGCTCGCGTCCGGACCAGTTGAGCGGCGTCAGCCTGCGCGACTACATGCTCCTGCTGAGCCGCACGTATCGCGAGCTGATGACTCGCTATGAACGCGTCGACGTTGCCGGCATTTCGATGGGCGCCTTGCTCGCGGTGATGCTGAGCGCCCGTGAGCGCATGACCCGCGGCCGCCTGATCCTGCTCTCGCCACCGCTTTTCCTCGACGGCTGGGGCGGCTCGCGGCTGCGTCCGCTGCGCTACCTGCTGTACTGCGTGCCGGGCCTGCGTCATCTGATACGGGTGCCGGAGGGCGAGCCGTTCGGCATCAAGAACGACCGTATCCGCAACCTGATTCGCCGCGCGCTGCAAAAGGGCAGTGGCGTTCATTATCCGTATGTGCCGCTCGCCGCGATCGCTCAGGTGGACTGGATGCGCTTCGCGGTCAAACGCGCGCTGCCGCGGGTGGCCTGCGAAACGCTGGTGATGCACTCCGAAGAGGACGAGGTGACGAGCATCCGCTCGGCCGAATTCGTCTGCGAACACCTCGGCAGCCGCGACGTCACCCTGGTACGCCTGACCGACAGCTATCACATGATCACGCTCGACAACGAACGTGAAACCGTCGCCGACCGGACGCTCGCGTTTGTGCAGCGTCCCGATGTGCTAACGTGAGCGCCGCGCTGGCCGAACGAACCCGAAAAGGCTGAACGGTCTTCCCTGGCCGGCGCACGCCTTTTCCTTCGACGTCCGTGACCATGAATCCTGCCGCGCCCAAACTGTCCGCTTTGCGCTACCTCAAATGGCGCTGGCTGCACTTTCGCCGTTCCTGGACGGACACCCGTGCCGACCGCATGCCGAGCTGGTCGAGGCTCTATGTGCGGGCCTATCTTCGTCTGCTGGGCCTTGCGCTGGTGGTGGCCTTGATCCCGTTGCTCGTCCTGTCGTTCGAGCTGACGGCGGCTGTGGTCTGGCATGGCTTCGCCGCCTCGCCGGGCGGTCTCGTAGCGGCCCTGCTGGTGGTGTTCGGCGCACCGGCCGTGGTGACATACCGCTGGATGCGGCCGGTCTGGGTCGATCTGGTGATGGTGCGCGAGCGTGCCATCGACTTTACCGGCGGCCGCTTCAACACCCGGGCACGCGAGTCGTACAGCACGATCATCGGACCGCTCGCGCGCACGCTCAATGCGCTCGCCGAGCGGATGGAGCGGCTGATCGCCGCGCAACGCGAGTTGACCAACGGCATCTCCCACGAATTGCGCACGCCGCTTGCCCGTGTGCGTTTCGCGCTGGAGGTGTTGCGCGAGCCGGCTTCCGCCGCCGAGTACGAGAGCGCTCTCGCAAGCATCGACCAGGACGTCACCGAGCTGGACGAACTGATCGACATGAGCCTCACCTATGCGCGGCTCGAATACAGCTCGCTGCAATCGAATCTCGAAGCGACCGTGCTCACCACCTGGTTCGACAGCCAGGTCAACGATGCGGCGCTGCTCTACACCGAGAAGGAGATCGTGCCGCAGGTCGAAATCGACCCGGCACTGCGCGTAGTCATGGACAAGCGCCTGATGTCGTACGCGATGCGCAACCTGCTGCGCAACGCCAGCAAATACGCGCGCTCGCGGATTCTGGTGGGGCTGGCCGTGCGGCACGGCAATGTGGAGATCTTTGTCGAAGACGACGGCACGGGCGTGCCGGAAAGCGAGCGCGAGCGCATCTTCGACGCCTTTGTGCGGCTCGACCGCCACACCGGCGGCTACGGCCTGGGTCTCGCGATCACGCAGCAGGTCCTGCGCGCGCACAATGGCCGGATCGCGGTCACAGACCCCGTCAGCCTGCCGGGGGCGCGCTTCGAAATCAGCTGGCCGGCGGGTACGGTTTAAGCGGCTGCGGAGCCCCAGCGCAACTGCGATGAAGCCGGCCTGCGCTTCTTCTATTCCCCTTCAATACGTGTGGCCAAGCTGGATGTAGAAGTTGTTGCGCCCGCCGGGCGCGAACGCCACACCCAGGTAGATCGGTCCAAACGAACTGGTCGCGCTGGTGAAGAACGTGATACTGCGCTTGAGCGGTCCGCCGCCGTATTGAATCTCGCCGTCCCACACGTTGCCGGCTTCAAGGCTCACGCCGGCAAACAGCGCGTGGATGGGCGAGACGTTAAACGTGGTCAGCTGGTTCATGTACGTCACCTGGCCGTAGAGCATCGCGTTGCCCGCCAGCTGATCGGCGGCATAAGCGGACAGATGCTGGAAGCCCCCTAGCACGAAGCCGAACGGATTGACCGGATTGGTGTTCTCGAAGTCCTTGCCGGCCTCGATACTGGCGTTGACGCTTTGACGCCCGTAGCTCGCGGCCACCAGTGCCTTGCCGTAGACCTCGGTGAAGGTGTTTTGCGGTTGCGCGAACAGTGAGCGCTCCCCGCGCAGTTCCAGGTAATAGCCCTTGCGCGCGAACAGCGGGTCGTCGAGCTGGTCGATGACGAGGCGTGCGCGCACCGTAAACTCGCGGCCGTAGATATCCGGGTAGGCGAGGCCGATGGGGTTGCCGTTGTCATCGTAGTTTTCGAAGTTATATTGCGGCGAAGCGAAACCATGCGCATAGGCGACACCCACCCGGAAGTCGCCCAGATTGGCAAGCGGCAGGCCGAAGTCGAGGCCCGCGCGCTCAGTCTGCTGCTGGTACTGGGTGAGCTTGATATACGGATCGTCCTGGAACACATTCGCGTAGCTGCGCTGGAATTCCACATAGGGCGCGACGTAATAGCCAAACGAGTACGAGAGCGGCTGGCGCAGCTCCGCGTGCAGCGAGAGCATGTCGCTGCCCACGGTGCCGTCGATCAATCCCTCGAGCCCCGACGAGGTCAGCCATGGCCGGCGGTAGCCCAGATGCAGGCGGAAGCCGCCTTCGTCCGAGGAACTGGCCGACAGGCCGAGCCCGAACAGCAGGAAGTTCGGGCCCCAGGACTTATCCTGGGCATCGACGATGAGGGTGTTTTCGTCCCCGTCGCTCACGAGCCGCTGCGTCACGCTTTCGAAATCGCCGGCCGTGGTCAGCGCGAGCAGGTTCTTGTTGAGCGTCTTGGGATCGTAGACATCGCCGGGGTGCACGTTCAGCGCCTGGACAATACGCCGTTCGGGCACGGCGCCATGCGAATTCACCACGATGCGGGTGATCCGCACCGGTTTCGCTACGGGCGTTATGTGTGCGGCGCGCCAGGCGGCGTATTGTTCCGGCGAGAGCACGAGGTGCTGCAGCCTCGGCAAGGCGGCGCGCGCAGCGGCCTCGCCCGCGGCAATCGCCTGCGGAGCGTTGGCGAAATCGGTAAAGCTCAACGCCCCGAGCGTCGGTTCGATCAGCACGTCGTTGGCGCCGAGTTGTTCCCGTTGATGCGCCACGTTCTGGTGAATCAGGATGCCGATCATCTGCTGCATGACGTCGGCCGGTGAGGCGAGCGCGTCGAGCGGGCGCAACGGCGAGCCGATATCCACTGCGATCACTTCCTGGGCGCCCATATCGTGAGCGGTTTCGACCGGCAGATTGCTGACGAGGCCGCCGTCCACCAGCGTGCGGCCGTCCACCACGGTCGGCGCAAACAGGCCGGGCAGCGCAATGCTGGCGCGAATGGCCTGCGGGAGCGAGCCGTGGTCGAGCACGACCTTCTGGCCGGTTTGCAGATCCGTGGCGATTGCCCTGAACGGAATCGGCAATTGGCTAAATGAGGTGTTGCCGGGCACGGCGGCGGTCCAGTCCTGCAGCAAAGCTTGCAGACGGTTGCCTTGTACGAGCCCCGCCGGCAACCGGAAGCCGTTACTGCTGAAGCCGGCCGAAAGGCTGCCGGCGTAGAGCTGCTCGTCTTCGCGCTGCGATTGGGGCAGATCGGAGCGTTCGGTGACGTCGAACGCGATATCGGCCAGGTTGATCTGGGCGAGGCGGGTTTCCATCTCCTGCGCCGTCATCCCGCTCGCGTACAGGCCGCCCACCACCGAGCCCATGCTCGTGGCGGCAATGCAGTCGACCGGGATGCGGTTTTCTTCGAGCACTTTCAGCACGCCCAGGTGGGCGTAGCCGCGCGCGCCGCCGCCGGACAGGACGAGGCCGACCGAGGGACGGCCGGCGGGGCCGCCTGCTACCGTGCAGGCCGTGTCGGCTGCATGGGCGGCTGGCAGCCAGGCCGACAGGCCGAGCACCAGCAGCGCAGCCGTGCAGCGCGAGCGGTGTTTCGTATGGCTGGGCCTTGTGCATGCCGCCGTAGCTAATTGTTTTTGGCTCGCCAAGGCTCGGATCATCCTGCTTCACGACTGGAGGAAAAACCGAGAGATTACATCGTTTTACGTCGATTTACAGAGGTTGCTGCGGGGCCGGGCAAAAAAGGGAAATGAAGGACGTGCGAGGCATCTTCGCTGGGCGCCGATTCCGCCGCTACGAAAGAACGGATTGGTGTGCGTGCCTGGCGACAGTGTGCCGCCCGATGAACCGGGTTCGCCCCAGCAGTTAGCCTGCGTTCGCGCGGCGGTTCGCGACGCCTTGCTGGAGGTGAAAAAAATCGCCGCCCCGTCAAGGCGTACGGCGAACAAGGGGAACGAAACGCGCGAACTCGCCAAGGGTATCGAGCTCGACGAATTGCAGCCCACTTTATCGATTAACACTCCTGATGTGAACTAGCACCTGAAGCAACGCGCTGTCCTTTCCGCCAGGACAATCCAGCATTCGAAATGCACGAGCGTTCGAATGTCAACGGGTTTGACGTGATTTGACTATTGTCCCCTTGCAAGGCGCGTTTTGACTGTTCATTATCCTCAACATAAATCGTGCTATCTACGTTTTAGCTCGCTGAGATAAGCAATTACTGCAAAAACGCGATAACAATTTACATTGAAATCCTATTTCAATAGGAATGCTTATAAAAGACTGCGATGATATCGCGACCGCGGCACTGCCGGTCCGGCGCGGACCTGCGCAATCCGGCGTGCACATTGGATTCGCGACAACAGCTAACGTAGAGAAGCTTCGGGGATGTTGAATATGGAAAGGCTCGAGGACCTGGTCCTGTTTGCGGAAGTCGTTCAGCAAACAGGGTTTGCGGCCGCCGCGCGCAGCCTGGGGATGCAGCGCTCCAAGCTGAGCCGGCGCGTGGCGGAGTTGGAACAGCGCCTGGGGGTGCGCCTGCTTCAGCGCAATACGCGGTCTATTTCGCTGACGGCCGCCGGCGAGCAGATCTATCGGCACGCCCGTACTTTGGCCAACGAGGCGAGGGCGGCATTCAAAGTAGCGGAAGAAATGAATGGCGAACCGCGCGGCCTGTTGCGCATCACGGCCCCCGCCACGTTTGCAGCCTTGACCCTGATGCCGCTGGCCGCCGAATTCTGCCAACGGCACAGGCAACTGGATATCCTCGTCGACACCCGCAACTGGGTGCCCGATATCGTGGCCGAGGGCTTTGACCTCGCGTTCTGTCTGCAAAGCGCCCCGCTCGGAGATTCTAGCCTCGTGGCCAGGACAATCGGCACGGTGCCGATGATGGTCGCGGCGAGCCCGGAACTGGTGGCGCATGGGCGGCTTTCTCATCCGGTACAACTCTGCGCATTCAAGCTCCACGCGCGGGCGGCGCAAGGCGGGCTGAAAACGCTGCGGTTCGTGCATCCTGCCCAAGGCGAGTACACGCACGAGTATCTGCCGCATCTCATCACGGGGAGTGTCGCGGTGCAGCAGGCGGCGGTCATCGCGGGGATGGGCGTCGCCTGTATGCCGCGCTATTTGTGCGGGGACGCGCTGCGGGCCAATCAGATGGTCGATGTGTTCGAGGACGGTTCCGGCTGGGGCCCCGAGCCCGCGACGGTCTATGCAATTTTGCCGGCGCGCCATGGCGTAGCATTGTCGGCCCGCATGTTCCTCGATTTCGCCGTTCCCAGACTGGCTGCCGTCCTGCGTGACGAGGCTCAGTCTCTCGGTGTCGCGCCCTAGCTGCGCGGCTCTCCGCCTGTCCCGCCCGCCGGCTTTCTGCCGGCCGTTCCCCGCAGTCCGTTGCGAGCCTTGATGCGGGCTACAATGCCCCAGAAATCGTCGATCCTTTGCCCGGGTGCGAGCGCCCGGCGAGCCCGGGAATAAAAACGGCACATGGGCGGTCTGCTCAGTGTCGGTCACTACGAGGGGTTACCGCAGGGATTTCACAATGGCCGATCCAATTATCGCGAAGCGCTTCGAGTCGCTGGTATTGCCTCACATGAATTCGGCCTTCAACGTTGCGCGCTGGCTGACGCATAACGACCAGGACGCCCAGGACGTCGTCCAGGAGGCCTACCTGCGCGCGTTTCGTTTCTTTGGCAGCTTCCGTGGCGAGGATGCGCGTGCATGGCTCCTGAGCATCGTGCGTAACACCTTCTATACATGGCATCAGCAGAACCGGGGCCATGCGGCGCAGACGACGGAATTCGAAGAGGATCTGCACAGCCTCGAGAGCGATAGCGCGGGAAACGACGACAGTCCCGAGGTGCGCCTGATTCGGAATCAGAGCCGCAAGCGGGTGCATGACGCGTTGCGCAGCTTGCGTCTGGAATACCGGGAGGTGGTGGTGCTGCGGGAGCTGGAAGAATTGTCGTACAAGGAAATCGCCGTGATCGTGGGGATTCCCATGGGGACGGTGATGTCTCGCCTCGGGCGCGGCCGCCAGCAACTTGCGGCGCTGCTCGCACCGACGGATCAGGAGGCGTGATGGAGCACGAACAGGCGATTGAACTGCTACCAGGCTATATCGACGAGGAACTGAGCTTGTCCGAGTCGCTCGAATTCGAGCGTCATCTCGCAGGCTGCGCGTTGTGCAAGCAGGCCTATGAGCAGCAGCGCCAGGTCAGCGCGCAACTGCGCCAGGCCGATCTGCATTGGGAAGCGCCGCCGGAGCTGGCGCAACGCATCCGCGCCGCGCTGCCGGGGCGGCGCTCGCCATGGCAGCGTTTCACTGAATGGCTGGCCGGGAGCGGCGCTTTTGGCGGCGGCGCAGGTCAGGGCGGCGCCGGCGCGCGGCTCGGCTGGGCGCCGGCGGGTGCAATGGTGTTGAGCCTCGTGGCGTTGACCTGGAGCGCGGGGCTGTATCTCTCGATACCTTCCGCCAACACGCGGCTGACTCAGGAACTGGTGGACAGTCATGTGCGATCGCTGCAATTCGATCATCTGTATGACGTGGTCTCGACGGATCGCCACACGGTCAAACCGTGGTTCGACGGCAAGCTCGATTTTGCACCGCCAGTGGTTGACTTCGCGCAAGAAGGGTATCCGCTGGTGGGCGGCAGGCTCGATTACCTGAACGGACGTGCAGTTGCGGTGATGGTTTACCGTTACAAACTGCACCCCATCAATCTGTATGTCTGGCCAGGCAACGATGCAGGCGCTACACCGCACGTTATCGAGCGGCAGGGCTACCATCTCGCGAACTGGAGCGCCGCGGGAATGAATTACTGGGTCGTCACCGATGCAGGCGATGCCGAGCTCAATGGCTTCATCACGAATCTGCGCGCGCACCCGGCTTCCTGACGATCGGCGCGCAGTCCGGTCCGGTTCAACAAAATAGTTCTGATTCGCGGAATAAACCGCGCGACGCGGCAGTCTCCTCATTGAATCCAGTCAGGAGGCCCGGCGGATGAGCCGCCGGCCTACCTCCTGAACTTCAATCGTGAGGTCACCATGCCGTCAGATCTGCCATCCGATCCGTCGCGCCGCGGCGCGTTGAAGTGTCTCGCCTTTGGTGGTGTGGGCACGGTGTTTGTCCTTGCCGGCGGCATTCTCACGCCGGTCGAACTGGCGCTGGCGGCCGGTGAAAAGGATTCCTCAATGGCAGCGGGCGTGCCGCTGTTCCTGCAGATCAGCGACACGCATATTGGCTTTAACAAGGAGGCCAATCCCGACGTAGCCGGCACGCTCAAACAGACCATCGACTTCGTCAACGCGATGCCGGTCAAGCCGGCTTTGACGATACACACCGGCGACATCACGCACCTGTCCAGGCCGGAGCAGTTCGATCTCGCGGCGCAGTTGCTGGCGGGGCTGAATATCACCGAGCTGCATACGGTGCCGGGCGAGCACGACGTAACCGACGGCCCCGGCACGGAGTACTTCAATCGTTTCGGCCAGGCGTCGGATAACAAGGGCTATTACAGCTTCGACCACAACGGCGTGCACTTTATCGCGCTCGTCAACGTGATGCATTTCAAGCCGAACGGCCTGGGTGGACTGGGTGACGACCAGCTTGCGTGGCTCGAAAACGATCTGAAAGGCCGCTCGTCCAGCACGCCGATCGTCGTGTTTGCGCATATGCCGATGTGGACGATCTATGAGCCGTGGGGCTGGGGCACAGGGGATGCCGGCCAGGCCATGAGCTATCTGAAGCGTTTCGGCTCGGTTACGGTGCTGAACGGCCATATTCACCAGATCGTTTCGAAAGTGGAAGGCAATATCACCTTCCACACGGCGCGTTCGACCGCCTATCCGCAGCCGGCCGCAGGCGAGGGGCCAGGACCCATGCCGCTGACGGTGGCGAGCGATCAACTGCCGCGGATGCTCGGTGTGACCAGTATCAAGATCATGCGTCATCCACTCAAGGCGACGCTGGACGACAGCACGCTTGTCTGAACCAACAGATCAATACCAGGAAAAAGGACAATCATCATGATTAGGAATGCTATTCGAATTTTGACAGGTATTTCGCTTGGGGCGATGCTACTGGCGGCGTCGGCCGGCTTCTCCGTTGCTCAGGCGCAGGAGACGAACGCCGTGACGATCAAGAACTTCATGTTTTCGCCGATGGCGATCACCGTCAAGGCCGGCACGACGGTGACGTGGAAAAACCTCGATGGCGAGCCGCATACGGTGGTCAACGACGCGGGCCTGTTCCGTTCCGCCGCGCTCGATCAGAACGAAACCTTCCAGTACAAGTTCGATAAACCGGGGGTCTATAAGATCTTCTGCGGCATCCACCCGAATATGCGCGCGACGGTCACGGTGCAGTAGGCGGCGTGCGGCCCTTCCTGGGCCGGCCAATCGCGCCCGATGCCGCGGCCCGCATGATGCGCCGGAAGGTGGGGCACTCCATATGACTCGGTGCGGGACACGCAGCCGCGTGTCTCAGCCCGTCACGCACGGCGCTCAGTTGACGGATCGTTCTGTCGAGTTGATCCGCTTTGGCCGACAACATCTGCCGGTCGATGCGCAGCTTTCCCTCTGGCGCGAACATCAGCGCGACCTCGTCGAGCGAGAATCCAGCCGTGCGCCCCAGCGCGATCAGCGCCAACCGGTCCAGCACGCCCGCATCGAACTGACGGCGCAAGCCCAACCGTCCGCTGGAGGCAATCAGCCCCTTTTCCTCGTAGAAGCGCAGTGTGGAGGCTCGAACGCCCGAACGCTGTACCACCTCGGCAATGTCTAGCTTGGTCACCGCTTGACCTCAAGTCGACTTGAACTTGCATAGTGTAGCCTCCACTTTCCGCAGCAAGCGAGGACGACGCTCATGGACGGTACACCACAAACAGAAAACGGACAGGCGGCTCATTGGAATGGCGGCGCCGGACATGCCTGGGTGACAGCCCAGGCGCTGCTCGACGGGATGTTCAAGCCGTTTGAAGAACTGCTCGTCGAGAGGATTGGCGATGCCTCTGCGCAGCGTGTCCTCGATGTCGGTTGCGGCACGGGCAGCACGACGCTGGCGGTGGCCCGGCAGCTCGGCGCAACGGGGCATTGCCTTGGTGCTGACATTTCTGCGCCTATGATCGCGGCTGCCCGCGCACGTGCGGAACGGGAAGGCTCCGCGGCACGCTTCATTCTCGCCGACGTGCAAACCGAGGCCTTCGGGCCGGCGAGCTTTGAGCGCATTATTTCGCGCTTCGGCGTTATGTTCTTCGATAACCCGGTCCGGGCTTTCGCGAACCTGCTTCATGCGGCAAGCGGCGACGCCGAACTTGTCTTCGTCGCTTGGCGCAGTGCTGCGGACAATCCGTTCATGACGACGGCCGAGCGTGCCGCCGCGCCACTGCTGCCGAATCTGCCTGCTCGCCGGCCGGGTGCGCCGGGACAGTTCGCTTTCGCGGACCGGCAACGTGTTGCTTCCATCCTTGAAGCAAGCGGCTGGATTGAGATCGACATTCGGCCGGTCGATGTGACGTGCACCTTGCCCGAAAACCGGCTGATCGACTATCTCAGCCAACTCGGCCCCGTCGGTCTGTGTCTTCAGGAGGTGGACCCGGACACGCGCAAGCAAGTCGTCAAAACAGTCCGCAGCGCTTTTGATCCCTATGTGCGCGGCGCCGACGTGCGCTATACCGCCGCTTGCTGGATGGTCAGCGCCCGCGCGCCGTCTGCTTAGGCTGCATCAAGGCGAGGGCGCGAAGATAGCCACGACGATCGCTCTATTTCGATTCGTCTTCGGCGGCTAGCAAAGCCTGGTTTGCCGAGTCGACCAGCTTTCTCAGCAAACGAGTCAGATCCCGGCGCTCAGTCATGCTCCATTCGGCAAGCACTTCGTTGAACAGCCGGTTGCGGGCCGCGCCGATCGTCTCGACCATCTCGCGGCCCGCCTTGGTCGTGACGGCCTCGCGTACCCGCTTGTCGGCCCGGCCGGGGCGGCGTGCGATCAGGTCAAGCTCCTCGAGCCTGGCGATCTGACGGCTGACCGTGGAGTGATCGCGGCCAACCAGATCGGCGAGTTCGACCACACCCAGCGGACCATACAGATCGACCCTGACCAGCAACGGGAACAATGCCCGGTCCAGCGAAACGCCCGCTTTCTGAAGCAGTATTTCGTCGGGCTTCGGCCGGTTGATGATGCCCACCAGGTCCATCAGTGCACGGTGCAGCTCGCCGGTCGTGTTTTGCATCTCAATACCTGTATGTGGTTTTCTGCATGATTTGTGTATTTTACACGGATGTGAACAGATCGCCGATTGCTCAGGTGGCGATGCGGGAAGCATGGGTCGTGCTGGGAGGGACAGCAAACGTAGCGGGATTTCAAAGTGCGATGCGAAACGCATAGAGCACGCTTTCCACAAGCGCTTTTCGCTTCGAATAAGCACGCGAGGCCAACCCATTCCAATGAGGGGAAATACCAAACAGGCATCAATTCGATCTTGGGCGCCAATGCGCCGCTATTCTGGCGGGGCTTTACGCGTAACACCGGTTCGCATCAAATGTTGCAAACAGGCGACATGGGAATTAAAAGATTTTTTAAAATTCTGTCACAGAAATATCATCGACCCCGTAAATGCACTTGGCCCATGACCTGAGGCCGCAGCCGACAGAGGCGGAGTGCCCAATAAATAAACAAACGGAAAATCCCGGTGAAGAAAATCACGATTGCTATTGGCGGGGCACTGCTTGCCCTCTCGGCCCACGCCGCTTTTGCGCAAACCTCGGTCACGCTGTACGGTATTGTCGACACGAGCGTGCGCTATCTGACCAACGCGAACGCGAACAACGATAGCCAGGTTTCGATGGGCGTCGGCCCGATTACCGGCAGCCGCTGGGGCCTGAAGGGCAATGAAGACCTGGGCGGCGGCCTGTCTGCCGTATTCCGGCTGGAAGACGGTTTTAATCTCTGGAATGGGCAGTTCGCGAGCCAGAATCAATTGTTCAACCGGATGGCTTATGTTGGGCTGTCGAGCAACCAGTACGGCGCGCTCACCTTCGGCCGCCAGAACACGCCGCTGTTCGACCAGCTCGGCAATGTCTACGACCCGCTGACCGTGGGTAACTTCGATCAGGATGGCTGGCTGCCCGGCGCACTCGGCTACGGCCTGCGCGAGAACAACTCCGTCAAGTACAACGGCCAGTTCGGTGGCCTGAATGTCGAGGGCATGTACAGCTTTGGCGGCGTCGCCGGCAGCACGGGTGCGAACAGCATGTATGGCCTGACCGCGTCCTATACATACGCAGGCCTGTCGCTTGACGCCGGCTACCAGCAGAACAGCGACCCGCAGAACAACAAGTTCAAGGTGGTCAACGTGAGCGCGGTGTATGCATTCAGCACGGTCAAGGCTTATGCGGGCTGGCTGCATGCGCAGGACAACACCGGTATGGTCGACCTGTATATGGCGGCGGCGAACTCGCCGGCTGCCGGCTGGTCGACACCTGTCACGAACACCAACCGGATCGACGATGGCTTCTACGTGGGTACAACCTGGCAGGTGACGACGCCGCTGCTGCTGACCGCAGCGGGCTACTACGACCACTCGCGCAATGCGCTGGATGCCGACGGCACGACACTCGGCCGCGGCGTCCGCTACTCGGGTGTGCTGCTTGCCGAGTACTCGCTGTCCAAGCGCACCGAAGTGTACGGCACAGTCGATTTCATTCACGGAACCGGGGCCGCGACCGCGGACTTCCCAGGCCGCAACAACCAGACCGGCATTGCAGTGGGCATGCGCAATATCTTTTGATGCGTGCGGTCCGGCTCGCTGCCGGACTGCGCACTTGCCGCTTTGACGGCGCGTACCGCGAGGTGCGCGCCGTTTTTTCTTCAGCCGGGCGGCCTTGAGAAGCCGCTTTTGTCATCACGCGCTGGCCTTGGCCCAGTTCACGAAGGCAGCGCCGGCCTCCCGCAAAACGGCCTCGCGAGCGTCCATACTGACGCCCGGCGCGTCGTAATAAGCGGCTATGAGCAGCGGAGCACGTCCGGGCGGCCGCACTAATGCGTAGTCGTTGGTTTCTTCTTCGACGCTTGTTCCGGGCCGATCCGCGGCCTGCCAATCCGCAGGCAAGGCCGCCCGGATCCTGTTGAGGCCGGGCCGCGCCGCGACCATCCAGGTTTCCAGTTGTGCGCGCGATGTTGGGCTCAGAACATCGCCTAAAAGAATTCTGTTCGCCAGCGTGGCGATTGCTTTGGGACTGGTTGTGTCCAGCGAGCCACTGTACTTGTTGGACTCGGGCTCATACCGGTCCGAGCGGGTGACCGTATCTCCGAGGCCGCGGATAAACCGGGTTAGGCCCGCGGGTCCACCCGCGCTTCGCATCAGCAAAATCGCGGCCGTGTTGTCGCTCACCTCCACGATGGCCTGGCAGAGCGCGCCAACCGGCATGGCGCCAAGCGCCACGTTGGCCTTCGTCACGGGCGAGGTAAAAATAAGGTCTTTCTCGGTGTAGCGTACGAGGCGCGCAAGGTTCTCTTTTCCCGCGTCTACACGCGCGAGTATCTGCGCGGCCAGCAGTCCCTTGAACGTGCTGCACATCAGAAAGCGCTCGTCGGCGCGATAACTGAGCGTTCGTCCTGAGCCGGTATCGAGAGCGAAGACGCCGAGGCGGCCACCGTATCGGCGTTCAATATCGGCTAGCGGCGATTCGGATGCGAAAAGCGGACCAGCAGCGCTCATGCCAAGAAGAAGTGGCAGTCCAAGGATCAGGCTTCGCCGGGTGAAGGATTGCGGCATTGAATTTTCCTTTCTGTTCGAGAGCACGGTCACACCCATAAGCGGTACAACCAGAACGATTCATCGTGCACAAAACGCTGAGCAAATTCGCTGGGCGTAAAACCTGTGATCTGTCTGGTCTTGCGGCTCAGGTGGGCTTGATCGGCAAAACCTTCATCGGCGGCTAGTGCGGCCCAGTCGAACGCTTGTCCCACGTCAAAGCGATCTCTTGCGCTAAAGAACGCGCCTTCGGATTTCACCAGTGATTGCCACTGCCGCAAGGATCGCCCGCTGTACGCCTGGATGCGGCGTTCCACCTGGCGTGGACTGAGCGTGCGCCGCCATTCGTGGGCCTGCCAGGCGAGGCGTTCGACCCAATGACGGCCCGCTTGACGCAACGAAGGCGCGCCCGATTTTCGTCCCTGGAGTGCGTGCCAGCGCGGTACAAGATGGCGTTCGAGTACCGACAGGGTGGCTGCATCGTCGTGAGCGCCGAGCAGCGCCTCCAATAGAGGCCACCAGACTTTGCCGAGTAACGTCTGTGCGTCGACGAACCGGTCATGAATCGCGGTCAGATCGATTCCAAACAGCGTCTGGGCAACGTCAACGGTCAAGCACAATATGTAGCCGCGCCCCGTAGACGGCGCCCAGCTAGCGGTGGGGCGAGACTGGCTGCCGGAGAGCACGACGGCAGCACCGAACGGGCGCCATTGCGGACCGTCCGCCGTGCGTTCCGCCAGCCCTACGTCAGCCTCCTGGAACCATGAAAGACACACCAGCGGCGAGGCCGGAAAATGCGTTACGCGTTGCGCACTATTCAGCTGCAGGCTGCGCGTATCGCGGCTGATGAGCGCCACAAACGCGCCTTGCAAAGCAGCCGGTGCGAGGTAAAGCCGCGCATGTGGGGTTGTCTCGTCAGGGGCGATGCGAGCAGCGCGGATCAGCGGATCGGGACAGGGCGGCAGGAGCGAGGGAATCTCGAGCATCATGGTGACGCAGTTTAAGCAAACGCAGCGCGGGTGTCACGCCGGACACCGCAAGCCTCGTCCGCAGACCGCGTGGGCGATGTCGTTTGCGTTCAAGACGCTGCCGCTGCAAAGGCGAACAATACGTGCCATGAACACACCCTCTTCGCCTCAATGCCCATTCCGCGCGCAGCCATCGTCCGCGCCGCCGCTTTGCCATCCTCCTGGTGTCTGGCCGCCGGGGCCGCCAACTGGTGTGACGGGCTGGGGTTTGCTCAGGCGCATGTCCAACGACATGCTGGGCACGCTTGCAAGCTGGCAGCAGAGCTTCGGCGATGTGGTGCATCTGCGCATCTGGCCCGAACATCAGATCGTGGTCGCCGATCCGCAACTTGCACGGGACCTGCTGGTCACGCACCACGAGGCGTTGATTCGCTGGGAACGAGGGATGCGTGTTTTTTCCCGTCTGCAGGGACATAGCGTGTTCATTGCCGAGGGCGATATATGGCGCGGCAAGCGGCACGCCCTATTGCCCAATTTCTCGCGCAAAGCGGTTGAGGCTTTCGTGCCCTCGATGGTGGCGGCCGTCGAACAGGCGTTCACGCGCTGGCCACAGAAGGACCCGCGCTGGCCGGTCGAGAGTGCGTTGACCTCGGTGGCCATGGACCTGATCCTGCGCATGATGTTTTCAACTGCACTAGGCGATGACGCCCGTATCGCAGAGCGGGCCGTTCATACGGTGATCGTAGCGGCCAATGCCGAGTTCTATTGGCCGGCAAGCGCACCTGACTGGGCGCCATGGAAGCGCACGAAGCGTGCGGCGCTGGCTATGCTGCGGGACATGGTTGGCCGCCATTTGCAGGCTCGCATGCGCCAGCCGCGCGATAGCTGGCCCGGCGACCTGTTGTCCAGCCTGTTGCAGATGCACTTCGATGACCCGCAGGCGTGGCCGCTACAAGCGGTGCACGACGAATGCATGACGACGTTCCTCGCGGGCCATGAAACCCTTGCGGCGACGCTGACCTGGTGGGTGTGGTGTATGGCCGGCCATGCCACAGTGCAGGCCGCTGCGCGTGGGGAAGTTCGCAGCGTGCTGGCGGGCCGCGCGCCGACCGTGGACCACTTGCGGTCGCTGCCTTATCTGACGCAGACGCTTCAGGAAACGCTGCGTCTTTACCCGAGCGCACCGGTGCTCAACAGCCGCCGCTCGCTTAAACCGATTACCTTGGGCGCCTGGCAGTTCCCTGCACGAACCATGTTCATGGTGCCGGTTCAGGCGATGCACCACGATTCACGCTGGTTCCCTGATCCACTGGCGTTCCGGCCGGAGCGCTTCGCGCCAGGCGCACCTGAGGTTCCGCGCGGCGCTTATCTGCCGTTTGGCGCCGGGCCGCGCGTTTGCCTGGGGCAGCACCTTGCCATGACCGAACTGACCGTGATCGCGGCCATGCTCTTGCAGCGGTTTCAACTGTCTGTGCCCGACGGGATGAGTGCGCCCCAACCCGTGTTGCATGTTTCGCTGAGACCGAGCCGCCCTTTGTTCCTGCAACTGGCTCCAGTCTTGCCATGAGCAGCAATTTCACGGTGAGCTTCGCCGCGTAACGCGGCGAAGCTCGTGCGGCGCTTACGGCGAAACCGTAAACGCCGGGTTCGGGCTGACCGACAGACTATTGACCGTGCAATTGCCGGTAAGCGGCTGATTGCTTGCGCTCAGTGTATTGGTTGCGTTGCTCCAGCTACCGTTGATGGTCGACGGGCCGCAATTCGCGCCCAGCACGCTAAACCCGACGTTCGCCACATTGCCAGCCGTCGTGCTGGTGGCGACGAGCTTCCATGGCAGGCCGATGATCTGCGGCACACCGCATAGGCCACCGCCGGTGATGGCAACGGAATTGATCTGGGCGTAGCTGCCGTCGGTGCTGACTACGCCGCTCAGCGTGATGCCGCAACTGACGTTCGGAGCGATCGGTGTGCTGACGTTGATCGTACCTGGCGCACTGAAGGATGAGCCCGCCGGGCCGATTGTGGCGGCTGAGACAATAGGTGAGAGGGCGGCGCAAATGAGGGCGACAGCACCACCGCGAGCGAACGTCTTGATGAGCTTCATGATTTGCCTTCCATGGTTAAATGGCAACGAAGTTGCCGGACATAGGCGTCATGCAGTGGTGTGCAGGGACATCGCTGCCTCGCCTGTTGACGAAACAAACTGCCTCCATCCGTGCGGCCATGCGTAATGTGATACGGATGGCCGCACAGAGTCATTCGTAATCCTTAAGATTGGGTTAACCTCAAGGACATACGAACCCCATGCGTAATAGGTTTGCTATTGCACGAATGCGCCGATCGACAGGTAAGGGTTGACGATGCCGGCCTGGGTTGGTGTCGCCGAGGGGGTATTGACGCCGTTCATCAGCAATCCGTACACCGGCCCCACCTGAACCATCACGCCGGTATCGCCGGCCTTGTAGATCTGGGTATTGCCCGACATCAGCGGCCTTGCCGCAGTGACGTTGACGAGGCCCGGTTTCGATTGCGTATAGTCGAAGTTGAAGTCGCCCGAGTCCACAGTCGTGAATGGGTCGATCAATTTCCCCACCGAGCCTTGAAACAGCGTCGACGTGTAGTTCACGCCCGGTGCGCTCGACGCGCTGCCGTCAATGCAAGCACCGGCGGAGGCATAGGCGGTCGTGTACTGGCCGTTGATCACCACACTGCCTTGCACGGCGCCGCCATACGTGACCGCACCGCAGGCAGACGCGCTGTTGGCGCCGATATAGCCGCCGCTCAAGCTGCCTGACGTCAGTTGCGAGGCGGGCGCAAGCAGGGAAATGCCGAGCTGGTCGTCCAGCACCGAGGCGAAGGGATTACCCGCCGTGGTGGAGGCATACCCGACCCGGATGATGACCGGCACCAGTTGACCGTTGACGTTGCCGACAATCATGATGCCGTGAGCGCTGTTGGTGCCGCCGACCAGCTGGGTGATCGACTGGCCGACCGCGGGGTAGTAGAACTGTCCGCTTGGCGGGGTGCTGACGAAAACGTTGTCGGGCGTGCCATTCGCATTGGTTCGCAGCGTCCATGGCGCGCCCGTGGACTTGCACGAGTAAGTGGATGTGTCAGGCACGCATGATCCGTCGGCATTGAAGGTTTCAGAGGCCTGGATCGCGTCCGGCTGCCAGCCGACATTGCTGCCCGCGGTGACGACCGGTGCTCCGCTCTGGAAACTGGTACCTTCGGGCGTCACGCGAAATCCCAATTCGTTGTAGGTACCCGCAACCTTGGAAAAATCGGTGACCGTCTGGCTGAAACCTAGGAACGGGTACGAATCGAAAGTGCGCGCCGGGACCGCACCGATCGTGTATCCGGGGAACAGTTGCACGCCGTTAAATTGAATCGAGGCGCCCGGAATGCCGCCGCCGACGATCCCCTCGCCGACGAACAGCATGGGCGGATCCTGCGGGTTGACGGTGATCGAATAGCTGCGGTCCGAGGTCGCGCCGTTTTCCAGCAGGATCGCGCAACGATTCTGCTCGGCGGTCAGCAACGCATAGGGCGTGCTGACCTTGCCGGTCGAGTCGGTCACCTGGTACTGGTTGGGATGCACGTACGAACCGGTGATGGTCAGACCTGCGCGCGACTGGTTGATCTGCCCAGCCGAGGTGGGCACGAACGATTCGACAAAGGTCATCTGATACTGCATCTTGGTGGAGTCGAACTGCACCTTGATGTATTCGCCGCTTCCCGAGCCGCCCGTATAGGTCGTCGAGTAGTCGAGCGACTCGGGGCAGAGCTGCTTGACAGTCACGGGCGTGGAAGAGGGCGCACCCTGTGGCGTACAACTGCTGCCGCTACATTGCGTGACGGAGATAGGACCCGGTGCACCGGGCGAACTGCCGTTGCACGCCGCCAGCAGTACAGGAAATGCGAGTGCGCTAATGATGAAGACTGCAAAGCCTCGCGTGCTTTCTCGATACGCCATCATTTGTCTCCGTGGCTATGTTTTTATTAAAAACCACAACAACACTGATTCATCCGGCATTCGTGTGCCGGTTTATGAGCTTTCTGCGGACAAGCGCGCCAACCGTTATGCGCGGCACAAACCGACGCCTTAAACGGAAAAGCGTTTCATGCGAACAATGCAAATTGCATCAAAAATAAGCTGAAGTTCGCGATATGCTTTGTGCATCGCGATTTTTCAATGCAGTTGTTTTCCTCGATAGATCGTGATGTCGTGGTGCATTGCACCCGATGGCCGGTTATTCAGATAATTTGTGGGCATACACTAGCCCTACAGGCCTTGCGTGTACATAGAGTCTTTGATCCAAACAGGCGGTGGTGGCAGGCGGCGCTTAAGATCGTCACCCGGCTGTGATTTAAAACGCTCGCATGAATTGTCTCGGTTAGCCAGAATGCGGCTTTACCGGGCGGTGTGATGCAATTGACGTATTCTGCTTCCCGGTATTGCAATGGTTCGCACAATCAGGCGCGCGCCGAATAGAATGGTTTCCGATTTTGTTCGCTGATATGGGAGCTGACATGCGGTCCTCGCGCAAGGCGGAAAAAACTGCTGCGACCTCTCTATTGAGTTTCGCAGGATGGGTAATATGCGGATCCGTCACGATTGCCGTGACCCTGGCATTGATGGGGCGCTGGCCGACGTTTGCAGCAGGGCGCACGACGCCCGTCGCCACACAGGCGGCGACCCAGACCCCGGATGCGCTTGCGACTGGCAGCGCGCACTCGACGCCGCGCTTAACCAATGAACCGAATTCCTCCGCACACTCGGGTATCGACGTGCTGGCGCAGCTCGAGTCCGCAGGACGCAGCGGCACCGCTGTGCAGTCGGGGCCCGGCATCAGCAACACGCTAAGCGAGGCACTGCAACGTGCGCTTTCGTATCCGGACTTCAGTGCGCTTGTCGCGCGCAGCGACCCGGAAGGTCTGGCTGAAGCGGCGGCCTGGGCCGATGCCTGCGAGCGCGGAGTGTTGTCTGCCCAGGAGGAAGGATTGCGCTGCGGCGATGTGAAACTGCACGGCGCGCGCTACGCAGACGATCTGCTAAAAAAGGCCGCTGATGCAAGCCAGCCCGCCGCCGTTCTGACGCTGGCGGATCGCTACCCGGACCAGTGGTTGGGGATTCCGTTGCCGAGCGGCGATATGCTGGGCGACCGCGTATTTGCGCTGGCCGCCCACGCCAACCCGGCGGCACTGGCCATGCTGAGCCAGTTATGCTCGGTGCCCGACGCATGCGTGAACGGACTGCTGGCGCGAAACGTACTGGCCCTGCTGCAATTGGGCACGTCTGAGACCGGCACGTCCGACACCAGCCAATATCTGACGGGCACACAGAGCGACCAGAGCGCGGCGGCCGAACGCGCAGCTCAGCTTCGTGCCGCGTTGCATTGGCCGTCCTGAAGGCAAAGCTCGCGATTTGCCCGAGTTGGAAGCGGTCATGCCCAGAGTCGGACATGACCGCCGCTGCCGCCTTACCTCAAACCCCGCCGATGCACAGATACTTGATGACGACATAGTCGTCGATACCGTAGTGCGATCCTTCGCGGCCAAGCCCGGATTGCTTGACGCCGCCGAACGGTGCGACCTCGTTTGAGATCAACCCGGTGTTGATACCCACCATGCCGTATTCGAGTGCTTCGGCGACGCGCCACACGCGGCTGATATCGCGGCTATAGAAGTACGAGGCGAGTCCGAACTCGGTATCGTTGGCGAGGCTGACGACTTCCTCATCCGACGAGAAGCGGAACAACGGCGCGAGCGGACCGAACGTTTCGTCACGGGCCACTTTCATGGCCGGTGTGACGTCGGCGAGGACGGTCGGTTCGAAGAAGCCGTGACCGAGCGCATGGCGCTTGCCGCCGGTGACGATGCGAGCGCCCTTGGCGAGCGCATCTTCGATATGCGACTCGACCTTGAGCACGGCCGCCTCATTGATGAGCGGGCCTTGCGTGACGCCGTCATCGGTGCCGCGACCGATCTTCAACTGCTCGACCGCCTCGCGCAGCTTGGCGGCGAAGGCGTCATAGACCTTGTCGTGCACATAGAAGCGATTGGTGCAGACGCAGGTCTGGCCGCTGTTGCGGTATTTGGAGGCGATGGCGCCGGCGACGGCCGCATCGAGATCGGCGTCTTCGAAGACGATGAAGGGTGCGTTGCCGCCGAGTTCGAGCGAGACTTTTTTGACGGTGGGAGCGCATTGCGCCATCAGGAGACGGCCAATGGCGGTCGAGCCTGTGAACGACAGTTTGCGCACGATCGGGTTACCGGTCATTTCGGCGCCGATGGCTTTGGGGTCGCCGGTAACGACGCTAAAGATACCGGGCGGCACACCGGCGCGCTCGGCGAGCACGGCGAGGGCTAGCGCGGAGAACGGCGTTGCCTCGGCGGGCTTGACGATGATGGGGCAACCGGCGGCAAGCGCGGGACCGACCTTACGGGTGATCATGGCCGCGGGAAAATTCCACGGGGTGATGGCGGCGCACACGCCGATGGGTTCTTTGGTGACGACGATGCGTTTATCCGCCGCCGGCGTGGGGATGGTGTCGCCGTAGACGCGCTTGGCTTCTTCTGCGAACCATTCCAGGAAGGATGCGGCGTAGAGGATTTCGCCTTTGGCTTCGGCCAGGGGTTTGCCTTGTTCGGTGGTGAGGATCAGGGCGAGGTCGTCGGCGTTCGCCAGCATCAGGTCGTGCCAGGTGCGGAGGATCGTTGAGCGTTGCCTGGCGGTTTTGTTTCGCCATGCTGGCCAGGCTTTGTTGGCCGCTTCGATCGCACGGCGGGTTTCTGCTTGGCCCATTCGGGGGATTTTTCCTACTAGCTCTGAGGTGGCTGGGTTTTTTACTTCCAGCGTTGTGGTGTCGTCTGATTCTGTCCATTCGCCTGCTATGTAGGATTCTGTTCTTAACAGGGTTGGGTCTTTTAGGGTTATCTGCGATGGCATCTTTTTTTACTCCGTTAATGGTGGAATGTTTTTGGTGTGCTAAGGGTTATTGCCTGCGGCGCCTTGTATTTGGTCGGTGTTTCTAGGGTGTTGGCCTTTCCTTGCTTTGCTATCGGTCTATTAGCTTCGCCCCTGTGCGGGGCGGCACTTACTTTCTTTGCCGCCGCAAAGAAAGTAAGCAAAGAAAGCGGGCTGCAACCGCTAGCCCGTAGTGAGCCATCCCGGTTTGCTACCGGAAACGGCCCAAGACGAGACCCGCTCTCGTACCACCTACCTTAGTGACACAGCATTCATCCGTTCCAGCGTTGCGCTTCGCGCCCCGCCGTTGGGTATAACTCGATCCGTTAAATATGTAGGTATTCTAACTATATGGATTTTTCCATAGCCGAAATCAGACGGTTTGATTGCTGCGGCTGGCCGGTTGCTTGGTCTCGCTACAAGTGGTTGTCGTTGCGCCCCCTGGTTTCCCTTGCAAACCCGACCGCGACGCACGGAGTGCGGAGTGGGGTGGATGAGTGCTTTGTCACTAACGGGCGCGGTGCGAGGGCGGGTCTCGTTTTGGGCCGTTTCCGGTGGCAAACCAGGATGGCTCACTACAAGCTAGCGGTTGCAGCCCGCTTTCTTTTGCCTACTTTTCTTTGCGGCGGCAAAGAAAAGTAGGTGCCGCCCCGCACAGGGGCAACGCTAATAGACCGATAACACAACAAGGAAAGGCCAACACCATAAAAAAAACAACCAAACACCAAGGCGCCGCAGGCAAATCACCCCAAAGCGCCGCGCAGGCAATAAAAGAAACCCTAAACAACCACACCAACAGTTTCCCGCAACACATCCTCAATCACGCCCAAAGCCTCGTCGAAGACACCCTCCTGCACAGTGAGAGGAAACAAAAACCGAACAACATTGGAATAAACCCCACAAACGAGCAACAACAACCCGCGCTCCAGCGCGCGAGCCTGAACCCGCTTGGTAAAGTCTGCATCCGGCTCATGCGTCCCGGCCTTGCAAAACTCAACGGCCACCATCGCCCCTGGCCCACGCACATCGGCAATCTGCGGTACCTCACCCTGCAACGAGACCAGCTTCGCCTTCAACCGATCCCCAAGCAAAACAGCCCGCTCGCAGAGCTTCTCCTCATCGATAATGTCCAAAACAGCATGCGCAGCCGCCACAGCGAGCGGATTCCCCGCATATGTCCCGCCCAATCCGCCAGGCGCCGCCGCATCCATAATCTCTGCGCGACCCACCACCCCGGACAACGGCATGCCGCCCGCCAGGCTCTTGGCAATCGTCATCAAATCCGGCACCACGTCGTAGTGGTGCATCGCGAACAGCTTGCCGGTTCGCGCAAAACCGGTTTGCACTTCGTCCGCAATCAGCAAAATGCCGTGCTCGTTGCACAGCTTGCGCAGCGCCCGCACGAACTCCACTGGCGCCGGGTAGAAGCCACCTTCACCCTGTACCGGTTCGAAGATAATCGCAGCAACTCGCTTCGGATCGATATCGGCCTTGAACAGAAATTCAATCGCCTTCAAGGAGTCCGCCGTCGTCACGCCATGCAGTGGATTCGGGAACGGGGCGTGGAAGACGTCCGCGGGAAACGGTCCAAAGCCAATCTTGTAGGGCGCAACCTTGCCCGTCAGCGCCATGCCCATCATCGTGCGTCCATGAAAGCCACCCGTGAATGCAATCACACCCGGCCGGCCCGTCGCGGCGCGCGCAATCTTGATGGCGTTCTCAACGGCTTCCACGCCCGTCGTGAAGAATGCGGTCTTCTTCGGGTGGTCGCCCGGCGCGCGTTCATTGATCTTCTCCGCCAGCGAAACATACGACTCGTACGGCACGATCTGGTAAGCCGTGTGCGTGAACCGATCGAGTTGCGCGCGGATCGCTTCGACAATCTTCGGGTGCCGGTGACCTGTGTTGCACACGGCAATCCCCGCTGCAAAGTCGATAAAGCGCCGGCCTTCAACGTCCCACAGTTCAGCGTTCTCGGCACGCGCCGCGTAGAAATCGCACATCACGCCCACGCCTCGCGGCGTCGCGGCATCCTTGCGGCTCTTCAGATCAGCATTTTTCACAGTCATCTCCTTCACTCCCGTCTTGGCAGAAGCCGCCCACTCGGTACGGCACATGCAGCGACTATAATAAGATTTGGCTCTGACGTTCAGAGCCATTTCAGTAAAAATGTAGGAGCCACTTATGCGTGCAAGCGTTTTGTCAGACTGGCTGGCCCAGCGCCTGGACCGCGGCAACGGCCAGCCGATCTACCGGCAACTGCACCGCTTGCTGCAGCAGGCCATCCTGTCGCGCGAACTGCCTGCCGGCAGCAAGGTGCCGTCTTCGCGGCTGCTTGCCAATGAACTCGGCATTGCGCGCAATACCGTCACCCAGGTCTACGAACAGCTCGCACTCGAGGGTTATGTCACGTCCACCACCGGACGCGGCACCTTCGTGGCCGATAGCGCTCCTGATGAAATCGTCGGTGCAGCGGACGCCGCCGTGGCTGCCGCGGCGCCGCAACCGCTCTCTGCACGGCGGGCGTTGTCCCTGCGCGGGGCGCGATTGATCGCCGGGGCGGGGGTGTCGAAGCGTCAGTGGGGGGCTTTCATGCCAGGCGTGCCGGATGTCTCGAAGTTTCCTGCCCGTGTCTGGAGCCGCCTGCAGGCCAAGTACTGGCGCAGGCTGAGGCCGGAGTTGCTGACGTATGCACCGGGCGGGGGCCTCGCGCTATTGAGGCATGCGCTTGCCGACTATCTGCGCACCTCACGTTCGGTGCGCTGCACGCCCGAGCAGATCATCATCACGACGGGGATTCATCAATCGGTCGATCTGGCTGTGCGCCTGCTATCCGATCCGGGCGACGTGATCTGGACCGAAGACCCGTGCTACTGGGGCGTGCGCAGCGTGCTGCATGTCTCAGGTTTGCAATCGCGGCCGATCGCCGTCGACACCGAAGGGATCAACCCGTCAGCAGACGATCTTGCTCAGCCGCCGAAGCTGATGCTGGTCACGCCATCGCACCAATACCCGCTCGGCATGGTGATGAGCCTCGCACGGCGGCGCATGTTGCTCGAATATGCACGACAGCATCAATGCTGGATCATCGAGGACGATTACGACAGCGAGTTCCGCTACGGCAGCCGGCCGCTGGCATCGCTACAGGGGTTGGACACAGCAGGACAGGTGATCTATGTCGGCAGTTTCGGCAAGACGCTGTTCCCCGGCTTGCGTATCGGCTACCTGGTGGTACCCGAGGCGCTCGCCGAGAGTTTCGCGACCGCGAGCGCCGAGTTGTATCGAGAGGGACAACTGCTGCAACAGGCGGTACTCGCCGAGTTCATCGCAGAGGGGCACTTCACCTCGCACATTCGCAGGATGCGTACGCTTTACGGCCAACGGCGCCAGACGGTACTGGACGCTGCCGCGCGCCGCTACGGCGACGCCATGCCGGCGGTCGGCGGCGATGCTGGCCTGCATCTGGTGATGCAATTGCCGGAGGGTACTGACGACCGGGCAGTTGCAGCAGCGGCACTGGAGCGCAACATTGTCGTGCGAGCGCTATCGGGCTACTACGCGCAGCCGGAGGAGTCACCATCAGGACTATTGATCGGTTACGCCTGCGTACCGGACGAGGAGATTGCACCGGCCTTCGATACACTCGCAGACGCGATCGACGCAACGCTACCGCAGTTCGCGTGAGGAAGTGATAAACCACCCACCAACGAGCACACCGAAAGAGTTATGCCCAACGGCGAAGCGCGAAGCGCAACGCTGGAACGGATGAATGCTGTGTCACTAAGGTAGGTGGTACGAGAGCGGGTCTCGTCTTGGGCCGTTTCCGGTAGCAAACCGGGATGGCTCACTACGGGCTAGCGGTTGCAGCCCGCTTTCTTTGCTTACTTTCTTTGCGGCGGCAAAGAAAGTAAGTGCCGCCCCGCACAGGGGCAACACCAATAGACCAAAAGCAAAACAAGGAAAGGCCAAAAAACCAAACCACCCAATCAGATAACCCTCCCCCGCAACCAAGCAGAAAAAAGATCAATAACAGTGACAACAACAATAACCAAAATCAAAACCGCAGCAGTAGAAGCATAATCAAACGACCGTATAGCTTCATAAAGCACAACACCAATCCCGCCAGCACCAACCATCCCCACAACCATCGCGGAACGCACATTAGACTCAAACCGATACAACGCATAAGAGATCCAAAGCGGCATCACCTGCGGCAAAACAGCAAAAACAATCTCATCAAGCCCGGTTGCGCCGGTAGCCCGCACCCCCTCAGCAGGCCGCGGATCAATCGCCTCAACCGCTTCAGCAAACAGCTTGGCGAGCACCCCCGTGGTATGCACCCACAACGCCAGCACACCGGCAAACGGCCCAAGACCCACCGCAACAATGAACAGCATCGCAAAGACCATTTCATTGATCGCCCGGCACGCATCCATGACACGCCGCACAGGCTGCACGACCCATTGCGGCGCCATGTTCCGCGCGCACATCAGGCCGCACGGCACAGCGCACACCAGCGAAAGCGCCGTACCCCACACCGCGACCGACAGCGTCACATACATTTCGTGCAGGTACGTACGCCATTCGGTGAAGTCCGGCGGAAAGAAGTCCTTGGCGAACTGCCCCATATTGCCGGCGTCGGACCATAGATCGAACGGTCGCATATCCGCGCCGTGCCAGCCAATGCCGAGCACGGCAAACACGGCAACCCAGCCGAGCAACGACAGCCAGCTTCGTTTGCCGACCCCGCTATCCGCCGACGCGCCGGCCGCGCGCGTCGTGCTAGCCGTGCGGTGAGGGCTCAGGTCGGCGGCGCTCATTGCTTCGAGATCGCGGCGTTCAATGCGTCCAGCTTCGCGTCGAGCGCGGCGAGCTGGGTCTTGCGATCGTCGTCCGACAGATGCGTATCCGCGGCAATCTTCTGCTTTTGCTGGAACAACGCAATCTGGCGGATCGGCAGCAACTGCGCGTCCGACGATGCCGTGAAGCCGCTATAACCGGTGATGGCCGCCATCACGGCCTTTTCGTGCGGGTCGGTCTTGCCGTAGTTGAGGAAGAACGTGCGCAGCCTGTCCTTGGTTGCCTGCGGCAGGTCCTTGCGCCATACGAGCGGGTCCGATGCGATCAGCGGCGAGGTCCACAGCACGCGTACCTGGGCGAACTTGTCCGGGTGGTCTTTCTTTAGCGTGTCGAGCATCTCGGTGTTGTTGGTCGCGATGTCGATCTTGTTGTTCACCACGGCCAGCAGGTTCGCTTCATGGCTCGACGGCAACACGGCCTTGAACGAGGTGTTCACGGGCGCATTGTGCTTCGCGAACAGGTAGTAGCCGGGAATCAGCGTGCCCGAGGTGGAATTCGGATCGCCAAAGCCCAGTGTGACATCCTTGGTATTCCTGAAGACATCGTCGAGCGTCTTGAAGCGGCTGTTCACATTGGTGATCAGCACCGATTTGTAACCGGAGTCGCCGTTCGCATACGTGATCTTGGCGAACACTTCACCGTTGGCGCGATCCACGGCTTCCATTGCCGAGGCATTGCCGAAGTAGCCCACCTGGACCTTGTTGAAGCGCATGCCTTCGATAATGCCGGCGTAGTCGGTCGCGAAGAATGCTTTGACATGCAGGCCGGTTTGCTTGCTCATGTCGTCAATCAGCGGTTGCCAGCGCTGCGAGAGCACCGCGGACGAATCGGTCGAGATGATGCCGAGATTGAGGTCTTCGGCGTGAGCGGCGACGCACACAAGTGCAGCCGCGCCGGCGATCAGTGAGCGCAGGAGTTTCATCGAACTAGTAATCCAGTTTGCTAAAGGGAGGGCAGAAGGAGAAAGCCAGGTTATGGGGTTTCAGGTGGCGTGAGCAGGATCGGCGGCGAATGCATAGCGCCGCTGCGGTGAATCCGTGTGCTCCGGGGCGGTGTGGTGATCGGCTTCAGACGTGCCTTTAACTTCGGCACCGTCGACACCTTCGACACCATCAGCACTCTCGGCCAGCAGCTCGCGTACATCGTCGCCATAGAGCTGTTTCAGGAGCGGCGCGGTGAGCGCGGCGGACGGGCCGTCGTAGACAACCTTGCCGCGGCGCAGGGCGATGGTGCGCGGGCAGTACTGCATCGCCATGTCTACCTGATGCAGCGAGACCAGCACGGTCAGGCCATGGTCGCGGTTGAGCACGCGCAGCATCTCCATCACACGGCGCGACGACTCCGGGTCGAGCGAGGCGATCGGCTCGTCGGCGAGGACGATGCGGGCGCGTTGCACCAGCGCGCGGGCCAGCGCCGCGCGTTGCTGCTGTCCGCCGGAGAGCGTCGCCGCGCGTTCGCGAGCGTGTTCGGCAATCCCCACCTCGCTGAGCGCAGTCAGCGCGAGCGCGCGCTCGCTGCGCGGAAAGCGCCCGGCGAGGCGCCGCCACAGCGGCAGCCGCGCCAGCGCGCCAATCAGCACGTTGGTTTCCACCGAGAGCCGGTTGACCAGATTGAACTGCTGGAACACAAAGCCGATATCGCGGCGAATCCGCCGCACTTCCCGCGCGATGCGGCCGTTCTGCTGAATCGGCCGCCCGAGAATCGCAATCTGCGATGGCTGTGCGTCGGACACGGTGAAGCCCGCGATGTGGCGCAGCAGCGTCGATTTGCCCGAGCCCGACGCGCCGATCAGCGCGACCATCTCGCCTTGTCCGACGCGCAGATCGATTTCGTCGAGCGCCTTGCGGCCGTTAGTGAAAGTCTTGCTGAGGCGTTCGATGCGGATTGCTTCCATACGTATCCCGTCCATGCCTCCGGCACGCGCCGGAATGTGGGAGCCATTCTAGGAACGCTCTGTGACGGTTCGGTGAAGATATCTAAACGTCTATACGACTTTATCTGTGTGGGAAATTTGCGCCGGAGCGCGAGGCCTTGTTCGTGCAGCGATGTGTCAGCCATGTGACACTAACTGCAGGGCGCACACGCCGTCATCTAATATTTGCCGCGAACAGGCTATATTGCTGAAGACAGCGCGTGTGCCGTCCCCAATAACCTTGCAAATCACATTCGGCGTCGCCATGCAGGCTCTCAGCTTTCTACCCGACAGCTTCGCGGAGTACGAGGATCTCAAGGCGATCCTCGACGCCGGCAGCGCTAGCTTCGAAGTCAACACGCTCTGCGAGGCGCACGTCCACGGCCGCACCTTTCCTGTGCTGACGGCGAGCATCGGCTCGAGCGATCCACAGGCGCCGGCCATCGGGTTTTTCGGCGGCATTCACGGCCTCGAGCGCATCGGCACGCAACTGGTGCTCGACTACATGCGCTCTTTGCTGTCGCGCCTCGAATGGGACGAGCTGCTGGTCAGGCAGTTGCAATCGATTCGTCTGATCTTTATGCCCATCTGCAATCCGGGGGGGATGTGGGCGGCCACGCGCGCCAATCCGAACGGCGTGGACCTGATGCGCAACGCGCCGCAGGACGCCGACGAGCGCGTGCCGTTGCTGGCGGGCGGCCAGCGCCTGGGCGCGTGGCTGCCGTGGTATCGCGGACGGCGCGGTGCGCCGATGGAAGTCGAGGCGGCCGCGCTGCTCAAGCTGGTGGATACCGAACTGGCCTCGCGGCCGCTCAGCTTCGCGCTCGATTGCCACTCCGGTTACGGCTGGCGCGACAGCATCTGGTTTCCCTATGCGCGCACACGCAAGCTGATGCCGCATCTGCCCGAGATGTTCGTGCTGAAATCGATGTTCGAGCGCGCCCATCCGCATCACGGCTACGCTTTCGAACCGCAGAGCCATCAATATCTGCTGCACGGCGATCTGTGGGACTGTGCCTATGACCGTGCGCCGGCGGAGCACGTATTTCTGCCGATGACGCTGGAACTCGGCTCGTGGCTGTGGATCAAGAAGAATCCGCGGCAACTGTTCTCGCGCCAGGGCATGTTCAATCCGGTGAAAGCGCACCGCACGGCACGGGTGCTGCGGCGCCATGCGAACCTGCTCGATTTCCTGACGCGGGCAGCGTTCGCCTCGCAGCGCTGGTTGCCGCAGGGCAGCCGGCGCCAGCAACTGCTGCATTACGCGATTCAACATTGGTATCGGGCGGCGGGTGCATGAGCACGTGGATCCTGTTGCGTGGACTCACGCGCGAGACGCGTCACTGGGGCCGCTTCCCGGCTGTCCTGCATGACGCGGTCAAGACCGACAGCTTGCTGCAGCTCGACCTGCCGGGCAACGGCGCGCTGATCGACCAGCGTGCGCCGGGCGAGGTGGCTGCGATGGTCGGCTTCGTGCGGGCGGCGGTAGAGCAAAGCAGCGTGCCCGGCCCGTACCGGGTGCTGGCAATGTCGCTCGGCGGGATGGTGGCGACCGCCTGGGCGCAGCAGCACCCCGGCGAGATCGAACGGCTCGTGCTGATCAATACGAGCATGCGGCCGTTCAGCCGCATGACGGAGCGTCTGCGGCCGCAGGCGTGGCCGGGGCTGCTGCGGGTGGCGGCCGACTGGCGCCGCGGCCACGAAGCCGAGGCGATCATCCACCGGCTGACCTGCAACCATGCCGAGGCGCGGGCGGACGATCTCGCCGCGTGGGTGGCGATTCGCGAGAGTGCGCCGGTGAGCCGCGCCAATGCGCTGCGTCAGCTATGGGCGGCGGCGCGCTTCAGTGCCGGCGCGAGCGTGCCGCGCTGCGCTACATTGATTCTGTCGTCGGCGCACGACCGACTGGTGAACCCGGTATGCTCGGCGAAACTGGCGGCAGCGTGGGGCGCGGCGCATATCCAGCATCCGTGGGCCGGCCACGATCTGCCGCACGACGATCCGGTGTGGACAAGCGAGGCCATCGGGGCGTGGTTGCCCGAGGCTGCGGACGCGCCGGGGAGAATGTTTTAGTGCGCGTTTTAAACTCAGGAGATCACTGCATGTCGTTAAGCTTTGCTTTGCACCGTACCCCGCTTCGCCGGATAGCGGGCGCTTTCACGAGTGTTGCGCTCGCGCTCGCCGGCAGCGCGGTTTGCATGAATGCCGCACTTGCACAAACCGAGGTTCCCGCTGCACTGACACCTGGCGAAGCGACCCACGTGATCGCTGCGCTCAAGGCAAGCGGCACGCAGATCTATGTCTGCAAGCGCGATTCGAACAATCAGCTTGCGTGGGTCTTCAAGGCGCCTAGCGCCGACCTGTACGACGCGTCGGGTCAACTGGTCGTGAAGCACGGCGCCGGACCTTCATGGGAAGCCACTGACGGCAGCAAGATCACCGGCAAGGTGCTGCAGCAGGCGCCGAATACCGATCAGCCTGGCAGCATCCCGCTTCTGCTGCTGCAGGCAAACAACGTCGGGGGCTCCGGCCTGCTCGCAACGGTGCGCTACGTCCAGCGGCTCGACACGCGCGGCGGCGTGGCGCCGAGCGGCCCGTGCACGCAGGAAGGCCAGGAAGGGCGCAGTCCCTATCTTGCGGAATACGTTTTTCTGGGCTGAGGCTGGGCATCCGGCTCGTCACCTAGGCGTAAACCTCAGCCTGAATTCGATGTGCGCGCGCACATCGAATTTCGCTTATCAGGCGCATAATTCGTGTCTCACGATGCAGTCGATTGCCGCCCGTTGTGGAGGAGATCATGCAAGCGAAGAACGAAGAATCCGTTGCGCATCTGCTGAACGACGTCATCGAATTCGCACGTGGGCGATTGCCGGAACCGGCATTCGCCGTCGTCGAACCTTTTTTGCGCCACTACTACGATTTCGTCGATGCCGACGATGTGCAAAGCCGCGCGATTGCGGATCTCTACGGCGCCGCGCTGGCACACTGGCAAACGGCGCAGCGTTTCGTTCCCGGCAGCGAACGGCTGCGCGTCTATAACCCCATTCTCGAGCAGCACGGCTGGCATTCCGACCATACGGTGGTCGAAATCGTCAACGACGACATGCCGTTTCTGGTCGATTCGGTTTCAATGGCCGTCAACCGGCTCGGGCTCGCGCTCCATTCGGTTGTGCATCCGGTATTCCGCATCTGGCGCGGCGCCGACGGCAGTATCGTGCGGGTCGGCCAGGGCGCCGAAGACGCGTCCGACACCCAGTCGCAACTCGCTTCCTTCATTCACTTCGAAGTGGACCGTTGTGGCGACGCGGCGAAGCTCGATGCATTGAGGGACGACATTGCCCGAGTGTTAGGCGACGTACGCGCCGCGGTGGAAGACTGGCCGAAGATCGTCGAGATCGCGCATGCCACCATCAAGGATATGAAACTGCGCGAGACCGGCGTGGAAGGCTCGGAAGCGCGTGCGTTCCTCGAATGGATGGTGGACAACCACTTTACCTTTCTCGGCCAGCGCGATTACGAGCTGGTCTCGCACGACGTCGGCTTCGGCCTGCGGCCGCAGCCGGATTCGGGACTCGGCATTCTGCGCGAGATGCTGCGGCCAGTGGGCGCCGCCGATGTCACGCCGCTGCCGGCCGCCGCCGCGCAGATCATCCACGGGGCCTGGCCGATTTTCCTGACCAAGGCGAATTCGCGCGCCACCGTGCATCGCCCCGGCTATCTCGACTACGTCGGTATCAAGCTCACCAATGCCGATGGCAAGACGATCGGCGAGCGGCGTTTCATCGGGCTGTATACGTCGACGGCGTATTTCGTCTCGGCGGCGGAGATTCCGATTGTCCGCCGCAAATGCGCCAACATCGTGCGGCGGGCCGGCTTTTTGCCGAAGGGGCATCTGGCGAAATCGCTGGTGACGGTGCTTGAAACCTATCCGCGCGACGAACTGTTCCAGGCCGAGGAGGACCAGCTCTACGATACCGCGCTCGGCGTGCTGCGGTTGCAGGAACATCAGCGCACGCGCCTGTTCGTGCGGCGCGACCGCTTTGACCGCTTCGTCTCGTGCCTTGTGTTCGTGCCGCGCGACAAGTACAACACCGATCTGCGGCGCCGCATCGCCAACCTGCTGACCGACGCGTTCAACGGGGCGAGCGTCGAGTTCACGCCCTTGCTGTCGGAGTCGACGCTCGCACGGATTCATTTTGTCGTGCACGCCGAACCGGGCGCCATGCCCGATGTGGACACCCGCGAACTCGAAGCGCGCCTCGTGCAGGTCACGCGCCGCTGGCAGGACGATCTGGCCGACGCGCTGATCGACGCGTTTGGCGAAGAGCAGGGCAATCGTCTGTTGCAGCACTACGCCGATTCGTTTCCGGCGGGTTACCGCGACGATTATCCGGCCCGCACGGCGGTGCGCGATATCGAACTGATCGAGCGGCTGCAAGGCGGCGAGCGGATTGCGATGAACCTGTATCGTCCAATCGAATCCGGGCCGCGCGCATTTCGTTTCAAGGTCTACCGGGCGGGGCAGCCGATTGCCTTGTCACGCAGTCTGCCGATGCTCGAACATCTCGGCGTGCGCGTCGACGAAGAGCGGCCCTATCTGATCGAAGCGCTCGATGCGACCGCGGCATGGGTCCATGATTTCGGCCTCGAACTCGCGGACGATACCGAGTTCGACATCGAGCGCGTGAAAAGCCTCTTTGAAGACGCGTTCGAGCAGGTCTGGACCGGCGCGATAGAAAGCGACGATTTCAACCGTCTCGTCTTGCGTGCCCATCTTGCGGCGCGCGAGGTGACGATCTTGCGCGCCTACGCAAAGTATCTGCGGCAAGTGGGCTCGACCTTCAGCGACGCGTATATCGAGCGTGCGCTGACCGGCAATCCCACGATTGCCCGCAAGCTCGTGGAACTGTTCGTGGCACGCTTCGATCCGCTGCTCGGGGATACGCGTGAGCAACGTGTCGAATTGCTGCTCAAGTGGATCGATACCGCCCTCGACCAGGTGCCGAATCTCGACGAGGACCGCATCCTGCGGCAGTTCCTCGGCGTCATCAAGGCGACCGAGCGTACCAATTACTACCGGCTCGATCAGGAGGGTCATCCGAAGCCCTACCTGTCGTTCAAGTTCAACCCGGCGCGTGTGCCGGGCTTGCCCGAGCCGAAGCCGATGTTCGAGATCTGGGTGTACTCGCCGCGGGTCGAAGGCGTGCATCTGCGTGGCGGACGCGTGGCGCGCGGCGGGCTGCGCTGGTCGGACCGGCGCGAAGACTTCCGCACGGAAGTGCTTGGCCTGATGAAGGCGCAGATGGTCAAGAATGTGGTGATCGTGCCGGTCGGCTCGAAGGGGGGCTTCGTCGTCAAGAACCCGCCGCCCGCAGGGGAGCGCGAAGCGTGGATGCGCGAAGGCGTTGCCTGCTACCAGACCTTCCTGCGCGGCCTGCTCGATCTGACCGACAACCTCGCCGGCAACGAGATCGTACCGCCGCCCGACGTGGTGCGGCACGACCCCGACGATCCGTATCTGGTCGTGGCCGCGGACAAGGGCACGGCGACGTTCTCCGACTACGCGAACGCCATTTCGCAGGAGTACGGTTTCTGGCTCGACGATGCGTTCGCTTCAGGCGGCTCGGTCGGCTACGACCACAAGAAGATGGCGATCACCGCACGCGGTGCGTGGGAATCGGTGAAGCGGCACTTCCGCGAGATGGGTGTGGACACCCAGGCGACGGACTTCTCGGTAGTCGGCATCGGCGACATGTCGGGCGACGTATTCGGCAACGGCATGCTGCTTTCGCCGCATATCAAGCTCGTGGCTGCGTTCGACCACCGGCATATCTTTCTCGACCCCAATCCCGATCCGGCGGCGAGCCTCGCGGAGCGCGGGCGCATCTTTATCCTCGAACGCTCCAGTTGGGCCGACTACGATCCTGCCTTGATCTTGGCCGGCGGCGGTGTGTTTCCGCGCACCGCCAAGACGGTCCCCGTATCGCCCGCCATGCAGGTGGTGCTCGGCATCAACGCGGCCGCGCTGCCGCCGAACGAACTGATTCGCGCGATCCTGCAGGCGCCGGTGGATCTGCTCTACAACGGCGGCATTGGCACTTATGTGAAGGCGAGCCGCGAAACGCATGCGCAGGTCGGCGACCGCACCAATGACGCGGTGCGCGTGAACGGCTCCGATCTGCGCTGCAAGGTGGTGGCGGAGGGCGGCAATCTCGGGCTCACGCATCTCGGGCGCATTGAATTTGCGCTGCATGGCGGCCGCATCAACACCGATGCAATCGACAATTCCGCCGGCGTGGATTGTTCGGACCACGAAGTCAACATCAAGATTCTGCTTGGCCTCGTGGTGTCGGACGGCGAGATGACCGAGAAGCAGCGTAACGCGCTGCTCGCCGATATGACGAGTGAGGTCGGTCTGCTGGTGCTGCAGGACAACTATTACCAGACCCAGGCGCTGTCGATTGCGGGCCGCTACAGCGTCGAACTGTTCGATGCGGAGACCCGTTTCATGCGCTGGCTCGAACGGGCAGGGCGTTTGAACCGGGTAATCGAGTTCTTGCCGAGCGACGAAGAAATTGCCGAACGCCAGGCTGCAAAGCAAGGGCTGACCTCGCCGGAGCGTGCGGTATTGCTCGCCTACAGCAAGATGTGGCTGTACGACGCGCTGCTCGAATCCGACATGCCGGAAGATCCGCTGGTGAGCGGCATGCTGATCGAGTACTTCCCGAAGCCGTTGCGGCATCGCTTCAGCGACCCGATGCACCGCCATCCGCTGCGGCGCGAGATTCTCGCCACCTATCTGACCAACGCGCTGGTCAATCGGGTGGGCTGCGAGTTCGTGCACCGGCTGATGGAGGAGACCGACGCGAGGCCAGGCGAGATCGTGCGTGCCTGCATCATGGCGCGCGACGTATTCGATCTCGACGAGGTGTGGCACAGCATCGACGCGCTCGACAACCGCGTGGCCGACGACGTGCAGGCGCGCATGTTCGTTGAAGTGGCGCGCCTGGTGGAACGGGCGGCGCTGTGGTTCCTGCGGCAATTGCAGTCCGGCGCGGTCAGTGACGTGCCGGCGCTGCTCGCCCGCTGCCGCGATGCCGCGCAGCGGCTGGCCTCGCAATGGCCGGCGCTGTTGCCGACCGCCGATCTGGATGCGTTGTCGGAGCGCCAGCGGATTCTGGTGGATGCGGGTGTCGATAGCGAACTGGCGGTGCGGGTAGCGAGCGGTGAAATCTCCGCGGCGCTGCTTGATATCGCCGAGGTGGCGGCCACCTGCAACACGCGTCTGGAACTGGTCGCGGGGGTCTATTTTGCGCTCGGCACGCAACTCAACTATGGCTGGATCGGCGAGCGCGCCAACTCGCTACCCACGCCGACACATTGGGACATGCTGGCGCGGGCCGCCGCGCTTGCCGAGCTGGCGCGCCTCAAACGCGCCTTGACGACGAGCGCGCTGAGCGGGGCGACGGAGGCATCGACGCCGGAGGAACGGGTCGAAAAATGGCAGGCGCAACGCGCGGCGCCACTTGAGCGTTATGCGCGCCTGCTTGCCGATCTGCGGGCTTCGGGGGGATCGAGCCTCTCGGTGTTGCTGGTGATCGTGCGCGAAATGGCGGTGCTGGAACGTGCCTGAGGGCGGCGCAGTTGGACGCGTGCCCCCCGGATTGCCCATAATAGCCATTCTTGCCATTTCATCCCGGGCGCCTTCAAGCCGCGCCCCGAACCCGCCATGACCGATCATGTTGCTTCGAACCCTGCCGTACCGCGCCTCACGAGCCTTTCGCACGGCGGCGGCTGTGGCTGCAAGATCGCGCCGGGCGTGCTGGCCGATCTGCTCAAACGCAGCGTGCCGCTGCCGGCCTTTCCCGACCTGCTGGTCGGCACCGAGACATCGGACGACGCGGCCGTGTACCGGTTGAACGACGAGCAGGCGATCATTGCCACCACCGACTTCTTCATGCCGATCGTCGACGATCCGTACGATTTCGGCCGTATTGCAGCAACCAATGCGCTCTCCGATGTCTACGCCATGGGAGGCAAGCCGATTCTCGCGCTGGCGCTGGTCGGCATGCCGATCAACGTGCTGCCGCACGACGTGATCGCGGCGGTGCTGCGCGGTGGCGAAGACATCTGCACCCAGGCCGGCATTCCGGTGGCGGGCGGTCATTCGATCGACTCCGTTGAACCGATCTACGGCCTCGCTGCGCTTGGCGTGATTCATCCGCAACGCATCAAGCGCAATGCGTCGGCACGCGCCGGTGACGTGCTGGTGCTCGGCAAGCCGCTCGGTGTCGGTGTGCTCTCGGCCGCCCTGAAGAAGAACCAGCTCGACGAAGCGAGCTATGCCGCGATGATTGCCAATACCACCAGGCTCAATCGTCCGGGTACCGAACTGGCCGCCTTGCCGGGAGTGCATGCGCTGACCGATGTAACGGGCTTCGGCCTGCTTGGGCATACGCTCGAACTGGCGCGCGGTGCGGGCCTTGCCGCTCATTTGCGTTATGCGGACCTGCCGTGGCTTGCCGGTGTCGAAGCGTTCGCCGACGCCGGTGTGATCACCGGCGCGTCGGGCCGCAACTGGGCTTCTTATGGCGAGAGTGTTGGCCTCGGGGCAGGGCTGCCTGAGCGGGCCCGCGCGCTGCTCACCGACCCGCAGACCTCGGGCGGCCTGCTGGTGTCCTGCGCACCCGATAGCGTGGATGAGGTGCTGGCGATCTTCCGCGCGGACGGATTCGATCGCGCCGCGGTGATCGGCGAGATGCGTGACGGCATCCCGCGCGTAGAAGTGGCGTAAGCGACCGATGAAAGAAGAATCGCCGAAGGCCATCTTTTACGCGCTCGCTGCCAACATCGGAATTGCCATTTGCAAGTTTGCCGCTGCCATCTTCACGCAGTCCGGTTCGATGTTCGCTGAAGCCATTCACTCCACTGCCGACTGCGGCAATCAGCTGCTCTTGCTGTTCGGCCTGCGCGAGGCGCGCCGGCCGCCGAGCCCGTTGCACCCGATGGGCGCCGGGCGTGAAATCAATTTCTACTCGCTGCTGGTGGCTCTGCTGCTGTTCTTCGTCGGCGGGGCGTTTTCCGTCTACGAGGGCGTGCACCGCTTGTTCGAGCATGAGCCGTTGGCGCATGCCTATGTGGCGCTGGTCGTGCTGGGTGTTTCCGTGGTGCTTGAAACCTTGTCGCTGATGGGCGCAGTCAGGGAAATTCGCAAGACCCATCCCGACAAATCCATGTGGCGCTGGTTTCGCGAAACGCGCGAATCGGAGCTGCTGGTGGTGGCCGGCGAGGACATCGCGGCGTTGGCGGGCCTTGCCATTGCGTTTGTGGCGGTGCTGCTGACAATGATTTCCGGCAATCCGATGTTCGACGCGCTCGGCTCGATCGGGGTCGGCCTGCTGCTGATGTTGATTGCCTTGCTGGTGGCGCGCGAAGTGAAGTCGATGATCGTGGGCGAATCGGCGAGCCCGGAAGTGCGTCGCGCCATTGAAGCGCATCTGCGCTCGCGTGCCGAGATTCGCGACATCATCAATATGATCACGCTGCAATGGGGTCGCGATGTAGTAGTTGCGGTGCAGGCGGAGATGATCGACTATCCGAGCGGCCGCGCGATGGTTGACGCGATCAATGTGGTCGAGGCCGATTTGCAGGCCACTTTTCCTCAGGTGCGCTGGGTGTTCTTCGAGCCTGAGGTGCCACGCTCTGAACGGGGCTGAGCGCCGCGCGCAGCCTGCGGCGATCATGCTCCTGTTTTAACGCGGAGTGGCACGCGCGGCGCCACTCCGCACCTTACCGCGCGCCGCTTACTTGAAGCCCGTCACCGCATGCGGCACATACAGTTCTTCAAGCTGCTGCACTTCTTCCGCGCTCAGTTTGAGCGAAAGCGCCGCAACCGCATCGTCGAGATGATGCGCTTTGGTGGCGCCGACAATCGGCGCGGTAATCACGCTCTTTTGCAGCACCCACGCCAGTGCGACCTGGGCACGCGGCACGCCGCGGCTTGCTGCAATCTCGCCGACCCGCTCGACGATGCGGCGGTCCGCGTCTTCGGTTTGCGCATAGAGCGAGCGGCCGAATTCGTCGGTCTCGGAGCGGGCGCTCGTGGTGTTCCAGTCGCGCGTAAGCCGGCCGCGCGCAAGCGGACTCCACGGAATCACGCCAATCCCTTCGCTTGCGCATAGCGGCAGCATCTCGCGCTCTTCCTCGCGGTACAGCAGGTTCACATAATTCTGCATGGTCACGAAGCGGGTCCAGCCATGCTGTTGCGCCACATGCAGCGCCTTCGAGAATTGCCACGCGTACATCGAGGACGCGCCGATATAACGCGCTTTGCCGGCCTTTACCACATCGTGCAGCGCTTCCATCGTCTCTTCGATCGGCGTGGTGTAGTCCCAGCGGTGGATCTGATACAGGTCGACGTAGTCGGTGCCAAGACGCTGCAGGCTCGCGTCGATCTGCGCCATGATCGCCTTGCGCGACAGGCCCATGCCATTGGGACCGGGTTGCATGCGGCCGTGAACCTTGGTGGCGAGCACGATCTCGTCGCGCCGCGCGAAATCCTTCAGCGCGCGGCCCACAATTTCCTCACTGGTGCCGTCCGAATACACGTTGGCCGTATCGAAGAAATTAATGCCAAGTTCGAGCGCCTGCTTGATGAATGGGCGCGCTTCGTTTTCGCCAAGCGTCCACAGATGATTGCCGCGTTCCGACACACCGTAACTCATGCAGCCGAGACAAAGGCGCGAGACATCGAGGCCGGTGCGGCCCAGTTTCACATAGTCCATCGTCATGCTCCTGTCAGTGATTGCGATTGCACACAGCGGAGCTTCGATCGGGACGAGCGATGCAAAGCCATCCCTTATCCACTCCGCATGTTCAGTTGAAGCATATGGGATTGTGGCGCAGACTTCACGGGCCAAGTGGCCGAAGCCGATTCGCCCAGCGATGATCCGGGCCCGGCCCGAAGGCAGTAAGACGTAGTAGAGCCCTCCCAATCCGCATAACAGAATAAAGGAAGGACACCGATGCTGACTCGTATTATCGCGGCAAGCGCCGCCCTCACTTTCGCGGCGTGCGCGGCTGTCTCGACTGTTCCGGCGCGCGCCGATGACGACACCGCAGCACAAAGCGCCGATGGTTCACACGGCCGCCCGGTCAAGGTGATGATCATTTCCATGTTCGGCCCGGAAGGCCAGGTCTGGCTCGATCATCTCGGACCTTGGCAAGACGTCGCCGTCGACGGTCTGTCTCCCGATTATCCAACTGTTCACTGCAACAGGCAGGACGTCTGCGTGATGACCACCGGCATGGGTCACGCCAACGCCGCCGCATCGATCATGGCGCTGACGTTCTCATCGCGTTTCGATCTGCGCCATACGTATTTCATGGTGGCGGGTATTGCCGGCATTGACCCTGAGCGCGGCACCGTCGGCTCGGCGGCGTGGGCCAAGTACCTGGTCGACTTCGGCATTCAGTGGGAACTCGATGGGCGCGAAATTCCGTCGAACTGGAACACGGGCTATCTTGGCATCAACACCAAGAGCCCGTCCGAAAAGCCGCCGCTCGACTACCGCACTGAGGTGTTCCAGCTCAATCCGCGGCTTGCGGACGCCGCGTTTGCGCTGTCGCGCAAGGTTACGCTTGCCGATAACGCACAGGCGCAAGCGGCGCGCGCCCACTTCAACTACGCGCCTGCCAATCTGCCGCCTTCGGTGATCCAGTGCGACACGCTCGCCGGCGACACCTGGTGGTCGGGCACGCTCATCGGCGAGCGCGCGCGCGACTGGACCAAACTGCTGACCGACGGCAAAGGCACCTATTGCACCACGCAGCAGGAGGACAACGCCACGTATGAGGCGCTCAAGCGCGCGGCCAGCGTGCATCGCGTCGACCTGAACCGGGTCGCCGTCCTGCGCGCCGGTTCAGACTTCGACAGGCCCTATTCGGGCCAGACGAGCGTCGACAATCTGCTGAACTACGCCGCGCAAGGCGGCTTCACGATTGCGGTCGACAACCTGTTTATCGCCGGCAATCCTCTGGTCCAGCAGATCGTGACCCACTGGAGCCAGTGGTGTGACGGCGTACCTCAGCCTTAACGGCTCGTTTCGCTCACTGCGCTCACGAGTGTTGCTGCTGCGGGCGGAACGGTGTCCACACGGGGGTGTCGGTATCCCAATGGTCGAGTTCTGAAGGGCTCATGATGGACTCCTTTATTCGCCGCGCGCCACGCTCGTGGTGCTGTCGCCGCCTTGGCCCTGTTCCGCCAGACGAGCTGCTTGACGCTGGCCTTCGAGGCTCAGGTTCGGGTAGGTGGTCTTGTTCAGCGAGGGCAAGGTGCCGTCGCGATAGGCCGTGACGATCTCGGCTTTCACCTCGGCGCGGCTGACCGTGCTGGCGCCCACCGGCGTGTCGCCGTAGGTGCCGGCGCGACCAATGCCACCACCGCCGGCTGCAAAAGCCGGTGCGCTGATGGCAACGGAAACAACCAGTGCTGCGAAGAGATTGCGCTTCATGATTCACTCCTGTCGATTCGTTTGCGGCGCACTGTGGCGCTGCGACAGGGTGAAATGTAGGCTTCGGCGAGGGGAGGATAAACCGCCGATCGGCGAAATGAATTGTCGTGAATTCAGAACAATCGCGGCGCAGGGGCCGCGATTGCCGTCATGCAAATTGCGGGGCGGATCAGGCGACCCACTCCGTCAGCACCGGCGTATCGAGCGACGGCGCGGATTCGCGCTCTTCCAAGGTGCGTTTCGTGCAAGGCGTGTCGAGACTGCAGCGGCCGCTCAACAGCGGGCAGCGATCGAACAGCTCCGCAATCCAGTCGACGAACACGCGCACTTTCGGCGACAGATGCCGGCTGTGCGGATAGACCGCCGAAATCGGCATGGGCAGCGGCTTGATGTCAGGCAACACCTCGACTAGCTGGCCCGATTGCAGATGCGGCAGCACCATGAACAGCGCCGGCTGGATCAGGCCGAAGCCTTCGAGACCGCAGGTGACATAGGCATCTGCGTCGTTGACCGACACCGTGCCCTTCATCTTCACCTCGATTTCCTTGCCGTCCACCTTGAAGGCCCAGTCGAGCACGCGTCCGGTGCGGCTCGAAAAATAATTCACCGCGCTGTGAGCGTCGAGATCGTCGAGCGTGCGCGGGATGCCGTACTTCTGCAGATACTCGGGCGCGCCGCACGTCACCCCTTCGAAGATGCCGATGCGCCGCGCCACCAGCGACGAATCCTGCAGCGCGCCGACCCGCACCACGCAGTCCACACCCTCTTGCAGCAGGTCGACCGGGCGGTCGGTCAAACCGAGCTGCAGATCGATATCCGGGTAGCGAGTGTGGAATTCGCACAGGGAAGGGATCACCAGCAGCCGGCCGATCGAGCCCGGCATGTCGATGCGCAGCTTGCCGTGCGGCTTCTTGTTGCCGCTCTGGAAACTGGCCTCGGTCTCCTCGACGTCCGCGAGAATGCGCACGCAGCGCTCGTAGTACGCAGCGCCGTCCGGCGTGAGCGACAGGCGGCGCGTCGTGCGGTGCATGAGGCGCGTGCCGAGGAACGATTCCAGATTCTGGATGATGGTGGTGACCGAGGCGCGCGGCAGATCGAGCGTTTCCGCGGCACGGGTGAAGCTATTGGTGTCGACGACACGGGTGAACACTTGCATGGCCTGAAGACGGTCCATGGCTAACCTCCAAAAGGGGCTGGCGGCTCGTGCAGCCAATCGGCAAGGCACGGATTAGTCGGGTTTGACCGGGCCGTGGATTCGATTGTTTGGGCGAGCCGAATTGTGTTGCCGGATTATAGGCATTTATTTAGGAGTCTGCCGAACTCACAATTCGCATCATTCCAGTTTTGAGCGTATTGCGCCGTTCGATATGAATGCATTCAAACCGCCGTACTCCTTGATGCCGTCTGGCGCCGCCGAGGTGACAGATGCACCGTCCGCACGCACGGCACTCGACGTGACCGACGTGACGATAGAGGGGCACGCGCAGGACATCACCTTGCGTTTGTATCGGCCAGCCGGCAAAAGCGCGTTGCCTGTGCTGCTTTATTTTCACGGCGGCGGCTTTGTGCGCGGCTCGCTTGACCATGCCGACTTCGCGGCACGCTATTTCGCAGAGCACTTACCGGCGCTGGTCGTCTCGGTGGGTTATTCGCTCGCGCCGCAGTTTCCGTTTCCCGCCGCGCCTGAAGACGCGCACCGCGCGGCCCTGTGGGTGCAGACCCGGGCGCGGGCGTTTGGCGGCAACACCAAATATATCGGCGTGAGCGGGCACGACGCCGGCGGGCAACTGGCCAATTGCCTGAGTTTTATTGCCCGCGACCGCGGCGACGTGCGCATCAGCGCCCAGGCGCTCTTCGGTCCGATGCTGGACCCAAGCCTGACGCGCCTCGGCGACGAATCGCGGCTGCGCTCCGACATCACCGCCAAGGAGTGCGCCGCCTGCTATCGCGCGTATCTGCCGCAAGCCTCGCAGCGCATGCACCCGTATGCCGCGCCGCTCGAAGCGTCGCGCCTGGCGGGGCTGCCCGCCACGCTGATTGCGACCGCGCAAAACGACGTGCTGCACGTCGAGGCCGAGAAATATGCCAGCAACCTGATCGGCGCGGGCGTGCTGACCCAGGTCGTGCGTTACCCGAGCGTGTCGCATGCCGCGCTGGCCGACCATCCGGCCGCGCTGCAGGAGGCCGTGCGTTTTTTCGAGTGCCGCTTCGACCTGCGCACGCCCCGATAACCCCATTTCAATCCAACTAAGCAATCTAACTAACTGAAGCCGGGAGCCATTCATGTCTATTTTTCCAACTTCGCGTCCTCGTTTGGCGCTAGCCGTTCTGACCGTTGTGGTGATTGCCGGGCTGGCGACGTTCGGCGCGATTCGCGTCGACGCAAGCTCGCCCGCGCAGTCCGCGCCGACCATCGTGCCGGAAGTGGATGTGGCGGCGGTGGTCGAGAAGACCATCAGCGACTGGCAAACCTATTCGGGGCGCCTTGAAGCCATCGAGAAGGTCGAGGTACGTCCGCAGGTGTCGGGCACGATCGTCTCGGTGAACTTCAAGGACGGTGCGCTCGTCAAGAAGGGCGACACGCTGTTTGTGATCGATCCGCGCCCGTATCAGGCGGAAGTCGACCGCGCAGCCGCGCAACTGGCCGCTGCGCAAGCGCAGGCGGGCTATACGCAGAGCGACTGGGAGCGCGCGCAACGCCTGATCGGCGACAACGCAATCGCCAAGCGCGACTACGACGAGAAGCAGAACGCCGCGCGCGGCGCGAGCGCCAACGTCAAGGCTGCGCAGGCGGCGCTCGAAACGGCGCAGATTAACCTTGGCTACACCAAGGTTATTGCGCCGGTCTCGGGCCGCGTCTCGCGCGCCGAAATTACCCTGGGCAACGTCGTTTCCGCCGGTGCAAGCTCGCCGCCGCTGACGACGCTGGTGTCGGTCTCACCGATCTACGCCTCGTTCGATGCCGATGAGCAGACCTACCTGCAATACATCGGCCGCGAAAAAGACGGCACCAAGGTGCCGGTGCAACTGGGCCTCGCCGACGAGTCGGGCTACTCGCGCAATGGCGTGATCGATTCGGTCGACAACCAGCTCGACACCTCGTCGGGGACGATCCGCGTGCGGGCGCGCTTCGACAACCAGGACGGCACGCTGATTCCGGGCCTGTACGCCCGCATCAAGGTGAGCGGCAGCGCGCCGCATCCGGCGCTGCTGATCGACGATGCCGCGGTGGGCACCGATCAGGACAAGAAGTTCGTGTTCGTGGTCGACAAGGACGATCACGTTGCTTACCGCGAAGTGTCGCTTGGCGCGATGCAAGGCAGCCTGCGCGTCGTCAAGTCGGGTCTGCAAAGCGGCGACCGGATCGTTGTCAACGGCACGCAGCGGGTGCGTCCGGGCGAAACGGTGCGCGCTCATGCGGTGCCGATGAACGGCGACGACGCGGCGGACAGCGCGTCGGTAGCACAGACGCAGGGACGTGCGAAAGCGCAGAACAACTCGTGAGCCCAGTGCTTAACGGTTGTGTCTTGCGTGCCGCATCCCGGCGCTTCAATTTCAAGAGCCTCTCATGAACATATCCAAATTCTTCATCGACCGGCCGATCTTCGCGGGCGTGCTATCGGTCCTGATCCTGCTGGCGGGCATTATTTCGCTCTTCAAGCTGCCGATCTCCGAGTACCCCGAAGTGGTGCCGCCCTCGGTGGTGGTGCACGCGCAGTATCCGGGCGCCAACCCGAAGGTGATCGCCGAAGCCGTGGCCTCGCCGCTCGAAGAGCAGATCAACGGCGTCGAAAACATGCTGTATATGCAGTCGCAAGCCAATAGCGACGGCAATCTGACGCTGACGGTGACCTTCAAGCTGGGCACCAATCCGGACCTCGCGACGCAGCTGGTGCAGAACCGCGTCAACCAGGCGCTGCCGCGCCTGCCGGAAGACGTGCAGCGCCTTGGCGTGACAACCATCAAGAGCTCGCCGACGCTGACGATGGTGGTCCACCTGATCTCGCCGAACAACCAGTACGACATGACGTATCTGCGCAACTACGCGCTCCTGAACGTCAAGGACCGGCTGGAACGTATCCAGGGCGTGGGCGAAGTGCAGTTGTGGGGCGCCGGCGACTACGCCATGCGCGTGTGGCTCGATCCGCAGAAGGTGGCGCAGCGCGGCCTCACCGCGACCGACGTCGTCAACGCGATCCGCGAGCAGAACATCCAGGTGGCGGCCGGCGTGATTGGCGCTTCGCCTTCGGTGCCGGGCACGCAACTGCAACTGTCCGTGAATGCGCGCGGCCGTCTGCAGACCACCGGCGAGTTTGGCGACATCATCGTCAAGACCGCGCCGGATGGCGCCGTGACCTATCTGCGCGATATCGCGCGCATCGAACTGGCTGCTTCGGAGTACGGCCTGCGTTCGCTGCTGGACAACAAGTCGGCAGTGGCGCTCGCGATCAACCAGGCGCCGGGCGCGAACTCGCTCGCGATCTCGGACCAGGTGCGCGAGCAGATGAAGGAACTGAAAGAAGACATGCCGGCGGGTGTCGACTACAAGATCGTCTATGACCCGACGCAGTTTGTCCGCTCCAGTATCGAGGCGGTGATTCACACGCTGCTCGAAGCAATCGCGCTGGTGGTGATTGTGGTGATCGTGTTCCTGCAAACGTGGCGTGCGTCGATCATTCCGCTGATCGCCGTGCCGGTGTCGATTGTCGGGACCTTCTCGCTGCTGCTTGCCTTCGGCTTTTCGATCAATGCGCTGTCGCTGTTCGGCATGGTGCTGGCAATCGGGATTGTGGTCGACGATGCGATCGTGGTGGTGGAGAACGTCGAACGCAATATCGAAAGCGGGCTTAGTGCGCGCGATGCGACGTACAAGGCCATGCAGGAAGTGAGCGGGCCGATTATCGCCATTGCGCTGACGCTGGTGGCCGTGTTCGTGCCGCTCGCCTTCATGACCGGCCTGACGGGTCAGTTCTACAAGCAGTTCGCCGTGACCATTGCGATCTCGACGGTGATCTCGGCGTTCAACTCGCTGACGCTGTCGCCGGCCTTGTCCGCGATGCTGCTGCGCAGCCACGGCGCCAAGGAAGACCTGCTGACGCGCGTGATGAACCGTGTGCTGGGCCCCTTCTTCAAGGGCTTCAACAAGGTGTTCCACAGCGGTTCGACGGCCTATGGCCGCGGCGTGACCGGTGTCCTGCGACGCAAGGGCGGCATGCTGGTGGTGTACGCCATCCTGCTCGGCGCGACGGCGTTGATCACCCACATCGTGCCCGGCGGCTTCGTGCCGGCGCAGGACAAGGAATACCTGATCGCGTTTGCGCAGTTGCCGAACGGCGCCTCGCTCGACCGCACCGAAAAGGTGATCCGCGATATGAGCTCGATTGCCCTCAAGCAACCGGGTGTCGAAAGCGCGGTGGCTTTCCCGGGTCTCTCGGTGAATGGTTTTACCAATAGCTCGAGCGCGGGCATCGTGTTCGTCACGCTCAAGCCGTTCAAGGACCGTGGCAACAAGAGCCTGTCCGCCGGTGCGATTGCCGGTGCGCTGAACCAGCAGTACGGCGCCATCAAGGATTCGTTCGTGGCCGTGTTCCCGCCGCCGCCGGTGCTGGGTCTCGGTACGCTGGGCGGCTTCAAGATGCAGCTGGAGGATCACGGCGCGCTCGGTTATGCCGAGCTGAACAATGCGGCGCAAGCGTTCATCAAGAAGGCGGCGACTACGCCCGAACTGGGACCGACGTTCTCCAGCTATCAGATCAACGTGCCGCAACTCAACGTGGATCTGGATCGCGTCAAGGCGAAGCAGCTCGGCGTGCCGGTGACGGACGTGTTCGACACGATGCAGATCTATCTGGGCTCGCTGTATGTGAACGACTTCAACCGCTTTGGCCGTGTGTATCAGGTGCGGGTGCAGGCCGATGCGCCGTTCCGTCAGCATGCCGACGATATCGGGCAACTGAAGACGCGTAACGCTGCGGGCGAGATGGTGCCGCTGTCGTCGCTGGTGACGGTGACGCCGACCTTCGGTCCGGAAATGGTGGTGCGCTACAACGGCTATACGGCTGCCGACATCAACGGCGGACCGGCGCCGGGTTACTCGTCCGGCCAGGCGCAAGCCGCGGCTGAACGTGTGGCTGCGGAAACGCTGCCGCGTGGCGTGAAGCTCGAATGGACCGACCTGACGTATCAGCAGATCATCGCCGGCAATGCGGGCATGTGGGTGTTCCCGATCAGCGTGCTGCTGGTGTTCCTTGTGCTGGCCGCGCTGTACGAAAGCCTGACGCTGCCGCTCGCGGTGATCCTGATCGTGCCGATGAGCCTGTTGTCCGCGTTGACCGGTGTCTGGCTCACGCATGGCGACAACAACATCTTCACGCAGATCGGCTTGATGGTGCTGGTGGGGCTGGCCTCGAAGAACGCGATCCTGATCGTCGAATTCGCTCGCGAACTCGAACACGATGGCCATACGCCGCTGTCGGCGGCGATCGAAGCGAGCCGTATGCGGCTGCGCCCGATCCTGATGACCTCGATTGCTTTCATCATGGGTGTGGTGCCGCTGGTGCTGTCGAGCGGGGCCGGTTCGGAGATGCGTCATGCAATGGGGATTGCGGTGTTCTTCGGCATGCTCGGCGTCACGCTGTTCGGCCTGATGCTGACCCCTGTGTTCTATGTGGTGCTGCGCACGCTTGCCGGCGGCAAGATTCACGTCGCGCAAAAAGACTCGCCGCACTACGCGTTGCCGGTAACGGACGCCTGAAGAGGAAAACAATAATGAAGCAAGTTCAATCTCTGAGTGGCTGGGGCCGCGCCGCAGCGAGCGGCCTGCTGCTGGCGCTGCTCGCCGCCTGCTCGGTCGAGCCGACCTACAAGCGTCCCGACGTCGAACCGCCGGCGGCCTTCAAGGAGGCGCCGGTGATCACAGCGCAAGAGGCCGGCACATGGAAACCGGCGCAGCCGGCGGACGACGCGCACCGCGGCGAATGGTGGCGGATTTTTGGCGACCCGACGCTCAACGACCTGGAAGAGCAAGCCGCTGCCGCTAACCAGGACCTGAAAGCGGCCGCGGCGCGAGTGCAGCAATCGCGGGCGACGGTGCAGGCGGCACGCTCCGACTGGTTCCCGAAGCTCGATGCGGGCTTTGGCCCGACGCGCGAGACCGTGTCGTCCGCCTCGCAGTTCCTGCCGCAAAGCAGCGGTCCGGAAACCACCACGCTGTGGCGTGCGCAAGGGACCGTGTCTTACGAGACGGATCTGTTCGGCCGGGTCGGTTCGAACGTGAATGCAACCCAGGCCGATGCGCAGCAGAGCGAAGCGTTGTTCCGCTCGGTGCAGCTCGCGCTGCAAGCCGATGTGGCGCAGAACTACTTCCAGTTGCGCGAACTCGATACCGATCAGAACCTGTATCGCCAGACGGTGGCGTTGCGCGAGGATACGCTGAAGCTGATCCAGCGCCGCTTTAACGAGGGCGATATCAGCGAACTGGATCTGGCGCAGGCACGCAACGAACTGGCGAGCGCGCGGGCCGATGCGGTTGGCGTGGCGCGGCAACGCGCTGCCTCCGAGCATAGCCTCGCGATCCTGCTTGGCAAGGCGCCGGCGAACTTCTCGTTCCCGGAAACGCCGCTCGTGCCGGTGACGGCCCGCGTGCCGCCGGGGCTGCCCTCGGCGCTGCTCGAACGCCGCCCGGACGTGGCGGCCGCCGAGCGCGCCATGGCCGCGGCCAATGCGAGGGTCGGTCTGGCGAAGTCGGCGTTCTTCCCGAAGCTCGATATCACGGGGGCTTTCGGTTACGAGTCGGCGACGCTGGGCGACCTGTTCATGTGGTCGAGCCGCACGTTCCTGCTGGGGCCGCTTGCCGGTACGGCGCTGACGCTGCCGCTGTTCGACGGTGGCCGGCGCAAGGCGAACCTGGCTCAGGCGCACGGCAAGTATGACGAAGACGTGGCGCAGTATCGCCAGCAGGTGCTGGTGGCGTTCAAGGAAGTCGAGGACAACCTCTCGGATCTGCGCTTGCTCGACGATCAGATTCAGGCGCAGAACGATGCGGTGAACGCATCGCAGCGTGCTTCGCATCTGTCGCAGACGCAGTACCAGGAAGGGCAGGTGAGCTACCTGGATGTGATCGACAGCCAGCGCCAGGTGTTGCAGTCGCAGTTGCAGGCGAGCCATCTGGAAGGCACGCAGGCGGTGTCGACGGTCAATCTGATCCGGGCGCTCGGTGGCGGCTGGGGCGACATGCCGGCTTCGGATGCGCCTGTGGCGGGTGCGCCGGTTGGGGCTTCTGCTGCTGGTGTGGCGGTTGTTGCGGCTTCGAATGCGGCTGCGAATGTTGCTTCGAAGGATGCACAGCAGCAGGTGGCAAAGCAGTGATCGTGCAATTGCCGGCAGCGTAGCGGTGCTTCAAGGGGCTGAGCGGGTCGCTCAGCCCCTTGCCGCATCTGGCTTACGTTTTCCGCAGTTTCCCGTGCAGCAGGCGCTTTGGCCGCCGTCACATATCGCGCTGCGCGATTTCCTTTTCAAAAACCCTTCGTAGACCGCCGCTTGCCCCGCGTCTATCATGATTCGCTCCTCATCTGGAGAGAGGCGATGACCCGTCAACCGTTCCGCTGTCCGCGCTAAGCGGCTCCTGCATCACGCCTTTCAAGCCGCGCGTGCGGCGCTAATTCTGCCATTCGCTTGCCCGCAGCCTGCGTTGCCGCATGCCGCGGGGCGTTCGCTCGTGCCGAGCAAACACTTCATTGAACGAGTCCATCATGAGTCTTTCCTTTTTCTCCGTGCGCTCGCTGCTGCGTGCAACGGGTGCGTCGCTCGGGCGCCTGAGCGGCGTGGGTGCGCTGACGCTGGCATGCGCACTTGCCACGCCGGGTGCGAGTGCGGCCGATGCTGGGACGCTTAAAATCGGCATCTCCACCACGCCGCAAATCGGTGCGCTGCAGGAAGCGGCGCGCGAAGCGAAGGCGCAGGGGCTGGATGTGAAGATCATCGAGTTCACCGACTGGAATACGCCGAACGCGGCGCTCGCAAACAAGGATATCGACGTCAACTACTTCCAGCACATTCCGTTTCTGGAGAACGCGAAAAAGCAGGGCGGCTATAACTTTGTGGCAATCGCTCCCGGCACGATCATGAAGATCGGTTTGTATTCGAAGAAGGTCACGCGCTTCGATCAGTTGAAGGACGGCGCCACCGTCGCCATCGCGAATGACCCGGTAAACGGGGGCCGTGGCCTGCTGTTGCTGCAGCGCGCGGGCCTCATCAAGCTGAAGCCGGGCACCGACTATCGTGCGACGACGCTCGATATTATCGACAACCCCAAGCATCTGAAGATCGTCCAGCTTGAGGCGTCGCAACTGGCGCGTTCGCTCGACGATGTGGATCTCGCGCAAGGCTATCCGAGCTTCCTCAAGCTCGCGGGCACGGCAGACCCGAATAGCGCCTTGCTGTTCGATGGCACCGAGAACAAGATCTTCGCGATCCAGTGGGTGGTGCGTCCGGAAAGCGTGAACGATCCGCGTATCCTGAAGTTCATTTCCATCTATCAGCATTCGCCGGCAGTACGTGCGGAGCTCGACAAGGCATTTGGCAATCTCTACGCAGTTGCGTGGTAGCCGCAAGGACGCGTTCGATGGCTTCTCTGTTCGACACTCCGGGTTTCATCGAAGCCGCTCCCGCGTCGTCCACCCGCCACGCGCCTGGCGGCGTGCAGGCGCCGGCCGTCGTGTTCGACCGCGTCGGCAAGGTATTTCGCGGTTCGCCCAACGCGGCCCCCGCGCTCGCGAATGTGCAATTGCAGGTTGCGCACGGTGAAGTGTTCGGCATCATCGGCCGCAGCGGGGCGGGCAAATCGACCTTGCTGCGGCTCGTCAACGGTCTGGAAAAACCCAGCTCCGGCGTGGTTCGCGTGAACGAGGTCAGCGTCGGCGAACTTGACGAGCGCGGCCTCGTCGCCTTGCGGCGGCGCACCGGCATGGTGTTTCAGCATTTCAACCTGCTGTCGGCCAAGACGGTACGGCAGAACATCGGCTTGCCGCTGAAGATCGCGGGCGCACCGAAGGAGGCGATCGAGCGCAAGGTCGATGCACTGCTTGAACTGGTGGGCCTCTCCGAGAAGCGCAACGCGTACCCGGCGAGCCTATCCGGAGGCCAGAAGCAGCGCGTCGGGATTGCGCGGGCGCTGGTGCATGACCCCGATATCCTGCTGTGCGACGAAGCCACCTCGGCACTCGACCCCGAAACCACCCAGGCGATTCTCACGCTGCTGCGCGATATCAACCGGCGCCTCGGGCTGACGATCGTGCTGATTACGCACGAGATGGAAGTGATCCGCGAAGTCTGCGATACGGTGGCGGTGATCGAACGTGGCGAGGTGGTGGAGACGGGGCCGGTCTGGCAGGTGTTCGGCGCGCCGCAGCACGATGCCACTCGGGCGTTGCTGCGCACGCTGGTGCACGACTTGCCGGCCGATCTCGCCTCTCGCGTGAGGCCGCTGCACGAGCTCGGCCAGGGGCAAGGCGATGCGCAGGTGCTGCTCGACGTGCGCTTCACGGGAGCGGATGAGCGCGAGCCGGATCTGGGTGCGCTCGCTCAGGCATTGAGCGTGGCGGGCGGACGCGTGAGTTTCCTGCACGGTGGCATCGACCGGATTCAAGGGCATGCGCAGGGGCGCCTCGTGGTGGCGGCGCAGCTTCCGGCGGCAACGGAGGCGCAGGCGAGCGACGCACCGCACGGCGCCGGTTCGGCAGTGGCCATTCGCACGCAAATTGCCGCGCTTGTCGAGCGTGCGCGGCTGTACGCCAATCGTGTAGAGGTGCTCGGTTATGTCTGATCTATGGCTCTCCGAACTGGGCGGGGCGATTCGCGACACGCTCGTGATGGTAGGTGTCTCCGCGGTGATCGCGCTGTTAGTGGGGATTCCGCTCGCCCTCGTGCTGGTGACCACCACGCGTGGCGGCATTTTCGAGCGTCCAGCGGTCAACACGACGCTCGGCGCACTCGTCAACGCGTTCCGTTCAACCCCTTTCATCATCCTGCTGGTCGCCTTGTTGCCGCTCACGCGCCTGCTGATCGGCACCACCATCGGTGTGGGCGCGGCCATTGTGCCGCTTAGCATTGCGGCCATTCCGTTCTTTGCCCGCGTCGCAGAGGTGAGCCTGCGCGAGGTCGATCGCGGCCTGATCGAAGCTGCCCAGGCCATGGGCGCGGAGCGCCGCCACATCATCTGGCACGTACTGCTGCCGGAAGCGCTGCCAGGCATTCTCGGCGGCTTCACGATCACGGTGGTCGCGATGATCGGCTCGTCGGCGATGGCCGGCGCGGTCGGCGCCGGCGGGCTCGGCGACCTGGCGATCCGCTATGGCTACCAGCGTTTCGATACCACGGTGATGGTGACGGTCATCGTCCTGTTGATTATCATCGTCACGGTGGTGCAGTTTGTCGGCGACCGCCTGGTGCGCCGGCTCACGCAACGCGCGTGAGCCGGTTGCATGGCCCGATATGGGCATCCCCTATCCTTTTGACCACGCTCCTACCGATTGCGAGCGCTACTGATCTGGAGATTGTATGAACCAGCCGGGCCGTCCCGTAGCCCTCGGCCCCACGCCGGCGTCGTCCGCGCCGCGCGATCTGCCGGGCCTGCTGGAGGCGTTGCGCGCAAGCGCCGCACAGCGCGACCGCGAAGGCGGCCACGCCGCGCAGGAAAAGCAGTGGATTGCCGAGGCGGGGCTGTTGACGCTCGCCGTGCCGCGCGAGTTCGGCGGCGCCGGGGCGCCGTGGCCGCAGGTCTATGAAACCATTCGCGCGCTGGCGCGGGTCGACAGTGCGCTCGCCCATCTGCTGGGCTTCCAGTGCCTGCAGGTGGTAAGCGTCAATGTATGGGGCAATGCGGCGCAACGGGAGCGCTATCTGCACGGCACGGTCGAAGGCCGCTGGTGGTGGGGCAATGCCGTCAACCCGCTGGACGCCCGCCTGGTCGCAAGCGCGACCGCTGACGGCGGTTTCCGCCTGAGCGGCCAGAAGGGTTTTTGCTCGGGGACGCGCGGCTCGCAGATGATGACCGTCTCGGCGCACGATCCGCAGACGGGCAAGCCGATTTTCGCGGTCGTGCCGACCACGCGCGACGGCATCACGGTCAATGAAGACTGGGACCCGATTGGCCAGCGGCAAACCGATAGCGGCAGCGTGTCGTTTGCGCATGTGAAGGTCGAGCCGGAGGAAGTGCTGCACCGCTCGGAAACGCCGCCCACGCCGCATGCCACGTTGCGCACGCTGGTGTCGCAACAGGTGCTCACCAATCTGTTCGTCGGCATTGCTCAAGGCGCGCTCGAAGAGGCGCGTCAATACGTGACCCAGAACGGACGGCCATGGATTACTTCCGGGGTCGAGAAGGCCACGGACGATCCTTACCTGATCGCCCGGTTCGGCGAAATGCGCCTGCAGACGGTGAGCGCTGAGGCGCTGGCCGAACGTGCTGCACGCTCGCTCGAGGACGCATGGCAAAAAGGCTCCGCGCTCAGCGCCGAAGAGCGCGGCGAGGTGGCGCTGGCGACCTCGGAGGCGAAGATTCTCGCGCATCGGGCAGCGCTCGAAGTCAGCCAGAATCTCTTTGACGCCTGCGGTGCCCGCGCCACGCATGCTCCGCTGGCACTCGACCGCTTCTGGCGCAACGCCCGCGTCCATACCTTGCACGACCCGCTCGACTATCGCGTGCGCGACGTGGGACGCTACGCACTCAGCGGAACATTGCCGGAAGTTTCTTTGTACACTTGAGGCCGGCTGCGGCGGCGCTGTCTGCGCGCCGCCGCATCGTCCACCTCAAGAGGGCTCCGGCTTGCCATTCAATTTACCGACTACCGCTACTGCACCGTTCTGCCCATCCGAAGTGCAGGGCACTGTCGCCGTCTCGCAGGGCGCGCCGCTCTGGAAGAGAATCCTGCAGTTCGCCGGTCCTGGCTTGCTGATTTCGATCGGCTACATGGACCCCGGCAACTGGGCCACCGATATCGAAGCCGGCTCGCGTTACGGCTATAGCCTGCTGTTCGTGGTGGTGCTGTCGAGTCTCGCGGCGATCGTGCTGCAGTGCCTGAGCATGCGGCTCGGCATTGCGACCGGGCAGGATCTCGCCCAACTCTCGCGCAGCCGCTATTCACCGGCCGTCGCCCGGGTTCAATGGCTGCTGGCCGAAGTGTCGATCATTGCCTGCGACCTTGCCGAAGTGCTCGGCGGCGCGCTGGCGTTTCACTTGCTGTTCAACTGCTCGCTGACCACCGGCGTGATCCTGACCGCCTTCGATACGCTGATCGTGCTCGGCCTGAAGGGTAAGAATTTCCGCGACCTCGAAGCGATCATCCTTGGACTGATCGCCACCATCGGCATTGGCTATATCGTGCAGCTGGTGCTGGTGCATCCGCACTGGCCGTCGGTGATGGCGGGGCTGGTGCCGTCGTGGCACGCCATCAGCGCGCGCGAGCCGCTCTATCTCGCGATCGGCATTCTTGGCGCGACGGTAATGCCGCACAATCTGTATCTGCATTCGTCGATTGTGCAAACTCGCGCCGTCAAGCGCGACTCGCGCAGCATCGCCGCGGCGATCGGTCTGTCGCGCCTCGATACGATCGTCTCGCTGGTCATCGCACTCCTTATCAACGCGGCAATCCTGATCCTCGCCGCCGCCGCGTTCAATGCAACCGGGCACAACCAGGTCACGGAGATCGAAGACGCTTACCGGCTGCTCGCGCCGATTGTCGGCACGGGCTTTGCGGCTGTGCTGTTCGCCATCACGCTGCTGGCGTCCGGGCAGAGCTCGACGTTTACCGGCACGGTCGCGGGCCAGGTCATCATGGAAGGCTTTCTGAAACTGAAGATTCCGTGCTGGCAACGCCGCTTCATCACGCGCGCACTGGCGCTGATTCCAGCCTTGATCGGCGTGCAGACGCTCGGCAACGGCGCGGTCGGCACGCTACTGGTTGCAAGCCAGGTCGTGTTGAGCCTGCAATTGCCGTTCGCGCTTTATCCATTGATACGGATGACGAACGACCGCTCGCTGATGGGCGAGTTCGCCAATCGCCTGCCGACGCGACTGCTCGCGTGGCTGCTGTTCGTCGTCATTACGGCGGCGAACCTTTGGCTGGTGGTGCAGACGGTAGGGTGGGTGAGTTAAGCGAGCCGAGCCACCCGGGTTGAAAGCCGGCTGTGGTGAGCCGGCCGAACGACAGTCGGCTCAGGCGGCTTCGGCGATTTGTGCGGCTGCTTCAAGCGCTTCTTGCGCTTCCTGCTTCGCTGCGGCAGCAGCCTTCTTGGTCTTGCCGGCGCGCGAGGGCGGCTGGCAGGCGCCACATACGACGTTGTGCTGCAAGTCGTGCTTGTGTGCGACGAACTTGCCCGTGCAACGGCAGCACGGCGTCAGTTGCAGGATATCGGCGTCGAAGAACCGCACCAGCGTCCATGCCCGCGTGAGATCCAGCACCGGCTCGGTGTCGCTGTGCTTGCAGTGTTCCAGATACAGCCGGTAACCCTTGGTCAGCGCGTCCAGATGCGAGCAACGCGCTTCGTTCTTCAGGAACAGGTACGTGTTGTAGAACAGCGATGCGTGGATGTTGGCCAGCCACGTCATGTACCAGTCCGCCGAGAACGGCAGCATTCCCTTGGGCGGCGAAACGCCCTTCACCTCGCGATAGAGGCGAATCATGCGGTCGCGCGACAGCGTCAATTCGCTCTCGAGCACTTGCATGCGTGCGCCGAGTTCGATCAGCGCAATGGCGCGAAACACTTCCTGCGCGTCTTCCGTCAGGCTTCGCTTGAGCATCGCAGTCACCTCGTTAAGCGAATTGCTCTGCTGGCTGGCCTGCAAGCAGGATAGCCGCATGGGTCGGCGACACTTCTGCATGCTTTGTCGTTTGCGTTAGCGCCGACAACATGGAGTGGTCGTTGAAGCGGAAAAAGCACAGAAGCTGGTCGGAAGAGGCCAGTTTGACGATTTGCGCGAGCGACAGCCCGGCAAGCAAATCGGCCAGTTCCGACGACAGGCCCAAACGGAACATCCCGATGGGTTTGTCCTCACGCAACATGCGCTGCGCAAGCATGATGTAAGACAAATTAATTTCGCGGATAGACTCCCGCGTCTCGCTGCTACGGTCCATTTTTGCTGTTTCCGAAGCCCCGAATTGCTATGTCGGCTTTTTTGCGCCGTTATGCTTTTGTACCCTCGCCGGACACTGATGATCTCCGGCGACATGTCACTACTTGATACTGAACCTGCCCGTTTGATACAAGGTGTTACAACTCGTAACACCTTGGAAGCAATTGTATGAAGTGGGTTTCAGGAAATCAATACCCTCTCAAAAAAATATCTCACAAAAATACAACATTTTTCGGTAACTCTTTCACGTGACCGTAATACTTGGCTGTGGAGTCGGTAAGAGGGGTAGCCAAGCGCCCAGCAACGCCCCGTGGGCCTTGGCAAGCGGGTGATAGCAGAAATCGTATGAGGAAATTTGTTTGATTGCCCGTGATAACACTAATAGGCGTTTCAAACGGAAAGCAAAAAGAAAGGGAGGAAAATTTTCAGTAATAAATACTGCTTGTCGGGAGTCGTTGGGGACAAATCGGGATGTAACACTCTGCTGTGGCCCCAGTTACAAACTCGGACGCAATTGTAACGTGTGACAGGGAGTGGCGCCGCCTGGTCCGACCGGTACGAAGGCAGCCCTGAAAACTGGGGCGCAGACGAGGGCAGGGAGAGGGGCCGGCTGACGCAGCCGGGAGCGCGTGCCGGCTTTGAAATCCGCCTGACACGACGCGCGTATTATACGAATCAATATTACAGCTTTATGCCAATTGGATAATCAACTGCCGCGTGTTGTCAGAACACGTCGGTTCGCTCGTTGGCAGGGTGCTATTTGTGTGATCCCGCTACCGTGTCGCCGCGCTGTGGCGGGAGAGCGGAGCACGGGGGCGCCGGGACGATGCCCGGCCCGCGCAGGTCTTCAAATGAACAGGGCCATCAGGTCCGCGTCGTAAAAGACCCCGTCGACACAGAGGCCGCCGACTTCGCGGCCGTAGCGGCGAAATCCGAGCGATTCATAGAGATGGCTCGCCGCTTCGTTGCGGCTGTTGACCACGAGCTGGATTTGCCGCAAGCCCTCGACCCGTTCGGCCCGCGCCAGCAGTTCGACGAGCAGCGCGCGTCCCGCGCCGCGTCCTGCGGCTTCCTGGGCGACATACATGCCGTTTACCGCTGCCTTGTGCCGTTCCTTTTCGCGCTGGGCGCGCAGTAGCGTGACCATGCCGATCAGCGGCTCGCCCGCCGCGGCGAACGCGCCCAGCACGAAATCGCCGTCAGCGGCGCGGGCGCCTTGCAAGATCGCATCGTAATGACCTGGCCCCCTCTCGAGCGCTTCCTGGTGGCTCTGACCGAACGACTCGGGGTGGGCCAGCAGGCCACGCAGGCGTAACTGGAAGAAGGCGTCACGGTCGGCAGGTTCGAGTTGGCGGATCAGCGGGTTGCGCTCCATGCGGATGTCTCCGTGCGGGTTGACCTTGCATGTTAGCGGAGCAGGGGGGCGCTTGCGGGGCGGCGGCGCGCTTTAGCCGGTGCTGCCTGAAGCTTGTGACGCCTGCTGTTCGGCGTAGTTGCGCAAGGCGGTGGCCGTCTGCTGGTCCGCGGGGAAGAACGCTTCGATGGCAAGTTCGGAGAGCGTGACGTCGACGGGCGTGCCGAATACGGTCGTTGTACTGAAGAACGACAACACGCCGAGCGCCGTACGCAAGCGCAGCGGGACGGCGATCTGGTTGAGCGTGGCGCTGTTGTCCGCGTTTGTGCGCGCGTCGGACGCGCCGGGCGGGGCCGGGTAGGCGGCCAGTTCGTCGCGCAGGGTGGCGAGCGTGTCGTCGGCGCTGACCTCGATCTGCCGTTGCAGCCGCGCCAGCACATGTTCGCGCCAGGCATGCCAGTTGACGATGGATGGTGCGAGTCCTTGCGGATGCAGGCTCAGGCGCAGTGCGTTGACCGGCGGTTCCAGCAGGCTCGCGCTCGCGGCGCCGACGAGCGGCGCCAGCGCGCGGTTGGCGGCGACGATGGTCCAATGCCGGTCTATCGCCAGCGCCGGGTAAGGCTCGTGACCCTTTAGCACCAGTTCCACTGCTTCGCGGGCGGCGGTGAGTTGCGGGTCGGTCAAGGGGCGCTCGCGGAAGAGCGGCGCGTAGCCGGCCGCAACCAGCAGCGCGTTGCGGGCGCGCAGCGGGACGTCGAGGCGTTCGGCCAGGTGCATCACCATTTCGCGGCTAGGCAGCGCGCGGCCCGATTCGACGAAGCTGAGATGCCGCGTCGAGATGTCGGCTTCCGCAGCGAGCAGCAACTGGCTCATCCGGCGCCGCTGCCGCCAGTCGCGCAGCAACTCGCCGACCGTGCGGCTGGCCGCCGGATTGCCCGGCGGGACGGATTGGGGAGGGGAGAGGGTGCTCATGGAGGGATCATAGCGAAGGTGGGGTGGGATTCCATTACCTCGGGGGTAATGGGATGTTTTCAGGATGGGTGACTGCGTGCTTCACTTAAACTTATAAATATGATTGAAATTACTTATATTTAACTTATAATTTAAGCGATGGCCGCGATAAACTGGGCCCAAAAGGCAGTTAGGCAACTGCGCAAACTGGATCGCCAGCAGCAGATTGCGATCCGTGACGGGGTTGGCACATTGACGGCTATGCCCGAGTGTCAGAACGTCAAAGCCTTAACAAACCACCAATATGGCTACCGGCTGCGGGTGGGCAACTACCGGGTTCTGTTTAACTGGGACGGCTCAATCAAGGTCGTCGAAATCGAAGAAGTGAGGAAGCGCGATGAACGCACCTACTAACATTCAGGTCATCAACGGGCCGGACGGGAAGCCCGCCTTCGTGGTCATTCCTTACGCGGACTATATGACGGAGCACAACGCGCAACGCGGCCTGATTCCCCATGACGTGGTGAGCCGTTCGGTCGACGGGGCCACGCCGGTACGTGCGTGGCGTGAGCATCTGGGGCTCACGCAGGCTGAGGTCGCAAAGCGTCTCGGCATCAGCCAGTCGGCTTACGCTCAACAGGAGGGTAGCGAGCGACTGCGTAAGTCATCGCGCGAGAAGATCGCGGCAGCGCTTGGGATTCTGCCCGATCAACTGGACTTCTGAGAGAGGGCCTGGTTTTGACCAGGCGCCCAAGACAATTGCATTACCTGTGACGTAATCGACCCGCCTCGCCTTATCGCCGATCCTTCAGTCCGAGCCCGCCGCAAACCCTCCGTTTGCCGAGCGTCCGGCTCATCCCATTCACTGAAGGAGTTTGCGATGAACGCCAATACCGATTTGATCGACCGTTATTTCGCCGCGTGGAACGAAGCCGACGCGGCCAGCCGCCGCGAGCTGATTGCCGCGACGTGGAGCACGAGCGGCAGCTATCTCGATCCGCTTCTGTCAGGTGACGGTCACGACGGGATCGACGCGATGATTCGCGCGGTCCACGAACGCTTCCCGCGCCATACCTTCCGCCGCACCACGGATGTCGACGGTTTCGCGAACCGTGTGCGTTTTTCCTGGGAACTGGTGACGCCCGACGGCACGCCGATCGTCAAGGGTTCCGATTTCGGCGTGGTCGATATGGCCGGACACTTGCAGACCGTGACCGGTTTCCTCGACGCTGCGCCTGGCGCGGCTTGATCGCATTCAAGGAGAACATCATGTATGACGAGCCTCGTGCCGCGGATTGCGCGGTAACGCTCGCTGTTACCCGCCTACTCGAAGCCCTCGACGCATTCAGCACAGGGATCGCCGGTTTCGCGCTGCTGGCCGGCGCACGGGCGTTCACCTTCATTGCCTTGCTCGCGTGGCGCGAGCCGGTGTTGGGCGGCGCGGGGCTCGCCTTGCTGGGGTTGGTCGGCTGGCTGCGCTGGTGCTGGCGCACCCGCAGCGGCGCCGAAAACAGCCAACCGCTGCAAGCCAGTCAGCCTGCGATATTCAAAGGACTGCTCAATGGCTGCGGAGGACGCGCGCCTGTCTTCGCGTCGAGCCCCCTGACCTGCGACAGCACCCAGCGCCGGAACTGCACCAGCGCCGGCCGCACCTCCAGCCGCTCCGGGCAGTAGCAGAGGTAGTGCCCATGATCGACCTCGAGCGGCGCCGTCAAGGGTTCTATCAGCGTACCCGCCGCGAGATTGTCCGCTACCAGAAAGGCCGGCACCAGCGCGAGCCCGAGACCGGCTTGCGCCGCCTGGATCAGGACCGAGTACTGCTCGAAGCGCGGGCCGCCGAGCGCGTGCATGTCGCGCACACCGTAAAAGTCGGCCCACTGCGCCCAGACCTGCTCCGCCTGCCCATGCAGCAGCCGCGGCGCACTCGCCGTGTCCTGCAGGCTGCGCAGCGAATACTGGCGTTGATATTCAGGTGAGCAAACCAGCATGAAAACGCGCCCATCGATGTAGTCGCACTCCACGCCGGCCCAGTTGCCGTCGCCATAACGGATCGCTGCATCCAGATCGAGCGGAAACGGGTCGCCGTGCGCGAGGTGCCGGGAAAAGCTGATCGTCACGCCCGGCGTGCTGGCGAGGAAGTCCGGCAAGCGCGGAATCAGCCATTTGGTCGTGAAAGTCGGCACGCTGGCGATGGTCAGCAGGTCGCTCTGTCCGGCCGCGCTCATCAATTCGAGCGACGCGTTGCCGATATCGCGCAACGGCCCGGCCACGCGCGACAGATACAGCGTGCCGGCCCGTGTCAGCAGCAGGTTGCGGCCGTCGCGAATGAACAGTTGCACGCCGAATGCCGCTTCGAGGCTGCCAATCTGCCGGCTCACCGCGCTGGGCGTGAGACCGAGCGCGCGTGCCGCCCGCGAAAAACTCAGATGTTTGGCCGAACTCGTGAAGGCGAGCAGTTCTGCGACGTTGGGATAGTGGTGTTTCATGGGCGGCGCGGCATCGAATTTTACGCGAGGGATTGGGCGAGCTGTTTCACGGGTGATCCAGCGAGTTGTTCCGCGAGTCGTTCCGCGAATTGTTCCGGATCGGCACAGCGCAATGCGTGTTTTGTACGTTTTTTTCATGACGACGCCATGTCGTATCCGCACACTTGCAAGCAATTCGAAACCCGGCGCCGTTGCCTGACAACGGGCGCAGTCCCGTTTGCCCCCGAGGAACGCTTGCATGCACACCCCCGCCGCACCGGCTCTCCAGCCACGTCTTCCGGCTCGTCGCGGCGCCTGGCGCGCCGTGCCGGCCGGACGCATCGCGCTGCAGATCGTCGTCGTGCTGTTTGCCATTTATCTGCTGCTGCCGATTGCGTTGCTCCTGATTGGTGCATTCGGCAAGACGTGGACGAATACCGTGCTGCCGGTCGGCTTCACCGGTCACTGGTTTGCGGATCTCGCCGCCAACACGAGCCTGCGCCGCGCCTTCGGCGTGAGTCTGCTGGTCGCGCTCGCCTGCTGCTGCGCCAGCGCCGTGATCGGCCTGCCGCTCGCGTATGCGCTGCATTACCGCTCGCGTTCAGGCGGCGGGGCGCTTGCGCGCCTGATCGCGCTGTTACCGGTGGGCGTTCCTGCGCTCACGCTCGGCTTCGGCTATATCGCGATCTTTAGCGGCGACACCCTGCCGTGGCTCGGCTCGTTGCCGCTGCTGATCGCCGCCCATACGGTATTGACGCTGCCGTATCTCACGCAAACGCTGCTCAGCGACCTGCGCCATCTCGACATCGAACGGCTTGAGGCGTGTGCCGCCACGCTCGGCGCGACGCCGCTCTCCCAGTTCCTCACGGTTGTGTTGCCCAATCTCAGACAGAGCCTGTTCTCGGGACTCGTGATGGTGGCGGCGCTTTCGATCGGCGAGTTCCAGGTTTCCAATCTGATTGCCGGGTTTCGCTACCGCAACTATCCAGTGGTGCTGTTGCAGGCGTTCTACGGCGCAACCGGCATGGCCTGCGCCGCCACGGTGGTGCTGCTGTGCCTCGCGGTGATCGCGACGCTGGTCTCGGTCAACATGGTTCAACGGCTGAAGTAAGAATAATGAGTCTTCATTTCGACAATGTGAGTTTCACTTATCCCGGTGCCCAGCACGGTATCGAGGCCGTCACGCTGACGGTCGCGCCCGGCGAGTTGCTGGCGGTAATGGGGCGCAGCGGTTCCGGCAAGTCGACGATCCTGCGGCTCACGGCAGGACTGCTAAACGGTTATCGCGGCAAGATTGCCATCGACGGTCGCGACGTTGCCGGGGTGCCGGTGTGGCGCCGCGAGACCGGCATGGTGTTCCAGCAATATGCGCTGTTCCCGCATCTGAGCGTCGTGGACAACGTGGCTTATGGCTTGCGCATGCGCGGCGTCGCCAAGGACAAGCGCCGGGCCCGCGCGCTCGAGATGCTCGAACGGGTTGGCCTCGCCGAACATGCGCAGCGCCACCCGGCCGTGCTGTCCGGCGGCCAGCAACAACGCGTGGCACTGGCCCGCGCGCTTGCCATCGAACCCAAGGTTCTGCTGCTCGACGAACCGCTCGCCGCACTCGATGCCGGGATTCGCCAGCAACTGCGCGATGAGATCCGCTCGCTACAGCGCGCCTGCGGCGCCACTACGCTGCTGGTCACGCACGATCAGGACGAGGCCCTTAGCCTGGCGGACCGCGTCGCCGTGGTCGACGCTGGGCGCGTCCTGCAGGTCGATACGCCCGAGCGTCTCTATACACAGCCGGCGTCGACCCAGGTGGCGCGTTTCGTGGGCCATTCGAGCGTGATGCCGGGGCGGGTGATTGTCGCGGGCGCCGTCGACGTGTCGTTTGCGGTGCTGTACGCCGACACCCAGTCGTTCCGGCCCGGTGATCGCGTCAGCGTGCTGGTGCGTCCCGAGCACGTGCAGCCCGACCCCCCCGCCGATGCGCCCAACCGGCTGGCCGGACGGCGCACCGAGGTGCGCTACTTCGGCGCGACCTGCCGCTACGACTTCGTGCCGGATTCCGCGCAGACGCCGCTGTTGTGCGAAGGGCGGCGCCTCGCCGAACAGGCGATTGCGATCGCTCCCGAGGATCTGCGCGTGTTGTCCGCCTGACCAGAACATTGTCCATTCATCTTGTTTGACGGAGTACCACCATGTTTGCAGGGTTTAATCCGTGGTTTAGTCTTTCGTCGCGCGTGCGTCGCGCGGCCGGTTTCGCCTGTGCCATGACAGTGCTGGCCGGTGCGTGCAGCGCGCAGGCCGCGCCGCTTTATCCGGGTGAAGACGCGCTGTATGAGAAGGCGGCGGACGAAGGACTTGTCGTGTCGTTCGATACCGGTCCGGAATGGGCCAACTGGAAGTCGCTGTTCGCCGAGTTCAGGAAGCGCTATCCGAAGGTGGAGATTACCTATAACGACATCGGCTCGGCCGCCACCGTGGTCGCGCTCGACAAGGCCCGCCGCCGCCCGCAGGCCGACACGGCGTATTACTTTGCGGGCTCGGCGCTCGACGCGGTCAACAAGGACGTGGTCGCGCCGTTCAAGCCGGTGAATTTCGACAAGCTGCCGCCGGTCTTTCGCGACCCCGACGGCCGCTGGTTCACGGTTCATTCGCTGAACATTGCGTTCCTCGTCAACCGCAAACTGGTCAAGGACGTCCCGGCCGGCTGGGCCGACCTGCTCAAGCCTGAGTACCGCAATTCCGTGGTCTATCTCGATCCGCGTTCGACCGGCCAGGGGCAGGTGGACGTGTTCGCCGCCGCCTATGCATTCGGCGGCAGCGTGGACAATCCGAAGCCCGGTGCCGACTTCTTCGGCAAGCTGCGCGAAGCCGGCAACGTGATGCGCGTCGAAGGTACGACGCCTTACGCCAAGTTCGTCAAGGGCGAAATCCCGATCCTGATCGGCTATGAGAACGACGGACTGAAGGCCAAATACACCGACGGTATGGGCGATGCCGCCGAAGTGGTGATTCCGAAGGAAGCCAGTGTCTCCGCGCCGTATGCGATCAGCCTCGTGAAGAACGGGCCGAATCCGGACGCCGCGCAACTCTGGCTGAATCTGGTCATGAGCGACGTTGGTCAGGCGCTGTTTGCGCAAGGCTATGTGCGTCCCGCCGTGCCGGACGTGCCGTTGTCGCCGGAGATGCGCGCGAAGATGCCTGATGCGCCGCAGGTGCATCCGCTCGACGTGGTGAAGGCCGCCGCGAAGAAAGCCGAGGTCGACCAGTTGTGGGCGCAGGCCGCGCTCGCCAAGTAAGTCTTGAACAGAGGGCACGCCACGATGGATGCATCGTCAACCAATCCGGCCGGTGGCGCAGGCTTCGTGCGGCGCTTCGGCACCGTACCGGCGGGGCTGCTGCTCGCGCTGTTTTTCGCGTTGCCGCTCGGCGCGTTGCTGGTATCGGCGGCTGACGAGCACGGTTCAGCGTTCGTGCGGCTCGCGCAGGATCCGCTGGTGGTGAGCGCCTTGCTGAATTCGCTGGTGCTGGCGGTCAGCGCCGGTACGGTCTCGCTGATGGTGGGCGTGCCGCTGGCGATGGCGCTAGCCAACCAGTCACCCGAACGGCGCCGCTGGCTGCTCGCCTTGCTCGGTGTGCCACTGGCGTTCTCGGGGCTGGTGATCGCCTACGGTTTCATCCTTGCGTTCGGACGCGCCGGTTTCGTGACGAGCCTGCTTGCCCGGATGGGCGCCGACCCGGCCAGCGTGGGCTCATTGATCTACACGAGCGCAGGGTTGGTGGTGGCCTACGCCTATTACCTGATCCCGCGTGTCGCGTTGATGCTGTATCCGGCCATCGCGAACCTGGACCGCCGGCCGCTCGAAGCCGCGCTGACCTTGGGCGCTACGCCGCTGCGGGCGGTGTTCGATGTCGCGCTGCGCGAACTGTGGCCTTCGATCGCTTCGGCCTGGTGCCTCGTGACTTCGATTGCACTCGGCACCTATGGCACGGCGCTGGCGCTTGCCGGCACGCAGATCAATATCTTGCCGCTCCTGATGTATCTGAAGCTGTCCGACGGACAGACCGATTTTCCGCTGGCCGCAGCGCTGTCACTGCTGCTGATGGCCGGGTGTACTTGTGTTCTTGCGCTGGGGGAATGCCTTGCACGGCAACGTAGAGATTGACTGGTCACACCAGGCTTATCTGGCACTGCAAAAACTGGCCGCACGGCAGACGGGGCCCAAGCGCCACGCCATGCCGGTGGGCCTGATCGGTCCACGCGAGGCGAGCGCGGAGCAGTTGTCGTCAGCGAGAAATCTGGCCTATGCATTGGCGGGCGCCGGCATGGCCCTGCTGTGCGGCGGCAAAGGCGGCGTGATGGAAGCGGCCGCTTGCGGCGCGAAAGCGGCCGGCGGTGTGGTGATCGGATTGCTGCCTGAAGAGGATGTGGCGCAGGCGAACCCGTACCTCACCGTCGCCTTGCCGACCGGGCTGGGGATTACTCGCAATGCGCTGATTGCACGCGCGTCGATCTGCCTGATTGCAGTGGGCGGTGGGCTCGGCACGCTCTCCGAGATGGCTCTCGGCCTGCAATGGGGCAAGCCGGTGTTTACTTCCTGCGGCGCGCCCCATGTGCAGGGCGCGCATGGGTTTGACGACATCGATCAACTGGTGGTGACGGTGGCGAAGTGGCTGGCGGCGGAGGGCATGGCCGTAGTGGCGGCGGATTGAATCCGGCGGCTTACGCCAGGCCCGGAGCGTTGCGGCACTGAATCAGCAAGGCAGTGTGTTTGAACAAGGCGGTCGAGGTTTTATTAACACATAGGAATCCTAACATGATGAAAAAATCACTTTTCGCTCTGGTTGCCCTTAACGGGTTTTGTGCAGCAGCCCACGCTCAGGGGAGCGTGACGCTATACGGTATCGTCGACGCCGGTCTGGGTTACACCAGCAACCAGGCGGTCGTGCAGACGGCAGGCAAGGTGGGCACGCCCGCGGTGCTGGTCGGCAAGTCGAACTACACCTTCACGAGCGGCACCTGGTCGGGCAGCCGCTGGGGCCTGAAGGGCAAGGAAGATCTGGGCGACGGCCTGGCGGCGATTTTCCAGCTCGAAAACGGCTTTAACGTCGGCACCGGCCAGCTCGGGCAGAGCAGCCGCGAGTTCGGCCGCCAGGCGTTCATGGGCCTGTCCAGCACGAAGTACGGTACCTTGACGATGGGCCGCCAGTACGACCCGATCGTCGACTTCGTCGGCTCGATCGGACCGACCAGCTTCCTGACCGGCATGGCCGCGCACCCGGGTGACCTCGACAATATCGACAACCAGTCGCGCGAGAACAACTCGCTCAAGTATGTGACGCCGTCGTTCGGCGGCCTGCAACTGGGCGCGCTGTACGGCTTCGGCAACCAGGCGGGCAGCTTCAAGAACGAGAGCACGTGGAGCCTGGGTGGCCAGTACACGCACGGTCCGTTTGCGCTTGGCGTGGCCTACCTGCAGGCGAACAATATCTACGGCTCGACCGGCGGTACGTGGACCAGCTCGTATGACGGCACGTTCTCGTCGTCGATCAACCAGGGCTTCGCCACGGCGCAGAACATGCAGATCATCGCGGCGTCGAGCACGTACCTGATCGGGGCGGTGACGCTGGGCGTGTCGTACAGCAACACGCAGTACAAGGCGAGCAGCTTCTCGCTGTTCAAGGGCAAGGAGACCTTCAACTCGGCGGGCGCGACGGCCTCGTGGCAGGTCAACCCGGAGTTGCGCGTGGCAGCAGGCTATGACTACACGGCGGGCACGTCGATCCAGGGCCAGTCGGGTCCGAAGTACAACCAGTTCAACCTGTCGACGTTCTACTTCCTGTCCAAGCGCACAGCGCTGTACGGTCTGCTCGGCTACCAGAAGGCGAGCGGCAAGACGCTCGACCAGTACGGCAACATCGTGAACGCAACGGCCTCGATCGGCGACGTGGCCAACGGCATCTCGTCGGCCGGCGATACGCAGACGCTGGTGCGTGTGGGTATACGGCACACGTTCTAGGCGTCGGCGTAAGGGCAAATGCATTCGCGCCGGGGCGCGTGAACGTGTTTGCGCGCCTTCTGAGCGGTGCGCTACGACTGACAAGGGCAGCCTGGGGTGTCGAAACCCCGGGCTGCCGTCGTTCAATATATGGCCTCAACGGCCTGAATCATCTCAGCCGGCGCTGCCCGAAAACCGCGGGAACGGCTCGAATCCAGGAAGACATTCAACTCCGTCTGATCCGCGCGGGTGAGCGCGCAGAGTAGTCAGAGGCGAGCCAGGCGCGAATTTTTACGACATTTTTATTTCATCACCGCAATTGACTCGGCCGCGCGCGTGTGACGAATTTCGCTCACTTTGTTGATTGTTTTCAATGTGATTTATACCCTTGAGTCTCTCAACGGCGTCAGGTAGGCCAGCGCGGAAAAGCTCGTGCAACAGCCCGTGGAGCTTACGCGGGCTACACACTCAGTGCAGCACTAGCTGTCTACGAGCTTGCGCCTTGCCATTCACGCCTATTTAGGTATTATTTCACATTATTTTAAGATTTAGCCAATTTAGACAAATCTGTCTAGTTGGCTTTTCATTTAAGATGGGTGCTTGTCTGGTTAGGGAAGTAATAACGTGAGTATGGCATTTTTATGGCTCATTGTTTTAGTCAGCGCAGATGCATTGAATGAAGAATCGAGTGCCGATGGGGGTTGTTGTGGTTGACTGGATCGAAGTCGTGATCGGGTTGATGATCCTGAATTTTGTGCTGTTCATCGGCTCCTGCCTGCTGGAACTCTTTTCCATCAACAAGGAATCGCGCCGGCTCGACGAAATGCTCGACGGGCAACGCAGGGCTGCGGGGCTGGAGAGCCGCAAGCCGGCGCCGGTATCGAACCGCTGGCGCCGCTAGCCTCAGGTTGCGCGCCAAACGGCCGTTAACCCGATTGTCGTTATCCCGATCGTGTCTACAATCGATCGCCGCCACCTTGCGCCCCTTCGCAAGGTCCGGCGGTCCAACCACTATATAAATGGAGGGGTCACATGATTCGCGCGTATGCCTTGATGCTGGCTGCCATCCTGCTTGCCGCGCTGGCAGGGTGCGGCAACAAGGAAGGCGACGAGTTTATCGGCAAGTGGCAGAGCACCAAAGGCCGGGAAAGTGTCGAGATCTCCCGTAATGACGACGGCTTTATCATCGCCAACACTACCTCGGGCGGGATGAAGGGCGCGATGGCGTCGGCCTCGTACCGCAACGGTGTGCTGGAGGTCAATGCGACGGGCGGGCTCGAAAGCGTCATCTACGACAGGCAGCACGACATGCTCGTGCTGCCCACCATGACGGGCATGACTCCGTTCACGCGAGTGCAGTGACCGTGCCCGGCGCGCGCACTCGGGCCGGAACCCTTGTTACCATGTGGGTCGTTGCATAGGCTGCGCGTCCGCCCGGACGTGCAGGCCTGTGGTTACCGTCGAATCCACCATGCCGCTCATCCGCCTGCTTGACCCATGGGAGCCGTCGTTTGCTCTCGTCGCCGTTTTCGTCGCGGTGGCCGTGCTGTTTGCGCGCGGCTCGCGCCGCCTTCGTATCGGCGTGGTTCGGCGGGTGGCGTTCTGGAGCGGGCTCGGGCTCTTCTATATTGCGCTGCACACACGGCTCGACTATTACGCCGAGCATCAGTTCTTCGTTCATCGGCTCCAGCACCTGGTGTTGCACCACCTGGCGCCGCTGATCCTGATGGCCGCCTATCCGGGCAGCGCTTTGCGCGCCGGCTTGCCGCTGCGCTGGCGTAGTGCGCTGCGGCGCTGGCAACGCCGCAGGTCCGTGCGTCTGGTTGCCGCGATCGTGCTGCATCCCACCTTTATCTCCGCTGCATTTGTCGTCTCCGTGGTGTTCTGGCTGATTCCGTCGATCCAGTTCATCGCCATGCTGGACTGGCGCATCTATACCTTCATGAACTGGTCGGTGGCGGTAAGCGGCCTGCTGTACTGGTGGATGCTGCTCGACCACCGTCCCAGCCCGCCGAGCCGTACCCGGCCCGGTCTGCGTGTTCTGTCGCCGGTCATCACCATGACGCCGCAGATTCTGGTGGGCGCGATCATCACGTTCTCCTCGCATGACCTCTATCCGGTGTTTACGCTCTGCGGCCGCGCGTTTACGTCGCTGCCGCCCGCGCTCGACCAGAGCCTGGGCGGTCTCATCATGTGGGTGCCGGCGGGCGTGCTTGAAGCGATTGGCGCAATGATGGCGCTGCGCCACATGATGCGGTTGTCGGCCTTGCCGCCACGCGTGCCGCCCAAGGCCAAACGCGGCAGGCCAGGCGGCAAGACCGCGCTGCAAGGTTGAGTGCGGCGGCAGGCGCGCAGCAAGCGCGCTTGCCCTGAAGCGAACATATTCGCTACCGTGGGGAGGCACGTACGTGTCGGGACGACGGGTTCTAACCTTGCGCTACCGGCTGGCCCGGCGCGCGGTCGAAAGACGGGCGCAGATTTTCCGCTGGATCGGACGGCATCCGTTGCTCGCGGGCATGGTCGGCATGCTTGCCGCGAGCCTGATGGCGGCGCTGACGTTCCTCGCGTTCTACAACGGCCGCGCGGAGGAACTCCGGCATGCCGCCGAGAATTCGCACAATCTTGTCGCGATCATTGCCGCGGATCTGCAGCGCAGCGTGGCAATCTACGATGTCTCGCTGCAAGGCGTGGTGGCCGATGCCGAGCGCCCGGAAACGTGGACGCTGCCGTTGTATGTGCGCCAGCGCGTGCTGTTCGATCGCGGCATGAGTTCGTGGTTCTTCGGTGACGCCTATGTGCTCGACGCACAAGGTTACGTGAAAGCGTCGCAGACCGGGCGGGCCTATCCCGGCATTTCGTTCGCGAGGCGTGACTACTTCCTTGTGCATCAGGCCAACCCTTCGCTCGGGCTCTATATTTCCCGGCCGTATGCCTCGCAAGTCCGCAACGGTGCGTTGGCGGTGGCCATCTCGCGGCGGATCAACGGACCGAATGACGCCTTCGCCGGGGTCGCACTGGTCAGTTTCCGGATCGAGTATTTCGGGCAACTGGTGGACCGTATCGATCTCGGCCCGAACGGAGGCGCCTTCATCATGCTCGACGACGGCACGCTGCTCGCGGGCCGGCCGGCGACGCACGGCGGGGTTGGCGCCAACTATGCGAATACGCCGATCTTTCCGCTGCTGGCAAAACAGCAGTCAGGCACGTTTGTGTCGAAGGACAGCGCAGATCGCGTCGAACGCATCTATACCTTCGCGCATGTGCCAGGCGCACCGCTGATCGTGGGAATTGCTCCGGCTGTGGACGACGTGCTCGCGAACTGGCGGGACCGCAGCGAGCTCGCGCTGCTGATGACGGCACTATTTGGCGGCGCGTATGTGGTGGTGTCGTGGCTGTTCGCCTTTGCGCTGCGCGACAAGGTGCTGGCCGAAGCGGAGTTACAGCGCATTGCCTCGACCGACGCGTTGACCGGGCTCAATAACCGCCGCGCCTTCGACCACCGGCTCGCGCAGGAATGGCGACGGGCGGTGCGCGAGCGCACACCGCTGGCGCTGCTGTTCATGGACATCGACTATTTCAAGCGCTTCAACGACACCTATGGCCACGCGATGGGCGACGAGGTGCTGAGCGTCGTGGCCGAGCGCATTGTATCGGGCACGCGGCGCCCGCTCGATTTTGCCGCGCGATACGGCGGCGAGGAGTTCGCGGTCGTGCTGCCGAATACCGAGCTTGAGGGGGCGCTCAAGGTGGCGGAAAAGATCCGCAAGCGTGTCGAATCGGCGGGACTCGAAAATAACGGAGCTGAAAGCGGTCATGTGACGATCAGCGTGGGTTGCTCGGCATGCCGGCCGCACGAGGGGGGCAGCGCAGCGAAGCTGCTGGCGGCAGCCGATGCGCAGCTCTACGCTGCCAAAGCCGCGGGACGTAATCAGGTGCGATGAGCGCAAACCGGGAGCATCCGGCAGGCCGCGTGTTACACGGGATAAACCGTGGTATCTGACGAAACCTGCTCCCCGTCGAACGGATTCGGGTATGCGCGCGATTGCATCTCCGCGAGCCGGCTCAGCGTGCGCGACAGGTCATGCGCGCCTTCCAGGTTGCCAAGCGCGCTTGCGATGGGTTGATCCGAGGCGATGAACAAAGCCCGTTTGCGGTCGTAAAAGATATCGACCAGCCACACGAAACGCTGCAGCGTATGTGCTTTGGCGAGCGCATGCGTGTGCAACGGGTCGACAATCAGGCCTTGCCAGCGCTCGGCGAGGTCCAGATAGTCGAGATGCGAGCGGCTTGCGCCGCATAGTTCGTCGAACCCCACCCACATCAACGCGGCGCCGGCCGCGTGGACACGCAACGGCCGGCCGGCGGCGGAGAGCGTTTGCGGCCCTAGGGCGTTTTCACCTTCAACCGCTACGAAAAGCCGTCGCACCTGCTCGCCGGTGCTGGCGCCGAGCGGCGCAAAAAAGCGCGGCCTCTCTGCTGCCGCGCCGCTGAAGCGGTAGTCCCGCGCGCCGTCGAAAGGAATCAGCGTGAAGTGTTGTTCGATGAGCGCGATGGTCGGCTCGAAACGCTCGTGGAATTCCGGATTCGGCAGCAGACTCCGCGGCGCGTAGTTCGACGTCAGCACGATACGCGTGCCGAGTGCGAGCGCGACTTCGAGAAAGCGGCCAAGCAGAAACGCATCGGCGATATCGTGGACGTGAAATTCGTCGAAGCACAGCAGGGCGATGCCATCGAGCCACTGCCGCGACACCGAGCCGAGCCGGTCGTCGCCGCGCGGTTCGTTGACGAGCCGCCGGTTTATCTCGCGCAGAAATTCGTGGAAGTGGATGCGGCGTTTGGTGCATTCGGCCAGTTCGAACACGGTATCGACTACGAGGCTCTTGCCGCGTCCGGGCAAGCCGTGACAGTAGACACCCAGCGGCGTTGGCGCATGACCAGGGGATCTGCGCCGCGCGGGGCCGCCGAGCAGCGCGACGAGTGCGGCAATCGCCGCACGCTGGCTGGCGTCGGGCACGATCGCACGGGGCGCGAGGGCGCTCACGACGCGAGCTTCGTCAATCATGGTGCTGCGACTCCGGCAGGGGAACGGTTTGGGGGCGGCGCCAGGGTGCTTTGTACGTCAGGCGCGATCTTCGCATGAACATGAGGCGCGTGCTACGAACGGCGGCGACTCAGACATTCCCGGTCTGAGTCAACACGCTGACCACAGGGAGATACTTCCGCAGGATATCGATGAGCGCTTTTGCTTCCGCTTTGGATATGGGGGGAATCGGAGAAATGTATGACGTGTCGTTGCGCCGACCGTGAGCGTTGGTGACCAGCTTGATCTCGGTGCTGTTCATCTTCAGATCCGCGCAAACGCGCTGGATGGCGGCATTTCTACCCGCGTCCTTGATGCGAACTTCGTAAAATTCCAGGACCGCCTGTACGACCTGAAAAAAGCCTTCGTACGCCGCTGAGAACGCCGGCATATAGATATCCTCCGCGTTCATGAGTAGCTGCGCAGCCCCAAGGAAGGCGTCTGCATTCTTGAGATAAGCATCAATGGCGCCGGGCGTTGCTGCCTGCTCGACGAATACCCTGGCCTTGATCAGATTGGAATATTCAACGGGACGGGTCATCGGGAAGTATGTGAAGCTTTGGTCCTTGCGCGATGGCAGCTACGACTGTGTCGTTTTCCACCAATGCGCTCCATTCCTCACGATCATATAACGTCATATGAATTGGCCGTCCTATATTTTTCTCAAGCGCAAGCATCGCGTCGGTGAGCTCGATAAGGGATGTCGTTCCAACGATCATCAGGTCGACGTCACTCCTGAAACCATCCGTTCCCTTGGCGACCGATCCAAAAATAAAGGCAGCGTCGACTTGCGACTGGAACGGCCGAAGGGCTTCCCGGAATGGCTCCACAAGGCCAAACGACTTTGCGACGATAGCCCGAAGCTCGGGGTACAGCGCAAAGTCGGTGTTGACGCGAATGCTTCGCTGGCGCCCGTTGCGCGCATCTTCCAGAAGCACGCCTGCGTCGAGCAGGCGCTGAACCTGCCTTTGGGCATTTCCGCGTCCTGCTGACGATGTGTCTAATAGCTCCGTCAGTCTGAAGGACCGATCCGGTGATCCGTATAGGCGACCGAGAACCTGCTGCATTCCAGCAGGAATCATGAAGTCGGCAATACTCATGGCAAGTCTCCAGATGCGCTTCAGAGCGCGTGAGCGACCAAGGGGGCACGCCCGCCAAGTATATACCCAAAATGGGTAGCTACGTACCCAAAATGGGTATGTAACTACCCATTTTGGGTACAAAACCCCCTTGCTTGGCTGCACCTACCGGTTCAGCACTGTCATCCGAATTCAAACACAGCCCCTGCCGTTGCACCCTTCATCACGCAAATCGCATATATCTATTGCGAGGAAATGATCGTAACGCCTACTTGTTACGATTCTATCATTCGATGTAGGATGGTTGCGAATTAACCATCAGCCGTTGTTGTGCGTCGCACAAAATCACGGACGTCCCATGCCTGAAGCTCCTTCTTTGTCGTCATCGGTCATCGCGCTGCGGCGCGGCGTGGCCGCTCATCCAGAACGCAATCCGGGCGTGCCGTTCGACGCCGCCTGGCTCGACGGTCTGCGCGTCAATCAGTCCGCGGTGGAGCGGCGCACGGCCACGCTCGGTACACGCCGCACCGTCAAGAAAGACGCGCAGGCGGCGTGGCTGTTAAAGGCCGTCACCTGTATCGATCTGACCACCCTGAACGGTGACGACACCGAGGGCCGCGTTCGGCGCCTCTGTGCGAAAGCGCGCCAGCCGGTGCGCGCCGATATCCTCAGCGCGCTCGGCATCGCGCCGCAAGCCATCACCACCGGCGCGGTGTGTGTGTATCACCGCTTCGTCGCGGCCGCGGTCGATGCGCTGCAAGGCAGCGGCATTCCCGTTGCGGCAGTGTCCACGGGTTTTCCGGCCGGACTGATTCCCCATCCGCTTAAGCTGAAAGAGATTGAAGCGTCGGTGGCCGATGGGGCGCAGGAGATCGATATCGTCGTCACGCGCGAGCATGTGCTCACGGGCAACTGGCAAGCGCTGTACAACGAAGTGCGCGACTTCCGCGCGGCTTGCGGCCCGGCGCATCTGAAAGCCATCCTCGCCACCGGCGATATCCGCACGCTGTCGAATGTGGCGCGCGCCTCGATGGTCTGCATGATGGCGGGCGCCGATTTCATCAAGACGTCTACCGGCAAGGAAGGCGTGAACGCGACGCTCGACGTGTCGCTGGTGATGGTGCGCATGATTCGCGACTATTACGAGCGCACCGGCGTCGTGATCGGCTTCAAGCCGGCCGGCGGCGTCTCCAGCGCCAAATCCGTGCTGACGTACCAGATCCTCATGAAAGAAGAGCTGGGGCGCGCATGGCTCGAACCGGAACTGTTCCGTATCGGTGCATCGAGCCTTCTCGCCGACATCGAACGCCAGCTTGAACACCACGTGAGCGGCCGTTACTCCGCCTTCAACCGTCACCCCGTTGCCTGAACAGACCGATCCCATGAGCGTAGCCGAATATTTTTCTTCGATGGAGTACGGTCCCGCACCCGAGGACGATCAGCCCGCACGCGCCTGGCTGGCGCAGCACGAGGCGAGCTTCGGGCATTTCATCGGCGGTGCGTGGCGTGCGCCGGCCGCGGGTGAGCGCTTCGAATCGCGCGAACCTGCCACCGGCGAGTTGCTTGCGCATATCGCCCAGGGCGATGCCGCTGATATCGACGCGGCGGTCGCGGCCGCCCGCGCCGCGCAGCCGGGTTGGCTGGCGCTGGGCGGCGCCGGACGGGCGCGTCATCTGTATGCATTGGCGCGCATGGTGCAGCGTCACAGCCGCCTCTTTGCCGTACTCGAGGCGCTCGACAACGGCAAGCCGATTCGCGAGACGCGCGACATCGACGTGCCGCTGGTTGCCCGTCACTTTCTGCACCACGCAGGCTGGGCGCAACTGCAGGACAGCGAGTTCGCGGACTTTGCACCGTTAGGCGTGGTCGGCCAGATCGTGCCGTGGAATTTCCCGCTGCTGATGCTCGCATGGAAGATTGCCCCGGCGATTGCCACCGGCAATTGCGTCGTGCTCAAGCCGGCCGAATACACGCCGCTGACCGCCTTGCTGTTCGCCGAACTGGCGCATCGTGCCGGCTTGCCGGCGGGCGTGCTGAACGTGGTGACCGGCGACGGCCGCACCGGTGCGGCGCTTGTCGAGCATCCCGCGGTGGATAAGCTTGCCTTCACCGGCTCCACCGAAGTGGGCCGGCAGATTCGTTCGATTACCGCGGGGTCGGGCAAGTCGCTGACACTCGAACTGGGCGGCAAGTCGCCGTTCATCGTGTTCGACGATGCGGACCTGGACGGGGCGGTCGAGGGCGTTGTCGACGCCATCTGGTTCAACCAGGGCCAAGTCTGCTGCGCGGGTTCGCGCCTGCTGGTGCAAGAGGGCGTAGAAGCGCGTTTCATCGAGAAGCTCAAGCGCCGCATGGAGACCTTGCGCGTGGGTCCGTCGCTCGACAAGAGCATCGACCTGGGCGCGATTGTCGATCCAGTGCAGCTCGAACGGATTCAATCGCTGGTCGACGCGGGCCGCCGCGAGGGCTGCGCGGTGTGGCAGTCGTCCGAGGTCGCGCTGCCTGCGCAAGGCTGCTATTACCCGCCGACCCTCGTGACTGGCGTGGCGCCCGCATCGACGCTCGCCCAGGAAGAGATTTTCGGGCCCGTGCTGGTGACGATGAGTTTCCGCACGCCGGATGAAGCGGTCGCGCTGGCCAACAACACGCGCTATGGTCTCGCAGCGAGTGTCTGGAGCGAAACGATTGGCCGCGCGCTGGATGTCGCGCCGCGACTTGCCGCGGGCGTCGTCTGGATCAATGCGACTAACCTGTTCGATGCGGCGGTGGGCTTTGGCGGTTATCGCGAGTCAGGCTATGGCCGCGAAGGCGGGCGCGAGGGCATTTACGAATACCTCAAGCCGCGTGCCTGGCTTAAGCTGGCCGAGCGTTCTGCACGCGCGGCATCTACGCGTGTGGGTTCATCCGACGCGCTCGCGACTCCTTCGAACGTCACGCCTATTGATCGCACTGCCAAGCTCTTTATCGGCGGCAAGCAGGTGCGCCCCGACGGCGGCTATTCGCTGCCGGTGTACGGCCCAAATGGTGAGACGGTCGGCGAAGTGGGCGAAGGCAACCGCAAGGACATTCGCAATGCCGTCGAGGCGGCGCGCGGTGCGGCGAAGTGGTCGCAGGCCAGCACGCACAACCGGGCTCAGGTACTGTATTACTTCGCTGAGAACCTGGCTGTACGGGCCGACGAATTTGCCCGGCAACTGGTCGTGCGCACCGGTGTGACGGAAGCGGCAGCGCACGCGGAAGTCGAAGCTGCGATAACGCGGTTGTTTACTTACGGCGCGTGGGCCGACAAGTTCGACGGTGCGGTGCATACGCCGCCGCTGCGCGGCGTGGCGCTGGCGATGCACGAACCGCTTGGCGTGATCGGTGTGGCGTGCCCGGACGAAGCGCCGTTGCTCGCCTTCGTCTCGCTGGTGGGACCGGCGCTGGCGATGGGCAACCGCGTAGTGGTGCTGCCGGGCGAAGCCTCCCCGTTGACTGCGACCGACCTGTATCAGGTCGTCGAAACCTCGGACATTCCGGCCGGCGTGTTGAACATCGTGACGGGCGAGCGCGCGGCCTTGCTGCCCGCGCTCGCGAAACACGACGACGTCGACGCGCTCTGGTGCTTCGGCAGCGCCGCGGATTCCGCGCTGGTCGAGCGTGCCTCGGTAGGCAACCTGAAGCGCACCTTTGTCGATCATGGCCGTCAGTTCGACTGGTTCGACCGCTCGAGCGAAGGGCCGGCGTGGCTGCGCCAGGCCGTGCAAGTGAAGAATATCTGGATCCCTTACGGAGACTGACCGTCTGAACGTGGACGGGCAGCAGGCAGATCGAACATGGAGGAGACACTGTGCTAAAGAATCTGGACCCGCTGTTGAATGCCGATGTGCTGCACGCGCTGCGCGCGATGGGCCACGGCGACGAAGTGGTGATTTGCGACGCGAATTTCCCGGCCGACTCCGTTGCGCGTGCAACGGTGCTGGGCAAGCTGCTGCGCATCGACGGGGCGGATGCCGCGAGCGCGGTTCGCGCGGTATTGTCCGTGCTGCCGCTCGACACCTTTGTCGACCATCCGGCGCTGCGCATGGAAGTGGTGGGTGAACCGGACACGATTCCCGTCGTGCAGCGCGAAGCTCAAGCGGAAGTGAATGCCGCCGAAGGACGCGACCTGACGTTTGGCTCGATCGAACGTTTCGCTTTCTATGAACGGGCGAAAGCCGCGTATTGCGTGATCGCAACCGGTGAGCGGCGCGGCTATGGCTGCTTTGTGTTCAAGAAGGGTGTGTTGCTGGCGCCGGACGTTGCAAGCACGGAGCACAGAAAATGACTACGCGGTCCGAACCGAACGGGCGCGTCGTCATTCTCGGCATCTATGTGACCGACCTGACTTTCCGCGCTGAACGGATGCCGCTGATCGGCGAGACCATCGCCGGTTCGGCTTTTGCAATGGGGCCGGGTGGCAAAGGCTCGAACCAGGCCGTCGCGGCGGCGCGTGCCGGCGCACAGGTGGTGTTCTGCACGCGCATCGGCAACGACGCGTTCGGCGCCATTGCGCGCTCGACATGGGCCGCCGAAGGCATCACCGCCCGCGCTACGGAAGTGCCCGGCGTCTCCACGGGGGCCGCGCATATCTTTGTCGACGACATCAACGGCAAGAACGCGATCATCGTGGCCGCCGGTGCAGCGGGGACGATGAATGCGGGCGATGTCGATGCCATCGAAGCGGATATAGCCGCCGCCCAGGTATTTGTCACGCAACTGGAGCAACCGCTCGCCGCCGCGCGGCGCGGTCTTGAAGTCGCGCGCCGGCACGGCGTGACCACCGTGTTCAATCCGGCGCCTGCGTTGCCGCTCGACGACGATATTTTCCCGCTGTGCGACTACATCACGCCGAATGAAACCGAAGCCGCTGCGTTGACCGGCGTGCCGATCCAGAACGCCGACGATGCGCGCCGTGCCGCCGAGGTGCTGCTGGCCAAGGGCGTGGGCACGGTGATCGTGACGCTCGGCGAGGCTGGGGCGCTGCTGCATTCGGCAACGCAATCGGTGCGGGTGCCGGCGTTCCAATGCGGCCGGGTGGTGGAAACGGCAGGGGCGGGCGACGGTTTCACCGGCGGTTTCGCCGCGGCGCTGGCTCGTGGTGCAGACCCGGTGGAGGCGATGCGCTTCGGCTGTGCGCTAGCCGGTATTTCTGTGACGCGGCCGGGCACTGCGCCGTCGATGCCCACACTGAGCGAAGTGAACCAGCTATTGAGTCAAGCGGGCCTGACGGTGTCCACGCACTGACGGTTGCGTACACACGAGGCTCGATGAGCGTGGATGGTCCCAGAGGCGCATGAAGCACGCCTCAAAGGCCAACTGAAGTTTGCTGCAGTTTGAAGGAGTCTGTCTTCACCATGAAGTCCTCGTTCGCTGTTGGAAAACTGTTCGGCGACCGGCAACTGAATTTTCTGCTGGTCGTCAACGTCCTGGTGGTGCTGGTTGCGACGGGGCTGTCGCACGGCCAGTTCGTGGATATCGACAACCTCCAGTCAATGGGCAGCCAGTTGCCCGAACTCGGCCTGCTGGCGCTCGGCATCATGCTTTCGATGATTTCCGGCAACGGCGGCATCGACCTGTCCGGTGTCGGCCTTGCCAATCTGTCGGGCATGGTCGCCGCGCTGCTGGTGCCGAAGTTCATCAGCAGCGATGCCTCGCCGGTTGCCTATACCGCGCTGTTTTGTGCGATCGTCCTGGCAATGGGCCTGCTCGGCGGTTTGCTGAACGGCGTCGTGATTGCGAAGCTGCGGCTCACGCCGATTCTCTGCACGCTCGGCACGCAGTTGCTGTTTACCGGTATCGCCGTGGTGCTGAGCAACGGCGCATCGGTGCCGGTGGAATACGTCGACCAGCTTTCGGATATCGGTAACGGCACGGCGTTCCAGGTGCCGATCTCCTTCATCATCTTCATTGCCGCCATCATCGTGCTGGGCTGGCTGCTGCGGCGCAGTCCGTTCGGGCTGCGGCTGTACCTGATGGGCACCAACCCCAAAGCGGCGTTTTACGCGGGGATTCCGCGCGCCCGCATGCTGATTGTCACTTACACGATGTGCGGCGTGCTGGCCTCGCTGGCCGGTCTGATCAGCGCCACGCATACGTCGAGCGCGAAATGGGACTACGGCAATTCCTATCTGCTGATTTCGATCCTGATTGCGGTGATGGGCGGTGTGAATCCCGCTGGCGGCCGTGGCCGCATCATCTCAGTGTTCTTCGCCGCCACGGTGCTGCAGTTTCTCGCGAGCCTGTTCAATCTGCTCGGCGTGTCGCAGTTCTTCGGTGACTGCGCGTGGGGTTTTCTGCTCTTGCTGTCGCTGGCGTTTGCCGGTGGCGAGCGGGTGAGCGCGATCTTCGGTCTGGCACGCACGGACGCGGGCGCGAAGCGTTAGCGGCTGCGCCAGCGGTCAGACGGGTTTGAGTACCGGTTTAGTACGCGGCGGACATCGGGGCCCTGGATGTTCGCAATCGTTAAGAAGGGCGATAGCGAAAGAAAAAGGAGACATGGCATGAAATTGAATCGATTGAGCGTCGCGATCGCCGCCGGCGTTTTCGCGGTAGGGGTCATTGCCGCAGCGCAGGCTGCGACCAACGAGACGATCGTCACGGTGGTCAAGGTAACCGGTATTAACTGGTTCAACCGCATGGACGACGGCGTCAAGGAGTTCGGCAAGGACAACCCCGGCGTCACCGTGTATCAGACCGGCCCAGGCCAGGCTGACGCGGCCCAGCAACTGAAGATCATCGAAGACCTGATCGCCAAGAAGGTCGATGCATTGGCGGTGGTGCCCTACGATCCGCCGACGCTCGAACCGGCGCTGAAGAAGGCGATGGATCGCGGCATCAAGGTGGTCACGCATGAGGCCGACAACGAAAAGAACACGATGGTCGACATCGAAGCGTTCGACAACACGGCGTATGGCGCGGGCCTGAACGAGCGCCTCGCGTCGTGCATGCACGACGAAGGCAAATGGGCGGTGCTGGTCGGCTCGCTCGGCAGCCGCTCGCAGGTGCAATGGGCGGACGGCGGTATCGGAAACGCGAAGGCCAAGTATCCGAAGATGGATCTGGTCGAGCCGAAGCTCGAAACCAACAACGACGGCGAGCGCGCCTATGAAGTCGCCAAGGAAGTGCTGCGCAAGCATCCGGACCTGAAGGGCTTCCAGGGTTCGTCGTCGCTGGACGTGATCGGCATTGGCCGTGCAGTGGAAGAAGCCGGCATGCAAGGCAAGATTTGCGTGTACGGCACGGGTCTGCCGACCGAGGCCGGCAAGTTCCTCGAAAGCGGCGCCATTAACGGCATCGCCTTCTGGGATCCGAAGCTGGCGGGCATCGCCATGAACAAGATTGCGCTGATGCTGACCCAGGGCAAGACCGTGCATGACGGCGATGATCTGGGCATTCCGGGCTACACCAAGGTGACCGTCACCAAGGGACCCGGCAAGGGCATTATCGTGCGTGGCCAGGGCTGGGTGAATGTCGACAAGTCCAACTACAAGAACTTCCCGTTCTAGGCGCGACTCTCGTTGTTGCTGTGCACCGGGCCGTACCAGGAGCAGGAAAACTGGGGGCGGTCCGGTGTTTGCTGAGCATGTTGCCGATTCCTGTGTAACGGTGCGTCCGCGCCTCAATCGGGTGGCGGACGCATCCTTGAAGGTTGCGATGTGACTATGAATTCAGACGCTGCTTCTGTGCCGTTCCTGCAGGTGGTCGGCGTGCATAAACGCTTTACCGGCGTGCACGCGTTGCGTGGCGTGAGCCTGTCGTTCGAGCGCGGGCAGATTTATCATCTGCTGGGCGAGAACGGCTGTGGCAAGAGCACGCTGATCAAGATCATCTCGGGCGCGCAGCCGCCCGACGAAGGCGAACTCGTGATCGAGGGCGTGCGGCACGCGCGGCTGTCGGCGCTGGAATCGCTTGCTGCGGGCATCGAGACGGTGTATCAGGACCTCTCGCTGCTGCCTAATATGAGCGTCGCTGAAAACATCGGGCTGACTTCCGAGCTGGCCGAGCACAACGGACGTCTGGCTCGCACCTTCGACCGCCGTGCGCTGGCGAATACGGCCGCGCGAGCGCTCGCCGCGGTCGGTTTGCCCGGCGACGCAGCATTCCAGGCGACGCTCGTCGAGCAGTTGCCGCTCGCGACGCGCCAGCTTGTCGCCATTGCGCGGGCGATTGCGAGCGAGGCAAAGTTCGTCATCATGGACGAACCCACCACTTCGCTCACGCAGAAGGAAGTGGATAACCTGATTGCAGTGCTGGGCAAGCTTCGCGCAGACGGGGTGACGGTGCTGTTCGTCAGCCACAAGCTGGACGAATGCTACGCGATTGGCGGCGAGGTGATCGTGCTGCGCGACGGCCAGACTATGGCGCAGGGGCCGATCACAAACTACACGAAGGCCCAGATCAGCGAGCTGATGACTGGGCGGCATCTGTCTAGCGAGCGCTATCGCGAAGGCGCGTACGGCAAAGAGGTGGTACTCGACGTGAGCGGTCTGACGCGCAATGGACAGTTCGCCGAGGTGTCGTTCTCGCTGCATCGCGGCGAGATTCTTGGCGTGACGGGGTTGCTGGATTCGGGCCGCAATGAGCTGGCGCGAGCTTTGGCGGGCGTGGCGCCGGCGCAGCATGGCGAGATCGTGCTCGACGGCAAGCGCATTGCGTTGCGCACGCCGTCGGACGCCAAGGACCACCGCATTGGCTACGTGCCGGAAGACCGGCTGAACGAAGGGCTCTTTCTCGACAAGCCGATTCGCGACAACGTGATCACTGCGATGATCTCGAGCCTGCGCGACCGCTTCGGCCAGGTCGACCGGGCCAGGGCGCAAACGCTCGCCGTCGAGACCGTCAAGGAGTTGCAGATCGCCACGCCCGACGTCGACAAGCCCGTGCAATCGCTCTCAGGCGGCAACCAGCAGCGTGTGCTGATTGGCCGCTGGCTCGCTATCGATCCACGCGTGCTGATCCTGCACGGCCCGACGGTCGGCGTGGATGTCGGCTCCAAGGACATCATCTACCGGATCATGCAGCGCCTGTCGCAGCGCGGCATTGGGATTATCCTGATCAGCGACGATTTGCCCGAACTGCTGCAAAACTGCGACCGCATCCTGATGATGAAGAAGGGACGCGTCGCCAACGAATACCAGGCCGATCAGTTGAACGAAGCTGACCTGTATCACGCGCTGCTGTCGGAAGCTGCTTAAAGCGCTGTATAAAGGATGTCACTCGCATGAACTCGCGTATGAATCAGACCATGACCACGCCAACCGTCGTCGACGTTGCTCCTGAGGTAAAGCCGCCAGGCGTGCGCGCCAGGCTCGCACGTAACCCCGAGTGGTTCACGGCGGGGCTGATCGTCGTGATGTGCATCGTGGTGGGCGCAATCAATCCGCGCTTCTTCCAGCTTGCGACGCTGTTCGACATGCTGCATTCGGCGACTACGGTGTCGCTATTCGCGCTCGGCACATTGGTTGTGCTGGCCTCCGGCGGCATCGACGTGTCGTTTACGGCGATCGGCGCGCTGACCATGTATGCGATCACCAAGGCCGTGTTCGCATGGTGGCCCGACGAACCGTTTGCCCTGATCCTGATTACCGGAGCGCTCGGCGGCATCGTGCTCGGCCTGATCAACGGCATGCTCGTGCATCGTCTGAAAGCCCCTTCGCTGATCGTCACCATCGGCACGCAGTATCTGTATCGCGGGATTCTGTTGACCTTCATCGGCACGACGTTCTTCATGAACATCCCGCACAGCATGGACCGCTTCGGCCGCATTCCCCTGTTTTTCTACCAGACTGCAGATGGCTTGCGTGCGGTGCTGCCGGTTTCGGTGCTGGCGCTGGTGGCAGCGGCCGTGCTCACGTGGTGGCTGCTGAACCGCACCATGATGGGCCGTGGCGTTTACGCCATGGGCGGCAGTCTCGCGATTGCCGAGCGTCTTGGCTACAACCTGCGCGCGATCCACCTGTTCGTGTTCGGCTATACGGGCATGCTGGCGGGAATCGCGGGGATTTTGCACGTGTCGAATAACCGGCTCGCGAACCCCTTCGATCTGGTCGGGTCGGAACTCGATGTGATCGCGGCGGTGATCCTGGGCGGCGCGCGTATCACGGGCGGCACTGGAACCGTGGTCGGCACGTTGCTGGGGGTGGTGCTGGTCACGCTGATCAACAATGTGCTGATCCTGGTGGGTGTGCCTAGCACCTGGCAAAAGGTGATTATCGGCGCGTTCATTCTCCTCGCCGGTACGCTCTTCGCGTTGCAGCGCAAGAGCTGATGCGCTCAGTTTTTACCAGGCCGCAGGATAGCGGGCGCTGGGCGAGCCGCCCGCGCCAACTTGCTACAGCGCGTACTGCAACGCCAGGTCGAAACCGAGCACCACGAGCGAGCAGCCAATACCGACCAGCACATTCGCGACCCGATGTTCGAAGTCGGGATGGCGGGTGATGCCCGCGCACGCGAGAAACACCACTTCCACGAAGATCTGCAGGCCGACGAACGTCAGCATGAGCAGGAATTCATAGCCCATGTACCTGAAGTTCGCGAAGTTCATGCCGTAGTCGTAGATCCACCGCCCAACCCGATAGACCTCATAGGCCAGCAGCAGGATCGGGAACAGGTAGCTCGTCACATAGGTGGGCACCGTTGCGTGGCGCAGCTCGAGATGAAAATGGTGAGGGTGTTGAGCGGTTTGCATGTCTCCTCCGTTTTCGCGTCAGTCTCGGACCGATACTCTGAGTTTGACTGACGCTCCATTGAAAGGTGCAATTCGAACGCTGCGGCTCTCGATCACGGCGGTCGATTCGACTCGTAAGCGCAGCGGCCCGGTAAAACTGACCCGCGATGACTGACCGGATTGCCCGCGCCGCACCCACGGCGCGGTGTTGCCGGCACGCAACGCGAACTTACGCGGCAACGCACCTGGTTACCCATTTACCTGGGAGATCTGAAGAACTATGGCCTAAGAGGCTCGTCTTCATGACCAAGCGACTGGACGCGTCTTAGCTCGGGAAACAGCTTCATCCAGAGCAATGCTACGCCGATTGTCGCGATGCCGCCTATCAGCACAGCTGGTTGCGCACCCCACCATCCGGCAGTCAGACCCGACTCGAACTCGCCAAGCTGATTCGACGAGCCGATAAAGAGCGAGTTGACGGCGCTGACGCGTCCGAGCATTTCATCCGGTGTGCGCAACTGTACGAGCGAGAGACGCACGACGACGCTGATCACATCCGAGGCGCCGAGCACTGCCAGCGCCAGCAGCGAGAGCAGAAGCTGATGTGAGAGACCGAACACGATGGTCGCTGCGCCGAACACAATCACACCGCCGAACATGGCTGCCCCCGGCCGCTTACGCAGTGGAAAGTGCGCGAGCCAGATGGTGCCGCTCAGTGCTCCGACCGCGGAGGCTGAGCGCAGCAGGCCAAGCCCGAGCGGTCCCGCGTGCAGGATGTCGCGAGCGAACACAGGCAGCAGCGCCGTGGCGCCGCCAAACAGTACGGCGAACAGATCGAGCGAAAGTGCCCCCAGAATCACCGGCTGTTTGCGAATGAAGGCGATGCCCGAGAAGACGGATGCCAGCGTCACGGGTGCGCGGGTGGCGGGCTTCGCCTGCAGGGGAACATGCCAGACCAGGGCAGCCGCGCAGGCGAAGGTCAGTGTGCAAACCAGGTATGCCGGAGCCGGGCCAATGCCATAGAGCAGCCCGCCCAGCGCCGGTCCGACGATCTGTGCGGTTTGGCCGGCCGAGGTTGCCCATGCCGTGGCTTGCGGTAGCTGGGCACGTGGCACCACGCCGGGCAGTAACGACGAGACGGCGGGCGATTCGAAAGCGCGCGCCGCGCCGATGCACGCGGCCACTCCGTAGATGACGGGCGCACTCAGCCAGCCGCTGACGGTTCCAAGTGCGAACATCAGCGCGGCGGCCGATTCTATACATTGGCAGATTGCGGCGATACGCCGGCGGTCATAGCGGTCGGCCACCTGGCCCACCACCAGCGTGAGCGTGAACATCGGTAGAAATTGCGCGAGACCGAGAAGACCCAGCGCGAAGGCACTATGCGTGAGCGCGTAGATCTGCCACCCCATCGCGACCGCGAGCATCTGGAAGGACAGTGACGAAAGCACGCGTGTCAGCCAGAAGCGCTGAAACGGCTTGCTGCGCGGCAGGCTTTGGATTGTCTCGCCATAGGGACTGCTGGGCACTTCGTCTGAAGCGGGGAGGGGCGGTTGCGCGGCCGGTTTATCAGGTTGATGGCTCATCGTTGCGCGAGCCGGAGTCGGTGGCTGGGGTTGATATCGGATTCAGCCACAAGGAAAGAGGTGGGATTGTAAAGAGCTAATGAAAAGCGTCTGGGCCGTTTGATCATTGTTAAGGGTAACTAATGGGCGAGAAATTGGCAGATTGCGAAGCCGGCAAGCTCGGGAAATCAGGCAGTCGCGGCTGGGCGCGATTTAGCGCCACCCGGTGACTCTAAACGACGCTATCCGGCCGCCAAGTGTAGTGCATGTCCCGGTATTTGGCGTACGCAGACTACCGTCGCCGCCGGCCACACCATTCCCGGCCCTGTTCAAGTGCGGAAAATCGATTCCGAAGACACCGTAATTGTTAAGTTGCTCAAAAACATTAGATAGGACTCACCTTCAATTTTGAGTTCGTGAGAGCCTTGTTCTGTCGTGCTGACGCACGGACTTATGGCGTGCCCGGTGCGGCGATTTCTTCTCTTATCGCTCAAATGGGGTTACGAAATGGATCGTCTTAATCCAGCAGTATTAATTTCCGAATCGCTTCGCGGATCAACGATCGACCCGGCAAATTTTGACATGCCGGCGGAGCAGAAAACGGAAAGAATGCCGTTTACCATTCGGATCGTCGCCGACCGTCCGTCCCTTCAAAAGGCCATTGTCATGCGAAAGTTGGCTTACAGCCGGCATCTGCCAGACTTCGCCCGCAAAATGACCATAGAAGAGGGCGATCATGAGCCCGGCACGGTCGTGCTGCTGGCTGAGTCGAAACTGGACGGCGGTCCGCTCGGCACCATGCGGATTCAAACCAACCAGTTTGCACCGCTCGCGGTGGAGCAGTCAGTCGCATTGCCCGACTGGCTGCGGGGAACCCGTCTGGCGGAAGCCACGCGGCTTGGCGTGGCGGGCGGCATGATCGGGCGGGTAGTCAAAATCGGACTGTGTAAAGCGTTATTCTTATATTGCCAGCAACAGCAGATCGACTGGATGGTCATTACGGCGCGTTCGCCATTGGATCGCGAGTATGAAGCCATGCTGTTCCATGACGTCTTCGAAAAAAATATGTTCTTGCCGATGGCGCACGTTGGGGGTTTACCTCATCGGGTATTAGCCAAGCCGGTGGCGATTGCCCGTCAACGCTGGGCCGAGGTGCGACACCCGCTGTTTCAGTTCGTGTTTCAAACCCACCATCCCGACATCGATTTATCCCCAGTAGATTTATCTTTTGGGCCAGAAACGGTAGGATGCCTGGAGGCTTCGCACAATGCTCTCGGTAGGTAAAACAAAATAGTCCGATCGGTAGGCCAATTTATGTACCGTGGCAATGGTGGAGCCAAGTCAGTTCTACCATTGCCCACCCAAGTCGAGGCTCTGCCGCAACAGGGGAATTCGAGGTATGGAACCGGCGACTTTCTTTTCGCGATCGAGGTACATGCGTGCGGGGTCGTTTATCGACTGGCTGCTGTTCACATTCTCGGTATATTGCGTGCCGGGCGTTATCGCGGCTGCCACGGTTCTCGCACTGGTGTTGGCGCCACGGCAATTCGAGTCGAAGGGCTCAGTCGCCGTCGACCTGCACGTGCTGCCGGACGCGACTGGCTCGCTCACCCCCGCCGAGGCATTGCATGCGCTAACAGGCGAACTGCAGGCGCCGCCCACCAGGCGTTACAGCACCCATCTCGCCGAGACCCCCTTCTGGTTTCTGCTCACCCCGCCGGTTGTGAGCTCGGGTCAGCCGACATTGATTGAATTTCCCTCGCGCCACGCGCAAAGGCTCGCCTGCTGGGACGCCTCGAACCTGACCTTGCTCGGTCAAGGCGACCGCAGAAGCGCCCAGGGCGAGATAAGCCCGATCAAGGCGGGCTTTGAACTGGCCCTCGACGCGCCTTATACCCAGGGCGCGGTTCTGTGCCGCGGGACGTTCTCCGGGCCCGCGTATCTAAACGCGCTCGCCTGGAATGCGCACGACCTCGACCGCTCGGCGCTCGACTTCCAGGAAAGCTCGGCATTGATCGCGGGTGGGCTGCTGACGCTAGCCGTGTTCGTGTTCGTCACCGCGCTGATCAATCGTGAATGGACTTATGTGATCTTTTCCGTATGGCTGGTCGGCAACCTGCGCCTGTGCGCGAACGCGATGGGCTGGGACATGGAGTGGATTGGCCGCATCATCCCACCCGACCATATCCAGTTGCTGCGCCAGGGGACGTTCGCTGTCTACTATCTGCTCACGGTTTCGCTGTTCGGTCAGTTGTTCCGCCGCGAGTTGAAGGTGGCGGGTTATCGCTGGACGTTGCGCATCGTGCAGTACAACGGTCTGCTGCTGCTCGCCGCCGCTGCGACGCTGCGCTACGCGCAGTTCATTCCGGTGCTTTGGGGGCTGAGCAGTTTCGGCATGGGCGTGCTGATTTTCCTGCTTGGGCGGCTTGTGTGGAAGACGCGTTCGCGCACCGTGCTATGGTATGTGGCGTCGATGGCAGTCGTGCTATTTGCTACGTTTTCCGAAGTATTGGGCGCCGCCTTCGGCATCAAACTGCTGTTCGGCGGCGTGAATCCTGTGATCGCCGCGCTGTCGTCGAGCATGATGGCCGCCTTTGCGATTGCAGAGCAGATGCGTGCCGAGCGTGAACGGCGGCGCCAGATGCAGACGGAATTGCGCAACACCTATGACGTCACGCCGATCGGCCTCTTCACGCTCGATGAGAACGGCCGCTTCGTGCGGGCCAATCCTGCGTTGCGTGCCATGCTTGAATTGCCCAAGACGCAATACAAGGCGCGGCAATGGAAAGATTTTTTCGAAGCGGGTGCATGGGGTGCCCTGCAGGCGCTAGCCCAGAAGGGGAGCGAGGGTGAGCTCGAATTGAGCGGTTCGCCCGAGCGCGGAACGAACGAGCGGCGCTATTCGTTGAAGGCGACGCGCTCGAACGGCTGGATCGAAGGTTCGTTGCAGGACGTCACCGAGCGTTCGAAAGCTATCGAGCGTCTGCACTTTCTGGCCGAGCACGATCCACTCACCGGTTCCCTGAACCGCCGGGGGGTGGAACGGGCGATTGCGGCACAAAGCGAGGAACACACGCCTTGGGCACTGGCCTATATCGACCTCGATCGCTTCAAGCTCGTGAACGACCTGTTTGGGCATCGCGCCGGCGACGAAGTGCTCAAGCAGGTCGCAGCGCGCACCCGCTCGCTTGTCAGGCCTGAGTATGCAGTGGGGCGTATCGGCGGGGATGAGTTTATCTGCGTGATGAGCGATACGGGTATCGACGAGGCGATCATCCTGTGCCGCGAACTTGTCACCCTGCTTAGTGCGGCTCCCTACCAGGTCGGCAATTGCGCGTTTCAGGTCAAGGCGTCGATTGGCCTCGTGGAGTGCTCGCACGGCGTGCGGGTGCAGGATGCGTTGTCGAATGCCGATGGCGCGTGCCGGGAGGCGAAAGGGGTGGCGCATGGCCACCTTGTCGTCTACCGCAAGGGTGCGGCGGCATTCGAGGAGCGTGCCAAAGAACTCATGCTGGTCGAGACGCTTGGGCAGAACCGCTTGCCCCCCGGCCTGTTTCTCGTCATGCAGCCGATCATGTCGCTTGCGGCGCCGACCGAATCGCTCGACTTCGAAGTGCTGCTTCGCTGGCGCGCGCCCGACGGCTCTACGCTGCCGGCCAGCAAGGTGATTGTGGCGGCGGAGGAGTCCGGCAACATCGCGGCCATCGACAGGTGGGTGTTGGCGACCGTGCTCGAATGGATTGAGACCAACCGGCACGCGTTGCCGAATACGCGTTTTGTCTGTGTGAATCTGAGCGGTGGTTCGCTGAATGACGAGCAGTTCATGGAAGACATCTTTGCCTTGTTCGCACGCTACCGCTCTATTGTTCGCTTCCTCTGCCTCGAGATCACGGAGAGCGTGGCGCTGCATGATCTGGAGAACACGCAGCGCTTCATCGCGCGGGTCCACGAGATGGGCGGCAAGATTGCGCTCGACGATTTCGGCGCGGGATATACGTCGTTCAAGTATCTGAAGGGCCTCTCGGCGGACGCCTTGAAGATCGATGGCGAGTTTGTTCGCACTATGTGCTCGCATCCCGCTGACACGGCCATCGTCGAAGCGATTGTCGCGCTCGCGCGCAATCTCGGCATGCGCAGCGTGGCTGAGTGGGTTGAAGATGCCGATACCTTGCGTGCGTTGAAAGAGATCGGCGTGGACTATGTTCAGGGGTTTGTCATTGCCAGGCCGCAGGAGAGCGCAGCAATTCTCGCGGCCAGTTCGGCGAGCAGTTTCATCAAGGACCCGGCGACCCAAAGCTTTGTCGATAGTCTGCTCGATCCCGCGCCGGTCGAAGAGGAATATGAAGTGCGGATGCGGGCCGGTTTGCATTGAGCGGGGCGGCAGGCTTCGTTACTGTCGCGTTTTGCTTTTGGCTTCAATCTTTGTCTATCCTTATCAAGCGGGGGAGCTTTGCCATACCCGCTTGGGGTGGCAATCAGCTTGGCCGCGTCTGCGAGAATGGCTATCCGCACGAATCGGTATTGGGTTATCGCTGGCCCACTGCGGGCTGCTTTGGATAATCTGGCTGGCTTGAAGTTACAAGAGGACTACGGGGATGCTGGTTGAAATACGCGAGGCAAAGGTGGACGATGCCGAGTCTATTGCATCGGTTCATGTGTTGACATGGCAGGCTGCCTATGAAGGGATTGTGCCCGCGCAGTTTCTTAAGGATTTGAGTGTCGCTGCCCGTACCGAGGCATGGCGAAAAGCGCTTGAGAAGGGTCGCATCCGTGTATTGCTGGCGCACTTAGGCAACGTGCCGGTGGGCTGGATCGCGTTCGGCGCTTGCCGCGATGCGGATAAGGACGCCCAATGGGCGGAAGTGGAGGCGTTTTACGTGCTGCCCGCATTCTGGGGGAAAGGCGTGGGCAGACGCTTAAGCGATGCATCGCGAACGGTGCTGCGCGAAGCGGGCTACCAGAACGTCGCGCTCTGGGTATTGGCAGAGAATCATCGTGCCAGGGTGTTCTACGAGCGAGCCGGTTTTATCCCGGACGGAACGAGCAAGTCGATCGAGATTGGCGCTGCGGTGTTGGGAGAACTTCGCTACTATCGCGGCTTCGCCGACTAAGGCGTATAAGCCACCCCTGCCGGGCCTGACTAAAAAGCATCTGCCGTTCTGGCGCTGCGGACGTGTTTAAGCATGCGCCACCAGCATGAACATCATGCGCCCCGCATCAACAGCGCGATATTCCACCAGCACTCGTCAGACCGCAAAGATTCCGCGGAAGCCTTTGCGGCGTTGGGCCGTTCCCATGTTCCCGTGTGGCATGCCGCAAAGGCTCCACAAAATATTTCTTGTCCGCCTCATTCTATTTTGATAGATTTCTAATTAGATATTTATCTAAGGAGTAGCGATGAACGAGGACGACATCAACGAAATGGTCAGGGTCTTGAAGGCGCTGGCTGATGGATCGAGGCTGAAGATTCTGGGTTTGCTCACCGAGAGCGAGTTGAGCGTAGGGGCGATCGCCGAGGCACTGGGGCTGACCGAGCCGACCATCTCGCATCATCTGAGCCGCCTGGTCGATGTGGATCTGGTAAGCATGGCTAAGCAAGGCAATACGCATGTTTATAGCCTCAATGCCACCAACTTGCAGAACTTCCAGAAGCACTTCGAAGTGACGGCGATTACGGAGGAGCAGAGCACGCCTTTCGCAGCCAATGCAGACGCCGAAACGCAGCGGATTCTCAAGTCCTTCATTGTTGGTGGACGTCTCGTCAAGATTCCGGACATGCTCAAGAAACGCCGTGTTATTTTGCGCTGGCTGGTCGAGCAACTGGATCCGGTCCGCGAGTACAGCGAGAAGGAGATCAACACCTTCCTCAAGAAATTCCATGAGGACTGCGCGACCTTGCGGCGAGAAATGGTGGACGGTCAGTTGATGACCCGCAAGGACTCGATTTACCGGCGGGTTTAGGAGAGCCTGTTGGTTGTCAAAGAAGGTGCCCGCCGGGTTGCGCATATCGCGGAGCCCGCCACAGATCGACCGCAAAGATATGCGATCATATGTGGCCAATTAGTGCCGTAATCGGCACAGGAGCCGATTCGGGTTCCTTAAAAGCCGAACGACGTTTGTGGGAATTCGATCCGGGCCTTGAGAACGTATCGTCTCCTGGATCGTTCAACATCCTAGCTGTGTGTAAAGAACGAACAATATGAATGACAGCGTCACGAGGAACGACCGGGTGAGCGCACCATTGCTCGAGCCGCTTGCTTATCATCGGGCAATCGTTGCTTTTCTTCGAGAAAACGAGCCGGAGATCTGGAACTGGAGCGCATCGCAACGAACACACGAAGAGCATGTACAGGAGACGCGCTCGCAATTGCTGCGCGAAACCTACCGGCTCGATGCCGAGGCTCACCCGGAGTTACACGAGGACTGTCGCTTGGTTCTAAACACGCTCGGACTCGATGCGCCCGTGACGCTTTACCAGGCCGCGGACAGTTCGATGAACGCGGCCTTAAGCTACATCCCCGGCGAGATCCATCTGATTTTCTACGGACCGGTCCTGGAGAAGCTGTCGAAAGCCGAGCGCATTGCGCTACTCGGACACGAACTGGCCCACTACAAGCTCTGGTCGATCAATGACGGTGCATATCACGTCGCAACCCGGATTCTCGATCATTCGCTTGCGTATCAAGGGTGTGCGCCAAGCCACAACGAGACGGCGCGTGCTTACCGGCTCTACACGGAGCTGTATGCTGACCGGGGCGCCGCCCAGGCGGCCGGTTCGCCGAGGCCGGCTATCGCGACGCTGGTGAAGACCATGACGGGCCTGTCTGTCGCCGATCCTGACGCCTATCTACGTCAGGCCGCCGAACTTGAGTCAGAGGCCGGCAAGTCCTATGGCGAAACGCATCCCGAGGTCTTCCTGCGAGTCCAGGCACTCCATAAGTGGTGGCAGCAAGACACGGGCGTCGAGTCCTGGATCGACGCCCGCATTCGCGGTCCGCTTTCATTGAATGCTCTGGATTTGCCGCGTCAGCATGAGTTGACTGCGCTCACGCGTGGTTTCCTCGCGCGGCTCGCCGCTGACCCAGCTGCGGTTGGCGAGGCGGTCCCGGCACAACTTCGTCGCTATTTTCCGGACTGGCGCGTTGATGAGCTACCGTTCGATAACGCGGCCCTTGCGCCAGATCGTATCGACGATTCGGTACGCGACTATCTGATCGCCTTGAGCTTCGACCTCGCCATGGCTGATCCGGACGCTCGCGACGCCCTACTGACCGCGGGAGCGCATCTTGCACAGGGCTTCGGCGGGCTCAACGCTTACCGCGTTGCACTAAAGCGCGATCTAAAGCTTGGCAAGCAAGCTATCGAGCGCTTGCTCGCACCGCTTGGGGAGGGCGCCTGACATGAACGAACCGGTTGAAACGTTGAATCCTACTTCCGTGCCGGTGACGCTAGAACAGCGTCTTCTTGAACTCACGGGGCCGTTGCCTGCGGAAGACGTCGTGCATGCGCTAGTGCCATTGATGCGCGCCGTGGCGGCTTTGCACAGTGCAGGGCGGGTCGCCGCGCTCGGGTCCGAAGATGTCGTCGACACGGGCGACGGCAGGCTCGTGCTGGTCGTGCCGGAAGGCGTCGAGCCGTGCCTGAATGAAGCGAAGCTACGGCAGATGCAACCGCACAGCGGTTCGGCGCTGCGTATCGTGGGTGAGTACCGGGTCACGACGGATAGCGACACCGGCACCCGTGTTGAAGACCTGCGAGCCGCTAGTAGCGATGCAGATGACGAGCTGCTCAAACCCGCCTATCAGGTCGGCTATCGCTGCTGGGAGTATGCAATCGGCCACCATGATGAGCTGACCGACGTTTTTTCCATCGGTTTGATCCTTGCAAGCCTTGTCTGTGACCTCGATTTTAACGATGAGGCCGACGTCACCCGTTTCTCCGCGCACCGGACCAATCCATTCGTTTTCAATCGATCGTTGCATCCGGTGATCGCCTCGCTGATAGGCGAGATGACCGCGCTCAATCGTCATGAGCGCGCCAGCGATCTGGCCGTGCTGGCGGACCGGTTGCAGCACTACCGCGAGCAGCCGGCCGGTTTCGACGTGGAACGCGTGCTTGCCGAGGCAACCGGCGTTCCGGGCCGCCGTGTAGCCGTACTCAGCCACCTGCGCGACCGGCTATTCGATCTGTCGCGCCGCAATCGGCTGATTCATTTCCGGCCCAGCCAGGGGAACGTCAACTTCACCGTTGCCAGCGTGCCGGTTGTGATGCGCCTGGATGCGATCCGTCCCGAGCAACTCTGCACCTGGAATAGCGCATTTGCGAGGGACGTTCTGAGCGGCCGGCAGGTGTCGCTGGCAAAATGGCTGCGCTTCGAGGATCAGCCCTATCTGTCCTCGGCATTCGACCGCATTCTTCAGGAGGCGCAACGTGATCGAGCGGAATACGGTTATAGCCATCTGCGTCTCGTAGTTGCGTTTCTCCACTGGCACAACCTCAAGGATGCGCCTCACGAACGGATCACCTCACCGCTTCTATGGTTGCCGGTCGAATTCGCGAGAAAGAAGGGCGTGCGCGATCAGTACCTGCTGCGCTGTGCCGACACCGAGGCTGAGTTCAACCCCGTACTGCGTCATTACCTGCGGCAGATCTATGACATCCAGTTGCCCGAAACGGTGGATCTGACCCAGACCAGCATCGAGACCATCCATGCGGACCTCGTGGCCCAGATCCAGCGCAGCGAGCCAGGGGTGAACCTCGCGCTCACGGATAAGCCCGCGATCCGGCTGGTTCACCAAAAAGCTGTGCAACGGCTGCGGAATTTTCAGCGCCGCCGCGGGCGCAGCGCCCGTTCGAAAGCGTTGACGCGGCCGGATTTCAGCTATGACCGTGACGATTACCGTCCGCTCGGCCTCGCGCTCTTCGAGACTTATGTGAAGCCCAGCCCGCTGCCGCAGCGTATTGCCGTGGGTGCGGCAATGCCTGCGCAGCCGGAGCGCATGCTGCCCGGTAGCGGCGAGGCCGAGTCGCTGGCTTATTCGCTGGCGCGTGGCGAGGGTCATCGTTTCTCGTGGGAAATCGACCTGACCCAGGTCACGCTTGCCAACTTCAACTACAAGAAGATGTCGCTGGTGCGCGATTACAACCAGCTCATCGACGAGCGCAGCGTCGCGACCTCATTCGACCATCTGTTCTCGATCGAACCGCGCGCCCTGGAGGAGAGCGCACCCGAGCTGTTGCCGTCAGCGGAACTCTGGGGCGTCGTGCCGGCCGATGCGACGCAGGAAGCCGCCGTGGCGCTTGCACGCACCGGCCGCAGCTTCATCATTCAGGGGCCGCCTGGCACCGGCAAGTCGCAGACGATCACCAACCTGATTGCTGACTATGCGGCCCGCAACAAACGCGTGCTGTTCGTCTGCGAGAAGCGGGCCGCACTCGACGTGGTGTTCAATCGCTTGCGCCTCGCGGGACTGGGGCGTCTTGCCTGCCTGATTCACGACTCGCAAGAGGACAAGAAGGCCTTTGTGGCAGACCTTAGAGACTGCTATGAAAACTGGAGCAAGAGCGACGATACGCTCGACGCTTGCCGGGCTGCGAGGGAGCGAACGATAGCCGCGCGTGACCGCCATCTCGGCCGTATCGAAGCGTTTGAGAAGGCGATGACGCGCGTGCCCGATGCCGCCGGTCAAAGCCTGCGTGTGCTGGTGCGCCGCCTGATCGCGCTGCCGGAACCAGTGGAACTCGGAGCGGCGCTCCGCGAACGCTTGCCGGCTCCGGTGGAGTGGGACGCGCATCGCGCGCTGGCAGAGCGGCTTCACCGCGCAGTGGCGGACGCGTTTGGTCTGTCGAGTCTTGCTGCGCATCCGTTTGCAAGGCTCTCGCACGCCACGGTCGCACATGAACGCAGCTATGCCGAAGCTGAGCAGATGTTGATTGAGGGCGAACGTCTATTTGATGCGCTCGATTCCGTGCTTGAAGGCGAAGTGGGCCTGCTTTCCGCGGAACTGACGCTCGGTGAAGCGTTGCGTGTGGTGCAAGCCATCAGGCAAGCGACCGGGACCAACCTGGCGGGTAACCTTGCTCTGCTGGATCCGCAGTCCGAGGCGTCTGCGGATTTCAATGCACGTCGCGAGGAAGTAGGGCGCAGCCACGCCCGGCTTGCCGCAGCACTCGAGGCCTCATCGCACTGGACCGATCCGCTTAGCTCCGGCGACACCCGTATTGCGCTGGAACAGGCACGCCGGCAGGAAACGTCGCTATTCAAGTTTCTGAACGGTGCATGGCGCCGCCTCAAGCGAACGGTACGGGCGCGCTACGATTTCGCCGCGCATGCAGTGGAGCCGAGCATCGTGACAGTGCTCGAACAGCTTGCTGCGCGGCACGAAGCGACCGAGGCCGACGAACATGCCCGGCAACTGCTGAACCAGCGCTTCGGCACCACGGATGGTGAAAAGCTGGCCGCACTGCGCGACGAATGGACAAATCATCCGCCTGCGAGCGTCAGCGCCTTGCTCCGCGATCTGCGGCACAGCACCGAGCCCGCGGCTGAGATGGCGCGCGTGACCGCCGTGGCGGACGCTGTCGAAGCGCTTGGCGCACTGGCAACACAGCATCTTGAAGGTGCGCACGAGATGACACTGATGGCGCTGGCCGAGACCATACGCGATCTGCGCGAGGCGCTCGAAGATCTACCCGATCTGCTGCCGCTTCTCGGTGCACTCGACGCGGCCGGAGAGCGCTTCGCCTTTGCCTTGCGGACGGTGCCGCTCGATCCCGCTGGAATCGAAGCGCTGGTTTTGCACGAGGCGATTGTTCGCGCCTTTCGTGAAGAACCGGCCCTGCAGCGCTTCGATGCGGCGGACCTGGCATCCAGTGCGCGGCGCGCGGCGCGTGCGCGGACCATCCTGCAGCAGGACAACGGGGCGTTCATCTGTGCGGCCGGCCAGCATCGGTTTCGCAGCAATGTGAGGCGCTCGTCGATCTCAGTCAGTCAGCTCGATACGGCGGGACGTGAGTTTAAGAAGCTCTATACCACTGGCCGGCGCGAACTTGAACACGAGTTCGGCAAAACGATGCGCTACCGTTCGATCCGCGATCTGGCCGATGGCGAGACCGGCGCGGTGGCGAGCGACCTGAAGCCGATCTGGCTGATGAGCCCGCTTTCGGTTTCCGACACGTTGCCGTTGCGTCACGACCTGTTTGATGTGGTCATCTTCGACGAAGCGAGCCAGATTCCGACTGAGGAGGCGGTACCGGCGTTGAGTCGTGCGCCGCAAGTCATCGTCGTGGGCGACGAGATGCAGCTTCCTCCGACGAGCTTTTTCTCGGTGACCCGCGATGAAGAGGACACCCAGGTGAGCGTCGAGGAAGACGGCGAGGCACTGGCGATCCAGCTCGATGCGGACAGCCTGCTCAACCAGGCGGCTCGCACGTTGCCCGCAACCTTGCTTGCGTGGCATTATCGTAGCCGCTCGGAGGCGTTGATCAGTTTTTCCAATGCTGCCTTCTACGACGGCCGTTTGATCACGATACCGGATCGCACGCTGGCGGAGAGTGCCAGCGCGCCGGAGCCCCTGCACTCGGAAGCGCCTGAGGCGGCGGGGACAGCCGTCGAGCGGATGCTGGCGCGGGCGATCAGCTTTCATCCGGTGGCGGACGGCGTTTATGACAAACGGACCAACCTGCCTGAGGCCCGGCTGATTGCCGGCATGGTGCGCGATTTGCTGGCACGCGGGCCCGGTCCGAGTATCGGCATCGTCGCGTTTTCGGAAGCGCAGCAGGGCGAAATCGAAAGCGCGCTCGAAGCGCTCGCCGCCGACGATGCCAGTTTCGCCGCGCGTCTGGAGCAGGAGTACGCACGGGAAGATGACGGTCAGATCAATAGCCTGTTCGTGAAGAACCTGGAGAACGTGCAAGGCGATGAGCGCGACATCATCCTGCTCAGCATCTGCTATGCGCCCGACCGCAAGAAGCGGATGACCATGACCTTCGGCCCGATCAACCAGCGCGGCGGCGAGAAGCGGCTCAACGTGATTTTCAGCCGTGCCCGCCAGCATATGGCGGTGGTGTCGACCATCCGGGCCGAAGCGATCACTAATACGCACAACGACGGCGCGCGTGCCTTGCGCACTTTCCTCGCCTTCGCAGACGCACAATCGCGCGGCGATGCCGCGCACGGCCAGGCGATTCTGGCGACGCTCAACCCCGAGGCGCAGCGCGTGTTCGCGCGCGTTGCGCCGCCCGATGCGCTGCGCCATGCGATTGCCGAGGTGTTGCGCGCGCGCGGGCATACAGTACAGACGGATGTGGGCAGCGCCAGTTTCCGTTGCGATCTGGCGATTGTCGCCCCAGACGGTCGTAGTCATGCGCTTGGTATTCTGCTCGATGCCCAGGCGAACGGCCGCACGGAAGACCGCTACGTGTTCCAGCCCGCCGTGCTTCGGCGCTTTGGCTGGAAGGTGATCGATATCCCGTCGAATAGCTGGTTGCGCGATGAGGACGCAGTGCTTGCCCAGATCGAGGCCGCGTTGCGCGTTGATCCGGCGGCGCCGGTCGACGACGATCCGTTCGAGGGCGTGCCGGCCAGCGTTTCACTTGAAACCGCTGCAAGCCGTGCAAAGGCGGAGCTGGCCGATCGTCCTACCCAGGAACCGACAGGTTTCACCGAATTGCGCTTTCAGCAGGGTATCTCCGACAAGTTCTGGAAGATTGCGGCAGGGGAGAATGACGTGACCATTGTGTTTGGGCGCATGGGGACCAAGGGCACCACTACCGTCAAGACTTTCGAGACCGCTGAGCGTGCTAAGCGGGAGACCGCCAAGCTGATCGCGGAGAAGCTGCGCAAGGGGTATGTTGAAGTCTCCGGTTCGTCGACGATGACTGGCACGCTTTCCCCTGAACTGGACGCGAGCGATTCAGCATGACCGTCGGTATGAGGTGAGCAGCGCACGGACGCCGGTTTGACGTCTCCCACTCCTTAGGCGCATCATGCGCAACCGGAGTGGCCCAAAGCCGAGACAAAGGATCGATAAAACCATGAATATATCCGTCGCCGCACTAACCGTCGCAGCAGCCTGCTGCATTCTCACCAGCCTGGCGGAAGCCCAGGGCAATCCGGGCGGCATTATCCGTGTCGACTCGCCGGCTGGAGCGTCTTCGGGCGTCGCCATCGTTGCAGGCTCTGATAGAACCGAAGCGCGGCAGGCAGGCAAGTTTTCGGGTATCAGCCTGGATGCGCCTGTTCAGGTGAGCGTCTCGATTGGCGCAACGCCGTCGATCTCAGTGTCCGGTCCTGCCGACGTCGTGCCGCTCGTACTCACGACCGTGCACGACAACGTATTGGATATCACGCTCAAGGAGCGGGTAATCCTGACGAAGCCGGTCAAGGTCGTGATTACGACGCCGTCCTTGCTGGCCATCGATCTTTCGGGCTCGGGATCGCTGAATGCATCCGGCATTAGCGGCGATTCACTGAATCTGAGTGTCTCCGGCTCCGGCACGGTCGTGGCCGCCGGTAACGTGAACATGGTGAACGTGGCGATCAAAGGCTCCGGCGGTGTCGACGTTCGCGCGGTGCATGCCAAGGGCTTGAACGCAAGCGTGCAGGGGTCGGGCGATCTACGCGGCTATGCGTCGACCTCGGCAATTATCAACGTGGCCGGTTCCGGCGACGTGCGCATACGCGGCAATCCTCCTGCGCGGATCGTCAACCGGTCCGGTTCCGGTGATGTGAGCTTCGAGTAAATGGGAAGTATCCGCTGCGTAGACCTGAAAAATCTGAAAAAACACGGGACTCCTCAACGAATAGGGAAGTCCCTGCCTTAAGCTCATCACGTAGGCTTTACACGTGTATTAAGGTGGAGCAATATTGCCTGAGGGCGGCGGGTGAATATAAATCAATATTTCCCGTCTCCTTGTTGCGCCTCCCCGATTTAACAAAAGACAGATCAAGTCAATGCGTAAAATTATTCAAGTGGTAGCCGCCGCAATGGTGGTTGCCGGCCCATGCGCCCAGATTCAGGCAGCCGAGTTTCAGCCCAATTTCACGTTGGTTTCCGACGACATCACCTACACGGTCAATGCAGACGGCACCTATACGAAAGACGAGACCGAGAGCCTGCGACTCAATACCGAACAAAGCGTCAAGCAGGGTAGCCAGGTGTCGTTGCGTTACAGCACGTCACTGGAGGATCTCGAAGTACTTGATGCCTATACGACCACCAGGGATGGCAAGCGTATCGATGTCGCGCCCGACAAGATCATGGAGCAGCAGAGCGCGCAAAGCGCGGGCGCGCCGATGTTCGACGACAGCAAGGTGAAGACCGTCATTTTCCCCGGGGTCGAGACGGGTTCCACGATCACGTTTCGCGAACACAGAACGCAGCGCAAGGCGATTTTCCCAGGCCAATTTTCGCAGATCGAATACTTCGGCAACCATACCGAGATTCGCTCCGCGGTTGTCACGGTGCGCGCTCCCACCTCGCTCAAACTATATGTAGATGCGAAGGGCATGAACGGCGGCGCGGTGGCATCTGACAAGCCGGATACCCAGGTATGGCGCTGGACGCTGGAGAACAAGCCGGCACACGCACCGGAACTGGAGTCCGTGAGCGCGAACGACGATAGCCCGCACGTTGCCGTTAGCACCTTCCCGAGCTTCGCAGCCGTCGGCGCCGCATATCAGGAGCGTGCCTTGCCCAAGGCGGCCGTGACGTCGGCAGTCCAGGCCCAGGCGGACCAGTTGACCAAGGGCATGACTGATCCGAAAGCACAGGCTGAGGCGCTCTACAACTGGGTCAGCACGCATATTCGTTACGTCGCTATCACGCTCGAGTTCGGCGGCGTCGTGCCTCATGACGCCGATGCGATTCTCAAAGCGGAGTACGGCGACTGCAAGGATCATGTGACACTTCTGCAAGCCTTGCTTGCCGCGAAGGGCATCAAGAGCACGGCGGTGCTGGTGAATAGCGGCAGTCAATATTCGCTGCCGGGTGTGGCCGCACCGCTTGGCGTATTCGATCACGTCATCACCTATCTGCCGGATCTCAACCTGTACGCGGATTCGACGGCGGGCCTCGCGCGCTTCGGCACATTGCCGGGCCCCGAGCTGGGCAAACCTGGGTTGATGGTGGACGATGGCAGTGGCAACGCGAAAATCGTCGAGTTGCCGAACGGCACGCCGGACAGTGCGCGGGAGCAGGCAACAACGCGCATCGCGCTGAATAGCGACGGCGATGTGAAGGGCAGCAGCGAGGTTGAAAGTACGGGGGCGCTCGACTGGGTTACGCGTGAGGCATTCGCCTCCATCACCCCAGGCGTCGAGCCGCAGATTGCGAGCCGGATCATGTCGCTGACGGGGCAGAACGGCACCGGAAGCTATCAGCATGGCGACGTGCACGATCTGACGAAACCGTTAGTTTACCGAACGGAGTTTCAGGTGCCGGGCTATGCGCAGTTGCCGGGACCAGGGGCGATGCAGGTGCCCGCGGGGCTGGGCAGCCTCAATGATCTCGCCTTCACGTTCGAGGGACTGGGGACGGAAAAGCGCGACTTCGCGTTGCCGTTCCTGAATCGCCACGTCACGCAGACGATCATCATCACGCTGGCGGATGGCATGACGGTGCCGAATTTGCCCAAGCCGGTCAAGTTTGCGTCGCCTTTCGGGACGTACTCGTCGACCTATGTGGCCGATGGCCGGACGATTACCGTGACCCGCGACCTCGTCATATCGAAGCAGAGCGTATTGGTGCAGCCCGACGAATATCCGGAGTTGAGGAAACTGGGGCTTGCAGTGACGCGCGATCTGCGCACCCAGTTGCTGTACAACTGAGCGTACTAGTTGCGCTGGGTGTGCTGCGTTTGCAGGAGCGGCGCGTGTCCCGAGCCTTAGGACGACGCACGCTGCTCCATCAACCTAGAAATCCAGTTGCAACTGGACATCTCCATCGTCGAGTACACCGACGCGCCTGAAGCCAAGGCGAACGTATAACTTGCCGGCTACCTCGTTGCCGGGCTTATGCATCGTGTAGGCCCGCCTCGCTCCCATGGCTTGCATCTCGGCCAAGGCGAGGCGCACGGCCTCGTACCCCAGTCCTTTGCCCTGATGCGTTTGCGCAATCATCATGCGGAACAGCCAGTACACGTCGTGCTTGCCGTCGCTATCTTCTTCGTCCTTGCAATACATCAGGAAGCCTACTACTTCGGTATCGAGCATGATCGCGCGCGGCTGATAATGCGGTTCGAACTTCGATTCGGCGATGGAGTAGACGTTGGGAGCGACAAAGCCGCGCTGGCTTTCCGGCAAAACGAGCTTGGCGCAGGTGGTCCAGTTGTCCTTCGTCACGGGTTGCAGCGTAATCTGCGTCAACTTTGTTGCTCCTGCTTTTTTGTTTGGTGTGGCCGGGAGCTTAGCGCACCGCTACGAAAATCGCTCGCGCATGTTTTTTATAGAGCGGAAGTGAATGAATCAATCGCTGCGCATTAGCCTGTAAGTCGCCCGATTGCGTGCCGCGTTATAGTGCGTCGACACACAACAAGATCGGGAGCGCATCCATGCCGGTAGTCGGAATCGACCACGTTCAGTTAGCCATGCCCGCAGGTGGGGAAGCGGCTGCGCGACGTTTCTTCGGCGATATTCTCGGGCTTGGCGAGTTGCCAAAGCCGGCGGATCTGGCGGCGCGAGGCGGCGTCTGGTTTGCCTGCGGCGCGATTCAATTGCATCTGGGTGTGGAGAAGGATTTCCGGCCCGCGTTGAAAGCACATCCGGGCCTGATCGTCGATTACCTGGCGCCGATTGTCGCCAGCCTGAACGAGGCAGGGTATCCGGTCAAGAGCGATGTGGCGATCGACGGCTTTACCCGCGTGTTTACCGCCGATCCATTCGGCAACCGCATCGAACTCCTCGAACCCGTCCGCTAACAGCGACCACCCCAAGGGCCGCAGTTTCTCCTCACCGGCCCATCCACCGAATAGCGTGCTCCAACACGCTTATTTCTCCCCATCGCGCGGCTTGCACTTGCCTTAACCTTGTTGTGGGGCGCTCCGACTGCACGATGGGCGTCCCCGCGATACCCGCAAGACATCCACACCCGAAAAGCCTTCTCTGACCTTACAAACGCCGAACCAGGCAATCTCAACCTATGACTTCGGCATCGACGTTAGCGCCCTCCAGCACAGCCCCTCATCAGTTGGCCATTTCGCTCTGTTCGGCCGGGAAATTCACCGAAGCCGCGGCGTTGCTGCAACCGGTGCTCGCGTCGCGCGAGAGCGCTGAGCGTCACATCCTGGTGGAGACCTTGAACGTCGCCGCCGTCTGCGCGCTTGGTCTGAACCAGTGGGCGGATGCGGAAAACTACTGGCGCGAGTCGATCCGGCTTCAGCCCGATTTTGTCGACGCCTATAACAATCTCGGCATTCTGCTGAAGGGGCTGAACCGGCTGGAGGAAGCGGAGGCGATGTTTCGCAGCGTGGCGTCGATCCGTCCCGACCAGCCGCAGGCCTACAACAATCTCGGTGCGGTGCTGTATGCCCTCAAGCGCTTCGGCGATGCGGAAGTCGCCTACCGGCAGGCGCTCGCGCTGCGCCCCGACTACGCCGAGGCGCTCTATAACCTGGGCATCGTGCTCTACGATCACCGCCGCTACGATGACGCGGAAAACGCCTACCGGCAGTCGCTGGCGGCGCGCCCAGACTGTGCGGAGGCGCATAACAACCTGGGCAACACACTCAGGGAGCTGGGGCGGATAGCGGAGGCAGAGCGGGCTTACCGGCAGGCGCTGACAATCCGCCCGCAGTATGCCGAGGCGCTCAATAACCTCGGCAGTGTGTTGAAAACACTCCATCGGCTGCCCGAAGCTGAGCTTGCCTGCCGCCTTGCCGTAACGATTCGCACGAACTACCCCGAGGCGCACAACAACCTGGGCAGCGTGCTGGGCGATCTCAAGCGGCCGGCCGAAGCGGAGACCGCGTACCGTCAGGCGTTGGCGCAGCGCCCTGATTACGCGGAAGCGCACTACAACCTCGGCATCGTGCTGCACAAACTGGAGCGTCTTGCCGAAGCGGAAATGGCGTATCGCGAGGCGCTCGTCATCAATCCGGCCGGCGTCGAGGCGCACAACAACCTCGGTGGCGTGCTACAGGCCCTCGACCGCTTGCCCGAGGCTGCTGCGGCTTACCAGCAGGCGCTTGCGTTGCGTCCCGAGCTCATCGAAGCGCATTACAACCTGGGCAACGTATTCAAGGAACTCGGACGCCTCGCCGAAGCCGAGGCGTCTTACCGGCGAGCGATCTCCATTCGCGCCGACTATGCCGACGCCAGCTTCGCGCTAGCGACGCTGCTGATCAGTCTCGGCCAGTTCGAAGAAGGGTTTCGGCTTTACGAGTACCGCTATCGGAAGCAGGACTTCATCTACCACAAGACGCCGGGCTTGCTGCCTTGCCCGCAGTGGCACGGCGATGCACTCGCAGGCAAGTCGCTGCTGCTCTGGCAGGAAGACGGCATCGGCGACATCGTGCAGTTCGCTCGCTATCTGCCGCTGATCAAGGCGCAGGGCGCCGTTCATGTCACGGTAGCTTGTCTTCCGGCGCTGCAGCGCTTGCTGGCCGCCTTGGATGGTGTCGACGCCGTGCTCGATCACGAAAGCGCCTTGGCGAAGGCCGCGGAATTCGATTACTGGACCAGCTTGTTGAGTGCGCCGCTGCATTTTCGCACCACCCTGGAGACGATTCCGCCGGTCACGCGGCTTGAGCTCGCTGCGCCGCTCGTCGAGCATTGGCGCGCGCGGCTGGCGGCGCTACCCGCGGGGCGCCGGATCGGCCTGGTCTGGAAGGGCAATCCGCGGCATCAGAACGACGCTAACCGGTCGCTGCCTTCGCTCACCGTTCTCGCGCCGCTGTGGAGTGTTCCGGATGTCTGCTTTGTGAGCCTGCAGAAAGGACAGGGCGAGGACGAGGGGCGCTCGCCACCGGCTTGCCAGCCCTTGCTGCATCTCGGCTCCGAGGTAACCGATATCGCGGACAGCGCGGCTATCATTGCTGGGCTGGATCTTGTGATCTGCGTCGATACGTCGATCGCCCACCTCGCTGCGTCATTGGGTAAGCCGTGCTGGGTCATGTTGCCTGGGCAGGGGCTCGATTGGCGCTGGATGCATGAACGTACCGATTCGCCGTGGTATCCGCAGACGCTGCGGCTGTTCCGGCGCGGGACCGAGGAGGGCTGGCCGGCAGTGATCGAGCGTGTGCGCGCAGCGTGTCTGGAAGAGCTTCCGGTTGCGCTTGCTTCGGATAACTGACACCTATACGGCATCCCTCATCATCATGAGCTTCTCTGTAGACACGCTTGACCACCTCGTTCTGAACGTAGCGGACGTCGAAGCTAGCGCACAGTGGTATGTCCGTGTGCTCGGCATGCAGCGCATCGACTTCGAGTCGCGCACGGGCGTGCGGGTCGCCGTTCACTTCGGCGCGCACAAGATCAATCTGCGCCCGAAGGACGCCGACACTGTCGCTTGGTTTACCGGCGTGGCGCCGGTGCCGGGCAGCGCGGATTTATGCTTTGTAACCCAGGCGAGCCCTGATGCCGTCAAGGCGCATTGGCTGGCGCAAGGCGTTGCAATCGAGGCGGGTCCAAGCCCTCGCACCGGCGCACGCGGTCCCATGACCTCGGTCTATTGCCGCGATCCGGACGGCAACCTGATCGAAGTGGCCACCTATCCGTGAGCCAATGACACGCCAGGACGCAGGGGCGCTCAGCAGGCTTATTTACGCTGGCACAGCTCCTGCCCCTTCTCGGTGATGATCGAATCGAAGTCGTCGATCTGCGAGAAGCGCACCGCCTTGACTACGCCGAACTTGCTCGTATCCACCACGAGATGTCGTTCGACGGCGCTCGCCATGGCCGCCTGCTTGAGCGCAACCTCGTGGAAGTTCCAGCACGTGACGCCGCGTGCCTGATCCACACCGCCCGCGGAAATAAACGCCTTGTTGATGCCCATGCGGCGCAGCACCTCGATGCTCTCTTCACCGGCGAATGAATCCGACGACGGCACGTACATGCCGCCGAGCAGGATCATGCGCACGTTCGGCTTGCGCCGCAGGATTTCCGCGACATTCAGCGAGTAGCAGACCACCGTGACATGCCGCTCGGCAGGAATCAGCCGCGCGAGCGTAGTGAGGGTGGTGCCGCAATCAATGAAGAGCGTTTCGTTGTCGGAGATGAGTTTCGCGGCGAATGCCGAGGCCTCGGCCTTGGCTTGCGCGAAGTGGTCCTTTTCCTGTTCCAGCGAGTAGCCGGCAGTGTTCGGCACGTCGGTCGCGCTGACGATGTAGCCGCCCAGGTAGGTGAACTGCCCGGGGCTCGCGGCGACGTCACGGCGTACGGTCATCTCGGAGACGCCAAGCAGCGCGGCCGCGTCGCGCAGACGCATCACATTTTGTCTGGCCAGCGCGTCAGCGAGCGCGCGAAGGCGATCAGTTTTCAGCATGGAAGTCCTGGGGCCCGTGACGCACAGGTGCGTTATATTTTGTTCGAAATCATGAAAGGATTATAACAAGAGCCGTCTCGCGCGGCGAGCCATCGGTCGAGCAATCGGCTGGCCGATTGATGCCGTTTTGTAGGGAAAACTCGCCTGATAGAGGGCGGGCAGGGCGCGTTTTTGCTTGGAGATGCGTGCCATTGGGCATATTCTGACAGGCAATTACCGGGAACTGACAGCGTATCGCCCGGTCTTCTCCTTATTCACCTACAGGAGCCCTCTCTCATGACGCGTCCCGGCGATTCCATCGTAATCTTCATCGCACGTTTGGCTCTGGCCGTTTTGTTCCTGTGGGGCGGCGTGATGAAACTGATGGGATATGCGGGTTTTGTCGGGTATCTGCAGGGCCGGGGCGTGCCGTTCGTGCAGATCGCGGCGCCGCTCGCCACTGCCGTCGAGGCGCTGGGCGGCCTGTGCCTGGTGCTTGGCTTCAAGATTCGCCCACTGGCGCTCATCATGGCGGTGTACACGGTGGCGACCGCCGTCCTCGGGCACGATTTCTGGAATGTGACGGACGCAGCCATGCAGCACGACATGGTGATTCACTTCTGGAAGAACATCGGGATTGCCGGTGGCTTTCTCCTGCTGTTCGTGACCGGCGCCGGTGGTATCAGCATTGACGGCGCTCGCGCGCCGCGCGGCGGCCTGCACCGCTGACAGGCTGTTTCAATCCGGGGCTAGGAGTCGGCAATGATTCAAAATTTTGAGCAATCGATTGATGGCAAGAGCATGGCGTTTTGCGCGAGTCTCGGCGAAGGGCCGACGCCGCATCGCGTCATCATCAGCCGGGCGGATTCGGCGGAAACGCTGGTGATTCTCGACGCCTCGGGCTTTCTCGGGGCGCTCAAGGCGGAGATCGAAGAACCCGCCAGGCTGATCGCCGATGCGATCCGCAAGGTGCAGGGCGAAGGTCTGATTGAGCGTGCGCTCGATTCGGGAGAGATTCAGGAGGCGTCGCTGTAGCGTTGTGCCTGCTACAGCGGTTTTTGCCTAGCTGCGTTCAGTGGCTCGCACAGCGTTGCGCGGACGCTTCGTGGCCTCTTCATGTTGTTGCTGCGCATGCGGCTCCGGATGGACGAGGCACGCCAGCACCAGCGCCGTAAGCAGCAGACCCGCGGAAATCGCCGTGGCCGCCTGCATGCCGAACACGATATGCGCGGCGCCCGCTCCGCTCACCAGCGCGCCGAACGCTGCCACGCCCACGGCGCCACCCGCTTGCCGGGCGGTGTTCAGGACCGCGGAGGCCGTGCCGGCGCGTTGCCGTTCGACCGACGCCAGCACAGCGGTGGTCATGGCCGGCACTGCCAGACCCATGCCGGACGGAATCAGCAGGAACGGCAGCAGCAGTCCGATCAGCGGCGTGGTTGCGTCCACCAGATGCAGCAGCCCATAGCCGAGGCCAGCGGTGATTGCGCCGCAGATCATCGGCACCCGCACGCCGTAGTGTCCGACCACCCATCCACTCAGCACGTTCGAGACCAGGAATCCACCCGTCAGCGGCAGGAATGCAAGGCCGGCCTGCAACGGCGTGTAGCCACGCACGCGCTGCAGATAGAGGCTCAACACGAACACCATGCCGTAGTACGTCAGGTTCACGCAGATACCGAACAGCACGGCTGCGCTGAACGTGCGCTTGCGGAACAGCGACAGTGGCAGCATCGGTGCGGCGACGCGGGCTTCGCTTATCACGAAGGCGATTCCTGCGATGAGCGCAAGCGCAAAGCCGCCCGCAACGAGCGGATTGGTGAAGCCCAGTGGACGCCATTCGATCACGGCGCCGGTAAAGGCGGTCAGCGCAACGATGGCAAGACACTGACCCACCAGGTCGATGCTGCGCGGCGGTTGTGCGGCGGCTGCCGGCGCCTGGGCCGCGCGAGGCGAGGGAACGTACGCAAAGGTGGCGAGCAGGCCGGCCGCGCACAACGGCAGATTCACGAGAAAGATGCTGCGCCAGCCGAAGGCGGCGATCAGCAGGCCGCCGACCACCGGACCGGCCGCAATCGAAATCGCGCCGGCGGCGGTCCACAGACCCACGGCGCGCGCCCGCAGTTTCGGATCGTGCCCGCACGCCTGGTTGAGCAGGGCCAGCGAGTTCGGCAGCATCGCAGCAGCGCCGATACCCTGCAGCGCACGCGCGGCAACCAGCGTCGCGCCGTTGAGCGCGAGGCCGCAGGCAAGCGAGGCAAGCGCGAAGATCACAATGCCGCCGGCATACATGCGGCGTGCGCCGAGCCGGTCGCCGAGCACACCCGCGGACAGCATCAGCACGGCGAAGGCGAGCGTGTAGGCGTCGACGATCCATTGCAGGCCCGCGACGCTCGCGTGCAGGTCTGCGCCGATCCTGGCGAGCGCAATGTTGACGATGGTCACGTCGAGCTGCGTGACGACGAACCCGACGCTGACCGTCGCGACGAGGCGAGCGATGGCGGGGGTGAAGGGGGCGGTGGTCGTTTTCATGAGACCTATCTTAGCCCCGCCTGGCACCCGACGTTTCGGCGCGGCGTGAAGTGTCGATGTAGCGGGGAATCGAGCGCGAGTCTACTATTTGCCGGCTCGATTCGCTCTGCCGCTGGCCTGCTGCCCCCCCGCTGCTGCCCCCGCTGTTGACCCCGTTCAGTGGCCTGGCCGGATTAGCGGCCCGGCGCTTGTCCCTGCTGCGCGTCCTTGATGAAGAAGGTGGTCAGCGCACCGACCATGCACACGGCGCCGACATACAGCGCGGGCGCCATTGGATTGGACTTCATCATCAGCGAGACGACGACCGGCGTGAGGCCGCCGAACACGGCGTAGGCGACGTTATACGAGAACGAGATGCCCGAGAAGCGCACCGCGGCCGGAAACGCCTTCACCATCACGAACGGCACGGCGCCGATCACGCCGACGAGGAACCCCGTCAACGCATAGAGCGGCAGCAGCTTGGCGGGATCGACGGTGAGTTGCGCGAACATCACGTAGTACGACGCGGCCAGCGCGAAACCGCCGATAAACAGCGTGCGTCCCGCGCCAATGCGTCCCGCGATCGAGCCGGCCACCACGCAGCCGAGCGTCAGGCACAGCGTCGCCACGCCGTTGGCCAGCAGGGCCGTGGCGGGGGCGATATGGAATTGCTTTTGCAGCAGCGTCGGCGTCATCAGGATCACGACGACGATCGCAGCGGACAGCATCCACGTCAGCAGCATCGACACGGCGACTGCGCGGCCATGGTCGCGCAGCACCGCTTTCAAGGGAATTTCCGCGGCGAGCGACTTGCGTTGCTTCAGATCCGCGAACACCGGCGTCTCATGCAGCCAGCGGCGCAGGTAAACCGAGAACAGGCCGAACACGCCGCCAAGCAGGAACGGAACCCGCCAGGCAAAAGCGGTGATTTCCGCCGGCGCGAAATGCCGGTTGACGCCCGAGGCGACCAGCGAACCGAGCAGGATGCCCGCCGTCAGCCCGGCCGTGAGGGTGCCGCAGGCATAGCCGACATGACGTTGCGGCACGTGTTCCGACACGAACACCCACGCACCCGGCACTTCGCCGCCCACCGCCGCGCCTTGCAGCACGCGCAGCACCAGCAGCAGCACCGGCGCCAGCAGGCCGATGCTGGCGTAAGTGGGCAGCAGGCCCATCAACAGCGTCGGCACCGACATCAGCAGCACGCTCAGCGTGAACATGCGCTTGCGGCCGAGCAGGTCGCCGAAGTGGGCCATGATGATGCCGCCGAGCGGCCGCGCCAGATAGCCGGCGGCGAAGATGCCGAAGGTCTGCAACTGGCGCAGCCAGTCGGGGATCGCTTGCGGGAAGAACAGTTGTCCAATCGCCGGGGCGAAGAACACGAAGATGATGAAGTCGTAGAACTCCAGCGCGCCGCCAAGGGCGGCGAGGCCGAGCGTTTTGTAGTCGCTTGAGCCGAGGGGGCGTGGGGCGACAGCCTGCTGTGCTCCACCCAGATTTGTTGCTTGCATTGCTATGTCGTTTTATTGAATGAGAAGCCACGCTTGGCGCGTGGAATACGGCGGTTGTCGGGCGAGAAGTGCGAAGGCGCTGGGTAGAGCACGGAACACGGGCGCGTCTGCCGGGATACGGCAGGTGCGGTGACAACGTCGGCCAAGCGGGGATTTTACCCGACGCAGCGGAAAGTCCGCCGGAAGTGCTTAATTAGATTGAACAAGTTCGATTTTCGGCGGCACGGCGCAAAGGCCTGTTTGCCGTTTCCCCACACGACGCGAGCGGCAAGAGGCCCAATGCAAAACGCATATGTGCCTGAAAACCCTGAGCGGCCGCCCGGTGGGTAATTTTTCAGACTGCTCCTATGTGCTGCCGGCAGGACGACTCCCAGAATCGCCTCCGACCACCTATCAGCTGAGAGTTATCCCCATGCGTATTGCCATCCTTCAGTGCGACCCCCTGCAGCGCCAGTCGATCGAAAAGATCCTGGAACAAGCGGGCCATAGCTGCGTGACTTATGACGACGGACTGAACATGTCGAAGGCGCTCGCCCGTTCGACTGTCGATCTGCTCATACTCGACTGGAACGGCGTGCGCCTGTCCGGTGTCGACGTGTTGAAAGCGGTGCGGGCCGTGGGTGCGGACCGCACGCCGGTGATGTTCGCTTCGCGCGACGGCACGGAGGCCAGCGCGGTCCGCGCGTTCGTCGCCGGTGCGGACGATTACGTGCTGTTGCCGGTGCGTCCCGCGGAGTTCCGCGAACGCGTCGCTGCGCTGCTGCGGCGCGCGTATCCGGACCAGCACAGCGTCGCGAGCTTCGATGTCGGTCCGTATCACTTCGACGCGCATCGCCAGCTTGTCACGCTGCGTGGCGTGCCGGTGCCGTTGTCGGGCACGCAGTACCGTCTCGCGTCGCTGTTCTTCTCGAACATTGGCCGTGTGATGTCGCGCGATCATATCTTCGCGATGGTGTGGGGCCGCGAATTCCGTGAATTCACCCGCACCATCGACAGTCACGTGTCGCGCCTGCGCCTGCTGCTCGAGATCGACCAGCAAAACGGCTTTCGCCTTCAGCCGGTCTATAAGAGCGGTTACCGCTTGCTGAGCCTGCGCGAAGGCGCGCACAGCAGGAATGAGGCGCCCAGGCCCCGTCTTGCGGTGGCGTGAGCTTCCAGCGCAGTTTTCCCAGATGCGCCGCGCCGCGGTTCGCCCAAAACCGCCGGCGCTTCTTGCTCAGAGTAGCGGCAAGGCAGGGCGCGTTTCGAGCGAATGGCGGATCAGCGCTTCAACCGCCTTGCGCTCGTCGCCGGCGAGCGGCAGACGCGGCGGCCGCACCGGCTCCGTGCCGAGTCCTACCATCGCTTCGGCGAGCTTGATGTTCTGCACCAGCTTCGGCGAGACATCGAGTGCGAGCAGCGGGGCAAACCAGCGGTAAATCGCGCGGGCCTCTTCCACACGTCCTGCCTTGATGAGCTTGTAGATCGCCACCGTCTCGCGCGGAAATGCGCATACGAGGCCGGCTACCCAGCCGTGCGCGCCCATCAGGACCGCTTCCATCGCAAGGTTGTCGACGCCGCACAGGATTGCGTAGCGGTCGCCGACTGCGTTGATCAGATCCGTCACCCGGCGCACGTCGCCACACGATTCCTTGATAGCGACGATCTTCTTTTCGTCGGCCAGCTCAGCGAACATCTCCGGCGTCGTATCCACACCGTACGCGATCGGGTTGTTGTAGATCATCAGCGGCAAGGCGCTGGCGTCGGCCACGCTACGGAAATGCTGCAGCGTCTCGCGGCGGTCCGACAGGTAGCGCAGGCCCGGCAACACCATATAACCCGCCGCGCCGTGCTTCACGCCGGCCTCGGCCTGACGGCATGCGTCGAGCGTGCTGTTTTCAGCGATCGTCAGCAGCACCGGCACACGCCCCCTGGCGGCGTCCACTGCGATATCGAGCACTTCCAGTTTTTCGTCGAGAGAGAGCGTCGAGGCTTCGCCGAGGGAGCCGCACACGATGATCCCGTCCACGCCCGCATCGATCTGCGCTTCGATATTTTTCCCGGTCCACGCACGGTCTATGCTGAAATCCGCGTTGAACTTGGTGGTGACTGCAGGCAATACGCCTTCCCAGATGTGTGCCACAGCTTCTCTCCTGAGTGTGATGAATGGCTCGCAGTGTAAGCAGGGAAAATGCTGCTGTCTTGCGCGATCGGCGCGTGCCGGATGACGATTTCAGCATAGGCGATGTGCAGCGATGCCGCCGGAAAAACCTCACATGCTGCCTGAATAAGCCTTCGGCAAGACATTCTTGCTGATCGGTTCGCGGCTCCGTGGAAGTTATTTCCTGGCATATGGGCGGCTAGCCGGTTGCACCTGGCCTACGGTGGCTTGCGCCGCTCGCGGGGAGCGCTCCGGCACGTTGTCACGTGTGTGGGAGACTATGCTGAAATCGTCATAATCTGCGCATAATGACGCCAAGACTGGCTGCGCCTGCGTTCCTAAGATGGCGGCATGAAAACCCTAAACGTAATTGACTCGCACACCGGTGGTGAACCGACCCGCCTGGTTGTGTCCGGTGGCCCCGATCTCGGCAACGGGACGCTGGCCGAGCGGCTCGAGGTGTTCCGCACGCGTTTCGACGACTGGCGCGCCGGCATCGTCACCGAGCCGCGCGGTTCGGACGTGGTGGTGGGCGCGTTGCTGTGCGAGCCGGACCATGCGGATTGCGCGGCCGGTGTGATCTTTTTCAATAACGTCGGCTACCTCGGTATGTGCGGTCACGGCACGATCGGGCTGGTGGTTTCGCTCGCTCATATGGGACGGATCGGTCCGGGGCAGCACCGCATCGAGACGCCGGTCGGCATCGTCGAGGCTACGCTCAATCCGGACGGCAGTGTCGCGGTGCGCAACGTACCGGCTTATCGTTACCGCCAGGCGGTGAGCGTCGATGTGCCGGGTTACGGTGCGCTGACGGGCGATATCGCCTGGGGTGGCAACTGGTTTTTCCTCGTCGCCGAGCATGGCCGCACGCTCGAAGCGCGCCATATTCCCGAATTGACCACCTTCAGCTCGGCGATTCGCGATGCGCTGATTGCGCAGCAGATCACCGGCGCCGACGGCGCGCTGATCGACCACATCGAGCTGTTCGCAGCCGGTTCGCGCGAGGGGATCGATAGCCGCAGCTTCGTGCTGTGTCCCGGCAACGCCTACGACCGTTCACCTTGCGGCACCGGCACCAGCGCCAAGGTGGCGTGCCTCGCCGCCGACGGCAAGCTGGCCGAAGGGGCGGTGTGGCGCCAGGAGAGCATTATCGGCAGCGTGTTCGAAGCCACCTACCGGCACGTGGACGAAGCTGGCGGCGAGCGCATGAGCGTGGTGCCGACCATCACCGGACACGCACACATCATGGCCGAAGGGCGCCTGTGTTTCGACGAGCGTGATCCGTTTGCATGGGGCCTGCGCACGGCATGACGGCAGAGGTGCTTATCGTCGGTGCGGGGATTGTCGGTGCGGCGTGCGCGGCGGAGCTGGCTGCGTGCGGCATGCGGGTGGAGGTGCTGGAGCGCCGCGGCATAGGCGGCGGGGCGACGGCCGCGGGCATGGGGCATATTGTCGTGATGAACGACTCACCCGCCGAGTTCGCGCTGAGCGTCTATTCGCGCGAGCTGTGGCTCGCGCTCGCACCGCAACTGCGCGAGCGCGATGCATTTGCGCGCTGCGGCACGTTGTGGGTCGCGGCTGACGACGAAGAATGGCAAGCGGCCCGCGCCATGCACGAGGCGTTTGCGGCGCGAGGCGTGGCCGCGCAACTGCTCGATAGCGCTGCGCTGCGAGCCTGCGAACCGGCGCTTGCGGCGGACATGGCGGGCGGCCTGCGTATTGAACACGACAGCATCGTCTACGCACCGACTGTGGCCGAATGGTTGCTGACGCAATCACCTGCGGCCGGAAACATCCGCGTGCGGCTCGAAACGGAAGTGGCCGCTGTCGATGCGCAAGGTGTCACGCTCGCCAACGGCGAACGTATTGCCGCGGCTCATGTGATTGTGGCAAACGGGATTGCAGCGCAGACGCTGGTGCCGTCGCTGCCGCTTCAGCCGAAGAAGGGCCATCTGCTGATCACCGACCGCTATCCCGGCCTGATTCAACATCAACTGCTCGAACTCGGCTACATCAAAAGCGCCCATCATGCGACGGGCACGTCGGTGGCCTTCAATGCGCAGCCGCGGCCCACCGGCCAGTTGTTGATCGGCTCGTCGCGCCAGTTCGACACGACCGATCCCGCTGTCGAGATGTCCGTGCTCGCGCAGATGCTGCAACGGGCTGCGCGCTATCTGCCGGCGTTGCCGACGCTCAACGGGATTCGCGCGTGGACCGGCTTTCGCGCGGCCACGCCCGATGGCTTGCCGCTGATCGGCCGCATGAAAGACACGGTGCCGGGTCTGTGGCTGGCGGTTGGACACGAGGGGCTTGGCGTGACCACCTCGCTTGCCACGGCGAAACTGCTCGCCGCGCAAATTACGGAGGACGCAGCGCCGATTCCATTGGAGCCGTACCTGCCGCAGCGTTTCACGCTGGGAGCCTGCCATGTCTAGTCATCGCGCAAGCGAACGGGTCCGGGTCACAATCGACGCCCGCACGGTGGAGGTCGAGGCCGGCACTCTGGTCGTGGCCGCGCTGGCGCTGGCGGGGTTGCGCGGCACGCGCACGTCGGTGAGCGGACAGCCGCGCGCCGCCTTGTGCGGCATGGGCGTCTGCCAGGAGTGCCGCGTCACCATCGACGGCCGCGCGCATGCGCTGGCCTGTCAGACCGTCTGCCGCGATGGACAGGTCATTCAGACGACGGGGCCGGTGTGAACGTGAATCGGCACTATGACGTGGTGGTGGTAGGCGCAGGGCCGGCCGGGCTCAATGCCGCGCGTGCCGCTGCGCAATCCGGCGCGCGGGTTGCCGTGCTCGACGACAACCCGCGCATTGGCGGCCAGATCTGGCGGCAAGGACCGGGGCTAGGACCGGGGCAAGCGCGAAAGGCCTCGAAGGCGCCGCTGCGCGAACTGCACGCGGCATTGCAGACGCTTCCGAACGTCACCGTGTGGCCTTCGACGCGCGTGGTGGCGCCGTTGGCGCGGCGAGCGTTGCTGCTGGAGTCAGTGGAGCACGGCGGTAGCTGCATCGGCTATGGTCAACTGATCCTCGCGACCGGCGCCCGTGAACGGCTGCTGCCGTTTGCCGGCTGGACACTGCCTGGCGTGACCGGGGCGGGTGCACTGCAGGCGTTGATCAAGGGCGGCACACCGGTGCGCGGCGAGCGGATTGTGATTGCGGGTAGCGGGCCGCTGCTGCTGGCAACGCTCGCCACCGCGCGCGCGGCTGGGGCCGAGGTAGCCGCGGTGGTCGAGCAGGCCCCGGCGGCCGCGCTGGCGCGCTTCACCGCATCGCTCGCGGCGACACCTTCGAAGCTGGTACAGGCGGCGCAGTTGACACGCGGATTCGTTGGACTGCGTTACTGGAGCGGCAGTTTCGTGCGCGAGGCGCGCGGCGCCGGCCGGGTCGAAGAGGTGACGATCCTGCGCGGCGGTCGTGAGGTGACGCTCGCTTGCGAGCGCGTTGCCTGCGGCTATGGCCTGGTGCCGAACGTAACGCTTGCGCAAGCACTCGGATGCGCGCTCGACGAACGCGGTGCCGTGCGCGTGGACGACACGCAGCGAACCTCGGTTGAGGGTGTGCTGGCCGCGGGGGAATGCACGGGCATCGGCGGGATGGAGCTGGCGCGCGCCGAAGGCGAAATGGCGGGATGGGTGGCGAGCGGCGCAACCCACGATTTGACCGCGTTGCGCGCGCAACGCTCGCGCTGGCAGCGTTTTGCACAGCGCGTCGAGACCGCGTTTGCGCTGGGTGACGCGGCCCGGGCGTTGCCACCCGCGGACACACTGCTGTGCCGTTGCGAAGACGTGACGATCGCAGAAGTGCAGGCGCATTCGCATTGGCGCGACGCCAAACTGCACACCCGCTGCGGCATGGGCGCATGCCAGGGGCGCATCTGCGGGGCGGCGGCCAGCACCTATTTCGGCTGGCCGGCGGCGCAGCCGCGTCCGCCGTTCCATCCGGCGCAGATCGCCACGCTGATCGCGGCTGGCGAAGCCAGCCCGGCGCAGGCGCAGTGAGCGCGTGCCACTGATTTCTTCGTCGCCGCACGCGGCCCTATAATCGACCGCACACCATCACTGCACCGGATGCACGGGACACGCAAGATGAACACGCTGGCTCACCCGCACGACCTGGCCCATCCAGCCGATTCGGCCGACGCCACGCTGACGGGCATGCTTTCGCATTTCACGCTGCTCGAACCGGTCTTCGATGCGATGCCGGACGTGGTGTTTTTCGTCAAGGATGCTCACGCCCGCTACGCGCTGGTGAACCGCACGTTGGCCTCGCGCTGCGGCTACAAGGACAAGGCGGCGCTGCTCGGCAGGACCGCCGAGGATGTTTTCCCGCGCCGCTTCGGGCGCATCTACACGGCGCAGGACAAGGCGATCATCCATGTCGGCAACCAGATGGTCGACCAACTGGAGCTGCATCTCTATCCCGGGCGGCAACCCGGCTGGTGCCTGACCTGCAAGCAGCCGCTGCGCGATCCGGCGGGGCAGGTGGTGGGCCTGGCCGGAATTTCGCGCGATCTGAAAGCGGACGAGGGCAGCCATCCCGCCTATAGCCGGCTCGCGGCGGTGGTGCAGTACATTCAGGACAATTACGTGCAGCCGCTGAATCTGAAGCAGCTGGCGGCAATGGCGGATATGTCGGTGGCGCAGCTCGAGCGCTACTTTCATAAGGTGTTTCATCTCACGCCGCGCCAGGTGCTGCTGAAAACGCGCCTGGATGCAGCAACCGCGCTGCTGGTGTCGCACGACAAGGTCACGGACGTCGCTGCTCTTTGCGGTTATACGGATCACAGCGCGTTCACCCGGCAGTTCAAGGCGACCGTCGGCATCACGCCGACCGAATACCGCATGCTGCTGCATGGGACCGCGGCCAGCTAATGTGGCCAACCAGGTGGCCAATGAGGGTGGCCAGCCGAGGTGGCCGATCACGGTGGCCCACCAGGATGGCCGATTAACACGCCCAATCAACACCGCCAAACAAACGCTAGCACTGCATGGCAAGCCGTCGCCCGAGTCTCACTATTACGTCTACGTCGTCGAGTTGTCGGACAAGGTCTGGAACGAGGGGCGTTTTCGCCGCGCCAATCCGGACTACCGGTTCGAGCGGCCATGCGTGTATGTGGGGATGACGGGACTGGACCCGGACCTGCGCTTCGACCGGCATAAGGCCGATATTCAGGCGAATCGCTATGTGCGCGACTATGGCCTGCGGCTGATGCCGGAGCTGTATGAGGTGTTCAATCCGATGCCCTATGATGGTGCGCGGGACATGGAGGTGGAACTGGGGATCGGCTTGCGTGAAGCGGGTTACGCGGTGTGGCAGGCTTGATGAGCGGGTTTTGCGGCCAGAATGGCCGTCAGGCCGGCGGCTGGCCGGGTTAGCGGATACCCAGGCCGCGCAGTACGGCATTGCCTTCCGGCGTCAGGCGGATGCTCGGCGCACCGGCTTCGCTCGCCACCGTTTCGACGAGGCCGGCTTCGTGCAGCATCGGGATTTCAGGCTTGGCGAACGCGTCGATCGGCGCATGCAGCAACAGCAGGAGCGTGGCGAGTTCGTGGTGGCTGAGCAGCCGGCGCAGCATGGTCGGGCGCTTGGCCGGCACGGCCGTGTGGTTCGCGTCGCGATCAGTCATGTTCATGGTACCTACCTCCGGCTTTTCGTTGTCCGGTGGATCATGGGGCCCAAGTCTTAAACGATTCTTAAGACTCGGACCTGAGTCCGCCGACTTTTGTAACTTTTTATCCGGAGCTGATTACCAAGGCTTACGTCAGGGTGCGCAAATCTTGCTCGCGCCCTCAATCCAGAGATTGTCGACGTGGCGCTTGCCGGCGTAAAAGCGGTAGGTGGTCGCGCCGTTGTCAGCGCGGATCTTGACGACGTTCGAGTCGCCGAAATCGAGCATCTGGCCTTCCGGCAGCGGGGTGGTCTTGAAGGTGGCGTGATGTTTGGCGGCTTCCTGGGTCATGCACGCCACCACGTCGTTGACCGGGCGCTGCGTGTCGCCGTCGATCACGGGCTCGCCCGAATCCGGGTTCTGGAAATACGCGCAGGCGCTGAACAGCAGGGGAACGGACAGGGCTACGGCAAGCTTCTTCATAGGTCTCCAGATGTATCGGTTCTTGCCGCATGCAACTGGCGGCGTGCGGCCAGCGGCATGCGGCCGGCGCCAGACGGGCGGCGGCCGCAGACCGCGCGCCGCGCCGGATGGCGCATCAAAACGCGATTATATCGGCGCAAGAAGCGTGCCTCGGAGATGGGGACGCCGCGCCTAGAACGTCACCGCGATCCCCAGCATGCCGACGAACTGCGAATTCGTCGACGACGGCGTCGAGTTTTGCGAGTCGCCGACCGCCGGCGTCGCTTCCACGATATTGCCGGCACCCTTCGCGCCGAGCGTGTCGCCGCTGGCGCGCTGATAAGCCTCCAGCGCATACAGGGTGGTGCGCTTGGACAGGTGATAGGCCTGTTTCAGCGAGTACTGCTGGTAGCGCGCGGCGCTGGTGATGCCGTTGGCCTGCGACGCCAGCGTGTACGAGAACGCACCGGCAACATCGAAAGCCGGTGTGAACCGGTAGCTCGCAAGCGCCGCGTAAGTGTTGAAAATAGCCGTGTCGTGAAAAATCGACTGGCTGCCTGCGATGTACTGAACGTTCGAGTACGTGAGGCCCATCATCAGGTTGCCGATCGTGTAGTCGGCCGCCGCGGCGATGTGCTGGAGCGCCTTCGCCGACACGTAACCGGTATTCAGCGAGGAGGTTCCGAAGCTGCCCGTGGAGGCCGAATCGAAGCCGCTCGTCTGCTGCGCGTTGTCCATGCGCAGGTAACCGGCGGCGAGGTTGACCGTGCCGATGGCGTAGCGCACGCCCGCGCTGATGGTCTCGCCCTTGCCGGTGCTGCCGGCAATGCCGCCGAGCGCATACATGCCGCTCGCCTGCAGGCCGTTCCAGTTCGGCGTGGTGAACTGCAGCGAATTGTTGATGCGGATCGTGGTGTCGAGCCCGTCGATATCGCCCGGGTGTGCGCCCGTTGCGCCGGTCAGCCAGTTGCTGGAGGCGAGCGGCCCGACGAACAGGTAGTAGGGCGTGTACTGGCGGCCCATCGTGAAGGTACCGTAGACGGGATTTTGCACGCCAACATACGCTTGACGATTGAATATCTGGCTGGCCGACGAGAGCGCGCCGGTATTCGGATCGAAACCGTTCTGCAGATCGAAGATCACGCTGGTGCCGCCGCCAATGTCCTCCGTGCCGCGCAGGCCCCACTTCGATGCGTACAGGTTGCCCTGGCGCAGATAGGTGTTCGAGGCGCCCTTCTGGTTATTGGCATAGACGATGGCGTCGTCCACCGCCCCATACAGCGTGACGCTGCTTTGCGCGAAAGCCGGGCTGGCGAGCAGGGCCGCGCTGGCCGTAAATGCGAGTTTGGTGAATTTACCGCCTGATTGCTTCATCTGCAGTCTCCTTCGTTGTTGAAAAGATCGCCAAGGTAAATTGGTAGTTTTTATCGAGGCCTTATTCCGGCCCGTTACTGCTCAAACAATGCAAACGACTAGTTGATGCTGTGCTTGCGGTGCTGCGCCTGAGCGGCCAGCCGGACGGCGGCGTTGCCTGCGCCATAACCGTCGTAGCCGCCGCGGCGTTCGACGATCTCCAGGAAGAAGCGCTGATCGAGCTGGGTCGTGTAGGCATGGAAAAACTCGCCGCCGTGCTCGTCGCGGTCATAAAGGATGTTGCGCACGCGCAATGCTTCGATCGTCTCGTCGGACAGCGCGTAGCGGGCCGCCAGGTCGTCGTAGTAATTGCGCGGGATGGGCAGGATCGGCAGACCGGCGGCGACGAATTGCGGAATTGCCGAGAAGATGTCGCCAGTGCGGAAGGCGACGTGATTCAGGCCGGAGCCGCGATAGGTCTGCAGCGCCTCGGCTACGGCCGTGTGCCGGTCGAGCGACGCGTTCAACGCAATGCGCACCGAGCCGTCGCGGCTGCGCAGCGCCCGGCTGCGCATCAGCCCGTAGGGATCCGGCACCAGCCAGCTCGGCTCGGCTTCGAAGCCCAACGCCGTGCGGAAGAACAGCACCCACGTATCCAGCGCGTCGGCGGGCAGCGAGAGGACCACATGATCGATCTCGCTCAGTAACGCCGGTGCATGCTGTGAGCGAGTGTCGTTCAGCAGGAAATCGGCTTCGAACAGCGTGGGCGCGTTGGGCGTTTCGTCGACGAAGTAGTTCAGGCTGCCGTCCGGCGCGCGCACCGCCGGCAGCACGCGCTCGTTCGGCCCCACCTGACCCGAGAACGGCGCATAGCCAAAGCCCGCCGCGCGCTCGAAGGCGCGCTTCGCATCGTCCACACGCAGTGCCGAGGCGCACAACGACAGCCCGTGCTGCTGAAAAAACGCGCTGGCGAACGAGTCCGTTTCGGCGTTCAGCACGATTGACGCGGCGCCGTGCTGATACAGCGTCACCTCTTTCGAACGATGCTGTCCGGCACGCTGGAAACCGAGCTTGCCGAGCCAGTCGGCGAGCTGGGTGCGCGCCGCGTCGTCGACGGCGAATTCGAGGAACTGAAAGCCCACATGCGCGGGCGCCGGAGACGGCCGGTAGAGCTGCGCGGCCGGCTGGCCCTGCTGGTTCAGCTTGTTGCGGGTCTGCTCTTCGAGAAACAGCAGCGAACGATGCCCGTCCGCCGCCGTGGCGGCCGTCGGCGCCGCGCGAAAGCCGTCGTTGAAAATTTCCAGCGAGAGTGGCCCTTGGTAGCCGGTTTCGACCACGCGGGCGGTGAAGCCAGCCAGATCGAAATCGCCCTGGCCCGGAAAGCAGCGGTAGTGACGGCTCCATTCGAGCACGTCCATCGCCAGCTTTGGCGCGTCGGCAATCTGCACGAAAGCGATGCGCTCGCCGGGGATGCTGGCGATCTCGTCGAGCGGGTCGTCGATCGACAAGGTGTGGAAGCTGTCGAGCACGATGCCGAGGTTCGGGTGATTCACTTCATTCACCAGCCGCCACGCGTGCCGGTAGGAATTCACGTGACGTCCCCACGCCAATGCCTCATAGCCCGCAATTACGCCCGCCCGCTGCGCCGCCAGCGCCAGCGCGCCCAACTGCTCGACGATCAGCGCGTCGTCGCGCAGCGTATCGGCCGCCACGTTGCTGCAAACCAGCAGGCGGTCGGTGCCCAGCTCATGCATCAGGTCGAACTTGCGCTTGACGCGTTCCAGATTGCGCGCGAGCCGCTCGGCGCTGACTCCCTCGAAGTCGCGAAACGGCTGGAACAGCATGATCTTCAGGCCCAGATCGGCGGCTATGCGGCGCACATCGGCGGGGGAACCGTCGAAATAGAGCAGGTCGTTCTCGAAGATCTCGACGCCGTCGAAACCGGCCGCCTGGATAGCGGTCAGCTTCTCGACCAGAGTTCCGCTAATCGACACGGTGGCAATCGAACGTTGCATGACGGCTCCTGCGGGCAAGAAAAAAGAGGCGGTAGACGGGGCCCAGGGCGCGGCCCGAAGCGGGGCCCGAACCTCGCCTGTAAAGCGTCGGCGGCGGCTGATGGCGCTGCGGAATGGTCCATCCGGTTACCTTGAAGCGTCGAACGTATGGGCAGTTTCCGCCACATTAGCTCGATTTTTGGCGATTCTATACAAACTAACTAGATCGTACAAATTAGCGAAAACCCCAAAAGACCCAGGCACTCGTTCTGGCGCACACTAGTGCCACAGTGGGGAAAAGCGGCCGCTTATCGGCAGTACCGCGCGGCAGTATTGCGCCGCACCACCCGCGCCTGAATTTCATGGAGTCTCTGTAATGAGCTTTGCCTCAGTGCTGGTCCTGAACGGACCCAATCTCAACCTGCTCGGCACGCGCGAGCCGGCCATCTACGGTTCCGAGACGCTCGACGACGTCGCACGGATGTGCCGCGAGGCTGCGCAACGCCTCGACCTTGCGCTGGATTTCCAGCAGTCGAATGCCGAGCATCAACTGATCGACTGGCTGCACGCGGCCCGCACCAGGGTAGATGGCGTGGTGATCAATCCGGCGGCGTACACGCATACTTCCGTGGCGCTTGCCGACGCGTTGAGTGCGATCGGCAAGCCGGTGATCGAGGTGCATATCTCCAACGTGCACCGGCGCGAAGCTTTCCGGCACCACTCGTATGTGTCGGCGCTGGCCGAGGCGGTGATTATTGGTTGCGGCACGCAGGGCTATGTGCTGGCTCTGGAGCGCATGGCAACCATCCTGAAAGCGAGGAGTGCGAAATGACGACTCCTGCTGACAAGCAATCGTATCTGGTCGGGTTGATCGGCGCGGGTATCGGCGGCTCGCTGACGCCTGCCATGCACGAGGAAGAGGGCAGGCAGCTCGGCCTGCAGTATGTCTACCGCCGCATCGACCTGGAAGCGCTCAAGCTCGATGCGAGCGCCTTGCCGGAGATTCTGGTTGCGGCCGAAAGGATGGGCTACAACGGCCTGAACGTCACCTACCCGTGCAAGCAGCAGATCATTCCGCTGCTCGACGAACTGTCTGCCGACGCGCGCGCCCTGGGCGCCGTCAACACGGTGCTGTTGAAAGACGGCAAGCGGATTGGTCACAACACCGACTGGTCCGGCTTTGCGCGAGCCTTCCGGCGCGGCTTGCCGGGTGCGCCGCTTGAACGCGTGGTGCAGCTAGGCGCCGGCGGTGCGGGCGCGGCCGTTGCACATGCGGCGCTGACGATGGGCGTGCAAACGCTGACGCTATTCGATGTGGACGACACTCGCGCATCCCAACTCGCGGCCGAACTGCAACAGCGTTTTCCTTCCGCGACAGTGCGCGCGGGAGGGGCGCAGGCCGACTCGCTGGCCGATGCGCTCGCTCAGGCGCATGGCCTGATTCACGCCACGCCCACCGGCATGGCGAAGCTGCCCGGCTTGCCGTTGCCGGCGGAGTTGCTGCATGGCGGGCTATGGGTTGCCGATATCGTCTACTTCCCGATTCGCACCGCGTTGCTGCAGGCGGCCGAGGCATTGGGTTGCCGCACGCTGAGCGGAGGCGGCATGGCGGTCTATCAGGCGGTGGACGCGTTTCGCATTTTTACCGGACTGGAACCGGACGCCGAGCGGATGTTCGCGCATTTCCAGTCGCTGCTGCCCAGGCCATAGACGGACATCGAAGGGCAACGAGCTGCACCGAAGGGCTATGCAGCACATCCAATAAAACCCGGCTTTGCATGGGATCAGAGGAGACAGACATGCCGCAACCGATTCACCCGACCCAATCCGATTTGCCGGAGCCGCCGCCGCTGCAATCAGGCGCGTCTGCAACCGGCGTGCGCCGCACGAGGGTCCGTTACCGGATTCTCGGGCTGCTGGCGATCGGCACCATGATCAACTATCTCGACCGCACCGTGCTCGGCATTGCCGCGCCGCAGTTGACCAGGGAGCTGGGCATCAACGCCGCGTTGATGGGCCTGATCTTCTCGGTGTTCTCGTGGAGCTATGTCGCCTCGCAGATTCCGGGTGGCCTGTTTCTCGACCGCTTCGGCAGCAAGGTGACGTATTTTCTGTCGATGACGTTCTGGTCGTTGTGTACGCTCGCGCAAGGGCTGGTGCATGGCATCGCGCCGCTGCTGGCATTCCGGCTCGGCCTTGGCGTGGCGGAGTCGCCGTGCTTCCCGACCAATAGCCGCGTCGTGGCGACATGGTTTCCGCAAAACGAGCGGGCCATGGCAACGGGCACTTATACCGTCGGCGAATACATCGGCCTCGCGTTTTTCAGTCCTTTCCTGTTCGCGCTGATGGGTGCGTTTGGCTGGCGTTCGCTGTTCTACGTAGTAGGCGGTGTGGGGCTGGTATTCGGCGTGATCTGGTGGATCTGCTATCGCGAGCCGCGCGACCATCCGGCTGCGAATGCGGCGGAGCTCGATTACATTGAAGCGGGCGGCGGTCTGACGCATCGTAAGCAGAACGCAGGCGAGCCGCAGGCGGAAAGCGGAATTTCCAGGCAGGCGCCCAAGCCGGGCGGCTTCGAATGGCGCACCATCGGCCAACTGCTCAAGCACCGCCAGCTCACCGGCATCTGTCTCGGCCAGTTTGCCGGCAATTCGACGCTGGTGTTCTTCCTGACCTGGTTCCCGACCTATCTGGCCACCGAGCGTCATATGGCCTGGCTCAAGATCGGCTTCTTCGCGATCATGCCGTTTATTGCGGCGTCGATCGGCGTGATGTTCGGCGGCACGTTCTCCGACTGGCTGCTGCGGCGCGGCGTCTCGGCCAACGTGGCGCGCAAGCTGCCGATCATCGCCGGCCTGCTGCTCGCGTCGACCATCATTCTCGCCAACTACGTAGAGAGCAACGTGACGGTGATCGTGATCCTGTCGGTGGCGTTCTTCGCGCAAGGCATGGCGGCGCTCGGCTGGACGCTGGTGTCGGATATCGCACCGGACGGCCTGCTCGGCGTGACGGGCGGCATCTTCAACTTCGCGGCGAATCTGGCGGGCATCATTACGCCGCTGGCGGTGGGATTGATCGTGGCGTGGACCGGCTCGTTCGTCGGCGCACTGGTGTTTATCGGTGTGATTGCGCTGATTGGGGCGCTGTCGTACATCTTTATCGTCGGCGATATCAAACGGATCGTGCTTGCCGATTGAGGCTCGCATACGAGATGCGAAGTGCAAAGTGCGAGGAGGGCGGGCCACAGGCATTCCCAACTCAACCCAACCTGGCTTGCCCTCGCCCGGCGCCTCGCTGTGTGCCGGTCAGTCAGCGGTGCGCAGAAACCGCAGCACGGCATCCACCACCATCGCCCTATGCCGTGTGCGCAAGCGTGGATGCGACGGATCGCGGCCAAACGCTGTGCCGAACGTATGGCGATTGCCGACGCGGTGAAAGCATAGCGAGCTGATCAGCAGGTGCAGGTCGATCGCATCCACGTCGTTGCGAAACTGGCCGCTCGCAACACCGCGCGCCAGCAGGTCTTCGATGGTGTGAATCGCACTCGCGTTGCGGCTCTTGAACGTCGTCAACTGCTCGACGTACTTCGCGCCGTGAATGTTCTCGATGGTGATGAGACGCACGAAGTCGCGATGGCGGTCGTGATAGTCGAAGGTGAATTCGACCAGCTTACGCATGCCTTCCACCGGATCGAGTTCGCTGACGTGCAGGTCCTGTTCGAGCGCACGGATATCGCCGTAGACTTTTTCCAGCACCGCCTGGTACAAGCCTTCCTTACTCTCGAAGTAGTAGTACAGCATGCGCTTGGTGGTATTGGTGCGCTCGGCGATGGCGTCGACGCGCGCGCCGGCCAGCCCCATCGCGGAGAACTCCTGGGTCGCGACTTCGAGGATGTTGCGCTTCGTTTCTTCGGGATCGTATTTACGGCGGGCGTCGCTACGGCGGGCGTCGCCATGTCGCGCCTCGCTACCTTGGACGTCATTGCGCCGAGGTTCGGACGGGATGTCGGAGTGATCGGGCGCGGCGGCCTTGCTTCCCTTTTTCATTGTGTATTCGAGCGGCGATGACGGCGCATTCTAGCATGGCGAAATTCGCGCTTTACCGCGGTGTCGTGCGGCTTTGCGCGAGGTTGCGCGGGTTTGCGCGAGTTTGCGTTTCCAGCCGGATATCGGGCGGCGCAGCCGGTGTGGCCTCAGGACGGGGCGCGGCGGCGTGCCGCCAGCGCGTCGCGCGCCTGCATGGTGGCGTAGGTCAATTGGGCGGCGGCGAGTCCGAGCGTGCCGAAGGTGGGCGTGAGGCCGAAACTGGCGAACGCTTCCGGCACCGGCCGCTCGCCGGAGATGGCGGCCGCCAGCAATTCGCCGGACACCGTGGTGGGCGCCATGCCGTGCCCGCCGAAGCCGACCGCGTACCAGACGCCGTCGGCGCTGCGGCCGATCTGCGGCATCTTGTGCCGTGCATAGCTCATCAGGCCGCCCCAGGCGTGCTCGATGCGCACGTCGCGCAGTTGCGGATAGACCTTCAGCAGGTCGCCGCGCAGCAGCCGGGCAATCGCCTGCGGCTCGCGGTTCAGCACGGAGATGCGCCCGCCCCACAGGATGCGCGTGTCGGGCAGCGGGCGGTAGTAGTCGAAGGCGAAACGGGTGTCGTAGATCGCCGCGGCGGTGTCGATGGCGTCTGCGAGGCGCGTGCCGAGCGGCTCGGTGGCCATCACGTAGGTGGCGATCGGCAACACCGCGCGCTCCACCTTCGGGTAAACGTTGCGTGCGTAGCCACCGCCGGCCATGACAACCTGGCGGGCCTCGATCGCGCCGTCCGCGGTTTCGGCGAGGAAGCCGCTGCCTTGCGGCCGCAGCCGCAGCACCGGCGAGTGCTCGTAAATCTGCCCGCCCGCGGCGGCGACGGCAGCGGCCACGCCGACGACATACTTGAGCGGATGAAAATGGAACGCGTTGCGCTCGAACAGGCCACCGTGATAGCGGCGCGTTTTCAGTTGCGCGGCGAGGGTGGCCGCATCGACCGGCTCCCAGTCGACGCCGAACGAGTCGCGCATCAGGCGGCGCTGCGTCTCGAGCCGCGCCGGTTCGTCGAACCAGTTGGCGAGAATCACGCCGGCGTGGGTGGCATCGCAGTCTATGCCGTAGCGGGCGATGCGCTGGCGCATCAGGTCGACCGCATCGGTGGTGAGCGTATAGAGTTCGCGAGCCCGCACGGGGCCGAGGATTTTCAGCAGATCGGCGCAGTCGAGACTATAGCCGCCGAACACGAAGCCGCCGTTGCGCCCGGACGCGCCGAAACCCACCTGCTGCGCCTCGAGCACGACCACGTCGCGCACCCCGCGCTCGACGAGGCCAAGCGCGGTCGATAGTCCCGCCAGCCCGCCGCCGACAATGCAGACGTCGGCCGCGCGCCGCCCGGCAAGACGGGCGCGTTCGGGTCGAACCACGGTGGCTTCGTAAAAGCTTTGCATAGAGTAAAGGGGGAATTGGCCGTCGCCCGCGGCTTCAGCAGGCGACGGATTGAAAGACCAGACTCAGGACACCGGCACCAGCTTGCCGCTGAACACCACGGGCCCGCTCGGGCCGTTCGGGTTCGGCGATCCGCCTGGCGGTTCGATCGAGATGGCGAGCGCCGCGTAGTTTTCCGGCCGCTGTTGCGCGGCCTGGATTTTACCGTTGCCGCTGTTGGGCAGCATGCCGAGCGAGACCGGATGGCCGCTCGCCGGGATGCCCCACAACTGCATGGCGCGTTCGGGCGGCAACTGGGTGTCGCCGATCCGGTGCAGCGTCATGGTGGAGTGGGCTTCGTCCCACGCCACCAGCATGACGGGCTGCGCGTCCTTGTTGTTGAGCACTGCAACATGCGACACCTCGGCCTCGGGTTGCTGCGCGAGCGTCGGCGCGCCTTGCGGGGCGAGCGTCGCGGACGGCAGCAACGAACGTACGGCCATCACCACGGCGATGGCAGCGAGTGCCGTGGCGCCGATTGCCCAGCCGCGCCAGAACGCGAGGTTGTCGAACCAGCCGCGGGCCGGACGGGCGGCGGGAGCCGCCTGCGCCGGCACCGGCGGCCGCTCCGGTGTCTGGCCCCGGGCTGCGGCAATGCCTAGCCGCTGTTCGATGGCCTCCCAGACTGCCGCGGACGGCATCCGCGCGGGCACCAGTTCGGCCATCGGCTCGAGGCGCTGCTGCCATTCTTCCAGCAAACGGCGGATCACCACGTCGTGCTCGGCGTAGCGCTGCAGCCGGCGCCGCGCGCCGCCGCGCAAGGTGCCGAGCGCATATTCGGCGGCCAGCAGGTCGGCCAGTTGGGGATAGCGGTGCAGATTCATCGCGCACCCCCCAGGCAGCTTTTGAGCTTGCTCAGGCCGCGCCGGATCCACGATTTGACCGTGCCGAGCGGCACGCTCAGGGCTTCGGCGATTTCGCTGTGGCTCTGGTCGCGCAGATAGGCGAGCGCGACGGCCTGCCGCTGCGCCGCTTCAAGCTGCTGCATGCACCCATCCAGCAATCTTGCCTGCAGGCTCACAGCCGACAGCGCTTCCGGATCGGGGTCCCCTGTTGCCACCAGATCGTCCAACACGTCGCTCCATTCTGTTTCCTGCGTATTCACCCGCCGCAGGTGGTCGAGCGCACGGTTGCGTACGATCGCCGACATCCATGTCATGGGGGCCGACAAACCGCGCCGGTAGTCCCCCGCAAAGCGCCAGATATTGACGAAGCTGTCCTGCAGGACCTCTTCGGCCCACTCGTGCTTGCTCAATATACGGAGCGCGAGGCCAAACAGTTTCGGCGCAGCGATGTCATAAAGCTCCCGCAGCGCCGCAGCGTCCTCTTTGGCGACGCGTTCGAGGAGCACGGTGAGCGTTTCCGGCGTGATGTCCCGAGTGTTGGCGGTCATGGAAGAATGGGTAAAGGCATGCGGGGGTATGTTACCCAATTTCCGTCTGAGGTTATATCCGGCTTTTTTCGCCCCGGCCTGCATCCTTTTCACCGGCGGCGACGTATATCGGTGCGTAGGCAGCCCTGCGTCAAAAGCCGCATCCCGTGAAAAGGCCGCGCAGGGAAGGGAGGACGGGGGTAGTCGTGGTGACCAGAGCTGGCGCTCGGCGCAAAACGGTGCAATTGCAGGTATGGCGGCGCCGGCACAGCTTCACGCCTGGCGGGACGGTCAATGCCCGGCGGATCAGCAGTCAGGATGTATTAGGGCAGGCTCATTCGGCGGCACGGTCGGGTCAGTGATCAAAACAATGCAACTGACCTGACCGGAATGAGCAACTTTCCCAATCCGAGCAATTGAAAGATTGAAAAGCGCGTTTTATACGGGCCGAACCCGCAGATTTTGCCGGTGGCCCGGCAGTGATTTCATGCGCGGAAACCAACAATATCTCACTACATTTGCCGCTGCGCCACGACTCGCTGAAGCGGTGTTGTTGGCGCGAGACTGTGGGGTTATTCCTGAGCCTTTGCGTTTTGCCGATCCGCGCTACACTGGATTGAATGCAGGCTATAGGTTAATCGCTCGGCGCCTGCGAGGGAGATGCCGCCATGAATCGGCCACTCGTTAGGTTTCCGCTTCGCGTTGCCGGCGGTGCGTCGGTATGGAAGTGGATCAAATGGTCGCTGCTTGCGGCCATTCTGGTGGCACTGGCCATCCTGGCCAGACTTTGCCAGATCGAAATCGAAACCTCTCGCCTGCAGGCGCGCTACCTCTCCGAGTTGACGCGCGACGTGGACTTCACGCTCGCAGACGGTGCAAGCCCCAATATCCGCTTCCCCACCAATGGCCCGTATGACGAGCGGCTCGGCTATGCGCTCATGCCAACGTTTCAGCAGCGCCTGATTGCGCGCGGTTTCGTGGTGGCCTCGCAAGCGCGCGATTCGGAACGGATGCTTTCGCTCGCGGACGAGGGTCTCTTCCTGCCCTATCCGGAGAAAGACCAGGCCGGCTTGCAACTGTTCGACGGCACCGGCCAGCCGCTGTTTGACGCCGCCTATCCTGGCCGGATCTACAAGAGCTACGACGCGATCCCGCCGCTCATCGTCAACTCGCTGTGCTTTATCGAAGACCGCGAACTGCTCGATCCGAACCAGCCGAACCGCAATCCCGCGATCGACTGGGGACGTTTCGGCCATGCGTTGCTCGACCAGGGCGCGCGGGTTTTCAACCGTCATCAGGCGCAGCCCGGCGGCAGCACGCTCGCAACGCAGATCGAGAAGTTCCGCCACTCGCCGGACGGCCGCACCGCGACGCCGCCGGAGAAACTGCGGCAGATCGCATCGGCCTCGGTGCGCGCGTACCTGGACGGACCGCAGACCATGCCGGCGCGGCGCGAAATCGTCGTGCAGTACCTGAATTCGGTGCCGCTCTCGGCCAAGCCGGGTATCGGCGAGATCAACGGCATGGGCGACGGGCTGGCCGCCTGGTATGGGCGCGACTTCGGCGAGGTCAATGCGATTCTCAACGCGCCTTCGTCGGCGGACAACCTCACCGAACAGGCGCTGGCGTTCCGCCAGGTGCTGTCGCTGATGATCGCGCAGCGCGCGCCGTCGTACTTTCTGCATCATGGCTACGGCGAACTCGAGCGCATGACCGATAGCTATCTGCGGCTGCTCGCTACCGGCGGTGTCATCTCTCCGTCATTGCGCGACGCGGCGCTGAATGCGCAGATTGCGCTCAGCCCCACGCGGGTGCCGCAAACCGATGAGTCGTTCATCAGCCGCAAGGCGGTCACCTCGATGCGCTCGCACTTGCTGGCCGCACTCGGTCTGCGCAGCTTCTATGAACTCGACCGGCTCGACCTGCAGGCTACCGGCACGCTCAATAACGCGGTTCAGCAGGCGGTCAGCGACCGGTTGGCGAGTGCGGCAACCAAGGACGGCGCACAGGCCGCGGGGCTGTATGGATTCGAAATGCTGCGCCCCGGCGACGATCCTTCGAAGATCACCTACAGCCTGACGCTCTATGAGCGGCACAACGGTTCGAATCTCGTGCGGGTGCAAACGGACAGCGTCAACGAGCCGTTCGATATCAACTCGGGCGCGCGCCTGAACCTCGGCTCGACGGCCAAGCTGCGCACGATCATCACCTACCTGCAGATCGTCACCGACCTGCACGACCGCTATGCCTCGATGAGCGTGGACGAGCTCAAGCGCGTTCAGCCCGATCCGCAGGATGTCCTGACGCGTTGGGCGCTCGACTATCTGGCGAAGACGCCCGACCACTCGCTGCAGGCCATGCTCGATGCGGCCGTGGAAAGAAAATACTCGGCCAGCGCGGGCGAAACGTTCTATACCGGCGGCGGCGCGCAAACCTTCACCAATTTCGAATCGAGCGACAACAGCCAGATCCTGACCGTGCACCGCGCGTTCCAGCACTCGGTGAACCTCGTGTTCGTGCGGCTGATGCGTGACATCGTGCGCTACGAGATGATCCAGACCTCCGGGCCCTCGACGCAATGGCTCGACGATCCCGCCGCGCGCCAGCTTTACCTGACCCGCTTCGCCGATCAGGAAAGCCGCGTGTATATGAAGCGCTTCTATACGAAGTACCACGGCAAGGTGCCCGACGACGCGCTGGCGATCATGCTGCACAGCGTGCATAAATCGCCGCCGAGGATCGCCACCGTGTTGCGCAGCGTGGCGCCCAATGGCTCGCTCGGCTGGTTCGACGCGCAGATGCGCGAGCAGTTGAAGGGCACGCCGGCGCAGTGGCTGAGTGACGACGACCTCGCGAAGCTCTATACGAAGTACGCGATGGACCGCTTCAATCTGAACGACCGCGGCTATATCTCGCGCGTGCATCCGCTGGAACTGTGGCTGGTCAACTATCTGCGCGAGCATCCCGACGTCACGCTCGATCAGGTTCAGGAGGCAAGCCGCGACGTGCGCGCGAGCACTTATTCGTGGCTCTTCAAGACGCGCTACCACGCGACCCAGGACCGCCGCATCAAACGCATGATCGAGTTGCGCGCCTATGACGCGATCGGCAAGTCGTGGCAGGCGCTCGGCTATCCGTTCGCCAATCTGACGCCTTCTTATGCGGCGGCGATCGGCGCGTCGGGCGACCGGCCGGCGGCGCTCGCGCAGCTGATCGGCGTGATCGCCAATGGCGGCAGCAAGGTGCCGACCGAAAGCATCGCCCAGCTCGACTTCGCCAAAGATACGCCGTACGAAACGCACTTCGTCCGCGCGACGGTGGCGCCGCAGACGCAGTTGTCGCCGGAAATCGTCAAGGTCGTGCATGAGATGTTGAGCGATGTCGTGCAAGGCGGCACGGCCAAGCGTCTCGCGGACGGCATGGTCTTCCCCAACGGCACGACCTTGCCGGTGTACGGCAAGACCGGCACGGGCGATCAGCGCTTCGAGGTGTTCGCACGCGGCGGCCGGCTGATCGAGTCGCGCAAGGTCAACCGTAGCGCGACCTTCGTGTTCATCATGGGCGACCGCTTCTACGGTACGCTGACCGCCTACGTTCACGAACCGTATGCGTCGCACTACGAGTTTACGAGCGCCATGTCGGTGCAATTGCTGAAGTCGCTTGCGCCGACCTTGCAGCCCTTGCTCGATGAACCGAAGGCGCCTGCTGCGCCCGCCGTGCCTGCGCTCAAGCGCAGCTAAAAGCGAAGACGTGGGGCGCTTGCGTACCGCCCCTCAGTACCCGGCTTCCGTTGCGGGTTTCAGAAACAGCTCATGCACCGGCGCAAAGTGCGCATAGAGCGGCAGGATTGCGCCGCCCATGGCGCGCGCATCGGCGCCAATGGTGCCTTCCAGCAGTTGCGGACGCACCATCCCCTCCCATTCGAAACCATCCAGCACGCGCTCGGTGCGGCGGATGATTTCGCGCACCAGTTGCCGGTCGAGTTCACCGTCGATCACCACGGCTTCGAGATCGAGCAGCGCGGTCGCGTTGATCAGCGCGCCGGCAATCGCGGGACATGCCGTGTCGAGCCAGCGTTCGGTGTGGCGCAGCCACTCCGGCGCCAACGCCCGATGATCGTGCGCCGCGGCGGCCGGCGCACCGGCGTCGCTTAGCCGTTGTTCCAGCACGAACCCCGAGGCCGCGTGCAGCAATTGACGCGTTGGCCGACGTGCACCTGGCCATGCCGGGGTTTGCATCGTTTGACCCGCGCTATCCATGAACGGAATCGAGCCGACGGCTCCGGCGTTAGCGTGCGGGCCGCCATGCAGCCGGCCGTCGATCACGAGACCGCCACCAATGAAGGTGCCGACGAACAGATACAGGAAGTTGTGGATGCCGCGCCCCTGGCCCATCACGAGTTCGGCGGCGCAGGCGGCGGTGGTGTCCTTGGCGAATTCGACGGGCAGGCCGGTCATTGCCGCGATGCGGGCGCGAATGTCGATGTCGTGCCACGCATCGAGCGCATCCGGCGGCGCCCCCAGGAAATCGCGCCAGCCGCCGAGCCATAACGGCGCCGCCACACCCACGCCGACCACTTGCCTGGCACGCTCGCCAAGCGTTTCGTTCACGCGTGCGAGCTTGGCCTCCAGCGCCGGAAACAGCACGCGCGGATCGGGGTACGCATATTCGAGCACATCGCGGCTGCAGACGTGGCCGACGAAATCCATCGCCAGCACATCGAGGCTGCGGCGCCCGACCTTGATGCCGATCGTATAGGCGCCTTCGGGCCGCAGCGCAATCGGCACCGAAGGCTGCCCGATGCGCCCGCGCACGCGCGGCTGACGCGCGAGCAGGCCGTCGTCGATCAGACGGTCGACGATCATCGAGACGGTCTGCATCGACAGACGCGTGAGCCGGCTCACGTCGGCCTTGGCGAGCGGGCCATGCAAACGGATCGCCTGCAGCACGATCCGTTCGTTGAACTGCCGCATGCCGACCTGATTCGAGCCGACGGTGCGCTTCAGGGGAGCCCTGGTGCCGGTCGTGTCCATGGCGAGGCGCTCGTCAGCGGGGGGCGTGTGTCATGCGATCGCCTTGACGTCCGCTTCTTTCGCGCCGGTCATGATGGCGACCGCTTCGGACATATGGATGTCCCTGGTGTTGACGAGCGCCGCGCGCCGTCCCAGCCGCTGGATATGGATGCGATCGGCAATCTCGAACACATGCGGCATGTTGTGGCTGATGAGGATGACCGGCAGGCCGCGATCGCGCACGCGCCGGATCAGTTCGAGCACCATGTTGCCTTCCTTCACGCCGAGCGCCGCGGTGGGTTCATCGAGAATCACCACGTGGCGGGCGAACGCTGCGCTACGCGCCACCGCGACACCCTGGCGCTGGCCGCCGGACAGGGTTTCGACCGCCTGGCGCATCGAACGGATGCCGATCTGCAGGCCCTTCATATGGGCGGTCGCCTCGTCGAGCATGCGGCGCTTGTCGATCATCTTGAAGATCGAGCCACGCCAGCCTGGCTTGACGAGCTCACGCGCGAGAAACAGGTTCTCGGCGATGCTCATGGCGGGCGCGACCGCCAGGTCCTGATAGACGGTTTCGATGCCCTGGGCGCGCGCATCGAGCGGGCTGCGGAACTTGACCGGCTTGCCGTCCAGCAGAATCTCGCCTTCGTCCGGCACCGTCGCACCGGAGAGCGCCTTGATGAGCGAGGACTTGCCGGCGCCGTTGTCGCCGATCACGGCCATGATTTCGCCGGGCATCACCTCGAAGTCGCAGCCGTCGAGGGCGGTGACATGGCCGTAGCGCTTGACGAGCCCACGCGCCTGCAGGACCGGCGTCACGTTGGAAGAGGCAGTTTGGGGAGTAGACATGACAGGCTCCTGATAGCTCATCGAGCGCCGCGGTGGGACAGCTTGTCGGCGGCGACGGCGAGAATCACCAGCATGCCGGTGATCAGCACCTGATACACCGACGACACGCCGATCAAGGTCAGGCCGTTGCGGAACACGCCGACAATCAGCGCGCCCAGCAAGGTGCCCGCAATCGAGCCGCGTCCACCGAACAGACTCGTGCCGCCGAGCACCACGGCGGTAATGCTGTCGAGATTCTCCGTTTGTCCCGCTTGCGGGTCGCCCACGCCGGTACGCGACACCGACAACAGGGCCGCGACGCCGTAGATCGCACCGGCTAGCGTGTAGACGGTGAGCAGGATGCGCTGCGACGAGAGGCCCATCAGGCGCGCGGCTTCGGCGTTGTTGCCGAGTGCATAGAGGTGCCGCCCGGGGACGGTGTCGCGCAAGATGAACCAGGTGGCCAGATACATCAGCAGCGTCAGGACCGTGCCGTAGGTCACCTGGGCCGGGCCGATGCTGAATGTGTTGCCGAGGAACATGATCGCATCGGGCAGGTTCGAGACGCTTTCCGCGTTCGAATAGATCTGCGTGAGCGCGAAGGCGATGTTCAGGGTGCCGAGCGTGACGATGAACGGCGGCAGCTTGATGCGCGTGATCAATACTCCGTTGAGCGCGCCGAACAGGGCGCTCGCGCCGATGCCGCAGAGAATCGCGAGGATAGGCGGCACGCCGAGGTTGACCGCGAACTTGGTCATGACGATCGAGCCGAATGCCATCACCATGCCGCAGGACAGGTCGATGCCCGCGGTCAGCACGATCAGCGTCTGGCCGATGGCAATGACGGCGACCACCATGGTTTGCTGCAGGATCAGCGAGAGATTCTGGAACGACAGGAAGCGGTTGCTCTGCGTGATAAAGAACACGCAGGCGAGCAGAAGGGCGATCAGCGGACCGATTTCGGCGAGCGAGGGCAGTCGCTCGGACAAGGCGCGGTGGCCGCCAGCCGGGGCAGAGGGAGTCGACATGATGTGTTTCCTCGATGCTAAAGCGTGGCGTACCGGCCACGCGGCAAATCGGCGGGAGGCTCATAGGCGAGCCTCCCATTTGCCAGGGAATGCTTACTGACCTTATTGACCCCAGCAGTTCGCCAGACCGAACTGGGTGTCCTTGCTGTCCACGCCGCTCATCGGCTTGTCGCTGATCAGCGTGACGCCGGTGTCGTGATAGCCCGCGACTTTCTTGCCGCTCTTTGCGTATTCGACGCCCGCATCGACGCCGAGCGAGGCCATCTTCAGCGGATACTGCTGCGAGGTTGCGGCTATCGCGCCGGCCTTGACGTTGCGCACGCCTTCACAACCGCCGTCGATGGAAACGATCATCACGTCCTTGTCCTTGCCGGCCGCCTTGAGCGCGCGATACGCGCCGGCCGCGGCCGGTTCGTTGATCGTGTAGACCACGTTGATGTCGGGCGATTTCTGCAGGCAGTTCTCCATCGCCGTCTGGCCCTTCGCCTGGTCGCCGCGCGTATCCTGGCTGCAGACGATGGCGGGGTCGCCTTCCTTGATGCCGAAGCCCTGCAGGAAGCCGTTATGCCGCAGCACCCCGACCGAGACGCCCGGCGCGAGATCGAGCGTGGCGATCTTCGCCGGCTTGCCGCCCATCGCGGCCTTCGCGTACTCGCCGATCAGGACGCCGGCCTTGAAGTTGTCGGTGGCGAAGAGGGCGTCCGTGGCGTCCTGCGGATCGGTCGGCGTATCGAGCGCAATCACCATCACGCCGGCCGCGCGCGCTTTCTTGATGCTCGGCACGATGGCCTTGGTATCGCTCGGCGTAATCAGAATCGCCTTGGCGCCCGCTGTGATCATGTTTTCGATGGCGGTGACCTGGCTCGCGTTGTCGCCGTCGAACTTGCCGGCGGCGGTCAGCAGCTTGGCGCCGTCCTTCTGCGCAGCGGCTTCCGCACCCTGGCGCATCTTGACGAAGAACGGGTTGGTGTCGGTTTTGGTGATGAGTCCGACTACGGGCTGATCGGCGACGGCCAGCGTGGCGCTGGCGCACCAGACGGCGCCGGCGGTGACGCATAGCGTGGCGAGACGCCGGGCGGCGGGATGCCTGCGGGAATTCTGCTTCATGGGACGCTCCTCCGGATAATTGACAACGACGTTTTTGGACTACGGTCGATTCAATAGCTGACGGGCGCTGAGTGCGCCTCTGGTGGCCTCGGGCTGCCTGCGCCGGGTGGCGCGGGTCTCGGTCGGCCGTTTTTGATTAAATCACTTTGGTTTATTTAGTACAGCAGGGTGGCCGATGGGAGTCAAGCCGGGGGAATTGCTGCGACGCGGCCTCGCAGGCTTCGCCGATTTGCGCGCAAGAGCTTGACTGGTAAGGCGTTGCGGGGATTGGTGCGGCGCAGGAGCCGTGCGCAAGGATTGGGGTAAATCGGGATTTATTTTGATTTGTTGCGTTGCGGCAAGAGTGGTTTATAATAGGGTTATCCCTTAGGTAGTAGACCCTAGCTTGAGTTGGAGCTTGCCATGAGCCACATCACCACCACGTCCGCCCCCGCCGCTAGCAGCTGGCTTGCCCGCCTCGGCGCCCTTGCTCGCCGCGCGCTGCAACTGCATCTGCAAACCTGCGCCATCATCGCTGAAGCGCATCGCCGCCCGGAATAAGTCTCGGGGCGCGTTGCACCGCAGCCGCGCTGTAGCTGTTACAGATCCAGAATCACCGTCGATTCTTCGCCGGTCTGCGTTTTCGCCGGTATCGCGCTGCAAATCAGCGCATGGCCCGGCTCGATCTGCGCCTCGCATGGCGTCGGATAGCTCACCGCACCGGCGAGCAGCCGCGTCGAGCACGTTCCGCACGTCCCTGATCGGCAGTTCGAATCCGCCGCCACACCGTTTGCCTCGGCAAGTTCGAGCAAACTGCCCGCCTTTTGCGACCACTGTGCTTCACGTCCGGTACGCATAAACACCACTTTCGACGACCGGCCGGTGTCTTGAGCCGCTGGTGACGCTTGCGCTTGCGTCTGTGCTTGCACGCGCGCGCCGTTGGCGATGCTTTCGCTGCGCTTGACGCTTGCTGGCCCAAACGCTTCGAAGCGGATTCTCTCGTCAGCGATATTGAGTGCGCGCAGCCCGTTGTAGAGGTCCTGCATGAACGCAGCCGGACCGCAGAGATAGAAATCGTAGTCGCCGAACGGCAGCACGCGTTTGAGAAACGCTATGTCCACGCGTCCCACCGAGTGTGCGGCGAGCGGATCTTCTGCCTGCGTCGTGGCGGTAGCGGCCTGGCTGTCGCGCAGATGCACCGAAAGATGCGGATAGGCATCTGCCGCTGCCATCAGTTGCGCGGCGAAGGGATGCTCGTTCGCGTTGCGTGCGCCGTGAATGAAGTAGATGCGCTCGGGCTGCGTTTGCCCGCCTGTATTCGCCAGAAGCGTATTGAGCATCGCAATCATCGGCGTGATGCCGATACCCGCCGAGAGCAAGACAACTGGGCGTGGGCTGCTGATGTCCAGCTTGAAAATACCCGCGGGTGTCCTCGCCTCGATCACGTCTCCTTGCTGGATATGCTCATGCAGCTGTGTGGAGGCTACGCCTTCGCGCTTGACGGTGATGCGGTAGTACCGGCCGTGGTCCGCATCCGAGAGTGTGTAGGTGCGCCTCAACGGCGCAGCAAGCCCTGGCGCGTCCAGACGGATCGGCAGAAACTGGCCCGGCTCGAAGCGGGCAAGCGGCGCCCCATCAGCGGCTTCCAGATAGAACGAGCGTGCTGACGGCGTCTCGTCGCGCACCTGCGCCACTTTCAGCTTGCGCCAGGCGCTTGCCACCGAAGGCGCCGCGGCTTGCGTTGCCCATGTGCCGGTTTTTTCGAGTTGCGGCGCATATTGCACGGCGGACCAGCGAAACGGCAAGGCACGCGGGCTGCGCCGAACCTCGCGGATATGAAAGCGTATGAGCCGCTCGGCACCCGCAAACGATTCCAGTTCCGAACCTTCCCAGATGACCTCTGCCTCCACCGCGAGATAGAGCAGGTCGCCGCTTTCGAAGTCGATCACGAGCAGGCCCGCACGCGGATCTTGCAGCAGATTGCCGATCGTATTGAAGTAGCGGTTGCCGCTGAAATCCGGGGTGGTCAGCGTGCGTTCGTCATCCACGCGAATGAAGCCCGGTTTGCCGCCGCGATGCGAGACATCGGCGCCGCGTGCGAACCCGGCTTCGTCGGATGCATTCGCGCTGGCGATGAAGAACGTGTCGGCGCGGGCGAGCAGGGCACGCTCGGCTGAACCGAGCACCGGGGATGACTCAGGCACGACGCGCGCCTGATCGGGAAGCGAGGCGATCAAGCTCGGCGCACGGCTCTGGATGTATTTTGCGCAGTTACCGAAGCTTTGACTCACGCTCACCGTGAGCGTCCCGTCATCTATTGACGCGATGACTCCGTTGACGCGGTTGCGCCGACGCGTGGCAGGCTGGATGCCGAGTCCGCCGATCAGCGCACCGGCGTGCCACGCCGTAGCCAGCGGATCGCCGGCCGGAGCGCGTCCGGCGATCCGCAAGGTGTGTTCATCGGGCGCCGAGACGAAGCCCGGCGCGCCGACGCGCAGCGAGGCCCACGGCTGACCACGCGCGTCCAGCCCGCCCAGCACCATGAACGGCTGTTCCGCAAAGAACAGGCGGTGCTGCTCGGGCATGTAGTCGCGGATACCCCGGGTCGCATCGCCGGTCATCTGTTCCCGCACGCCGGCGCGTTCCTGTGCCGCGAGTTCGCCCGCATGAAACGGGGATTCGGCTCTGCGGGGTGCATGGGCGGGAGTAGACATGATGGCCTCGCTAGATGCTCAGGGCAGGCGGCGTGCGTGGCGAAGCTATTCAGCTTCGGCTAGCAGGCCGGCCTTGCTGGTGCGCATTGGCACAAAGCGCGGCAGCGCTTCGACGCGCTTGAGCCATGCGCGGATATGCGGATACGGCTCGAGCGAAACACCGCCTTCGGGGGCGTGCGCGATATAGGAATGAGCGGCAATGTCCGCAATCGTCGGCGTTGCGCCGATTGCGAACGCCTTGTCGCTCAACTCGGCGTCGAGCACCTTGAACAGCGCGACCGCAATCTTTTGCGCCGTCTCCAGGTGATGCGGCGCGCCGAAAACAGTCACGAGACGCGCGGCACAAGGACCGTAGGCGATCTTGCCCGCGGCAAGCGAAAGCCAGCGCTGCACGGCGGCGGCGCCCAGCGGGTCCTGAGGTAACCACGATGCATCGCCGTATTGGCGCGCCAGGTAGACGAGGATTGCGTTCGAATCGCTCAGCACGATCTCGCCGTCTTCGATCACAGGCACTTCGCCGAACGGGTTGAGCGCGAGATGTTCCGGCCTGCGGTTGTCGCCGGCCTTCATGTCCAGCCCGATCACCGTGAACGGCAGATCGAGCATGGTCAGGAACAGCTTGACGCGATGACCGTGGCCGGACAGCGCGGTGGTATGCAGCCGGATCGGTTGGGTGGGCCTGGCAGAGGACATCGAGCGCTCCTGAAAGCAAAGTGACAATAGGTCAGTGGGTAGGTGAGGCCAGCATATGCCCCGCGGACTGACCTGAGAAGGTGGATAATCATGATTACTCTTTCCTCTCAAAGTGGACAATCGAATGGCTAGCGCGAGCGATGTGAATCTCAACCGGCTGGCGGTTTTCGTGGCGGTGGTCGAGGCGGGATCGCTGACGGCAGCGGCCGAACGGCTCGGCATTGCCAAGACCATGGTCAGCACGCATATGCAGCGGCTCGAGGCGGAGGTGGGCGCGAGCCTGCTGGTGCGTACCACGCGGCGCGTCAGCGTTACCGAGGCGGGCCGGGCGTTCTATGAAGCGAGTCGGCAGATAATAAGTATTGCTGACGAAGCGCTGCAGGTAGTGGAAGAAGGTGGCGGTACGTTACGCGGCACGCTGCGGGTCGCGACGCCGGTGGATTACGGCTCCATGGTGGTTGCGCCGGCGCTGGTGGCGCTGCGGCAGGCGCATCCGGAGTTGTCGATCGAACTGGTGGCGAACGACCGGCTGGTGAATCTGCTGGCCGAGGGCGTGGATGTGGCGATCCGGGTGGGACGGCTCGCCGATTCGAGCCATCGGGCGGTGAAGATCAGCAGCTATGTGCGCTGGGTGGTCGCGAGTCCGGAGTTCGTCGCCGCCTGGGGGGAACCCGCTACGCCGGCGGCTCTGACCGGTATGCCGTTTGTGGGGACGGCGGTGTTGCCGAAGCCGTTGACGATGTCGCTGGAGAATTCGCGCGGCAGGAAGCAGACCGTGCGGTTTGCCCCCGGATTTCTTGCGGATACCGCGCCGGCTTGCCGGGCGGCCACGCTGGCGGGTGGCGGTGTGGCATTCCTGACGAATTTTTCGGTGGGCGAAGATGTTGCGGCGGGGCGCCTGATTCGCCTGCTGCCCGATTGGGCTTCGCCGCCTGCGGGAATTCATGCGCTGTTTCCGCCGGCCCGTTATCCGTCCGCGAAGGTGCGGGCGTTTGTAGATGTGTTGCGCTCGCATGTAGGGACGCAGGTGGCCTGAAAGGCGCTGCGGGTGCCGGCGCACGGGGCGGCCCGCAAAGCCCCGGGCCGCCCCTGTGATAGCGCCACGCGTTGCTCAGGCGTGGCTCAACCCATCACCACGTTCACGAGCTTGAACTGATACGACACGGCGCTGGTGCCGGCGCCGCCGCCCGTCATGACAATGTCGGCGCGTGCGATGCCGAGCAGCGAGAGCTCCGTATTGATGTCGGAGAGCACCGCGGAGTTCATGACCTTGCCCTGCTCGATCTGCGACGCGGTGCCGATCCATAGCGTCGGCTTGAACTCGAACACCGCTTTCTGTCCCGGCACGATGCCGGTCTTGTGCGCGAGCAGGCGGCTGTCCTTGAACACCGACGCGGTGATCGCGCCCGTGCGCAGATCGTTGCGCAACTGGATCTCTCGCGAGCTCGGCGAGGCGCCGGCGAGCGACAGCACATTGCCCGAGGCGACGCGCGACACGCTGAACATTTCGCCGTTCTGCGCGAGCTTCTGCGGCATGTAGTTGCCGTCCGAGTCGCTGGCGGAAAGCGTGGTGCGCATCGGAAACACGAACGGGTGGTTGTCGCCGCGTCCGCAGTTGCTGATGACCTTCCATGCGATCGCCAGTTCGTCGAAGTCGGTGGAGACGTTCTTCTGGAAGATCACAATCTGGCTGTTGTTGGCGTCGTTCGACAGATTGATGAAGTTAAGCTTGATGTCCATGACAGACCCTTTCTGATTGGTAGGAGGGGCGGCAGCCGGGCGGCTGCCGCCGGTGTGTGCCTGAGCGTATGCCTTAGGCCATCACGACGCGTTCGAGCCGGAACGTGAACGGCAGCGAGCGCGGGCCGGGTCCGCCACCCGTCAGCACAATGTCGGCGCTGGCAATGCCGAGCAGCGACAGCTCGGTGTTGATGTCGGAGATCACCGCCGAATTCAGCAGCGCGCCCTGCTCGATTTGCGACGCGACACCGATCCACAGCGTCGGCTTGAACTGGAACACGGCTTTCTGGCCCGGGGCGATCGAGGTCTTGGTCGCGAGCGGCGAGCCGTCCTTGTAGATGGTGGCGTTCGCCGCGCCGCTTGCCAGGTCGTTGCGCACCTGGACTTCGGAACTGTTGCCCGGCTCCGTGGCGAGCGTGAGCACGTCGCCCGAGGTCGAGCGCACGACCTGAAACACCTGGCCGTTGGTCGCGTTCTGCTGCGGCATGTAGTTGCCATAGCTGTCGCTCGCGCTGACGGTCATCGTCATCGGAAACTTGAACGGATGGTTGTCGCCCTGGCCGCAGTTGCGAATCACTTTCCACGCAATCGCCAGTTCGTCGAAATCGGTTGCGACGTTTTTCTGGAAGATCACGATGCTCGAGTTGTTCGCATCGTTGGAACGGTTGATGAAATTCAGCTGGATATCCACTTGTTTGCTCCTGAGTTGAGAAAACGGCAATCGGTTTGCCGCGTACCTTGCCACCGGCCTGTCCTCGCGAACAGGCCGTCGAACGAAACCGGAAGGGGACCCGCGTTGCGCGGGCGGCGTCATGCGCTAGAGGTGAACCACGTTTTCGAGCGCGAAGCTGAACGGCTGCGCCTGCGCGTCGCTGCCGCCGCCCGACATCACGATGTCCGCCGCGGCGATGCCGCCAAGCTGCAGCAGCGTGCTGTCACTCGACATCACCGCCGAGCTCAGCGCACGGCTTTCCTGTACCTGCGAAGCGACGGCGATCCAGAGCGCGGGGGTGAAGCGGAACTCCGCTTTCTGCCCGGGCGCGACGGCCTGTTTCGCGGCGATCAGCTTTCCCGAGCTAAAAGCGTTGACGTTGACGGCGCCGCGTGGAAGCCGGTTGACGACCTGGATATCCGCGCCGCTGCCGGCGCCGTCTGCACCGCTGGCTCCCGCGGCGTCGGGCACGAGCCGGCCGCGCCCGCTGGGATGGGCGTTCACCACGAAGCGCTCGCCAGCCTGCGCGGCGACTCTCGGCGAGAAGTTGCCGTGGTCGTCGCCCAATGCGATCTCGAGTGCGGTCGAAAACACAAACGGGTGAATGCAATCACGCCCGCAATAGCGGATCACCTTCCACGCAATGGCGAGCTCGTCGAGATCGGGGACGACGTTGCGCTGGAACAGCACGACTTCGCTGCCGCCGCAATCGTTCGAGCGGTTAATGAAGGTCAGGTGGATGTTCACGACGCGCGCTCCGTATCGTCAGTGAGATTCGTGTCGGCCCATTGCGCGAGGGCGGGGACGACACCGCCCGCGAGCGCCGCGATGTGCATGGCATGCGCGCGGCTTTGCGCCTGCACGTCGCCGGAAAACTTGCCGAACGCCATCGCGAGGTCCGATACGCCGCGGGTGTGGGACAGATCGTCGAGGTACTGCGCGGCGGCATCGGCGAGTGCGCCGGCATGCTGCATGTGACCCTGTGCGATGCGGGTGGCAAGATCGGCATTCAGCGTGGCGAGCTGCTTGACGGCCGCCGCGGTGTCCTTCAGCGCCAGCCGGTCGCGCTGCTCGCGCCAGCTTTCGTCGAGTGCGGACTGGCATACGGTTGCGTAGCGCTGGCCGGCTTGCAATGCGGTGCGTGCGAACGCACGCCAGGCGCCGGCATCGGTGACTGCGCCCGGCAGTCCTGCCGGATTGGCCGACTGCGTAACGACTTTGCCGAGAAGCTCGAAGGCAGCGAGATTGGCGGTTTCCCATTGCGCGATTAACGAGGAAAGCATGACGGGTCCTTGTATTGGGTTGCGGGTTGGAGATGAAAGGGCGTGTGGCTCTTGAGGTGGTTGATGCGGCGGCGCTTACGGCCGCGCTTCGCCGAGACGCTGGATCATCTTCATCACCGCTGCCATCTGCGGCGCTTCACGGGTGTAGAAGTCGGGATGCTCCGGATCGGCGCTTGTGTAACCCCAGAAGTCCCAGCAACTGAGCGGGTTGACGGCCGACTTGCTGCCGACCTGCGGATAGACGACGATGAGGCGGTTGGTATCGGCGATCTCGTTGTAGCCGGCGCCGCGCACGAAGCGCTCGCCCACGGTGTCCACGTTCTGCGCGCAGCCGTGAAATACCACGTGCACCGCGCAGGCACTGTGTTCACACTCGGCCGGCACGTAGACATAACCGGTGTCGGCGAGCGAGGCGCGCCCGCTGGGGTCGAAGGCGCGCTGATCGAAAGCGAGCAGCTTGCCGCCTGCTTGCGCGGCGGGCGGATTGAGCGGTGCGGCGGGTTTCGCGTAGATCCAGCGGACGATTTCGTGTGACTGTTCGAAGCCGCAGTTGTTGATGAACGGACTTTTGTTCGCTTCGCATGACGAGTCTTCGGGGCGGTTGGTGATCAGCGCATGGCCCGCGTCGGCATTGCGCTGATACTCGATGTTGGCGCGCGGCACCTGGGCAAGCTCGTAAAACTGTTCCGCCTGATCGACCACGCGCGTCGATACGATGGTGTCTTTTGCACCACTAAATAAATAGATGCGCTGATCGCGCAGACCTGAGGTGTTGTCGATTTTTCCGGCTTGCGCGTAACGGCGCGCATCGCGCCATGCGCCGGCTGCGGCCGGCGCGTCGCCAAGCGGTTGCATGCACAGCGTGACGGCAGCGACCGCCGGTGTGACGAACTCCGACTCGCCCGCGCAATGGAAGGCGCCACCCGCGACGATGCCGGCGCCGATCAGTTGCGTCGAGAAGGCCACATCGAATTGCGCGGCCATGAACGCACCTGAGGACAATCCCGATACCGACGTGCGCTGCAGATCGGCGCCGAAGGCGGGCAGCGGCGGGCTGCCGGCAGCGTGGGCATAACCGGCTGCGGCGAGTGCGCATACGAGCCCGGCAAGACATGCGCGCAGGCGCCTCCGTGCCGGGAGAGGAAGTGGACGGGTCATTCCATTGAACTGCGGGGCTGCATTCATGCCTTTGCTCCTGTCATCGTGTTAGGTATCTGTGAGGGCTGCCAGGTTGTTTGTGCTGTGTTGTGCCGCACTTGCAGCGTACGTTTGCAACGGGACCTGTTGAATAGGGCGGAAGGCCGGGTCGAAGGTATAGGACTGATGGCCTGGACGAGACGGCCCGGCTGGGCGGCTGGCCGACTGAGGCAGACCGGGCCGCCACATCGGCTAGCGCGTGTCGCTGCTCGTGCAATACGTCACGGGGATCGACACCCGGTGGTCATCGGTTGTCACGTCGAGCGGCTGGTTGGCGGCGCTGTAGCGCAACCTGAGCACGCCGCGCGGTCCGTAGCCGCTATCAATGTCGGCGGCGAAATCCTTGCCGTCGCCGATATGCGCAAGGCTCAGGCCGCTTAGCATCGACGGCCGGCGTTGCGGGTCGTCCCAGTTGGCGCCGTCCGCGGACCGGTAGAAGTTCGGCAACACGCCATTTGCGTAGAGACTGCCTAGCGTTTGCGCGAGCCGTGCCGCGCAGCGTTCGCATAACGCTGGCTGTCGTGCGTTTTGCAACGCGCTGTTGATGCCGGCGACTTCCGCGCTGCAGGTTGGCGCGGGAGTTTGAGAAGCGGGATCAGCAGGCGCCGCGGCCATTGCGATATTTGCAGCGGCGGCGAGGAAGGCGGCTTGAGCCGCCCTGGAGAGCGTGTGCAGAAAACGGCTGCGGCGGCCGCAACGTGACGGAATCATGACGATGGCTCCTTGAGAAAGGATGGCTATAAAGGACTGCGACGGGTGACAACAGGGCTGCAAGCCCCCCAAAGGGGGCGGCCTGCGCGACGCAGCTACGAGAGAAACAGCTTGCGTTCGGCCTGGCGGCGGCGCGTGAGGCCCGCAAGCGGTTTGCCGCCCGCCTTGTTCCAGACCAGAAACTGGTCGGCGGCGCGCGCGGCTGCTCCTGCATTCAGGTAGCGCAGCAGGGTCGAGGAACGCAGCCGTCCCGCGCCGAGGTTGAAGACAAAGGCCATCAGCGCGTCGAACTGCTGCTGCGTGATTGGCACGCGCACCAGCTTGCGTAACGCGAGTTCGGCGTTGCGCAGATCTTTCTTGAGCAGCGCTTCGGCTTCGCTCGCGGTGATCGGCGCCGCGAAGCGCTCATGCGGCAGGATCAGGTGGCCGTAGCCTATGGTGGGCTTGCCGACCGCGTCGAGGTAGCGGGCGAGCCGCAGCCCCTCGAACTGCTTGATCAGCTCGATGCCTTGCGCACCGGTGCGTTCGGGTTGGTCAGGCATGGGAGTTCTCCTCGTCGCCGGGCCGTGCGCGCGGCAGCAGACGGTGGGTGTATTCGTCGATCACGCGCATGATCGCTTCGGGCGGGTCGAGCGCCGCGAACTGCATTTCAATGTCGATGTTCTGGCTGTCGCGCAGCGGCGCATCGCCGTCGGTGCGGCTCTTCGCCGATGGTGGCGCAAGCGTCACGTAGAAGCGGCCGCGCTGGTCCTCGCCCGCGAGACCGCCGGCGGACAGTGCTTCGGCGAAGTCGGCCCGCACCGTCAGATGCACGACCATCCGCTCGAGCGCGAGCCCGCGCGGCGTGGCAAGCGCGACGAGCGGCACCGGCATCGTGTGCTTCGCATCGAGCGCAACCTCCACCTCGCGCGGTGAGAGCAGACCGTCCTCGTCCTGATCGAAGAACTGGTCGAGTACGCTGGTGTACTGCTGCGCCAGCAACTGGTTGGCCGCCGCCGCTGCGTGCTGCATGCCGCGGGTGATCTCGTCGAGTGCGAGGCCGCGCGGAGGGGGGCGGTCGGCGCCCGCCGGCGGCGGACCGGACGGCGGTGAGGCGGGAGGCGGCGAAGCGGGCGGCGGTGCATCTCCGGGTGCGGCAGACGGTTGGGCAGGCGCCTGGCCGAACTCAGAGGAGCCCGAAGCAGCCGGGTGCAGTGCCTGCGCCGAACTGCGCTGCTGCGAATCGCCGCTGTCGGGTGAGCTTGCTTCGCCGGTCGCGCTCGCGGGCTGCGCTGTGCCGCTGGTGTGTGCAGCGCCCGCTGGGACCGCGCTGTGTGCGCCGTCTGTGGCGTGCTCGCCTGTCCCGCCGGGAGGCGCGCCGGCCGCCACTGCATCGCGCGAGGCGCGGCGCCGCTTGAAGAAGCTGAACATGATAGGGTCCGCTCTCGCTCGCTAGCGCACTTAGTGGGACGCAGCCTGTTGCTCGCTACCCGCCTGCGCTCCGCCCGCCGCCGCCGGTGCCGCACCGGCTGCCGGGGCCTCGCCGATCAGCTTGCCGTCGGTGGGCGTGGTGGGCAGCGGCTTCACGTCTTTCGACTTGTCCTCGGTGACGACCGGCTTGGTCGCCGCCTCGGTCAGAAAATCGATCACCCGCATCAGCGCTTCCGGTGGCGACTGCCGCTTGACCTGGGTGTGGATCGAGTACTTGGCGCGCGTATCCGTGCTGCGCGTCTGCTCCGACTTGTGCGACACGCGTCCCGAGATGCTGACGCTGACCGGCCCCCAGCCGAACTTGGCTTGCATCTCGCCGCCCGCTTCGGTTGACGACGCCTCTTTCTCCGATTGCGTGATCTCCATTTCGAAGTCGATGGTGCCTTCTTCGATCGCGATGATCGGATGGACGATCGCAGCCAGCAGCGGAATGCGCATGGTCTTCTGCATCACGCCCTTGGACACGCCACTTTCGTCGACCAGGGTCTCGTCGTAGTCGAACTGCACGGCGACCGCCTTGCCGTTCTGAATGCAGACCTGCATCAGAAAGTCGGCGTAACTCTTTGCCGCCTGGGTTTGCGCGCTAATCATTGCTTTCAATGGCCCTGCAATCATTTGATCCATCGGCAAAGCGTTAATGACCGAGCCGATAAAATTGGCGTCCATAAAAATTCCCCTTTTCTGTTACGACAACGCGGATTCGCTGTCTTTATTCACGTTACATAAACAATGAACGGTAGGGGATAGGCCGTCAGTCATGCCCGACAGCCCATGAAAATGACACAGAAATTCTTCATGAAAGACGCACGTATCCGAATTAGAACGTTCGTCACGGATCGACGGGCCTAGTGCGCCCTTTTTAAAACAGAGGTAAAAGCGAGCCGAAGGGACGCGAATAATCTCAATCCGAGCGTTCCGTTTACCGAGGGAAACAACGCAAATGAACGTCCTGATGATCGATAGTCCGCCGCTTTTCGTAGCCGGGGTTGCCGACGTGCTATGGAAACGTGACAACAGTTGGCATGTATGGGCCGCCCAGCATCCTGAGGATATTTACCGGCTGCGTGACAGCCTGCCCCCAGGAACCCTCGCAGCGGTGACGATCGAATGGGACGACCATGCGGCCCAGGTGGGTTGGCCGAAGGTGCTGCGGGACGCGCTCGGCGCCGTGCCGTGGCTGTTCGTGGTCCGTACGATATGCCGCCAGGCGATTGCGGACGCGCTGCTGGCGGGGGCGGCGGGGATCGTCGAGCGGCACGCGAGCGCCGACGAATTCGCCGATGCGCTCGGCCGCGTCGCGGCGGGGGCGATCTATGTGCCGGCCAGCTACGGTATCGGCACGCAGGCGGAGCGCTCGCATGGGCCAGCCGGCGACGAGCGCTCGTTCGAGCGCCTGACGCCGCGGCAGCGCGAAGTCTTGCGGCTGCTGGCCGAAGGCAAGTCGAACAAGCAGATCTGCCGGGTGTTGAACGTCGCAGAGGGGACCATCAAGAATCATCTGTACGCCCTGTTTCGCCAGATCGGCGTCAGCAACCGCACCGAGGCTGCGCTATGGCTGGCTCGCCACGTGGCGGCCGACGCCTCGCGTACGCAGAGCGTGCCGCTATTCGGTGTGCACAGCTAACGGCATCCTGGCTGGCGCAGGCCGGACGATACGAGCCGCGGCGGCGGCCGGTCCGCCGGCTCCGGCTCGTCTTGTTCAGCCGTTGCGGGCCGGCTCACGTTCATGTGGGCGGCCCCGCCTGCCCGGGGTTTTCGGCGATGAGCGTGGCAAGCGCCCGTTGCATCGGCTCGGAGCCCACGCTGACTTCGCCGGCAAAGGGCCGGTCGACGGCCAGCACGAAAAAGAACGCGAGCCCAAGCGTAATGGCCCAGATCGACACGAGCACCACGTTAAAGCGCGTACCCGGCAGCGCGTAGAGCAGGACCAGCGACATGCCGCTCGCGAGCAACATGACGCCCCACAAGGTCACGGGCATCGCCGAGTCGAGGTCTTGCAGGCGCCGCTGGCGATACTTCACCATCTCGTTCACCCGGGTCAGTACCTCGGAGAGCAACACATGCTCGCGGTCGCCGGAAGGCTCGATCTGGTTCACTGCGGCGAACATGCTGTCGAACGCGGCTTCGGTGCCCGCATCGGAGCTGGCGTGCTGCTGCATCAGGGGCCATTCGTCGCGCACGACGCGCTGCAGATAGACGCCCAGATCGTGGCGTGCCGTGTAGGCCTGCCCGGCGTGGAACGCCGCCAGATCGTGGGAGAGTTCTGTTGCGCAGGCGGCTTCGGCCGCAACGTTGTCGGAGGCGGCCTGGTAGGAACTCCAGACCGAGATTGCCGAAAACGCCACCAGCAGCGAATTGATCGTGGTCACCGCGGACATCATCGCGATCGTCATGCCGCGTTGTTCGGCGTCGAGCCGTACCGGAAAGAAGCTGCGGAACAGCGCATAGCCGGCAAGCGCGACGATCAGCGTGGCCGCGACGATCAGCGCGCCCATCTCGGCAGACGGCAGATTGTAGAGAAACAGCATGGCGTCACTCCTCGGTTTTCTGAAAGCTCTGTAATCCGGCGGGCGGCGCGGAGGCGCTATCGGCGGCGAGCATCGCGCGGGTGAAGTCGGCGAGGCGCCGTCGCACTGCTTCCCCGGAGGTGGACGTGTCGAGCGATTGCTGTAAATCGAGCAGATTCGCGGCCAGTTCGCTTTGCCATTGAGTACGCTCGTGCGCGGCGCGCGAGCGCTGCGTTTGCAGGGCGGCGTCGGCGTCGTCCGCGCGGTCGCCGCGCACCAGCGTCTCCAGGGTGTCGACCAGCCGCTGCAGCAAACGGTGCACGGCAGTGGCCGAGAAGCCGCCCAGCATGGCTAGCGCCGGTTTGCCGAAGCTGTGCATGCTGCCTTGATCGAACAGGCGCGCGGGTAGCATCTCCACGAGGATCAGTCCGGCAATCAGGCCGAGAATCAGGCGTGCGCCGTATGAGGCGTCGTATTTCGGGTCGTAGGTCGACGCGGCGATATAGCGGTGTGCCTGGAACAGTGTCGCGAACGACGCGCCGAGTCCTGCGCAGAACAGCAGAAACAGCACGTTCCACAAGAGCCGCGTGCCGTTCGACTGGAGGAAGCCGCGATCGATGTTTTCGCTCGATACGTCGGGTGACAGTCCAATGACAATCACTGCGGCCAGAAAGCCGAGCGCCGCGACGGTGAGCAGCCTGATCAGCGGGACAGGGCCGAGCCATGCGAAGACGCGGCGCTCGCGGTGCTGTGCGTCGAGCAAGGTGACCGCTTGCGGCGTGGCGGGTGCAATCGCCGTCGCCAGCTTGCGATGAATGGCGGCGAGCGCGTAGGCGTTGTCACGCGCCGGTTGCTGCGCCGCAACCAGGATGTCCGGCCCCGGCTTGCCGATCAGGGCGCTTAGCTGTGCGATGAGTTCCGGTGCAACCGGCAGCCCGTGATGCAGCGCGTAGCGCGCCATCGCTTCACACTCGTCGCGCAACTGCACGGCGAGCGTGCTGCCGGCGGGGCCGTTGGTGGCGGCGGGATTGGCGGGTTTGCGCAGCCGCCATAGATCGGTGAAGCGATGCGTGCTCATGGTACGGTCCGAAGACGTTGGGTTTCGCGGTTGCAAATCGAAGCAATGCTGATGCTGCGGATCAGCTTCGTCATGGTGTGCTCCAGTTGGGGGGCGCGTGGGACAGGAAGGCGCTTCTGTGCGCTTCGCACGGTATTTCCGGCAATGCGAAGCGGCGCTATGACTTTGCTTCGTCCACGTCACGCTCACAATCCGGCAGAAGTCACGGATTGCGATAGGAAGGAGTACCCCTGAAGGGTGTTGCGCACGGGCGAACGCTCGCGGCCAGGTAGCATGGACAGGCTAAAGGCGGATTGGGGACTTACGGTATCGGATTTTGAATTTTAATTGACTGACCAACCATAAATTGACTCGGGGGCGTTGCGAATTTCCTTATATTTCGTAAGGTTCGGGCAATGCGCCGATTTCGCTGAATTTCCAATAACCGGCACTGCCTGATTAGCGCCCGCGAGGACGCTAAACGAAACAATTTTTTTCGGCTTGATAAAACTTGCGATTCGCAGCGAAATAAATGCGGCTTTTTGGGGCGCTTTGGGTCGCTTTTTGGTTCATATGACCGCGAACCCGAATCAGCGAAATAATGTTGCCCGCCTCGCTAGAGAAACAACTCCGCGTGCTTATTCGAGCCAACCAGTGGCCGGGCGGCGTGAATATCGTCTTTGTCAGTTCACGCGAAGTCTTGCATGAAGCGATCGCTTCATGTAACGTTCGCTTCATGCGATGAAAGAGTGATCAGGGCGGCAAGCCCTACACTCGTTATGCCAAACGCATGTCTTCGAGGGGCCGGAGCCGCATCGAAGATAGGCATCCATCCGGGGAACAGGTGCATCCATGACGAAGCGGGTCTTGATTTCGGGCGCAAGCGTGGCGGGGCCGGCGCTTGCATACTGGCTGGGCGAGTACGGCTTCGACGTTACGGTGGTGGAGCGGGCGCCGGATATCCGCCCAGGGGGTTACGCCGTGGACTTTCGCGGGAGCGCCGTGCGCGTGCTTGAAAGTATGCGGCTCTTCGATGCAGTCAAGTCTCGCGAGACCCGTACCAGTTCGATCACCATGGTGGACAAGAAAAACAAGGTCGTGGCGAAGTTGCCGGATGGCTTTACCAGTGGCGAGCTGGAAATTTTGCGCGGTGACCTGGCGGCGGTTTTGCATGAAGCGGCGAGCAGTCGCGCGCAGTATCTGTTTGGCGATTCGATTCAGTCGATCGAGCAACGGGCCGATAGTGTGGAAGTCTCCTTCGCCAGCGGCAAGACTCGCGGGTTCGACATCGTGGTTGGGGCGGATGGGCTGCATTCGAATGTGCGAGCCATTGCCTTCGGCGAAGAATCGAAGTTCGTGCAGCACATGGGCTATTACATTGCCATTTTCACGGTGCCGGATTTCCTGAACCTTGGGGATGCGGCGGCCACCTATACCGAACTCGGCAAGCGCGTCAGTTGTTTCGGTGCGAAGCGCGAGGGGGTGGCCAAGGCCTCGTTCAGTTTCGCCTCCGGGAAGCTGAACTACGACCGGCGTGATGTGGCTGCGCAGAAAGCGCTTTTGCGCGAGACCTTCGCGGATGTCCAATGGGAAGCGCGGCGCATGCTGCAAATGATGGATGACGCGCCGGATTTCTATTTCGACTCCTTAAGCCAGGTCAAGATGGACACCTGGTCGAGGGGGCGCGTGGTCTTGCTTGGAGACGCCGCGGCTTGTGCATCGCCGATGTCAGGCATGGGCACGAGCATTGCCATGGTTGGGGCGTATCTATTGGCCGGTGAGCTTAAGCTGGCCGGCGATGACTATGCCACTGCGTTTGCGAAGTACGAGGCGGCCATGCGCGAGTTTGTCAGCGAGGCGCAGAAGATGGCGGAAGGCGTGAGCTGGTTCATTCCGCGCACGCGGTCCAGATTGTGGTTGAGCAAGAGGCTGTGGTCGTGGTTGCCGCAGTCGACGCTAAAAGAATTGATGATCGAGCATCCGGCGCGGATCGCAAACATGGTGGAACTCAAGCAGTACGCCTGAGTGCCTGAGCCTGCCTGCTGATCCGCTGGGGTTATTGGCTAGATCATCAGGCCGCCGGAGACTTCAATACGCTGGGCGTTGACCCAGCGGTTGTCTTCGGAAAGCAGCGCTGCGATCATGGGGCCGATATCATCCGGCAAGCCCGCGCGACCCAACGCCGTCGCATCCGCGATGCGCTTGTTGATCTCGGGATTGTCGCGCACCATGCCGCCGCTGAAATCGGTAGCCACTGCGCCGGGCGCGACGGTATTGACGGCGATGCGGCGCGGACCGAGCTCCTTCGCAAGATAGCGGGTCAGCACCTCGACTGCGCCTTTCATGGACGCATAGGACGAGCTGCCCGGAAAGGCGACGCGGGTCAGTCCCGAAGAGATATTCACAATGCGGCCGCCGTCATTGATGAGCGGCAAGAGCTTCTGCGTCAGAAAAAACACGCCTTTGAAATGGACGTTGTAGAGGCTGTCCAGTTCTTCCTCGCTGGTCTTGTCGAACGGCATGTGGTGCGAAGTGCCGGCGTTGTTGACGAGGTAATCGAAACGCTCAGCGCCTAATTGCGCAAGTGACTCCCGCACCTGTCCGGCGAATGAGTCGAACGTGCTTACCTTGCCGGTATCGAGCGGCAGTGCAATGGCTCGTTGCCCCTCGTCCGCGACCAGGCTCACCACTTTTTCGGCTTCTGCGCGATTGGCGCGGTAGGTGAAAATGGAACTGACCCCGCGCTGGGCGAGGTGAACTACCGTGTTGCGGCCCAGGCCGCGGCTCCCGCCGGTGATAATGGCGATCTTCGCTGCGGCGTCTGCTGAATGTCCTGCTGTCATCTCATGCTCCACTTCGGGTTGGATGGATGCAAGCGTATTCCCGCCGCCCCGGCCGCTGAATGCCCGAACTGCTTCGCTTCTTGCCTAATCCTGCCCGGCCGTCTGCCTGCGCGCGCGAGTGGCGGTAACATGCGGGAATGTGAGCGCAGTGGAGAGGTTCCGATGTCAAACGCCCTGGTTGAAGCCCTCAAACGCTATACGGACGAACACGCGAAAGAGGCGAGCCCATTTGCGACGGCGATTGAGGGAATGGTGATCCTCAGATCGGATCGGGAAAAACTGCCTTCCCATATGATCATGCGGCCGGCCCTTTGTGTCGTCGTGCAAGGCGCCAAGTGGAGCATGTTCGGTGACAGGCGGTATGACTACCGGGCGGGGCAGGCTCTCGTTGTCAGCGTCGAGATGCCGGCATTCGGCAGGGTGGTGAAGGCGAGCCCGGCCGAGCCGTACCTCGGCGTGGTGATTGAATTCGACCTTGCGGTCATGCGCGATGTCATGGAGCGCCTCGACACACCGCCCAGGCCGGAGACCCATCTCGAGCACGGTGTTTTTGTCACTGATTTCGAAGGCCCGCTCGCTGATTGCGTGCTGCGCATGGTGCGCCTGCTCGATACGCCGCAAGCCATTCCCATCCTCGCGCCGCTGGCCATGCGGGAAATCTGCTACTGGCTGCTCACAGGACCTCATGGCAGCGAGGTCGCCAGGGTCGTGCTTGCAAACAGCCACGCGCAGCGAGTCGTGAGCGCGATCCATGCGTTACGCGACCAGTTCGCCGAGACCGTACGCATCAAGGAACTGGCAGCCGTGGCGCAAATGAGCCCTTCGGCGTTTCACCGGCAGTTCAAGGCGCTGACGTCCATGACCCCGTTGCAATACCAGAAGCAGTTGCGCTTGCTCGAAGCGCGTCACCTGATGGTGACAGGCACGGCGACTGCCGAGGTGGCCGCCTATCAGGTCGGCTATGAAAGCGCGTCGCAATTCAGCCGTGAATATTCGCGCATGTTTGGCGCACCGCCCAGGCGCGACATTGCGACGCTGAAAACGGCCATCGCCTGATGCTGCGTTTGGTATTGCGCAAATGTGCCGAGGGGTCGCGCAGCAAGGCTGCGTCATGGATGCTTCACCGCCGCTATAGCAACGTGGCCTTGAAAAACCGCACCATGTCGGCATTGAATTCTTCATGGAACGCCGCGCGGTCGAACCCCGGCAGGCTTTTGCAGATTGCTGGCGCAATGCGGGCGTGGCGCGCGTCGCAAGGAGGCAGGAAGTCGTAGTGGCCCGCGTTGGGGACCACGTGATATTCGGGCGCTTGAGGGAGGGCGGCGCGTATCGCCTCATCGTAGTAGGGATTCGGCTGATGACGATCGTCGGCAGCACGCCAAAGCTGGATCGGCGCACGCACGTTGCTTAGCCCCGCGCGGTTAAAGGCAAAGCCGAATGCAGGCGCTGCGATAACCAGCGCGTTGATACGAGGATCGTGTACCCAGACGTCTGCTGGAATATCCTTGCCTAGATGAGGATCGATACCGCCTTGCTTGAGCGCCTCGCACAGATCATGGTCCGGGTGAGCTTCGCAGTATGGGGCGATTGCGGCAAGGTCAGGCACTCCGCCGGCGGCGACAAGCACGGTGAAGCCGCCGTTGGAAAAGCCGAACGCGCCGATGCGTACCGCATTCAACTGCGCGTGCCAATGCCACTCTTCAAGCATATAGTCCACCAGGCGATGAAGCTGGGCGGGGCGGCGCCACAGTTGCAGGACGTGACTCTGATCGTCGAAGGTGTCGCCGGCGTGACTGATCGCTGCTGCGACGAAGCCCGCATGGGCCAACGCGAGCGCCGTGTCGTAGTGACCCTCGTAGGAGCCGGCGCCGCCGTGCGAGATGACGACCAGCGGCAGGTTATCGCCGGCTATCGGGCCCCCCGGCGCCACGTTCTGCGTGAATGTGCCCAAGGCGTGCAAGCTTGCCGGTGCGTCGGTCGGATACCAGATCCCAGCCGTGAGAGGCGGTTCCTCGCCATTCGTTATCTTGACCTCCTCGAAGCCGACGTTGCTGGCGAAGGCAGGCGTTGCGGCGAATGCGCAAAGTATCGCGATCGTGGCAATGAGTTTCAAGGCGGTCTCCTTCGGCGTTGTGGGTTCACATGGCGCACAGCACAGCACTGCACCGCATGATCTCACTAGATCGTCCCGAACAGCGCTCTGGGACGATCCTTGAGCGTTGACGTCAGCAGCCTTAACGCGCTCACCAGTTGGTCACGGCTCGCCGCACAGGCGAGGTTGATCCGCACGCCGTGTTCAATCTCCGAGCGGTCTACGGCAAATGCCGACGACGGCATCACCACCACGCCACGCGCCTTTGCATTGGCCGCAAAATCGTCGGCGCGCCATGGCGGCGGCAACTTGAGCCACACGAACATACATGCCGGATCGGTCTGCAGCAACGCTTGCGGCAGCAACTCGCGCGCCAGGTCCTGGCGGGCGCGGATTTCGGCGAGCTGCGCGTTCATGATGTGGCGCGCGGTGCCGTCCTCGATCCACACCGACGCGATCAGCATCGACAGTGGCGCCGGCATCCATGCGGTGGTGCGCACCGCTTCCGCACACAATGCGGAGCTGTCCGGCGGGCTGAGCAGATAGCCGAGCCGCAACCCCGGCGCGAGGATTTTCGAGGTCGCGGCAATGTGAAACGTCAGTTCCGGGCAGAGACTGGCGATGGTCGGCAGGCGTTGCGACACCAGCGGTCCATACACATCGTCTTCGATGATCGCCACGGCGTGGCGGCGCGCAATGTCGACGAGCGCCATGCGGCGCTCAAGGCTCATCGTAATGACGGTGGGGTTTTGCAGATTCGGCACCGTGAAAATGGCCTTCACCGGCATACGCCTGCATGCGCGCTCGACCTCGTCGGTCAAGAGGCCATCGGCATCGCTCGGGATGCCGACAATCTCAAACTGGAACACCGGCGCGAGCGCCTTCAGTCCGTAGTAGGTGAGTTGATCGGCAAGGATGACGCCATCTGTGCCGATCAGACTGTTTAGCACTGCATATAGCCCGTGCTGCGCACCACTGGTTACGACGACGTGATCGGCCGCCGGCTCGAAACCCGGCGCCGCCATCCAGCGGGCGCCCGCAGCGCGCGCCCATGACGGCCCCTGCGGCGGCTGGTATTCCTGCAGTTGCGCATAGCGTGGGTCGCGCGGTAATTCCGCGAGGGTGCGCGCAAGGCAGGCCAGAAATTCGCCGGTGGCCGGTCGATTGACGGTCAGGTCGATCGCGGCATTGCTGGCGCCCTGGGCGGGCTCGACGCTCGGCATCGCGCCGCCCGTGACGAGCGAGCCGCGCCGCTTGCTGCCTATTACCAGCCCGCGCAACTGCAATTCCTTGTAGGCCCGCGACACCGTCGAGACGTTGATCCCCAACTCGGTGGCGAGTTGCCGCTGGGGCGGCAGGCGGCTGCCCGGGGGATACACACCGCTGCGAATCTCATTTTCGATCGAGCTGGACACCTCGACATAGGTGGCGCGTGCCGCGTTTTTCCCAGAAGCCATAAGAATGGATGTCTCCATACAAAACCAGCTTTGTCCGCAATTGTGCGGAGTTGGCCAGATTTTATACCACTAGCGTTCCGCTGCAACCTTTCCAGACCTGACCCGGCGGCCCGCCGCGGTCACAGCAAAGAACACACCAGAGGCCATCCAGGGAAAATGCCAGGGCCACACAATATGCTTTTTATTTGCACACAAAAAATTGTTGTGTGATTCTAGCTGTCATGGTTTGTCTGGTGGCGGCTGCTTTGGCGCCAGCGGGCACGGTCGAGAAACCGGTCAGCAGGAGTGTTCCGATGAGCGTTGCGCAGGGCCATGAATACGGTTTGACGGACGGCGAACGTGCGCCGGAAGGGCAGGCGTAATGTCCAATATCGCCATCGTGGGTGCGGGTTTTATCGGCCTTGCGAGCGCCGCCTCGCTGATGCGCGAGGGGCACTGCGTCACGCTGTTCGATCCATCCGGCGTCGGGCAGGGGGCGTCGTTCGGCAATGCCGGGACGTTTGCGCACTACGCGTGCATTCCGGTGAACAACCCGTCGGTATTCCGCGATCTGCCGCGCTTTCTGCTATCGAACCAAAGTCCGTTCCGCTTGCGCTGGGGATATCTGCCGCACCTTGCACCGTGGCTCGTGCGCTTCATGATGAGTTCGCTGCCACGCCGCAGTGCAGCCAGCGCGTCAGCGCTGGCTGCGTTGCTGCGCCACGCGCAGGACGGCTACGCGCCGCTTCTTGAAGCTGCGGAGCTGGCCCGCTTCGTTCGGCCGCGCGAGTGTCTTTATCTGTATTCCAGTGCGGCTTCGTTCGATGCGGCGCGGGCTGCCCTCGATCAGCGCCGTCAGCTCGGCGTCGTCTTCGACGTGTTGCCAGGCGACGAGGTTCGCGCGCTCGAACCTTCGCTGGCGCCGATTTTCGAGCGTGGTGTGCTGTTCAGCGATAGCTGGCATTTCGCCAGTCCGCAGGGTTTTTTGCAGACGCTCTACGAACGGCTCGCGGCGCAAGGCCTGACGCTGGAACGCTCAGCCGTCAGCGCCGTGCAGCCGGCGGCGGACGGCGTGGTTCTGAGCGTCGACGGTGTCCCCCGACGCTTTGGCCATGCGGTGATCGCCACCGGCGCGCGCTCTGCGCAGTTCGCCAGACAGTGCGGCGACAGCGTGCCGCTGGATACCGAGCGCGGCTATCACGTGCGTTACCCGGGCATGCAGCAACTGATTTCGCGCCCCGTCGGCTGGGCCGAACGCGGCTTCTATATGACGCCGATGAGCGACGGCCTTCGCGTCGCGGGCACCGTCGAGCTGGGCGGCTTCACGGACACACGCAATGCCTCGCTGCTCGATTTGCTGACGTTTTCGTCGAAGCGCGCGTTGCCTGAGCTCGGCAAACCCGACAGCAGTTGGCTTGGCTTTCGTCCGACCTTGCCGGACGGCGTGCCGGTACTCGGCTGCTCGAGCGCCAGCGAACGCGTGATCTATGCATTCGGTCACCAGCATCTTGGACTCACGCTGGCGGGTATCAGCGGCCGCATCGTTGCCGACCTGGTGGCGGGACGCGCCGCGCCGCTCGATCTCGCACCGTACGCGGCCACGCGGTTCCACCGGCCGGCTGGAGTCGTACATGGGCCGGCCGAGGTTCTAGGCTAAGGATTCACAGGACGGTATCGACGCGTCGCGCATCGAACCGATAGACCTGGAGAAAGCGCGACGTTAAATCTCCCAAGGAGCGCATCATGAATCGCCGTTATTGGCTGTTGAGTTTGGCCGTCTGCGCGCTAGCCACGCAAATGACGTCGTCGTGGGCTGCCGATCCCGAAGTTGTCAAGATTGGTTTTGTCGGACCGTTGACCGGGCCGGTGGCCCGCGTCGGCAAGGATCTGCAATACGGCGCGCAACTGGCGCTCGACGAGGAAAACGCTAGGCACCCTACGGTCGGTGGCAAGCCGGTCACGTTCGTGCTCGACGTGCAGGACGATCAGGCGGACCCGCATGTAGCCGTGCAGGTTGCGCAGAAGCTGGTCGATGACGGTGTGGTGGGCGTGATCGGCCACTACAACTCGGGCTGCAGCATTCCGGCCTCCGCGGTTTACCATCAGGCGGACGTCGCCATGATCACGCCGGGGTCCACGAATCCGGACCTGACGAAGCAGGGCTACAAGAACGTGTTCCGGACCATGGGGCACGACGGCATTGGCGGTGTTGTCGCGGGTCATTTCGTGGTTGAGCAGATGAAGGCCAAGCGTATCGCGATCATCGACGATCGCACGGCGTTTGGAGAGGGGCTTGCCAACGCTTTCGAAAAAGGCGTCAAGGAAGCGGGCGGCAATGTGGTTGACCGCGAGTTCACCAACGACAAGGCCGTCGACTTCCGCTCCATCCTGACTACGCTCAAGAGCAAGAACATTGATCTGCTTTTCTTTGGTGGCCTGGATGAGCAGGGTGCGATGCTGGTCAAGCAGATGCGCTCGCTAGGCATGAACACCCAGTTGTTCGGTGCAGGCGCATTGAAGAGCAATGCATTCCTGCAGATTGCCGGTACGGCGGGGGACGGTACGCAAGATCTGGAACCCGGCCCCGCACTCGACAAGCTTCCCGCTGCGCAGGATTTCGGCAAGCGTTACAAGGCGCGCTTTAACCAGGATGTCGAACTGTATGCGCCGTTTGCGTATGACGCGGCGCTTGCGTTGATCAAGGCTATTCATAGTGCGGATTCGCTCGATCGTGCGAAGATCGTCGATAGTCTCGCGAAAGTCACGGTCACCGGTGTGACGGGCAAGATTACCTTTGATCCGTATGGCGATTTGATCAAGCCGCCTTACACGCTTTTCCAGGTGGAGCAGGGGCAATGGAAGAGTATCAAGACGGTGGGGGGCAGCGGGGTCTAGTTTTACCGCAGGACGTTCCCGGAAGCTTGCTTCCGGGAACGTCGTGAAGGTCACGGCTTTCTTTACAAACAAAAGAGGCAGTGAACCCGCACATCACATCCCTGCGTGAAAGTTTTGTCTGCGTGGGCTCGAATTATTGCAATCGCTTCGCTAAGCGTGATCGAAGCGTCCGGGGCGAGGTTGAACACTACCTCGTTGGTTGCGGCGCAAACGATTCCAGACTTGAAATACACGGCTTCTCCGGTCAGCCTCAATTCCGGCTGGAAGGCGTTACCTTGCTGGTTGCCATTCCACAGCGCTCTCGCGGGATACTGTTTGATGACGCTGGCGGCATTGGGATGCCCCGGGTTCACAATTGCCGACTGGAGAGCAAGGCCCACTTGATTGAGCATGGCGGCACCAAACCGCTGATAGAAGAGAACACTTACGTTAGGCAGGACCTGTGTAGAACGGTTATAGTCGGCGGCCCCATGCGATGCGATGATGTAGTCGTACATTTTCGACTCCTTTGAATGAGCAGATCGACCAGGGCTGGTTATAAGTGTGAGCGAGCCCCAGGCAAGACTGAGCATATTGAGTCGGGCGAAGCCGGCAAATAGGCCATATGAACCTGGTGTGTCACGGGACGTGATGCATGGTCATGGAGACGAGCGGCACGTGCCCTGGCTGGCGTCCCTGTTCGTTCGGCGGAGCATCAGCGAGTTCGATGCATCTGGAATGCCGGGCAAGACCAACGGCTACGACGGGTAGGGTGGAAGGCGGGCTGGGACCGCCGTTAAAAAATCTCGCAGATCCGCGACGGATTTCTATTCGATCGCCGTTAAAGGATGGCTAACCCCGCCTGCGAGACGAACCATGCCCGAGACGAGCGGTATTTCAGGGTGCCTCTGCCGGGCACTTTTCGCTACTGCTGTCTTGCTAGGCAGCGCTGCTGCTATGGCGGACGGTTCGCCTCCAGAAGCGGCCGGTCCCATCTTTTCGAACACCGGTCCCGACGCGGACGCGTATGGCGCGAACCTGGGCTATCCCATCGGACTCCCGCTCAGGCATCAGACAAATGAAGTGGGCAACTATAGCCATTTCGACAGCTTCTATCCCTCCAACCTGATTGCAAAAGCCGCAAGTCCATCGAAGTTGAACCGCGCGGCGCTGCCGTTCGACATCACTTACAGCTACCACAATCAGACCTTTTCGCTGCGTGACTATCTTTCACGCAATCCGACGACCGGTTTGTTGATCGCTCGCAACGACACGATATTGTTCGAGCAGTACCAATACGGCCGCTCCGACCGTGACCGGCTGCTCTCCGAGTCCATGGCCAAGACTTTTGTCGCGATGCTGATTGGCATCGCGGTGTCCGAGCACAAGATCCGTTCTATCGACGACCCGGCCCAGGTATATGTGCCCGAGCTGAGAGGCAGTGAAATCGGCACGGTTTCGATTCGCGCCTTGCTACACATGGCATCCGGAATCAGCTACCTGCAGAACTACACCGATACCGACGACGATTCGATGCTGCACAGGGAGTTGCTTTCGCCAAAAGGCCCGGGTCCTATCAAGGTTGTCAAACAGTTCAATACGCGGGTCGCTGCGCCCGACACGCTTTTCAGTTACGCCAGTCTTGACACCGAAGTGCTGGGCCTCGTCCTCTCGCGTGCGACTGGCGCGACACTATCCGACTACCTTCAGACGCGCATCTGGCAGCCGATGGGCGCCGAAGCCGATGCCCGCTGGGTGACGGACGATACTGGGCAGGAAACCGCATGGTGCTGCCTGAACGCAACCTTGCGCGACTACGCCCGGTTTGGACTGCTTCTGGCAAATGGCGGCGCATTCAACGGCAAGCAGATCATTCCCCGTCAATGGATACTGGATGCGACCCAGCCGGCGGCCCCAGGCTCCTTCCTTGCGCTAGACAAGGGCGAGCATCCGGGTGGATATGGGTATCAAGTCTGGTTGATGCCCGGGACACGTGGAGCGTTCGCGCTGGAAGGCGTCTACGGCCAACGTATCTTCGTGGACCCGCAATCCGGCCTGGTGCTGGTCCATACCGCCGTGCGGACTCAGGCCACGGGGGCGCCTGGCGAGGCCGAATTGCGTGCGCTTTGGCGCGGCGTGCTCAGCCATTTCTCAGGACGAGAGGAAGGATAATGACATTATTCGCATTCCGTAGCAGTTTTCTATCGGCCATTCTGCTCTTGACGGCGCTGCATGTTGCCCCGGCATCTGCAGCTGATCCGACACCGCTACAAGACACCGGTTCAGCTGCGCAGGCTAATGTTCCTTTGGTGCGCACGCCGGTGCCCGTCATTCAGGACGGCCGCCTGGAGATTACGGCCCCCGCGGGCCGCGGCGTCGTGCCGATTCATGTATCGCGCGACTGGTCGACACCGCAGCCCGATGTGACGCGTGCGGTCATCGTCATTCACGGCTGGGTTCGGCGCGATCTGACTTCAGGGGACCGCGCGGCTATCAAGGCGGGGCCTGCCGCGCAGGATGCCATTATCATCACGCCACAGTTTCTGACCGCTACGGATATCCAGGCTCATCAACTGCCCGCGGACATGCTGCATTGGGGGCGAGATGGCTGGAAGACCGGTTACGATGCGCACGGGCCCGCACCGATCAGCTCGTTTAGCGTGATCGACACCATCCTCGCGCGGCTTGCCGACAAGACGCTCTTCCCGTCACTCAAGCTGGTCGTGCTCTCCGGGCACTCGGCCGGCGGTCAGTTGGTCCAGCGATATGCCGCGGTTGGCCGCGGGCAAGCGCCTGTGCTGGCGCGCGGCATTGCGATTCGTTATGTGGTGGCCAATCCGTCGTCCTATCTGTACTTCGGTACGCAGCGGCCGGTTGCAACGAGCGAATCGCAGTGCCCGAGATTCAATCGCTGGGAATATGGCTTGAGTGGTAGTCTGCCGCCGTATATCGAGCAGCCGGTCTCGCCATCCGAACTGGAGAAGCACTACCTCGCGCAGGACATTGTGTATCTCTTCGGCCTGGACGATAACGATCCGAACCACATAGAGCTGGACCGTTCATGCGGCGGCGAGGCGGAAGGGCCAACACGCCTCGCACGCGGGCGAAACTACGTCGCCTATCTCAAGTCGCAAGACCAGGCGCATTTTAGCCAGCGCGTTCTGGAGGTTCCCGGCGTCGGTCATAGCAGCTCACGCATGTATTCGTCGGCGTGTGGAATGGCAGCGCTGTTCGATCGGGAAGGATGTGACGCAATGAAGCCGGCCGAGGCGATCACAGGGGAGGCCGGGGGGCCTGCGTCGGGCAATCCATGAGCATGAGGACAGGTTCCTCCTCCGGCCCGATGCTGCAATTGCGGACGCAGTGAGCTTCATCTTTCTGCGGCGCCGCGAATCCACGGCATCTTGCCGGAGGAGGGCAAACGAATCGGCGCTCGTGAGGGAGCGCTTTCGTTAAGGGCTTAGTTGCCCGGTTCGTTGGTCATTTCCGGATCGCATGCAATCAGTGTGTCAGTGTCCATGCTAGCCGCCGAAACGTTCGCCACGATGCCGGCATTCACAACTGGGCTGCCAGCCTGCGCAAACGCAGCACCCGCACCGACCAGCAGACAAGCACCCACCAACAGACGTTGAATCAACTTCGTTGTCATCTTCTTTTGCCTCCGGATTTGGCCCACCGTTGGGACTCGCGAGACTGGGCCAACTTCTCGCGGGTCAACTTCTTCTGCGGATCACGGCGCATAAATACTGCCGATGTGTAACCCACCCCCTTGCAGCACAGATAGACAGTCAGCAGAAAATTCAGGTACTCAAGCTGCGTACCGATCCGCTCCAGCGCGTCAAACGGCAGCGATGTCATTTTGCGGCCTTGGCCGGGACTCGTCCGTATGTAGAGACCCCTGTACACAATCGTGAGCGAGCGTAACAGGGAAATAAATACTAGGGAAGCGTGAGTGCTCAGGCGAAACGGATTCCAAATTCCGAGCCTTAGCCGGCGAGAAGCTTGCCGATCTCAGCATCAATGGTTTCCTTCGTCCAGGTGACTCGCCGCGGCAGTCCATCAGGCTCCCGGCGACTCCAGAAACTCCACAACGGCATCGACGAATTCGCGCGGAAACTCGACGTTGGAAAGATGCACAGCGGGAAGCACAAAGAGGCGCGCGCCCGGAATCGCTTCGGCCATCTGCGCACCGTCACTCGCCGTCGTCACCGTATCGTGCTTGCCCGCAATTACCAGCGAAGGCCGCGTGATGCGGGCAATATCTCCCCGCAAATCGGTTTCCTGCACGGCACGCCACGAACCGACGAGGCCGTGCCGATTGGTCGTGAGCAGCATCGCCCGGAACACATCCACCTGCGGATCCGGCGTTTCCAGCATGCTCGCCGGAAACCAGTTGCGTAGAAACATTTCGGCCGTCGCGCTCATGTCGCCGGCCTGGAGCGCTTCGGCGATTGGCGTATCCCATCTTTGCGCGGGCCCAAGATAGGCCGCGGTATTGCTGAACACGAACCGGTCGAAGCGCGCAGGCGCGTGGATGCCTAGCCACTGCCCGACGATGCCTCCCAGCGACAGCCCGAGGAAATGCGCTTGCCCGATGCCGAGCGTATCCATCAGTTCAAGCACATCGTGCCCGAGGCGCGCCAGGGCATATGGCCCCGCCGGAACACTCGACGCGCCATGTCCGCGGGCGTCATAGCGCAACACGGTGAAATGCCGGCTCAGCTCAGCCACCTGCCCGTTCCACATGCCCAGCGTGGTGCCGATCGAATTGGACAGCACCAGCGCTGGTTTGCGGCCGTTGCCGTCCATCCGGTAGGCAATGCTTACGCCGTCGGAGGTCGTGAAGTAGGAGTAGTTATCCATGATGCTCTCGCAAAAGACGCGCCGTAGCGTGCGGCGCCACTCGCCGCACGTTGTCACAGCACAGGTTGATGCGCGGAGTATGGGCAGGAATGAATTCCAATAAAATTACAAACTTCGAACATTCTTTGTCACAGAAAATGACATGAACGATTTCGCGCTGCATGATCTGAAGTGCTTCGACGCCGTCATTCGTACCGGCAGTTTCCAGGCTGCGGCGGCTCTGCTGAATCGGTCTCACCCGGCGGTGTTCGCCGCAGTGGCGAGGCTCGAAATCCAGGCGGGGCTGAATCTGCTCGACCGCGGCGGTTACCGCGTCAAGCTAAGCGAGGCGGGGCGCTCGTTTCATGAGCGCATGCAGCCGCTTCTGCGTGAAGCGGAGGGCTTGCGTCATTACGCGGCCCAACTGGCGATGGGCGAAGAGAGCGATCTGCATGTGGTGTTAGGCGACCTATGCCCGCGTCCGGCTGTGCTGGGGTTACTGGCAAGATTCTTCGCCCAGTGTCCGCACACGCGCCTGCACTTGCACTTCGAGACGGTCGGCGGTCCTATTGAACGTCTCAGGGCGGGTGATGCCGACCTGATGTTTCACCGTGTCGACCCGGCCGATCCGTTGCTGGAGTGGGTGGCGCTTTGCAAGGTGAGATTGATTCCCGTGGCCTCGCGAGAGCTGCTGCCGCCGTCGTTGCTCAGGAAGATGCGCCCGGAACGTCTGCGTGACTATACGCAATGTGTCATGCGCGATTCAGCCCGGGCGCCGCGTGACGAAAATTTTCTGGTGATCGAAGGGGCGCCCCAGATCACGGTAGCGGACCAGGTCATGAAGAAGGACGTGATCCTGCAGGGCCTGGCCTGGGGGCATTTGCCGGACTTTCTGATCGAAGAGGAAATGCGTAACGGCGCGCTCAGGTCGCTTGCCGGCCGGTACCTGCCCGGCCACACGGAGACGGTGGTTGCCGCGCGAAGCAGCGGCCGGGCACACGGTCCGGTTGCTCAGCGCCTGTGGGCATTTTTGCAGGCAAACACGCCGCTTGATCCTTCTCTATCGTGAGCGCGGGGGACGTCCGTTACACGGGGAGAGTATGCGGCGCCGCATGCTTTGCCGGGCGCCGTGAACGCGTCTGTCTTTACAGATAGCTGCAGACGTAGTCGAGCGTTTCGATCACGTCGATATCGAAACGGCTCTTGGCCGGTACCGAGAACGACTCGCCCGCGCCGTAAGTTTTCCACTCGTCACTGCCGTCAAGACGAATACGGCATTGGCCGGCTTGCACCTCGATGATTTCCGGCGCGTCTGTGCCGAAGTTGAGCGCACCCGGCAGGATCACGCCGAGCGTCTTGCGCGTGCCGTCGGCGAACAGCACGGTGTGCGAGACACACTTGCCGTCGAAGTAGACGTTGGCGCGTTTGATAACGGAAACCTGGTCGAATTGCGTTGCGGCCGTCATGGCGGTGTTCCTCTGGTTCATCGTGAATGGATGCTTGGGCGCCGCGTAGCGGCAGCAGGCGGTGCGCATTCGGCGCAGATCGTCTGCGTGGGCTTTGGGTCGGGCGCCAGTCCGTCATCATACAGGTGGTCTGAGGCGCCCTTGACGATTACCCGGCGCGACACCAACGGCCGGACTCGGGACACACCACGACGGGTTCACCGTCCAGCAAGACCTGCTCTTCATCCGGCGGCAGGGGAGTCGACGCGTCAACGTCGAACGCGACCTCAAGCGCGTTTCCGACATGGGTATCTTCGATGGGAAGCTCCCAGGTCAGGAAGACCTGGATCCAATCCCGGTCCGGCACGAAGTCAGCGACGTTAAAACCGCTGCTGCCGCGCCGAATCACGCCATGGGGCTGGGCGGTATCGAATATCACCGCTGTTCCCCGCTTGAGCGGAATGCGGTGGTCCAGGGACGGAAAATGCAAGTCCAGCCCTCTATCCTCGCTAAGGAACAGATTGCAGAAGGCCGCGCCGCCATATTGCGCACCGTCGTGGTGGTACCTCGCGCCGCGGCAGGCCATCAGGGCTATGTCACTGGAGGCGAGCACCGCGGGCAAGCCGAGCGCGCCGGTCCACTCCGACACGGCCTGCACGCAGCGTGTGTAGGCCGGCCAGCGAAACTGCGTCCGCGCGAGGGGCATGACCTCGACGTCGCCAGGCTCCAGAGCCAGCTTCGACGAGATTTCTCTTTGCCAGTCTGCCAGCAGATGGGGAGAGGGCTCGGGGACGTCGAGCGTGTCCGATAGTACGACGTCGCTCACGCGTCGGCTGCGGATGACGTCGCCGCTCCAGTAGTGGGAGGTCAGCATGGGTGGCGCCTGATGCGCTTGAGCGGGGGATTCATCTGGGTGATTGTAGCGATTCGGGCGAGGCCCGGCGCATGTCGACGGTGCACCCGCGTTCAACGTGAGCGGCTAACTGCGCGCAAGCCAACTCTGATAGATTAGCCGTTTCACGTCACGACGATGAGTGAGGCTTGCCATGCCGCTGCAAAATTACTGGCTGTTTCTCCCGGCTTGCTTCGCCATCAACATGGCGCTCGGTCCAAACAATGTACTGTCCATCTCGAACGGAGCGCGCAATGGCGTACGTTGCGCCGTTTCGGTGGCGTTTGGGCGTTTGCTTGCCTTTGCCGTCATGATTGCCATAGCAGGGCTGGGGCTAGGAGCGTTGCTGCTTGCTTCGCAGGCGTTGTTTACCGTGCTGAAGTTCGGTGGAGCGGCCTACCTGGTATGGATCGGGATCAAACTTTTTCGCTCGGGCCCGGCGCTTCTTTCCCGCGTATCTGAAGAGGCCGAGAGCGGCCGCGCATCCCCGAAATGGCGTCAGCTTGCAAAGCAGGAATTTCTGGTTGCCGCCGGAAATCCAAAAGCGATTCTGGTCTTCACCGCTTTTTTCCCACAGTTTGTCGATCGGTCTGCCTATGCGACGAGCTTCGCCGTGCTTGGCTCGACCTTTCTCGTGCTTGAGCTCGTGGCAATTGCTATCTATGCCGTGATCGGAAGCCGTCTTGGGATGCTCGCAAATGGTTCGCGAGGATTCCGCTGGTTCAATCGTGTGAGCGGCTCGGTCATGATCGGCTTCGGCGTGCTACTGGCGTTTCTGCGTCGTCCCGCGACCTGATTGCGGACCATCATCCTGTCACCGCGGTCTTGCTAGACTTGCACTTCGAGAAAGAAAACAGGGAAAACGGGTGAGCCTCGAGGAATACTACAGGCGGCTGGAATTGCCGGGCACGGCGTCACCGGCAGACGTCAAACGCGCATACAGGCGGTTGAGGGCGAAGTATCACCCGGACCGCAACAAGGGGCGCGAGTCGACGGTCGAGCCTGTGTTCAAGCGGATTCAGGAGGCGTTCGAGATTCTGATGGGCAAGCGTAAGCCGCCGGCTTTCAGCCCGGCGGCGGCCGCATCCGGGGAGCGCGAGAAGGAAGCGCCGTCGCGCGAGCACCGCAGCGGGCCACCGATGCGCGGCGCCAACTGCCTGGTCGAACTGTTCGTGCCGCTCGAGGCGGCAATCCATGGTGGTGATGTCGAAGCATGCTATGCGGTGAACGGGCCGTGCCGTCAGTGTCAGAATAAAGCCGCGGATTGCGCGCGCTGCGGCGGTAGCGGCCAATCGGTCTCGGGTGCGCGTTGCAGCGCCTGCGCGGGGACTGGGCGTCCGCTGGCCGGCGACCGGTGTTCCACCTGCCTCGGCACGGGTATCGCGACTTACCGGAAGTCGGAGATCGTCAAGGTTGCCGCCGGTGCGTGGGACGGTCAACGTCTTGTGGTCGAGGGCGGAGGCCATCCCGGACCGAATGGGGGACCGTCTGGGGACGCGATCTTCTCGGTCGCGATTGTGTGCGGCTCGGCTTTTCGTCGCAACGGGCTGAATCTCGCTTGTGAGATTCAGGTTGATTTCGTAACGGCGACGCTTGGCGGCAAATTTGAAGCGCAAATCCTGGGCCGTGCGCTGCCGATCACGATTGCGCCGAACGCTCATGCTGGCAGCACAATACGTCTGCCGGGACGTGGGCTCACGGACCGCAACGGCCTGCGCGGCGAGCTCACGCTGCAACTGGTGCTAACCATGCCGGCTGCCGCTTCACATCTGAGCGGCGACGAACGGGAGCGGCTGCGCGAGATGTTTGCGGATGCGGAGCGCCGGGCACGGCAGCTTTCGTAGCCTGCCGTGTTTGGCTGTGTGCGACTCTCAAAGCTGGGCCTGATTATCGGGCATTAGCCCCTGACCGTTGACTGCGCGGTCTGTCTCGTACGGTGCAAGAGCAAGAGCCTCGGCGCCTGCGAAATCCAGCGTTTCGAGGCAATGCCGCATCTCAGTCAGAAACGCTGCACATGAGGGGTGAATCCTGAGCATGGTTTCGATCCATCGCTCCATGTCGGTCAGGCGTCCGTCCTTTGCAAGAATGGCGAGCTCCCTGCGGTCACTCTCGGGAGGAACACTAACGGCGAGCCGGTGCCTCGACGGTGGGAGGATCTGGGTAGAGCGGGCGGAGGAATACTGCACGACGTTCGCTGGCGAAGCGTTCCGATCTTCCGCAACGGCAACAGCGAGTTCGAAAGAAAACGAGGTACCCCGATGCGGCGTACTTGAGACGCGCAAGTCACCGCCCATTGTGCTGACAATACGCTGCGCAATAAAAAGACCAAGCCCCGTGCTACCGTTCACGGACCGTATCTGGCGAAAAGCCGTCAAGAGCTTCGACTGCTCTTCTATGTCGATACCGATGCCAGTATCCGCTACCTCAAAACCCATGTGCCAGTGATCGTCCTGCCGCCGCGCTCTTACCGTCATCATCACGACGCCGTCACGGGTGAACTTGGACGCATTGGACAGCAAATTGAGCAAGACCTGTTGCAACCGGAGGCCGTCTATCGTCAGTTGGCGGGGTAGCGACGTCAGCGGCTGATAGTGAAACTGATTGTTCAGTTGTACGCAGAGTGCGACCGCGTATTCGGCAATATCATCGAGCAGTGCGGGCAGGTCGGTTACGACCGGGGCAATATTCAACGGTTGCAACTCAGCTTTCGCGTACCCGACCAGTTCGTCGATCAACCCGAGTTGATAGTTCACAGTGCGCTCGATGGACTGTATCAGGCCCGTCTGTTTCGAATCCGCCCGATCCAGCAGCAGTCTCGCATAACCCGTAATGGTTGCAAGTGGCGCACGCAGGTCATGACTGACGAAACCCAAGGTTTCAATCAGTTGCTGGTTTTTCCCTTCCGCGTAGCGCAGGGCCTCGTTCAACTCCAGGGTACGCTGCGCAACCTGTTCGCGCAGCCGGTCACGTTCGGTTCTTTGCCAGTCTGCAAGTTCGGTTCTTGCCGCGATTCGTTGCCTGCCAACGTGGTTTATCCATGCGGCAAGCACAATCAGATTGGTCGCGAGACCAAGGATTGCGACTACCGGGTTCGGATGAATGTCGGACTTCAGCCACGCCAGACCGGCCGGCAAGGAGCCGAGCTCATCGAGCATGCGCACCGCAAAGTTGAACAGCGAGACGATCATGGTGAGCAGCATGATCCGCGCGGTGGGTGTCGATTGACGCGCGAGCAATGCAGCAACGCCTACCGAGACAAGGCCGAGCACCGCGTTGACGTACAAGCCCACCTGCGCGAACACGAACAGGTTGCCGAATGCGGACCCAGCCGCCGCGACGCACTCCAGCAACGCAAAGCCGTACAACACGGAGCGGGCCGGCAGGCTCGCTTTCTCGTCATGTGCGATACGCAAGATGAAGACGATGAACAGCAGCACGGCAATACACCCGAGCACCGTCACGCTTCTGGAGCTCCACTCGCTTGCGTGCGGCCATAGATATATCTTTGTATAGCCGCGATCCGCGGCTTCAAATAGCGCTGTCATGGCGCAAAGCGCCGCCAGTACGAGAAACGTGACGCTGCGGGAAAAATAGGCGATGAGCAGCGCGCACCACGCCAGTGCCAGCGTTCCGCCGATCAATCCTCCGTCCCACAGGGCTGCGCGTTTCTCCAGCGCGTCATAGGCCGCCGCCGGGTACAGCCTCGGTTCGATCGTGAGTGGGGTATTGCTGGCTACCCGGACGAGGAAATCCCGCTGTTCGCCGGGTGCGAGTTCGAAATCCACCAGGGGATAGCGTGAGGAAGCGGGCCGATATGCAAGCGCGGCAGGATCGGTGCTGTCATGGGTCCAGTGGCCGCTACGTTCGCTGTAAAAGTCTACGTGCTGGAGGCGCGCGTCCACGAGCGCGAGAACCAGCGGGAGAGCGGCCGGATTGCCGTTGCTCACCGTCAGGCTTAGCCACCATGCCGAGCGGGTGAAACCTGGCTTCAATCTGTCCTCGCCGGCGGGCAGAAAGCCGCGTGCGTTTCCCGTGCGCAGCGCGAGGATGTCGTCCAGGCTCATCTTGCCTGAGATGTCGTCGAATACCTGCACGTGCTCCAGCGTGGGAACCTGCTGGGCCTGTTTTCCGATCGCGCCGGGACCCGCCGCCAACGCGTGAGTTGTCCACCAAGCCAGGCACATGAACAGCAAGCGGCACCACCAGGCTGTTGTCATGATGGCGTTACTCGGTATCGAGCGCGGGTTCCTCGGTGTTGTCCAGACCCCGAGAGCGGGGTTCTTCCCGATAGGTTGAGGGAGTCGTGCCGAATCGCTCGCGAAACGCCGTAGCGAAATTCGCGGCGCTGGAAAAACCAATCTCTTCGGCGATGCTGGTGATACTCAATGACGTGCTGCTCAACAGCCTTTGCGCAATCCTCAAGCGTTCGTCACGAAGATACTCGAATACGGTCCGGCCCAGGCTGTCGCGAAACGCGCGCGACAATCGCTTTTCATTGGTTCCCACGAGGCGTGCGAGTTGCTCGACCGAAGGCGGATTGTTCAGCCTTTGCGACAAATGCCGAATGGCCGCGCGGACGATGACACCGCTGCCTGTGAGGTCCGAAGCAGGCGCCTCCTCTTCGACCTGGCGTTTGCCCTTCACCCGGTTGAGATGGACGCGAATCCGCGCCAGCACCTCGGCCGGCTCGAATGGTTTGAGCACGTAGTCGACGCCGCCGATTTCCAACCCGTCGAGACGCTCGTGGAGTTCACCGGCCACGGTAAGGAATATGACGGGAATCGCACAGGTGCGCGGGTCCGCTGCAAGTAATCGGCAGGCCGCAAATCCGTCCATTCGTGGCATTCGCACGTCCATCAGGATCAGATCGGGTGAAATTGCCAATGCTCTTTGATATGCCTGCGAACCGTCGAATCCAACGCTAATTCGGCATCCGGCATTGCGCAACACGCCAATTAACAATTGGAGCTGTTCCGGCTGGTCGTCTACCACAAGAAGATGGGCATCCGTGAGGTCGGTATTTCGGGGCAACATCGTGTATGCGAAATGAGCTTGCGGGTAAACGTTCTTGTTGGTTATCGGCAGCTGAATCCGCAAGTTGAGGCTTGCGGAGTATCGATCATGTAAAGCTGCGAAGAATATCAGATTGATATTTCGTTGCGATTCCGGCGGCATAACCGTGTTCGTTTACCCGCAATCTGGGATTGCGCCGGCCGGGCGGCAGGCCCCAAGGGCGCTGTGTGAGCGGCTGCCGTTCCCAAGTTGAAAGCAAACGAATTTTCTCTCGAGCAAAGCACTTCGTCCCCCGGGCAAACGCGTGGCGGAATAACGCTACTCATAATTCCTCGCAACGCCGCGTGAATAAATATTTATCCGTACTTTAGCGAACCCGTATTCGCGCCAGGCGTGCGCCAAATGTTAAATGTTAAGCGCGAAATGTTAAATGGCAATAAAGGCGAAGAGTGATCGCTGTTCATTGCCTCAAGAAATTGTTCATTTTCGGGTGGCGGTAATTTTGACAATCTAGCTATCTCACCGCTTTTGCATTGCATTCCCCGACGCGGCGAATTGATGACGTGCGGGTACCTCGGGGAGGAGGCGGACGGGACAGAACAGGCTAATGCGCCGGGTAGAGCGTGACGGAGACCAGATATGAATATTTTTAATTCCAACTAGACAAGTGTGAAGGGAAAAGTGCAATGAACAAGAGCAGATATAGGTTGGTCTGGAATGACCGGCTTGGCCTGGTGGTAGCCGCAGGCGAGACGCAGCGGGGAGTGCAGGGTAAGCCGGGGCAGGGTTCGGCTCCGGCGAAGTCGAAAGCGTCGCTTGCAGTATTGACGGCGTTGATGCTGTTGCCTGTGGGGCAGGCGTATGCAGATAACCTCGCAGTCGGTGGCGAAAGCAGCACGATCACTTCAACGCTCGGCGGTGCTGCGACCGCGCCCTCCGCCAGCACGGGCGGAGCAAATCCCGCGGTCGCCGGGTCGGATGGAACCAGCCAGGACGAGGCGTTCGGTATCAATACGACAGCCAACGGCGGAGCGGCGGTAGCGGTTGGCGACACGGTCACGGCAAACGGCAGGAATGCGACTTCAGTGGGTAGCAACTCCACGGCCAACGGCGCCAATGCCGTGGCGTACGGCGGCGCGTCGAATGCGAACGGCAGCGACGCTACGGCGATCGGGGCTCAGGCAACGGCATCTGCGGCCTCTACCGTAGCGGTCGGTGCGAATGCGACGTCAAGCGGTCAAGGCGGTGTGGCTGTCGGCGCCGCGGCGAATGCAGTCAGCGCCGCCACGGCACTGGGTGTGGCGGCGACGGCAAGCGGCGGCAGCTCGGTGGCGATCGGTAACACAAGCGTGGCGAGCGGGGCGTCGTCCGTTGCAATCGGTCAGTCCTCGACCACCTCAGCACACGGTGGTGTCGCGATTGGTTTTGGGGCGAACGCGGTGAATATTGGCGATGTGGCGCTTGGAGCCGGAAGCGTGACGGCCGCAGCAAACCCGACGTCGAGCGTAACGATCGGCGGTACGACCTATTCGTTCGCGGGCGCCAACCCGACGAGCGTCGTGAGCGTGGGTGCGCCTGGCGCGGAACGTCAGATCACTAACGTCGCAGCGGGACAGATTTCGGCAACCAGCACGGAGGCGGTGAACGGTTCGCAACTGTTTGCGACGAATTCGGAAGTCAGTGCGCTGGCTACCCAGCTACAGGGGATCTCAGGGACCGCAACGGGTACCGTGAGCACTGCTAGCGGTTCGGGTGCCTCGGCAACCGGTACCAACAGCTCCGCGAACGGTGCGAATGCCATAGCGTCGGCCACCAATAGTTCTGCGACCGGCGGGAGCGCGGCGGCAACTGGCACCAACAGTACGGCGACTGGCGCGAACTCCACAGCGTCGGCCACCAACAGTTCAGCGACCGGCGGGAGTGCAGCGGCATCCGGCACCAGCAGCACGGCATTGGGCGCGAACACGAAGGCGACCGCCGCGAATTCGGTCGCCCTGGGCGAGGGTTCGGTTGCAGATCAGGCGAATACCGTTTCAGTAGGCTCGTCCGGCAACGACCGCCGGATCACCAATGTAGCGGCGGGTATCGATCCGACCGACGCCGTGAACATGTCGCAGTTGCAAGGCGTGCAGGACAGCGTGAATTCCATCGCTCGCAGGGCGTATTCGGGCGTCGCAGGCGCCGTCGCGCTTTCGATGATTCCGGATGTCGATCAAGGCAAGACGATCTCGGTGGGCATAGGCTCGGGTGGCTATCAGGGTTACGGCGCCGTCGCACTCGGTTTTACCGCGCGCATCGGCAACAACATCAAGGTGCGAGGCGGCGCGAGCACCAGTAGTGCGGGCACCAGCTACGGTGGGGGTGTGAGCTACCAGTGGTAAGTACGGGCTGACATTGGAACAACGGATTCGTGCAGGAATGGGCGGTCCGTTGTTCCGGAGATATGCTGTTTTTACTGGCCAGAGATAAGACATTGTAATAATTTTATTATTTCAGGTCGCCGCTAATTCTCTCTGAAAAAACGGGTTTCTCTTCTGGTTTTTACATGGATGTAAAAACTAGAAACATTTGGATATTTCGTAAATTTGCGTATTTTCGTCAATTTGATTTTTGAAAATTAACCAAAATTATGGGATTCGGTGTATTTTATTCGGCTATAAATTTCGGATAATTAAATATAAAAATTGTACGTAATTGAGGCTTGAGACGGAGAACGTCGCAGGTCTTCAGGATCAGCCCATTCGATCGGATCGTCCATTGACCGATCCGGCGCTTGCCCAAGCCGCTTACGGCTCGTGCAAGCGCGTTCACACGCATTCAGCATTCGACACTCGCGCCGCCGTTCAGAAGCTATGCCGGATGCCCGCCATCACACCGAGCTGGCCCATGCCGGGCCCAGGGGTGGTGCCCCCGCCGCCCTGGCTCACGGTATATGCAGCCTTCGCGCTATTCCACAGATACGCGCCTTGCAGATAGACCGCCGACTGCTTCGACAACTGATAGGTCGTGCGCAGCGTCGCAATCGTGCCGCGCGTATCGTCCTGGGCATTGACGATGTGATACACGCCGCCATCGACAATGAACGCCGGCGTGACCGGATACGACGCCGTGAGATAGAACTGGTCCGAGTGCACGTTCGGCGTTGCGGGCGAGACCGTGTCCACGCGGCGGCCGAGCCAGCCGCCGCCAAAGCGCAGATCGGCGATGTGTCCATAACCGTTCAGTTGCATGCGCACGTCCGTGTCGCCTGAGTTGGTCAGCGCGAACGTTGGCGTGCCGTCGTAGAGGTTGGCTGCCGCGCCTGCACCGCCGTGCTGCTCATCGTAGGCCGCGGCCACGCCATAACCGTTGAGGTCGTAGCGCAGCATCGCCGACCATTCGCGGCAGGTCTGCGCGCTGCCCGGCACGGGCCCCACGCAGGTGCCCTGGCCTGGCGAGTTGCCGGTGCCGGTGGAATCGCGGCCGAACGACCATGTCGCGCCGAGCGTGAAGCCGGCGTAGCTGCCCTTGTAGACAATAGTGTTGTCGCTGCGCGCGCTCGGCAGATACTGGTCGAACGACGCGGTGCCGCCGTAGATGTCGGGGCCGAGCAGATCGGCGTCGGCAAGGGCCCAGTACGTCATCGTGTATTGCCGGCCAAAGGTGAGGTTGCCGTAGGGGCTGCTGAGGCCTACCCATGCCTGGCGCCCGAACAGGCGCCCGCCCTGGTTTAACGTGCCGCTGCGCATGTTGAAGCCACTTTCGAGCGCGAAGATCGCCGAGAGCCCGCCGCCCAGGTCCTCTTTGCCGCGCAAGCCCCAACGCGACGGCACTTCGCCGGTGATACCGGGCATGCGCACCACGCTGTCGCCGGCGGCGTCCGCGTGCGAGACGTACTCGATGCCGGTGTCGACGATGCCATACAACGTGACGCTGCTCTGCGCCCATGCTGTGGCGCTCATGCCCGCAAGCGCGAGCCCTGCTGCAATCTGAAGCTTCATGTTTTGCTGGTTCTCCTGTGGCGCGGGTGTCGATGCAAGGGCATCGTCCGGGCGTGTTATCGATTGCTTATAGGATGGGTAGGACAATAATTTACTAAGTAGTAATCCTAAATATAAAACCAGGATTGCTGGGAGCGCGCGAAACCAGAGGAGTATCAAATGCGCGGCGCCAGCCTGGCGGGAGAAGGCGCTGACGCCTTCTCCCGGGGCCACCGCAGTTTTAGCGGCGGATCTCTTTCACACTCCTGGGAATGTGCCGGCCAACCACGGCTAGCGCCAGCAGGACGAGCGCCATCGCCGCGCCGAGCATCAGCAGATAGCCCGAGGCGCCGGCCGCCGTGATCACGAGCGCGCCCGCGAACGCGCTGAGGATCGCGCCAAGGCGGCCGAACGCGAGCGCCGACGCAGTGCCGGTCGCGCGCACACCGGTCGGATAGACATAGGCACACAAGGCGTACATCGTCGACTGGACGGCGTTGACGAACAGGCCGTGCAGTCCGAGACCGACGATCAGCAGCGCGGTGTGCTGCGTCGCGCCGACGCCGAGCATGATCCACGCACTGACCGCACCGCCCGCGCAGCACAGCAGCAGCGGCCCGCGCGAGCCGTAGCGCGCGATAGCGAGCGCGCAGGCGAGTGCGCCGATTACGCCGCCGAGGTTGTAGGCGGAGAGGCCGTACCCCGCGAGCGACACCGACAGTCCTTCGCTCGTCAGCATGGTCGGCAGCCAGCTGAACGCGCTGTACACGGCGAGCAGGCACATGAAGAACGCTGCCCAGATCGCCGCGGTATCGCGCGCGCGACCGTCGCGAAACAGCGCGGTGAAGCCGACGTGCTTTTCGGCGCTTTGCTCGCGGACATCGGTGAAGGCCGCGTCGGGAGGAACCTCACGTCCCATACGTGCGAGCAGGCGCACGAGATCGGGCCAGCGCTTCGGGCGGCGCGCGAGAAAGCGCGGCGACTCAGGCAAGGCTGCCAGCAGTACCACGGCAAGCAGCAGCGGCAGCACACCGCCCGCAAAAAACAGCCCGCGCCAGCCGTACGCGGGCAACACCTGGCCCGCGAAAAGCCCGGCCAGCATGCCGCCGAGCGGCACGCACACAATCGTTGCGGTGACGGCGAAGGTGCGTGAGCGCGCGGGCGTGAACTCCGCGGTGATGGTCGTGGACGTAGGAAGCGCGCCGCCAATGCCGAGGCCCGCGACGAAGCGCAGCGCGGCGATGGTGGCGACGTTCGGCGCGAGGCCGATTGCGCAGGTGGCCGCGCCAAACACCAGCACGCTGCCGATCACGGCCCAGCGTCGGCCGAAGCGGTCGGCGAAGAGTCCCACGAACGCGCTGCCGATGCCCATGCCCGTGAGCCCCGCCGCGACCACAGGCGCAAACGCGTTGCGCGTGATGCCCCACTCCTTGATCAGCACGGGAATCGCGAAACCGATCAACTGGCTGTCGAACCCGTCGACGACGATAGCGAGCGCCGCGAGTATGGCGGCGATCCGCTGTAGCAGCGCATAGGGACCGTCATCGAGCGCATGGCCGATATCGACGGTCGTGCCGCCGTAGCTAAGCGCAGGGCTGCCGGCGCCGCCAAGCGGCGTGGTCCCGGCAGCCGGAGCAGGGGAAAAGTGACTCATCGGTTGTCTCCTTGATGCGCGTCGTGCGCGCATGCGTTTGTAATGGTGGTGCGAGTATGGGCGGTCGCCCGCACGAACTGAATTTCCGATTTGAGCAAAAGCCATGTCGTTTCGGCATGGCCCGCGTGCGCGGTCAACGTGCGCGCGCGTCGACTAGCCGTACCAGGTGCAGCAGCGTTTCGGTACACACCGCCCCGAGGCCGGCCGCGCGTGCGGCCTCGACCACGGCGCCGTTGATTGCCTCGATCTCGGTGCGGCGTCCGGCCAGCACATCCTGCAGCATGGACGGACGATGCGCGCGGTGATGCGCCAGCGCATGGCGCACATTTGACGCTACGTGCGCTTCGTTGGCCGCAATACCATGCGCGTTCGCTACCGCCACAGTTTCGCGGACGATCGTCAGCGCAAGCGCCTCGCCGTCCGGTGTGTGGGTCAACTCGCCGACCGTGCATTGCGTTACCGCACACAGGCTGTTGAGTGCGGCATTGAACGCGACCTTTTCCCAGATCGCCGCCCAGACGTCGGGGTCCGCGGTGCAATGCAGGCCCGCCTCATTGAGTGCGTTCACAGTTCGTTCGAGCGCCGGGGTATGCGCGCCATCGGCGCTCATCAGGCGGATCGCGCCGCTGCCGTGAGAACTGACGCGGCCGGGTTCCGACTTGTCCGCGGGCCATGTCGTCACGCCGACCAGCACACGCTGCGGCGCAGCGAAGCGTGCGAGCCGCTCGGCGTTGCCGAGGCCGTTCTGCAGCGATAGCAGCGCGGTCTGGGGGCCCAGCACCGTGCGCGCCGCCGTGAGCGCGGCGTCGGTGTGCAGTGTCTTGGTGAAGACGATCAGCAGATCGACCGGCTGTGTGGCCGCTTCGGGACGCAGCGCCGTGAGGTTGCGCACGATGCGCTCGCCCGTGTCGGTCGCGAGCCGTAGCCCGTCGCGCCGGATGGCCTCGAGATGGGCCTCGTCGATGTCGAGCAGGCTCACCGAGTGCCCGGCCTCGGCGAGCAGGCCACCAAACAGCGACCCCATCGCGCCCGCGCCCAGTATCGCGATCTGCATGGTATGCCCCTCAGAACGGATAGTGGCGCGGCGTGGTCTGCAGCGTGATCCAGCGCAGTTCGGTGAACTCGGCAATGCCCGCCTTGCCGCCAAAACGCCCGAAGCCGCTGTCCTTGACGCCGCCGAACGGCATCTGCGCTTCGTCGTGTACGGTCGGCCCGTTGATGTGGCAGATGCCGGATTCGATGCGCCGCGCCACGTTCAGGGCTCGTGCGCTGTCGCGGCTGAAGACGGCCGAGGAGAGCCCATACGGATTGTCGTTGGCGCAGGCGATCGCGGCCTCTTCGTCACGCACGCGCACGATGGCTTTGACGGGGCCGAACGATTCGTCGTGGTAAATGCGCATGTCAGGCGTGACGTGATCGAGCAGCGTGGCGGGCATCAACGTGTTGTCGGCCTTGCCGCCGCACACGAGCGTGGCGCCTTTCGCGAGCGCGTCGTCGATCAGCGCGTTGCAGCGCTCAACGGTGCTCATGTCGACCACCGAGCCGAGCACGACCGGCCCTTTGCGCGGATCGCCGAGCGGCAGGGCGCGGGCGCGTGCGCCGAGGCGGTCGGCAAAAGCATCGGCAAGCCGCTCGTCCACGACGATGCGCTCGGTCGACATGCAGATCTGCCCGGAGTTTGCGAACGCGCCGAACACTGCTGCGTTCACGGCCGCGTCGAGATCGGCGTCGTCGAGCACGACGAACGGCGCCTTGCCGCCCAGTTCGAGCACCGCGGGCTTCAGGTGACGCGCACATTGCTCCGCGATCAGGCGGCCCACGCGTGTCGAGCCGGTGAAGTTCACGCGCCGTACCTTCGGGTGCGCGATCATCGTTTCGACGATCTTCGCGGCGTCCGCGGGTGCGTTCGTCACGAAGTTGACGGCGCCGCGCGGCAGTCCGGCCTCCTGGATCGCTTCGATGATCAGGCCGTGCGTCGCCGGGCAAATCTCCGAGCCCTTCAGTACGACGGTATTGCCGCAGGCAAGCGGCAGCGCGATGGCGCGCACCGCCAGGATCACGGGGGCGTTCCACGGCGCGATGCCGAGCACGACGCCTGCCGGCTGGCGCACGCCCATCGCGAGACTGCCGGGCACGTCGGAGGGAATCAGCTCGCCGCCGATCTGCGTGGTCATCGCGGCGGCCTCGAGCAGGCCTTGCGCGGCGAGATGCACATTGAAGCCGGCCCACAGGCCGGAGGCGCCGGTCTCCGCCGCCATCGCCCCGGCGAACGCATCGGCTTTCGCTTCGAGCGCGTGCGCGGCCTTCGTGAGCAATGCACGACGCTCGCCTGGCCCGAGTGCCGACCATACGGGGAACGCACGCGCGGCGGCGTCCACGGCCGCCTGGGCGTCTTCGACAGACGCGGCGGGCGAGCGTGAAGCGATGCTTCCATCCAGCGGGTTGCGGCGCTCGAACGTTGCGCCGTTGCGCGCCGCTACCTGTTCTCCGTCGATCAACATCGACACAGTCTTCATGGTTTGTCTCCTATGCCACGTAAAGCTCGATTCTTTGTTAAGGGTGATCCGGTCAGGCGACGAGCACTTCGACGAGCACAGGTGCCTCGTTGGCAAGCGCGCTGCGCAGCGCGTCGTGCAACTGCGCGGCTTCGCTCACGCGCACGCCGGGGCAGCCCATGCCGCTGGCAATCGTAACGAAGTCGAGGCCCGGCAGGTCGGTGCCCTGAACCGGATCACCAGGGCCGAAGCCGAACTCCGGCGCGAAATCCTGCAAGGCCGCGTAGCGCGTATTGTTCAGGATGACGAATGTGATGGGGAGATGAAGCTGCACGGCGCTCCAGATCGCCTGAATCGAGTACATGCTGGAGCCGTCACCGATCAACGCGATTACGCGTTCGCCGCGGCGCGCAAGCGCGACACCGACGGCAGCCGGCATGCCATGGCCGAGGCCGCCGCTGTCCATGGTGAAGAAGCCGGCCGCCCGCTCGATCGGCAGGTAAGACTGCATCACCGGTCGCGAGCTCGGCGCTTCCTCGACGACAATGTCTTCGATGTTGCGAACCTGAGCAAGCGTTTGCAGCGCAAACGCCACCGACATGCGCTCGCCCGGCCCGGCTGGCGGCAGCGCGAGCGGGGGCGCCGGCCGCGGAGCGGGCAGCGCGCGTTCACGCGGCGCGGGCCGCTCGAGCAGATCGCGCACGCCGAGCCGCACATTGCCGACGGCGGCCACGCCTTGCGGCGTCCAGGCGGCGGTGCCCGGATCGTCGATGAGCTGGCACAGGTGCGCACCGGGCGGCACGTGCGGGCCGTGGCCTTCGACGTGATAGGTGAAGGCGGGTGCGCCGAGCGCAAAGACGAGATCGTGGCTGCCCAGCAACCCGACAATGCGCTCGCGCATCGCCGGCAGGAAGCCGGCGAACAGCCGGTGCGTCTCGGGGAAGCTGCAGCGCCCGCTCATCGGCGCGACGAACACGCGGGCCCGATGACGCTCGGCGAGGCGCACGACGTCCTCGACGGCGCCGGCGCGGTCGACGGCAGCGCCGACCACGAAGGCGGGCCGCTCACATGCATCGAGCAGTGAGCCAATCCGCGCAAGCATCTCCGGATCGGGCCGCGTGATGTGCGCCACCGAGCGTTCGGGCAATAGCTCGGCGGGCTGGTCCCAGTCATCGACGGGAATCGAGACGAACACCGGGCCGCGCGGTTCCTGCATCGCGACCGCGTAGGCGCGCGCAATCGCGAGCGGCACGTCCTGCGCACGCGCGGGTTCGATGCTCCATTTCACATACGGTTTGGGCAGCTCGGTTGCCTGGGATGCCGCGAGGAACGGCTCGAACGGCAGAATCGAACGCGCCTGCTGGCCGGCCGTGACGACGAGCGGCGTGCGGTTGCGGAACGCCGTGAAGATATTGCCCATCGCGTTGCCGACGCCGGCCGCCGAGTGCAGGTTCACGAGCGCTGCGTTGCCGCTCGCCTGCGCATAGCCGTCCGCCATGCCGACGACGACAGCCTCCTGCAAGCCGAGCACATAGCGGAAATCGGCCGGGAAATCGCGGAACATCGGCAGCTCGGTCGAGCCGGGATTTGCAAAGATCGACGTCATGCCGACGCGGCGCGCGAAGTCGATCACCGCATCGCGCACGGTTGTGCCTTGCGCGACGCCATTCTGTTTGTCCTGCCGGGGCGCGCTGCCTGTCATTGGAAGCCTCCTGTTACCTGAGCGCGTGATGTCGATGGGGCATTATCGCGAGGCTCGGGGTAATCCGAAATTGCCTATTCGACAAAAAGGCATTACCTTTTGGCATGCCTTTCAATCTACAACAACTGCATGCGTTTGCCACCATTGTCGCGACCGGCAGCCTCGGCCGCGCGGCGGAGACGCTGCATGTCACGCAGCCCGCACTCAGCCGGGCGATTCGCCGGCTTGAGGATCAGGTCGGTGCGCCGCTATTTGAACGCCATTCGCGCGGCATGCACCTGACCGCCGTCGGCGAGGCGCTGCTGCCTCACGCACTTTTGCTGCAGCGCGAGGCCGAACAGGCGCGTGAGGAGATCGACGCGATGCGCGGGCTCGCCCGCGGCACGATTCGCTGCGGCGCGGTGGGCAGCATTGCGAGTCTGGTATTGCCGCTCGCCGTGAGCGGCGTGCTTGAAAAGTGGCCTAAATTGCGGGTTGAAATCATCGAGGGCGTGTGGGACCGTCTGGCCGATGCGCTCGTGCGGCGTGAAATCGATCTGGCGCTGAGCATGGCCGTGCCCGACACGGAAGAGATCACGGCGATCGCCGACTGCCGCTGGGAAGACGCCAGCTATGTGGTGGCGGCGCTCGATCATCCGTTGCGGCGCAAGCCTGGGCTGACCCTTGCGGACACGCTCGACGAGCAATGGGCGATTCCGCCGCGCGGCACGGCCCCGTTCGAACACCTGCAGCAGGTGTTCGCCGAGCATGGGCTGGGTCTGCCGAATGTGGTGGTCGAGACGCGCTCGATCACCGTGCTGAAGAGTCTCGTTGCGCGCTCGGGGTTCCTGAGCTGGATGGCCTCGACGATGTACGGGACGGAGAGCAAGGCGGGGGTCTTCGATACGCTCGACCTGCCTGGCGTGGTGGGCCGGCGCACGCTCACCGCATTCCGGCGCCGTGACGGCATTCTGCCGAGCCCTGCCGTGAAGCTGCTTGAGCAGCTACGGCAGTTGACGGCAGGGGCGCAGTGACCGGCGCCGGTAACGAGGTTCAGATCGACTTGACCTCGCCGCCGTCCATCCGCAGCGTCGAGCCCGTCATCCAATGCGCCGCAGGCGACACGAGGAACGCCATGAGCTCGGCGATTTCCTCGGGCGTGCCGTACCTCGCAATGCCCGCTTCAAGAGGAAACTTGGCCGTTGCCTCTTCCACCGTCATGTTGTGCAGCGGCGCCCAGTGTTCCAGGTAGGACTGCCGCCGACCGGTCATCACCGGGCCAGGCAGCACACTGTTGACCTGCACGCCGTCTGCGATGCCCCTGTCCGAGAACGCTTTTGCCAGCGCCACGATTGCCGCGTTGATCGTGCCGACCGCGGCGTACGGCGCCTTTGGAAACAGTGCCGAATTGCCCGACATCAACACCACGGACCCTGAGGTTTTCTTCAGCGACGGCCACGCCGCCACCGTCAGGCGCCGCGCTCCATGCAGCTTCAGCGCGAGGCCGCGGTCCCATTGCTCATCGGTCATTTCGAAGACGTCGATTTGCGGCACGGCGCCCGCGATATTGAGCAACGCGTCGATCTGGCCGAAGGCCGAGAGCGTCTGATCGACGATCTGCTGCGCGGCCTGCGGTTCGGACAGGTCGAGATCGATTGCGAGAGCTTCGGCGCCAGCCTTTTTTACATCGGCGGCGGTCTGCTCGAGGTTCTCGCGGTTGCGCGCAACCAGCACGATCGAGCCGAAATCGCGCGCAAGCCGGATGGCGGTTGAACGGCCGATCCCCTGACTCGCGCCGGTGACGATAGCGACTTTACTGGACATTTCCTTTCTCCTTGAACGGTAAGTGAACAATGAGCGAGCGGTTCCAATGCACTTTCAGCGATTGGCGGCCGCGTCAGCGATTCAGGAATTCGCCAATCGCCGCGGCGATTTCCGTGGCGTGGGTTTCCAGTGCGAAGTGCCCGGTGTCGAAGAATCGCACCACGGCGGCCGGCACGTCGCGGCGAAATGCTTCGGCACCAGCGGGCAGAAAGAACGGATCGTTCTTTCCCCACACCGCAAGAAGCGGCGGTCGATGCGTGCGGAAGTACTCCTGAAACGCCGGATAGAGCGCCACGTTGCTTCGATAGTCGCGGAACAGATCGAGTTGCACTTCATCGGCGCCGGGGCGGCTCAGGTAGAACTCGTCGAGCGAATAGCCGTCGGGCGAGATGCGTGTGGTGTCAGGCACGCCGTGCGTGTATTGCCATACGGTCGTCTCGTGCGTCAGCAGCGCACGAAGCGCCTCGCGGTTCGCGCTCGACGGGTCGTGCCAGTAGGCGCGGATCGGATTCCAGCCGTCGCTGAGCCCTTCTTCGTAGGCGTTGCCGTTCTGCGAAATGATCGCGGCGATCCGTTCGGGATGCGCAAGCGCAAGCCGAAAGCCCGTGGGCGCGCCGTAGTCGAAGACATACACTGCAAAGCGGTCGAAACCGACAAGTTCAGTGAAGCGACCAATGACTTTGGCGATGTTGTCGAAAGTGTAGGTAAACACCTCGCGGCTCGGCATATCCGATTTGCCGAAGCCGGGCAGATCAGGCGCGATGATATGAAAACGTTCTGCCAGCCTGGGGATCAGGTCGCGAAACATATGGCTCGACGAAGGAAAGCCGTGCAGGAGCAGCAGTTTCGGGGCGCCTGACTTTCCGGCTTCGCGATAGAACACCTTGAGGCCGTCTACGTCAGCGTAACGATAGGCAATTGAGGACATGAGCTTTCTCCAAAGTATCAAGTGGTCTGCCGGATATGGCAGGGGGCGCCTGTCCAGGTGACAGGCTGTCAGGCGTGTTAGTGACTCGAAACGGCGCGTGCCGCCTCGACAATCACGTCGCTTACCGCATCGGGGGCCGTCACCATGGGCGTGTGATCGGCGGGGTGCGAATGCACATGGGCGTTCATTCGCTTTGCCATGAAATGCTGGGTGTCGTGGCTGATCATCCGGTCCTGCTCGGCGATCAGGAACCAGCTCGGACGGTCCTTCCAAAGCGGACGCCCGAGCGCCTCGCCGATGCAGGCAGCCGAAATGGGCCGCTGAACCGCGCCCAGTACCGTCAACTCCTCATGTGTCGCGTGCTGTGCGAAGGCTGCTGCGAAAGCGTCATCAGGCAGCCAGATCAGGCCATGTTGATCGGGTGCGAGTTTCGGCGCGAGGGGATGCGTTTCACCACGGTAGAACACGTCGGCGACAGTCTCGCCTTCGTCGGGCGCAAGCGCGGCCACATAAACCAGTGCCTTGACGTTTTCGGCGCGCGTCGAGCCGATCACCGCGCCGGCATAGGCGTGTCCGGCGAGCACGACCGGCGTGCCGACTCGCTCGAGCACGCGATCCAGTGCGGCCGTGTCTTCACGCAACGAGGTAAGCGGCAACGGCGCCGCAATCGCCCTTATGCCATGAACCTCCAGACGCTCTATGACCTTGCTCCAGCTCGAGCCGTCTGCCCATGCGCCGTGCACAAGCACCGCGCTCACCGTGTCAGTTGCCATCTCTTGCTCCTTTGAAGGAAGTGGGTACCGATTTGTACGCTTACGCATCGTTTGTTTTAGTAACCGTCTTAACGTGTTTTTAAAGGTTACAAACGTTCGATGTAACTTGTCAAGTGCGTTTTTAGTGGTTACGATGTGGATATCGTCACTTTAGATTCGTCATAAGAGATGGACTACCGTCAGATCCCCGCGATATTTGTCGCCGACGCGCCTGGGCTGGATTTTCTGAACTCGGTGGCGACACCCGTGGATGAGGAAATCGACTGGATCAGCGACGGCGCGGGCTTGCTCGGCTGGCTGGACCAGGCGGGATTCGTTCCTTCCGGCGCGCTTGAGGCACTACGGGGTGGCTGCACGCCCGCCGAACTGGACGACGTTGCGGCGCGGGCGCGCGAGCTGCGCGAGTGGTTCAGGGGTTTCGTGCGCAAGCGCAAAGGGCGGCCGTTGACCGCCAAAGACCTGCGCGAGCTGGAGCCTTTGAATCAACTGCTGGAACAGGACGCGCAATACGGGCAGATTGTCGCGAACGCGGCGGACGGCGGCACAGGCTTCGAACTGCGTGCGAACCGGCGCTGGCAATCAGCGGAATCGTTGCTGATGCCGATTGTCGAGGCGCTGGCGAGATTCGTCTGCGAGGAGGACTTTACCTATGTGAAGGCGTGCGAGGGTCCGCGCTGCACCTTGATGTTTGCCGATCACACGCGGGGCCACGCGCGCCGGTGGTGCAGCATGGCAATCTGCGGCAACCGCGCCAAGGTTGCGGCGCACCGCAAGCGGATCAGGGAGCAGGAGCACGGCTGAAGTGGGACCATTCGCCTTGGCGAAATCATTCAGCGAAAGCTGCGTGTGCCCCGCGTTGCCGAGCGGTGCCGTGAGCGGCTGACGAACGCCGTTGCCGAACTGACTCCTCTGGCAGCGGCCGTTCTGGTTGCGTGCAGCACGCGGATCAGGTAACCCCATAGCAACACAAATTCCGCCAGCCTTGCGCGTGTGCTCAGAAAAAGCACATGCGTATCGTGCATCGTCTGGCGATTTGCCCAACGCGTTTTGTAGGCGGCATAAAGCGGACGAAAATCGAAATCGCGCCCGTTCGCGTGCGCCCACTTGACGCAGAATTCCTGCAGAAGATTGCCGGGCGAGCAGGCGCTGAGCGACTCGTCGTAAGTCATGACGAAGCCTTCGAAGGAGTGCGGACCGACAAGATTCACCGACGCTGCAACCGGTCTGCCGTCGAGCTTCAGGAACGTGACGAGCGGCGTCGTCGAGAGATCCGTGCGCTGCGCCAGCGCGACGAAAAAATCGCGCACCTGTTCATTCATCAGGTACTGGGTATGAAAGCCGCGAGATATCGCCCAGCGCCGCTTCGTCGCGAATAGCCACGTCAGAACCGCTTCGGCATCGTCAGGGGTCTTGCACCATCCGAGTTCCGGCTGCCCCTTCGCACTCAACCTGCGCAGATGGTGCCGCAAGTCCGCGCGCAGCGACTTCGACAGCGTGGCCGAAAAATCGTCCCATCGCTCGAACTCTCGCAGGCTGATCGAGTAACCCGGAAGCCTGTGCAATCGCTTCGGAATGAAGGGCAGCAGCCACGACTGGCTGAGCGGCCCGATCGCTTCTTGCAACGCGCTATCGCTTCTCACGAAACGGATTTCGAGCGTGTCGGCGCAAACGTCCAGCGCAGCGCGAAGCACTTCGGCAATCACCGCGCCGCCGGCTCGGGCATGCACGAGCGGGGCGCCATATTCTTCGTCGCTGCCGCAACCCAACGACCGGGCCACCCGCAGCAGACCATGGCGGTAAATCACCAGCGGCCAAAGCGCACACAACTCACGACGGTCGTACACCATGGCCACGGCAACGGCTGCCCCTCTTGCGAGCGCAACTTCGGCGGCCAGTTCGCAGTAGGCATACGTCAGACAGAATGAATAGCTCTGCGCTGCGGCTGCGAGGCTCTCCCATTCCTGGCGGAGCGTCCTGAACGAGTCGAGATCCGCGAATCCTCTGGTTTCATGGCGAAACTGCAGCGATTCTGGGGCGCGGAGGGTGACGGGAAGCGATTGGATCGACATGTCGGCCTCCACTGCAATGCCGGGTGAGGCACCTTCGCGCCATGACCTGTCCTTGCGATCGGGCTTGCCGTTTTGCGAACTGCTTCCCCATGCTAACGGCGAGCAAGGACCGCTCCTAGTCGGATAAGAACGGATGGGGAAAACGCTTGCCTGTTGGCGTGCGAGCGGCTTTCCGGCCGGGGAAAATCCCCCGTGAGCCCACCCCTCGGACCCATAACTGCCAGCCTCCATCTCATCTACGTGTAAACTGCTGCCTTTTTTGACTCTGGCGGTATGGTGCAAGTCCCGCAGCGCACAGCCCTCAGCGGCCCGGCGCTTATTCGCTTACTTGCGCGCTTGACGGATCTCGACGTTGCCGAATCCAGCCAATCGCTCTCGGACCGGCTGAGCCAATGGCTCGGCTGGACTGACGCGATCGGACTGTCCACGGCGCTCAACGGCAGTCCGCCGGTCGTCGCGGCGGGCGCCCGCGGCTTCGGCAGCGCCGAAGAGGACGAGTGCGCCCGTGTGCGCGCCGCGCTGGTGACCAGCATCGCCGGCGACAGTGCGTCGGGCCGGACCAACCGGCGCGGGCCTGCGGCAGTGCCCGTGCAGGTCGAGGTCGACTACGCGGTGTTTCGTCAGCGCTACCTCTCCCTGCAGCAGGCCATGGAGACCCGCATCGGCAACCTGCGTGGCCACCTGCGCGCCATGCTGGCTGCCAGAACGCCCAGCATGGCGCGGCTCGCGGTCGTGGATGCCGTAATGGAGCGGGCCCTGAGCCCGCGTGAGCGGAGCTTGCTGGCCTCGGTGCCGGGGATGCTCGCAGGGCATTTCGAGCGTTTGCGCCTGGCTGAGCAGGCGGCGCTCGCCGATGCCGGGTCGACGGGAACGGCCGCAGCCGTCACGCCCGGCGCCTGGCTGGATGCGTTCAGCAGGGACATGCAGAGCGTGTTGCTGGCCGAGCTGGATGTTCGTTTTCAACCGGTCGAAGGGTTGCTCGCCGCCCTTCGTACCCGCTAACCGGGACGCTATGTCCAAGTATCTGATCAATTTTGTGGTTTTCCTGGCGGGTCTCGCCGCCGTGTGCTGGATCGGGGTGGGCTACCTCGGCTCGAATCCGCTGGCGCTGGCCGTTACCCTGCTGATTGGCGCCTGCTACGTGGCGGGCGCGTTCGAGTTGCGGCGCTACAGTGAGGCCACGGCCACGCTGGAGCGCGCCGTCGCCGGCTTGTCCGGGCCGCCGCCCAGCCTCGCGGCGTGGCTCGACGCGCTGCATCCCACTCTGCGCAATCCGGTGCGTCTGCGTGTCGAGGGTGAGCGTGTGGCGTTGCCGGGACCGGCGCTGACGCCGTACCTGGTCGGTTTGCTCGTGCTGCTGGGCATGCTGGGCACGCTGCTCGGCATGGTGGCGACCTTGAGGGGCACGGGTCTCGCGCTGGAGAGCGCCACGGACCTGGATGCTATCCGCGCATCGCTGGCGGCGCCGGTCAAGGGACTGGGATTCGCGTTCGGCACCTCGATCGTGGGTGTGGCGACTTCCGCCATGCTGGGGCTGCTCTCCGCGTTGTGCCGCCGCGAGCGGATCCACGCCGCGCAACTGCTCGACGTCAAGCTCGCCACCACCTTGCGGATCTACTCGCAGGCTCATCAGCGTGAGGAAACCTTCAGGCTCCTGCAGCGCCAGGCCGAGATGATGCCCACGCTGGTCGAGCGCCTGCAGACGATGATGACGACCATCGAGCGGCAGAGCCAGGCTTTGAGCGAGCGGCAAGCCGCCAGCCAGGACGCGTTCCACGGCAAAACCGAGGCGGCCTATATGCGCCTCGCAGCCTCGGTGGAGCGGTCGCTGAAGGAGAGCGTCGCGGAAAGCGCCCGCACCGCCGGCGCAGCGTTGCAGCCGGTCATGGAGGCCACGCTGGCAGGGCTCGCGCAGGAATCGGCCGCGTTGCAGGGCACGGTCTCAGAGGCCGTGCAACGGCAACTGGACGGCTTGTCGGCCGGCTTCGCGGCCTCCACCACGAGCGTGGCCGATATCTGGAACAAAGCGCTGGCGGACCACCAGCGTTCCAGTGAGGCGCTTGCCGGGAATTTGCGCACTTCGCTGGACCGCTTCACCGAGACTTTCGAGCAACGCTCGGCCGGCTTGCTGGACGGCGTGTCCGCGCGGCTGGACGCCACTGCGGGCAGCGTCTCGCAGGCGTGGACGGAAGCGCTCGCACGGCAGGAAAGCGTCGGCGAGAAGCTGGCGGCTCATAACGAACAGGCACTGGCTGCGGCCGCTGAGACCTTCGAGCAGCATTCGGCCAAGCTGCTGCGCACGGTAGGCGAGTCGCAGGTGAGTCTGCAAACGGAATGGATTTCGCGTGACGAGCAGCGGCTGGCGGCATGGACCGAGGCACTCGGTTCGATTGCCGCTACCTTGAGCGAGGAGTGGGAGCAGGCCGGCACGCGCACCGCGAGCCGCCATCAGGAGATCTGCGACACGCTGGCGCAGACCGCCCGCGATATCTCTGCCCAGACGCAGGCGCACGCCAGCGACACCATCGCCGAGATCTCGCGGCTCGTGCAAGCCGCTTCGGAAGCGCCTAAGGCGGCGGCCGAGGTTGTCGCCGAACTGCGGCAGAAGCTCTCCGACAGCATGGTCCGCGATACCGCGATGCTCGAAGAGCGCAGCCGCCTGCTGGCTACGCTCGAAACCCTCCTCGATGCCGTCAACCACGCCTCCACCGAGCAGCGCTCGGCGGTCGATGCGCTGGTCGCCACCTCGGCCAACCTGTTGGAGCGCGTCGGCACGCAGTTCGCCGACAAGGTCGAGCAGGAAACCGGCAAGCTCGGCGCCGTTGCCGCACAGGTGACCGGCAGCGCCGTGGAAGTGGCGAGCCTGGGGGATGCCTTTGGCGTGTCCGTGCAGGCGTTCGGCGAGTCGAACGAGAAACTGGTGGCGCACCTGCAGCGTATCGAAGCCGCGCTCGACAGATCCGCGGCGCGCAGCGACGAGCAGCTTGCCTACTATGTGGCGCAGGCGCGGGAAGTGATCGATCTGAGCATGATGTCGCAGAAGCAGATTGTCGAAGAGCTTCAGCAGCTTGCCGGTGAACGGGCGTCCCCCGGAGTTGAAGCAGCATGAGCGAGGAAATCGACGGCGGCGCGCAAGCGTCGGCTCCGATATGGCCGGCCTTCGCCGATCTGATGTCGGCGTTGCTGGGCGCCTTCGTGTTGATCCTGGTCTGCGTGATCGGCCTGCAACTCGAACTTTCGACGAGGCTCGCGCAGGAGGTCAAGCAGCGGCAGATGGAAACGCAGCGCCGCAAGACTCTCGAAGAGGCGCTGGCAGGGCCGCTGGCGGCGGGGCGGGTCACGCTGGTCAACGGGCGCATCGGCATCAACGGCAGCGTGCTGTTCGCGCTGAACTCCGCTCAGTTGCAGCCGGAGGGCCGCGATGTATTGAAGAGCCTGGCTGGGCCGCTTTCCGCTTACCTTCGCGCCAGTGACCAGATCCTGATGGTGAGCGGCTTTACCGATGACCGGCAGGTGCGGGAAGCCAACCGCCGCTTTGCCGACAATTGGGAACTGTCGGCCCAGCGAGCGCTGACGGTGACGCGCGCGTTGATCGATGAAGGTGTTCCGTCCTCCTCAGTATTTGCGGCGGCGTTCGGTTCGCAGCAACCCGTGAGTTCGAATGCTGACGACGCCGGACGCGCACGGAACCGGCGTGTGGAAATCGCGCCTGTGCCGAGGCCGTCTAACGCGACGGCGAAGCCCCGTGAGTAGCGGCGGCGACATGGCGAACGAAGCGCGGGCGCAACTCGACGCATGGCGCGAGCGCGGCGCCGATCGCCTCGATCCGGTGCGCTTTCGTTTTATCGAGGCGCTGGATCGGCGCGCGGCTGGGCACAGCGGCGAGGCGCGACGTGTTCTCGACGAGCGGTTATCCAGACTGCTCGCGGCGTATGCCGCCGATCTGGAGCGTCCGGTGCCGGGGATTGGCGAGTCTGGCAATGCCGATGCGCGACAGGACCGGTCCACGCGTGACGCGCTTGCTGCGCTGAACGAATATATTGCAGGCCACCACGATGCTTTGCCCGGACCCGCTTCCTATCCGGAACTCGACATGCTCGAGTACTTCCGGGAAATCTGGTCCAGGTTCCGCACGGGCCGGCAGTTGCAGCAGTCGCTCGAACAGGTGCCGGGAAATGCCGGTCCGCTCAATTCGAGCAGCCTCGTCCACCGCTCGCTCTCATTGATGCGCGAATTGTCGCCGGGGTATCTGCAGCAGTTCCTCTCTTACGTCGATGCCCTGTCGTGGATGGAGCAGATGAGTAGCGGCGACCTGCCGGTGGGCAAAGAAGCGCCTCGCCCGGGGAGCGCAAAGAAGGGGGCGCGCGCAAAGGCGCGCTAATCGGCCATATCACCACGGCCCTTGAGCCATAGACCGAAGTCCCGCATGACTTCCACAACCGGCCGCAAACGTTGACCGTCCTCAGTCAGCCGATACTCGACCTTGACCGGCACCTCCGGAAAAATCGTGCGATCTATCAGGCCGGCCTCTTCGAGCGCGCGAAGATCGAGCGTCAGCATGCGCTGCGAGATACCCGGCACGTCCCGGCGCAGATCGTTGAAACGCTTTGGGCCGTCGAGCAGGTACGAGACCAGCAACAATCGCCAGCGACCACCCAGCAGGCGCATGGCTTCCTCAACGGAGCATCCTGTCGCGCTTTTCTTCATCGTTCGGTCCCTGCCAGGTATACTTTTTTTAACTTCACCACAAAAATCTGCCTTCTTCTATTTTGATCGCAACTGCGTGATATTAGCTGCCTTGCCATGCAAACGTATGGCGCCGGCTGGTTATCTGACACAGGAGAAGGGATGAAGCTCTATCACGCACCCGGCAGTTGCTCTCAAGCGGTTTGCATTGTGCTGCACGAAACCGGATTGCATGCGCAGACGATAAGGGTGGATGCGCGAAAGCACCGGATCGAAGACGGAACGAGTTATCTGGATGTCGCGCCTTTGGGCTACGTGCCGCTTTTGCAACTCGACGACGGGACGTTTTTACGTGAAGGGCCGGTCATTGCACAGTACCTTGCCGACCGGCGTCCTGAAACGGAATTGACGCCGGCGCATGGAACCATGGATCGCTACCGGCTTCTCGAATGGCTCAACTTCCTGACTTCGGAGATTCATAAAGGGTTTATTCCGCTGCTCTATGCGGTCGCGGCGGGCAAGTATGTCGATATGGCGAGGCCCAAGCTCGAGAGCCGGTATCAGTGGATCGATCGGCAGCTAGCTGACAAACCGTTTCTGATGGGCGACCGCTTTACCGTTGCCGATGCTTATCTGTTTGCGTTAACGGGGTGGGGTAAGGCAAGCTGGATGCGTTCCGTGTACAACGCGGATATTGATCTCGGTGCGAACCGGCACTTGCAGGCCTGGTACGAGCGTGTGCGGAGCCGGCCGGCGGTTCAGCAGGTGCTGGAAGCGGACGGATTGCTCAAAGCGGAGAACCTGGTATGACGGCTATTCCAAACGATGTACTGCACATTTCCGAAACGGAAGCGTCGCGCCTGTTGAGCGAACTCCCGTTACCGTTTGCCGAATTGTTCGCGCGTGGCGATGTATCGGTTGAACTCTTTGCACCACGGGGCGCCGATACGCAGACGCCGCATACGCGTGACGAGCTGTACATTGTCTCCTCGGGATCCGGAACGTTCCGCCGCGCGGATCAGGTTTGTCCGTTCACTGCGGGCGATCTGCTGTTTGTTCCGGCACACGTCGAGCACCGCTTTGAGAGCTTTAGTGCCGACTTTCGGACCTGGGTGATTTTCTTCGGACCGGAGGGTGGTGTTCGAGTGTAGTGAGTAGAGGTAAAAATTTTTTGGATACCTCGTTGAAGCGCTCCAGATGAAACTGAAAATCGCATACATCGAAGAACCACCGTTCGGTTGGACTGAGGCGGGCGGCCGGGCGACGGGCGCGGACATCGAACTGGCCGAGACGGTTCTTCGGGCAATCGGCGTTACGCACATCGAATACGAGTTGACCAGCTTCGCAGAACTGCTGCCTGGCGTTGCAAGCGGGCGCTGGGACATGAACGTCCCGCTTTTCATCACGCCGCGGCGCATGGCGAAGGTGGATTTCAGCTTGCCCGTTTGGGCGATCGGCGACGGTTTTCTCGTTTGGGCAGGAAATCCGCTGGCGCTGGACAGCTACCGCCGGGTTGCGGAATGCGGCGATGCGCGCCTCGGCATTATCGTTGGCCAGGTGCAGCACGAGGCCGCGCTTGCCGCAGGCGTGCGCGACGCTCAAATTGTGCTGTTCGATCAGCAGGCTGAGGCAATCGATGCGCTGCTGACCGGCAGGATCGACGCATACGCGAGTACGGCGCTTGGCAACCGTATACTTGCGGACCGGATTGGCTACGAACTTCTCGATGCGGTGCCTCATCCGCTTGTGAACAAAGACGCCAATTCACTGCCCAAAGGCGCGTTCTCGTTCAGGCAGGGGAATCATGAACTGCTCGACGCGTTCAACAGACAGTCGCGGCTCTACCTTGGTTCAGCCGATCATCGGCGTCGCATGTTGCGATTCGGGCTGACGGAGAGGGAAATCGATCCTATTGTGCCGGCTTGAGATTGGGCCGCTATCCCCTAGGCTCTTAACCACATTCGGATAAGATACGTCCCACCACGAAATTTCGGAACAGAAGGAGTATTTTTAGTGATTCAACCGACCAACGTATTCAAGGACAACCTCGCCCAGTTGCCCGCCATTGACGGCATCGAGCGTATCGATCTGGTCGACGGCAAGGGCGCCGTTGTTGCAAGCATCGAGAATAAGCCCGGAAAGCAGGGCTCGCTGGCGGTGTACCACTACTTGCAGCAGGTTTTCGGCGCGCTGGACGAGAAGGCGGCTGAGCATGGGCTCGCCGTGTTCGCCGAGCACACGGCAGATGCGCGCAATCGCCCGGGGGCGCATCCGAATGTCGACCGCCTGCTTGAGGTTGCAGCCGGCGGCGAGGCGTTGAGCATCCGCGTCGTCGCAGCAGCCTGAGCGCATGGCCGGGTGCGGCTATCTGCCGTACCCGGTTGTAGATGTATTGGGCAGCCCTTCACTCCCTTTCTTCAGCCTTCCGCACACCCATGAATTCCACTTCTTCAGCCTCATCCCCGAAAGCAGGATCGCCCAGCCCCGCGGCTTTTGGCAGCTGGAAATCACCGGTCACGGCCGAGGTGGTTGTGGGCGCAACAATCCGGCTGGGACAGATCCGTATTGGCGCCGAGGGGATTTACTGGACCGAGGGCAGGCCGCAGGAGAAGGGCAGAAACGCAATCATCCGGCTTCGCGCCAACGGTGAAGTGGACGAACTCACAGCCGCGCCGTTCGACGCGGCAACACGCGCGCATGAGTACGGCGGTGGCGCTCTGGCGGTGACAACGGTTGGTGTCTTCTTCAGCAATTTCAAGGACCAGCACGTCTACACGCTCGACGCCTCGGGCGAGCCGAAGGCGCTGACGCACACCGACGGCCTGCGTTACGCGGACCTGATCGCCGATCCGGCTCGCGGGCGTCTGATAGCTGTTTGCGAAGACCATCGCGAAGGCGGCCATGAACCGGTCAATACGCTTGTCAGCATCGATCTGGCAACGGGCGCAGCCGAGGTGATCGCCGCTGGCCACGATTTCTTTTCGTCGCCGTGCCTCAGCCCTGACGGCACGCAACTCGCCTGGCTAACCTGGGACCATCCCAACATGCCTTGGGATGGCACGGAGCTGTGGGTTGCGCAAATTGCGGCCGACGGCGCGCTCGGCGCGCCGCGCCGGGTCGCGGGCGGTCCGGCCGAGTCGCTGTTCCAGCCGGCCTGGTCGCCGGCCGGCGATCTGTATGTGGTATCGGACCGCAGCGGATGGTGGAATCTGTACCGGTTGCGCGCAGACTCATCCGCCACAGCAAACATCGACGACGCGCTCGAAGCGGTTCACCCGATGGAGGCCGAATTCGGCAAGCCGCAGTGGGTCTTCGGGATGACCACCTATGGCTTCACGGCGGACGGCCGCATCGTCTGTCTCTACGAGCAGGATGGCGCGACACATCTGGCGGTGTGCGATCCTTCAAGCGGTGCGTTCGACGAGATCCGGACGCCCTACAGCACGATGCGTGACCTGCGGGTCGGTGGCCAGCAAGCCGTGTTCATCGGCAGTTCGCCGACCGCCGGCGAAGCAGTCATCGCGCTCGATTTACCTACCCGCACCTGTCGCGTCCTGCGCAGCTCGCAAAGTAGCGAGGTGGATGCCCGCTATGTCTCGGTCGCCGAGCCGATCCGGTTTCCGACCGAGGGCGGTCTGTACGCGCATGCCTATTTCTATGCGCCGGCGAACCCCGATTTCGAAGGACCGGCGGGTACCTTGCCGCCGCTTATCGTGATCGCCCACGGCGGTCCGACCTCGTCGACCCATTCCGGCTTCAAGTGGCCGATCCAGTACTGGACCAGTCGCGGCTTTGCCGTTGTCGACGTGGACTATGGCGGCAGCACGGGTTACGGCCGGGCGTATCGGCAACGGCTCAACGGGCAATGGGGCGTCACCGACGTCAACGACGCAATCAATGCCGCCCGTTACCTGATCGGGCAGGGGCGCGTGAACGCGGACGCACTGGCGGTTCGCGGCGGTAGCGCGGGCGGCTACCTGGTGCTGTGCGCCCTGGCCTTCCACGATTTCTTCAAGGCGGGCGCCAGCTACTTCGGAGTGGGCGACCTCGAAGCGTTGATGAAGGACACGCACAAATTCGAATCGCGCTACCTGCTGGGACTGGTCGGCCAATACCCGGAACAGCAGGCTCTCTACCGGGCCCGCTCGCCGATTCATTTCGTCGAGCAGATGTCGAGCGCAATGATCCTGTTCCAGGGCTCGGAGGACAAGGTCGTGCCGCCGAACCAGGCCGAATCGATTTATCAGGTGGTGCGTGCAAAGGGTTTGCCGGTTGCTCACGTGCTTTACGAGGGCGAGGGGCATGGCTTCAAGCGCGCGGAGAACATCACGCATTCGCTCGAATCCGAGCTGTATTTTTACGGAAAGGTATTCGGCTTCGAACCCGCCGACAAGATTGAGCCGGTGGCGATCGAGAATATCTGAGCGGCGCGCTCTCAGCCTCCGTAAAACCCGCGGGACTGGCACAATCTGGGTGGTCTTTTAGCCGCCGGGAAATCTCCATGTCAGATGCCGTCCCGCGTTCATCGCGCATCGGTCCCCTGTTTGCCCTGTTTCCGTTCCTTCGTCCCTATGCGGGACGCTGGGCGCTCGCGTTCTTCGCGCTGGTGAGTTCGGCGGGGGCGACGCTGGCGTTGCCGGTCACGTTCAAATACCTGATCGACCGCGGCTTTGCCAGTGGCGACCGCGCCCACATCGACCGCTATTTCCTCGCGCTATTCGTCGTGTCGTTGCTGCTGGCGGGCGCCACCGCGATGCGTTTCTACCTGGTGTCGTGGCTTGGCGAGCGCGTCACGGCCGACTTGCGGCGCGCCGTCTACACTCACGTGCTGGGCATGAGTCCGCAGTTCTTCGAGACCACCCAGAGCGGCGAGGTGCTGTCGCGGCTAACGGCCGACACCACCTTGATCCAGGCCGTGGTAGGAACCAGCCTGTCGATGGGCCTGCGCAATTTCTTTCTGCTGACGGGCGGGGTGGCGATGCTTGCGGTGACGAGCCCGGTACTGTCGGGCTACATCATCGCCACGCTGATCGTGGTGGTGGCGCCTATCGTCATCTTCGGACGCCGTGTGCGGCGGCTTTCGCGCGCCAGCCAGGACAAGGTGGCGAACGCGAGCGCGCTGGCCGGCGAGGTGCTCAACGCGATGCCCACGGTGCAGTCGTTCACCCAGGAGCCGTACGAGGCGCGGCGCTTCGCCGGCGCCGTGGAGGTCGCCTTCAACACGGCGCTTACGCGGATCCGTGCGCGCGCCTGGCTGACCGCCGTGGTGATCGTGCTGGTGTTCGCCGCGATTGTGTTCGTTTTATGGCTCGGCGCGCAGCAGGTCATGGACGGGCGCATGACGGCGGGTCAACTGTCTCAGTTCATTCTCTACGCCGTGTTCACCGCCGGTGCGGTGGGCGCACTCGCGGAGGTGTGGGGCGAATTGCAGCGGGCCGCGGGCGCGACCGAGCGTTTGCTGCAACTGCTGGCGGCGCACTCGCCGGTGGTGGAGGCCGAGCCCACGGTTGCGTTGCCGGCGCACGGGGAGGGCATTCGCTTCGACGACGTGAGCTTCTCGTATCCGTCCCGCCCGGGCATCGCGGCGCTTTCGGGGCTGTCGCTGCATGTGCGTGCGGGCGAGCATGTCGCGTTGGTCGGACCTTCCGGCGCCGGCAAAACCACCTTGTTTCAACTGCTGCTGCGTTTTTACGACCCGCAGGCGGGCACCATTCTGATCAACGGCGTGCCGGCACGGCAGGTGGCGTTTGCCGATTTGCGCCGCGAAATCGGCGTAGTGTTGCAGGAATCGGTGATTTTCTCGGGCAGCGTGCTCGACAACATCCGCTACGGCGCGCCGGATGCGACGCTCGCGCAGGTCAGGCAAGCCGCTGAAATGGCCGCTGCGGCAGGCTTTATCGAAGAACTGCCGCAAGGCTACGACACGTTCCTGGGCGAGCGGGGCGTGCGCTTGTCCGGCGGACAACGTCAGCGCATTGCCATTGCCCGCGCGATCCTGAAGAACCCGCCTATCCTGCTGCTCGACGAGGCCACCAGCGCGCTCGATGCCGCCAGCGAACGGCTGGTGCAAACGGCGCTCGACAATGCCGCGCAGAACCGCACCACGCTGGTCATTGCGCACCGCCTTGCAACTGTCCAGCGGGCCGACCGGATTGTCGTGCTGGAACAGGGGCGCATCGTCGCACAGGGACGTCACGCCGAGTTGCTGCAAAGCTCGCCGCTCTACGCCCAGCTTGCTGCGTTGCAGTTCGGCGAGCAACTGAAGCCCACGACCGGCCGTAATGCTGCGCAGGACCGCGTCGACCTGGTGTGAAGGAACGCGCTTTGACGCACGCTTCCTTGCGGCGCGCCGTTTTGCTTGGGTTAAACTCTGACATCGACGATCAGCGGCATGACTGGCGGCAACTTGATCAGGTGGTGGAAATGGGAAATACGACGGTATACAGCGCGCTATCCGACGCGAAGCGGTGGATGAAGGAACTGGTCGAGGCCGGCGAGGCTGCGGTCGCGAACGCGGAAAGGTTCACGGCCGGGAACGGTGCGGCAAGCGACATAGCGGAGCTTGTGACGTCACAACGCGATCTGGTCCGTGGCGACGTCGTCAAATTTCGCGCGAAGCTGGCTTCGTTCGAGCGGGTCAAACATGCGGAGAAAAAGTTCGCCGTGACCTTCGACCGTCGCTATTGGAAGCAGGGTACCTTCGTCTATCCGATGTACGTGTTTCTCGATCCCGAGCACCGTTTCTCGGCGCAGCAGGTCCAGCAGATCCAGGCGCTCAGGATCGGCGAGCAGATCGATCTCGCCGATGGCCGTGTGGTTCAACGTCAGGCATAACAATTGAACAGAGACCAGATCATCGTCAAGCCCTTGACGGCTCAAGACGCGCAAGCATTCAAGGCGCTTCGCCTGAACGCAATTTCAGATTCCCCGGCTGCCATCTGGCCGACCTACGAAGAAGAGGCCCGGACCACACCCGAAGCGATTGGCGAGCGGATCCGGCAATCCGACACGCAGATTGTATTTGGTGCGTTTGACGGTTCACGCCTGATCGGCATCGTGGGTTTGCGGCGCCAGCCACTCGTGCAGGTTGCTCACAAGGCCGTTTTGTGGGGAGTCCTTGTCGATCCGCAGTGGCGCGGAAGTGGTGTGGCGCGCATGCTGCTTGAGCGGGCTATTGCCCACGCTCGCGATACCGACGTGCTGCAGATCAATCTGGCCGTGCACACCGAAAATCCACGTGCACAGCGTCTGTATCAATCGCTTGGATTCGAGGCGTACGGTGTGGAGCGGCGTGCGGTGCGCGTCGCGGACCGGTTCTATGACGAGCAACACATGACATTGCGCCTCGATAGCTGAGCGCGAGGGGCGCGCAGGGCAGTGAATGAGCGTTAAACGAAAAAGGGGCGCCCGTTTGGGCGCCCCTTTGTTGTGTTGCTCAGCGCTGCCGACGGCCGAACTTACCCTGCGTGGGTTTGGGCGGCCTGATCGACGATCTGCTGCTGGACTTCCTTGCGCAGCAGCGGGTTACCCGGACTCACCCGAGCCAGTTCCACAATCAGTCTGCTGCACAGCGTGCTGCGGCCGACCGACTGCGCGTTTACCCAGGCGGCATGTTCCTTGAGCGGCGTGAAGTCGGCGCGCAGTTGCTCGGCGCGCTGCTTCCATTGTGCGCAATGCAGGATTGCTTCGTCGAGCTTCGTTTGCAGCGTCTGACGCTCCTGGGCGAATGCCTGCTCCACCTCGGCGATACGCTGCGCGGCTTCTTCCTGGGCTGCGTGTACGGCGGTGGCGTCTGCTGCCGGCACGTGGACGGCTTGAGCCGCTTGGGCGGCCTGAGTGGCCTGGGCCGCTTCGGCTGCTTGAGCGGCGGCGGCCAGCTCCGCTTCGAGTTCCTGTACGCGGGCCTCAGCGGCTGAAGCGCGTGCTTCTGCAGAAGCCAACTGCTCGCTAAGGGCGTTGGCATGCTCCGGCTCAGCGGCGAGCGGGTCTTGCAGGTCGATGCCAGCAAAGTCTTCGGTCGGCTCGACGGGGTTATGCGGCCCGAATGCAGGCGCTTGTGCAGGTTCGTCAAACGCCGTTTGTGCATGCACAGCTTCGGTTTCGTCGAACGCCAGGGAGTCAGCGGCAAATTCCTGCACTGCATGCTCAAGTGCTGCGTGCTCCGGGGCAGCGTGTTCCGGCGCTGAATGTTCGGGCAAAGCGAACCCAGGCGCCGCGTCCTCTAATTCGGCATGCTCTGACGCTGCTTGCTCAGGCACGGCGTGCTCCAGCGTGGCATGCTCTTCCACCGCATGCTCTTCCACCGCATGCTCGTGCACGGCTTCGCTGTCGAGCAATGCCTCGTGCGTGTGTTCTTCGACGTGCGGCGCCGGTTCGTCAAATGCTGACAAATGGCTTTCCGTTTCCGTTTCCGCTGCCGCTTCGCTCGCGGCCGGTGCCGAATGCGCGGCAAGCGCAGGAACGGGGCTTTCTTCGACCGGGGAGATCAGGCGCGTTGCGCCGGCCGGGGCATGCTGGAACTCGGCCAGTTTGCGCTTATAGGCTTCCAGTTCGTGCAGCGTGCGCGTCAAATCGATGTACAGCATGCCGGTTTCGCGCTCGGCCTGTTCGGTGCGCTCGCGCAGCGCGCGCATTTCCGCGTCGACCTGTCCGCGCACCCCTTTTTGAGCCACGGCCCAGCAACGCTCGATGGCGTCGCGCATCACATCGCCGAAGTCGTCAGGCGTCGGCAGGGTGGCGAGTCCCGCATCGACGGGTGTCAGTCTTTCGTCGCGCCATTGCTGGAGCGTTTCCGCGATTTCCGGCAATGACTGGCCATATGCTTCCAGACAAACGGTGACAGGAGAGATTGCGCGCCCTTCGTTCTTCAGGCGGTTGGCGATCTCAAGGACGTCATCCCTTTTCATAAATACCCTTTGATAGGACACCGATACGGCCGGTCACTTGTTGAGCGTGGTCTACGAGCGCCGCGCCGCCGGTATCGTGCACATGTCGAGCGAAATCGAAGAAGTTGCCAACAGGGCGTGGCCCACCTACGTAAACGGTAAACGGCCTGTTGAGCCGATACTTTAGCGGATCGATAAATCTTTCGACACCTCCGTGTGGCAACGAAGCGCGGTAAAAAATAGTCACCAGATTGCCATATGGATCAGCTAGCTTGCGGGCCGCAATTTTCTATTTGTAATGTCTGGAAAGGGACAGGTGGTTTGCTTACCTAAGTGACTTCTGACCCCAGCTGTTGCACGCTCGTTTCGTTTTGGCCGGCACTTTAACCATCCTGTGACACCCATGCGCCGTGAAAGCCTGCGGGAATCCGTCTGGGCAGATGAACCGTCGCGAGCGGGCCGCTTTCGATGTCGCGTGCATCGAGGATGACCACATCGCTCGTCTGCGTGGCGTGCCGGTAGACGCAAACCAGCAGCCAGCCATCGTCTTCAGCTGAAGCGCCTGGGCGGGCCACGAATACCGGTTCGCTGTTCTGGTCGCCTTCGGGCACCCCGTATCGCTGCATCGAACCGCGTTCGAGATCGTAGCGAATCACGCCTCGAATCTCGGTGTTGGTCGGCTGCCCGGCAGCGTACAGAAACCGGTAGGGACGGCCCATGCGGTTTTCGTTGATGCGCGGGAGTTCGATGCCGGCGTCGTCTATCTGCTGCCCGGTCACGGTCCCTCTATCAAGGTGAATCACGTAACGCCACAGCACGCCGAGCGGGTTGTCCTCGAAACCCGTTGCGTGCTTTGCGAGCCGGAAGAAGTGGGAATATCGAACCACGTCGAGCACGACGGTCGAGTCGTCCGCATCGTAGGCATTCACCACGTGCTGGATAAAGCATGGTGCGATCTCGAACCAGCGCAGTCCGCCACCATGACGGTCAATGACGCCAATGCGCGCCGTGCGCTCATCGTGCCAGCGCAATGGCATGCGAAAGCCGCGCGACAGCATCGAGAAATCGTACGCAACGTTGAGGTCGAGCAGAATACTGCGGCTCGCGGTGATCGCCATGTCGTGCATCATCGACGGGGACGCCAGCTCGATCTCGATGTCGACGCTCTGCCTGCCTGTCGCGTCCGTTACCCCATAGCGTAGCCACGGCTTTTTCCAATCGGCTCGAAAGGTCATGAGTTCGCCTGTCTGTGGATCGACTTTGGGATGGGCGGTCATGCCATCCACGAGTTCCAGGTGACGACGCGAGGCGCCTAGCGTTTCGAGTTCAGCGGTGATCGCGAGCGGGGCGCCGCCTTCAGCGAGCGCGAGGATTTCGCCCGCATGCTGGAGCACGTTGACGTTCGGGTTGGAGTCGAGCAGCGACGGCTCAAGCTCAGGGTGATGCACGCGCGCCCACCGTCGGGTACGCGCCCAGCGGTTGCAATAGCGCATGACGCGACCGCCCTTGAACGCGATGCCGTGCAACATCGCGTCTTCCGGCCACCAGTCCAGCACGTCGTTGCCGGCAAACTGCCCGCGCAGCGGGTTGGGGCCGTTGCGGACCAGCACGCCATCCAGCTCGTGCGGAATCGTCCCAGTGACGGGAAGATCCGCAAGCTCGACTTCATCCACGACCGGCGCTGTGGCGCCGGTATTCAGGTTTAACGCAGCCACGGTTGTTGTCCCTGAGTTCAGATGGGCTGCAATTTATATCCGGGTAAAAATAAAGTCAATAACACCCGGATATAAATGAGAGTCTGTGTAGATGCCGTAGCAGTGTGGCGAGGGTAAACACTCACAACATTTCGTTGCGACGGAAAGCAGGCAGAAGGCGTCGGTTTTTTATACTCCACGCAAGCACAGCACCAGGCGATCCGTATCTAGCGGACGGGTGCTCAAAAGGAGACACCCCCCTATGCCACCGTTCGCCCGCATCATGGCGCTCGCCTCGACCGCGTGTGCGTTCCTGCTCGGAACGCCGCATGCGGATGCCGCGACGCTGACGCTGATGACGGGCGGCGCATCGAAGATCGTCTATCTGCCGGTTACGCTGGCCGCGCGCCTCGGATACTTTCGCGACGAAGGGCTGGACGTGCAGATCCTGTCCGAACCCGCGGGCGTCGATACCGCAACCGAGCTGATCGCCGGCGCCATTCAAGGCGCGGTGGGCTTCTACGACCATACGATCGATCTGCAAAGCCGCGGTCTGGAAGTCGAGGCGGTTGTCGTCTTCGCGCAGTCGGCGGGGCTCGCGGAACTCGCGTCGACCAAAGTCGCGCAGCCGATGCAGAGCATGGCCGACGCCCGCGGTAGAACACTCGGCGTGACGGGGTTCGGCGCCTCCACCTATTTTCTGAGCCGCTATCTCGCGCAGCAGGCGGGCATTGCCGCGAGCGCTTATACGGTGGCGCCTATCGGTCCGGATAGCGGCTTTATCGACGCCATGATGAAAGGCTCGATCGACGCCGGCATGGTCGAAGAGCCGACCGCATCGAGGCTGCTCGACGCCGGCGCCGCCCAGGTGCTGGTGGATATGCGCACGGTCGAGGGCACCCGTGCGGCGCTTGGCGGTCCGTATGCCGGAGCCTGTCTGTATGCGCAGCGCAAGTGGGTGGCGAGTCATCCGGATGAGACCCGGCATCTCGTGCGCGCGCTGACCCGCTCGCTCGCCTTCATCGCTTCGCACAGCGCCGACGAGATCATGGCCGCTTTGCCGAAGAACTTTGTCGGGCCGAACGAACCGTTGTACCGCCAGGCGCTGGCTGGATCGATCCCCTCGTTTTCTCGCGACGGCAGGATGCCCGACGGCGCGCCGCAAACGGTGCTGAGCGTGCTTGCCGCAGTGGACTCGGCGATCCTGCCGCGGCACGTCGATCTCGCGCGGACCTACACCAACCGCTTTGCCGATGAGGCCAGCGCCATGCCGGCTCGCTGACGGGCGCGACACGCATTGAGTCACGCACGGGCAGGCACAGATACGCATCAAGCAAGAGGACAGCACCTATGAAAGCCATACGCATCGAAGAGTACGGAGGGCCGGAAGTACTGCAGCGAGTCGACCTGGATATCCCGGCACCCGGTCCCGATGACGTTCTGGTCCGGGTAGGGTGCGCGGGCATCAACTTCATGGATGTTCATACGCGGCAGGGCAAGTACAAGACCTCCCGCACCTATCCGGTCAGGTTGCCTTGCACGCTGGGGATGGAGGGAGCCGGCGAGGTGGTTGCAACGGGAGCGAATGTGACCTCGTTCAAGCGCGGCGACCGGGTCGCGTGGTGCATCTCCTGGGGCGCCTATGCGGAATATGCGGTGGTACCGGCGGCGCGCGCCGCGCACATCCCGGCAGCCGTTCCGCTGGATCTCGCGGCAGCGGCGATTTTCCAGGGATCGACCGCGCACTATCTGCTGGAGGATGTCGCGCAGCTGAGCGCGGGCAGCACCTGCCTCGTGCACGCCGCTTCGGGCGGCATTGGGCAGTTGCTGGTGCAGCTTGCCAAGCGGCGCGGCGTGACGGTCTATGCCACCACCAGCAGCGAAGCGAAGGCTGAGGTTGCGCGCCAGCATGGCGCCGATCACGTGATGCTCTACGACGAGGGCCGCTTTGCCGAGCGCGTGCGCGAGGCGACCGGCGGACGTGGCGTCGATGTCGTGTTCGACGCGGTGGGCCGTGCGACCCTGCGAGACAGTTTCAGGGCCACCCGGACCCGCGGCCTCGTGGTGAACTACGGCTCGGTCTCGGGCTCCCTGAACGATCTCGATCCGATCGAACTGGGTGAGGCCGGCTCGCTGTTCCTCACGCGTCCACGTCTTGCGGATCATCTTGCGGATGCCGGCACGGTGCAGCGCCGCGCCGACGAAATTTTCGCGGCCTTGCTGGACGGTACGCTGCAGATCGAAATCAGCGGCCGCTATACGCTCGACAACGTTGAAGCCGCGCATGAAGCGCTGGAGTCGCGTCGTCAACTGGGCAAGTCCGTGATGACGATCGGCTGATCCGTCACGTTTCCACCTGTAACGGAGCCTCATTCGGTGGCCTTGAGATCCACCGAGGACGGGCTCGTCCCTCACCACTGAGGCCATCACATCATGACATCCTTATCTTCATCGAGCGAAACGGCGGCTGTAGCCGCACCGGCCGCCTCAAGAGAATCGCGCGTGCGCTCGGTGCTGCGCGTGACGAGCGGCAATTTTCTCGAGATGTACGACTTCACCGTGTACGGCTATTACGCGGCCGCGATCGCAGCCACGTTCTTTCCGACCGGCAACGAATTCGCCTCGCTGATGCTGGCGCTGTCCGTATTCGGCGCCGGCTTCCTGATGCGTCCTATTGGGGCACTCGTGCTGGGCGCCTACATCGACCGTCACGGCCGCCGCAAGGGCTTGATCCTTTCGCTGATGCTGATGGCGGTGGGCACCGCGTGCGTCGCGTTTGTGCCGAGCTATGCGCAGGTCGGTCTCATTGCCCCCGCCGTCGTTCTGTTTGGCCGCCTGTTGCAAGGCTTTTCCGCCGGGGTCGAGCTGGGTGGCGTGTCGGTCTATCTTTCGGAGATCGCGTCCAAGGGCAACAAGGGCTTCTATTGCTCGTGGCAGTCGGCGAGCCAGCAGGTGGCCGTGGTGTTTGCGGCCTCGCTCGGCGTGCTGCTGAACCGCCTGATTCCCGCGTCCGAGATGAACGCATGGGGCTGGCGTATTCCGTTTGTGGTCGGCTGCCTGATCGTGCCGTTCCTGTTTTACGTGCGCCGCTCGCTGCAGGAGACTGAAGAGTTCGCGGCGCGCCGCCATCATCCGAGCATCGGCGAGATCGCCCGCTCGATGCTGCAGCACTCGGGGCTTATCCTCGCCGGCATGGGGCTCGTCATCATGACGACGGCTTCGTTCTATCTGATCACCGCCTACACGCCGACCTTCGGTAAGGTCGTGCTGAAGCTGACGTCGATGGATGCGCTGCTGGTCACGGTGTGCGTCGGCGTATCGAACTTTATCTGGTTGCCGATTGCCGGCGCCGTCTCCGACCGCGTCGGCCGCCGCCCGGTGCTGCTGGCTTGCACCGCACTCGCGATTCTCACCGCGTATCCGGTCATGCGCTGGATGGTGGCGCAACCGTCGTTCGAGCGTCTTCTGATGGTTGAGCTGTGGCTGTCGCTGCTGTACGCGTGGTACAACGGCGCCATGGTCGTCGCGCTGACCGAGTTGATGCCGGTGAATGTGCGGACCACCGGGTTCTCGATGGCGTACAGTCTCGCCACGGTGATTGGCGGATTTACGCCGGCCATCTCGACCTGGCTGATTCATACTACCGGTGACAAGGCTTCGCCGGGAGGCTGGATGTCATTTGCCGCGCTGTGCGGGGTCACCGCGACCCTGGTTCTGTACCGTTCGGCCAGTGCGCGGGAGAAGTACAGAACGGCATGAACGCTTTGGGGATAGATGCGATGAGGTTACTGCTCGTCGAAGATAACGATCAGCTGGCGCACTGGCTTGCGCGAATTCTGCAGGATGACGGCTTCATGCTGGACCGCGTGAGCGACGGCGAAGCCGCTGAGGTGTCGCTACGCGCGGTGCCCTACGACGTCGTGCTGCTCGATCTGAATCTGCCTCATCTGTCCGGCAAGAGCGTGTTGCGCCGCATGCGCGAGCGCGGCGACGCGACCCCGGTGCTGATCCTGACGGCAACCGGCGCGGTCGACGAGAAGGTGGTGTGTCTCGGCGCCGGCGCCGACGACTACATTGTGAAGCCCTTCGACGCGCGTGAGCTGGTTGCGCGTGTGAAGGTGCTCGCGCGGCGGCAATCGTCGTCGCGCTCGAACCGGCTCAAATGCGGCAATCTCACCTACGACATGGACCGCTGCCAGTTTGCCGTCGAAGGTGAGCCGCTGGCCTTGACGCCGCGCGAGCACGCGGTGCTCGAGGCGCTGATCCTGCGCGCCAAGAAGACCGTGGCGAAGACCATGCTGGCGGACTCGCTCAGCAACGCGGACACGTTCACCAGCGAAGACGCTATCGAGATCTACGTGTCACGGCTGCGCAAGAAGCTGGAAAAGAGCACCGCGACCATCATCACGCTACGCGGCCTCGGCTATCTGCTGGAAGACGGCGCCGATGACGAATAGCCTGCGGCTCAGGCTGCTGCTGTGGATGCTGCTGCCGATGACGGTGTACGTCATCGCAGCGGGACTGATCGCACGCGATAACGCGCAGCGCACGGCGAGCCTGTTGCAGGATGAAGCCTTGCTGTCGTCGGCGCGCGTGATGGCGGGTGATATCCAGTGGGAGAGCGGCTATCTGCACGCGGAGATCTCGCCCAGCGCAATCGAAATTCTGAGCACGCCAGCCGGTGACGAGGTTTTTTTCAGCATTCGCGAAGTGGCCGGCGCGACGATTGCGGGCACCTCGGATTTCCCGCTGCGTGTGCCGGGCGACGCACCGCTCTGGTATGACGCGACCGTGAGCGGACACCCGATTCGCGCGGTGTCGCTGATCCGGCCCATGTACGACTCGGGTGCGACGAGGCGGATCGTGGTATCGGTGGGACGTACGCTGATGCAGCGCGATGCGACAGCCACCGCGCTATGGCGACCGCAGATGCTGCATTTCGCCGGCATCGTGGCGATTGCAGTGGTGCTGGTGTGCGTCGGACTGACGTTCGAACTGCGTCCGTTGATGCGGCTTGCGAAGGAGATGCTGGTGCGCGCGCCGAATGCCTCGCTGCGGGTGCAGGCCGATCCGCTGCGCAATGAACTGCGGCCGATTGTCAGTGCGTTCAACCAGTGCCTCGATATCATCGAGCGCAAGACCGCCATGCAGCGGCGCTTCATTGCGGATGCGGCCCATCAACTGCGCACGCCACTCACCTTGCTCGGCACGCAACTGCAATACGCACGACGCCAGGACGATCTCGTTCAGCTCAAAGAGACACTGCTGGCCATGCACCGCAGCAACCTTTCGCTGGTGGCGCTGACGAACCAGTTGTTGCTGCTCGCTCAGGCGGAAGCGGCGGACTACGCCGAGTTTGAAGGTGCGCCCGTCGATTTGCGGGAGGTTGCGACCGCAACGATCGAACAGCTTGCGTTGCTTGCGCAGCGCCGCCAGGTCGAACTGTCGGCACGGCTCGATGAGCCTGCGCAGGTCATGGGCAATGAACCGCTGCTGTCCGTGCTGCTGTTCAATCTGCTCGATAACGCGATTCGCTATACGCCTGCGGGCGGGCACGTGGCGCTCGAGGTCCACACAACGGATGGACGCGTGGTGCTCACCATTAACGACGAGGGGCCGGGTATTGCGCCTGAGTTACGCGATCGTGTGTTCGAGCCTTTCTTCCGGGTCTCCGGCGAACAGGGTAGCGGGCTGGGGTTATCTATCGTGCGGGAAATCGCCCGCGCGCATCTGGCTGAGGTCGCGTTGGGCGATGGGCCGGGTGGGGT
>NZ_SCNV01000019.1 GCF_005503145.1 Burkholderia sp. 4M9327F10 | reverse complement strand
GCCCGAACCGCCGCCAGGCCCGGAGCCGCCCGAGCCACCGCCCCAGCCTCCACCGGAGCCGCCGCCCCAGCCGCCTTCGCCGCCTGTGCCGGAGCCACCGCTTCCGCCGCTTGACCCACCGCCGCCAGAGCCGCCGTGGCCGCCGGAGCCACCGGAGCCGCCGGAGCCACCGGAGCCGCCAGAGCCACCGGAGCCACCGGAGCCACCGGAGCCACCGGAGCCACCGGAGCCACCGGAGCCACCGGAGCCACCGGAGCCACCGGAGCCACCGGAGCCGCCAGAGCCACCAGAGCCACCAGAGCCACCAGAACCAGAGCCACCCGATCCGCCTGAGCCCGATCCGCCGGACCCGCCTGTCCCGGTTCCCCAGCCTCCCTGACCGCCGTCTCCAGAGCCGCCGCTATATCCGCCGCCATTTCCGCCTAGCGAGGTCCAGGCCCAACCGCCGCCATAACCGTAACCGGGCCCGGTACCTCCGCTATAACCGGAGCCGGAACTGACGCCGCTTGTACTGCCACTGCCATACCCCGTCCCCGTGAAGCCCGATCCCGGGGTCCCGGTGCCGGTCCATCCGCCTTGCGTCATCGAGGGAGGTGGCGTATCCGTGAAATCGGCCGCCTGGCATGAGGTAGCAAGCGACCACCATAGGAGTGCGCTCGCCGATGCAACAAGAGTGTGTTTGAAGGGAGCCATGATTAGTCCTTTCGCGATGGAATCGCGTCCTGATTGGTCAAAGGTGTAATCAGTGCCCCCGGAAAACCGCTGATCGGTCTTGCAGAAACGTCCTTGCAGAAAATGTGTGCTCCGGGCCCGATACCGCGTGTGTGCGCGCTGCCGTATTGTTCGAGTCGGGCGCTGTGGCGCCATGAGTGGGGTTGGCATGCTCGGGCAGTCGTAAGGGGCAAGTTCCGCGCCAGGAAGCGAGAGCCAGGCCGTAAGCGACGGCGCCACGCTCGGGTTCGCGCAGCCAGATGTGGGCACGCCTGAGAGCCTTGCCGGATGGCATTTGCGGATGCGATGCCGACGCGCTTGCGTGGTCGCAGCGCACCGCATGCAGGTGCGAAATGTTACGTGTTCCCGCAACATGCCACGTAACCCGGACGTTACATGCGCCACCGCTCATCGATCAGATGAATCGCCGCGTGGCTATGCTATGGAGTCCGATATATCTGGCCGCGCGTTCGAAACGCGCGTTTAGATTTCGACAGAGGGAATGCTCTTCATGCAGCGCAGCGCAAACATCGAGCGGCTGTGGCGGATGCCCGAGATCCGGTACAGCTTTTCGCGCAGGAAGCGTTCATATCCGGCAGTGCCGTCCACGGCCACTTTCACCAGATAGTCATATTCGCCCGAGACAAGATAGGCCTCGAGCACTTCGGGCAGTGTTGCCAGCTCCGCACCGAAGCGGGCGAGGGCGTCGTCCTCGTGACGGTCGAGCGTCACCTCGAGGATCACCACGTCGGCAAAGCCCAGTTTCTGCTGATCGAGTAACGCGACATAGCCGCGAATGTAGCCTTCGGCCTCGAGCTGACGGGTGCGGTTCCAGCACGCGGTAGTCGACATGCCGACCAGTTCGGCGAGTTCTGCGTTCGGCAGGCGCGCGTTCTTCTGCAGCGCCCGCAGGATCTTGCGATCCTGGTTGTCCAGCGGACGGTTTCGAGTGTTCATGATGAATTCGGAAGAATATTCATGTTTATATTACTTTACAGGGACATTGTTCCGAAGATCGACGATCGGTGCAACCATTTAAGAAGCCCGTCCACCGGACCGGAAGGTATATTTTCAGGGTGCTTCCATGCCCGGGACAAGCTTCCGGTTTCGTGGATACTCTTCGCTGAACCGGCGCAGCCACAAGCTGCCGCCTGGGGGCGCGCCGTCTCCACCGGAGATGGCGCGGCGGGCAGACTCCGGCGTGACCGACGCTGGAGGACGCGCTCGCCGGGCATGGAGGCATTCTCTTAAGAAAATGCCGGGGTGCCCCATGTGTCGGTAATCCGCCAGAGCTGGCGCGAAAGCGGCAGTACCGGCGACGGGCTGGGGCGCTCGTAACCGAATCTCGGCCAGCACTGCTCGCACCCGGGTGCCATGCCACTCGGCTAGCACACGTTGGCTCTGCAGCAGAACAAGCCCGTAATGTCGATCCAGCTGTACGCCTCGTTTCTTCTCGCCTCGCTCGTCCTCGTCTACTCGCCCGGTCCTGTCAATGTGCTGACCATGAGCCACGCGCTTCATGCCGGTTGGCGCCATGCGCTGCCGTGCGTCTGGGGCGGCACCTGCGCCGTCCTGCTGCAATTGGTGTTTACCGCCTTGTGTCTGAATTCGCTGCTGCTGATCGACGCCCGCGCGCTGACCGTGTTGCGCTGGGCAGGGGCGCTTTATCTCGTCTATCTGGGGTGCAAGCAATGGCGCAGCAGCAGTCTCGCCGACTCGAGGGTTGACGGTGACGGCGGCGGCAAACAGCGTAGTCTGTTCTGGCGCGGGTTTGCCACCTCCGGACTCAATCCAAAGACCTTGCTGTTCTTTCCGTCTTTTTTCCCGCAGTTCATCAACGTGGAGTCGAGCTGGTCACCTAATCAGCAATACCTGCTGCTGGCGGTGTCGTTTGCATTGGTGTTCGCGGTGGGCGTGGCGTCGATGGCAATGTTTTCGCACCGCCTCCGCGAGCTCCTGCTGAGACCGGTGCGCATGCGCGCCGTCAATCGTTTGATGGGCGCTCTGCTGGTCGGGATGGGGGCGCTTATGGCAACCGTCCGTTGAACTGATCAATCAAGATTTCGCTGAAGACGTTTCAGCAAATACCTGATATAGCGTTCACATGATTCACAGCAAAAAGATTTTTCCCACATATTGATAATTTACGCTTATCCGAATTAAGATGACTTCCCTTGATGCGCGATGCGTATCGAGTCGGTGATGAATCAGATGTGCGGTATCCGTTCAAAGAGTCAGGTTCGGGGCGCGACGGTGGCGCGTCAACGTCCCGTCAACGCAGCACCTAAAAACTTGGGAGACGAAGATGCTGAGCCCTCACGAATTCGCAACGCTGATGCTGGTCAAGGACGCCACGGATCAACTGGAGGTCGACCGGGAGGATCTCGATGTCCTGCTGGCGCGCCAACTGGTCAGTCTCGAACATGCATCGTCGGGGCGAGCGCTGCCGCGTCTGACCCATGAAGGTCACTCGTTTCTGAAAGCCGCCGGACGGATGCACTGAGCCGGCCAGCCGAAAACGCCTCACTTTCCGCGCAACCCGACAGAGGATTCCAGACAAGCAACAAAGTGAACGGCCGTGCAGTTGTAAAACCTGAGAGACCATAAAATTAGTTTGTTATGCTTATTTAAAACAAGAAATATCACGAGGACGAACGAGCTTACTTAGCGCCAGCGTGTTTTAGCTGGCTCGTCTTCCCACCTTAGCCATTCCATTACTCGAGCATGCCTTGCCAGTCAGGCGAAGCATCATTGGGTTGATTCCAGGAGCCACACAATGAACGAGTTGTATCCCGAGCAGTTTGCTGCCGCTCAAAAGGCCAACCTTGAAGCGTTCTACGGCCTCGCCAGTCTCGCCGTGGAGGGCTTGCAGAAGCTGACCGCGTTGAATATGCAGGCGGCCCGGTCCGCGTTGGCCGACTCGCAAAAGCTGCTGACCGCTGCCGACCCGCAGGCGTTTTTCACGCAACAGAGCGGCCCGAACGGCGCGCTGGCGGCGCGCGCCCAGTCCTATCAGCGTGCTTTGTACGAAATCGCATCCAGCATGAATTCGGGCCTCATGACGATTGCGGGGGAGCAGTACGAAGCGCACAATCGCCGGGTGCAGACGCTTTTCGAGACGCTGTCCAGTCAGGCGCCCGCAGGTTCCGAAGCAGCGGCTGCGGCGCTCAAGCAGTTGATGGAGACGAGCAGCGCGTTGCGCGACAGCGTCAACAAGTCGGTTCGTCAAGCCGTCAGCATGGCCGAAGGCGGCTTCGAAGCGGTGCTTTCGCGCACCGCGAAGACATCGGATGTAACGACCGGGTAAGAGCGGCCGGACAGGCTGACCGCGCGTAGACCGGGTCATGACCCTCTCACGCGAGGCAGCCGCCGTGACAAATCAGATCGCATTGGTGACAGGTGGAATGGGCGGCATTGGCGAAGCCATTGCCGTCAAATTGCATGATGCCGGCTACACGATTGTGGTCACCTATTCGCCGGCCAATTCCGGCGCGCCTGCGTGGCTCGAGCGAATGGAAGCGGCGGGGCGCCGCTTTCACGCCTATCAGATCGATGTCGCCGAATACGACTCGTGCCAGCAAGGTGTGCGGAAGCTGCAGGCCGAAGTAGGCGATGTCGACATTCTCATCAACAACGCCGGTATCACGCGCGACGCGAGCTTCAAGAAGCTCGACAAGGTCAACTGGGACAACGTCCTGCGCACCAATCTCGATTCGCTCTTCAACATGACCAAGCCACTGTGCGACGGTATGGTGGAGCGGGGTTGGGGACGCATCATCAATATCTCGTCCATCATCGGCTCCAAAGGCGGATTCGGCCAGACCAACTATGCCGCCGCGAAAGCGGGCATGCATGGCTTTACGAAGTCGCTTGCGCTCGAGGTCGCGAAAAAGGGGGTGACGGTCAATACCGTATCGCCCGGTTTTATCGCCACCAGGATGGTGATGGCGGTGCCGCAAGACGTGCTCGATACGAAGATCATCCCGCAGATTCCGGTCGGCAGGCTCGGCCAGCCCGACGAAGTGGCGGCGCTCGTGCTCTATCTGTGCTCGCGGGAGGCGGCGTTCGTGACGGGCGCCAACATCGCCATCAACGGCGGGCAGCATCTGCAGTAAGCGCCGCATCGGCCGCTACCAGCACGCCCAAGCGTTGCCGCAGGCTGCGTTTCCCTGCATTTGCCGGTATTTCCCACACTGTGCACTTTCCCGGCCAAGCCGCGCCCCATTTATGTTGGCGCGGTCTTTTTTTTCGTGGAACCATCCGAATTGTTGCAACAGCAAGCGGCCGGCCGGAATCCAGTTCGTCCGCAGCCCGGCGGCGCGCCTGCGCCGGGTCCTGTCTTCAGGCACAGCAGCAAAGGAGGAGAGATGTCGACCTCACCGCTTATCGATGGTGGTGCCCCGCTCGATGTGGCCGGCCTTGCGACACAGAGCGACAAGCGTCTGTATAACCATGATCTGGCGCCGGTTCCGCTCGACAGACGCACGTGGACCGGCTATTGCATCTTCGCCATGTGGATGTCGGACGTGCATAGCGTGGGCGGCTACACGTTTGCTGCCAGCCTGTTTCTGCTCGGCATCTCCGGCTGGCAGGTGTTGACGGCGCTAGCCGTGGGCATTCTGATCGTCTACGTACTGATGAACCTGGTCGGCAAACCCAGCTACGTGCACGGCATTCCGTTTCCTGTGATGGCGCGCGTCAGCATGGGCGTGATGGGTGCGAACCTGGCAGCGGTGATTCGCGGCGTGGTCGGCATTGTCTGGTACGGCGTGCAAACCTATTTCGCCTCGAAAGCAGTGGCGACGCTGATTCTCCTGTTCTTTCCCGCGGCAGCTTCCCTGCACAGCGTCAGCTTCTTGCGGCTCGATGGCCTCGGCTGGATCAGCTTCCTGTTCATGTGGGTGTTCCAGTTGTTCATCTTCCAGCGCGGCATGGAAACGATCCGCAAGTTCATCGACTTCTGCGGGCCGGCCGTGTATGTGGTGATGTTCGCGCTGATGGCCTGGATTCTCTCGCAGGCGGGCCTGGGCAGCCTTAGCCTGACGCTTGGCGGCAAGGTGCTCTCCGGTGGCGAGCAGCTCGCCAGCATGGGCAACGCCACGCTGCTGGTGGTGAGCTACTTTGCCGCGCTGCTGCTCAACTTCGGCGATTTCTCGCGCTTTGCCAGGAGCGAACGGCAGATGAAAGTGGGCAACTTCCTCGGGTTGCCGGTCAACTTCGTGGTCTTTGCAATTATCACGGTGATCGTTACGTCGGGAAGCGCCAGCGTATTCGGCTCGATGATCATGGACCCGGTGGCGATTGTCGCTCACATCCAGAACAAGCTGGCCGTGGTGATCGGCAGCCTGACGTTTATCGTGGCGACCATGGGCATCAACATCGTGGCCAACTTCGTTTCGCCGGCCTACGATATTGCGAACCTGTTTCCACGCCATATCGACTTCAAGAAGGGGGGGCTTATCGCCTCCATTCTGGCCGTGCTGGTGTGCCCCTGGATTTTTGTCGACAGTCCGAAGGCGATCACGATTTTCGTCAGCGTGTTTGGGGCGGTGCTCGCGCCGCTATACGGCGTGATGATGGCGGACTTCTACCTCATCAAGAAGCAGCAGGTGGAGACTGCCGAGCTGTACAGCATGGCGCCGCAAGGACGTTTCTATTACGACGGCGGCTGGAACAAGGTGGGCGTTGCCGCACTGGCGATCTCCGGCATCATCTCGGTGGGCTGGGAACTCTGCACGCAGTTGCTGCATGTCTTGCCGGATAACAACTTCGGCTGGCTAATCGGCGCCGTAGCAGGCGCGCTGCTATACGTAACAATGATGCGGGCGGCGCGCCGAACCTAGTGTGCGGCGCGGGCAGCGTCCGCCGGTTGCCTACTTCTGCTGCTGGAGCTGGGAACGCAGGTCTACTGAACGTGCGGCGCCGCCCGGTCTTGTGGCATCGCGCAGATGAACTGCGACGTTGCGATACATGTCGCGCCCAAACTGCATGCCGCTAGGGGCATCGTGGCTTGTGTCCTCGATGGGCGCGAATTTTTCGGGATTGACCAGTGCCGCGTCTACCGCCATCTCGTCGCTCGGCTCCGTCTGCATGATGCCGATGCCCTGGATCGTCACGCTGAGGCACGGGTCCGGTACCTGCTTGCCGTGTGTCGCGACGACGCTGAAGTTGATATTCAGGCGCCAGAATCCTTCATGTATGTTCTGGTGAATGATGACGGCCTTGACCAGATCCTGATGCGATAGCAAATACTCGCTGTTTGTCATAAATGTGTACCTCGAACAAATTCCGCTTTTGAGTGCCGCGCCGCGTGCAGCGTTGCAGCTTCTCAACGTGACACCAGCATGCCGGATTACATTGTACGAGGCTAAAGATCACAATCAAGGCGCGTGCTGCAATCACACGACAGGTTGCGACCTGGACCCGTTTAAGCGCTTGACGGCTGCCGACTGTCAGCTACCGGGCTCTTTGGGCTGGCGCGAGGCGTTGAGCGGTAACACGACCCACACCTCCAGGCCGCCGCCCTCGCGCGCATGAAACTGCAACGAACCACCGTGCAAACGCGCGATCCGTTCGACGATAGCGAGGCCAAGGCCGGTGCCGCCCGGCTGCGAACGTGCGTTGCGGCCGCGCTGAAACGGCGCCTTCAGGGCTTCGAGTTCTTGCGGCGCGAGTCCTTCGCCGCGATCGCAAACCGCCACGTACGCGGTGCCGTTTTGCACCCAGGTGCGCACCGCGAGTCCCTCCCGTCCGTAGACGACAGCGTTCTGCATCAGGTTCATCAGGAGCCGCATCATCGTGATCGGGCGAAAGGCGAATTCGGGAACCGGTCCTGGCGAGAGCGCGAATTCGTGACCCAGTCCCGCGAAATCCGCGGCAAGCCGGCTGACCAGTGCGTTGAGATCGCCTGGTTGTGCCGTCTCACGCTCGCCGCTGCCGGCGTAGTCCATGAACTGTTGCAGGATGGTGTCGATCTGGTCGAGATAGGCCTCTGCAGACACAACGAAATTGTCGTCGCCGTGCTCGGTGATTGCCATGGCCATTGCGAGGCGCAGTTTGGTGAGCGGTGTGCGAATATCGTGTGAGATGCCGGCCAGCATCACGGCGCGGGTCGCCTCGGCTTGCTGCAGCGTCTGCATCATCTGGTTGAAGGCACTGCTCACTTCGGCGATTTCAGTAGGACCGTCCGTGGGAAGCGGCGGCGGTGTGTCGCCCGAACTCACGCGCCGGGCGGCATGGGCGAGGTTTCGCAACGGCCGGTTCAGGTGCAGCTGGATCAGATAACCGGTCAGTGCGGCAAGCGCGGCGAGGCCGAGCGAGAGCGCGATGGCCGCTTCGAGACCGGCTCCGCGGGCGTCTTCGGGAATCGGCAGCGCAATCCAGGCAGGCTTGCCCGGTGCATGCATGTTGATCCAGAGACGCTGGCCGCCTTCAGTCTGCCAGCGCACCTGCATGTCGGCGGGCAGATTCGCGCGCAGCGTATCGAGAAACACGTCGCGCTGAAAGACAAGATAGAAATGCAGCAGGCTGGGTGACGGCTCGATATCGTTGGGGCCCGGCGGTTGCGCGCCATTGTTCAGATGCGCGATCAACGCATCACGCGCACCGTCCGGGGCGGCCTCGAATAGCGAGTCGAGCGTGGTGACGTAGCGGGCAAACACGATGGCCGTGCGCTCGACCCGCGGCTTCTGCACGTAATGCACCAGCACGAGGATGGAACAGACTTGCGACAGCATGACGAGCGCGATCAGCAGTGCGATGTTGCGCGCGAGCAGGCTTCTGGGCAAGACGAGACGCGGCATGATGCGTCTCATGACTCGACGTCGGCGATCAGCATGTAGCCGACACCCCAAACCGTTTTGATGAAACGCGGTTTGGACGGATCGTCTTCCACGATCTGCCGCAGGCGCAGCACCTGAACGTCGATGCTGCGATCGAGCGCCTCATGATCGCGGCCGCGAGCCCGTGCGATCAGGTTGTCGCGGCTCACCGGCCGGTTCGGCGACGACGCGAGCGCGGCCAGCAACAGCATCTGCGCCGAGTGAATCTCGAGCGGTTCGCCCGCGCGCATGAGCAACTGCTTGCCGAGGTCGAGACTGTAGTCGCCGAAGCGCACCGTCTGCGAGGTCACGGTTGGGTCGCCTGAGGCGATCTTCTGGCGCCGCAGCAGCGCGCGAATTCGCGCCACCAGTTCGCGCGGCAGAAAAGGCTTGGCGAGATAGTCGTCGGCGCCGGTTTCGAGGCCCACTACCTTGTCGATCGGATCGCCCTTGGCCGTCAGCATCAGAATGGGCAACGTCTGTCCTTCGGCGCGCAGGCGGCCGCAGATTTCCAGGCCGTTTTCCTCGCCGATCATCAGATCGAGCACCAGCAGATCGTAGGGCTCGCGCTGCAAGTAGCGGTCGAGCCGCTTGCTGTCTTCGACTACGCGTACTTCGAAACCGTGACCGGTCAGAAAGCGCTGCAGCATGTTGCGCAATTCGGCTTCATCGTCGAGCACGATGATTTTCGCAGGTCGGTCCATGCGGGTCTCCAGTCGACCGGAATCAGCGCTTTGGCACTTGCTCTGGTCCCATGCAAAGCTTAAGTACGTTTCCATCTATCTAACAGAATAGCGTTTTTTGGGGACAGGGCGAGCGGAAGCCACACGCACTCGCCACGTCTACGATCCATCTGATGATTGCCCCGCTCAGTGCGCTGTCGCGCGTTGCTGCATGAATGCTTCGATTTGCGGCAAGGTTACGTAGCCGGCGCGAGCCGTATCGATCTGATCGAAGTACCTGGCGACCATCGGCATGCCGGCAGCGGCCTGTTGCCGGGTGAGCTTGCCGTCCTGCGTGGTGTTCGCGGCGGCAAAGCGGCTTTGCAACTGCTGGGCCATCTGCGCCATGCGCTGCGGGTTGCCGCCCATCGGTTCCGTCGTGGTTTGCGCGAATGCGCCGGTGCAGGCGAGGCACAGCGCCAGAGTTGCCAACAGCTTGTTCATCTCGTTCTCCGTGGAGTCTGTCATCGAGCGTCGCCGGCGTTGTGCCGCGAGCCGTTCAACGACAGGCCGAATTCTTGTCGACTCCGCCGGCGAAGGCAATTTGAAAATCATGTCGAGATATGTCGCGACGCGGGCGACATGGAATGAAACAAGTTACGGCTGCCATTTGCGTGGCAGTTTGCGTATCTTTCGTCGGTCGGCGCAGTGCGCGCCCCAATCGGTTCGGCAGAAGATATCAGCAATCCGAACCATCCGGATTCCGTCTTCATGAATGAAGACGCATGCCATCGTTCAGCGTATCAGGAGTGCTCGTGAAAATTCGTTTTGTCTGTGTATCCGCGGCCGCAGCCTTTGGTTTTGTCTATTCGGCAAGCGTGTTCTCGCGGGTCGTCGTGTCGTATGGGCCTGCGGTCGCAGTCACCGCGCCGCCGCCCGTGCCGGAGCCGCTGCTTTCCTATACGACCATTGTCGTGCCACCGCCCACCAACTACGGCGTGACGCCTGCAGCGAACGTGCGGTACGCACAGCCGCTCATGGCCGTGCCACGTTGACGCGGCGCCTGCTGGCGGACACACTCGCCAGCAGGCGCCGAGCTTGCGCGGGCTCACGTCAATGAAAGATCAGATACAGGATGACGAGGACGATGAGCGGCACGCCGAGTAGCCAGCCAATCAGATAGGGCATGATGGTTCTCCTCCGGTTGATGGTTGCAGTACGACTGCTAACCAGCATGAGGCATGCCCGATCCTGTTGACGGCTCGTTGCTACCTACCGCGCTGCCGTCCGGCTACGCGGTCCGCGGCGGCGCAAATGGCAGTTCACCGCGCACGGCGAGCCGATAAGCCGCGTCCACGCGTGCCATGTCCTGTGCGCGCTCGCTGGCCTGCACGTTGCGCAACCCGGGTAGTTCTAGCGCCACAGGCTGGCAGAGCGGATAGTCACGCACTCGCAGCTCGGGTGCGATGGTCGTGAAGAACGCGGTAGTGGGCACGTCGAAACCGGCCGCGATATGGACCGCGGCTGTGTCGGAGGTCAGCATGTAGCGAGCATGCCGCACCCACGTAAGAAAGTGCGCCGTGTTGGCGGAGAGGGCGCTCACATCCACGTAGTGAGGATGATCCACCGCGCCAAAACCGAGTACGGGCAGGCCGAAGCGCTCGAACAGACGGCTAACCAGCGCGCTGTGCACCGGCTGAGGAATGCTGCGGACCGGGGTGCTCGCGGTCGGGCAAAAAAGCACGTAAGCGCGGTCTCGCCACGCGTCGGGTAACGCTGGCAACGGCAAGTTCTGCAGCCAGCGGTTCGTCTTGTGAGCGCTCGGCACGCTCGCTGGCGGCGTGCCGAGTGCGCCAAGGAAAAAGTCGATCATCGGCAGCGACATGAAGCCGGGCCAGAAAAGATGATTGCCGATGTCAATGCGGACTTCGTTACGCGCAATCGCCTCGAGCGGCCACGGCAACGCCCGGGTGGTGGCAACGCTACCCTCGGCAAGTGCGTAGAGCTGCTCGACGTAGGACGGCGCCAGCTCGGGCCGGTACACGACGAAACGCACCTGCGGATGGGCCTGGCGGATCGCATCGAGTGCAGTCAGGCCGATGATCGAATCGCCGAGCGTGACGCCCATGCCGTTGATCACATGGACGACTGCGGCTTGCGAGTAGTCGAGTTCGAACGGCTGTGCGGCAGCGTTGAGGATGCCGGGCTGGCTCGCGAGCGCGAGGTGCTCGCCGATTTCCGCGTCGCGCTGCTCGAGATCGTACGGCGCGATGATGCGGCCGTCGGGAGCAAGCAGCGACCCAGGATGGGTCAGCGCGTCGTCTGCACGTAGTTGCCGTAGTTGCAATCGAATCGTTCCGTGGAGTGTGGCGGGGCGTGCCGGATTGCCCTGCGTGTTGCGAGGTGCAATGCGCGCGGCAGCGGAATTATGCCCGTTTGCAGCAAACGCCGCAGCGAGCCGGGCCGTCGTGGGCGCCGAACCGGGTAGCGGGGAGGTTCCCGGTTCGGCCCTGACGATTCAAGTTGACGACGCGGGTTTCGCGAGACTCGCCCGCAGTTCCTTGCGAATCACCTTGCCGGTGGCCGTCAGCGGCAGGCTTTCGACAAAGCGTATCTCGCGCGGATACTCATGCGCGGCAAGCCGCGTTTTGACATGCTGCTGAATCTCGCGCACCAGTTCTTCGCCGGGCACGAAGCCCGCGTTCAGCACCACGAACGCCAGCACGATCTCCGTGCGCTGCGCATCCGGCGCGCCGACGACCGCCGCCATGCAGACCGCCGGATGCTGCAGCAGGCAATCTTCAATCGAGGCTGGCCCGATCCGGTAACCGGCACTCGTAATCACGTCGTCGTTGCGCCCGACAAAGCGGATAAAGCCGTCTTTGTCGCATTGGCCGAGATCGCCGGTCAGCAGGTAGCGGCCACGGAATTTGTCGCGCGTGGCGGCCTCATTGCCCCAGTAGCCGAGGAACATGACCGGGTCCGGGCCGGCAATCGCGATGTTGCCTATGGTGTCGTGGGGCAGCGGGTGGCCGTCATCATCGACGATTGCGACCTCGTGACCGGGCACCGCTTTGCCAATGGCCCCAATACGCGGCGCAAACAGCGATGCGCACGACGACACCACGACGTTGCACTCCGTTTGCCCATAGAACTCGTTGATGGTCACACCGAGCGCGGTGCGTCCCCACGCGATCAGTTCTTCGCCGAGCGATTCGCCGCCGCTTGCCACCGCATGCAGCGACAGCTTCCAGCGCTCGGGATGCGCGACCGTGCGCATCATCTTGAGCGCGGTCGGCGGCAGGAACGTGTGGGTGACCGCATGGCGCGCCATCAGATCGAACGCGGCCTCGCCGTCGAACTTCTCGAAGCGGCGCGCAAGCACCGTGACGCCGTGATGCCACGCCGGCAGCAGCACGTCGAACAGGCCGCCGATCCACGCCCAGTCTGCCGGTGTCCAGATCACCGAGGCCCCGGCCGGGAAATATGCCTGCGACAGTTCGACTCCCGGCAGGTGCCCGAGCAGCACCCGTTGCGCGTGCAGCGCACCCTTCGGCTTTCCGGTGGTACCCGAGGTGTAGATGATCACGGCGGGATCGTCGGCGGCGGTGTCGGCTGGCGTGAACGTGGTGGGCTCGGCTTCGAGCGCGCTCCAGAATGCGGATGCCTCGTGAGCCGCGGTGGCCTGCCCAGGATCGATGCAGTACACCGCTTTCAGTTCGGGCAGCGTGTGGCGGATCCCGGCGAGTTTTTGCAGGCCTGCGTCGTCGGTGATGAGCGCGGCTGCGGCGCTGTCCGCGAGGCGGTACTGGATCGCGTCGACGCCGAACAGCGCGAACAGCGGCACGGCAATGCAGCCGGCCTTGTAGGCGGCCAGATGGGCAATCGCGGTTTCGGGCGATTGTGGCAGGAAGATCGCCACCCGGTCGCCCTGCACGACGCCGCTACGGCGCAGCGCGTTGGCGAACTGGTTGGAGCGCGCCTTGAGATCGTCGAAGCTGTAGCGTGCCGCGCTGCCGTCGCGATGCTCGTAGATCAGTGCGAGGCGGCCCGAGCCGTCGGCCCATTTGTCGCACACGTCGACGCCGATGTTGTAGCGCGATGGAATTTGCCACTCGAATTGTGCCGTCAGTGTTTCGTACGTCTGCGCTGCCGGAAGCATTGCTTCCCTCCTTGGCCGATGACAGTGAAACCGCCCGCGCCTCCAGTCTCGCCAGGCGGGCGGGCAGTCGATAGCGGGACAACCTGCGGCTTCGATCCTACGCTGTGCATCGCTCACCGGCCAGGAAAAAATCGCCGGTTAAGACCGTCTGAAAGCCCCAAGGAGTGCAATGCATCTTTACGGTATTCGAGAGAATCGCACGCCTGATTCATGCCACAATTCAGACCGGTTTTTGAAGGATCGTATGGATACGCTACAAAAAATGCGCGTGCTGATTCGTGTCGTCGAAGCGGGCAGTTTCACCGCGGCCGCGCAGCATCTGAACACCACGACGGCGTACGCGTCGCGCGCGGTCTCCGACCTCGAGACACATCTGCGCACCCGGCTCCTGAACCGCACGACGCGCCGCCTCGCGCTCACCGAGGCGGGCGAACGCTACCTGCACCATTGCGAGCAGATTCTCGCCTATGTCGATGAGGCCGAAGCCGAAGCGAGCGATACGGTCACGTACCCGTCGGGCAAGCTGAGGGTGCATGCGATGACCGGTATCGGCCAGCATTGCGTAGTGCCGCTGGTGGGCCGCTACCGGCAGCGCTATCCGGATGTGAAGGTCGAACTGACGCTCGCACAGCGTGTGCCGGACCTGCTCGACGAAGGCTATGACATCGCGCTTGTGCTGGCCGGCGAGCTGCCGGACTCAGGGCTGATCTCGCAGCGCATTGGCAGCACGTTCAGCGTGGCCTGCGCGTCGCCGGCCTATCTCGAGCGTCACGGCGCGCCGGCCGTGCCAGCCGATCTCGGCACGCATACCTGTCTGCAAACGGTGACGCCCGCTTTTCCCGTCGACGAATGGGCTTTTCAAGGACCGGGCGGGCGTGAAACCTTCGTACTCGGCGCGACGAAATTCAGGGTCAATATGGCCGATGCGTTGGCGGTGGCCGTGGCCGAGGGCATGGGCATCAGTGTGCTGCCGCTCTACTCGGCTATTGAAGGTTTGCGCAGCGGCGAACTGGTGCGGATTCTGCCGGAATACACCTCCCAGCACCTGAACATTTACGCGGTCTACCCTTCACGTCTGTATCTGGACGCGAAGATTCGCTCCTACGTCGAGTTCCTGCGCGAGGAACTCCCGGCGACACTTGGCGGCTCATGTTCTGAGGTTGCCGAGGCAAGTAATCTGTTTTCCTAACAGTGATATTGAATGAAATTGCTGCGCCGCATGATGCAATTTCGCCGCAACGCAGCATGCTATTTTGACAAAGGGGAAACCCGCAGACGGTAAATTCTGGCCTCCTGATTGACCCGTGTCATAGACCGCCCTAATCGGGAAACCCCTAACATCCCGTGATCATGGTTCCGCGTTAGTCTTGCTCGCAGAGGAGGCAAACCATGAGACGCGTATTTAATATTGCTGTACTGATGCTCCTTGCGTATCTGACCGTGGGCCGTGCGCTCACTCATGCGCAAGCCGGCGAAGAAGGCGCTATTTCATGCGAAAAGGGAGCCGAGATGGTCAGGTTGGGGGCCATGGATAAAGGCTTCTCAGAAGCGGCCTCCAGCGGGCAGGGACAAAACTTCCTGTCGAGCTGCCTCGTAACGGGCGAGGGGCGCATCAATAATCTGGTCGCGCGCGACTAGTATCCACACCTTGCGAGCTGTATTGAGCGCCTGATGCATCACGCGTCAGGCGTTTGTCATATCTGTAGCACTTCCATTCGATTTAGCCAAAGCAGATAGTGTGCGTTTGATCTGCTCGAACGATGGCCTGGCGAAAACATCTTCGTTTAAGCATGCGTTTTTCAGTTGCAGCAGTGCATCGATTGCGCCCGTCGAGGCGTTATGCGGGTCACATCGCTCGATTAATTCTTCCAATAAACAGGCGAATGCGCGCACTTCGATGCGCTGCAGCAGAGATGCCAGGGTCGGATCCTCCGCCTCATAGAATGATGCGGCGCCAAAATCGCCGAGCAGGGCGCGCCCCTCGCCGCAATGCAAGATATTGTGGGCGTACAGGTCGCCATGCATGATGCCTTGCTCATGCAGATGACTGGCCGCCGCAGCAATGCCATGTGAAATGCGCAACGCCGCGGCCAGCGTGAAACGGGTTCCTTCGGGATAAATGTCTCGCGTGCACGACGCCAGGCTGGGTGGCCCGGCCAGGTTCCGGAATTGCGGATCGATCAACTCCATCACCAGAGCGTGGCTCTCGTCAGGGTGGTCCTTTACTTTGCCCAGTACGGGAATCAGATTGGCATGGGCGCCCGCGTTGATGCAGGCGGCCATTTCGCAGTGAGGCAAGCCGTCGCTCGTCACCGCGCCTTTGAACAGCTTGAGCGCAACCTCGCGCGAGCCGGCGCCGGGGCGGCGATGCGCCGCGCGGTAGATGACACCCGAAGCTCCCTCGCCAAGTGGATCGTGCAGATCCAGCTCGTCCCAAGGCGTCTCCGCGATAGGCGTGTCCTCCAATGCCGCTGCTTCCAGTGCTGCGGTGAACGGATTGCCCGCATAGGCGAGCCACGAGAGCCGTGGCAGCCGGAGCAGCCAGGCGGGCAGTCCGGTCAGCCGGTTGGCGGCGAGACGGATCAGTTCGAGACGCGAGCAGGCGGCCAGTTGTGGCGGCAGTGTCCGCAGACGGTTACCTGCCAGCATGAGTTTCTGTAGCTCAGGGCAGTTGCCGATCTCCGGCGGCAGTGCTTCAAGCTGGTTGTCAGTGAGGATCAGCCAGCGCAGTGCGGGCGGCAAGGCCCGGCCCGATAGCGTGCGAATGCGGTTGGCCTTGAAGCCCACCATGCTCAGGTGCTGGCATTGGCCGAGCACTTCAGGCAGTTCGGTGAACGCGTTGTCCGAGCAGAAAATAATGCGCAGCTTATGCAGACGCGGCAAGTCGTCGGGCAACGTGGCAAGCGCATTGCCCGACAGGTCGAGAATTTCCAGCGTATCTGCCAGAGCGAAAATTTCGCGCGGAAATTCGCTGAGTCCGCAGGCTAGCTTGAGGCGTTGTGTACCGGCCAATTGTCCGGCACGCAGTTGGTCGAGGGTGGTAGTCACGATGGTGAGGCGAGCGCGCCGCGAGGTCGATTCAGTAGGGGGCGATTTTACCGGCAAGGCGCGGCGATGCGGCGTAGTTCACCCGAACCATGTGCCGCGCGATGGGGCCGCATCGACAGTCGGGTAAGTACCGATAACAGACGATCCAGGGCGGCTTATCGAGAAAATGGCACGAGCATGCTTTTATTTACACGGCCAATCCTCGCACGTATGATGGGTCAAACAATCATTCCAATCTGCTTCGCAGAATTCTCATCAAGGAGACGCCGGATGCATGTGAAAGACCTGTTTCAACTGGAAGGCAAGGTGGCGCTGATTACCGGCGGCTCGCGCGGCCTCGGTTTGCAGATGGCCGAGGCGCTGGGCGAGATGGGCTGTCGTGTCGCGATTACCGCGCGCAAGGCCGATGAACTGGCGGAAGCGAAAGCGCATCTGGAAGGGCAAGGTATCGAAGTCAAAACGCTGGTCAACGATCTGGCCAGATTGGAGAGGATTCCTGATCTTGTCGGTGAGGTGCTGGAGGCGTATGGCCATATCGACGTCCTGGTCAACAACGCGGGTGCGACTTGGGGTGCTCCGGCGGAGGACTATCCGGACGAAGCCTGGCACAAGGTGATGAACCTGAATATCAACGCGCCGTTTTTTCTGGCGCGCGAAGTGGGCAAGCGCAGCATGATTGCGCGCCGTTCCGGCAAGATCATCAACATCGCTTCCATCGCGGGCCTGAAGGGTGCGCCCGCGGGGATGAACACGATTGCCTACAACACGTCGAAGGCCGCTGCGATTAATTTTACGCGGGCGCTGGCATCGGAATGGGGGCGCCACAATATCAACGTGAATGCGATCTGCCCGGGGTTCTTTCCTTCGAAGATGTCGGCGGGACTGCTCGCCACGATGGAACAGTCGATCATCGCCCATTCGCCGCTGCATCGGCTCGGCGGCGAAGAGGACCTGAAGGGTTCGGTTGTGTTTCTCGCCAGCGAGGCGTCGCGCCATATCACCGGGCAGTATCTCGCGGTGGATGGCGGCTCAAGCATCGTGTGACGGCGCGTCAGTGCGCAAAAGCGGTACGTAGAAGCGGTAGGTAAAAAGCGGTACGCCAAAGCGCCAACCCGGATCGACAGGAGACACCCATGAACACCCTTCACCACTCACATTGGCCGGCCAGCATACCGCACCATTTGAGCCTGCCGCAAACCAACCTGTTTTATAACGCCGAGGTTTCGGCGGCACGCTTTCCGGACAAGCCGTTCATCATCTTCTACGACACGCCGCTGAGCTTCGCGCAGTTCAAGGAGGAAGCCGAGCGGATTGCAGGTTTTCTGCAGCAGGAGTGTGCTGTCAAGGCGGGTGACCGGGTGTTGCTGTACATGCAGAACAGCCCGCAATGGGTGCTTGCCTACTACGGTATCTTGCGGGCCAACGCGGTAGTGGTGCCGGTCAATCCGATGAACCTGACCGACGAGGTGCGCCACTATGTGCAGGACAGCGGTGCGACTACCGTTGTCGTGCCGCAGTGCCTGTACGCGCAAATCGAGCCTTTGCTGGGCGATGGCCCCGGGCAGGGGCTCAAGCATGCGATCGTCGCAACCTATAGCGATTACCTGAAGCAGGCACCGTCGATCACACCCCCGGAATTTGTTAGCGCGCCAAGGAAGACGATCGAACATCCCGGCGTGACTGCATGGAGCACGGTAATCGAGCGGCGTCTGGCGCCGGGCCCGCTGACAGCGGGGCCGGACGATCTGTGCGTCATGCCATACACATCAGGCACGACCGGGAAGCCGAAGGGTTGCATGCACACGCATCGCAGCGTGATGAGTACGGTGGTGGGCTGCAACGTCTGGTTTGCGGGATCACAGGACAGCACGCACCTGTCCGTCCTGCCGATGTTTCATGTCACCGGGATGCAGGGCGGCATGAACGCGCCGTTATATGTGGGCGCAACGATCATCTTGCTGCCGCGCTGGGATCGTGATGCGGCAGCGCAATGCATGCAGCGTTATCGCGTAACGTCGTGGCAGTCTATTGCGACCATGATGGTCGATTTTCTGTCGAACCCGAAGCTTGCCGAATACGATCTGTCCAGCCTCAGCGGTACGCGCGGAGGCGGCGCGGCGATGCCCGAGGCGATAGCCCGCAAGCTCAAGACGTTGACGGGTCTCGACTACGTGGAAGGCTACGGCATGTCCGAGACGATCGCGGCTACGCATATCAACCCGCCGCAGCGCCCGAAGCCACAGTGCCTTGGCATTCCGGTGTTCGATCTCGACGCGCGGGTGATCGATCCGGCTACGTTGCAGGAAGTGGCGCAAGGCGAGACCGGCGAGATCGTCGTCAACGGTCCGCAGATCATGCAGGGTTACTGGCGCAATCCCAAGGGGACCGCCGAAGCGTTCATCGAACTCGACGGCAAGCGCTTTTTGCGCACCGGCGACCTGGGGCACGTCGACGAAGACGGTTATTTCTTCATGACCGATCGCCTCAAACGGATGATCAACGCATCGGGTTATAAGGTCTGGCCGGCGGAGGTGGAGACACTGATGTACCGGCACCCGGGTATTCACGAAGTGTGTGTGATCGGCGTACAGGACGCGCGTCGCGGCGAGACCGTGAAGGCGCTGGTGGTACCCGCTGCCGGCCACGCCGGTACGCTGACCGAAAGCGAGGTCATCGCCTGGGCGCATGAGCATATGGCGCCGTACAAGGCGCCGCGGATAGTCGAATTCGTGACGTCGCTGCCCAAGTCCGGCAGTGGCAAGATATTGTGGCGCAAACTGCAGGAGGAAGATGCCGCGCGAGGGGCTGTGCCGGCCGCTGCTTCCGGCGACCAGACGTAATGTGCGCCACGCCGGTATTGACCGGTTTGTTTGCCGGTATCGTTGAGGTAGGGCTGTTTATCCGAGGACACCTATGATGAATACCGCACTCGACATTCCTGACGTTCGACACCTGGTTTCGCCCGAAGAATGGCAGGTGCGCCTCGATCTGGCCGCGGCGTACCGGCTGGTCGCCCTGTTTGGTTGGGACGACCTGGTGTTCACGCATATTTCCGCGCGGGTGCCGGGGCACGACGATCAGTTTCTGATCAACCCCTATGGCTTTTTCTTCGAGGAAATCACCGCTTCGAGTCTCGTCAAGGTGGACCACCACGGCCAGCCCGTGATGCCGACGCCGTTCGATGTCAACCCTGCGGGTTTCGTGATTCATAGCGCGGTGCATGAGGCGCGGCACGAGGTGAATTGCGTGCTGCACACCCATACGCTTCACGGCGTGGCGGTGGCGGCGCAGCAGGAAGGCTTGTTACCGCTTTCGCAGCAAGCGGGTTTTGTGCTGACGGGGCTCGCCTATCACGCCTATGAAGGCGTGGCGTTGCGCGAGGCCGAGAAGGCGCGGCTCGTGGCGGATCTCGGCAACGCCAACTACATGATCTTGCGTAACCACGGCTTGCTGACGTGCGGGCGTTCGGTGCCTGAAGCGTTTCAGGCGATGTACCTGTTCGAAGCGGCTTGCCGGATTCAGGTGTTTGCGCAGGGCGGCGGCAAGCTGACTGAAGTGCCGCAATCGATTATCGACACGATGGGCGAGCAGGCCCGTCAGGTCAGCAAAGGGCAGGGCGCGAATCTGGTGTGGCCGGGTTTGTTGCGCCGGCTTGCGCGGCGCAATCCCGGGTACGAACTCTAGCTTTAACGGCGGCCGTCGCGCGGCAACGTGAGCGTGGCTTCCAGGCCTTTGTCTGCGCCGTTACGCAGCGTGAGCGTGCCGCCGTGCGCGGCGGCTACGCTGCGCGCAATCGTCAGCCCGAGTCCGGTGCCGCCGCTCGCGCTGTTACGCGAACCCGACACCCGGAAGTACGGCTCGAACACCCGCTCGAGCAAGGCCTCGTCAGCGATACCTGGGCCGTTGTCGCTGACGACGATGCGCAGCATCGCGTCGCTGTCGTACACGCTGATTCTTGCCGATTCGCCATAACGGATCGCATTGTCGAGCAGATTCTGCAGGCAGCGCTTCAGATTGCGCGGATACCCTGAAAGAGCACATAGTGTGCGTCCTTCCACCTTGACGTCATGCCCCGCTTCGCGCGCATCCTCCGCGAGTCCTTCCAGCATCGAATTGATCTCGATCTCATGACGCGCTTCGGTAATCTCCACGCCTTGCACGGCGTCGAGCGTGGCGCTCACCATCGCCTCCATTTCGTCGAGATCGCCGCGCAAACGCTCGCGCGGCTCGCTCTCGGGGAGCATTTCCACGCGCAGCCGCAGCCGGGTGAGCGGCGAGCGCAAATCATGCGACACCGCGCTCAGAAAGCGTGTGCGTTCAGCCAGACTGTGGGTAAGTTGCTCCTGCATCGAATTGAACGACGTCGCTGCGCTGCGTACTTCCAGCGGTCCAGTCACCGGCAGGGGCGGCCGGTAGATGTTGCGTCCCAGTGCCTCGGCGGCCTTTGCCAGTTCCTTTAACGGCTTCACCGCGAAACGCACGGCCACCAGCGCGAGCAGCAGCACCGCAGTCAGGCGCACCAGATAGATCCGCAGTAGATAGTCGATCACGAGCGAGCCCGGCTCGGTTTGCATGCCCGCCTGTCCTTCGTTGGCGTGTACGTCGAGCCACTGACCCTGCGGCAGCTTCAGTTGCAGATGAAAATCTCCCGAAGGCATGCGCGAGTTGAACAGGCTGAGGATGCCGTGATGGCGTCCCGTCTCGTCACGCAACTCCACGTCGAGCAGGCGTACCTCGACCGGTTCGCCGAGACGCCGCCGGATCACGCCTGCTATCAGGTCGGCGACGGCGTGCTGTGCAAGCGAGCCTCCGGTAGCGGCCGCGGGGGTGTCGATCCATTGCAGGCGGTAGCGCGGGTCGGCGAGTTGCCCGGCGATCGCGTGGCGCGCAGCGTCGTCAGGCGCCTGCTGCAACAGCCGGACCGTATCGGCGAGGCGGCTGGCGAAGAGCCGCGCGGGGATTTCGAGCGTGCGGTTGTCGTGCGTCTCGAACCAGATCGTGCTGGTAAAGAGCTGCCCCGCAAACATGCCGACGACAAGAATCAGCACGAGCCGTCCGTACAGGGTGCTGGGCCAAAGGCGCAGTTTCATCGGTATGGGTGTGAGTGGATCGTCAGGCCGTTCACGCTTCGTGCGTGACATCGGCCACCAGCATATAGCCTTCGTTGCGCACGGTGCGTATCAGCCCGGTGCCGCGCGCCGAGTCCTTGAGATGCTGCCGCAGGCGGCTGATGCACACGTCGATCGAGCGGTCGAGCGGCGTGCGTTCCTTGCCGAATACGCGGTCCAGCAAAAACTCGCGCGACAACGGCCGGTTCGGGTGATCGAGCAGCGTGCGCAAAGCACGGTAGTCGGAGCCGCCGAGCGACACGATCACGCCATCGGGCGAGAGCATCTGCTTCATGCGCGTGTCGAGTTTCCAGCCGGCGAAGTTGACGAACGCAGATGAATCCGCGAGCCGTTCGCCGGGCACGCTGCGCGTGCGGCGCAGCACTACCTTGATCTTGGCAACCAGCTCGCGTGGATCGAAGGGCTTGGGCAAGTAGTCGTCGGCGCCCATTTCCAGGCCGAGGATGCGGTCGAGCAGACCGCCTCGCGCGCTCAGGATAATGATCGGCACGTCGCGTTCGCGCCGCAGGTCACGCGTGATATCCAGACCGTCCTCGCCCTCGAGTATCAGATCGAGTACGACGAGATCGACCTGCGACGTGTTGATGATCTGCTTCATCTGCACGCCGCTTCCGACAGCGGTGGCCCCGTAACCCATGCTGCGCAGGTAGTCCTGCAGCAACTGGCGGATGTTCGGGTCGTCGTCGACAACGAGTATGTGGTCCATCGTGGGGTTCTTGTTTGCGGCTCGCCTGCCAACCGCAGCGCGATTCTTGCGATCGCGTCCGCGCCAACACATTCCATTACAAAACGGCCTTGTTTCAACACATCGCCATTACATTGCGCCGCTACAGTGTAGTCCGCAAATGGCAATCATTCTCATTTACGAACTATATCATGTTGACTTTCCGGTTTCAGCCGCTCGCCCGCGGGTTTGGCGCCGCCACGTGCGCCCTGGCGGCCTGGGTTGCCTTCAGTGCGGCGACGCTCTGCGCAAGTGAGGTGGCGAGCGCCGCGACGCCGCCGGTCGTGGCCACCGCGGCCACCGCAGCCACCGCATCGGCTCAGACCGTGACCGACCTGGCCGGCCGCACCGTCCGTATTCCAGCGGATCCGCATCGTATCCTGCTCGGCGAGAGCCGCTTGCTGATGGCGGTGGCGCTGCTGGAGGGCAAACAGCCGCTGGCCCGCATCGTTGGCTGGCAGGGCGATCTGCCGGCCATGGACCCGCAGACCTTCGATGCCTACGCGGAAAAATTTCCGGGTATCAAACAGATTCCGTTGATCGGTAAAGCGACGGAAGACAGCATCAGCGACGAGAAGGCGCTGAGCCTCAAGCCCGATCTTGCCATTTTCAGCCTCGCGGGTCACGGTCCGAGCCGCCATAGCGCGCTCGTCAAGCAACTCGAGGCAACCGGTACGACCGTCGTATTCGTCGACTTCCGGCTGCACCCGATGCAAAACACGCTGCCCAGTATCGAACTGCTCGGCAAGGTAATGCATCGCGAGCAGGAGGCCAATGCGTACGTGCAGTTCTATCAGCAGCATCTGGCGCGGGTACAGGCCGTGGTCAATCAGATTCCCGAGCAGCAGCGGCCCAAGGTCTTTATCGATCTGCTGGCCGGTGTGTGGGATGCGGGTTGTTGCCACACGGCAGGCAACGGCAACTTCGGCGAGTTCATTCAGGCTGCCGGCGGGCGCAACATTGCAGCTGGTCTTGTGCCCGGCGTGCTCGGCGACATCAGCATGGAGCAGATCATCGCCGCGCAGCCCGACGTGTATATCGCTACCGGCAGCCGGACCAAGCCGGGGCTTGCCTCGCTGCGCGTCGGCGCTCTGACCAGCGAGCAGGACGCGCAAGCGAGTCTCGCCGCGCTGGTTTCGCGGCCTGGTTTTGACACCATCAAGGCGATTCACGACGGCCGTGTACACGGCATCTCGCACAACTACTACGACTCGCCGTACAACATCGTGGCGATCGAGGCGTTCGCAAAGTGGTTCTATCCGCCACAGTTCAAGGATCTGAACGTCAACGCGACGCAGGACGAACTGTATCGCCGTTTCCTTGCAGTGCCGCCTGACGGGGCATATTGGGTAGACGGGGTAGGCCGGACCGCACCGCTGGCGTCGCATTGAGCGGGCGATTCATGTCGACTCTTCAGCATCAGGCTGTGGCGCACGGTTCGAGTGTGCGCCGCTACCGGCGTCTCACGCAGCAACGCGTCTTGTGGCTCTTCGCCGTCATGGCGCTTTGCGTTGGCTCGTTGCTGTTCGATCTGCGCACCGGGCCGTCCGGGTTGCCCTTGACGGCGCTGCTGCACACGGTCTTCGAGCATGCTTCAGCCGATCCGGCGACCCGTGTGATCGTCTGGCAGATTCGCCTGCCGTACGCGGTGATGGCGCTGCTGGTCGGGGCCTCGCTGGGCCTGTCCGGCGCGGAGATGCAGACCATCCTCAACAATCCGCTGGCGAGCCCTTACACACTTGGCGTATCGGCCGCGGCTGCGTTCGGCGCGTCGCTTGCGATTGTGCTGGACGTAGCGATTCCCGGCGTGTCACAGACCTGGATTGTCTCGGCCAACGCATTCGTTTTCGCGCTGCTCTCCGCGTTGCTGCTCGACTCCGTTGCGCGCTGGCGCGGCATGAATACCGCTGGCGTCGTGCTGCTTGGCATCGCGCTCGTATTCGCCTTTCATGCGCTCGTCTCGCTGATGCAGTTCATCGCCTCAGCCGATGCGCTGCAGGGCCTGGTGTTCTGGACGCTCGGCTCGCTCGCACGCGCCGACTGGCCCAAGATCGCGGTGCTGGCGATCGCGTTGGCGCTGGCCTTGCCGCTGTCGATGCGCAACGCCTGGACGCTGACCGCGCTGCGCCTCGGCGAAGACCGCGCGGCCAGTTTCGGCATCGACGTCAGGCGTCTGCGCCTCTCGACGCTGTTGCGCGTGTCGGTGCTATCCGCGCTTGCGGTGTCGTTTGTGGGCACGATCGGCTTTGTCGGGCTGATTGCGCCGCATATCGCACGCACCGTGTTCGGCGAGGACCACCGTTTCTATCTGCCCGGCAGCATGTTGATCGGGGCGCTGACGCTTTCGCTCGCCTCCATTGCGTCGAAGCTGATCATTCCGGGGGTGCTGATCCCGGTCGGCATCGTTACCGCACTGGTGGGCATACCGCTCTTTCTCGGCATTGTGGTGCGCTCGCAGGGGCAACTCGGATGAGCGGTCTTTGCATTCACGACCTGAGCGTGCGTTATGACAAACGTCAGGTGCTGACCTCGCTCGAAGCCGGTCCGCTGCCGCGTGGCCAGATCACCGCGCTGCTCGGGCCGAACGGCAGCGGCAAGTCGACCTTGTTGCGCGCGTTGGCCGGTCTCACGCGGGTTCATGGCGGCTCGCTGTCGCTCGACGGTGAAACGCTGGCCCTGTCTGCGGCAAGCGCCCGCTCGCATAGCGTGGTGTATCTGCCGCAGGCGCTGCCTGCCGGGGTGCGCCTGCAAGTGCTGGAATCGGTGCTGGTAGCGTGTCGCGCAACACGCGGATATGCGAGCGCGCTGGCGCGCTCCTCTGCGTACGCGGACGATCTCACACACGCTCACGCGATTTTGCGCCGGCTCGGTATCGAAGACCTCGCTGCGCGCTCGCTTGACGAGTTGTCGGGCGGCCAGCGGCAGCTCGTCGGCATTGCTCAGGCATTGGTGCGCGACCCGCAGGTGCTGCTGCTCGACGAGCCGCTCTCGGCGCTCGATCTGAATCACCAGTTCCACGTGATGCAGGTGTTGCGCGAGGTCACGCGCGAAAGCCGCATCGTCACCGTGGTGGTGCTGCATGACATCAACGCGGCAATGCGGGCGTGCGAACGCGCGATGTTGCTGCACGAGGGGCGCATCGTGCGCTTCGGGCCGCCGCCCGAAGTCATCACGTCTGCGACGCTTGGCCAGGTATTCGGTGTTGCCGCGCGTATCGAGCCTTGCTCGCGCGGCCACCATCAGGTTCTGATCGACGGTCTCGCCGTTCAGACGGGCATCGCCAGCCGTTAGCCGCATCTGCCGCACGGCCCAGCCAGCCTTCTTTTCAAGCAGCTTCTGATACGTGTCGCACGACGCCCTCGAACGGGGGCGTTGCGTGCTCGCGTGCATCGGCTGCACCATTAAAACTTCAGGACACAAATGAAGAAGACTCTTGTTATTGCCGTGTGTGCGGCGGGGTACGCCTGCGGGGCGCAGGCACAGTCGAGCGTCACGCTCTACGGTGTGATCGACGCTGGGCTTTCGTATACCAGCAATCAGAAGGGCCACAGCGCGTGGCAAGCGGGCAGCGGCGATGTGACCGGCAGCCATTGGGGTGTCGCCGGGAACGAGGATCTTGGCGGCGGCACGAAGGCGATTTTCAAGCTTGAAAATGGCTTTAGCGTGATGAACGGTACGGCCCGCCAGGGCGGCCGCGAGTTTGGCTATCAGGCATATGCGGGTCTTTCGAACAACAGCCTTGGCACCGTGACCTTGGGGCGCCAATATGATTCAGTGGTGGACTATGTTGCGCCGCTTAGCTTTACTGGTGTTCATCCGGGCGGCAACAATCTGTCCGCGCATCCGTTCGATAACGACAACCTGAATAACTCGTTCCGCGTCAACAACTCGGTGAAGTTTGCCAGTAACTCGTACGAGGGGCTGCAGTTTGGCGCGCTGTACGGCTTTTCGAACGAAGCGGGCGGCTTCGACGACAACCGCTTGTATAGCTTCGGCGCTGCCTACAATGCGGGTCCGTTGAGCCTTGGGGCAGGCTATCTGCAGGCGAACAATGGCGGCAGCAGCAACACGAACGGCGCGCTGACCTCGACCGATCGCACGTTCATCGCAGCACAGCAGCGCACCTATGGCGCAGGCGCCCATTACACGCTCGGCGCAGCGAAGTTTGGTTTTGTCTGGACACGTACCCAACTGGGCGGGCTCGATACGATCAACGGAGCGAACAGTCTCGGCCTGACGCAAAACGGTCAAGGGGCAAGCTTCAATAACTATGAGGTGAACGCGAGTTACGCGCTAAGCCCGGCGCTTCTGCTAACCGGTGAATACACATACACGGACGCGTCGCTTTCCACGGCAAGCGGCGAGCATCATCCGAAGTGGCATGAGGTGTCGGTCCAGACCGACTACTTCCTCTCCAAGCGCACCGACCTGTATGTTCAGGCGAGCTATCAGCATATTGCTAGCGATGGTTCCGGGCTGACGGCCGACGTGAGCGGGCAGGCCATGTCGTCGACGGATCAGCAGGTGGTGGTGGGAGTGGGGATGCGGCACAGGTTCTGAGCGCTCGATGCGCTCGGTGTTGAGATTCGCGGCGTTGCTTGCCAGGCCGCCGCTTTATGCCCCGCGCCACGGGATCTACGAGATAATGCGTCCAACCTGAAGGAGAACGGCATGGCGCATGGCGAGCACAAGTACCAGGTCTCAGTACAGTGGACCGGCAATCGCGGTAGCGGCACATCGGGTTATCGCGACTACGGACGCGATCACACGATTAGCTCCGGCAGCAAACCGGACATTCCGGGCTCGTCGGACCCGGCCTTTCTCGGCGACGCCAGGCGCTGGAATCCCGAAGATCTGCTGGTTGCTTCTGCATCGGCGTGTCACAAGCTTTGGTATCTGCACTTGTGCTCGGACGCCGGCATCGTGGTGCTGGACTACCGCGATCATGCGGAAGGCACGATGGTCGACGGCGCGCAGCACGGCCAGTTTACGCAGATCGTGCTGCACCCGCATGTGACGATCCGCGCAGGGGATGACCGCGAGCTGGCCGAGCGTCTGCACCATACGGCGCACGAGAAATGCTATATCGCGAACTCGCTCAATTTTCCGATTGTCTGCGAGCCGAGCATCGAGTACGCCGCGGCCTGAGGATTTGCGAACAGCGCAACGGGCAAACCGCTTCCTGTATCGCGCGTACCGTAGGTCTTCGGCTTGATGAAGCCCTAAGGTGCCGGCTAAGAACTTCGAAAGAAAATTGCCGGCACCCCAGGCACTTCAATCAGACCAGCACACCGCCGCCGTCCACGGTAAAGGTTTGGCCCGTGGCATAGCGGTTCGTCATCAGATAGAGGTAGGTCTGTGCGAGGTCCTCTGCTTCGCCTACACGGCCCACCGGTAAGGCCGCTTCACTCGCCGCGTAGAGCGATGCCCGCTCGGCTTCGGACATACCGGCCCAGAGCGGCGTGCGCACCAGGCCCGGACTCACCAGATTGACGCGGATAGGCGCCAGCTCCACCGCCAGGGCGCGCGTGATGCCTTCCATGGCGCTGCACACGCCCGCGAGGGCGACCCAACCTTTATGCGGCCTTTGGCTGGCCACGCCGCTGGTGAGCACCACGGAGCCGCCCGTACGCAGATACGGCGCGGCATGCTTGACGGCCGCAATCGCTCCGAATACACGCACTGCGAAGGAGCGACGGACCGTGTCGAGGTCCATGTCGGCGAACGGTCCGATTTGCAGCGAATCCCCCGCGCTGTAGACGAGATGGTCGAACGCACCCAATTGTTCGAACAGGCCGCGCACGGCTGCTTCGTCGTTGAGATCGACGGTGTAGCCTTCGGCCCGCTCGCCGAGCGATGCGACGGCTTGCGCGACACGTTCGCTGCGCGACGAAACCACGACGACCGAGGCGCCCGCCGCGAGTGCGGCATGGGCGGTGGCAAGGCCAATGCCGGAGGTGCCGCCTACGAGGACGACGCGTTGATGCTGGAGATTGGTGCTGGCGAGAGTCATGGGGAGTCCCTGAAGTGGAGTGCGACTGAAGCACTGACCCGAGTATCATTCGTAACGCCAGCTTGATAAATGCGGCAGTTCTTCAGACACTCCTTAGCAGGATTTGCGAATGGATCGATTCACCAGCATGAGCATTTTTGCTCGCGTGGTTGAACGCGGCAGCTTTGCCGCTGCGGCCGAAGGCAGCGGCATGACGCCCACGATGATCGGCAATCACATTCGTGAGCTGGAACGACGCCTCAAGGGACGCTTGCTGAACCGCACCACGCGGCGCCAGAGCCTCACCGAACTCGGCAAGCGCTACCACGCGCGATGTCTGGAAATCCTCACGCTGGTCGACGCCGCCGAGCTGGACGCGCGTGAGATGCAGAACAGCCCGCGCGGCCGGTTGCGGGTCAGTGGTCCCGTTATCTATGGCACAAAGGTGCTCGTTCCGGCGCTGGCCCTCTACCTGGACCGCTATCCCGAGGTCGAGGTGGATCTGTCGCTCAACGACCGCATTGTCGATCTTGCGGGGGAGGGTTTTGACGTGGCGGTCCGTGTTGGCGTATTGCCCGACTCAGGTTTGATTGCGCGGCCTCTACGTCCTTCAGCGCGTATCGCCTGTGCGTCGCCGGCTTACCTCGCGCGCCATGGGCATCCGCAGACACCGGGTGAACTGGCGCGGCACCACTGTCTCGCCTTCATGTTCGCCGGCGGGCCAGAGCGCGAGTGGCGCTTTACTCGGCCTGACGGCCGTGGCGCGGAGCATATTGCAGTATTCGGCCGGCTGGATGTGAATGGCGGCCTCGCATTGCGCGAGGCCGCGCTTGCCGGCCTCGGGGTCATCTATCAACCCCAGATGATGCTTCAGGAGGATCTGGACGCAGGGCGGCTTGTCCGTCTCTTCCCCGACTGGCCAGCACCGGTCTGGCCGATCCATGTCGTGCATCTGCCCGATTCACGCATGCCGCCCAAACTGGTGAGCTTTATCGAATTTCTTCAGGAAACGCTCGGGTAGCGCGTATGCCCCTACACCGTGACGACGCCGTGTCCGAGCTCGATCACACGACCGCCAACCCGTATTTCGCCGCTGGCGCTCACCGAAAGGTGCAGCAACGAAGGGCGGCCGGTGGCTTCACCTTGCTCCACCCGAAAAGTGGCTGGCAATGCGTGCCGGTTGACGATCAGCCAGCCACCCAGGTTCGCGCACGCCGAGCCGGTGCCCGGGTCTTCGAGGACGGCGCCTTGCTTCACGAAGAAGTAGCGGGATATCACCTTGCCTGGATTTTCCGGGTCGAACGCAAACACGTAGGCCGTCTTGCGGCCGAGATTGCTTTGCGGCCAGCTATTCAGACGTGTGCCGTCGGGGCGTACCCGCCGCACGGCGTCGATGCTTTTGAGCGCGATGAGCAACTGATGCGCACCGGTATCGATCCATACGGGTGCGGCAAGCACGTCGTCTTCATGCAGACCGAGCAGGGCGGCCGCATCGGCACCCGACAGTTCGCAGGCGGCGGTCTTCGGTTGTCCCGCGTGCGGTGCGGCGAATGTCCACACGTCGCCGTCTGCGTGCACGGGCACAACTCCGGCCTTGAACTCGAGTTTGAGGTCGTCGCCGGTCTTGAAGAGGTTCCGTACTACCTGTGCGGTGCCAAGCGTGGGATGCCCGGCAAACGGCATTTCGTAGCCGGGCGTGAAAATGCGCACTCGTGCATGGGCGTGCTCGGACGGCAAGATAAATGTCGTCTCGGAGAGGTTGAACTGGGCAGTGAGCGCCTGCATGGTCGAGTCGTCCATGCCGCGTGCGTCTTCGAACACGCAAAGCCCGTTACCGCTGAAGGTCGACTCGGCAAATACGTTAAGCAGGCGGAAAGCGTAAGTGGCCATTCAATTCTCGCGTTGGTGAAATGAGGCGCAGGGGGCGTGAGGCCAAAGCGCTGTCAGGACTGTCCGTTTACTTCGGGTATGGCGAGTTGTATCATGTTTTCTCATCAAATATGAGAATTCTCAAGATCAATGAGAAAGCCTGAGACAATCGATCCGGACCCGTGGCATTTTCCCCGGCCCGAGCTGGCAGAGAGCTATCTGAAGGCTTTTCATCTGAAACTCTCGTCGGCCCGCGGTCTGTTCGCGCGCCGGCGCATGGGCAAGACCGAGTTCCTGCGCCGCGATCTTTTACCCGCGGCCGTCTCGGCAGGCTATCTCATAGCCTACACGAACCTTTGGGACAACCGTTCCGCGCCGGATATCGCGCTCGTGGCTGCCTTGACCGATGCGCTGGAGCCGCAGGGCGTGAAGTCGGTGCTCGCGAGGCTCCGCCAGCCGGTGAAGAAACTCAAAGCCAGTGCGTCGGTTCCCGGCGGTATGGGGGCCGCGCTGGAGGCTGAACTCGCCCAGGCGAGCGTCGACAAGGCGGAAGCCTTGCGTGAGGTTCTCAAGCAACTGGACCGCCAGAAAAAGCCTCTCCTGCTGGTGATCGACGAGGCACAGGTGCTCGCTCGCGCACAGCACAGCGATTTCGCGCATGCGCTGCGCGCCGCGCTGGACATCCGCAAGGAAAGCATCAAGGTCATTTTCGCCGGCAGCTCCGAAACCACGCTGCGCGAGATGTTCGCCCGCGCATCGGAGCCGTTCTATAACTGGGCTCCGCTGGAGGCTTTCCCGTTGCTTGGCGACGAGTTCGTCGCCTTCACCATCAAGCTGATGAACAGCATGGCCCGGCACAAGCTTACGCTGGTGCAAGGCAGGCGTGCGTTCGATGAGTTGCATCGCACGCCCGAGTTTTTCAAGCGCTTCATCGAGCGGTACATGCTCTACCAGCCGCAGGGTGATGAGGCGGCGCTGACTCACACAAAAGCCTCGGTGTTCTCCGACGAGCACTTCCTGAAGCAGTGGACCGAAATGAATCCGGCAGACCAGGCTGTGATTACGATGCTATCCCAGGGGCAATCCGATCTGCACGCGAGGGAAGGTATGGCGAAGCTGTCGGCAATGCTCGGTAAGCCCGCGACGAGAAACACCGCTGGCCATGCGCTGCGACGCCTGCAGTCGGAGAACATGGTGACGCGCCTCGCGCTAGGGGACTACCGTGTCGAAGATGAAGCCTTCGCCGAATGGATTCGCCGCCGTACTGCACCTAAGCGCTGAACTCACATTCGCTTTCGTCAAGCGCTCTCAATGCAAGGACAGGATGAGCGGTTGGCGCCGTACCGGCAACGCCCTGCGCGAATAAAAATGCTCGATGCACAGGCCGTACAGCGCGCTGATCCAAAGGACAGCCCCAGCGGCAAAGCAGGAAGCGGCATGATCAGGCCGGCCGGCTGCGATAGACGAATACACGAGGACCGCCACAATCAGCGCGCTGCCGGTCAGATAATGCGGCCGGTGCCGCAGCATTTTGCCCATTGAGAGGCAAGCTGCCGCCATCAGCAGCATGGCGGATTCCGGAAACCAGTCAGGATAACCAATTAAGTCGAGTATAAAAACGAGATTGAACAACAGTCCGGCGACGCACAGTAGGGCTTCCATGAGCATGCCACAGCTTGCAGCGCTCCCAAAGCTCATCAACCGGCGCGCGCTGATTGAAGCATTGGCCATTTGATCGCCGTGTCCAGCGCGGTAGTCACACAACGTCCACAGGAAAATCACGGTGCCGCTGAGCAGGACCAGCAATAGCGTCGACAGGTCGTGAGCGTTCTTCTGCAAGCACCAGCCAATCATCCAGGCGGTTCCGGCTGCACTGAACACCATCCGGCTCTGTTGCTGGCCGGGCTGAATCGAATCCATATGCTTCATCGCAAACTCCTCGAAAACATGAGATGCCGGCCTATTGTGCGGACCAGCCGTAAACGTCAGGTGTTGTCTGGCATTTGCAGAATACTCTATTACACAGAGTATTCTGAGTCAAACCAATTTTTTGACTTGCGATGTGAGCACGTGGACTTGAACCCAGCCCCCATTGCCTTTGCATTCCACCCTTCACACCGGTATCGTATGGGGCTTCGTCGGCGCCGCTGCGCCGACCATCTGCGGAGCCAATACCGGCCGCCGCGCAACGAGCGAGAGCCAGGACGTGGGCGAGTGGGACACCGGTTATGTTGATGAGATTGCATACACGTTCGGCTATTGCGATGAACTGAATCCGTTACGGCTGAGACTTCCCTTGCTGCATGCAGGACTGGCCGCGCCGACCGTGCACACAGCATGCGAGCTGGGCTTCGGCCATGGCGTGAGCGTCAATATTCATGCAGCCGGTTCGAGCGCGCGATGGTATGGCACGGACTTCCACACGCCCCATGCGAACTTCGCGCAGCAACTCGCGGACAACGCCGGGTCGCAGGCTCAGTTGTTTGGGGAACGCTTTTCGGAGTTTTGTGCGCGCGACGATCTGCCGGATTTCGATTTCATCGGCATGCACGGCGTCTGGAGCTGGGCCTCCGACGAAAACCGCGCGCTGCTTACCGATTTCATCGAGCGCAAGCTCAAAACCGGTGGCGTGCTCTACCTGAGTTACAACACCCAGCCGGGTTGGACAGCGATGCTCCCTGTGCGCGAATTGATGCATCAGCATTATCAGCTCGCAGCGCGCTCCGAATCGCAAGGCGGCGCACCTGCCGACGAGCGCATACAGGCCCGCATTCAATCCGCGGTCGGTTTCGCGCAGGCTGTATTTGCGACACAACCCGGCTATGCGGTGGTCAACCCGTTGCTGGCGGAACGCGTGGAGGCGTTGTCGCGCGAAAGCGCAACCTACCTCGCGCATGAGTACTTCAATCGTGACTGGCATCCCATGCCGTACTCGCAGGCGGCGTCATCGCTGATGGCAGCGGGTCTGACTTATGGGGGCTCAGCCGACTATCGCGATCATGTCGACGAGCTCAACCTCACCGCGGCGCAGCGCACATTGTTGGCGGGGATTGCCGACACGGGTTTGCGCGAGACGACGCGCGACTTCTGCTTGAACCGCTCGTTGCGGCGCGATTACTGGGTCAAGAATCCCCGCACACTCGGTGACGGTGATCGTGAGGCGGCACTGCGCGCGCATCGCGTGATCCTTGCGTTGCCGCGGGCGGCCGTTGTGCTCAAGGTGCGCGGTGCGCTCGGCGAGGCGGTGCTGCCGCAAGCGCTGTACGCTCCGATTCTCGATGCGCTGTCCAATCATTTGCCGGCCACGCTGTCCGAGATCGAGAGCCGTGTTAGCACACACGGCATCACCCTTGCACAGATTGTCGAAGCGGCGATGTTGCTGGTCAGCATGGGCGCATTGCTAAACGCGCAGGATGACGCGCAAACCATCGCGGCTCAACCGTCGGCAGCGCAGCTAAATGCGGCGATCTGCGAACAGGCGCGCGATCGTGATGCCGTGCAGTTTCTGGTGAGTCCGGTTTCGGGATCTGGAATTTTCATGCCGCGGGTCGCTCAACTGTTTCTGCTGGCGAGGCGAAATGGTGTGCAGCAACCGGCGCAATGGGCTGAATTTGCGGCAAGCGTGTTGCGTGAGGCTGAGCAGAGGATCCCGGCAAAAAACACAGCGGCCGATGCCAGTTCGGCGGCAGAGCCCTCGTTGGCCGAACTGACCGTGAAAGCCTGCCGCTTTGCCGAGGTTCATCTGCCGGTCTTGCAGGCGTTGCGTATTGCGTGAGAAGGGCGTGAGAAGGGTCTGAAAGGATGTGGCTTAGTCCTCAGCCGGTAGCAGCATCAGCAGTGCGATGAGGCGCGCGATTTCGGCGCGCATCTCGCGGCGGTCGACGATCATATCGATAGCCCCTCGCTCCAGCAAAAACTCGGGACGTTGATAGCCCTCGGGCAACGTCTCGCGCACGGTCTGCTCGATGACGCGTTCGCCCGTGAAAGCGATCAGGGCCTTGGGTTCGGCGATCACGACGTCGCCCAGAAACGCGAAGCTTGCCGAGACGCCGCCCGTGGTCGGGTCCGTGAGCACCGAGATGAAGGGCAGCCGCGCGTCCGCCAGCCTGGTCAAGATCGCCGTCGTCTTGGCCATTTGCATCAGGGAATAGACGCTTTCCTGCATGCGCGCCCCACCCGACGCCGCGATGCAGACAAACGGCATGCGCTGCTCCAGCGCCTCCCGAACCCCGCGCACGAAACGCTCGCCGACGGCCGAGCCCATTGAACCGGCCATAAAGGAAAAATCGAAACATGCGGCGACCACGGGAATCGAGTGCATCGCGCCGCTCATCACCACAAGAGCGTCGGTTTCGCCCGTGTTTTCCAGCGCTTCACTCAAGCGGTCCGGATAGGTCCGGTTGTCTTTGAACTTCAACGGGTCGACGGGAAGGATCTCGCGGCCAATTTCGCGGCGGCCCTCGGCGTCCAGTAAATGATCAAGACGTTCCCGGGCGCCGATAGGCATGTGATGGCTGCATTTCGGACACACACGAAGATTGGCCTCCAGGTCGTTCCGATACAGTACGGTTTCGCAAGCGGGGCACTTCAGCCATAAACCTTCCGGCATGACCTTGCGGCGCTGCGGATCGGTTTGCTTGATCTGCGGTGGCAATACCTTGTCGAGCCAGTTCATACTCTCTCCAGTATTCGCTTGGTCGTCGCGGAGCTAGATCGCTTCTGCCACCCTGACGATCAATAGCGCTGCGGGAATCAGCATCGCCTGCGCGAGCACCGTGCCCGCCACGCGAGCGCCAATCAGCGTCGTGATTGCGCGGCGGAACCGGTTCTCGGTTACACGCCCTTCAATCACATCGTCGGTCATGACCGAAATCTGCGGATCGATGATAACCGTCAGCACGATGGTCGCAAACCCGTTAGTGACCGACGACAGATTCGCGCAGGTCACGCGCAACTCGGGTTTCAGAAATCCGGCGTAGAGCGAGGCGAACACGCCCACCGTCCACAGCGCCATCGCCAGCACATTCAATACGATCACCTTGCATGAGACACCGGATCCGCTCGCCAGTTGCGTGACATTGGTTCGCGAGGGAAGGCGCGCACCATGGCGAATGTAAGCAATTCCACCGCGGCTGAACGCATGCAGCGCGAGACGGGGGACAGAGCGGTGGGCCTGGAAGTGGACTACGGCGCGGCTGAAATAGCGCTGAAAAGTGGGAATGAGGAGCGCGCCGACAATTGTGGCGAGCGTTGCGGCAAGCAGCAGCAGACGAAAATCGCCGAGCATGCCCTGCTCGATATGATGCGCAAGATCATCTTCGACGCGCTTCGCCAGAAATGGGCCTTGAAACGAATTCGCAGTGCGGGAAACGAGGGCGATGATGCCGAAGAGTGCAAACGAGACGGCAATCCGCCTGGTGCGAACGCCCGCAATGCGTACTGCATAGGCCAGCGTGGCGATGACATGAATGACGAAGGTGAGCGCGCAAATAATCAGTAGCTGGGTGTCCATGATCAGGGCGGTAGTCGTCGCCCTCGCAGTCTACCTGACGCCTGGATGTCGTCGGTAATGACACCCGCGGCCCGCACGTATGAAGCGTTTTGCCAGAGATTCGCCGCCGGCTGAGCTTCAGGCCCGCTTGCGGTTGACGGCGTGATACGGCTCACCGGCGGTGAACCGGTCGAGCCGGTCGCTGGCCTCGGTAATGGCCCACATTGGCGCCTTCTGCAACTGATAGTCATACACCGTCACGATCGCCGCGAATACGTCGTAACCGCCTTTATCGAGTACCCATTCGCCCGTCGTGCGGCCGCGCTCGAAGCAGGCCGCGCTATATGCGTCTGCTGTGCGCAGCGCCTCGGACGTTAGCGTTCCGTAACCCGCCTCGACAATAAAGGCGACCAGCAGCATCGCCTGGGTTACCGTCTGGGCGGCGCTGACGCTGCCTTTGGCGCGCCGCAGCGCATCGAGCGCGAGGTGGACCTGAAGGGCAAGCCCGTCCGCGGTGCCCCTCGGAAGCGGCAGCAGCATAGCCTTGGCAGCGCGTGCGCGAGCGGCCTGGGTGTTGCCGGAAAACGGAATTGTCTTGGCCATGAGCGGGGTCGTTAAGGATTGGCAGATGCAATAACGGCCTCTCAGCCAAAAGCTTAAGCCCCATTTATGCTGCACTTTGTTGCATTGGTCATATGCCCCATCTCACGAGCGTGCCGCCCGCGGCGCGGGCCTAGACCAGCGGTTCGACGAATTGCTGGCGGTCGAACGGCGCTTCGTAAGGTTCGGGCCAGAATTCAACCATCCTCGCGATCTTGCCGTGCGTCACTGTAAAGAAGGAAATAGCTCGCGCGACTTGCACCCCGTCGGTAATCGACACGTCCGATACCGCGTCTTGCTCGCCACAGACGAGACGGTTGAGCGTGAACGTCCACGGGCCGTGTGCCGGATAGGCAGTATTGAGCAACGCGAAATTCGTGGCGCCTCTGATCCGCTCGTTGGACTGCGGCCATTCGAGCACGAAATCGTCGGCCATGACCGACGTCGCGGCATGAAAGTCATTGGTAGCCATGAGCCGCCAGAATTCCCGGACTACGTGAGCAGTAACTTCAATTGTGCCGGTCATCTGCTTTCAAGCCTCGACGTATTGCATATGGGGGGATTCGCCCATGAGAAGCGCCCGGTTCGCATCCGCCGCGGCGCGCAGATAGTCCCACAACGAAGTGATGCGCCGCAGCTTGCGCAGGTCCTCACGGCAGCAGAGCCAGAAATGCCGCGTCACCGTGATCTCGTCGGGCAAGATGGGCTCGAGCAGCGGATGCGGCTCCGCCATAAAACAGGGCAGTATGGCGAGCGCGTTGCCTTGCAGTGCAGCATGATATTGGGCGATCACACTGGTGCTGCACAGATTGGCGGTCGTGTTCGGAATGGTCCGGTCCAGATAAAGCAGCTCGCGGCTAAAGGCGAGATCCGCCACGTAGCTGATAAAGGCATGGTCGCGCAGGTCCGCAACCGTATTGACGGCCGGATGGCGCTGCAGATAGTCGCGCGTGCCATATAGCTTGAGACGGTAGTCGCACAGTTTGGTGTAGACATACTGGCCGCGCTCGGGCCGCTCCAGCATGATGGCCAGATCGGCCTCGCGCTTGGAGAGACTCACGAAATGCGGAACGGGCAGCAGGTCGATCGAAATATCCGGATGCTGGCCCGTAAAGCGCGCCAGTTGCGGCGACAAAAAGAAGCAGCCGAAGCCTTCGGTGGAGCCGATCCGTACGTGTCCCGATAGCGAGTGGGCACCACCCGTGAACTGTTCCGCCGCGGATTGAACCGTGGTCTCCACGGCGTCGGCATAGGCGAGCAGGCGCTGCCCATCCGTGGTCAGCACGAAGCCGTCGGCCCGTGACTTGTCGAACAGCACGGTGCCGAGGGCGGCCTCCAGCTCCCGCACACGGCGCGCGACGGTGGTGTGGTCCACCCCCAGACGCCGCGCCGCGCCGCTTGCCCGTTGGGTCCGCGCCACCTCGAGGAAGTAGCGCAGGTCATCCCAGTTCACGCTTTGCATCCAGTCTCCTTGTTGTGTTTTTTCGCATATCGGATGGGCTTTTTCGTCTCTATACCGTGGATATTCGAATAACTATACTCGGAGACGAGCCGCTGGAACAACCACGGCACAGGCGGCCCGCGCCATCCGCGTGACAGGCAAGCCTGATAAATATCGGAGACAACAGGATGCAGATGCAATCGACCCCCGACCGGGCGGCAGTTGCCGCACCGCTTCAGAGGAGCGCCAGGGATTACCTGATCGCAGGGTGGGCCAGCATGGCCGGCACCACGATCGAATGGTATGACTTCTTCCTGTACGGCACCGCCGCCGCGCTCGTATTCAACAAGATCTTCTTTCCCACGCTCGATCCGATCCTCGGCACGTTGGCCGCGTTTGCGACCTATGGTGTGGGCTTTATCGGCCGTCCAATGGGCGGCATCGTGTTCGGCCACTTCGGCGACCGCATCGGCCGCAAGTCGATGCTGCTGGTCACGCTGTTGCTCATGGGTATCCCGAGCATGGTGATCGGCCTGATTCCGTCGTATCAGAGCATCGGCTACTGGGCCGCTGCGTTGCTGGTGGCAATGCGCTTTCTGCAAGGCATGGCGGTTGGCGGCGAGTGGGGCGGCGCCGTGCTGATGGCGGTGGAGCACGCGCCGCCCGGACGCAAAGGATTTTTTGGCAGCCTGCCGCAAACCGGCGTGGGCTTCGGGCTGATCCTCTCGTCTCTCGCCATGGCCGCCGTCACCGCCTTGCCGGAAGCGGATCTGCTTGCATGGGGCTGGCGCATTCCGTTTCTCGCCAGCATCGCGCTGGTCGTGATCGGCTGGGTGATCCGCGTGCGCGTGCCGGAATCGCCGGATTTCGAACGGGTGAAAGCGCTCGGCAAACCAGTCAAGGCGCCTATTCTCGACGCCATGCGCCGCCATCCGCGCGAACTGCTCATCATCATCGGCGCACGGGCCGCGGAGAACACCTGGTTCTATCTGGTCGTCGCATTCGCGCTGGCCTATGCCGCCAATCAGTTGAAGATCCCCAAGGCGAGCATCCTGCATGCGATTACCGCGGGCGCCGTGCTGTCGCTGTTCACGATGCCGTTTTGCGGCTACCTGAGCGACCGCGTCGGCCAGCGGCGTCTGTTCCTGATCGGCCTCGTCATCATGTGCCTGTTCGCAGCGCCGTTCTTTGCGATGCTCGGCACTCGCGATCCGCTTACCGTCTGGTGGGCGATGGTGCTGGGCGTGGGCGTTGTATTCCCGATTCTGTATGCCCCCGAATCGCAGTTGTTCGCTTCGCAGTTTCCGGCTGAGATTCGCTATAGCGGCATCTCGCTGTCGGTGCAGATTGCCGGCGTGCTGGGCGGCGGCATCGCCCCGATGATTGCCACCGCGCTGCTCGCGGTGGGCGCCGGCCGGCCGCACTACGTGGTCGTCTATATGGTGGCGCTGGGCGTCGTCGCGTTGATCTGCACGTTGTTGATGCGGCCGCGCGTGAATGACTAGGCCGCTCTAGCCCACTGACCTTACTTATCCATACGAAGCCAATCCATTCGAACCCAATCAGGAGAGTCGATCATGAATGCTGTTACCCAGGCGTCCAACGTGAACGTCAGCACGGTCAAGCTGTTGATTAACGGCGAGTTCGTCGAATCGAGCACGCGCGAGTGGCGCGATATCGTGAACCCGGCCACCCAGGAAGTCCTGGCGCGCGTGCCGTTTGCGACGGTTGCTGAAGTGGACGCTGCGATTCGTGCCGCGCACGCCGCGTTTGCTACGTGGAAGAACACGCCGATCGGCGCCCGCATGCGCATCATGCTGAAGTACCAGGCGCTGATCCGCGAGCATATGCCGCGCATTGCAAAGACGCTGTCGGCAGAGCAGGGCAAGACGATTCCCGATGCCGAAGGCGACATCTTCCGCGGCCTCGAAGTGGTCGAGCACGCCTGCTCGATCGGCACGCTGCAACAGGGCGAGTTCGCTGAGAACGTCGCGGGCACCGTCGATACCTACACGCTGCGTCAGCCGATTGGCGTGTGCGCCGGCATCACGCCGTTCAACTTCCCCGCCATGATTCCGCTGTGGATGTTCCCGATGGCGATTGTGTGCGGTAACACCTTCGTGCTCAAGCCCTCGGAGCAGGATCCGTTGTCGACCATGCAGCTAGTCGAACTGGCGCTCGAAGCCGGCGTGCCGAAGGGCGTGCTGAACGTGGTGCATGGCGGCAAGGAAGTCGTGGATGCGCTGTGCACGCATGAACTGGTGAAGGCGGTCTCGTTCGTCGGCTCGACGGCAGTGGGGACGCACGTTTATCGCCTCGGCAGTGAACACGGCAAGCGCGTGCAATCGATGATGGGCGCGAAGAATCACGCCGTGGTGCTGCCCGATGCCAACCGCGAGCAGACGCTGAATGCGCTCGCCGGCGCCGGGTTTGGCGCGGCCGGCCAGCGCTGTATGGCGACTTCGGTGGTCGTGCTGGTGGGCGCGTCGCAGCAGTGGCTGCCGGATCTGGTCGAGAAGGCGAAGACGCTCAAGGTCAACGCGGGCAATGAAGCGGGCACGGATATTGGCCCGGTAGTGTCGCGCGCAGCCAAGCAGCGCATCCTCGGCCTGATCGAAGCGGGTGTGAAAGAGGGCGCAACGCTTGCGCTCGACGGCCGCGATGTCAAGGTGCCGGGCTATGAGGACGGCAACTTTATCGGCCCGACGATCTTCACGAACGTCACGACCGAAATGGAAATCTACCGCACCGAAATTTTCGGGCCGGTGCTGGTGGTGCTGAGCGTGCCGACGCTCGATGAAGCAATTGCACTCGTCAACCGCAATCCGATGGGCAACGGCGTGGGGCTCTTCACGCAGAGCGGCGCTGCGGCGCGCAAGTTCCAGAGCGATATCGACGTGGGCCAGGTTGGGATCAATATTCCTATTCCGGTGCCGGTGCCGTTCTTCAGCTTCACCGGTTCGCGCGGTTCTAAGCTGGGCGATCTCGGCCCCTATGGCAAGCAGGTCGTGCAGTTCTACACGCAGACCAAGACGGTCACTGCACGCTGGTTCGACGACGCAACCGTCAACGACGGCGTCAATACGACCATCAGCCTGCGCTAAGCCGGCAGCGCGAGGAATCCTGGAACAAGAAGGGGAGACGCAATCATGAAGATCGGTTTTATCGGACTCGGCAACATGGGCGCGCCGATGGCGCACAACCTGCTGAAAGCCGGCCATACGGTGAACGTATTCGACCTGAACGCCCAGGCGGTGCAGGCGCTCGTCGATGCGGGCGCCAAGGCAGCGAGTTCGCCGAAGGCGGCGGTGACGGATGTCGAATACGTCATCACCATGCTGCCCGCGGCGGCTCATGTGCGCAGCGTGCTCACCGCGGACGACGGCGTGCTGGCGGGCATTGCGAAAGGCGTGACGATCATCGATTCGAGCACCATCGACCCGGCGAGCGTCAAGTCGTTCGCTGAGCTCGCCGCCCAGCACGGCAATGCGTTTGTCGATGCACCGGTATCGGGCGGCACGGGCGGGGCGGCGGCAGGCACGCTGACGTTCATGGTGGGCGGCGGTGCCGAGGTGTACGAGCAGGTCAAGCCGGTGCTTTCGGCGATGGGCAAGAACATCGTCCATTGCGGGGATACCGGCACGGGGCAGGTGGCCAAGATCTGCAACAACCTCGTGCTTGGCATCACGATGGCCGGCGTCGCGGAAGCCATGTCGCTGGGTGCGGCGCTCGGAATCGATCCGAAGGTGCTGGGTGGGATCATCAACACGTCCACAGGACGCTGCTGGAGTTCGGATACCTACAATCCGTTCCCTGGCGTGATTGCAACGGCGCCGTCGTCGCGTGGTTATACGGGCGGTTTTGGCACGGATCTGATGCTGAAGGATCTCGGTCTGGCCACCGACGCAGCGAAGCAGGCCCACCAGCCGGTTTATCTCGGTGCGCTCGCGCAGCAGCTGTATCAGGCGATGAGTACCAAGGGCGCTGGCCGGTTGGATTTTTCGGCTGTGATCAAGCTGTATCAGGCGGACTGAGCCTGGGGTGGTGACGGGAACGCTCGCCTGGCGTTCTGGATGCGCCGGGCGGGGGTGACGCGTGCTCGAACACCTCAAGGCATGGACAACGTCGCCGCCCGGCTCACCAGCGTACAGCCGCAACTCGCATGATGCCCGTGCAACGCTACGGGGCTGCCGCCGACCATGCCGGCCTCGTCGCCCTCCGAGATGGTCTGCGTGCCATGCTCCTTGCACTCGACCGTGTCGCCCTTGCGAGCGATCTGTTTGCCATCCACGAGGTCCGCGCTCGAACCCGTCGTGACAGTACCGCCGTGTGGGGTCAGTGTGTCGCCTGTTACTATGACCTGACGAACCATCGATTTCTCCCTGTCGAATGCGGCATCGTGCCAGAGCACCCGCTCACAGGCCGATAGCATAGATGCCGGGCATGCCGGTTTCCGCGTTTGGACTGCCTAGATACGTCCACTGTACATCGCTGACCGTGATGTCGATGAGGCGTTCACTGGGGGACGGGAAGGCATGTCCTTCTTCGACGAATGCCTGCTGCTCCCAGCGGTTGTACAGCAGGGCCAACGGATGATTCTCGGCTACACAGCCTTCCCATATCCCGGTTTGTGGGCAGCGCTGCTGACCACTGCGCCGTATCGACGATTCCGATCCAGGAATCTCGCGCAGCAGCCCGACATCGATCAGATGCCTGAGGAAATCGTCCCGCTGCGGTGGCACGGCGAACGCCTCCCCGAGGTAATGCCACTGCACCTGATCGGCGCTGAGCCATTCGAATGACGACGCCTCGAAGCGCTCGCCTGCCTGATATCGCTCGGGCATGTTCCGGCGAGCGGGAATCAGTTGGGTTCCAGGAGGAGTGGTCGAGCCATACATCGTGAGCCAGTAGCCATCTCGCGGCACGTTCTGGTCGCCTGTTACTACAATCGAGCTTTGGTTCAGGGAGGGTACGGCGTAGCCTGGCGGGATGAATTCGCGCCCTTGCAGCGCCGCGCTCTGCTTCGCTTTGGGCGGGGACGTCACTGCCTTCGCACCATCGATCAACGTCTGCACGTTGCCGTCCCACTTCGGTAGCGGTGCTGGCGGTAGCGGCAGAACCTTGTCCAGGTTCGGTAGTTTGAGGCGTCCGTCATAGAGCTTCAGGATATCGCGGATCTTGCCATATCGTTGCGCACGCGCCTTGTCGATGTGGCCAACCAGGTTAGTCCCGTTGTCGAGGTCCATGCCATCAAATTCTGGAACAAGGCTATCGGCGCACTTTGCACTTCCGAGTTTCACGCCCTCGTGCAAGGTTTTAAGCGCCCGGAGTTTGGCCTCGTTTGTATTAGGTCTTGCATAAATCAAGCCAAGTTTTTCCGCAGCATCTCCGTACCCTTGAGCAAAGGCACATTCAAGCATCTTCGTGCCAACAGGCAAGTTGCCCCAGAAACCCTCACTGGGGTTGTCGTACGTTGCTGCCAGCTTGTATCCCAAGAAGGTCATTGCGGCGGGGCTGCCCATATCCGCTGCTCGCTGGAAAAATGCATAAGCACTCGTGGCCCCCCCACCTTTGACCAATCCATTGAGGTGATATACCCCCATCCGGTCATATGCATCGGGGATACCGAGCTTCATCGCCTTCTCGACCCATTGGATTGCAGCCTCAGGATCATGTTCCGGCACACCGGCGCGGTTACTCAGAATCAGCGACGCAAGATTCAGCATTGCTTTCCAGTTGTTTCGATCTGCTGCCTGCAGGTAAAGTTGATACACCTTCGCATAGTCGATCTTATCGATTGGTACATTGGGATCATCCATCGTCAATGCCTGCTGAAACCACATCTCGGACTCCGGATCGGGCGACGGTATCTGTTGAGCCTCATATATGCACGTGAAGTCCTTGCGATGCGGGTCAAAGAGCGGCAGTTTTTCGTAACGTGGCTGGTCAGACATGGCAATGGTCAATTTGTTACCCAGTGAGGTCAGGGCGCCTGCATGAGCTGAAGCTATCAGCAGCAAGGCAGTGGTAGCAATACGTAACACATTGAAGAGTGCTTTCATGCAGGGTCCGGTTAGACAGCAGTATCGCTTGTCGATGGTACGGAGATCGAACCGTACAGTGTCGTGGTGGAGCGGTGATCTTCGAAAGGCAGGAGGAATCCAGTCATCGCTTGCGTGCCCGCTTGCTGGATGTCCTGGTTCTTGCTCATCCGGCGGTTCCAACTGCTGAATGCGTCCGGCAGATCTTTCGGATCGCCACTGTATTTGATGTCACCACCGTAATGTAAGGCGAACACACGCTGACGCAGGTCGCTGGCATAGAGTGATCCCGTCGCCGCAATATTGATTTCGCTGTCAACTGACATGCTGCGCTGACTGAGATTGGCACTGCCCACGGTGATGAAGGCGTCATCAATGATCATCAACTTGGAGTGAATGTAGATTTCGCGATAGGCCATGTTGTGGTCCGCATCAGGCCCGCTCGTGCGTAACCGCGCGATGCTCACTTCCAGACCCGCGGTTCGTTCAAGGTCATCCGCACTGGGACGATCAAGTACCTGGCCATCGCCTCTTTTACCTTGGTCATAGACAAAATCGAGTTTACCCTGATCGGCCAGACCCGCCTGTTCAGGCGTTGATGTGCCATCCCCAAGTAAGGCTAGCGAATCATACGTACGCGGCATCATCTCCGCTCGCTCCGGGTGCGGAATCACGATGAACATATACAGTCTCTGCATCTCTGCGATGCCCTTCTGCGACTTGCTGGTCCACTCGCTCACGTGCGTCTGGCGGTGATGTATCAGATGCCGCACAAACTCCGGGTAGAAGAAGTACTGGTTTTCGATATAGATATAGTTGCGCGCACTACTGGTTGCCTGGAAATAAACTTCCTTGATGGATTTTTCCTTCTCGCGGGCCTGCGTGCGCACGATCTGGACAAGATGCGCTGGACTTCCCGCCACCTTTGGAATCTTCGCGGGCGGCTCCGGCGGCGTCGTGTACGGGAGCTCGTGACCGAGTGCATCGGCCCATCCGTTCTCGAAATTGAAGTGCAGTTGCGCAAGCGCTGGCCCTTGGACCCGGCATGCATAGTCCTGATAGGGGCGGCCGTGCACATAGTGTTCGTGACCTTCGCCGTGTTGTGCTGCTGGCTTCGAAAATCTGTCTTTTGCGCCTTGGTAGAGCCGGGTTGCCAGGTTGTCATTGTTCGGGGCTTGCTGCGTTGACAACTCGTGGTCCAGTTCGTCACCGATCAGTTTGTCCGACAGCACTTCACGCTTCGGGTCATCGACCGCATGCGCGGTGCGGTCCCAGTAGTCCGTTACTGAATTCAGACCCATGACGTAGCCCACCGCCTTGCTGCCGCTGTCCCAGTCATAGTCGATGAGGATCGGTTTCTGGTGGTGCGTTCCGTATTTTTCCTCCTGGCTTTTTTCATCGGTGAAGCCTGTCTGACTGACGGGTTGATCCTCTTCAGCGGGCGTGACTGCCCGCAAGGCCGTCGCATCAGCCTTCGACACACTGCGAAGGACAACCTGCAACTGTGGGTTCGTTCCACCGCCACTCCTACCGCTCTGGCCGCCTGGTAAATTCGCTTTCCACCAGTCAATGCAGTATTGATTGCGACTCGAATCCTTATACGGTGGGTTCTGCTGCAACTTGTAGCGTTGAATTGGGTGTCCCAGGCCGGAAACTGGAACGTCAGTAAGTCCGGGCATGTTGTTCTGGACCTTGGACCCGTCGTCGTCATACCAGATCAGCAATCGAACGGTGACAGGGTTCTCCTTGCGCGTCGTGATTTCGTCGAGCAGTTCTCCGTAACGGATGCCGCGCGGCCATGTGTCGCCTGCGCGCTCCAGTTCCATGCCCGGATCAAACCCCCAGCAGACTATATCGACCGTGGCCTTGGCTTCCCTCAGGTCTTTCGCGATGTGCCCAAACCCGTCTTCGCCGCAGATCATAAAGCTCAGGGTGTTACCCCTGGTAATCGGGCACGTATCGTCTCCGCCTCTTTCCTTGATGTCTCTATGCTCAAGGAGAAACTGAAGCGCATTTTTCGCCTGCCTGGTCTGCTCATCGATAGCGACCTTTGCATGCCTGTGAGTTTTGAGTGGGAAGCCTGCCACGTTTGCGTCCTCATTGATAAATAGCGGAGAGCATCGCGATCAGATGTACCGCTCGCCCGCATTGCTAAGCTGGTCGACATGCTCGGGATCAGGTTCGAGCGCGTCTTTCACGTTCAGGTTATATTCCGCGCCGTTGCTCAGTCGTGCCGTGTAGGCTGGAGTACCCGCCTGGTGGTCCTTCACAACTATCCGGCCAAATTCGTCCGTGACACCCTCACCGATCTTTGTGCCGCCCTTATACAGATCGTATGGTTCGCTAACGACCTGCTGCCCTTCGCCCGGCAACTGCTGGAGCGCAAAGTGCAGTTGTTCCTTCTCCGGCGGCAGTGCCGGAATGTTCGGCGTACCGACACTGTCAGGCCCAGTGAACGTCCGGCTTGCCGAATGCACCTCGAAGCCACCCGACGTGCCGCTCCTGATTTGCCCCGAAGTCCAGCGGGTATAGCTGCCGCCACCGTTGATCTCAACCTCCTGCTGCGCGCTGATCGTGATCTTGCTGGCAGTCACCGTGACGTTCAGCTTTGCCAGCAGGTTGATGTTGTCCTTGAGCGCCTTGATATCGATGTCGCCGCTGGCCGCGATCAGTCGCATACCGGCCTGGTAGACGAACAGGCGCAGCGCGTTGCGCGCGCTGGCGAAGAAACCGCCGCCTGTGCTCACCGATACGTGCTCGCCGGCCGTGACCGCGGTCGTCTTGCCGCTGCTAAGGTGGATCAGTTCCGGCGTGTTCACCGCAACACCTGAGGGACTCGACAGCACCAGATGGGGTTGCTCGAACTGCTTCAACGTGCCGCCGCCCTGAATGCCTTTCGCCTGGGCTTTCAAGGTGCTGGCCACAGCCTTCTGTTCACCGTCCTGTGCGCCCGCCGACTGCGCGGACTGGGCAAGACTCGCCGCAGTGTCCTGGGCGTTGGCCAACTGCAGGTTGACCTCGTCAACGCTGAATGCGTCACCGGTTGCGCCTGAGCGTGGGTGGGTCGTCAACAGCAGGCCGCGCGCACCGCGTACCGCGGCAATGCCGTCCGTGCGCAGCTCTGCGCCTTCGCCCCGTTTCTCGCCTCGGCCGGCCGGCTCGCTCACGCGCGTGATATACCCCATGTGCAAACCGGATTCGAGGTGGTCGCTGCGAATCTGCGTCTGCACCTGCCCCTGGGTATCGTCTTTCAACCAGACATTGTTTTGCTCCCCGCCGAATTCCTTGCTGACGAAGCCCGACAGCGCCTGCTGTGCCGGAAGGTTCCACTGCGGCTGGTTCGTGCCGTTGCCTACGCGGGCCGTGATGAGTGGCCTGTCGGGATCGCCGTTGAGGAACGGCACGACCACTTCATCCCCGATTCTCGGTAGCTGAATGCCGCCAAAGCCTCCGCTGGCCCATGGCTGCGCAACGCGTACCCAGCACGAGCTACGCTCGTTGCGCTGACCGATCCGGTCCCAGTGAAACTGCACTTTCACCCGGCCGAGTTCGTCCGTGTAGATCTCCTGGCCTTTCGGCCCGACGACGGTCGCCGTCTGCATGCGCATGTCGGGCTTGTGGTGTTCAAACGGGCTGCGATAGGGCACTGACTTGCGCTGTGCCTCGATCTCGACCCGGAAAAAACCTTCGGAGCCGTCCTGATGCAGCACCTTGAATTTCGTATCGCCTTCGTGAGCTGCCCGGGCTTCGGCTACCTGCTCTTGCAGACTGTACGGAAAGTTCGAATGGTGATTCGATACCGGAATGTTGTTCTCGATCAGCCACACTGTTTCTATCACCGCGAACTGCCGCCTGTCGGCGGAATCACGGTCATGCTCCGGGTGTCCTGCCAATTCGAACCACCGGCCTGCATCGATTCCACGTACACCGCCGACACCATAAAACCGTTTGCCGCGCGACTCCCATTCCTCCATGCGGATTTTCGTCAGATGGTCGCCACGGTCCTGCTTAAGGTACGTGTAGGGTCCGGTGTACTCGTACACCTCCAGTTGCTCGGGCATCTCCTGCGATAACGTCGGGACGTTGGTGCTCTTCGGATTTGCTACAGTCGAGGGGCTCTTATAGTCGAAGGTTCGTGTTGCAAGGACGGTGCTATGCAGGGAGCGCACGCTCGACCAGTGAACCAGCGCATCGACTTCGCTGTTTGTGCCGTAGCGGGAAAACTGAACCGTCTGTGTGGTGAGCGGCTCGCACGTGTCCAGGCGATCCGTGACGGTCAGCATGTGCGATCTGCCATCTGCACCTTGGCTCCAGATGCCGAACAGGCCTTCTTCTTCCATCAGCCGGTGGACGTAGTTCCAGTCATCTTCGTATTGCACGCAATACGAGCGTGGTGGCAGCGGTTTCGAGAGTGCAAATCGGAACTGGCCTTTCGCCTGGGCATGTTCGTTAAATACGTCGCTCAGGATTTCGTCGACAGGCGTGTCTTGCCAGATGCGCTGGTCGCGGCGGAATTTAAGGAAATTCATCCACGACGCGAAGCTGATCTGGTAACTGGTCAGTCCGCCTTCTGATCCCAGTCTCCGAACCGCATAAACATAACCGTGATGGGGGAGGTAGGATTTATTCGCCTGCAGGACCCAGAGTGTAACGGGCTGGCCGAGCAGTTTTTTCAGCTTGATGTTGCCGTTAATCGACAGCACGTCGAGAGTGAAATCGAAATGCCGGCCAATGCGCGACCGACCCACCGCGCACTGCGGCAGCAAAGTGTTGCTTCCCAGTGGCGTGTCGAGTTTCAGCAGCCGGTCTTGCTGGATCAGTCCGCCCTGGATTGCCCTCACGATGTCCTGCGCGCTCATTTCCCACCCCTTTATTACTTTTGCATATTTATTGTCATCAATGTGACATGGGCTTTCCAGCGCGATTCTACCGCCTGTTTGACGGTCCGTTATCAGTGATACGGCCGTTTAGGCAATCGTCCAATACGAAATACCAGTCGCATACCTGAAAACGACCGAATCCCATCAATTTTCGACATGAATCCGTGGGCAGTCGTTTATGGCATATATCTCATGCCAGATAGATAGAGATAGGTTTGCGGCTGGCTTGCTGTTAGCGTGCGAAAGATAGAGGGGGATAAATTTCCGATTAATTTTCGTTCATGAAGTAATTGTTGCCTGTTGTCACATTATTAACTTTCTATCTCATATGATTTGGCATCGAAGTCTCTTTCCCCAACCCCGGACCCACTCAACTCAGCATCGGCGTCAGATCAGGATCTCCCTTTTGCATCGCGCGGCGATAACCCTCACGGGCGCCGATACGCTGCAAATACGCCAGAATGTTGGCAAAGGGCGATATATCCATAGGCAGGAACAGCCGCATCGTCGTAAGCGAAAACACGGTGACAATATCCGCCGCCGTAAACACATCGCCCGCCAGATAGTCTTTCTCACCCAGGCGCTTCTCGACGAGCCCCATCGCCAGATCGAGGCGACCTGTGACCCACTTCAGCAGCGGATTGTCCGCCGGCAGATCGACCCGGCCCAAGATCATGCTGCGCCCCAGATTGGGCTGCAACGAGCCGTTCGCAAAGTGGAACCAGTACAGATAGTCGGCGAACGTGGGATCGGTTGTGGCTGGGACGAGGCCGCCGTTGCCGTACTTCGTCATGATGTATTCCATGATTGCCGTGGATTCGGCGAGCACGAGATTGCCGTCGGTGATGATCGGCGCCGTGCCTAACGGATGCAGCGCCTTGTATTCAGGGGGGCCGAGCCGGGTGACGGGGTCGCGGGCGTAAAGCTTGAGTTCGTACGGAATGCCAAGTTCTTCGCAAAGCCATACGATTCGCTCAGACTGCGATTTTCCGAGATGGTGGACGGTCAGCATGCCATTTCCTTGGTAGAGAGGGTTCGAGTTGCGCAACGCTGGCCGCGCGAGGCGGATCAGATCCGCCCTCCGCGTGGCGAGCCCGGGCGGTCCTATGTCGCCGTCAGGTCCAGTTCGAGAAACCGCGTACCCTCGACGGGATTGAAGACGTAGGCCGGAATATCGACGAAACCGAGCGACGCGTAGAGATGTTGGGCCGTCTGCATGGTTGGAAGCGTATCGAGGCGGATTCTGGTGTAACCGGTCTCTTTTGCGAACCGCAAGACATGTTCAGCCAGGCGCTTGCCGAGTTGTTCACCTCGCCCCGCGGGACGTACGTAAAGACGCTTCATTTCGCATACTGTCTCATCGAGTGCACGCATCGCCACGCAGCCGATCACGTTCGCGTCGCGCCAGGCGAGCAGGACACAGCCTCGCGGTGGCGTATATTTTCCGGGCAGGTCTGCGAGTTCGGCAGCGAAATCCTGGAAGCTCAGGTCGATTCCAAGGCTTGCCGCGTACTCGCGAAAGATGGCGCGAACCGCTTCGAGGTGTTGCGGGAATTGCGCCTCGCAGATTGAAGTCATTCGGGAATTGGGTCTTTGCGGTGCGCAATCCAAGGCCGGCCTATGATGAAGCGGTCGGATGGGCCGGCACCGTGAACTGAAAGATAGCGCCGCGGGGTACGTTTGCGCTCGCCCACAGCCGGCCACCGTGTGCTTCGACGATTGAGCGGCAGATCGACAGCCCCATACCCATGCCGCTAGCCTTTGTCGTATAAAACGGCTCAAAGAGGCGCTCAATGTCCGCGGAAGGGATGCCTGGCCCAGAATCGCACACCGTTACAAGGACAACACCCGGTTCATTCATCGTCGTGCTGATCGTCAATTCCCGCGCCCCGTCGTCAACTGCGCCCATCGCATCAATGGCGTTGATGGAGAGGTTCAACATCACTTGCTGGAGTTGCACGCGGTCGCCTTGAACGAGCGGCAAGTCTTCCGCAAGCTGCATCCGTACAGAAACGCCGTTCCTGTCGGCCTCACTGCACGTTAGGGTAATGACCTCGCTAATGGCCTCGTTGATCTGCAGCATCTCATTGTACGTCGGGGCCTTCACTACAAAACCATGAATACGCTTTATTACCTCGCCTGCACGCCGGGTGTCACGGACGATGCGCTCAAGCGCTTCGCTAACTTCTCCCAGATCGGACGGGTCACGGGCAAGCCAGCGCAGGCCCGCCGACGCATTGACTCCGATCGCCTCGATCGGCTGCCTGATTTCGTGGCTGATCGAGGCCGTGAGTTGCCCAAGCGCCGTAACGCGGTTCGCGTGCGCAAGCTCCATCTGCACCTTGCGCAGATCCGCTTCCGCCCGTTTTCGCTCGCTCAGATCGAGCACGAAACCCACGCCCTGGTTCCCACTCTGTTCGAGCATTGCGCTGGCAGCCAGTACCGGCACGCGGCTACCGTCCTTCCTGAAGTACTCCTTCTCGTAGGGCGGCACGGTCCCCGCTGCCCTTAGCTCCGGCATCCACTCCCGGGTGTGACGCTCGAGCCACTCCGGTGGCGTAAGGTCCGTCCACCGCAACCCTCCTGATAAAAGGTCGTTACGATCGTATCCCACAATACGGAGAAACGCGTCGTTGGCTTCGAGAATGCGGCCTTCGATATCCCAGATCAGGATTCCGACGATGTTCGCGTCGACGAGGCGCCGGATCTTCGCCTCACGTTCAGCGAGGTCACGATACAAACTGGCGTTCTCCAGCGCGATGGCAGCCTGTGAGGCGAGCAGCTTCAGTACCGCGACGTGAGCGGGTGCAAAGACGCCGGCAGCCAGGCTGTTCTCGAGATACAGCGCGCCAATCAGCTTTGCCTGAGCAAGCAGAGGCAGGCAGAGTATGGAGCGCGCCTGCCGCTCCTTGACGTAGGGATCGGCGGCAAACGAAGACTGGGCCGCGGCATCATCGAGAATGACGCTTTCCCCGGTGCGCAGAACATAGTGGAGTACGGCCTCCGGCAGCGCGGTCTCGACCACGGCCTCGTCGCGCAGGTGCACGCTTACCCTGTCGCCGCTCGTCGCGGCCTCTGCGGCGATTCGCAGCGCACTCCCGCGCGCAAGAATTAACAGAACCCGCTCGGCGCCGGCCTGCGCCATCGCCGTGCGCATGAGTGTGTCGAGCAGTTTGTCCAGAACGATCTCGCTCGAGACGGCTTGCGACACCTTGATTACCGTAACAAGGTCTAGGTATTCGACCGGCGCCCCAATCGTCCCCGTGGAGCCGCGAACCGGCTCGTCCTCTCGCAGGTGCGGGTACAGCTCATCGAGCTGCCGCACCTTGCCGTGGGCTCCCCAGCGCAGATAGCAATGCCGGGCGTCCCGTAAATATACGCGAGCCGTCTTCTCGAAACCGCGCGACGCATAGAACTGTGCGGCGAGTTCGTTGCCGATCGCTTCGTTCTGGGAGAAGCGGTTCTCGCCCGCGAAGCGAATAGCGTCCTCGTAGTGGTGCATGGCATCGAGGTCGCGGCGCTCGATTCGGGCGAACTCGGCGGCCACTAGCGCAAACTTGTCGCGGAACGTGGCCGAGCCATTCTCTGCCCATTCGCGCAACTGCTCGACATGTGTCGCCAACAGGTCACGCAGCGCGGCTTCTGTTTCCGGTGCGGCGCCATCCTCCAGCAGCGCCGCAGCAGCGAGCGCCAGGTAGAAGTAATAATCGAGCACCTGGATATGGCCGATAGAAGCCCAGAGCAGATCCTTTGCCTTTTGGCCGGCCGCGAGAGCTGCGTCATAGTCACCGGAAATGAAGCGGGCCTGGATTTTTAGAATCCAGTACCAGCAGACCATGGTGCTCATTCGGTCGTCGTTCAGTCCGGCCTCAAAGGCTGTTTCATCGAAATCGCCGCCGCTGAAGCTCGAAAAGTGCGACGTCTGTCCTCGCATGTTCAATATGAAGCGCTGCTGGCTCACGATGATGTCGACCACATCGCGAAACTTCGCTTTGCTTACGAATTCCAGGCACCCTTCCGATTGCGACCACACGTCGTCAAGCGCTTTGCCGTTGAGAAGAAGGTCCGTGACGATGTGGTTGCGCGTGTAGCACGCCACGGTAAGGTCGCCGGTCTCGCTTCCGGCGCGGAAGGCAGCGTCGAGATAGCGAAGTCCGTTTGCGATGGGCTGCGTCCATAGGCCCGCGATTTCCATGGCGAGGTAAGCCTTGGCCTTGTAAGCGGTGAAATCGTGCTTTTCGACAAAATCGCACGCGAGTTTTGCAAACTCATAGCCCTCCGAATACCGGTGGAACACCGGACCGAGGACGACACCGAACCAGACGTACCCGGTGGACGCGGCGTCGGTGCTGCCGCCGCACAGGCTAAGGCTCACCATCTTGCACAGGTGCAGGAGGAACAGGTTGCGATCCGTGAAAAGCGATGGGGCATAGAGCAGCGAGAGAATGCCCGTCGCGGCATGGACCTCGGGATCGGAGCTCAGTGGCAGCTCGATCAGGCTTCCAATCGGCCGCTCGCCCAGTTGGGCCCACACGTTCTCGTATTCGGCCTGAACCTCTTCGCGCGTCGGATGCGGCGGTATCTCGATACCGAAGAGGCGCAGGCACTCCAGCGCGCTCTCGATGGCTTTCGGATACTCCGCCTTCACGTGATGGAGGTCGATCTTGATACGGTAAGCCGCCGCCTTGTCGATCTTCGACGCGCCTCTCGACAGCAGGTCCGAGAGGAGCTGCTCGGCCTCGTCAAAATTCCCGTTCAGGTACTCGCACTCCGCGCGTTCGAGCCACAAGCCGAAAGCGAGTTCGTAGCGGGTTGTCCACCCCTCGCTTCCGAGTACGGCCATCCCGGCGCAAAGATAGGTGCGCGCCGATGCGTACGCCGTCGACGCCTTGGCGCGCCTTCCGGCAATCAGGTTGAGTTCCGCGAGCTGTTCACGCTCATCCTGTCCGGTGATCAGGGCCGCGCCGCGGTTCAGCTGGTTGACGATCTCGAAGATCATTTCCTGGCGCTGTTCAGGTGGCGTCTGTGCCGCGAGCAACCGGCCGATCCGCAGATGCACCGGGGCACGCGATGCTTCAGGAGTCAGTGAATAGGCAGCCTCCTGGACTCGGTCGTGGACAAACCTGTACGAGCCCTGACTGCGCTCAACCAGCTCCAGCAGGACCGCCTCCGACAGGGCGTCGTGGACTCGCTCCTCCGGCGTGCCGAAGGCAATCGAAAGTGTGGCGATCTCGGCGGCGTTGCCGATACAGGCCAGTTGCTGTACCGCCGCCTGCGTATCGGCAGGCAGGCGGCTGAGCTTGCCGACCATCAGGTCCACCACGTTGTCGGCGTATCCCTTGGCGTGAATGCGCTCGAGATCCCAGGACCAGCACGCCGCGTCATGATCGAAGGTGAGCATGCCCTCTTCGTCTAGCGCGGAAATGAACTGAATCGCGAAAAACGGATTGCCACCGGTTTTTTCGTGCACCAGTTGCGCGAGCGGTGCGGCGCGCGTCCCATCGCAGCGAAGCGCGTCCGCAATCAACTGCCCGAGATGTTCGCGGGCGAGCGGCGCAAGCTTGATCTCGGCGACGTTTCCGGCGCCGGCCTTGATGGCGTCGAGCATGCGTGTCAGCGGGTGGGTGGCAGTGACTTCGTTGTCGCGATAGGCACCGATCAGCATCAGATGATGCAGATCCGAGCGCGTCAGCAGATCCTCAATGAGATCGAGCGTCGCCGCGTCGAGCCACTGCAGATCGTCGAGGAACAGCGCCAACGGATGTTCCTCCCGGGCAAAAACGCCGATAAACCGCCGAAACACCAGCTGAAAGCGCCGTTGCGCGTCTTGCGGGGGGAGCTCGGGGACCGGTGGCTGGTCTCCGATGATGAGCTTCAGTTCGGGGACGACATCGACCATCAGCCGGCCGTTCGGGGCCAAGGCCTCCAGAAGGTCGTCACGCCAGGCGGCAAGCTCGGTGTCGCTCTTGCCAAGAAGCGGTCGCACGAGGCTTTGAAAGGCCTGAGCGAGCGTCGAATAAGGGATGTCACGCTTGTACTGGTCGAACTTACCCGCGGCGAAGAGTCCCCGCGGCGGCACCAGTACCCTGTGCAATTCGTTGACGACCGCGGACTTGCCAATGCCCGAATAGCCGGAAACCAGCACCAGCTCCGGCGTTCCGTTCTTGACGATGCGATCGAAGGTGGCCAGCAAGGTCTCGATCTCGGTTGCTCGTCCGTAGAGCCTTTCCGGGATCAGCAGCCGATCGGGCGTATCCTGCTGACCGAGCGCAAAGTCGGCGATGTAGCCATGGCTTTCCCACTCGGCGAGGCAGCGCCGCAGATCGCGTTCGACGCCACCGGCGGTCTGGTAGCGCTCTTCGGCCGTCTTGGCCATCAGCTTCTTGATGATGGCCGACACCGGGGCAGGAACGCCCTTCAAGCGCTCGCCAAGCAGCAGCGGCTTTCGCGCGATATGGCAGTGCACCCACTCCATCGGATCGGTCGCGGTGAACGGCAGCGAACCCGTGAGCATCTGGTAGAGCGTGACGCCGAATGCATAGAGGTCGCTGCGCGCGTCGATCGAGCGGTTCATGCGCCCAGTCTGTTCCGGGGCCATGTAGGCAAGCGTGCCGGCGAGGGTCTCCGGCGGTTCAGGCGCCTGCCGCTCGCGTCGTAGCTGCGAGGAGATGCCAAAGCCGGTCAGCCGGGGCCGCCCGTCCGTGCAGTTCACGAGGATATGCCCAGGCTTCAGGTCTTTATGGACGAGGCCACGCTGGTGAAGCTTGCCCAGCGCCGCGGCAATGCCGACGGCAAGGCGCAAAGCCCTGCCCAACGCCATGGGCGCGCCCATCAGCCGTTCGAGCGGCTCACCACCCGGATCCTCGAGCAGCAGCAGCGTTTCCCCGCCTTCGCGCACCAGCTCCAGCGGCCGCACCGCCCACGCGCCATCAATGACCTCCTTCAGCTGGAATTCGTGCGCGAGCCTGTCGAGGCTGGCAGTTGAGGGCTGCTCGACGGCGAGCCGTGCAATGAGTAACGTCTCGCCGCCGCCATTGACTGGCCTTCGGGTCCGGCCGAAGACGCGCTCGCCATCCTCCCACAAGGTTTGGAGACCGTTGCACATCTCGCCGTAATCGTGAGTAGCCATTGTTCCAGGGCAGAGGCAACAGGATGGAGCGTTGCAGCAGCGGCCGACAGCGAAGCGTTATCCACAGCGGAATAGACGTACTGCGCCGTCCCGGAGTGGCTCAGAATTCGGTGGATAGCTTCTGCATAGCCTGCCGCCGATCTTTCTTCACGGTGGCCTCGCCGATATGGGGAGTTTCCACGCAATCTGCTTGTCGAGCAGACCCGCGAAGATCAAGTCTACAACGTCCTGCTCGCGCCTCGTAAGACTTTTGCGCGATCGGATACGCATCGGGTAATCGTAGGCCAGGGATGCAACAGAGTACGCAGGGGCATACCATCGTATGCTTCCAATTCGTTCTTCCGTAGGCTATGGGCGTCTCTCACGCACTGCGATTCGTTTCGTGTTAAAAATCGAAGCTCGCCCGTGGGATGTTCGTGCAGCATCGGGCGGCAGTCGTTCGAAACTCTTCGCGAGAGAAGGTCACGATGCCCCACTGCTCATTGTTTCGTTTTGCCCGATTGAAGAGCGTACTCGCCTGGACCATCGCTGCATTGGCGGTTGCGGGTGCGTTGTCCGGCTGTGCATCGCCAGCCACTGAGAATCATGCGGCTGCGCCAGTTGCAGCCCGCTCCGCCGATGGCCCGTTACCCGTTCCGCCCAACCTCGTGGCGCTGATGCAGCCGGAAGGGCAGAAGCGCCTTTTCTCCAGTGGCGACAATCAATCCTATTGGCCGCTGTCCCAGTACTTCGAAACGCAGAGAAACGAAGCGTACTGTTCGGTGGCGAGTTCGGTGATGGCGTTAAATGCGCTGGGTATCAAGCGTCCTGAGTCGAGTCAATACCCGGACTTCCCGTACTTCTCCCAGCAGGACTTTTTCCGCAGTGTCGACCCGCAGGTTGCGGATGCCGCCCGCGTTTCGCGCGAGGGCATGACGCTCGATCAGCTTGGCGCGGTCTTGAGCGGATTCCCGGTCGCGGTGATGAAATACCACTCCGGTGACCTGACGCTCGCGCAGTTCCGCGATCTGATCCGCGAGACGACTGAGCATGACGACCGCTTCGCCTTGCTGAACTTCAGACGCGTGGAGATTGGCGAGACCGGCGGCGGACACTGGTCGCCGCTAGCCGCCTACGACGCGGCTAGTGACAGCGCGCTTGTACTGGACGTTGCAAGGTACAAGTACCCGGCAGTGTGGGTGCCTGTTACGCAACTGTACGCAGGGTCGCAAGCGGTCGATAGCGTTAGCGGTCTTTCGCGCGGGCTGGTGATCGTCGGCAAGCGCGCGAACTGACTTGTCCGGAACGGCCGCGCTCGCCGCCGTCCCTTACTCGCTGCTGCTTGTCTCTACCGCGCCCGGTTGCTGCGACCTGAGCCGCCCATTGAACAGCATCGGCAGCGCGAGCAGGTAAAGCGTGACGCCCGCGCCCCACACCACGCCCGGCCACGTGTGCTGAGTGGCCGCATACAGCGCGCTGACCGCCAGCGGTCCACCCACGCCGATCAGACTCGCGATACTCGTGAGCGTGCCTTGCAGTTCGCCTTGCCGGTTATCGTCGACCTGCCGGGCCATCATCGCCTGTAGCGCAGGTATCGTGATGCTGCCCGCCGCGAACAGCGGCAAGATGGCGAACGGCATCCAGCCTCGGGTGGCAACAGCCATCAGCGCGAGGCCGAGACTGTCCGCCGCCAGCCCGATCAGCACCGCCACGCGTTCGCCCAGACGTGCCACCAGTGGCCCGATGGCGAACGCCTGCGAAACGGCGTGGCATGCGCCATAAGCGGCCAGCGAAACGCCGGCAATAGTGGTCGACCATGCGAAGCGGTCTTCGCCGTAAATGATCCATAGCGTGGCGGGCGCCTGCGACGCCAGCATGACCACCGCATACACGCCCACCAGCGGCAGCAGGTTCGGCATGCCGCTCAAACGATGCAGCGCGGCAAACGCGTTCATGCTGGTCCTGGGTGATGCTGCGCTTTGCGCCTGGCGCGACTCCGGCAAGACGTAATACGCGAGCAGCAGGTTCAGTCCGTTCATTGCCGCCGCCGCGAGGAATGGCGCGCGCAGATGCCATGCACCGAGCAGGCCGCCGATCAGTGGCCCCGCAATGAAGCCCACGCCAAGCGCGGCGCCCATCTGGCCAAAGCGTCCCGCGCGCTCCGGCTCCGGGGTAACGTCGGTCAGATAGGCGGTCGCGACGGCCATGTTTGCACCGGTGATGCCGGCCAGCACGCGGCCCACATAGAGCCAGGAAAGATTCGGCGCCGCGGCCATCAGCAGATAGTCGGCCGCCGCCCCGGCGAGCGAGGCCAGCAGCACGGGACGGCGCCCAAAGCGGTCGCTCAGGGCGCCGAGCACCGGCGAGAACAGGAACTGCATCAGTGCGTAGACGGCGAGCAGCGCGCCATAGTTTCTGCTGACGTCGGTGTCGGAGGTACTCAGGCTGTGCAGCAGTCCCGGCAGAATGGGCATGATGAGCCCGAAGCCGATTGCATCCAGAAGCACCGTGATGAGTATGACGATGTGGGGTCGTCTCAAGAGGCCACCTTATTATTTATCGAGTGCGGATTATTTCACACTGTGGTGCTCGCGTCTTGACGCCGTGCTGATCTGCCTTGTGCAGGTGTTGCGCTCAGGACGCCACTAGGACGCCACAGGCCGTGAGTAAATCTCCTGGCAGACCTGACGAAGCGAAGCAGCGAACAACTGCGCCGGCATTCGCTGCACTTCGTTCAGGCGAGTGAATAGCGCAATCGGCGACAGAGTCCATTCGAACGAGTAAGGCACGATGGCAACGCCCGCGATGCGCACCAGTTCCTCTGCAATATCCGCCGGCACGATGGAAACCGCTTGCTCGCCCGCAACGATCATCTCGCCGATCAGCTTGGACGAATAGCTTTCGACGATCGGCGTCGGCGGTGTCAAGCCGGCGCTGAGAAAGATATCGGCGACCTGCTCGCGCATGGGTGTGTTCGGCGCGCCGAGGATCCAGTCGAGCTCCACGAGTTTTTGCCAGTCCAGCCGGCCGCGCGCAAGACGGGCCGCGAGGCGGCGGCTGGCGATCAGCCGAGGTTGCTGGCGGTACAACACTTCGACGCTGACCTGCTGCAGATCGAGGGACGCCGAAGCGCGTCCAATCACGATGTCTACCGTGTGCTCGCGCAACTGTACGAGCAACTGTTCGCTCGTGCCCTCGTGAATCGTGACGGTCAAGCGCCGATCGCCTTCCGGGCGGGTGCGCTGAATCGCCGTCGACATCATCTGGCCGGGAATAAACGGGATCACGCCGATATGCAGATGCGCCGCGTGCCCGGAAGCCACGGCCTCCATTTCCCGCACCAGATGGTCGAGATCTTCGGTCATCGCCCGCGCTCTCGCCAGCACCACGCGGCCCAGCGCGGTGGGCGCCATGCCGCGGGCCGAGCGGTCGAACAGCGGCGCGCCGAACATGTCCTCCAGCTCCGCCAGCGCATTGGTGACGGCCGGCTGGCTGCTTGCCAGGTGTTCGGCGGCGCGCGTCAGCGAGCCGTGCTGCTGAATCTGCAGCAGCAACGTGAGGTGCCGCATTTTGAGCCGCGAGGCCAGCTTGCGGACCACCGTATTCGGATCGAAAGCCGCCATGAAGATGTCGAGTCATTAGAAAAATATGATGGGGGCATATTAACTCCAAATATTGTCCTTATGGCTCGTCCATAAAATGGCCTGACACCTGATTCGCGCCGGCAAGGCGCCTAACCATAGAGCTGAGAATATGAACACGACGGATCGCCAGGCCGCACTCGACTACCACGAATTCCCGGTTCCAGGAAAAACGGCGGTGATCGCCACCAAGCCGCTGGTGACGCAGCGAGACCTCGCGCTCGCATACACGCCTGGCGTCGCGGCGGCTTGCGAGGAGATCGCCGCGGATCCGATCAACGCGTTCCGCTTTACCGGGCGCGGCAATCTGGTGGGCGTCATCACGAACGGCACCGCGGTGCTGGGACTGGGCAATATTGGTGCGCTGGCTTCCAAGCCGGTGATGGAAGGCAAAGCGGTGCTGTTCAAGAAGTTCGCCGGCATCGACGTGTTCGACATCGAGATCAACGAGACCGATCCGGACAAGCTGGTCGACATCATCGCCGGTCTTGAGGCAACCTTCGGCGGCATCAATCTGGAGGACATCAAGGCGCCGGAATGCTTCACGGTCGAGCGCAAACTGCGCGAGCGGATGAAGATCCCGGTTTTCCATGACGACCAGCACGGTACGGCGATCACCGTCAGCGCGGCTTTCATCAATGGCCTGAAGGTGGTGGGCAAGAGCATCAAGGAGGTCAAGGTTGTGACCTCGGGCGCGGGTGCCGCGGCGCTGGCGTGCCTCGAACTGATGGTGGAACTCGGCTTGCCGATCGAAAATATCTGGGCGACGGACATCGAAGGCGTGGTGTACGAAGGCCGCACCACGTTGATGGACCCGCAGAAGGCGCGCTTCGCGCAGAACACGGCGGCGCGCACGCTGGCGGAGGTGATCGAGGGGGCCGACGTGTTCCTCGGCCTGTCCGCGGGCGGCGTGCTCAAGCCCGAGATGGTGAAGCGCATGGCGGCGCGTCCGCTGATTCTCGCGCTCGCCAACCCCACGCCGGAAATCTCGCCGGCCGAGGTGCAGGCCGTGCGTGACGATGCGGTGATTGCGACGGGCCGCTCCGACTATCCGAACCAGGTCAACAACGTCCTGTGCTTCCCGTATATTTTCCGCGGCGCGCTGGATGTAGGCGCAACCACGATTACGCCCGAAATGGAAAAGGCGGCGGTCTACGCGATTGCCGCGCTGGCCGAAGAGGAGCAGAACGAAATGGTCGCGGCGGCATACGGCGCATATGGCGTCGCGTTCGGCCCCGACTACTTCATCCCGAAGCCGTTCGATCCGCGCCTGATTGTGCGTATCGCTCCGGCGGTCGCCAAGGCCGCGATGGAAAGCGGCGTCGCCACACGCCCGCTGCAGGACCTGGAGGCCTATACCGAACAGTTGCAGCAGTTCGTCTACCGCTCAGGCGCGTTCATGAAACCGCTGTTCGCAGCGGCGCGGCAGATTGTCCGCGAGGGCGGCAAGTCGCGCATCGTGTTTACCGAAGGCGAGGAAGAACGGGTATTGCGGGCGGTGCAGGTGATCGTCGATGAAAAGTTGGCCCGTCCGATTCTGGTTGGCCGTCCCGAAGTGCTGATGGCGCGGATCGAAAAGTACGGCCTGCGCTTGCGCCTCGGCCAGGATGTCGAGGTGACCAATCCTGAGTATGACGAGCGGTTCCATCAATACTGGACGACCTATTGGGAGCTGATGTGCCGTGACGGCATCACGAAGGAGATGGCGCGCGTGGAAATGCGCCGCCGCCTGACGCTGATCGGCGCAATGATGGTGAAGCTCGGCGACGCGGACGGCATGGTGTGCGGCACCGTGGGTGCGTACCACGATCACCTGCGCTTTGTCGACCAGGTGATCGGCAAGAAGGCAGGCGCGCAGACCTATGCGGCCATGAACATCCTGCTGCTCGACGACCGTACCATCGCGCTGGTCGACACCCATGTGAACGACGATCCGAGCGCCGAGCAGATTGCCGAATTCACGATTGCCGCCGCGCGGAGCATGGAGGGCCTGAACCTGGTGCCGAAGGTGGCATTGCTGTCGCGCTCGAACTTCGGCTCGGGCAGTTCGGCCTCCGGGGCGAAGATGCGGCGTGCGCTCGAACTGGTCACGCAGCAGGCGCCCACGCTGGAAGTGGACGGCGAAATGCACGGTGACTGCGCGCTCGACGAGGCGCTGCGCTCGCGCATCCTGCCGATGTCGCGATTGAAGGGGGCGGCGAACCTGCTGGTGTGCCCGAATGTCGACTCGGGCAACATTGCCTACAACCTGCTGAAGACCGCGGCCGGCAGCAACGTGGCAGTGGGGCCGTTCCTGTTGGGCGCCAATGCGCCGGTGCACATTCTGACGTCGAGTTCCACGGTGCGCCGGATCATCAATATGGCGGCGTTGACAGTGATCGACGCGAACCGGGACGCTTGACGAGCGGCTGATGGGAATTCTGGGGGTGTCTGTCTGCTAGCGAAGACGCAGACACTCCTGGGGCGAGGCGCTCAGCCCCGCCGGTTCCGGCCTCGCAGGCCGATGATTTTTCTCACTTTGCGGACGTCCCGCACGCTTCGCACGTCGCGGACGTCGGGTATATCGCCGCGTTTCTCCAGCGCTGCGCGCAGCACCCGCCTCCCTTGCGGTTCCTGCGCGCCACCTTTCGAGCGCAATCCGCCCGAACGCGCCAACACCACAGCAACCCAGCAAGCTGCGCAGATGAAAACAAGAATAGCGGCGGAGAAGCTCATTCTTTCCGGATCCTTTCGTTTGTCTGGCGATTTGCATGCGCCGATAATTGCATGCGGGTTGCGTCAGGCAGCAGTGTATAGCGGGGCGCGGTGAGGGGGTAGCGTAAGTGACCCTGTGCGTTTTTCGAGTGGCGTACGTTTTTTTCGTACACTCGGGCAAAAACGTACAGGAAGAGCGGCGTGCCCCCAACTCTGCCGCGCAAGAACGATCAAATGACCGCTTCGCCGATGTCATATATTGCCGGCACGACGTCTTCAGGAACACCATGGACCCTATTGGGAAAGCGCTCTGGTTCATCGAGATCGAGTTGTGCGGCGAACTGACACTCGATCGGATTGCCGCCACCTGTGAGCTGTCACGCTTTGGACTTTCGCGCATGTTCGCCATCGGCACGGGCTGGCCGGTGATGCGCTACGTTCGGGCGCGCCGCCTGACCCGGGCGGCGCAGATGCTCGCCGAGGGCGCGCCGGATATCCTCAGCGTGGCGCTCGACAACGGCTATGGTTCTCACGAGGCGTTCACACGTGCCTTCCACGATCTGTTCGGCGTCACGCCCGACGAAGTGCGAAGCCGACGTGTGCTCACTGACCTGCCACTTGTGGAGCCTATACGTATGAAAGAGCTAAAAGATGTCGATCTGCCTTCGCCGCGCTTCGAGACTCGCGACGCGTTTGTGATCGCGGGTTTCAGCGGGCGCTTTACGCCCGGAACCAATGAAGGCATCCCCGCACTGTGGCAGTCCTTCGGTCCGCATATTGGTTACGTCCCGGGTCAAGTGGGCGGCGTGACCTATGGTGTGTGCTGCAACCCGGGCGAAGACTGCAGTTTCGAATACATCGCCGGCGTGGAAGTGAGAACAGGCGAGGGCCTGCCCAGTTCATTCCGCTCGATCAGGGTCGAACCTCACCGCTATGCCGTGTTCGAGCACAAGGGGCATGTCTCGACCCTGCATCAGACTTTCTACAACATCTTCAACCACTGGTTGCCGGCTTCGCCCCTGGAGTCCGCGGAAGCGCCCGAGTTCGAGCGCTATAGCGAAGACTTCGATCCTCTCGCCGGCACGGGGACGGTGGAAGTCTGGGTGCCGGTGAAAGACAGGTCATCCACCTGAACTGGAGCGCAGCGGCCTTTAAAAGGGTGCCGGCATTACCGCCGGCATACCACCGGTGAAGGGCTCTGTATGTGTGCTGAGCGGCCTTGCCCGCTGCCCAAATGCGCCGTTGTGCGTTGTAGGACAACGTATAATGGACCGGTCAGCATACAACAGGAGGTCCTCGATGACCGCTTCCCCCGCTCTCACCACGCCGCCGCTGCGCGCGCGCGGAAGTCTTGCTGACCGGGTGGTGAACTACGTCAACGAACAGGTCGCTTCGCATGCGCTGAAGCCCGGCGACAAGCTGCCCACCGAGACCACGTTGATGTCGCTGCTCGGCGTCAGCCGCACGGTGGTGCGCGAAGCCATCTCGCGTCTGCAGGCGAACGCCGTGATCGAAACGCGCCATGGTATTGGCAGTTTCGTGCTCGAACGGCGCCGCGAACCGCTCGGACTCGAGATGGTGCCGGCTACCACGCTGGCGGATCTGCTGTCGGTGATGGAGCTGCGCATCAGCCTCGAAACGGAATGTGCAGGCCTTGCCGCGCAGCGCGCGAGCGAGCGCGACATCGCCAATATTCGTGCGGCGCTCGACGCCATTGAGGCCACCAGCCGCGCCGGTGGCGACAGCGCCGCGGCGGATTTGCGTTTCCACGTCGCGGTAGCGGGCGCCACGGGCAACCGTTATTTCGTGGACATTCTCACGCAGATGGGCACGGCGCTGATTCCGCGCCATCGCGTCGACTCGCCGAGCCTCGCCCATAGCGATCCCGTCGCTTATATGGCGCGCGTCAATACCGAACATGAGGGCATTCTCGACGCCATCGTGCGGCGCGATCCCGAAGGCGCGCGTGCGGCCATGCGCATGCATCTTTCGAGCAGCCGGGAACGGCTGCGCCGGTTGAGCGCCGCAGCGGAAGAGGGCGTGGAACGCACAACCTGAAGCTTCGTCTTGCGTTGTGCCATGCAAAAGCGGCCCTGCTGGGGCCGCTTTTTTCATCCTTCATCGGGAAATGGGGCGCATCGGTGTGCGCCCCAGCTCTCAGGTTCCCTCAACCGCCCTTAACCGCCCTCAACCCCGCACGATCTGCCCGTCCCGCGTGCGCCACAAATCGAGCGGATTGGCGTCGGCCAATGCCTGCGGCAGCAGCTCCGCCGGAAAGTCCTGGTAGCAGACCGGACGCAGGAAGCGTTCGATCGACGTCGATCCCACCGAGGTCACACGGCTGTCCGCCGTGGCCGGGAACGGTCCGCCGTGCACCATCGCGTGACACACTTCCACACCGGTCGGAAAGCCGTTGACCAGCAGGCGCCCGGCCTTGCGTTCGAGAATCGGCACCAGCTTTCTCGCCGTGCCGATATCGTCGCGGTCCATCTGGATCGTGGCCGTGAGCTGGCCTGCGAAATGCTCGGCAACGGCCAGGAGCTCGGCTTCGTCCTTGCAGCGGATCACGGTCGATGCCGGACCGAACACCTCGTCCTCGAGTTCGGGTTGCGCAAGGAAGGTCGACGCATCGGTGACGAACAGCGCGGCGCGGGCCTGGGTTGGGCCGCTGGCCGCCAGCCCATGCGCTACTGCTTCGACGCCTTCAATGGCGGCAAGACGTGTCTCACCCTCCTGATACGCCGCATGGATGCCTGAGGTCAGCATGGTTTGCGCCGGCTTGCTGCCAAGCGCCGTCGCGGCTGCCGCTGTGAAGGCTTGCAGATCGGCTCCGTCTACCGCAATGGCGAGGCCGGGGTTGGTACAGAACTGCCCCGCGCCCAGGACAAGCGAATCGACGAAGCCACGCGCGATACTTTCGCCGCGTGCCGCAAGCGCGTTGGGCAGCAGAAACACCGGGTTGATGCTGCTCATTTCGGCGTAAACGGGAATCGGCTCGGGGCGATTCGCGGCCACCTTCATGAGCGAGGTTCCGCCAGCGCGCGACCCCGTGAAGCCGACCGCCTTGATCGCAGGATGCGCGACAAGCGCTTCGCCAACCGTATTGCCGGCGCCGACGATCAGCGAGAACACGCCCTCAGGCAGGTTCATTTCCGCAGCGGCCTGCTGGATCACACGGCCGACCATTTCCGAGGTGCCCAGGTGGGCCCGATGGGCCTTCACCACCACCGGGCAGCCGGCCGCCAGCGCGGCCGCGGTATCGCCGCCGGCAACCGAAAACGCCAGCGGTAAATTGCTCGCGCCGAACACGGCAACCGGTCCGATGGCGATTTTCTGCATGCGCAGATCGGCGCGCGGCAGCGGCTTGCGTTCGGGGAGCGGCGAGTCGAGCGTCGGGGCGAGCCATTGACCGGATCTGACGACCTGGGCGAACAGCTTCAGTTGACCAGTTGTACGACCACGTTCGCCTTCGAGCCGTGCTTTCGGCAAGCCTGACTCCGCATGGGCGCGCTCGATCAGCGCGTCGCCGAGCGCGGCGATGCCGTCGGCAATCCGTTCAAGGAATGCCGCGCGGACGTCGAGCGGCAGGCTGCGATATGAGTCGAAAGCCGCTGCGGCCAGCGCACAGGCTTGACTGACGTGCGTTTCGGAGCCGCTGCCGAACACCGGTGAGGGGATATTCTCGCCGGTCGCGGGATTGAATGCGCGCAGCGCCTGTTCATTGCCACGAACAGCCTGGCGGCCTATCAGCATGTCGCCGGTGATCTGCATGACGTCTCCTATCAGGACAGTTTTGATATCCGTCATCGTACAACATGCCCTTGTGATCGCGCAATCCGGCCTCCCGGCTGAGCAGTTGTGTGCCGTTTGTCCTTTGGCTGGCATCCGGAAAGCCTTTCTTCATCAATCGTTCACACAGAAAATCCAGGGTAAACACTTGGTTGGAAACGCCAGATGAAAAACGTAGACTGTCGTCAGACAACGTATCTCGAAGGAGCGAGTATTCAAAACGCTCACTCCCCTCGACCGGAGACAACCTTGACATCAGCATCCACCTCGGCGACCGACCCGCTCGAGTCCGCGGTCTCGAAGGTCAAGCGGCACATCCTGCCGCTCTTCCTGATCATGTTCATTGCGAACTACATCGACCGCGTGAACATCGGGTTCGTCAATGCACATATGCAGTCGGATCTGGGGATCGGTGCGGCGGCTTACGGCCTGGGCAGCGGCCTGTTCTTCGTCGGTTACGCGTTGTTCGAAGTGCCGTCCAATGTGCTGATGCAGAAGTACGGCGCGCGGGCATGGCTTACGCGCATCATGGGTACGTGGGGCCTGGTGGCGGGCGCGATGGCGTTCGTGTGGAACGACACCTCGTTCTACGTGCTGCGTTTTCTGCTCGGCGTGGCTGAGGCGGGTTTCTTTCCGGGCGTGGTGTTTTACTTCACGCAATGGCTGCCGCAGAAGGAGCGCGGCAAGGCGGTGGCGGTGTTTCTCTCCGGCTCGGCGTTTGCGTCGGTGCTGTCCGGACCGATCACCGGCAGCCTGCTGTCCGTGCGTGGACTCGGCCTGCAAGGCTGGCAATGGATGTTCCTGATCGAAGGCGGTTTCTCGATCGTGCTGTGCGGCGTGAGCTGGATGCTGCTGAAATCGCGCATTCGCGACGCCGCCTGGCTGAGCGCCGAAGAACAGCAGGTTCTGCACGCGTCTATCGCGAGAGAGCAGGCGGAGCGCGAGGCACTCGGCGGCGCCCACCTGCCACCCATGAAGCTGCTGAAAGATCCGCAAATCGTGCTGTTCTGTTTTCTGTACTTCGCGATTCAGTTGACCATTTACGCCGCTACCTTCTGGTTGCCGACCATCATTCGCAAGATGGGCGGACTCTCGGATTTCCAGGTCGGTATGTACAACACCATTCCCTGGCTGATCGCGATGGTCGCCATGTACTGCTTCGCGCTGCTGTCCGCCAGGTGGCGCTTCCAGCAGGCGTGGCTGGCCGGCGCGCTGGTGATTGCGGCGTGCGGGCTGTTCGCCTCCACGTCGGGCAATCCGGTGTTCTCGTTCGTTGCAATCTGCTTTTCGGCGATCGGCTTCAAGGCCGCCTCGTCGCTGTTCTGGCCGATCCCGCAGGGCTATCTGGACACGCGGGTGGCTGCCGCGGTGATTGCGCTGATCAACTCGGTCGGCAACCTGGGCGGATTCTTTGCGCCCGCGGCCTTTGGCTATCTGCAGCAGCACACCGGCTCGATTAGCGGTGGCCTGTATGGCCTCGGTGTGGCGTCGCTGATCGCCGCCGCGGCCGCGTTCCTGACCCGCAACCGCCGTGTGCCGCGCGACGGCTTGCTGAAACCGCTGCATCGCGAGGCCCATTAGGCATGCGAAGCGCCATTCCCCACACTTTGCCAGCCGGCTCTATCACTTGAAGGGTCTTACCTTAATGTCTACGCAATCCATCCAGTCGAACGCCACGCCGAGCGTCACCGAGCTGCGCGTCGTGCCGGTCGCCGGCCAGGACAGCATGCTGCTGAACCTGAGCGGGGCGCACGCGCCGTTCTTCACCCGCAACGTCGTGATCCTGCGCGACAGCGCCGGTCATACCGGCGTCGGTGAAGTGCCTGGCGGCGAAAGTATCCGCAAGACCATCGAGGACGCACGGCCGCTCGTCGTCGGCCAGTCGATCGGCAATCTGCAAGCGATCCTGAACCGGGCCCGCACGCAGTTCGCGGATCGCGACGCGGGTGGCCGCGGCCTGCAGACTTTCGACCTGCGCACGACGATTCACGCCGTGACCGCGCTCGAAGCGGCGCTGCTCGATCTGCTTGGCCAACACCTGGGCGTACCGGTTGCCGCCTTGCTTGGCGAAGGCCAGCAGCGCGACGAAGTTGAGATGCTCGGTTACCTGTTCTACATCGGCGACCGCAATAAGACCGACCTGCCGTATGCGAGCGGCGCTGAAGGCCGCGACGCGTGGGAGCGCCTGCGCACTGAAGAGGCGATGACGCCGGAAGCGGTGGTGCGCTTGGCCGAGGCCGCGCAGGCGCGCTACGGCTTTAACGACTTCAAGCTGAAGGGCGGCGTGCTGTCCGGCGACGCCGAGATCGAAGCCGTGACGGCTCTCGCTGAGCGCTTTCCGCATGCACGCGTGACGCTCGACCCGAACGGCGCATGGTCGCTGGCGGAGGCCGTGCGCCTGTGCCGCGATCAGCACCATGTGCTCGCCTATGCGGAAGACCCGTGCGGTGCGGAGAACGGCTACTCGGGACGCGAGGTGATGGCTGAATTCCGCCGCGCGACCGGCTTGCCGACGGCGACCAACATGATCGCCACCGACTGGCGCCAGATGGGCCACGCCATTCAACTGCAGTCCGTGGATATTCCGCTTGCCGATCCGCACTTCTGGACCATGCAAGGCTCGGTGCGCGTCGCGCAGATGTGCAACGACTGGGGCCTGACCTGGGGTTCGCACTCGAACAACCACTTCGATATCTCGCTGGCGATGTTCACGCATGTGGCCGCTGCCGCGCCCGGCAAGATTACCGCCATCGACACGCACTGGATCTGGCAGGACGGCCAGCATTTGACGCGCAATCCGCTGCAGATTGTCGGCGGCAAGGTCAAGGTGCCGCAAGTGGCGGGTCTCGGCGTCGAGCTCGACATGGACGCGCTGGAAAAGGCGCATGCGCTGTATCAGCAGCACGGTCTGGGCGCGCGCGACGACGGCATTGCCATGCAGTACCTGATTCCGAACTGGAAGTTCGACAACAAGCGTCCGTGCCTCGTGCGCTGATTGCGCTTCGAGCCTTCGAACCTTCGAACCCCCAGACCTGACAACCGGCAACGGCCCCACGCGGCCGTTCACCCCATTCAACTTTAGCCAAACCTGAACCTGAGCAGATCATGACGACCCCTCAAGAACTCAAAGCGATTGTTTCCGAAGGCCTGCTGTCCTTCCCCGTGACCGACTTCGACGCGAACGGCGAGTTTCGCGCCGACACCTACGCGGCACGCCTCGAATGGCTCGCGCCGTATGGCGCAACGGCGCTGTTCGCGGCGGGCGGCACTGGCGAGTTCTTTTCGCTGACCAAGAGCGACTATACGAATGTGATTCGCACTGCTACGGAAACCTGCAAGGGCAAGGTGCCGATTCTGGCCGGCGCCGGCGGCCCGACCCGCGTGGCCATCGAATATGCGCAGGAAGCCGAACGCCTCGGCGCCAAGGGTGTGCTGCTGATGCCGCACTACCTGACCGAAGCGTCGCAGGAAGGCATTGCCGCACACGTCGAACAGGTGTGCAAGTCGGTCAAGAACATGGGCGTGATCGTCTACAACCGCGCCAATTCGAAGCTCAATGCGGACATGCTCGAACGTCTGGCGGATAGCTGCCCGAACCTGATCGGCTTCAAGGACGGTGTGGGTGAGATTGAAGCAATGGTGACGATCCGCCGCCGTCTCGGCGACCGCTTCTCGTATCTCGGCGGCTTGCCGACGGCAGAAGTTTATGCAGCTGCGTATAAGGCATTGGGCGTGCCGGTGTACTCGTCGGCGGTGTTCAACTTCATTCCGAAGACGGCGATGGAGTTTTACCTCGCGATTGCCGCCGACGATCACGCCACGGTGGGCAAGCTGCTCGACGAGTTTTTCCTGCCGTATCTGGCGATCCGCAATCGCCGCCAAGGTTACGCGGTGAGCATCGTCAAGGCCGGCGCCAAGCTGGTGGGCCACGACGCGGGTCCGGTGCGCGCTCCGCTGACCGATCTGACCGCTGAAGAACTGGCGCAACTGGACGTGCTGATCAAGAAGCTCGGCGCGCAGTAGTCGTCACGCAGTAAGTGTCAGACGCGGGCCGCGGAGCATCACGCGCCACGGCCCGGCTGCAAGCGTTTCGCCACCTGAGCGGTTGATTGGCCACCAGAGCCGCTCAAGTCACCCAGGCCACCCAGGCCGCTCAGGCACGACTCAAAAGTCCGTCGTCATGGAGAGCAGGAAGGTACGCGGCGCCCCTTGCGTCAGATAACCGCCGATCGTCGAAGCCCAGTACGACTTGTTGGCGACGTTCAGCACACTGGCGCGGAAGGTGGTTGGCCGGCCGAACAGCACGGTGGCGTAACGCGTGCCCAGATCGAAGCGGTCCCACGACGGGATCGACAGCGTGTTGGTAGCGTTCAGATACTGCGAGCCGGTGTGAATCCAGCGCGCGGTCAGCGTCAGGCCGTTCACCATCGGCACATCGTATTCGGCCCCCAGGTTGAACATGAAAGTTGGCACACCAATGGGCCGGTTGCCGTCCGTCGTGCTGCTGCCGGTGTTCAGCAAGGTCGCGTTAATGTAGGTCGCACCGGCGATCAGCCGCACGCCCTTGTACGGCTCGCCGTAGATCGACGCTTCAATGCCGCGGTGGCGCTCGTCACCATCGGCAACAAAGTAGTTGGCGGAGTTTGTGTACGTCGAAGGCTTTTCGATCTGGAAGGCTGCGAGCGACGCGCCATAGCTCTGGTTGTCGTACTTCACCCCCACTTCGTATTGCTTCGAGCGCTCGGGCGGCAGCAGCACGCCGCTGTTCAGCGCCGTCGAAGGCGCCTGCGCGCCGACGGCGAGCGCTTCGCTACGGTTGGCAAAGAACGACACGTTTTGCCACGGCTTGATCACGAGGCCGAACAGCGGCGTGGTGATGGAGTCGTTGTAGGCCTCGGTCTGATTGCCGCTGTAGTCGAAGTTGTTCGAGTGGATGCCTTGATGGCGCACGCCCACCGTGAACAGGACGCGATCACCCAGGAATCCTAGCGTATCGGAGACCGCGACGCTGCGCATCAGCGAGAGCGAGACGGTCTTGGGATCGGCCAGGTCGCCGCCTGAGAACGCCGTTGCCGGGAAGGGCGCTTGCGGCGTGTCGTAGAGACTCGTGTCGTACGAACCGCTGAAGGTGTATGCGGATTGCGAGTCGACCCGCACGATGGACGCACCCGCCGTCACGAAGTGCGTGACCGGTCCGGTCGTAAAGTGGCCGCGCACCCCTGTTTCTGCCGAGGTGGCGTCTTCCTTGTGCGGTACGCCCAGGCGCGTCGCAGTCGTGCCGGTATCGCTGACGGTGGGCGAAGAGTATTCGCCGTGCTCGTCGGTATGACGGGCGCCGCCCGCGACATACGCGGTCCAGCCCGGGGCGAAGTCGTACTCGGCGCGCAGCAGGCCGATCGTGTCTTCGAGCGAGCTGTAGCTCCAGGTCTGCGCGTAGTTGTAGGTGGCCGACGGCGGTTCGGGAACGAAGTCGCCGGTGACGTTCACGGTCGGACGGCCGTCGTTGACGCGCTGGCGCTGGTAGAGGAAATCGCCGTACAGGCGCAGCTTTTCGCCGCGCCAGTCGAGCGAGACCGCCGTCGTATTGTCGCGACGGTGTTCGCCGTCGATGCTCGTTTCGCCGTCGTGGTTCGCCTGATTCACGCGAATGCCCAACTGGTCCTCGCTGCCGAAGCGGCGGCCCACGTCGATGTGCGTGCCGATTTCGCCGGAGCCGCTGCCTTCCACCGTGACGCGCGTGAGCGGCTTGTCGTCGGCGCGCTTCAACTGCACGTTAAGACCGCCGCCGATCGCCGAGCCGGCCGGCGACGCCCCGCTCAGAAACGCGTTGGCTCCCTTGAACAGATCGACGCGTTCGATTGCGTCGGTGGCGACGAGCTGGCGCGGTGTCACGCCATACAGGCCGTTAATGGAGACATCGTCACCGTCGAGCTGGAAGCCGCGGATCACGAACACTTCGGAGAAGTTGCCGTAGCCGTAAGCACTGCGCACGGCCGGGTCGTTATCGAGCACGTCGGCAAGGGTGCGGGCCTGCTGGTCTTCGATCAGCTTCGACGTATAGGTGGTCATGCTGAACGGCACGTCGAGATTCTTCTGCTGGCCGAGGACACCGAAGTCCGCGCCGCGGGCAACCTGGCCGCCGCCGAAGGTCGGTGCGAGGTCGCCGGGCAACGCTTCGCTCTTGCTCTGCACCTTGATGGCGGGCAGTTTGCTATCGGTGGCGGGAGCGGTGTCGGCCGATTGCGCGGCGGCTAGACGAGGCACGCCGAAGGCGACGGCGATGGCAGCAAGGATGGTGGCACGGGCGGCGGCACGGTTAGCCGCAGCGCGCGCAGGCCTGGCCTGCGGGCTGTTCGAACGGGAAACGGACATGAATTGACGAAAGCGTGGTGGTCGGTCTTCCGCACCAGAACGCTTGTCGTGTTCGGGCGGCGTTTATCGCTTCGTTCGGGCAACCATCCTGGCGGGCGTGACCCGGCGAAACTGTATCAATGCAAATTGCATCGTCATTTTAAATGAGAATCATTCGCGAATGAAAGGAAAATTATTAAAGCGCTCCAAAAACTTACCGGGGCGCTCCGCAGACACGCTCGCGGTAAGGCGCCGGGCGTGACGAGCGAGCGGCGGAGCCCTTCATGGCGGCTACGCGCTCAGCGCACTCAGTGCACATAGGTGACGCGGCGCTCGCGCACCCGGATCTCGAGTCCCGCATCGAGCAGCCAGAGCGCGAACCAGCGGCTCACTTTCAGCACGACGCCCGAGGCCGGTCGCGGCAGCCAGTCGTCGAGCAGGGCGACGGCCTCGTCGCTGCGCATGCGTTGCAGCAGCGCGAGCGTTTGCAGCAGAGTGGCTTCGTCCTTGGCGAGATCGCTCGCGCAGCGGCAGCGCGTATCGAATGGCCGGCACGATTCGTCGGTGAGCGAATGCATCAGCAAGTCGAAACAGAGAAGGCAGTCAGCGCAGAGACCGGCATCGGATAGCACGTTGCGCCAGCTCTCGTTTTTGCGCACCGAATCACAGTGTGGACGCATCCAGGTTCGCAATGCCGTCAGCACCGTTTGCTCGGCCACATCGGGATGTTGCGCGAGTGACTCGTCAAGCAGCGTGTACGGCTGCGGGGAAGGAATAAGAAAATGCATGGCACCTCCGGCCTGTTTAATTGCCCGGCGTCACCCTTGGAGCCGGACCGGTCCACTCGCGCACGAATGCGCTACGCTGCGGCCGCGTTGCCGGGCGCTGACCCGGTTGCGGCGTGCCGACGAACAGGAAACCGAGCAGCCGCTCGGAAGGCCCGAAACCGAGCGCCGCGTGCATCGCGGGGTGGTAGCTGTCTGCGCCGGTAGCCCAGAAGCCGCCATAGCCGAGCACATGAATGGCATTGAGCATGTTCATTGACGCCGCGCCGACTGCCAGCAACTGCTCGACTTCAGGCACGGTCGAATCGCCGTTGACCGCCGCGCCGAGCGCGATGATCACCGGCGCCGCATGGGCTTTCTTGCTGCGATGCGCGTGCGCCGAGCGCGGGTCGCCTGGCGAGCGGGCGCAGGCAATGTCGACCAGCACCTCGCCCAGGGCGTCGCGTGCCGCACCGCGCACAACCACGAAGCGCCAGGGCTGCAGGTGACCGTGATCCGGCGCACGCAACGCGGCGTCGAAGATCGCGGCGAGTTCGTGATCGTCGGGACCTGGTCCCATCAACGGCCAATGCGACTGGCGCGACAGCAGCGCTTGCAGAGCGATCTCCGCGCGCGCTTGCGGGTCCTCGGTGGCGGGGCGTTCGAGCGGTTCAAGGGCAAGGGGCGAGTTCATAGGCGGCGGCATCGAAGAAGGTTGGGATGGTGCCTATGATGAGACAGATCCCGATTAAATGCAAATGATTCTCATTTGCAAAATCTATCGGACGATGGACCCTGACCTCCCCGCCAGAGGCCTGTGCGCGGGCTGGATCGAGTCCTGGCAAGGCTTCCGGCAAGCCCCTACGCTCGCCAAAATTCCTTGACAAAGGGTAGCGCGCCCTCTAATTTACGCGTCTAAACGGAAATGATTCTCATTTGAGAGGTGGGCAGCGCTTGCTGTTCAGCGGGGCTTGATAGACGCCAACAGCGCAAGGCTGACTGCGTCAACACTGCGAAGCCGGCCCGTATGGGCAATGCAAATGGGAATGATACGTATTTATCTACGCAACAATCTTAGCGGAGCGTTCAATGAGCTGGGGCGATGAAGACACGAACTTCCACGTGGTGATCAACGACGAAGAGCAGTACTCGATCTGGCCGGACTACAAAGCGATTCCGGCCGGGTGGCGCGCAGCCGGCAAGTCGGGCAAGCGGGCGGAATGCCTCGCGTGGGTCGACGAGGTCTGGACCGACATGCGTCCGCTGAGCCTGCGCAAGGCGATGGCTGAGGACGCGGCGCAGCAGGCGGGTTCGGCGACCTGACCGATGAGCGCATCTGTACCTGTGCCGGCGGTGCTGCCGCCGCTGCGCCTGGTGTGTCTCTCGCATGCGGGCGGCAGCACCTTGCTGTACCGCCGCTGGGCCCAGCGTTTGCCGGGCGGCGTTGAGATTCTTGCTCTCGAACTGCCGGGGCACGGTGCGCGCCGCGCACTGCCGCCGCACACGGAGTGGCCGGCGCTGCTCGACACGCTGCTCGCCGAGCTTGACGGCCGGCTCGATGCCGAAGTGCCGTTCGCGGTGTTCGGTCACAGCATGGGCGCGCTGGTCGGTTTCGAACTGATTCACGCGCTGCGTGCGCGTCATGGCTTTGAGCCAATCTGGTTCGGCGCGTCGGCGTCGGTGGCGCCGGCTCATCGCAAGCATGAGACGCACTGGCTCGACTGTACGCACGAGGCGATGGTCGACAAGTTGCGCGAGCTTGGGGGCACGCCCTCTGCGTTGCTCGAAGACCGCGAGTTCATCGACTTCGTGCTGCCGCTGCTGCGGGCCGACTTTCATCTGTGCGGCACTTACCCGTCTTTGTATCCGCGTCCTGCGGCGGTGTGGCGCGATGCGGCAGTTAATCCCGCGGCGGTCAATGTCCGGCGTGGCGTTGCGCGCGAACCGCTCGCTTGCCCGATCGCAGTCTTCACCGGCCGCGACGACCACACGACAGCATGCGTCGAAAACGTTGCAGCCTGGCGCGACGAAACTCGCAACACATGCACGCTGCACGGCTTCGAGGGCGGCCATTTCTATCTCGACGGCGCGCCCGACCCGGTGATGGCGTGCGTCGCGACATCTCTTGCGGGTGCGCTCGCCCGGCCGGTTCGCGCTGCACCGGCGAGCCAGCCTGAAGCGGCTCTATCTAAAGGCGAAGCATGGATACATTGACGAGCAGTATCGACACGGTACTCAGCGAACAGGTGTTCGAGCGCAACGGCACACGCGTGCTGGTGCTGAGCCCAAACGAGCCGCTGAGTGCAGAGACCTGCCTTGCGCAGGTGCAGGCCCGGGTTGCGCAAGCGAAGCCGAACTATGGCGGCGTGCTGTTGCGCGGTTTCGATGCGCTAGGCGCGGCGGGGTTCGACCGCCTCGTCAATCGCTTCGGGCAACCGTTGCTCACTTACGAATTTGGTTCGACGCCGCGCAGCAAGATCGAGAAAGGCGTCTATTCGTCGACCGAGTATCCGGCGGATCAATGGATCGATCAGCATAATGAGCAATCCTACACGCTCAACTGGCCCGCCACGATCTGGTTCTATTGCGACATTGCCGCGGAGCAGGGCGGCGCGACGCCGGTCGCCGATAGCCGGCGCGTCTATGAGCGGCTCGACCCCGCGTTGCGCCGCCACTTCGCCGACAAGCAGGTGATGTACGTGCGCAATTACGGCAATGGTCTTGACTTGCCGTGGGAGCAGGTCTTCGGCACGGACGAGCGCGACAAGGTCGAACAGTATTGCCGCGCCAACCGCATCGACTACGAATGGCTCGACGACGGCGAGGCGTTGCGCACGCGCCAGGTCTGCCAGTCGGAGCTGCGTCATCCTGTGACCGGCGAGACCGTCTGGTTCAACCAGGCCCACCTGTTCCACGTTTCGAACCTGCCGCCGGCGATCCGCGAAGCGCTGCTCGAAGTCGTCGATGAAGCGTACCTGCCGCGCAACACCTTCTTCGGCGACGGCACGCCTATCGATGCCGCGATGCTCGACGAGATCCGCGCGGTGTATCGCGACACGATGCTGTCGTTCGACTGGCACGCCGCCGATACGCTGATTCTCGACAACCTGCTGATGTCGCACGGCCGCGCGCCGTTTGCCGGCAAGCGTCGCGTGCTGGTGGCGATGACTGCCTGAAGAATTTTGGCCGTCGCGTGCCCGGGCGTGCGGGCCGCAAGCGCGACCTCTGGATTGCCGGTCGCCCGCCGCCCGATCGGCGACCAACAGACGGCCGGCCGCCGGAGCGCCGGCCGTCAGAAACCCTCTCGAATCAAGACTGTCCATGAGTGAAACTGCGAGCGAAGTGTCGAAGGATCTGCTGTCGATTTCGACGGCCTATGTCGCGTTGCCGCCCGAAAAGCGCGCCGCGTTCCGCGCCCGCCTGAAGGAGCGCGGCATCGACCCATCGCGCCTGCCGATCGTGCCGTTCCCGGGTGGTGAGCGTCGTTTTGCGCTGTCGCATGCGCAGGAACGTTTGTGGTTCCTGTGGCGATTGGACCCGGCTAGCGCCGCCTACAACGTCACGGGCGCGGTCAGTTTGCGCGGCCGGCTCGATGTGCGGGCGCTGCGTGCGGCGCTCGACGCAGTGGTCGACGCGCACGAAAGCTTGCGGATGTGCTTCGCGGAACTCGACGGCGTGCCGTTCCAGACCGCTGGTGCGCGTCAGTACGGCTGGGATGAGTTCGATCTCGGCAGCGCTGGCGATACTGAGGACGAGCTCGAAACGCTGCTGGCCAACCGCTCGGCGTTGCCGTTCGATCTCGAACGCGGTCCGTTGCTACGCGTGGGGCTGATTCGTCGCGCGGCGGACGATCATCTTTTGCACATTGCCGTGCACCATATCGTGGCGGACGGGCTGTCGATTGAGGTGTTGGTGTCCGAGTTCGCGGCGGCTTACCGTGCCTGTCTCGGGGCGGGCGCGGCGTCGCATGCGCCGTTCGCACATGCCGCGCCGCGCGTGCAGTACGGCGATTACGCGCAGTGGCAACGCGAATGGTCCGACGGGGCTGCGCTCGAGCGCCAGCTCGACTACTGGCGCGAGCGTCTCGGCAGCGTGCATCCCGTGCTGGAATTGCCGCACGCGCGTTCGCGCACGGGACTGCGCAGCGGCGCCGGCGCCCGCGTGACGCGTCTGCTGCCGGGCACGTTGCGAATGGCGCTCAGGCGGGTTGGCGAAGCGGGCGATGCGACGCCGTTCATGGTGCTGCTGGCGGCCTACGACCTCCTGCTTGCCCGTTACAGCGGCCAGCGCGATATTCGCGTCGGTGTGCCGGTGGCCGGCCGCGACCGGCACGAAGTGGCGCGCGTGATCGGCTTCTTCGTCAACACGCTGGTGGTGCGCACTGAGTTCGCGGGCCTCGCGACGTTTGCCGATCTGCTCGCGCAAGTGCGCGAGCGGGTGCTTGAAGCGCACGCCCACGCCGACCTGCCGTTCACAAAGCTGGTCGACGCCCTGCAGCCGCAACGCAGCCTCGGTCACACGCCGCTTTTTCAGGCGATGCTCAACTACCTGGGCGCGGATGGCGACATGCCGCATCTGCCGGCGCTCGAGGTGTCCAATCACGAAGTCGGCACGCAGACCGCGCGTTTCGATCTGGTGCTTGCCGCGCGAGATCGTGCACAAGGTCTCGAAGTCGCGCTGACCTACGCAGAGGATCTGTTTGATGGTTCGGTGATCGAGCAGATGCTCGATCACTATGTCGCGCTGCTGGAGCAGATTGTGCGCGATGCCGCCGCTCCACTCGGTCGTTTCGAGCTCGTGCGCGAGATCCCGGCCATGCCCGCACAAAAGGCCTTCGAACCGGTGCCGGCCCGCTTTGCGGCGAGCGTTGCACGACAGCCGGAGGCGCTGGCTGTGCATTGCGAAGGCGAGCGCATCAGCTACGCCGCGCTCGACGCGTGGGCCAACCGGATAGCACAGCGTCTCCTCGCGGCGGGGGTGAGCGCCGACCAGCGGGTCGGCATCTGCATGACGCGCTCAATCGGCATGGTGGCGTCGCTGCTAGGCACGCTCAAGTCGCCGGGCGCGTTCGTGCCTCTCGATCCAGCTTATCCCTCCGAGCGCCTCGCGCTGATGATGGACGATGCGGGCGTGCGCGTGCTGTTGACCGATCGCGCAACCGAGGCGCAGTGCGGCGCGCTGTTTGCCGGCCGTATTGCGATTGATGTCCATGCGCTCAATCGCGATTCGCCGGACGGTACGGGCGTTGATGCGAGCGTAAGCCTGGCCGATGCCGCGGCGTACACCCCGCATCCCGAACAGCTCGCTTATGTGATCTACACCTCGGGCTCGACGGGCCGCCCCAAAGGGGTCGCGATTACACACGGTGCGTTTGCGGCCCACCTCGACGACTTCATGAACGCGCATCGGATTGAGGCAAGCGACACCGTCCTGCAGTCCTCGACGATCAACTTCGACGTCGCGCTGCACGAACTGTTGCCGGCGCTGTTGCGTGGCGGCAAGGTGGAAATGCGTGGACCCGAGTCGTGGGACATCGAAACGACGAGCCGGCATCTGATCGATGCGCGCGTGACGTTTTCGCGCTTGCCGACCGCTTACTGGCAGCAATGGCTGCGCACGCCGCCGCCCGCGCAGGCGCTCGCGGCGCTGCGGCAGATCACGGTGGGCGGCGAAGGTTTGCCGGGCGACGCCCTGGCGCAATGGCGCAGCGGCCCGCTTGGTCATATCGGACTTGCCAACCTTTACGGTCCTACCGAAACGACGGTGGCGTGCATGTACCGCGCCACGACCGCCGACGACGCCTCGCAGCCGATCGTCTCGATCGGCGTGCCGTATGCTTCGCGCACCGCCCGCGTGCTCGACAGCGACGGTAACGAGGCCCCGGCGGGCGCGCTTGGCGAACTGTGCATCGGCGGCCATACGCTGGCGCGCGGCTACCTGGATCGTCCCTCGCTGACGGCCGAACGCTTCGTTCCCGATCCGTCGTATCCTGGCGCACGTTTATATCGCACCGGCGATCTGTGCCGGCGCCGTACCGACGGTGCGATCGATTTTCTCGGGCGTCTGGATCAGCAGATCAAGCTGCGCGGGCTGCGTATTGAACCTGGCGAAATCGAGGCGGCACTGCGCCGTCAGCCCGGTGTCGCCGATGCGGTCGTGGTGCTCGCGAAAGACCTTGGCGCGCCGCGCCTCGTTGCCTACGTGGTCGCTAAAGAGGGCGAGTCCGTGCAGGGCGGGGCGTTGCAACACGCTCTGGCGCAGCAGTTGCCTGCGCATATGGTGCCTGCGGCGATCGTGCTGCTCGATGCGCTGCCGTTGATGCGCAATGGCAAGGTAGACCGCGCGGCATTGCCGGCGCCCGACGCCGCGGATAGCGAACAGCGTGTCGCGCCACGCAACGACACGGAGCGGCTGTTGCTGGCGCTCTGGGAAGCGGTACTCGGGCGCGGTGAACTCGGCGTCGAGGATGATTTCTTTGCGGTAGGCGGTGATTCGATCCTGAGTCTGCAACTGATCGCAAGGGCGCGTGCGCAGGGCTGGCTGCTGACTCCGCGCCAGGTGTTCGAACATCCCACCGTCGCACGTCTTGCAACCGTCATGCGCCCGCTTGACGACACCAGCGGCGCAGAGCTGGCCGAGGTACGCGAGACGTTGCCGCTCACGCCGGTCCAGACGTGGTTCTTCACGCGCTATCCGGATGGCGAGCCGCATTGGAACCAGTCGGTATTGCTTGAGGTGCGTGGCGAACTGGAGGCCGACGCGCTCGAACGCGCGTTGACGGCGGTCGTGGCGCGCCACGATGCATTGCGTTTGCGATTCGAGCGGCATCCCGACGGCTGGAGCCAGCGTGTGCTCGCCGACGCGCCTGCGCGGCTGCTGAGCGTCAGCGATCTGCGCAGTCTGCCTGCTGTGTCCGATGCCGCGGATGGCTGGCAAGCGGCGTTGGCGGCGCAAGGCCAGATCGCGCAGCAGAGTCTTGACCCCCAAGCGGGGCGCCTTGTGAAGGCGGTGTATTTCAAGTTGCCGGTGGCGGCGACCGGCGCGGCGCATGCCACTGCGGCGGGCCGCTTGCTGCTGGTGGTTCACCACCTTGCGGTCGACGGTGTGTCATGGCGCATCCTGCTTGCCGATCTCCAGGAAGCCTATTCGGCGGCGCTTGCACGCAATCTGCCGGCGCTCGCCCCGAGCACGCCGTGGAGCGTGTGGGTGGGCGAGCAACGCAAGGCGGTGAACGAAAACCGGCTGAGCAGTGCCTTGCACGCATGGCAGCGCGTCCTGAACGGCGCCATGCCGGGGCTGCCCGCGCCGCGCGGCACGCTCGCGTCGAGCCGCCAGTTGACCTGGCGCCTCGACGCCGCGGCGACCGCGGCGCTGCGCCGGGCCGCGCCGCGCGCCTACCGGCTCGGTATCGACGAGTTGTTGCTGGGCGCGCTGGCACGTACGCTGGCTCAAGCGTGCGGCAGTGCGGGCGCGCTGATCGCGCTGGAGGGGCACGGCCGTGAGCCGCAGACCCTGGCGGGTGCTGGTGAGCGCGGCGCCGCAGGTTCGGACCTGAGCCGCACGGTAGGATGGTTCACGACGCGTTATCCGGTCTGGCTGCCGGTGTCGTCCGAAACGGATGATGCGGCTGCACTGATTTCGACCAAGGAACGTCTGCGTTCGCTGCCGGATAGCGGCGTGTCGTTTGGCTGGCTGCACGCCTACGGAACACCGGAAGTCCGCGAGGCGCTCGCGCAATGGCCCACGCCGCGCGTCAGCTTCAACTATCTGGGCCAGTTCGATCAAAGCCTCGCCAGCGACGGCCCCTTCGGTTTTGCCACCGAGCAGGCGGGCAACCCGCAGAGGGACGACGAAGCGCTCGTCTATGCACTCGACCTGAACGGCATGATTGTCGGCGACTGCCTGTCGCTGAGCTGGCGCTACGATCCGGCGGTGCTCGCGCAAGCGGACGTTGAAGCAATGCTGGCTGCGTTCGACCACGAAGTCGCGCGCCTCGTCACCCATTGTGCGCAGGCCACACCGCGTGCGAGCGCCGCCGATTTCCCTCTCGCGGGGCTGGCTCAGGACGAACTCGACGCGCTCGGCCTGCCGCTCGCGGCTATCGAAGACCTCTATCCCGCCACACCGTTGCAACAGGGCCTGCTATTTCACAGCCTGATGGAGCCGGGTGCCTACCTGAACCGCAAGCGTCTGATCTTGCGTGGCGCGGTGAATCTCGAGGCGATGCGCACGGCCTGGCGTACCGTGGTCGCGCGTCACCCTGTGTTGCGCACACGCTTCGTCCGCTCGCACGGCGGCGCGATGCTGCAGGCCGTATATACCGCTGTGCCGGAACCGTTTGTGGTGCACGACTGGAGCGGCCGCACCGATTACGAGGCAGCGTTTGCGCATTGGTTCGAAGTCGATGCTCCCCAACTGCTGGACCTCGACGCAGCGCCGTTGATGCACGTTGCACTGTTCAAGCGGCCAAATGGCGCGCACGACCTGGCGTGGATCAGTCATCACGCGCTCTCCGACGGCTGGAGCAGCGCGCAACTGCTGAGCGAACTAAGCCGCGTCTATAAAGCCGCGAGCCGCGGCGAGACACCTGCACTCGATCCAGTGGTGCCGTACCGCTCGTACCTCGAATGGTTGAGCGAGCAACCGGATGCGGGGGCATGGTGGCGTGACCGGCTGGCGCGCGTCGACCGGCCCGCGCTGCTGCTGGACAGCGTGCCGTCGACGCCGCGGGTGCGTGCGTCGCGTGACGCGGCGACAGGCGCTGCGTTCGGCCATCGCGAGCAGACGCTCGACGCCGCGCTGGCCGCTGCGCTCGCACAGAGCGCGCAAGCCTATGGCGTAACGCTCAATACGTTGATTCAGGGCGCGTGGGCGCTGCTGCTCGCGCGCTACGGCAATCGCCGCCAGGTTGCGTTCGGCGTGACCGTGGCAGGGCGTCCTGCCGAGCTCCCGGGGGCGGCTGCAATCCAGGGGCTATTCATCAACAGCTTGCCGCTGTGGGTCGACGTGCCGGCGCACGGCTCTGTCGCCGACTGGCTGCGAAATTTGCAGACCTACAACGTCGAGCTGCGCCAGGCCGGCCATGCGCCGTTGCCGTCGATTCAGCAGTGGGCTGGACCCGGCTTCGGCACGCTGTTCGACTCGCTGCTGGTGTTCGAAAATTTCCCGGTCGACCGGGAGCTGAACGACGGTTCGCTCGGCCTGAACGTGGCGTCATCCGAGTCGTTCGAGCGCACCCACTATCCGCTGACGCTGGGTATCGTGCCCGGCGAGCGCATTGTGCTGGAGTGGAGCTGGGACGCGGGACTTATCCCGGAGGCGACGCTCACCGCCGTGCAGCGTGCCTATGTGAACCTGCTGGCACAATTGGCGCGCGCCCAGAGCGAGGCCACGCCGCTTGCCGCGTTGCGGGTGGGCGGGCGCAATGCACTGAGCGGCACAGCGTGTGGCGCTGCCGCCCATGCCTATCGTCCGTTCGTCGCACGCTTCGAGGCGGCCGTGCAACAGCATCCCGATGCGCTCGCCGTGCATTGCGACGGCGCGACGCTGAGCTATTTCGAACTGAACCAGTGGGCCAACCGCGTCGCCCATCGCCTCACTGGGATGGGCGTCACGCGTGAAGCGCGCGTGGGGGTGTGCGTCGAGCGTTCGCCCGCCCTGATCGCCGCGCTACTGGGCGTGATGAAGACGGGCGGCGCGTATGTACCGCTCGATCCAGGTTATCCGCACGAGCGGCTGCGCGACATGATCGAGGACGCGCAACTGACGGCGCTGGTGACCGACGCAATCACGCACGCCGCGCATGCAGAACTGCTGGTGTCGGCCGGCTGCCCGGAGGTTCGCGTCGACCAGGTCGGCGCGGAGCCGGACCATGATTCCGGCAGCCTGCCGTACCCGGCGCAACTCGCGTATGTGATCTATACCTCCGGCTCCACCGGCAAGCCCAAGGGCGTCGCCGTCAGCCACGGTGCACTGAGCCTGCATCTGGACGACTTTATCGCGGAGAACGGTTTGTGCGCGGCGGACCGGGCATTGCAGTTTGCGACCGTCAATTTCGACGGAGCGGTTGAACATATCTTTGCCTCGCTGGCTGTGGGGGCGTCGCTCGAGTTGCGTGGCCCCGCGTTGTGGAGCGGCGCTGAATTCACCCGTTTGCTGCGGGAGCGCCGCGTCACGGTAGCGGACTTGCCGACCGGGTACTGGAAACAATGGGTGCAGCAACTGCCTGACGACACCGCCGGACTGGCGCTGCGCCGGGTCACCGTCGGCGGTGAAGCGTTGCCTGGCATCGCGGTCGCGCAATGGTTTGCCGGCCCGCTCGCGGATATTCCATTGATCAACACCTATGGTCCGACTGAGACGACCGTAACGGCCTCGAGCCAGCCGGTCACGGCGGAGGATGCGGTGTGCACAGCGGTGCCCGTCGGGCTGCCGTGGGCGTCGCGAACCTATCAGATTCTCGATGCCGATGGCGAAGCCGCGCCCGAGGGCGGGCTGGGCGAACTGTGCATCGGCGGGGCAACGCTTGCGCGCGGCTATCTCGGCCGCGCCGCACAGACCGCGGAGCGCTTTGTACCCGATCCTTCCGGGCCGCCCGGTGCGCGTCTCTATCGGACCGGCGATCTATGCCGCTGGCTCGCGGACGGCAACGTGGCGTATCTCGGCCGGCTGGACGATCAGGTGAAGATACGCGGCTACCGGATCGAGTTGGGTGAGATCGAACGTGCCTTGTGTGCGCAGCCTGACGTGGCGGAGGCGGTGGTGGTCGTGCGCGGCGATCACGAAGCGAAGCGCCTGCTGGGTTATGCGGTTCCCGCAGCGGGCGCCGGCGCGCTCGATGGAAACGCACTGCGCGAGGCGCTGGCGCGCACGCTGCCGGCTTATATGGTGCCCTCGGCAATCATGCCGCTGGCGGCGCTGCCCGCGCTGCCGAACGGGAAGCTCGATCGCAAGGCGTTGCCGGATGTAGATGAAAATAATACGGATTACGTCGCACCGGAAACGGCGCTCGAAGTCATGCTGGCCGAAATCTGGCAAACGATTCTCGGTGCCGAGCGGGTGGGTGCGCGAGACAATTTCTTCGCGCTCGGCGGGCACTCGCTGCTCGCATTGCAGGTGGCGGCACGCCTGCAACGTGCGCTCGGCCGTGAGATCCCGCTGCGCACGCTGTTCGAGCATCCGGTGCTGGGGTCGCTCGCCGCCGCGCTGGATGATGACGCCCGCGAACCTGGAGATGCGCGTGGCCTGCAACCGGTGCGCCGCTTGCGGCGTCGCGAGACGCGGCCGACCCACGGACAGGAGCGCCTGTGGTTCCTCTGGCGCCTGGCGCCCGACAATCCGGCCTACCACCTGTCGCTGGCGGTGAAGGTAGAGGGCGAACTCGATGTGGCCGCGTTGCGCAGCGCGCTCGACCGTGTGGTGCGCCGCCATGAGATGCTGCACAGCCGGTTTGAAGAGCGCGACGGTGCGCCCTGGCTGATCGTCGATGAGGGCCTTGTGTGCGAATGGTCCGAAGCGGCATTTCCCGACGTGAGCGACGCGGCTGACCCGACGCTCGCTGCCTGGTTGCGCGACGGCTCGGCAAGGGCGTTCGATCTGCAGCATGGGCCCGTGTTGCGCGCGCAACTGGCGAGCCTCGGTGACGGTTCACACGTATTCGGCCTCGTGGTGCACCACATCGCCGCCGATGGCTGGTCGATGAATCTGCTGATTGACGAATTGTTGACGGCGTACGCAGCACATCGCGCCGGCCGTGCGCCGATATTCACGCCGCTGCCGGTGCAGTACGCGGACTTCGCTGTGTGGCAGCGCGAGACGCTAGACACGGTCGCGCTCGAGCGACAGCTCGATTACTGGCGCACGCGCCTTGGCGACGAACAGCCCGTGCTCGAGCTGCCCGCGGACCGTCCGCGTCCTGCGCTGCGCAGTGCGCATGGCGAGCAGGTCGAAGGCGTTCTGGATCAGACGCTCGCCGACGCGCTGCAGGGTTTCGCCCGTCGTCGCGACGCGACGCTGTTCATGACACTGCTCGCGGCATTCCATACATTGCTGCATCGCTATGGTGGCCAGCGCGATATTCGCGTGGGCATTCCGCTGTCGGGTCGCGAGCAACTGGAAATCGAGCCGCTCATCGGTTTCTTCGTCAATACAGCGGTCATTCGCGCAGACCTTGCAGGCGCGCTGCCGTTCGATGATCTGCTCATGCAAGTGAAACAACGGGTGCTCGAAGCGCAGTCCAATCAGGACGTGCCGTTTGCGCAGATCGTCGACGCACTGCAGCCGGCGCGCGCCGCCAATCACACACCGCTTTTCCAGGCGATGTTCAATCTCGACGTGCCGGCCGCCCCGCTCGATCGGCATGCTGCCGCGGCGTTGCGATTGCAGCCGCTAGGCGGGCAACGCACAGCGGCGCAGTTCGATCTGACGCTCAACGTGTCGATTGCCGAGCGCCTTGGCCTGTCCTTCAGCTATGCGACAGACCTGTTCGACCGGGCGACGGTCGAGCGTCTGTTGCGCGACTATGTCGGGTTGCTCACGCAACTGGCGCAAGAGGATGCTTCGCGTGTCCTGCGGCTGCGTGACTTTGCGCTTGAGGCGCGGCCTGTCGCGCAGCGGGGGGCAAGCGAACCCGCCGCGCCCACAGCCTGTTTCACGCCGGTGCATGCACGCATCGCGGCACAGGCGCACCGTTCTCCCGATGCGATCGCGTTGCGCTGCGACGGCGCGACGCTAAGCTACCGTCAACTGGAAGAGCGCGCCACCCGGCTCGCGCAGCACCTGCTTCGTCGTGGCGTGAGCACGGAAGCGCGCGTGGGGATATGCGTGTCGCGCTCGCCGCAGATGATGGTGGCCGTGCTCGCCGTACTGAAAACGGGCGCCGCGTACGTGCCGCTGGATCCGTCTTATCCGCTCACGCACCTCGGCGGCATGATCGACGATGCGTTGCTCGCCTGTACGCTTGTCGATGCAGCGGGACGCGAGCGGCTCGCGGAGATCGCGGGGGATCACGTGTTGGTCGATGTCGATCGCGACTTCGACGACGCAGACCGGAACACCGCCGCTGCTGATGCCTTACCCGCCCTGCCGCTCACACCGGTTCGCGAAGATCAGCTTGCCTACGTGATCTATACCTCCGGCTCGACGGGCAAGCCAAAGGGTGTCGCGATACCGCACGCCGCACTGACGCGCTTTCTCGACAGCATGCAGGCCCGTCTCAGTCTGGGCGCCGACGACGTCTGGCTTGCCGTTACAACGCTATCGTTCGATATCGCCGCGCTTGAGCTGTATCTCTCCTTGCTTGCAGGCGCAACGATCGAACTGGCGACACGCGAGACGGTCGCCGACGGGCGGCGTCTCGCGGCGCTCGTCGACGCGTCGCATGCAAGCGTGATGCAGGCGACGCCGATGGGTTGGCGCGTTCTGCTCGACGGCGGCTGGCAAGGTCCGCGCGACACAGGCAAGCCGCTGCGCGCCCTGTGCGGCGGCGAAGCGCTGCCGGTGGATCTCGCCGACGCGCTGCAGACGCGTGGCGTGCAGCTATGGAACCTGTACGGCCCGACCGAGACGACGATCTGGTCGAGCGCCGCACGGCTCGACGAAGCCGGCGCAGCGATCACCCTGGGTGCACCGCTCGAACATACGACGTTGCTGGTGCTCGACGCCGATGGCAATCCGGTGCCGGACAATGGCATTGGTGAGCTGTGCATCGGCGGCGCCAATCTCGCGCGTGGCTACACGCGGCGCGCCGGCCTCACGGCCGAGCGCTTCGTGCCGGACCCGTCCGGCGCGCCGGGTGCTCGTCTGTACCGCACGGGCGACCTGTGCCGGGTGCGCCGCGACGGACAGCTCGACTATCTCGGCCGCGCCGATCAGCAGGTGAAGCTGCGCGGTTTCCGCATCGAGCTGGGCGAAACCGAAGCCGCCTTGCGCACGCTCGACGGCGTGACCGACGCGGTTTGCCAGATCCAGGGCGAGGGCACGGCACGCAGGCTGGTTGCATTCATTACCGGCGAAGCCGACGTGGCCGCGTTGCGCGCGGTGCTCGCAAGCCGTCTGCCGGCGCAGCAGGTGCCTGCTCAGATTGCGCGGCTCGAAGCGTTGCCGCTGACGTCGAATGGCAAGCTCAACCGGAAGGCGTTGCCGTTGTTGGGTTCCGCTGCGCCGGGCGTGTACCGGCCGCCGGTGACGCCCACCGAGGTCATGCTGTGCGCGATCTGGGCCGAGGTGCTGGGGGCATCCCAGATCGGGCTCGACGACGATTTCTTTGCATTGGGTGGCCATTCGCTGCTGGCCGTACGGGTTGCGGCGCGCCTGGGTGAGGCGCTGGGCCGGAAGATCGAACTGGGGCTGCTTTTCGCGCATCCGGCGCTGGCCGAGCTGGCCGAACAACTGGACCGTGCAGGCGCCAACGCAGATGAGGCGTCAAACGCGCTTGATGCGTTGCAGGATCTGATGGATTCGTTATGAACGGGCGGGTCTTGCTTGTTGCGAACCTCGCCTGCGCGCCGCTCGCTCAGGCCTGTTTGCACATCCCGCAGACCTCGTAGCATTTGCAGATAAACAGGACACGATGAACGTCACGGATCGCCCTTCGGCGCACCCCTTATCCACAGCCGACGCGGCCAATGTACCTGCTACGCCGTCGCCAGCGGCTCGCCGGCCCGACGCCTTACGGCTCGCCCAGCAGTACGCGGCGCTTCCCGAAGACAAGCGCGTGTTGTTTCGTGCGCGGGCACGGGCCCAGGGGCTCGACGCGGACTCGCTGCCGGTGGTGCCGCTCGCGTCGCGGCCGGCCCGGTTTCCGCTGCTGTTCGCCCAGGAGCGGCTGTGGTTCCTGTGGTGTCTCGATCCGCACCATGCGGGCTACCACATCACCCATACACTGCGCCTGTCGGGCCGCTTCGAGCTTGCCGCGTTACAACGTGCCCTGCAGCGGCTGATCGAGCGGCATGAAGCGTTGCGTCTGCGCTTCGATGCGCAAGACGGTATACCCACGCAATATCCGGCCCCTGACGCCGGCTATGGTTTCGTGCAGCGCACGCTCGCCGATGATGGCGCATCGCTCGCGCAGGCTCTGCGCGAGTTTGCTTGCGAACCGTTCGATCTCGTCAACGGTCCGGTTTTTCGTGTCGGACTGTTCGAGACTGGCAACGAGTGTCGGGTCCTGCAGTTCGTGATTCACCATATCGTTGCCGATGCATGGTCGATGGATGTGCTGTTTCGTGACCTGCTCGCGCTCTATCACAGCGAGCGCGATCTTCCCGCGCTGCCGGTGCAGTTGACCGACGTCGCATTGTGGCAGCGCGAGTGGGCCGCGAACGATTTGCTAGAACGGCAGATCGGGTATTGGCGCACGCGGCTCGACGGTGCGCCCGCCGCGCTGACGCTGCCGCGCGACGTGCCGCCGCGCGCCACCCGGTCGCACGACGGCGGACTTGTCCGCCTGCCGGTTCCCGCTGCGCTGGCCGAGCCGCTACGTGCCATTGCGCGCGCGCGTCGCACAACGCTCTTCACCGTACTGCTGACGGTGTTCGATGTATTGCTGTGCCGTTATTCGAGCCAGCGTACGGTCGTGGTCGGCGTCCCCACGTCGGGGCGCGGGCGCACGGAGCTGGAAGGGATCGTGGGGTTTTTCGTCAACACGCTGATCGTGCGGGCAGACCTCGAAGGAAGCCAGCCATTCGACGGCTTGCTGCGCACCGTGCACGAGCGCGTGCTCGAAGCGCAGGCCCACCAGGATGTGCCGTTTTCGCGGCTCGTCGAGGCGCTGGCTATCGAGCGCAATCTCGACAGCTCGCCGCTGTTTCAAGTGATGTTCGATCTAGCCGTCGATACGGCGCCGAATCCGCTCGCCTCGGCCGGGGACGGCGGTCTTGCTGCCGAATCGATACTCGACGTCGCGCCGACCGCACGTTTCGATCTTGCGTTGAATGTGCGGGATCGTGGGCCCGGAGGCGCCTTGCAGCTTGCCCTGACCTATTCGTGCGACCGCTTTGTCGAGGCGACGGCGCGACGGATGCTCGACGATTACGTCGACCTGCTCGAGCAGGTCGCGGCGCACCCGGAGCGCAAGGTGGGCGACCTGGCTGTGCGGCATGGCGTGAATGCGGTCGCGAGCGGTGGCGCCGGCGTCCTCGTGGATGACCTTGCAAGTCACGCCTTGCGGGCGATTGCAGAGGGTAGCCAAAGAGGCAACGCAGGCGTGCCATTCAGCGCGGCGCACGAGCGGATTGCCGAGCGTGCGCGGCAATGCCCTGCACGTGTCGCGTTGTGCTGTGAGGGCAAGACGTTGACCTACGCAGAGCTCGACGCATGGGCTGACCGGATTGCGCTGGCATTGCGCGCGGACGGCCTCGCCGCCGGTGAGCGTGTCGGCTTGCTGCTCGAACGTTCGCTGGCGCTGCCGGCAGCGCTGCTGGGCGCCTTCAAGGCAGGTGGCGCGTTTGTGCCGCTCGATCCCGGCTATCCGCAAGCGCGTCTGCAAGCAATGATCGCTGACGCAGGCGTGACACGCGTGGTGATCGATGAGACAACCCGCAGCGGCTGTGGCGACCTGCTGGCGCCGCTGCGACCGGTGCTCGCGTCGGCCGCGCTTGCTGCGCCTATCTCCGCGCAAGCTGGCCTGTCCACATGGACCGTGCATCCGGATTCGCTGGCCTACGTGATCTACACGTCGGGCTCTACGGGCACGCCCAAGGGCGTGGCGATTACACATCGCTCTCTTTCGCTGCATCTGGACGACTTCCTGCACGACCATCGCATCGTCGAGTCGGATGTCGTACTGCAATCGTCGACAATCAATTTTGACGTTGCGCTGCACGAGTTGTTGCCGGCATTGATGGCGGGTGGCCGGGTTGTGATGCGCGGCCCCCAGCCCTGGGAACTCGCCTCGCTGAACCGCACGTTGTGCGAGGAACGCGTGACCTTCGCGCGGATTCCAACCGCGCTGTGGCAGCAATGGCGCATCGCGCTGCCGCTGGCAACCGATATCGCCTTGCGGCAAATCACGGTCGGCGGCGAAGCCCTGCCCGGCGATGCGTTGCAGCGCTGGTACGAGGGCCCGCTCGCGCATGTTGCCATCGACAATCTGTACGGCCCGACGGAGACCACGGTGGCAGCCTTGCATCATCCGGTGGGCCGCGACGATGCGCACCATGCGATCGTCGCAATTGGCCGCTGCTATCCGTCGCGCCACGCGTATGTCGCCGATCTCGACGGCAATCAGGCGCCGGACGGCGCGCCAGGTGAGCTATGCATCGGCGGCGCGACGCTCGCGCGGGGCTATCTGGCGCGGCCTGGATTGACCGCCGAGCGTTTCGTGCCCGATCCGTATGGCGCGCCGGGTTCGCGCGTCTATCGCAGCGGCGATCTGTGCCGCGCCCGCACCGACGGCGCCATCGATTTCCTGGGCCGGATCGATCAGCAGGTGAAGCTGCGCGGTCATCGCATCGAGTTGGGGGAAATCGAGTTCGCGCTGCGCCGCGTTGCACGGGTCCGCGAGGCTGTCGTCGAATTGCGCGGGGAGGGGGAGCGCAAGCGCCTCGTCGCTTATTTCACCGGTTCTGCCGATCCGGAGACGGTGCGCGAAGAACTGGCGCGCACGCTGCCAGGCTCGCATGTGCCATCGTTGTGCATTGCGCTCGATGCGTTGCCGACGCTGCCCAACGGCAAGCTCGACCGCCGCGCGCTCCCTGAACCGGACGACGCGCTGGAGAACGCCGCGACGCCGCCGGCCGGCGCGGTCGAAACTACGCTGCTGGCGGTCTGGAAAACGGTGCTCGGGCGTGACGATTTCGGCGTGACCGATAACTTCTTCACGCTTGGCGGCGATTCGATTTCGAGCCTGCGCGTGATTGCCCAGGCGCGCGCCGCGGGTTGGGTCGTCGCGCCGCGCCAGGTATTCGAGCATCCCACTGTGCGCGGACTGGCGCGGGTGGCTGAGGCATGTGTGGCTGAGGCCGCGCAAGAAGCGGTGGCGAGCGTGCCGTTGGAGGTGCCGCTCGCGCCGATGCAGCAATGGTTCTTCGAGCACTATCCCACCGCGCCGGCCCGGTGGAATCAATCCGTATTGCTGCGCAGCGCCGAAATGCTCGACATCGACGCGCTGCGTGCCGCGTTTTATGCTGTGCTCGCCGCTCATGATGCGTTGCGCGCGAGCTTCCGGCGCGACCCGCAAACCGGTGAATGGATACAAACGATCTTGCCACCAGCGGCTATGCCGGTCAGCACGGATGAGTCATCGATTGACGCTGATGCAAGCGCGGCCGCCGGCGCAACCGAGGTACTGCGCATCGTGGACCTGCGAGCCGCCGCCGACCCGACGGCGTCGATCGAAGCGCTTGCCGACAGTGTGCACGGCAGCCTCGATCCCGGCGCGGGCAGCTTGCTCCGCGCGGCGTATATGCCCACGCCGGATGGCGCACGATTGCTGATCGTCGTGCACCATCTGGTCATCGATGGCGTGTCGTGGCGCATCCTGCTCGACGATCTTCTGAGCGCTTACGAGGCGGCCCGCGTTTCCGGCACGCAGACGCTGTTGCCGCGCGTGGGCGCGTCGTGGGGCGAATGGACCCGCCGGCTTGCGGAGTACGCGAGCCTGCCCGCGCATTTGAGCGAGCTTGCCTGGTGGCAAAAGCAACTGGGCGCGCCGATAAGCGCGCTGAACACAAACTTGCTCAACGCAAACCCAGTGGAAAAGGCAGCGCCCGCTGCTCCCCGGCACACGCAACATCGCAACTGGACACTCGACGCCGCGACGACGCGGCAGTTGACCGACACCGGCGCGCGGATCGACGAAGTTCTTCTGGCCGCACTTGCGCAGGCCTGCGCCGAGCATTTGCCGCAGGTGCCCGTCATCGTTGAGCTGGAAGGACACGGCCGCCGCGAATGCGCGCCTGGGCTGGACCTGAGCCGTACGGTGGGATGGTTTACGACGCAATATCCGTTGCGGCTGGGCGCCGCGGCGCAGATTGAAACCACGCGCCGCGAGATCGCCGCGTTGTTGCGCAGCGTGCCTGCCGAAGGGATGCATTTCAACCTGTTCCGTTATGGAGGATCGGCATCGGCGCGCGCCGTCCTGGATGCCTTGCCGCGTACGACGATCGGCTTCAACTATCTTGGCCGCTTCGAAGAGCGGCTTAGCGAAGGCTACTTTACGTTCGCGCCGGAGGACAGCGGCGACGGCATCGGCGCAAGCGCCGCAGCGGGGCCACGCCATGTGCTGGATCTGAATGGCCTTATCGCAGACGGCTGCCTGAAACTCGAATGGAGCGTCGCGCAAGACGTGGTCGGCGCAACGCAGCTGAACCGCTTGATCGACGCGTTCGATGGCCATGTACGTACCCTGGCTCAGCACGGCAATCCGCTTGCCGGCTCCGGCAGCGAAATCACGCAACCGGGCGGCCGTGCAGGCGCGGCGCCTGGCGGGCCTGGCGCAACACCACGACGTCACCGGTTCGACGGCCTGACGATGGCCGCGCAACCGCTCGCGCCGGCAGCCGATCCCGCAGAGCGCGGCGCGTATGAACTATGGCGTCAGCGCTTCTACACGGAGGCGCTGCTGTGCCCACCATACGGCCCGAACGGCGACGTTGACCTCCAGCCGTTGAATGCCAGCGGCGCACCGTTGACCTTGTTCTGCTTCTACCCTGGCTTCGGCCTGGTCGGTGAGTACCGCTTTCTGGCCGCCGCGTTGCAAGGTACCGCTACCGTGCTGGCGCTGCGCTCGCCGGGTTTCGCGGCTGAGCCGGACGGGGAGAGCGGCCCTGACGAGCTCGCGTATGTAGACCAGCCGGCCAGCTTTGAGGCCCTTGCCGAAGCCTGCGTTGAACGCGTGCTCAACGCCCAGGCCGAAGGTCCGTTTCGCCTGCTCGGCTGGTCGTTCGGCGGCCGGCTGGCGGTAGCGGTCGCCGCGCTGCTGCGCGCACGCGGTCATGCGGTCGACTTTCTCGGTCTGCTCGATACCGCGACGCATACCGGCGATGCCGCTGCGGACGAAGGCCAGCAGCAGACCGGCCTTTCAGCCTGGCTTGATGAGCAGGCGGATGGCGCGCAACTGCGTACGTTATTCGAGCGCGCGGCCCAACTGGACGCGCTGCACTACCGGCTGCGGATGGCCCACACGCTGCCGTCCCTCGATGTGCCGATCACCTTCTGGCGTGCCTCCCGCGACACCGTAGCCGGCCGCGGGCGCGACTGGCATGCGCACACGAGCGGCAGTGTCGAAGACATCGCGATCGATGCAAGCCATACCGGTATCGTGCATCATCCGGCGCTGCACGACAGCGTGAGGGCACAACTGCAACACCTGCTGAAAGGGCCGCGCACCTAGAACAAGAACCTCGACGCCGGGCGCGCAGGCCAATCAACGGCGTCTCCCCAAAAACCATCAACCGAGTCACGGTTTTCGTCATGCAGTCAACAGGCGGTTCCTCGCTTTACCAGCTCTCCGGCGTCGATTTCTCGATCGGCGACCGGCTGCTGCTGCAATCCATTTCGCTCGATATCGCGCCGGGGCAGGTCGTGGGCCTGATCGGCCATAACGGCTCGGGCAAGACTTCGCTGATGCGGCTGCTGGCACGCTTGCATCAGCCTACGCGCGGCAGCATTCATTTCGACGGCATGCCCCTCGCGAGCTGGCCGCACCGGCGTTTTGCGCAGCAGGTTGCGCATCTGCCGCAGTACACGCCGTCCACCGACGGCCTGCTGGTGCACGAACTGGTCGCGCTTGGCCGCTATCCCTGGCATGGCGCACTGGGCCGCGTCACGGCGGACGACCGTGAGCGTGTCGAAGAGGCGATGGCGTGGACCGACGTGGCCCACTACGCGCAGCGCGCCGTCGACAGCCTGTCGGGCGGCGAGCGCCAGCGCGTCTGGCTGGCTATGCTGATTGCGCAGAACAGCCGCTGCGTGCTGCTCGACGAACCGACCTCGGCGCTCGACATCAGCCACCAGATCGAGGTGCTGGGCCTGATCCGCTCGCTGTGCGAAAAGCGCGGCATGACCGCTATCGTGGTTCTGCATGACGTCAATATGGCGACGCGCTTCTGCAATGAACTGATCTCGCTGCGCGGCGGCAAGGTGCTGATGCAGGCGAGCCCCACGGAGATCATGCGCCCGGACAGTCTCGAAGCCATCTACGGTGTGCCGATGGGCGTGCTGACCGATCCGCAAAGCGGTCATGCAATCGGGTTTCCGCGATGACGGGGCGCGACCTTCGACCCGCCGGCGCTGTGACGGCCGCTGATCCACGCCGTCGCCGCCTGCTCGCGAAACTGGGCGTATTCGGCGCATTCGGGGCGCTGGGTGCGCTCGGTTTATTCATCGCGCCTGGCACGACCCGCGCCTGGGCCGCGGCGCAAGCCGCCACAGGGGCTGGAGGGGCTGCAGGCACAGCCGCATCGGCCACAACAGGCGCGACGACTGCCAGGGCAAGCGTGCCGCACCGCATCGTTACGCTCAACTGGGAATTGACCGAAACGCTGCTCGCGCTTGGCGTGGCGCCGATCGGCACGGCGCTGCCCGACTGGTATCGCCGCACCATTGTCGAGCCGCCGCTACCGCCGGGCGTGGCCGATATCGGACTGCTCTACCAGCCGAACTTCGAGGTGCTGCTGGCGCTCGCACCAGACCTGTTGATTATCACGCCGGGGCACGCACCGGCCAAACGCTGGCTGGAACGTCTTGCCCCGACGATCACGCTCGGCGCCTATATGTCGAGCGACACGCCCTACCCGGCGCTGCTCGGCGAAACCACGGAACTGGCTGCACGACTGCAACGCCCGCAGCAGGCAAGCGAGCTGATCTCTGCGACCGGGCGCATCACGAGCCAGGTGCGCGCGCAACTGGCGGCGCATCCCTCGCTCACGCGTGCGCCGGTGCTCGTCGCCGATCTGGTCGACGACCGGCATCTGCGCGTCTATGCGCAGGGCAGCCTGTTCGACGAGATGCTGCAGAAACTCGGCGTGCACAACGCCGCCAACCCGGGCGCGGGCGGCAACCCGTGGCGCACCGAGGGCGGCTTTGCGCTCGTGCCGGTGCAGCGCCTCGCCGAGGTACCGCAGGCGAGCTTGCTGCTGGTCGGTCCGGTGCCGCCTGCCGCGCTTTCGGGACTTGAAAAAAATGCGATCTGGCAGGCGTTGCCTGTGGTGCGCGAGCGGCGCATTGCCGCGCTGCCGGTGATTGCCCCTTATGGAGGACTGGTTTCGATGCAACGATTCGCACAAGCAGTCGCGGCGGCGCTCGCCGCGATCGACAACGGCGGAGGCGGCGTTGCGTAATCTCGCTACAGCATCGGTGCCGGCGGCGCCGCGCGATTATCGTGCGGCGCTGGTCGGCATACTCGGGGCGGTGGCCCTGGTCCTCGCCATTCTCGGCATTCATGCTCAGCTCAATGGCGCTTCGTTCTGGAGCGCGCTGTTGGCGCCGAACCGCGCCGACCTGCATCAGGTGCTCGTGCGCGACAGCCTGCTGCCGCGGATCGCCATGACGCTGCTGTGCGGCGCCGCGTTGGCACTGGCGGGGACGCTGGCTCAGCAGGTGCTGCGCAATCCGCTCGCGGAGCCGATGACTCTCGGCATTTTTCCCGGCGCCTATCTGGCGCTGACGATCGCTGAACTGTGGGCGCCGTCGTGGCTCATGGGCGGCCGCACCCTGGTGGCGCTGGCCGGTGGCACGCTGGCCATGCTGCTGGTGTTCGGGCTTGCGTGGCGGCAGCGGATGTCCTCGCTCGCGGTGATCCTCTCGGGGATGATCGTGAACCTGTATTGCGGCGCCATCAGCCTCGCCATCTCCATGTCGAATTTCGACCTGTTGCGCGGCCTGATGATCTGGGGCGGCGGTGCGCTCGACCAGAGCGGCTGGCATGAGAGTACCCAGCTTCTATGGGGCGTGCTTGCCTGCGTCGTCGCCACGGTGCTGCTGCGGCGTCCGCTCGGTGTCTTCGAAGCGGGCGACTCGACTGTGCAAAGCCTCGGCATCTCGCTGCAACGCACGCGCTTTGCCGCGCTGCTGATCGCGGTGGTGCTGACGGCCTGCGTGGTCTCGACGGTCGGCGTGATCGGCTTTGTCGGTCTCGCCGCGCCGACACTCGCGCGTCTCGCCGGGGCGCGGCGGCTGCATCAGCGGCTGATCTGGGCGCCCTGCCTCGGCGCTGCGCTCCTGTGGGCGACGGACGAGATCGTTCAGGCGGTGTCGGCGACGGAATTGTTCTCGGCGCATCTGGTGCCCACCGGAACGGTGACCTCGCTGCTTGGCGTGCCGCTGCTGATGCTGCTGCTGCCGCGTCTGCGCAGCCAGCCCGACCTGCATGCGAGCGCCATCGCGCACGGGCCTGCGGCCAGGCTCGCAAGGCGCCTGCCGTGGGCCGTCGCCGGTCTTGCCGTGGTGTTGACGCTGAGCTTCGCCGTGTCGCGCGGCATCGGCGGCTGGCACGTGGCCCATGCCGCGCAGATCGATGCGTTGTTATTCTGGCGGCTGCCGCATACCGTCGCGGCAATGTCGGCGGGTGTGCTGCTTGCGCTCGCCGGCACCCTGATCCAGCGCGTGACCGCCAATCCGATGGCGAGCCCCGATCTTCTCGGGGTGAGTTCGGGCGGCGCGCTTGGCATCGTGGTGGTGCTGCTCGCCGGACTTCAGCCGACGCCGGGTCTCCTGTTCGCCGGCTGTCTCATCGGCGCCATGACGACGCTCGCACTGCTGCTGTGGCTCGGCGGCCGCGCCTCGTTTGCACCGGAGCGGCTGCTGCTGATCGGCGTGGGGATCAGCGCGCTGTTTCAGGCAATCGTCAGCGCGATGCTGGCAAGCGGCGATCCTCGTGCAGGTCTGCTGATGAATTTCGTGGTCGGCTCGACCTACTACGTCGAACCGGTGGCCGCTTATGCCGCCGGCTCGATCGCGCTCGCCGCACTGGTGCTCGGGCCGCTGATGGCCCGCTGGCTCGAGACGCTCGGCCTGGGGGCGGCCATGGCGGGCAGCCTCGGCGTGCCGGTGGTGCGGGCACGCCTGTCGATCCTGCTGCTGGCGGCGCTGCTGACGGCCACCGCGACGCTGCTGGTCGGCCCGCTCTCGTTCGTCGGGCTGATTGCGCCGCACATCGCCCGCTATTCCGGCGCGCGCCGGCCGGCCGTGCAGATGTTCGTGGCGGCGATCTTCGGTGCGCTGCTGATGGGCTTCGCGGACTGGCTCGGCCGGCAGCTCTGGTTCCCACAGGAGATGCCGGCGGGTCTCGTGGCGACGCTGATAGGCGGCCCGTATCTGCTCGTGCTGACCTTGCGCAAGAGTGTTGCGTCCACCTGATGACTTACGGCATGTCTCATTATCCCTACAGAGTTCGGGTAAAACGTAAAATAAATTGCAAATGAGAATCATTATCGACTAACATCCTATTCGCGATAAGTAATGCCCGATGCAGAGTGCATCTCTCACCGGGTATTGCTGCGCAACAGCGGCCCATAGCCGCTCGCGGTGCTTGGGGAAAGTGCAAAGCCGCGACTCACCTTCGCTACGAATACATCATCCTGACACACCTCGTTAGGAGTCCATTTCAATGGGCGGGACGGGTATGTGTCTTCACGCTGAGAATTTGCCTGCCACGATGAAAATAACCATGGACCTGTGTCGTACGCGGCGAGCCAGGACTCGCTCATTCCAATCCCGCCTGACGCCGGTGGCAATCTCTCTGATTGCGATCTGGGCCGGGCATGCCCGCGCGCAAACGACGCCCACGACCACCACCGGCACCGACAACGTGCTGCCGGCGGTTACCGTGAAGAGCAGCGCCGACGCCACCACCGAAGGCAGCGGCTCCTACCAGGCCGTCGATGCAACGGTGGCCGGACAGGTGCCGCTGCCGCTCAAGGAGACGCCGAGTTCGGTGTCGGTGCTGACGCGTCAGCGCATGGACGACCAGAACATGACGACGATCCAGGATGCCTTGCTGTTTGTGACGGGCGTCGAGGCGTTGAAATACGGCGACGGCACCGCGTACTACAAGGCGCGCGGCAATAACCTGGGTGTCGAGTTCGATGGCGTGTCGATTGTCAGCGGCTTGCAATACCAGATCCAGTTCGATCTGGCCATGTACGACCGCATCGAAGTGCTGCGTGGGCCGGAGGGTGTGATGACCGGCGCGGGTGACCCGACCGATCCGGGCGGTACGGTGAACCTCGTGCGCAAGCGTCCGCAGGACACCTTCCATATCGAAACGGAAACGCAGGTGGGCTCGTTCGGCAGCGTGCGCCAGATGGTTGACGTCACTGGGCCGCTCAACAAGGATGGTTCGCTGCGCGGGCGCGCGGTGATCGTCGGCAGCGATGCCCTGCAAACGGTGGATGGCGTGCGCGACAGGAAGTTCATGCTTTATGGCGCGCTCGACTACGACTTCACGCCGCGCACGACACTGTCGTTGTCGGCAGCCTATGAGGTCAATCCGCTGTCGGGCTTCGACTATGGGGTTGGCGGCACGACCAGCTATACGCGGCTGCCGAGTTCGTTCTCGCAGAACTTCAGCCCGAGCTGGAACTATAGCTATACGTCGATTCAGGAAACCAACCTGAACCTGACGCACAAGTTCGAAAGCGGTTGGCAGTCGCAGACTACGGTCTTCTACCGTCATGAACTGTCGACAGCGGACTACGCATATTCCGGCCCGGGCGTCAGCCCGAGCGGTTATGCGTTCTACACCGACCAGCGGCAGCGCAATACCTATGACTGGTTCGGCGCCGACACCAATGTGTCGGGACCGCTGCAGTTGTTCGGCCAGAACCATACGCTGACGGTGGGTGCGAACTATTCGCTGCTTTCGTCGACGGCGCAGTCCGGCAGCGTTGCATTGACCGGCCCGTTCGGCGGCGCGTACAACGTGTTCGATCCGAACTCGGTACCGAACGTCAACGTTCCGTTCACTTATGGCTCCAACAACCGCACCGAACAGTACGGCGTCTATGCGCAGGCGCGGATTCATCTCGCCAGGCCGCTGACGCTGGTGCTGGGTGCGCGCGAAACCTTCTTCAACGAAGAATCGCAGAGCTTTTTGCCGACCGTCTCCGACTGGACCACGACGGCCCGGATGAATCACCGGTTCATCCCGTCAGCCGCGCTGGTTTATGACATCGTGCCCTGGTTGAGCGCCTACGCGAGCTACTCGAAGGTCTTCTCGCCGCAGACCGCAACCACCTATACCGGCGCGGGCCTGCCGCCGGCAGTGGGTGAGCAGTACGAGACCGGCTTGAAGGGCACCTTCCTGAACAACCGGCTCGGTGCGACCGCGGCGCTGTTCCGCATCAACGTCGACAACGTCGCGATTACCGATCCCGATCATCCGAGCGGTTCGATCGCGGGCGGCAAGTCGCGCGATCAGGGCTTTGAATTTGAAGTCACCGGCCAGCCGCTGCCAGACTGGAATCTCTATGCGGGCTATACGTTCCTGACCGAAAGCTTCGAGAACCAGACGGCCAATCTTTCGGACGGCACCGATCCGAAGCACCTGTTCAAACTGTGGACGACTTACCGTCTGTCGCAAGGCTTCCTGAACGGCGTGACGATTGGCGGCGGGATGCTGGCGCAGAGCTCGATCACACGCGGCGTCGAGCAGGGCGGCTATGCGATCTTCAATGCGCAGGTCGGCTATCGCTTCAACAAGCATGTCGACGCTTCGCTGACGTTGAACAACATGTTTAACCGCGAGTACTATGTCCGTCCGCCGGGCACGTTCTACAGCCAGTTCGGCGACCGGCGCAACCTGATGTTGACGGTGCGCACCGATTTCTGAGCGAAACCGGTCGCGGCATGCGCATGAGCTTCATGTGCATGCCAGATGCATCAAACGCGCGGCCCCGCTTCACGGCGTGGCCGCGTCTCAGTTTCGCGGCCATGTGCCGGCCACGCCCGTGGATACACGGGAGAGGCGTTGCCCCGGACTCGGATTGGCCGGAAACAGCTTGACAAGCCGGAGCATCATGTCTAATTTAATATGAATGATAATCATTCGCATTCGTATTCTAGATATTGAGCCGGCACTGCGGCAGCGCTGCAACGGTTCCACGGGAAGCCCCGTGCACACCGTGCCGATGCGGCCGCGCCGCCCACTCCCGAGTCATTCACAGGAACTATTGCCATGACGCAAGCCACGCCTTTGCTATTCGACTTTGCGCCGTTTTCCGGAAAGAGCGAACAGTATGTAGAGCTGATCAAACAGTTTGCCGCCGCGCACTCGTTTCGCAGCGCCACGGTCAGCGAATTGCTGCTCGACGACGACTATCACCGGCGTCCGCTGCGCCCGGAAGACTTCGAGTTTCTGAAGTTCGCCAAGCCGGTGCGCCAGCATAACGTGAGCCGTCTGCCCTCGCTGGCCTCGAACCGCACGCTGCTGTCGATCTACGAACTGGGTATCGCGCGCCTGCCGCGCAGCGCCGAGGCGGCGGAGTGGCAGCATTTCAGCGAGTTCTACCGCGACGACGTGCAGGTGCGCGGCGCGCAACTCGCACCGTTCCTCGAGGCGTACGCGTTCGAATACCTCGCCCAGGACCAGCAGATTGAAACGGATGCCGCGGCGGCAAGCGCGCGGCTCGCAAGGATCGTCGATGACGAGACCGCCTTCTGGGGCGAGACGTTCGCGCGGCTGATGCGCAACGACTACCTCGAGGAAGGGCTGCGCTTCATCATGGTTCAGCGCTGGGCGCTCGCGCCGTCGAAGCGCCGCGCGTTGGCGCGGGCCACCGCGAGCGGCCTGTTCGATATGTTGCCGGCCGAATTGCGGCCCACGCTCGAAGGCGATCTGCCCGACGACGCGCTGCTGCAGCGCGTGGCCGGCGCCTGTGGCGTCACGCGTCAGCAACACGCGTACTGGCAGTTCTACCTGCCCACCAGCATGGCGAAGTGCAATCTGCTGTATGCGCTGGCGCGCCGGCCGGATCGCGCGTTCGCGCTCATCGGCGCGGCATTTGCGGCGCAAGCCGAATGGCTCGCCTTCGGCCTCGCGCTCGAGCGTGCCTGTGCCCATCTGCAACCGGCCGGCCGTCGCCGTGGTGATGCGGCTGAGCGCAAGGATGAACTGGTGGCGCGCTTTGCGCAGGCCTTGCAAGGTATTGAACGCGAGTACGGCGCCGCGGCGTTTGCTCAGGCGGTGCAAGGCGCCGCCGCGGGCGAGCGGCTTGCCGAGCGCGCTCGCTGGGATCTCGGCGAACAGTTGCTGTGGCTGTCGTCGATCCGCCGTTACGTGGATTTCGCTCATCGCATCAGCACACGCATCGACGCGGAGTGCCCGGGCATTGACCGCGAGACTTTCGTCGAGCCGCATGAAATGTGTTCGACCACGCATGTGCACAACGATCACCGGCTCGTGACGATCCAGGAAGGCGAGATGCTCTTCTGGGGCAATGTCGGCATGCAACTGAAGATGAACGAAGGCGACATGGTGCTGATCCCCGACGGACGCCTGCATGGCTCGACCGTCGTCTCCGGCGAGTGCACCTATCACCAGCCGATCATCCCGGACGAATGGGTCCGGGCACTGGTCGCCGAGCTGGACGCGACGGCCGAGGCCTGAGCATGGCGCGGCCGCTGCACGAATCCCTGGCGATCGTGCGGCGCCCGTGCCTCTTGACGCTGGAACGCCCGCAATAAGGGCGCCGGTTTCCCCGCAAACAGATATCGCAGTTGACGCACGCCCGCGAGGGCGTGTGTCGGCTTGCTCGCCGCTGCGTGGTGCAGATGTGTGACGAACAAGGACATTGAAGATGCGATCAAACGAGGAAACCGTAGATGATGGCGTGCAGTTCGCTGCAGCGCCTGCATCGAACCCGCAAGAGGCAGCGACGTCTCAAGACGGCTTTGACCCGGGCGACTGGAAAAGCCGGATCATCGCCGGGCGCGTGACCGGCGCGGCGGCGAAGCCGCCTGCATGGCTCGATGCGTCTTACGACACGATGCGCACGCATGTGATGGACCCAGCCTATCCGTGCTTTTTCGGCACGATGGCCGAAAAGCGCGGCGAGATGTTCTATTCGTATGTGAACGGCAAGGACATCAGCGATTTGCCCGCGACGATGCAAACGTTCGCGGAGCTGGTGTCGCTGCCGCAATACCGCAAGAACAACATTGCCATTTTCTTCGAACCGGATGCGCAGCCGCTCACGCACGAGGCGTATCACAACTGGTTCTGGAGCATCCTGCAGCATCTGCACGATGTCGACCCCGATCCGCAAGCCGATGCGCAGCCGGAGCCGTCGCATGAGGACTGGGAGTTCTCGTTCGCCGGTGTGGAAACCTTTGTGGTTTGCGCGTGCCCGTCGTTCCGCCTGCGGCATAGCCGCAATCTTGGTCCCGGCATGGTGCTGCTGTTCCAGCCGCGCAGCGTGTTCGTCGACACGATTACCAACAAGGTGATCGGGCGCGAAGCGCGCAATCAGGTGCGCAAGCGCCTCGAAACTTGGGACGACGTCACCGCCCATCCGGATCTCGGTTTCTACGGCGACCCGGGCAATCTGGAGTGGAAGCAGTACTTCCTGTCCGACGAGAACATTGCCGCGGAGGACCGCTGCCCGTTCCTGAAGCGGCAGAAGATGCAAGCGCAGGCTCAGGCAGCCGCTGCGCGTGAATCTTCAGCACCTTCCGCCGCATCTATCTTGCCCGCCATGAACCCAGCGAGCAGTGTTTCGCACATCGCGCATCGGCCAGGCCATCCGCCGCGCGAGACGGCGTTCCAGCACTCAACGGCTCGCGTGCGTGTAGCGGATCAATGGCAGGCGGCTATCCCGCAACCCGATTCCGGCCACAGCGAGCAGAGCGAGAGCTAGCCATCCTGGTGCAACCGGCGTGCCGGTGGCGGGCCGCAAGCGGCTGGAGACCGGGCCGCTGACCGGTTTCTTTATGAACATGCTGGTGACGCGCGCGCCGCCGCGCGGCGCGCAGTTCGACCTGTCTCAGGATTGAAGATGGCTGAAAATATGATTGAACGACTGCGCGCATTGGCGCAGTCACGCGCCGCCGATACAGCGCTGGTCACCGTCGATGCGAGCGGCGACACGCGCTTCGACTACGCGGCGCTCGAGCGCCGGGTCGTGGCAATCGCCGCACACTTGCGCCGCGCCGGCGCCTCGCGCTCGCGTGCCCTCATCATGATGGATAGCGGCGTCGACTATGTGGCCGCGTTTTTCGGTTGCCTGTATGCGGGCACGATTGCGGTGCCGGCCTATCCGCCGGAATCGCTGCGCGGCCAGCATCTTTCCCGCCTCAAATCGATCGCAGCCGACGCCGACGCGCGTTTCGTGCTCACCACCCAGACGCTTGCCGGCACGCATCGCGACGCTTTCGCCGAGATAGCGTCGAACGCCGCTATCGTGGCAGTTGATGGGCTGAATGCGCTGGATGCGGAGGATGCCGCGAGTTTCGAACCTCACTGCCCGCTGGCGGACGATGTCGCGTTCCTGCAGTACACCTCCGGCTCGACGTCGACGCCAAAGGGTGTCATGGTCACGCACGGCAGCCTGTGGGCTAACGAAATCGCGATCAAGGCGAGCCTTGGCGTCGGCGAACACGATGTTTTCGTGAGCTGGCTGCCGCTCTATCACGACATGGGCCTGATCGGCTCGATGTCCCAACCGGTGTTCAGCGGAATTCCGCTCGTGCTGATGTCGCCGCAGTACTTCCTGGAGCGCCCGGTGCGCTGGCTCGAAGCGATTGCCCGGCATCGCGGCACGATCTCGGGCGGCCCGGATTTCTCGTACCGGCTGTGTGCGGACCGGGTCAATGACGAACAGCGCGCGTCGCTCGATCTGTCGAGCTGGCGAGTGGCGTTTTCGGGTTCGGAACCCGTGCGCAAGGCGACGCTCGATGCCTTCGTTGAACGCTTTACCGCGAGCGGCTTCGATGCCAATGCGCTCTACCCGTGTTATGGCCTCGCGGAGGCGACGTTGTTCGTCACAGGCGTCGTGCGAGGTTCGGGCGTCGTTGCGCCGTCGTTTACAAACGGCGGTCTTGAAGCGGGACGTGCGGTTCTGGCTGAGGCCACCGCCACCGCGCCCACCGCGCACGCTGACGGAACAGCGCTGGTCTCGTGCGGCACGGTCGCTCAAGGCCACGCGGTGCGTATCGTCGACAGCCACGCTCACGCACCGCTCGAAGCCGGCGCACTGGGCGAGATTCTGGTGAGCGGTCCAAGCGTTGCAGCGGGCTACTGGAATCGCCCGGCCGAGACCGCCGCAACCTTCGTCGAAAGCGATGGCGAGCGCTGGCTGCGCACCGGCGATCTGGGCTTCGTCCATAACGGCAACCTCTATATCGCAGGACGCCTGAAGGACCTGCTGATCGTCCGGGGACGCAACCTGTATCCGCAGGATCTCGAACTGGCGGTCGAGCGTGAGGTGGAGCTGGTGCGACGCGGCCGGGTTGCCGCGTTTGCCGTACAGCTCGACGGCGCGGAGGGCATTGGTATCGCGGCCGAGGTATCGCGCAACATGCGGAAGCTCGCGCCCGCCGCCGCGATTGCTGCCGCGCTGACCGAAGCGATCACGCTGGCCTGCGGCGAACCGGCCGCTGCCGTCGTGCTGCTCAACCCGGGCGGGTTGCCGAAGACCTCGAGCGGGAAGGTGCAGCGTTCGGCCTGCGTTCAGGGTTGGAACGCTCGCTCGCTCGATGCATACGCGTATTTCATGCATGGACGGCCCATTGAGGACGCAGCATCGGACGGCGCAGTGCACGCGCAAGGCGAGAGCGCTGCCGCAGCTTCGCAGCCGCCGCGCGCCGGTGTCGAGGAAGCGCTTGCTGCGCTGTGGCGCGATGTGCTCCCGGCTGCGCCTGTCACACGCGAAGACAGCTTCTTCGCGCTCGGCGGCAATTCATTGGCGGCGGTGCAGGTTGCTGCTACGGTAGCTGCTCGTTGGCAGATCGCCTATGCGGTGCGCGACATTTTCCATCAACCTATCCTCAAGGACGCGGCCGCAGCGATTGAAACGTTGCGTCAGCAAGGCGGCTCTGCAGTACATCGCGAGATCGAACGGCTGGGCGATCAGCAGCGCCGTGTGGTCCGCGCCTCGCACGCGCAGCGCTCGCTCTGGCTCGCCTGGGCGAGCGAGCCGTCGAGCGCCGCGTACAACATGAGCGGCGAATTACGCATTACCGGGCCGCTGCAACCCGACACACTGCAGCGCGCTTTCGATGCGCTCATTAGCGAGCATGAGATTCTGCGCGCCCGCTTCGAACTCGACGACGATGGCGAGCCCTTGCAGATCATCGACGCAGGCTTGCTAGTGGCGCTGCCGTTTACCGATCTCACCGCCGATCATGCGAATCCATCCGGTGCGCCGCTGAACGCGCTGCGTGAGCTGACGGAGCAGATCGCGCAGCAACCGTTCGACCTCGAACGCGGCCCGCTGCTGCGCGCGCATCTGGTTCGCGTCGCGCCGCACGATCACCGTTTGCTGCTCGCGCTGCATCACATCATCGCGGATGGCTGGTCGGTGAATCTGCTGCTGGCGTCGCTCGGGGCAGCGTATCGCGCCGGTACCGGCGGTGCACAGGGCATCAGCGCAGATCATGCGCCGCGTCTCCAATACGCGGACTTCGCTGCCTGGGAGCGCGCCACGCTCGACGATGCGACGCTCGCGCGTCAGCTTGGGTACTGGCACGCACAGCTTGCCGCGGATGGCGATGCCGCCGCCGCGGCGCTGCTGTTCGAGCGGCCGGCTGCTGTGGGCGCAGTTCGAACCGGCCGGCAATGCAGCCTCGCTTTCACGTTGCCGCAGGACACTGCAACGAAGCTCAAGCGTATCGGCGAGCAGCAGCGCGCGTCGCTGTTCATGGTGGTGCTCGCGGTATTCGACGTGGTGTTGCAGCGTCTGAGCGGCAAGCGCGATATCCGCGTCGGTGCGCCGCTATCGAGCCGCCGGCAGGCCGCGACGCAATCGATGCTCGGCTATTGCATCAGTATGCAGGTGCTGCGCCTCCAGGTTGGCGCGAGTGACACCCTGCGCACGCTCGTTGGGGCGGCGCGCGAAACCGTGCTGGCGGCGCACGAGCACCAGGACGTACCGTTCGACCGCCTGGTAAGCGCGCTGTTGCCCAACCGCACACGTGGCGACGAGGCGCTGTTCCAGGTGAAGCTGACCGAGCAGCGGCCGCTTCTGCGCGATGCGTTCGCGCCGCTCGATACGCACTTGACGGTGCTGCTGAACGAAACGCCCCATTTCGACCTCGCCCTCGACTTCACCGACGGCGAAGCGGGCATCGAATGTCTGCTCGCTTACGACGACGCGGTATTCGACGCCGGTTTTGCAAACCGCTTTGCGAGTCTGTTCGAAGCGCTGGCCGCAGCGTTAGTGGATGCACCCGATACGGAGTTCGCACAGTTGCCGGACCCGCAAGCTCCGGACGTGGAGCAGGGAACGCCGCGAGCCTACCCCGCAAGCGATGTGCTGACGCTGTGGGACGACAGCGTGGCGCGCGCTCCCGGCAAGATCGCGCTGCACGATCAGGGGCGCACGCTGAGCTTCGCCCAGCTTGATGCCGCGGCGGATGCGCTAGCCCGGCAGTTGAGCGCGGCCGGCGTCAGCGACGAAGCGCGCGTCGGCGTTTATGCGGGACGCTCGGCCGAGCAGGTGCTCGGCATGCTGGCCGCGTTCAAGGCCGGCGCGACATGGGTGCCGCTGGACCCGCAACTGCCTGCCGCGCGCATCGCCGCGCAACTCGCCGATTGCGGGGCCGTCGCGCTTCTGCATGCCTCGGCATGTCCTGCGGAACTGGCCGTAGCCGGTAACGTCTCGACCACGCTGCCGCTCGTTTTCGCTCCCGTCGGCGAGACCGGCAATAGCCCTGCGCATGGCACGCCGCGGCGAACGGTGCACGGCGAGCGCGCAGCGTATCTGATCTACACCTCCGGTTCGACGGGTACGCCAAAGGGCGTGGTGATCAGTCAGCGCGCTCTCGCCAACTACGTCCAGGGCATGCTGGAGACGCTTGGCGCATCGGGTGTAAACGCACACGCTTCGTTTGCGATGGTGTCGACGCCCGCGGCCGATCTCGGTCATACGGCGCTGTTCGGCGCGTTGTGCTCGGGCCGCACGCTGCATCTGCTCGCGCCGGAACTCGCGTTCAATCCGGATCTGTTCGCGCACTACATGGCGCAACATCAGGTCGACGTGCTGAAGATCGTGCCCAGCCATCTCGCTGCGTTGCTGTCTGCGGCCCGCGAACAGGACGTGCTGCCGGCGCAGGCGCTGATTCTCGGCGGCGACGCGGCGCCGGCCACGCTGCTCGAGCGGATCGAGACGCTCAAACCGGCGTGCCGGATTTTCAATCACTACGGACCGACGGAGACCACCGTCGGCATCGCGATGCATGCGCGGGTGAGAGGCGAGCGTCCGGGCGAACGGCTGCCGCTCGGCAAGCCGCTGCCCAATGCACGCATCTATGTGCTCGACGAGCGGATGAACCGTGTGCCTGCGGGAATCGCGGGTGAACTGTATCTGGGCGGACCGGGTGTCGCGCGCGGCTATCACGACCGGGCGCCGCTGACTGCCGAGCGTTTCGTTCCCGATCCGTTCGTGCCGGGCGCGCGCGTCTATCGCTCGGGCGATCTTGCGCGGCTCGACGCGCACGGCACGCTTGAGTATCTTGGCCGCAGCGACGATCAGGTCAAAGTGCGCGGCTATCGCGTCGAGCCTGCGGAGATCGAGCGCGTGCTGTGCGGCGTCGAGGGCGTGGGTTTGGCCGCGGTGCTTGCGCACGACACGACTGCGGGCAAGCGGCTCGCGGCGTTCGTGACTGGCGAGCGCGACAGCGCAGCGGTGTTGGCCGACGCGGCCCGGATTTTGCCGGAATACATGGTGCCGGCGAAGCTTGTTGTATTGCCCGAATTGCCGCTCAATGCGAACGGCAAGCTCGATCGCGCTGCACTGCTGGCACAACTGACTGAGGTAGCGCCGACGCATCGCGCCGATCCCGGCAGCATCGAGGCGCCTCGCAACGATGCGGAGATTGCGCTGGCGCAGATTTGGGCCGACGTGCTGGGCGTCGATGCAGCAACGCTCGACCGTAGACTGAATTTCTTCGAAGCGGGTGGCGACTCGATTCTCGGGCTGAAGGTCGTCGCGAAGGCGAAGAAGGCGGGCCTGAAGCTGACGCCCAAGCAACTGTTCGAGCGGCGCACGCTTGCCGAACTCGCGGCGAGCGCGATGCCGCAGGACAAGCGAGCGCAACCGGCAGCGCAGAGCGAGCCGACGATTCGGCGCTTGCCCGACGAGATCCGCGCGCATACCGAGGCGTCGTATGCGCAGCAGCGTCAGTGGTTCCTGTGGCAACTGTCACCGGAAAGCAGCGCGTATCACGTGGCGGGTGGCTTGCGCCTGCAAGGCGAGGTGAACCGTGCGGCGCTGCGTGCGAGCTTCGAGGCAATCGTTGCGCGTCATGAGGTACTGCGCACGCGCTTTGTGGCCGATGACGCAGGCCGGGTCGGACAGCAGATCGAGTCAGACGCGCAACTCGACTGGCGTGAAGCGACACTGCCGGTTGATGGGCTGGACGGCGCCGCGCGCGCGCTGGCTTCCGAGCCGTTCGATCTCGCGCAGGGTCCGCTGCTGCGTGTGGCGCTATTCAGCGTGAGCGAGCAGGAGCATCTGCTGGCGCTGTCGATGCATCACATCGTGTCGGATGGCTGGTCGGTGCAGGTGCTGCTCGACGAACTGGTGGCGCATTACCGCGCCGCTGTGCTGGGTGGTGAGCTGCCGCTCGCGCCACTGACGGTGCAGTACGCCGATTACGCCGCGTGGCAGCGCGACTGGCTCGATGCGGGCGAGCGCGAACGGCAGCTTGCGTACTGGCGCGGCGCGCTGGGCGATGAGCATCCGGTGCTGGCGTTGCCCACCGACGCACCGCGTCCCGCGCACGCTTCATTCCATGCTGCACGTCATGGCTTCATGTTGCCGGCAGGCCTGGCCGATGCGGTGCGCACGCTGGCCCAGCGTGCTTCGGCGACGCCGTTCATGGTGCTGCTGGCGGCGTTCCATGCATTGCTGTACCGCTATAGCGGGCAGGCTGAAGTGCGTACTGGCGTGCCGGTGGCGAACCGTCATCGGGTCGAGACGGAAGGCCTGATTGGTTTCTTCGTGAACACGCAGGTGCTGGCGAGCCGTCTCGATGCATCGACAACCCCGTCCGCACTGCTGGCGCAGGTGCGCGAAGCGACTCTAGGTGCCCAGGCGCACCAGGACCTCCCTTTCGATGCGCTGGTCGATGCCCTGCATGTGCCGCGCAGCCTGAGCCACAGTCCGCTGTTCCAGGTGATGTTCAACCATCAGCGACGCGACTGGCGCGTGCTGCAGCAACTTCCGGGTCTCGCGATCGAACCGTACAGGCTGGCGAATCCGATGGCGCAATTCGAATTGCTGCTGGATACGCGCGAAGAGGCGGATGGCGCGGTTACGGTGGAGTTTACCTATGCGCGTGAACTGTTCGATGAGCAGACCATCGAGCGTATGGCGCAGCACTATCAGCGGGTGCTGGAGGCATTTACGCGTGAGCCGGGCGCTGGCGTCGAGACGACATTGGATGCGCTTACGCTGCCAGGCGACGACGAGCGTGACCAACTGGAGACCTGGAGCCGCAACACGCAACAGTATGAAGGCACGCAACCTGTGCACCGTCTGTTTGAGCGTCATACGTCCAGCCACCCTGGCGATGAGGCGCTGGTGTTCGGCGGCGCATCGCTGAGCTATGGCGAACTGAACGCCCAGGCGAACCGGTTGGCGCACTGGCTGGCGAGGCAGGGCGTGGGCGTGGAATCGAAGGTGGGCGTGGCGGCGGAACGTTCGGTGGAACTGGTGGTGGCGCTGCTGGCGATCATGAAGGCGGGCGCGGCATATGTGCCGCTGGACCCGTCGTATCCGGCCGAGCGCCTCGCGTACATGCAGACGGACAGTGGCATTGGTCTGCTGCTGTGCCAGTCCGGGATCGTGCTGCCTGAGGTGACGGGCGTGCGCCGCATCGAACTGGATACGCTGGATTGCACCGAAGAGGACGCGCGCAATCCCGAAGTCCCGCTGCATGGCGCGAACCTGGCCTACGTGATCTATACATCGGGTTCCACGGGCCGTCCGAAGGGCGTGGGCAACCGTCACGATGCGCTGTACAACCGCCTCGAATGGATGCAGCGCGCCTATGGGCTGCAACGCGGTGAAACGGTGCTGCAGAAGACGCCGTTCAGCTTCGACGTCTCGGTGTGGGAGTTTTTCTGGCCGCTGATGGTGGGTGCCCGCCTGGCGGTGGCCGCACCGGGTGCGCACCGTGATCCGGCACAACTGGCCGGAGCGATCGTTAAGTATCAGGTGAGCACACTGCACTTTGTGCCGTCGATGCTGCAGGCGTTTGTCGCAAGCGAGCACGCGTCGCGCTGCGCAGACGTGCTCAGGCGCATCGTGTGCAGCGGCGAGGCCCTGCCGGCCGAGCTGCAAAACCGGGTATTCGAGGTACTGCCTGGCGTGGAGCTGCACAACCTGTACGGACCGACCGAGGCGGCGATCGACGTGACCGCATGGCAGTGCCGTGCGGAAGCGGGCCTGGCAGTGCCGATCGGCGCACCGATTGCGGCCACGCAGACGTGGGTGCTCGATGCCCTCATGGAGCCGGTGCCGCGCGGCGTGGCGGGAGAACTGTACCTGGGCGGCGCGGGACTGGCGCGCGGCTACCTGGGACGCCCGGGGCTAACCGCAGAGCGCTTCGTGCCGGACCCGTTCGATACGAAGGGCAGCGGGGCGCGTCTGTACCGCACGGGCGACCTGGTGCGCTGGCGTGGGGATGGGGTGCTGGACTACCTGGGACGGCTGGACCACCAGGTGAAGATCCGGGGCTTCCGTATCGAACTGGGTGAGCTGGAGGCGCGGCTCGCGGAGCTGGACGGGGTGCGCGAGGCGGTGGTGGTTGCGCATGAAGGCCGGCTGGTGGCGTACGTGACGCCGGAGGCGGCGACCGGCACAGACGCAGACGCAGACACAGAAGCACTGGACGTAGCAGACCTGAAGGCGCAGCTTGCGAAGGCCGTACCGGACTACATGGTGCCGTGGCGGATCGTGGCGCTGGCGTCGCTGCCGCTGGGCGTGAATGGCAAGGTGGAGCGGCGCGCGCTGCCGCAGCCGCAGGCCGCCGCCACGGACGACAGCGTGCGGGAAGCGCCGCAGGGCGAGACGGAGACGCAACTGGCGGCGATCTGGTCGCAACTGCTGAATGTCGCGCCTATCGGCCGGCACGACAACTTCTTCGACCTCGGCGGCAACTCGCTCATGGCGGTGCGCCTGAACGCCCGTATCGGTCTCGACCTGAAGGCCACCTTGCCCTTGAGCGCGCTTTTCGAGGCTGCGACGATCGAGGCGCTGGCGGCATCGATCGATCGCGCTCGCGAGGCGACCCAAGGCGAGCAGGTATTGAACGAACTCGATGCCTTCCTCGACACTCTTTAAGCAAGACTCATGGAAAAAGACAAGGCACAGCGCATTGCAGAGCGCTTCATCGAACTGACGCCGGAAAAACGGCAGTTGTTCTGGCAAAAAATGGTCGAGCAGGGCGTGACGCCCGCGCAGTTGCCTATCCTGTCGCGAACCCGGACGGCGGAGCAATCGCTGCCGGTTTCCTATGCGCAGCAGCGTCAGTGGTTCCTGTGGCAACTGTCGCCGGAAAGCAGTGCGTATCACGTGGCGGGCGGCTTGCGCCTGCAAGGCGAGGTGAACCGTGCGGCGCTGCGTGCGAGCTTCGAGGCAATCGTTGCGCGTCATGAGGTACTGCGCACGCGCTTTGTGGCCGATGACGCAGGCCGGGTCGGACAGCAGATCGACTCAGACGCGCAACTCGACTGGCGTGAAGCAACACTGCCGGCCGAAGGGCTGGACGGCGCCGCGCGCGCGCTGGCTTCCGAGCCGTTCGATCTCGCGCAGGGTCCGCTGCTGCGGGTGGCGCTATTCAGCGTGAACGAGCAGGAGCATCTGCTGGCGCTGTCGATGCATCACATCGTGTCGGATGGCTGGTCGGTGCAGGTGCTGCTCGACGAACTGGTGGCGCATTACCGTGCCGCTGTGCTGGGCGGTGAGCTGCCGCTCGCGCCACTGCCTGTGCAGTACGCCGATTACGCGGCGTGGCAGCGCGACTGGCTCGACGCGGGCGAGCGCGAACGGCAGCTTGCGTACTGGCGCGGCGCGCTGGGCAATGAGCATCCGGTGCTGGCGTTGCCCACTGACTCGCCGCGTCCCGCGCAAGCTGAGTATCATGCAGAGCGCCTGAACGTCGACCTGCCGCCAACGCTTTCAGCGGCGGTGCGTGCCTGCGCACAGCGCGCTTCGGCGACGCCGTTCATGGTGCTGCTGGCGGCGTTCCATGCATTGCTGTACCGCTATAGCGGGCAGGCTGAAGTGCGTACTGGCGTGCCGGTGGCGAACCGTCATCGGGTCGAGACGGAAGGCCTGATTGGTTTCTTCGTGAACACGCAGGTGCTGGCGAGCCGTCTCGATGCATCGACGACCCCGTCCGCACTGCTGGCGCAGGTGCGCGAAGCGACCGTGGGTGCGCAGGCTCACCAGGACCTGCCGTTCGACGCGCTGGTCGATGGTCTGCATCTGCCGCGCAGCCTGAGCCATAGTCCGCTGTTCCAGGTGATGTTCAATCATCAGCGACGCGACTGGCGCGCGCTGCAGCAACTGCCCGGCCTCGCGATCGAACCCTATGCATTGCCCAACGTCATGGCACAGTTCGAACTGTTGCTCGACACGCGGGAAGAACAGGACGGCAGGTTCTCGCTGAGCTTTGCCTATGCGCGTGAACTGTTCGATGTACAGACCATCGAACGTATGGCGAATCATTACCAGGCTCTGCTCGAGGCGATCACGCGCGAAGGCAGTGACGTCGCCGTGAGCGAAGTGCCGCTGCTGGGCGAGGAAGAGCGGCGCGAGAACGAACACTGGAGCCGCAACGACGAGCGCTACGAGTATCGCGAACCTGTGCACCGTCTGTTTGAGCGTCATGCGGCCAGCCACTCTGACGATGAGGCGCTGGTGTTCGGCGGCGCATCGCTGAGCTACGGCGAACTGAACGCCCAGGCGAACCGGTTGGCGCACTGGCTGGCGAGGCAGGGCGTGGGCGTGGAATCGAAGGTGGGCGTGGCGGCGGAACGCTCGGTGGAACTGGTGGTGGCGCTGCTGGCGATCATGAAGGCGGGCGCGGCGTATGTGCCGCTGGACCCGTCGTATCCGGCCGAGCGCCTCGCGTACATGCAGGAGGACAGCGGCATTGGCCTGCTGCTGTGCCAGTCCGGGATCGTGCTGCCTGAGGTGACGGGCGTGCGCCGCATCGAACTGGATACGCTGGATTGCACCGAAGAGGACGCGCGCAATCCCGAAGTCCCGCTGCATGGCGCGAACCTGGCCTATGTGATCTATACATCCGGCTCCACCGGCCGCCCGAAGGGCGTGGGCAACCGTCACGATGCGCTGTACAACCGCCTCGAATGGATGCAGCGCGCCTACGGGCTGCAACGCGGTGAAACGGTGCTGCAGAAGACGCCGTTCAGCTTCGACGTCTCGGTGTGGGAATTTTTCTGGCCGCTGATGGTGGGCGCCCGCCTGGCGGTGGCTGCACCGGGTGCGCACCGCGATCCGGCACAACTGGCTGCGGCGATCGTCACGCATCAGGTGAGCACGCTGCATTTCGTGCCGTCGATGCTGCAGGCGTTTGTCGCAAGCGAGCACGCGTCGCGCTGCGCAGACGTGCTCAGGCGCATCGTGTGCAGCGGCGAGGCCCTGCCGGCTGAACTGCAGAACCGCGTATTCGAGGTACTGCCAGGTGTCGAACTGCACAACCTGTACGGACCGACCGAGGCGGCGATCGACGTGACCGCGTGGCAGTGCCGTGCGGAAGCGGGCCTGGCAGTGCCGATCGGCGCACCGATTGCAGCCACGCAGACGTGGGTGCTCGATTCCCGCATGGAGCCTGTGCCACGTGGCGTGGCGGGTGAGCTGTACCTGGGCGGCGCGGGACTGGCGCGCGGCTATCTGGGACGACCGGGGCTAACCGCGGAGCGCTTCGTGCCGGACCCGTTCGATACGAAGGGCAGCGGGTCGCGCCTGTACCGCACGGGCGACCTGGTGCGCTGGCGTGGGGATGGGGTGCTGGACTACCTGGGACGGCTGGACCACCAGGTGAAGATCCGGGGCTTCCGTATCGAACTGGGTGAGCTGGAGGCGCGGCTCGCGGAACTGGACGGGGTGCGCGAGGCGGTGGTGGTTGCGCACGAAGGCCGGCTGGTGGCGTACGTGACACCGGAGGCGGCGAGCGGCACAGATGCGGAAGCAGACACAGAAGCACTGGACGTAGCAGACCTGAAGGCGCAGCTTGCGAAGGCCGTACCGGACTACATGGTGCCGTGGCGGATCGTGGCGCTGGCGTCGCTGCCGCTGGGCGTGAATGGCAAGGTGGAGCGGCGCGCGCTGCCGCAGCCGCAGGCCGCCGCCGCGGACGACAGCGTGCGGGAAGCGCCGCAGGGCGAGACGGAGACGCAACTGGCGGCGATCTGGTCGCAACTGCTGAACGTCGCGCCTATCGGCCGGCATGACAACTTCTTCGACCTCGGCGGCGATTCGATCCTGAGCTTGCAGATCGTCGCCCGCGCACGCCAGGCGGGTTTGGTGCTGAGCGCGCGTCAGGTGTTCGAGCAACAAACAATCGCGCAACTCGCCGCTTGCGCCGTAAAGGCCGATGAAAGCACACAAGACAGCGAGGCGGCAAACACGCGCGTCGAACTCGACGAGGCCATTCCACTTCTGCCCATCCAGTCATGGTTCTTCGCGCAGCGTATGCCGCAGCGCCATCACTGGAATCAGTCGGTCTTGCTGTGCAGGCAAAGCGCGCCAGACCTGGTTCATCTCGATCAGGCGCTGCGTGCACTGGTCGCGCACCATGACTGTCTGCGACTGCGTTTCGAGTCTCGCGAGCCATCGCACGAAGACGGCGCTGCATGGGTGCAGCGCTACGCCGGTGCCGAAGCCGCGCCACTGTTGCAGTTGGAAACCGGCGTACGCGTGCAGGATATCGAGGCGCATTGCGATCGCGCCCAACGCAGTCTGAATCTGACCGACGGCCCGCTGGTCCGCGCCACGGCGCTTGCGATCGACGACGGGAGCTGGCGCCTGTTCATCGTGATTCATCACCTGGCTGTCGATGCGGTGTCGTGGCGCGTGCTGTTGGGCGATCTGCAACTTGCCTGCACCCAGCTCGCCGAAGGCAAGCCCATTGCGCTGCCGCCGCGCACGACCTCATATCAGGCCTTCGCCCGTCAACTGCAAACCGCCGCGCGGACACCGGCGCTCGATGCGCAGCTTGCGTACTGGCAAGCGCTGGCCGCCGTTCCCTCTGCGTTGCCCTACACCGCACGCGTCGAGCAGCGCGCGCCTGTGCCGGTGAGCGCGGCGTTGCGGCTCGACCGGCATCTCACGCGCCGTTTGCTGCAAGAGGCACCGGCTGCGTACCGCACGCAGATCAACGATCTGCTGCTGGCCGCACTAGGCCGGGTGTTGTGCCGCTTTGCAGGTGTCGACACGCTGCGGATCGACCTTGAAGGCCATGGCCGCGACGCGCATTTCGTTGACGCGGATTTAAGCCGTACTGTGGGGTGGTTCACAAGCCTGTATCCGGTGTGCCTGCAACCCATGGGAGACCTGCCGGCGGCGCTCAAACGGGTCAAGGAGGATTTGCGCGCGGTTCCCGGCTCTGGCATCGGTTTCGGCATCCTGAAGTATCTCGGCGCGCCGCAGCAGCGCGCGGCGCTTGCTGCCGTGACCCATGCCGATGTCGTGTTCAATTACCTTGGACAACTGGACGGCACGCTGGGCGGCGACGCGCAATGGCAACTCGCGTCCGAACGCACCGGCGCGTCGCAGGACCCGCAAGCCGCCGTCGCGCATGCCCTCGAAGTCATGGGCCAGGTGCTGGATGGCGAAATGTCCTTGACGCTGCTGCACCGCCGCGGCGACCGCTACGATGAAGCGGCACTCGGCGCGCTCGCGCGCGATCTGCATGCGGAACTGCTGGCGCTGATCGAGCACTGCACGAGCAGTGCGAGCGGCATCACGCCTTCGGATGTCCCGCTGGCCGCAATCGATCAGGTGCGCCTCGACACGTTGCCGGTCAGCGCATCCAACGTAGCGGATCTCTACCCGCTTGCGCCGATGCAAACGGGAATCGTATTTCATAGCTTGCTCGGCGAGCAGCCGGGCGCCTATGTGAACCAGTTGCGCGTCGATATCGACGGTCTGGACTGCGCGCGGTTTCGCGCGGCGTGGGAAGCGGTCGTTGCGCGCCACGATGTGTTGCGCACGGGTTTCCTGCAGTTCGACGACGCGCCACGTCAGTGGGTTGCGCGTCACGTGACGCTGCCGTTCATCGAGAAAGACTGGCGCGGCAACAACGAAGTTGCCGCCGCGCTCGATGCGTTCGCCGCCGCTGACATCGCAGCCGGTTTCGATATCGAACAGCCTGCGTTGTTGCGCCTTGCGCTGATTCGCACCGCGGAGCGCCGTCATCACTTCGTCTGGACTTTCCATCATGCGCTGCTTGACGGCTGGAGCATGGCTCAGTTGCTGGCTGAAGTGCTGCGGCGTTATGAGGGCACAGCACTCGGCGCAGTAGCGGACGCGAAGCCTGGACGCTATCGGGACTTCATCGCGTGGCTGGCGGGCCGCGCGGCGGCGGGCGACACGTCGAGCGAAAACTGGTGGCGCGCCCAGGTCGCGCGACTCGACGGACCGACGCTATTGGGCGCCGCACTGACCAAACCCGACGCAGATCACGCCAAGACAGCGAGCGCGCTGTTCGGCAGCAAGACGCTTGCCTTCGATGCCGGACGCACCGGTCACTGGCTGCGCTTTGCGAAGGCGCAGCGCGTGACACTCAACACGCTCGTGCAGGCCGCGTGGCTGCTGTTGCTGCAGCGCTATACCGGCCAGCGCGCGGTCACGTTCGGCGCGACGGTCGCGGGACGGCCCGAAGCGCTTGCCGATGCGCAGCGCACGCTGGGACTTTTCATCAACACGATTCCGGTGGTCGCGGAGCCGCGGCCTGCGGCGAGTGTCGCGCACTGGCTCGAGCAGATTCAGCAGCAAGGCATTGCCGCACGCGAGCACGAGCACATTGCGCTCTACGATATCCAGCGCTGGGCGCAGCTTGAAGGCGGGCAGCCGCTTTTCGACAGCATCGTCGTGTTCGAAAACTATCCGGTCGACGACACGCTGCGATCGGCTGCTCCTCAGGGGCTGACGTTCTCCAACCTGCAGGCGAGCGAGCAGACGAATTACCCGCTCACGCTTTCGGTGACGCATGCACAGCGCACGCAGGCGGACGCTGTGGCGGACGGCGGCTTGCGCATCGACTTCGCGTACGCCCACGACGCATTCGATGCCGCGCAGATCGAGCGCATTGCGGCGCATCTTTCGAATCTCCTCGATGCGTTTGCAGCCGACCCGGCTCGTGCGCTTGCCGACGTGCCGATGCTGTCGGCCGACGAGCTGGCGCAGTTGCAGAACTGGGGCGATGCCTGCCAGACCGATGGCGCCGCGCTCGACACCACGCCGGTGCACCTGCGCATCGCGGCTCAGGCGCGCTTGCGTCCGGACGCCCAGGCGCTGGTGCTCGGCGCCGAATCCATCGACTACGGCACGCTGAACCGCCGCGCCAACCGGATCGCGCATCGGTTGCTGGCGCATGGCGTCGGACCGGAGTCGCGCGTGGGCGTGGCGATTGACCGCTCGATCGACATGATCGTCGCGTTGCTTGGCGTGCTCAAAACCGGCGCCGCTTATGTTCCGCTGGACCCGGCGTATCCGGCAGACCGGATTGCATGGATGACACAGGACAGCGGCATCGAGTTCGCGTTGACGGCGCCGGGGGCGGCCGACGTGCCGGCTCCCCAGGGCGTCGTAACGCTCGACGTGAGCCGCTGCGGCGACGGCCAACCCGATCACGATCCGCTGGTCGCCGTACACGGCGAGCAGCTTGCCTACCTCATCTACACGTCGGGTTCGACGGGGCGTCCAAAAGGCGTCGGCATTGCGCATGCGGCACTTGCACAGCATACGTGTGTGTCGATCGATCTGTTTGGCCTGAGCTGCAGCGATCGTGTCCTGCAGTTTTCCACCTTCAATTTCGACGGCTTCGTCGAGCAGGTATTTCCGTCGCTGTGCTCAGGCGCCGCGGTGATCCTGCGCGGTCCGGAGTTGTGGAGCAGCGAGCGCTTCCTTGACGAAGTCGAGTCCGGCCGGATTACCGTTGCCGACCTCACGACTGCTTACTGGAACGTGCTCGCCCAGGATTTCGCCGCCCATCCGCGCGCCGCGGCGGCCTGCGCGAGCTTGCGCCGTGTGCACGCGGGCGGCGAAGCGATGCCGGCCGACGGCGTGCGGGCATGGCGCGCCGCGGGGCTCGCGCGCATCGAACTGGCGAACACTTACGGGCCTAGCGAAGCCACCGTGACGGCCACCGCATTCGACTGCGCGCCGTACCTGCTGCCGCAAGCGGCCGTGCCATCGCAGATTCCTCTCGGCACGCCGCTGGCCGGCCGCCGCCTTGCCGTGCTCGATGCCCGGCTCGAACCGGTGCCGGTGGGCGTCGCGGGCGAACTGTATATCGGTGGGGCGCTGCTGGCGCGCGGCTATCACCAGCGTCCCGGTCTCACCGCGGAGCGCTTCATCGCCGATCCGTTTGCACCGCAGCCGGGCGGCCGGTTGTATCGCACGGGCGACATCGTCCGCTGGAACGAACAAGGCGCGCTCGACTATCTCGGCCGTGCCGACCATCAGGTGAAGGTGCGCGGATTCCGCGTCGAACTCGGCGAGATCGAAGCGCATCTGCTCGGTATGCCGGAGGTGCGCGAGGCCGCGGTGGTTGCGCGTGAAGGAGCCGGGGGCCTGAGGATTCTGGCGTACGTGACGCGGGCGCTGTCCGCCGACGCCAGTGCCGCCCCCCTTTCCGCGCAAAGCGTCGACGGTGCTGCGCTGCGCGCGAGACTCGCCGGGTCGCTGCCGGACTACATGATCCCGTCTACGGTGATGATGCTCGACGCCATGCCGCTCAGCCCTGGCGGCAAGATCGACCGCCATGCCTTGCCGCTGCCCGCGCAGGAGGATCGCGGACAAGCGTTCAACCCGCCGCACAGCGAAACTGAAATTGCACTCGCGCAAATCTGGACAGAGGTTCTGGGTGTCAGCACGGTTGGCCGCGACGACACGTTTTTCGAACTGGGTGGCCATTCGCTGGCGGCGATGCAGGTGCAGGCCGCGCTGCGGCGCCAACTGGCGCTTGAAGCGCCGCTTGCCGTGCTGATGACGAACCAGCCGCTGCACGCGGTGGCGGAAAAACTCGCGGCAGATAGCAAGGCGAGCGGGCAAGAAGAAGCGGATGCCGCGCTCATGCTGGAACTGATGGCCCAGATCTGAAGCGGCTTCCTGCTGGGGGCGGGAGAATTCCCGCCCCGCGCGACCGTCCCGCTCTGTGCAAAAGGGGGGAGCCTTCCGGGACGGAGCGCGTCGGGTTTTGTCTAAATGAGAATGAATGTTATTTGCATCTTGGATGTCGTTTCGGTACCATTTCGAAGCTGAAAAATGAGCCAGGCAACGCAGATCGACCCGACAGGCGCGGGGCCGTGGTGGCGAATCATCTTTACTAACTTTAAATAGCAAGAGAAGGTCGGGGAATGAAAGCAGTCAGGCAGGAGGAGTCGAAAGAGGCAGTTCGCCTCGCTAGCGGTGTGGCAATTCGCGGTTTGTTGCAGCGGAGCGGCTCGTCGGTCGCTGCATACCTGTTTTTCGCGAGCGTCGCCCATGCGCAAAGCGATCCGGCGTCGAGTGCCGCGGCGAATCCGGCGCCGGCCCAGGCGGCGCAGCAGACGGGCCAGGTTCAGGAGAATCAGCAACTGAAGCCGATTGTGGTGTCAAGCGGGCGCGAACAGGAAACGGCAACCGGTCCGGTGAATGGCTATGTGGCCAAACGCAGCGCGACGGGTACCAAGACGGATACCCCTATTGTCGAAACGCCGCAGTCGATCTCAGTCATTACAGCCGAGCAGATGCAGGATCAGGCGGTGCAGTCCGTCGGTCAGGCGTTGCGCTATACGCCGGGGGTTATTGGTGAGCAGTACGGTGGACTCAACACGACGATCGACTACTTCACGGTGCGCGGCTTCCCGAACCAGTTTCCGTTCGTCGATGGCTTGTCGACCCAAACCTATTTCACGCTGCTCGCGCCTGCGGTCAATCCATATGGCCTGGAGCGTATCGATGTGCTGCGCGGGCCTGCATCGGTGCTGTACGGACAGAACATCCCCGGCGGCATGATCAATCTCGTGACCAAGCGGCCAACCGACGACCCGATCCACGAGGTGTCGCTCGATACCGGCAGTCATGGCGAAGTGGGCGGGCGCTTCGACTTCAGCGGGCCCGTGACCCAGGACGGCACGCTGCTGTACCGCCTGACAGGGGATATGGGCACCACCGGTTCGCAGGTGGACTACCAGACGGACAAGCACTTCTACATTGCACCTGCGCTGACATGGAAGCCGTCGGCCGACACCACCTTCACGCTGCTTTCGCATTTCAGCTATCGCAACAGCAGCTATCCGACCGCTGACCTGCCGGCCATCGGCACCCTGTATGCAAGTCCATACGGCAAGATCGGCACGAATGTGTTCGATGGCGAGCCTGACTTCAACGAGATCCGGCGCACCGAAGCGGCGATCGGCTACGAGTTCGAACATCGCTTCAACGACTGGTTCACCGTGCGCCAGAACGTGCGCTATACGCATGTGAACCTGGACGAGGACATCGTCGGCGACGCGGGGCTCCGGGACGATCTCGCCACGATCAACCGCTACGCGTATGCGGCGCAGGCGAGCGTCAACACTATCACGGTCGATAACCAGGCGCAGTTCAAGTTCAGCACGGGGCCGCTGCAGCACACGGCGCTGGTCGGCTTCGACTACCTGCATTCGGTTGACCGCTGGGCCGAGAACGACGCGACTTCGGTGCCGTCGCTCAACCTGTACAACCCGGTCTATGGCGGACCGATCACGCTGGGCGGTGTCGACTACAGTGTGGAGCATCATCTCGACCAGGCGGGCCTCTATGCCCAGGACCAGATCCGCTTCGGCAAACTGGCTGCGACGTTCGGGGTGCGTCAGGATTGGGCCAACACCGACGAGGACAACCGGCTGACGGGCCAGACCGACCAGAGCAACAGCGAGCAGCGGTTCACCTACCGCGCCGGTCTCGTCTATCTGTTCGACAACGGTTTTGCGCCGTATGTGAGCTATTCGACATCGTTCCAGCCCGGCCTCGGCACCACATACAACGGAGCCCCGCTCAAGCCGACCACCGGCAAGAGCGTCGAGGCAGGTATCAAATACCAGCCGCCCGGCCAGAAGAGTTTCGCGATGCTGTCTGTGTACAACATTCAGCAGAAGAACGTGACCGAGACAGACTTCGACCACCCGCAAGGCAACTACGTGGTGCAGACGGGCGGGGTGCGGGTGCGTGGCATCGAGCTTTCAGGTGTCGCGGATCTCGGCGCCGGCCTGAACCTCACGGCCGCCTATACCTACATGGATGGGCTGATTACCGCGAGCGATCAGGGATACACGGGCAACCAGCCGGTGAACGTCCCGCACAACATGGCGAGCCTCTGGCTCGACAAGACCTTCCAGCAGGGACCGCTGAAAGGCTTTGGTCTTGGCGGCGGCGTGCGCTACATGGGTCCGCAGTTCGGCGATGAGGCTAACACCTTAAGGATGGCGTCGGTCACGCTGTACGACGCTGCGGTTCATTACGACATTGAACACTGGCGCTTTTCGGTGAATGCGCAGAACCTGTTCGATCGTATCTACGTCAACTGCCAGGGCGAGAACTACTGCGCGTATGGCTTGCGACGTAATGTGATCGGACGCGCGACCTACCAGTGGTAAACCAGGCCGGATTTGCAACAGCAAAGAACCGGCCGACAGGCTGTCTGCATGCGGCAGCGGCCGGTATCGACGAGAAAGAGGATTTATGCCGCTCATACTTTATCTGATCCGCAATTCGCGCAAGACGCTGCTCATTGCGATCATCACGAGCATCATCAGCGGTCTGAGCAGTGCGGGCCTGGTTGCTCTGATCAACCAGGCGCTCGGCGCGTCGCAGCAGCGGCTCGCGGAACTTGGCCTGAAGTTCCTCGGCTTGAGCGTGCTCGTGCTTGTCACGCGTGCGCTGTCGTCGACGCTGTTCATGCGGCTCGGCCAGAGCGCCAAGGCCACGCTGCGCATGAGCACGATCCGTCGCATTGGCGACGCGTCTTACCAGAACCTCGAAAAACAGGGTTCCTCACGAGCCTTGTCCGTGCTGACGAACGATCTCGATACCATCGTGGTCTTTTTCGTGAGCATGCCGAACCTCGCCATGCAGGGCGCGGTCATTGCGGGATGCCTCGGCTATCTGGGGTATCTGTCCTGGCAGATCCTGCTGCTTGCAATCGTCACGGTGTTCATCGGTTCCCTCGGGTTTCATCTCGCCAATCGTCGCGCGGCGTTTCATCTGCGCAGTTCGCGCCGGCGCGAGGACACGCTGGTCAAGGATTTTCGCGCACTCTTCGACGGTGCGAAGGAACTGAAACTGCATCGCCAGCGCAAGCAGGCCTTCATTGACGACACGCTTGCGACCAACGTGGAAGCTGTGCGCGTGCAGCGCACGCGCGGTTACGTGCTGTACGCCGCCGCGGCCAGTTGGGGTAGCTTTATCTTTTTTGCTTTTATCGGCTGCGTGCTGTTTTTGCTGACCCGGATCTACCCCGTGTCGGGCCACGTCATGTCGGGTTACGCGGTGATTTTCCTGTATATGATGATGCCGATCGAGGGGCTGCTTTCAGCGCTTCCCAGCATCAGTTCGGCGAAGGTCGCGATCGAGCGCATCAATAAGATCAACCAGGATTTGCCGCCGGAAAATACGCTGCCCGCGGACCAGCCCACGTCGTTCGACAGCATCGTGCTCGAGCAAGTCACGCACCGCTATTACCGCGAGAAAGAGGATGAAGTGTTCACGCTGGGTCCGGTCGACCTCTCGTTCAAACCGGGCGAACTGGTCTATCTGATCGGCGGCAACGGCAGCGGCAAGACCACGCTCGCCAAGATGCTGGTTGGACTCTATGCTCCTGAGGGCGGACGCATCCTGCTGAACGGCAAGCCGGTGGACGAAGCCGAGCGCGACATTTACCGTCAGCATTTCTCGGTGGTGTTCAACGACTTTTTCCTCTTCGATACGCTGCTTGGCATGAAGCTCGAAGGGCTCGATAGCCAGGCGAAAACGCTGCTCGAACATCTGCATCTCGATCACAAGGTCAAGATCGAGAACGGCGTATTTTCGACGACCGAACTGTCTCAGGGGCAGCGAAAGCGCCTGGCTTTGCTCGTCACCTATCTGGAAGACCGGCCGTTCTACGTCTTCGACGAGTGGGCCGCGGACCAGGACCCGGTGTTCAAGGAAGTCTTCTACCGGCGCCTGCTGCCGGAGTTGCGCGCCAAAGGCAAGACGGTCCTTGTCATTACCCACGACGATCGCTATTTCCCTCTCGCCGACCGCTACATCAAGCTCGATTACGGCCAGGTCGTCGAAGAGGGCAAGGGAAGCGATTTGCAGAACACCCACGCACATGCGGATGGCAGCGCGCATGTCGTTGCCGGATGACACCCGTATCAGAGCTTTCATGACTTATCCGTTTCGCGCGTTACGTAAGTTGGGCACGTTCGCCGCGATGCTGGCGGCGAGCGCGCTATTCGCCGGTTGCACCGCGCCATCTCATCAGGACGGTGCGGCGGATGCCTCTGCTGCGTCCTATCATGCGCAGATTCGCCGGACCCAGGACGGTATCCCGCACATCAAGGCCGACGACTGGGGCAGTCTTGGTTACGGCTTTGGCTACGTGCAGGCGCAGGACGATCTTTGCACGCTGGCCGACTCGTTCGTGACGTGGCGTGGCGAACGTTCGTCGTACTTCGGCGCCGATGCCCGGCCGCCTGCGGCGGCTTCGTTTGGCCGGCCGCGCAATCTCGATGCGGATTTTTTCTTTAGGTTCGTTGACGATGATGCCGCGGTCCAGCGCTACCGTTCCGCCCAACCTGCAAATTTCCGCACGCTGCTAGGCGGGTTCGCGCAGGGCTACAACCGCTATGTCGATGAACTGAAGGCGGGACGTTTTCCCGGCGCTCATCTCACCTGCGCGAACGAACCGTGGGTAGGCCATATCACGACGGACGATCTGTACCGCAGGCTCACCGCGATCGACCTGGCGGGTGGCGCCAGCCAGTTCCTCGCGGCGATCGTTCACGCCCAGCCGCCGGGCGCGCCGGCGCCGCCGCTTGCCGCCAATACACTGCCGCTCAGCGTGGCGCAGATGACCGTCGGCGGACACGCGGGCATCGGCAGCAATGCGCTCGCTTTTGGCGCCGCGACGACCCGCGACGACAAGAGTCTGTTGTTCGGCAATCCTCACTGGTTTTGGCGCGGACCGGATCGCTTTTACCAGGCGCAGTTGACCATTCCGGGGCAACTGGATGTCGCGGGCGTGTCGTTTCTCGGTGAGCCGGTGGTGGTGATCGGTTTCAACCACGACATCGCGTGGACACATACTGTGTCGAGCGCGCGTCGCTTCGGCATCTTCGAGCTGAAGCTGGCGCCGGATGCGCCGACGCATTATCTGTACGACGGCAAGGAGGAGGCGTTACAGGCGGTGCCTATCACCGTCAAGGTGCGCGATGCCGCGAACGGTTCCTTTACGCAGGTCACCCGCACGCTGTACCGCTCGCGTTTTGGACCTATGGTGAATCTGTCGTCGCTATCGCCGGCGCTCGCGTGGAATGCCGCGCATGCGTTCGTACTGCGCGATGTGAACGCGCAAAATACCCGCGCGTTCGACAACTTCCTCGCCTGGGGGCAAGCCCGCTCGCTCGACGACTTCATCGCCATCCAGAAGCGCTACGCGGCGATGCCATGGGTGAATACGTTCGCAATCGGGCGCGACGATCCGCGTGTCTGGTTTGCCGATATCGGCACGGTGCCGAACGTGCCGGATCAGCTCGCAGCGGCATGCACGACGCAGTTGGGCCAGGCCTTCAACAAAATGGTCCCGGGCGTGCCGTTTCTGGACGGCTCCCGTTCCGCGTGCTCATGGGGCGCAACGGCAGCCCACTCGCAGCAGCAGGCGGATGCGCTGCCGGCTGACAGCATGCCCGGCCTGCTGCGCCTCGACTATGTCGGCAACTTCAACGGCAGCTACTGGCTGACCAATCCGCGCGCGCCGCTCACGGGATATGCGGACGTGCTGGGCCAGACGGACACCCCGCAGTCCTTGCGCACGCGGCTCGGGCACGCGCTTGCCGCGCAACTGATGGCCAGGCCCGGCGGCATTACGCGCGAAGAACTGAAGCGTACGGTGCTCGAGAGTACGTCCATGTCCGAGCGCCTTGCGAGACAGCCGCTGCTCGATTCCGTGTGCGTGGAGGGGAAGCCCGCACCGGTCGTTGATGTCGCTCGGGACCCGTTGGGCGGCGCGGACTTCGCGCATCCGCAGTCCGTCGATCTGGGCGAAGCATGCCGTGTGCTGAGGAAGTGGGATGGCACGGCCAACGCCGATGCGCGCGGTGCGAACCTGTGGGACGAGTTCTGGCTCCGTGCGAGCAAGATTGCCGCCGCACAACTGTATGCGGTGCCGTTCGACGCTCACCAGCCATTGACTACGCCTGCCGGACTGAACACCGCGAATCCTGAGGTTCAGCAGAAGCTTGAACAGGCGCTTGCGGGCGCGGTTCTCGCCCTGCAGCGCAATGGTTTTTCGCCGGACTCGACGCGCGGCGAGCTGCTTTACCTGACGCGCAATGGCATCAAGGTGCCCATGTATGGCGGCTGCGATGCCGAGGGCTATTTCGCGGCGGCATGCGCGGAACACCCGCTCGACCGCCGTGGCTATGCGCTCGACCTCGACGCGCATGGCAACAGCTATGTCCAGCTCGTTGAGTTCGGCGACGATGGTCCGCATGCCGACACCCTGCTGGCTCATTCGGAATCGGATGATCCCGCCTCGCCGCACTATGCCGACGCGACCAATGGATATGCGAAGAAAGCGTGGTCACGCTTGCCGTTCACCGAACAGGCGATCAGCAGTGCGCCAGGCATGACAGAGCAGGTATTGACTGGACCTCGTCCCGGTCCTGGGGATTGACGCCGGCTTAGCTTGTTTACCACTATGCGTTTCCGCCAAAAGTGGTCGTACAATTGTTTGCTAGTGTGACAACTTAAGCCTATGCCTCCGTCATGTTCGAATACAAATCGCCCGGCATGCCGGGACGGGTCTATAGCGATATCCTGAACCGCATCATCGATGGCGAGTACCGGGAGGGCGATCGGCTGCCGAGCGAGCACACGCTGGCCGAGCGCTTCGAAACCTCGCGCCCGACCGTGCGGGAAGCGCTGGCCCAGTTGCGTGCGGACGGCATCATCGCAACCCGGCAAGGTTCCGGTACGACCGTCAGGCGCCGGCCGGACCCCGATCTGCGGCGCTTCGCGCCGCTCGAGACCTTGTCGGATATACGGCGCTGCTATGAATTCCGCCTGATGACGGAGGTGGGCGGCGCCGCGCTCGCAGCCCAGAAGGCCGATGAGGCCGATCTCGAGGCGATCCAGCACGCCTGCGACACCCTCCAGCAGGTCATTCACAGCGAAGGAATAGGCGCACGCGATGACTTCGCGTTTCATCTGGCTGTGGCGCGGGCGTCGAAGAATCAGTTCTTCATCACGGCCCTGTCCTTCATTCACGAGCAGGTTGAGCTCAGCATGGACCTGTCGCGCAAGCTGTCGCTCGTGAAGTCGATCGAGCGGCAGCAGCGCGTGCAGCAGGAACATCTGGCCGTGCTCGAAGCTATCCGGCGGCGCGATTCACGCGGCGCGGAACAGGCGATGCGGGCGCATCTGGGCAACGCGATGGAGCGCATGGTCGGGGCTTGAGAGCATGCACGGGTTCTGGAGCGTGCCGCGTCAGAGCGGGTCTTAAGAGCAGGCACGGGTTGGGAGCACGCCGCGCACGCCGGGGCGGCCTGGCCCGGCCCGGCGAACGCTTGTGGGTCCCAATTTCGCCGGCGCCCGTCGGGATTTTGTCGATTTGTCATGTTGTTTGACAACATGGAGGGGCAGTGCTACCGTTCAGCCTGTCCGTTGTCCACTCCATTCCGATAAGAGACCCCATGAACGTGTCCCCGATCGTCGAAAGCGAATTTGCTTCGACCGTAATGGCTGTGCCGCCCCTGGCGCGCCGTGCCGACCTGTCGCTCGACGCAGGCGAGAACCAGAAACTGATCCGCCATATCGAGGCGGGTGGCGTGCGCACATTGCTGTACGGCGGCAACGCGAACCTCTATCACGTGGCGGTGAGCGAGTACCGCGAACTGCTCGACATGCTGGCTGAAAGCGCCGGCCCGGATACCCGGGTGATTCCGGCGATCGGCCCGGACTACGGCAAGATGCTCGACCAGGCGCGCATCCTCGCGCAGACCTCGTATCGCACGGCGATGGTGCTGCCGCTCGGTGGCTTTACGACTTCCGAGGGCGTCGAGGCGGGGCTGACGCGCATCGTGGAGGCGGCCGGCATTCCGCTCACGCTCTATATCAAGAGCGAAAACTACGTGGACGTGGACACGCTGGCGCGTCTGGTGGACCGCGGCACCTTGCTGGCCGTGAAATACGCGATCGTGCGCGAGAACCCCAGGGACGACGCCTATCTGCGCCGCCTCCTGCAAAACGTCAATCCGGCGCGCGTTGTCTCGGGTATGGGCGAACGCCCGGCCCTCGTTCATGTGCGCGACTTCGGCCTCGCTTCGTGGACAACCGGCTCGGGCTGTATCGCGTCGCACGCGGTGACCGCGCTGCTGCGCGCCGCGAAAGAGTCGCGCGACGCCGAAGCGCAGCGCATCTATGACGAATTCATGCCGCTCGAAACCCTGCGCGACAACATTTCCCTGATTCGCGTCTTGCACGACGCCGTGACTTTCTCGGGCATCGCCGATATGGGAGCGATTCTGCCGCTGCTGAGCAGCACGCCGCAGGAGCATCACGCGGAGGTGAATGCCGCCACCCAGGCATTGCTTGCGTTCGAACGCAGCTTTGCGGCTAAAGCATCGGCTTGAGCGGCCTGATCGGCCTGAACTGCGGCTTCTGCTGGCGGCCGAGCCGTAACGCCGGCAGACGAGTGAGATTGGATTGAGGCGTGCCTGCCGCACGGCACGCCCGCTCCTGCAGTGACTGTTGAGCCGACGGCCGTCATACATTTGTCTTACCAGTGGCTCGTTTTTCGATGTGCGTCAGGCGTTTGTAGCGACGATACATTCGGGTTTTCCTGACTAATCCGTATAAATATAATAAAAACAGTGGCTTATGGTTGGTAAGGTAAAAAATTCGTCATAATCTGGCATTTGTAGTTGCTTGACATCATTGGTGGTGGTTCGGTATGTTCGCTCATCGGGCCGCCTCGCGCGGGAATTCGACACGGCGTTTGTGTATCGGATTGTCCAAATAACAAGATTGTGAGGAGACAGGATGTTCGATTCGCAGCGGTTGTCAGTCAAATTCGCGGGTGCATGGATGGCATTCGGCGTCGACGCGACTGTCTATGCGAGCGCGGCGCAGCCAGTGCGCCTCGACACGAACCATGTTGCGAGCAATCACAGCGTCATACGGGAAAGCAGCTTCGCCTCCAGGTCACGATGCGCGAGCCTGCTCTCCAATATCAAGTACACCCAGGCACCGGCTTCACACCTCCTTGGCAACATCAAGACGATGCGCACCGCTGGCCGTCCCTGCGCCCATCCGATGACAACACGCAGCAATGGGTTGGCTGCGGGTGTCACGCGAATGAGCCGGGCCGGGTCGCCGCGCATGCCCTGTTGCGGTGAACGCTGTGCCGGTTGGATTTTCTGGAGTAATGCGAAGTGAGCACCAAGAGAAAGACCCCTGAAGAATTGCGCAGCCACCGCTGGTACGGGGTGAACGACCTGCGTTCGTTCGGCCACCGTTCGCGCACGGCGCAGATGGGCTATAGCCGCGAGGA
>NZ_SCNV01000018.1 GCF_005503145.1 Burkholderia sp. 4M9327F10 | reverse complement strand
ATCCCGATGATCTGGCTTTCCGTGAATCTGGACGTTTTCATGCAAAATTTCCTGTCGATCCTGCTGCTAGAAAATTCTACCTTGAACAACCGCTAATTCTCGGGGGGACTACCCCAGCACGGTCCCTGCACTGTTCGCCTATGGCGACAACGACGACTACGGGTCAGCCGAACCTGCCGACTCAGCACCGCGAAAATTCATGCAGGCGTACAACGACGCGGGTGGTCATGCCACGTTCTACGACTACGGCGAATTCGGCTCGGACTCGCACGTCATGTTCGTTCGCAAGGCAGGGTGCCCGCTGTGGGTTCCAGAGGTTGGCAAATTCTTCGAGTCGTTAGGTCTCAACTGGCAAGTGCAGTCGGAGATCCGCGTGCCGTTCGCGTGGGACCACAAAAAGTCGCGGGAAATCGCAGCCCATGGGAATAACCTCGACAGCGGTTCCAGCGGGGATTCCGATGACGACGGTACAAGCAAATCGGGTGACTGATCGCGAGGTACCAGAGATATAACGATGAAGCTCATCACCGCAGCTCTTGCTCCCTCCGAACGGCACCACTTCGATTTCGTTCATATCGATTCGACAGCGGGGATCATCGCCAAACGGCGCGCAATCATGACTTCGCCCACGGGCAGGAGAAAATACAGATGAAGGCAGCAGAAGAAGTGGCACAGATCGTAATGGAGCGCATGAGTGAATCAGGATTTCAGCATGCTGTTCGGATCGAACGCAGCGAGATTACGCGCATAACCGGTGTTCTTCCAGCCGTCCTGATCGAGGAAATCAGGAAAGAACTCGCGATGGTATCGCTTGTATTTTCGGAGTTGCCAACGGGCGGTTTTGCAGTGGCGAGCCCTACATTGTTCGCGGAAGCGCCGATTCTGACTCTGATGCATCCGCGCAAAGCGGTTTAACGATGACTGACAGTCTGAACGATGATGCACTGGCCCGCGCGGTCCAGTGGCTGCGCGAAGCCGATGGCTTGCTGGCTACGGCCGGTGCGGGCATGGGTGTCGATTCGGGCCTGCCCGATTTCCGTGGCGCGGAAGGATTCTGGCGCGCTTACCCGACACTACAGGCGGAATGTGTCCACTTCGAGGATATCGCCAACCCGGTCGCGTTTCGCCATGACCCGGAGCGCGCCTGGGGCTTCTACTGACACCGGCTCAATCTCTACCGACGCACAGTTCCACACGGCGGCTACGGCATCCTCTGCGCATGGGCTGAGCGGATGGAGCGCGGCGCCTTCGTGTTCACGAGCAACGTGGACGGTCATTTCCAGAAGGCCAGTTTCGCGGATGAACGGGTTGTGGAGTGCCACGGCTCGATTCACTGGCTCCAGTGTGCCAACGCGTGCCGCCGTGACCTTTGGTCGGCCGATGACCTGAGCATAGACATCGACGAGACGAATTGCCGCCTGCTGTCGCCGTTGTCTCGCTGTCCCCGATGCGGGGCGGTGGCGCGACCCAATATCCTGATGTTCGGCGACTGGTACTGGATTGAATCGCGGACGACCCGCCAGATGGCCCTGCTTGAGCGGTGGTTTGCCACCCTGCAGAAACTGGCCGTGGTTGAAATCGGCGCGGGGCGGGCGATACCCACCGTGCGGCACTTCAGCGAGCGGCACGGCCCGCGCGTGATCCGCATCAATCCCCACGACTACGCGATTCACCCAGAGCGTGGAGTTGGCATCGCAGGGAATGCGCTGGACATGCTCAACCGGATCGACAAGATGCTCGACTGCTGGCGTTAGCCCGGGCTACCTTCCTCCTCGGGCGGTCCATATACCAATGACCATGATATTTCAGTCACCTCATGGCGTCGTTGCAAACACGCCAGGGATTCTGTCGAGCGCCGTTGCTATCCGACAAAGCGACAAGGTTTTGCGCTATCCCCGTCACGCATCCTGCACAAGCGCGGCGACCCGTCCCGCTCCCGCTTAGGAGGGAAAGCATCTGAAATACTACGCGAGCAGGAGCAGTACTTTCAACGGCGCAGGGTATTTATTGCGTGGGCCGCCGAGCATGCGGAAACTTTCGGCGCGGTGGTCCCGGTCAGACGCAACAGGACGCGAACGGAAGTACGCTTCGCAAACGTGAATCCGGCTGTGTCGTTTTCCATCTCGGCAACGAGCATCTGCGTAACCGTGTCTTACGTACGCCGGTGTTGTGACTTGGCTACTTTCGACTCGGCACCGCACAGGGTAATCGGCGGCTACGAAGACGATCTCGTCATGCCGGAGTACGCGGTCGTGTATCCAGACCAGCACTCTCTATGGGAGCGCGAGGTCTTCGATTATTTCAAACTCTGGTGCGCGGACAAATTCACCGCTGTGGCAGAGTTGTTGATTCGCTGAAGCGAACAGCCCTCAATATGAGCCGAGGCGCCACTTGCGCTAGCGAGACGTAAAGGCGACAATTCGAGATGTAATACGAAAACTCACCTGATTTTCGTATTACATCCAACGGGACAGGAACAAGACAAAAATGGCGAGACCTACGGCCACCGAGCCACGCGAGACAACTGCGTCGCTTCGCCTGAGCGACGCTGAGAAAAGCGCAATGGAAGCGCGGGCAAGGGAAGCCGGGTTCAGGTCGCTAAGCGACTATCTCAGGGCACTTGTTCGGCGAGACCTTGACGTTTCGTCCAAAAAACGCTCCCCTCCACGACTCGATAGACCATTGACCAAATTTCATACAACGAAGTTGGGAACAATGTGGAATGGTGATTCACTCGACTGGCTTACACGAGCCAAAACCGGCAGCGTCGATCTGGTGATGACGTCGCCTCCGTTCGGTCTAGTTCGGAAGAAGAGCTACGGCAACGAAGATGCACATGCATATTGCGACTGGTTTCGCCCGTTTGCTGAGGGTTTCAAACGTGTACTCAAAGACGAGGGCAGCCTAGTCATTGACATCGGCGGTGCGTGGAAAACGGGGCTTCCTACGCGCAGTCTGTATCACTTTGAACTTCTGATCATGCTGTGCGAGGAGTATGGGTTCCACCTCTGCCAAGAACATTATTGGTGGAATCCCGCAAAGCTTCCCACGCCCGCCGAATGGGTAAACGTGCGACGTGTGCGCGTAAAAGATGCCGTCAACTGCATCTGGTGGCTCTCACCTACACCGTGGCCCAAAGCGAGCAACCGTCGGATTCTCGCTCCCTACAGTGAATCGATGAAGGACCTCTTGAAAAACGGCTATCACGCAAAGACCCGACCGAGTGGGCATGTGATAAGTGAAAAATTCGGAAAAGACAACGGGGGATCGGTACCTCCGAATCTTCTTGCGATAGCCAACACGGAATCCAACGGTCAATATCAAGAGTTCTGCAACGCAAATAATCTGGCCGTCCATCCAGCGAGATTTCCCGCTCTTTTGCCAGAGTATTTCATTCGCATGTTGACTGATCCAGGGGATATGGTTTTAGATCCGTTTGCAGGCTCGTGCGTCACCGGTATGGTTGCAGAAACACTTCGACGACGCTGGGCCTGCGTAGAGATGAACACAGACTACCTGTCCGGTGCCATCGCCCGCTTCGACGGTGACATGAAGAACCAAACCAGGATGAGGCCATCCCCTTACGGCATCAATGCGCCGTGTGCTGTGCCAGTACTGGACGAGGATGCCCCCTTGGCTCAGGACGGCGGGAAAACTCGCCCATCAACGACTCAAGCCGCCTAAGCGGCTTCCCGATCAGACTCGCTCATTTCACCCAACTCGCTCACCGCGGGAAGCGTCCATCGCATGGACGTTTCGTCATAGACAGCGCCTAAGTGCCCGCATGTCTGTCCCACCAATAGGCGAGGCATTGGCCGCTCCGCCAATGCCTCGGCCGCCGCCACCACCGCATCCAATGTGATCCCGGCCGCGCCGACCTCAACCAAGGCGCGTCGAACCGACTCCAAGACCGTAAGCCGACGCGGATCTCCCCACTCTCGAAGAAAAACGTATCCCCCCTTTCCTGTTGCGCACCTCTCGTCCCGTTGAGCAAGTCCCACGAACACCATTGGGTCATCGATCGCTGCTACCTCAGGCACAATTGGTTCGAGTGCTTCTCGAATCTCCGATACGTGCAGACCTTTACCCCTTTCCTGAAGCACCAACACAAGCAGATCGACGATTGCTCCGGTCTCTTGCTCTGTGAAAGGTAGATCCCTGTCAATCAACCCCCAAAGGCCCGCACCTAGCCGCACCAACGGTCCTTCTACATGGATCTGGAAAAAACAGTTCAAACCGCGCTCACGCTCGATCCGTTCCTTGATCTCGCTTGACCGCATTGGCCGCCCCTCCGCCATCAACAACGACACAACAGCTTGATGGACGTCGATCCGATTATTCGAGCCTCGTGCACCTGTTGATCTTGATGTCCAAACCATACGTCCCAGGTTAACGAGGCGCTGAGATCCCTCTAACGCAATCGAGACAACATAGGGCGTCAACCTACCGCCGAAGTCCATACCGCGTTCTTCCATCGCTTCAGCTATCTCTCGCGCGTGCCATTGCCTAGTCGGGTCTGCACCTTCGATAAGATCCTCGACTTCCGCGATCAGCATATTCTGCTCAGTGGCGGAAAGCGGAATATGCTTGGCAAGTCCGTACACTCCACGTCCAAAGAGCAACCCCACGTTCGCCGCCGAATGGTGCGCGCGACGGACCTCGACATCGCGGCCATGTTGGGCACATAGACGAGCTATCTCGGTATAGTGCATTGGCCGGTCGGAGCCAGCCAAGACCGCCTCAACAAGACTTTCAGCACCTGCCCCAAAGCTCACTAATCTTCGCCGTGTGCCATCACCCTCAAACGCGGCAAAGTGAGCCCAGCGTGTGGCTTCGGTCCAAAGTTCGGATCGCAGCTCCTCTCCGGCTCCTACAAGAAGCGAATCGATCATACTGCGTGCGTCGCTCTCTGTTGGCTGTTGACTGACCTCAGCTTCGAGGATGCGCAGCGCAGAACGTACGGCTTTATCCCAGGCGAGTTGCGACAGAGCTGAGACAAATACCATCCCGCGCGTCCTTACGAGCGAGAATCGTTGCCCGCAAAAATGCTCGAGCGCAAAATCGAGCGGCGCTTCAAGCTGCTCCGCGCCGGCGAACCACAGGTCAAGAATCTCTAGTCCCAAAAGCGGTAGGGGATCTTCGCGCCGGGAAAGCAGTCTTTCCAATCGGACCTGCATGTCGTAGCGCCAAATACTGTGTCGCGCCATGATCTTCACGCAATGTTGTTCGCGTTGACGAATGCGTTCGCGTGTTAAGCCAAGCGCCTCACCGATCTCTTGTAACGTCTTCGGTTTTCCGTCGAACCCCATGCGCAGGCGCATCGTGACCGCGTCGCGCTCGTTTAGCAGAGCGAGTACCGCTGCAAGTGCCTCTTTGAGGTTCGTGACTTCTTCGGAGTGAAGAGCATGCAGCGTCGGCTCAGTGTGAACTACGGACTCTGCTGTGTGCGACGAAGAAGCAAGAGGTTGATCGCTACTCAGGCGTATGGGTGTTGCAGGCCCCCGTTCAAACGCGCTCACCAGCTTCTCCTCTACGTCTCTGAGAGATTTGCGTCCAAACTTCTCAAATTTCAGGAGAGCTTCGACCCCGAACAAGCTGAGGTCCTCAACCACTTGAACGCAGTTTTCTCGCATGCAGTTGCTCGCGCGCACCGAGAGGTCTAACGCAGATATCGGCAACTTGAGCAGCCAAGGCGGTGCATATTGCAGGTTATCGATGACCGAATCGGCTGCAGGAACAGATCCGACGAAATGGACATACCGAGCTAGGCCAAGCCGCGTTCGCAACGCTGTCGGCAACCGGGACTCTTGCTGGATATACGACGCCTCGTCAATGACCCCGGCAATTCGCGCCTCAGCTGCAAGCTGTGAACCGGCCTCTGCGACGAGCCAATCCCCATTGACAGAATTGCCGCTCCGAAAACCGTGTTGGACAGCAGGACCAACATCTGGCGTCAACAGGCCACACTGTCCTACCTGCTCCGCACTAATCTCGTAGCCCCAGCCGGCAAGCCCGACGTACAGAGGAATGCCTTCGACCTCGCCAATTGGCGCAGGCGCCACGGCGTACGACGCGGGTAACGCATATCGTGCTGCGGCGGTCAATAGCACTCGGCCGTCCCATTGCGCGGCTATCGATTCGAAGGAAGAAGTCTCGGGACGCCAAAACCCCACGTGCACAACACCTGTGAGTTGCGCATTCTCGTAAGGACGCCATGCATCTGTCAGCGCTTCCAAGTCACGATGAACAGTCGCGTCCCAATTGTCCGTGCTCCGACGAATGAGAAGATAAACGCGCAACGGTCGCATTCGAAATCATCCTTTCTCTGATGCCGCGGCTTCCGCGAGAAGCGCGCCGAAATCTATATCCCCGCCCTCAGCACGACGTGCCAATTCGTTGACGCCCCACTCTGCAAGCCGCTCGATCCACCGATAAATAGGCACATCTTGCGTATCTGCAAGCATGCGAACAGCGTTTGCAATTTCCCGGTCGGGATCGATAGTGGCCACGCTAAAAATCGTCGTACGGGGTGACGGAGGCTCGTGCGGAACAACTCCGTGTGCTAGCGCCAGTGCGATCCCGAACCGATAGGCATCGGCCATTTCGGCGAAGTGTTCATCGTCCTTCAGGCGCTTCAGCAGGATGTGAGATTTCTCGCTCAGACCAATCATGGTCGGTTCTGCAATGAGTGGCGAGTTCATGAGATCACCTTTTCGATTACCGAATGCCGCGGGTTTACCTCGTTAATCTGATAAGCAGCCCCAATACGTTCCGCGATTGGCAGCAGGTCAGTTTCGCGGCGGATCTCGCCGTCGTGTACAAGCAGAATCAACTGGCTTGTAGTTGTGGGTAGATATCGCAGAATGTTGTCCCGATGTCGCAGGTCAAGCCTCCCAAACGGCGTATCCATTACAACGGGACCCGCCGCCCTCCCGGTGCGCGCGAGCCCGTCAATGAGCGACAACGCGACGATCTGTTCGGCACCCGCGCTCCGTACGGTCACACGAGCCCCTCGCTCGTCCAGAATGGTCAATCCGTAGTTTCTGTTGATCTCCAAGCCCTGATACGCCTTCTGAGTTGTAAGGCTCTTAAATGAATCAGTGGCGCGAGCTTCCACATGCCGGCGCAAATCGTCGCGTAGCCGTTCGATGCTTTCTCCGAAGACCTTTTCAATGGCGGCGTACATCTTTGCCAAGGCCGTGCTACGACTGGCACGCGCTTGCGGAAGGTTCTGGAGAGCTTTAGCGATAACCCCCAGTTCTTTCTTCGCATCGTCGATACTCGCCTGACTGGCCGCGATATCTCTCCCCAATTGCCCTTCTTCGCGTACGAGGCCATCACGATAGGCTCTTTTGCGCGCGATATCGGCCGTGTCATAGCCCTTTATTTCTTCTCGCAGTTTCTCTGCTTCGTTTTCTACTTTGGTGAGTTCCACGCCTAACTTGCGCATCTGAGCGTCAATGTCACCGATCCTCGAGCCCGCACCTGGCTTAAGCAAACGGCTAATCTCCTGAATCTCCGCCGAGACTTGCGTCAGGCCGGTCCGATCGATCGTTGTGGTTCTCAGCGTCGCCTCGATCTCGCCCAATTCAGTACCTGCCTTGACACGCCTGTCGTCGTGCAAGGGCTGGCCACAAGTCGGGCATGATGCCGTTGACAAGAAAGTTCGCAAATCTGCCGCGCGCAACTCAAGCTTGCTACGCTCGTCCATCGCTCCGGTAATCTTGCTTTGCGCCTCGAAAAGGAACGTCTGCTTTACCGTTAGCTTCGGTCGCAGAAGATCGCGCCACGCTTCGCGCAATTGCACGAGTCGTTCAGCCGCCAACGACTTCTGCTCCTGTTGGATGTTCTGCTCACGATCAGCAAGGGCATCGATGCGGAGCTTGGCGGTGTATACTTGGGCCATCCGTTCGAGTTCGTCGTCCAGCGCTGCGCGTTCCTCAACAGTTTTCGCCAACTTTATTTTCAGTCGGCCATAGTCATCCTCGAAAGACTCGAGCTTTGTTTGCCACGAAGCTTGACGCTGTGCCTGGCTTTCCAGCCCAGCCACATGTGCCAGATCCTTCGTCTGCTGTTTCGTTGCGCTTCGCAAGAGGGTGGTTGCTTCATCCCGGCCATGAATCAGAGTCGGGACGCCAAGCACCTGCTCAATTGCATCCTTAATGAGTTTGCCCTGCTCGCTACCCTCAATTAGGAGCGTCTCGTACTCCTGCAGCAACTCGCCGTCGAAGAGGAAAAACCGGGAAACCTGCTCAGGGGCGAAGCGGTTTATCTCCGCGTCAACCAGGTTCCCCGCGATGGGTATGCCGTCTTTCTTTAAGGCGACAAGCACCTCAAAGTCCTCTGGCCGGGTAGCCTGCGCGACTATGTTGCGTTTCGTTGCCCGGCGGCGCAGGTCATAAAGATGCCCTTCCGCCTCGAACTGCACGCTCACATCCATTGTCCAGCAGCCTTCCAGCGCGGCTTCTTTATTTAGCAATTCATGAAGCGGTACTTCGCGAAGATGCCTACCGAGAGCTTTGCCATAGAAAACCCATCGGAGAGCATTGAGCAGGCTCGTTTTTCCGCGCATATTGTCACCGAACACGACCATCACATTCCGCGTCGGATCTTGCGGAAAAGCAAGCGTTACCTCGCCCTTGTAGGGCATGAAGTTCTCGACCGTCAGAGAGATAAGCTTCATTGGACAACCTCGCTGCTGCCGGAGTGACCAACAAACTCCTCCACGGCGCGTTGCAACTCGAGCACCGACGCATCACGGTCCGTGTCGAACTGGTGAGTTCGTTGCAAAGCGAATACCCGACGTAGAAGGTGCTCTGGCAGCTCTGGGGCAACTTCGCGCGCTACCGATAACAGCGTGTCCAGCGCCATATCGTTTGCTTCTTGCGGCTCTCTCATTCTTTTTCTTCCTCTTCCACTCCAGCGTTCCGCCAAAGATCGGGATCGAGACCCATAGTATTGGCCATCGCTCGCAATTCCGCCCCAGCGGTCCTATTAATCGCAGATTCCGCAAATTCAATCGCTCGAACGAATTCGCTTTTTAACAACGAAAGCTGTTCCGGCTCGTCTTCCAGATTCAGCGGTACAACGATTGCGTCGTGGATGACCGCAATATGCTTGTCCGGCGCGCTTCTCAACACGCGTCCCCGCCGCTGAATAAACTGCCGCGGATTCTGAGATGAAGCAAGGATTAGTGCATGGTCGACAGCCGGTATATCGACACCTTCGTCGAGACACTTAATAGAGACGAGTATGCCGCCGAACGAACGAAACCAGGCGAGCGCCGCTGCGCGGTCACCGATCATGCCCGTGTGATATTCCATTGCCGATAGACCAGCCTGTGTCAGTGCGTCGAGGATTTCGGCCAATTGTTGCCCATCTTCGCAATATACAAGCCAACGCTGTCCCTTTCGATAGACAGCGCGAAGCACGTCTGTCGCGAGGCCGATCTTGCCGCTCGCCTTCTTCGCGATGCGGGAGCGCTGGATAAGGAGCATCTTTGCCCTGTCGCTAAGGGAGCCGCCGCCGGAGGCATCGTCTCGCGTCTTGTTCATCTCCAGGAAGATTCGGTGGGTGAGCGCCTTCCAGTTATCAGCCTCCTCAGCGGTGAGGTGCACTGGATGGGGATGATATTCATACTCAACTAGGCGCCCGGATTGAATAGCATCCTGAAGGGAGATGGCTGGCGGAATAACCGGCCCAAAGTAGTCAAAGATCTTTGCCGTGCCTTCCGGATCGCCGTATCGAATGGGCGTCGCACTCAAACCGAGCCTTGGGCCCGTTTCGATTCCCATGGCACGGGCGTTGAACGGGCTACCGATTTGATGCACTTCATCTGCGACCAGCATTAGGTGAAGGCCGCCGCTGGCCTCCGCTAGGAAACTATCCGTGGCTGCGGTCTGCATAGTCGACAGAATCACCCGCGGCCCATATTCTGGCGAAGGATCCGTCAACCCCGACAGACGTCCAGCTTGCTTCCAACGATTGTGCCCAGATCCAGCCCGAAGAAGGATCGCCTCCGGCAATTCGTCCCGGATTTCTGTCGCCCATTGCTCCAGCAACAGAGCGCTTGGAACCAGAATGAGCGCGGGCAGGCCTTTTGCAATGTGCTCTTTAACGGCCAACAGAGCAGTGAAAGTCTTCCCACTGCCGGTGGCGTGTTCAAATATTCCGCGACTACCAGCGCGCTTCCAAGCCTCGATCGCGGCCGCCTGGTGCGGCAGTGCCGCGCGTTTACCCGTGTCTTCGTTTAGTCCGCCTGTATCCACGCCTTCGATTCCTTCGAGACTCACTGTTTGCAGACGTTTCTTTGCAGCCTCCGGAAAAGGGACGATCTCCACGCCCGCCACAGTTCCGGCCCACAGTCGCTCGAAATAGCTATCGTGGCGTTCCACACGCTGTCCCTCAGCCCCTTCTCGCCAGCTGCAAAAGACCTCTATGGCCTCATGGTTGCCCCTGTTGTGCCAGCCGTTCCAGGTTTCATTAGCGGACCCGAGGAAGCTGACCCGGTTTCCGGTTGAATCCCTAAATATTCCGATTTTTTCATGGTAGAGCCCATATCCCTCCGGCCGCAGCGCCAGCCGGATGTCCAGCGCACCGACGGAGATCAAGGTTGCCAGTACCCGAGTGCGGTAAGCGGTGTTTTCGGAGGCCAGCATCCGGTCTATCTCGACTTCAAGATTCATTGCAACGCGTTCAATACGCGCTTCATAGCCTGCCTCGATGCTCTCCATGTCCTCGGCCGTAACGGATGGAGAGCAAACCAACCGAATCTTGCCACCCCTCCTCGCAAATTCCACAGTGGCTGGTCCAACGATCAGGTAGACGGATGACCGGAAATAACCTACTGCTCGTTTATAGTCCGTGGCATTTAGCAGGCATGGGCGATAGAACCCGTTAACCGGATCGAGGTCACCCGTCCGGTACTCAGTAGAAAAGTCAAATTTGGCCAACCCCGTGTTCTGACGCATGCCCGCCTCTTATTAGGGCTCCAATGCGGCCGAGCTTCCCGAACCGATCTTTTATGTGATTTTTGAAGGATTTGTTCCGCCCGTTAGATTATACAAATAGTGGATGAAATTCATGCACCATGCAATGAAACCGTGAAGGATTTCCTTGACGACGAACGTCTTACCCCAACTAGTTGAATTTGCAAATACTGGCTTGACGTGACTTGTTGTTCCTGGATGTTTCGGCGAGGTGGCCGCCGGATCGATTGCCTGCGGCGGTTGGTTAACTGCCTGTCACCGAGGCGCAATATCTATGCACCGTTACGCGGTCTACTTCGAATTCGCGTGCTAGCTGACTACGGTTCTCGCCAGCATCGAAGCGTCGTTTTAACTCGGACTGCTGTTCCGCCGTAAGCTTCGGCTTACGGCCTTGATATTTCCCGCTTTCCAAACGGGCACGGGCGATGCCTTCACGCTGTCGCTCCTTTCTGATGCCATGTTCGAACTCCGCAAATGCGGCGAACATGGTCAGCGCCAGCTTGCCGGCCGGCGTGTCGGTATCAAATCCCTGCATGAGAATGACCAAGCGCACACCTCTCGCGCTGAGCGCGTTGATTTGCGTCAGCACGTCAACGGTGCTGCGGCCAAGCCGGTCGAGCGCGTAGACGACTAGCGTGTCTCCTTCGCGGAGATAGGCCGAACACTTCGCCCAGCCGTCGCGGCTGTCGGCGGCAATGGTGCCGCTCGTTGCTTCGTCAGCAAACTCCTTGGCAACTTTGAAGCCAGCGGCGGTGATGGCTTGCCGCTGGTTTTCGACCGTCTGCCCGGCGGTCGACACGCGCAGATATGAAATGATGCTCATGGCGGTGGTTGTCGTTGTTGCAATAGGGTATATATATTATATTGCATCGAGCCCTATATATTTGCAACACAAAACGCAACGGTTTAACTTTGCTCAGGCGCGTGGCGTTGAAGTTTAGCCAAACGCCACGGCTACCGCGGGCAATGTCCGGCGGTAGCCGGGCCAATAGCAGCCGTTTGTAGGCGTCAAAAGCAGATACTCAACGTTTGAGCTAACGTTCGCTCGAAGGAACTGTTAGGTCTGGGTGCGCTATGACCCTGAGTAGGGAACAGGCGCCGCGGCGCCTGTTCCCGATAGCACCTCGCCCTCCGCTGACGCGGAGTCCAGGGAGTTGCCCTTTTTCACGGCCTGCGTAGGGGGTCAGGCTGTGGTTGTGCATGTGGAAGCCTTTCCATGGTTTGAGCATCGCATAGCTCAAAGTTGGCGTTCCGCCACTGGACTCTATCAAAGTTCCTTAGATTGTCAATGTGCGCACCAAGATATGTCCGTTTTCCACCGTGGATCACGCCAAGCGTGAACGCAGCGGAATCAGGCTTCCGAATGAGGCCGACGAGTTGAGGTGGGCCGCCGACCGTGTGATCTGTGGAGTTCGAGAGGGCATCACAAAAGCAATGAAAAACGGCCCGGCTGGTGTCTTTCGTAGGTCCGCTCTTGTACCTCAGGTAGTTCTCATTGAAAGCTGCCGCTCCGGTTCCGAAGGCGAAAAGCACACCTGACGCGGCAGGCATCGGTTTCTCTTCTCCCCGCCACTTCCCTTCTGAAGTCCACCTGATGGCGTGACAGAAGAAAGCTCCCTTTTCTTTCGGATGGCGTGAACCATGGATGATCGTTAGCTTGTTCTTCGCTAGGCCCGCTCTCAGCGCAGGGTACTCCGACGCCAAATCGTTTAGCTTGTCCACAATGGCTTGAAACTTCTGCTTGGGCGAAAAATCCGATGCAAAGAGAAGCCCCGCGTCAGCCAGGTCGACAATCTGATTTAGTGCCAGCGATGGAAAGAGGACGTCTCCGCAATAGCCAAGTACGTCGGGCCACCTCGTAAACGCGAACACCTTCCGGCCTGCGTCGTACGAAGTTGCCTCGTCCTAGGACAGCCTGCTGTCACTAGCGATGTACAGCGATGAAGCGCCATGCGTATCAATGCCAGCCCATGATACGAGTAGAGTCATTGAGCCTTTCTAAGAGATCTAATGCCCAAGTTTAACGGGCGGACGAGCCAGCGTAGCTTGCGAAGTCCGTCGCGACGAAAGGTTATGCCGCATTGGCACAACGCTGCTTACACTGTTCAAAGCGGTTCCGATAGAAAAGAGACAGTCGAACTCGATCGAATCTCTGGCGTACGGCTCACGCCGCGCGCCGCTTCGTTAAGCGGACTGTATGACTCTTGCTCATTCCTGTATACCTTTTCTTTCCAACTCTTGCGGCTATGTTCGCCACTGGGGCTCGCGTCGAGATCAATCTTGTATAGTTGGGCACCAAGGGCGCTCCCCACTTCGGTAACTCGCGCATCGGGCATGCATGACAGGAGTTGCCGGTAGCGTGATTTGTCAAGGTCGAGTGGCTGCGCGAACCAACCACCAGATATACCCCGTTAATCATAAGGATCCGTTTTGGAAAAGATCGCGAAAGAACGGCATCTTCTAGCATTGGCCGCACCCTGCCTAAAGCGCCTATTCGGCGAATACCAAGTTGATGAGAATCAACGCGATCGTCCAGATGCGGCCATCGTTACTACCCCTCCTGGAGGTCGAAATACTGGTGCGCGAATCGGCATCGAAATCACGACAGTGGACCCTCCTCATGCGCTTGAATATATCAAGGAGACGAAAAGCGTAGATGCCTATAGTGCGAAAAGGATCGATGCGTATATGCGAGGAGAGGAACTGCCTGCAGAAGTGGCCAAGCGAGCCACCATCGAGCTTCCTAAGACGTACATCACAGAGGGCGTGAAGGGTAAGGCAGAAAAGTACAACGCATACCACGAAGAAGGCGATTTCGATAAATTAGTATTGGTCGCGTCCACCGAACTCCTGTCGGGGAAATCCGACTTAATTAGATATCTTACTCTATGGGCCAATTACCTTCTTAGTGAAGCAAAGTATCCCTTCGACTACGTGATACTTGTAATCGAAAAGACCAAAGAGTGCATGCAGATCTATGACAAACAACGACCAAGCACAATAGAGCCCAAGGACGACATGACACCAACCCTAGATTTCACGCGATCGGGCTTTATTCCGATCGGGCGCGGACGTCTGGGATCGAATGCTACTCCGCCGGCCATACAGATTCGCCGAAAAAAGCGGTAAGAAGTGTGCGCGATGTCTGGCTGAGGACGGGTACGCTCTACCGGACACACCAATGTCCGAGCCGGGTCCGACTACGGTCGGACGTGGCTCGCGGTAGACGTGGCGTTTGGCTAAAGGCTTTGGCCACATGGCGCAGTGGTGCCGGGATCTGTTTACTGTGCGAACAAACGACAGGCTGTTCGAGATTAAAGCGGTTGATCGGATGCCCGATCACGAGCCGATGATGAGTATGCTGAAGACACTGCCGGTGTGCCCTGTCATACAGGTAATTGACGCGGCAGACGATATCGAAGATCTGCTGTTTTTTTCCGAGAACGAGCCCCGTGACGGTTATGTCAGCGAGATTATCGGTGCTCAGTCGCTCCTGCACTTCTCCCACGCTCACCTGCGGGTCGACGGGACAATCGCCAAGGCGTCAGGCGCAAATCGTTGCGCCTGCTATTACGCCAAGGTTTGCAAAGCTCCCCTCGCAATGGAAAACTCACCGGTCTGCCAGGCCACTCCATGGGAATCGTTTTCGCCCACCAACAGCCATGGATGCTGGTACGCGCAAGGTGTGATCGCGGGACGCGGGAGGCAAACCTGAACCCGCCTTGTGCTCTAGATCAGGGCACCCGCCCGGTCAACGGCATGGCGGATGGGTTGCGGATGCCGATCAAGTCCTACGCAAGGTGATCGGCATAGTTCGATGATGCAAGGCTGGCCACCGGGGGATCGGAAGTAGCGACATCGAGAAGCTGGCTTTCCCCGGCAGGACCGAGGAGTTGGTCTTCGCCGGCGGCACCGATTCGCCCCTTCAGCCAGTACACCCCGGCCATCTTCTTTTTCAGGACCGGGTCATAGTCGTTCTGCCGCATATTGACCAGATCGTGGTTGACCAGGATGGACAGGCCCCGTGCCACCGAGGCGCGACTCATATGCAGCGTGTCGGTCAGTTTCGTGTAACTTACCCGCGCCTGCAGTGTCTTCCTGTCGCGGATCGACGCGAGGTAGACGTAGAGCTGCAGCGCGTGCAGTGTGGTAACCGAGCGGTTGGTCATGTCGACGAGTTTTTGCAGCGTTCCGGAAGCCCGCGACACCGCGAGATGCTGGTGCGGCAGTCGGGTCCAGTAGCCGATGTCTTCGTAGCGCACAAGCCGGTAGATGCTGGGGCGCACCTGTAGCCGTTCAATGACCTCGAGCTGGACCAGCAGGCTCAACCCTGCAATCACCATGGGTCTCGACAGGCCGAGGAACGCGCTCCATTCGGAAAGCGTGGCCTCGACGCTCCCGGTCTGGGGCAACCGATCGGTTGGCTTTCGATTGGCGTTCGCGCACAGCCCAAGATAGAGCTTCAGTGCCGCGATCGCGTCACCGGCCGGCGCGTCTGCCAGTGTCTCGTGAATCTCTGGTCTGCTAGCCCACCAAGTCGGCATCCTGACCCATTGCAGGTCGCGATTCGGCTGCTTGATCCGCGCGCTCATCTTGACCGGCTCCTAGCGAGAAGCGCGCCGAGCCAGATCACGCCCAGCGAAGTGAGTCCGAGGAAACAAATGGCGAGATTGGTCGGCGAGACGGCTCCTAGGGCATGGAGCAGTTCGAGCAATGCCGGGAAGGAAAATGTCATGGCTGAACCCCAAAAGGTAGGTTTTCAGGGATTTTGCCAGACGACGCATGGATATTCTAGAGGTCTAGAGGCAGTATTTATATGTTGATATAAAAAACCATTATTTATCAAATAGATACAGCCATCAATCAAGACATGGAACGGTAAATGAGCGATCACGAACAGCTCGGACGGTACGCTGCGGGCCCGATCATGGGGTCCGCGGAGCAATGGAACAGTCAATGACCTAAGCAGGTTGGAGGTGACTTCAGAGTTCGGACAACAGAGCACCTTTGCCATTGCCCTGTGCCGTCTCGAGAAAAGCAATCTGCCACAAACCGGCCATTCGAGGGCAGGCATCCTACAAACCTAAACATTCTGAGTCATCTGAACAAGATTGGTGACTGGCCGTTTGCGGGTTTATCTCAGACATTCGATCTTTGCCCGAAAACTTAATCATTAACCACTCCGATCGACGCCGAAATACGCGTACACCGCTCCGATCGCCAAACCTAGCCACGATTGCCCCACACTTACCAGGTCAGAAAAAATTTTGGCCGTTGGGTCGCTAAGCACAATCGCCCCCACGATCAAGGCGGTAGCCCCCACGAAAAACCACGCGAACACATAGAAAAGCGCCAAAATAGTAGCGACAGGTGACTGCAGATTACTTTCTGGGCTTACGCCGAAAGGTCGGAGGTTCAGCGGTCCCTTCGCCGGCGATATTGCAAGTACCGTGACGACCACTGCGGAGACAAGGCTTTGCAGTGTCGTCGTCAAAGATGAGAGACGCTGAGTTACCGAGCAATCAATCTGATGGACATTACACGATAGGGCCGCCTGAACCATCGAAAATGTTGCCCACGCATAGAGACAAAGTAAGCCAATGGTCAGAAACGATAGTATCAATGCTCTTGCATTTGCCGAAATTACTGCTCCCAGATTTTGCATGCCTCCTCCAATTAATGACAGACAGAATTCGGATCTCTTGTGTCGATTTCAAAAAATCGAAAACATTCCCTCCGTCGATTCAATCTGAATTGACCTGATAGCAAACCGGTGCGCCCTCAGGTGTCGGACCGGGCCAGCTAGACCATGGCTGATTTACAAAGCGTGCGACTTGAGTTTGGCAATCGCGCAGATTGATATCATCCACCGCCGCGTCGTCGGTACTCCCTATGCATGCGAAATTTGCCCAAATGCGTTCGATATTTGCATGAGTAATGTAAGAGGCGTTGACAATGGCAGCGGTAGAAGTGACCACACGATCGGCAGGATTACGCACAAACTCCAAAAGGACGCTTTCAAGAACTGGCTTTGCTTTCGACCAAGTTTGCTGCGCCGTCTGACCAGACTCCACATGATAAATGCATACTGGATATACTCTAGCAGTCGCACAGCCAACCATCACAAGGGTGAAAAATATCACAGAGGCAAATGCGTAAAATTTCGATGAATATATTCGGTCAATTTCATTTTTCATTTATAACCCCGGGTGGGTAATCATGCAAGTGCTCGGAACGACGCATAACTACCGTCGCCTCACTGAAATTCGGTCGGGCCGAGCACGATGCAAGAACGTCTTCCTCACTCTACTAGCTTCGGCACTTTATGGTCACGTTCTGTCGCTGATCGAATTAACTGTTCTAACTTCTCTCGACCAATTGCCATTGCCTCCGATCGGCTGTTAACCCAATCTTCCATCTTTATCGAGGCAACAGCAATAATGTATGGAGTATCGGAATCATCGGTAAAGCTCAGCGTAGTTCCGCTGGACGTATTTGTAATCGAACTGCTTGAGGTTGATTGATTCGCCCCACCCCCAACTGACCATGGACCAAAGGAGAATCCCAGACTACCACTGCTGTGGTACCACGATTGAAATTCATCGAACACCGTGCTGGACGTTTGAATCGAAACCTCCAATCCGCGTCCAATGAGGGCAGTCGTTGGGATTAAAGGCAGTTGGCCGCCTCGGTTCCAATATTCGCTTGCATCAACGTACGTATTAAACGGGGCTGCCAGAAGTCCTTCGTCGTACCACTGCCCTCGAAGCACTTCGACCGGGACCAAGCGCTTGAAAGAGAATGTCAAATTCTGCGTTCCCGCGCGCAAATGGTCTTCAATATTGCCTCCCCCCGCCGAGCCTCCAATACTGAAAAATCCGTACGAAACACTCCCTCCCGCCTCCCATCGAGACTCGTAATTTGTCGATGTGGAAGACGATTGATTTAACGCGACATCCTGAACGGCATCATGAGTAAAGAAATCATCTGGCAAATTAAGGTTGGTTTTCAAAAAACGCGTCCAGCTTTCAGGTGGATCGGACAGATCATCCGTTGTTTCTGGCAGATAAATGGCATTCGCCGGATTATTATCGTAGTCATATATCCTATTAATGACACGCGTTAGTTCTGGGTAAGGATGTGCCGCACCTTGCCAGTAACCGTATCGCTCTGTCACGTCATCCGTCAGCTCCTTCAACATCGGCGTGTAGCCTATATCACCGTAGTTATTATCCCAATCGATTCTACTCAATCCCGGATTGGCCAGTTTTTGCTGCTTCCAATCGGCCTCGGCAGTTTTCTCAAAAGTTCGAAGAGCGTGTGCGGCATCGTTGTATTTGGTCCTTAGATCTATTATCTTCTGCTGGTCCTGTGTCGATGCATACCTCGTGGTCAGCGAGACATTCAGTCCTTGCAGATACTGTCCGTAGGCCATCTGAACCGATGCACCCGTGTCAATGTAGCTGTTTGTATTCTTGTTACCGTAGGCCGGTATCTTATCTCCGACAAGAAGCTTTCTAAAGATTGCCAAATGCTGCTCCACGCCCGAATTTATATCAAGAGGTCGGAAAACTGTGGGAGCTTGCACGACGATTCGCGATTCAGGGGGCTGCATAATGGTTTCAAATGTCTTTGTTAGTGCCGACCACGCCGTATCATCTGTATCGAATATAGACATATTATTCTCCTTGAATTTTTTACGCAGTGCATTAACGTGAAAAAGTAGGGCTTGCAGCCGAATAAAGAAAATAGAGAAAAATTCCTTCTGGTTAACGTAACGTCAGAGATATTCCCATTCTCAAACCGTACCCGCGTAACCCACACGTCATTTCGAGCCCACACACTGATCCGCAAGATTTTCGTAATCTATTTGTATGCGGGAGAGAACCCAGAGGTAAAGTGAAATACCAAAGGAAGCCGAGATGAGGGGCGGCGCGGAACACCGTGTCGACAAGCAACGCATCTGTTCTCATTCCCACTCCGATGTATTTCGTTTATTTCGGGAACGACTTCTTCGAAGTACGATGCAGCAGCGCAGCGAAACGGTCTCAGGTTGCTTGCCCGTCGATACGTCACTATCGACTTTCCAATCGTAACGTATCGAGATTGGTTATAGAGCCCGCCAATTGCTTTTACAAGCCCGTTTGCGATCACGTCGCATGTAGCCTGAAATCGGGTTTGATTATTTGAAAAATACGCTTACTAAATTCTTTACCACATGTCTTCCGCGGCCACTTCGCGGAAATCAGAATCGGTAGATTGCGTCGGATATGGAACACGCTCGGCTGGCGTTCTTGTTGGACCACGGTTGCGTCCAATATCACGCATCGTGTAGCCTGGCGTCGTTTGCGCAGCGCTTGGGGCAGGCTAACGGACCAGACCGACAAAGACGCTTATGGGTACCGCATGCCGAAGTCTGCGTTGGGGCTGCGCAGCGGACATTGACCCCCGCGGCACGAGAGGCCGTTCAGGATCGTCATGCGACTCCCAATTGACGGCCTCACGTCCATGGCACGAGTTCTTGCCTCGCCGTAGCTGCCCTGGCACACTGGTGGCACAGCGACAATGAAAACACGGGATAGCCAGCGATTGGAAATTTCGTCGTACATCACGTAGGTTGCTGAATTTATTGATCTTCAGTTATCGCAGACTCCCCTCACCTACCATGAAAAACGCATTCGTAATGCGAAGGTCGGGGGTTCGATTCCTCTTTCCGGCACCATAAAGATTCAAGCAAAAGCCCAGTCCCTGCGATTGGGCTTTTTGCGTTGTGGGTCTTCGCGATGTGCGTGAACTACCCGCACTAACTGAAAGAAGTGAAACACAGCCAAGGCTGGAATCCATTCGAATGCATGCGGTTTTAGGATAAAACCCGCGAACATAACGGGCGCTCAGCGTCACGCCCGCTCGCGATACTTGCCCTGCAGGAAATCGATCAGTACGCGCAGCTTGAGCGGCATCTGCGCGCGGCTGGCCGTATACAAATAGAACCCAGCAAAGCGCGGACACCACGCTTCGAGCACAGGCACGAGCCGTCCGTCTGCCAGTTGCTCACGCACATATTCATCCATGACGTGCAGCAGCCCCATTCCCTGCTCCGCCGCGCGCACCATGGTGCGCAAATCGTTGGTCACGAAGCTCCCCCGCACGTCGACATCAAACACTCGCGACGGATCGCCGGGCTGCACAAACTCCCAGCGATAAATGCCGCCGCTTGTCGAAAACCGGTAACGCAGACAATCGTGCCCAGCCAGGTCGTCCGGCGTCTGCGGCCGCGGATAGCGCTCGAAATAGGCGGGTGAGCCCGCCACCACGATGCCGAGCTCGCCGCCCAGTGGAATGGCAACCATGTCCTGCGCGAGGCGCTCGCCCAGCCGGATGCCCGCATCGAAACCTTCGCCCACAAGGTCAGCGAGACCGTCGTCAAGCACCATTTCGAGGCCGATATGCGGATACAGGCGTGCGAACTCGCCCAGATGCGGCAGCAACCGCAGTTCGCTTGCCACCCGCGCGAGGTTGATCCGCAAAGTGCCGGCCGGATGGTCGCGGGTTTCGTCGAGCGCGTCGAAGGCGGACTCGAGTGCCGCGAGCGCGGGCCGCACGCGTTCGAGAAACTGCGCGCCCGCCTCGGTGAGAGCCACGCGGCGCGTGGTCCGGTTGAACAGGCGTACCTTGAGTTGCGTTTCCAGCGCACGCACCGACTGGGACAACGCCGACGCCGAAACACCCGACTCGCCCGCCGCACGCGTGAAACTGCCGTGTCGCGCCACGGCGGCGAAGGCCATCAACGCCGGTAACTGTGCAGGATCCAAGCGGTCTCTTAATTATGAAGCATGACTTCATAATCCTTGCAGACAACCGCTATTTTTCCAAGCAAAGAATCAGCGCACGATACCTCCATCGCCCAACAACCTGGAGGACACATCATGACGATGCACCAGTACACCTTGCTTGGCCGCTCCGGCCTGCGCGTCAGCCCCATCTCGCTCGGTACCATGACGTTTGGCACCGAATGGGGCTGGGGCGCCGAAGAGAAATCCGCCCAGCGCCTGTTCGACCTCTACGTGGACGCGGGCGGCAACTTCATCGATACCGCCGATCTGTACACGGAAGGCACCAGCGAAACGTGGGTGGGCAAATTCGTTGCGGCGCGCGGCCTGCGCGACCGGCTGGTGATTGCGACAAAGTTCGGCTACAACGCCGAAACCGGCAATCCAAACGCCGGCGGCAATCACCGCAAGAATCTGATGCGTGCGCTGGACGGCTCGTTAAAACGCCTCAGCACCGACTACATCGATCTTTATTACCTGCACACCTGGGACCGCGTCACGCCGGTAGAAGAAGTCATGCGCGCAATGGACGACGCCGTGCGGGCCGGGAAAATCCGCTACGTGGGCTTGTCGGATACGCCCGCGTGGTTCGCAGGACGAGCCCAGACGCTCGCGGACTGGCGCGGCTTCGAACCGGTGGCGGCCATGCAGCTCGAATACTCGATGATCGAGCGCAACGCTGAAAACGAGTTCGCCGATCTCGCCGCCAACCTCGGAATGGGGCTCGTGCCGTGGAGTCCGCTCGGCATGGGAGTGCTTTCGGGAAAGTACCGCCCATCGCAGGACGGCGCGGGGCACGGCATTGCAGGTGCAGGCCGGCTGGCAAGCCTTGCCGGCAACCCGCCGCCGGGCTTCGACAAGCTGACCGAGCGCAACTTCCGGATCGTAGCCGTGCTGGAGGCGGTTGCACGCGAGGCAGGCAGGCCGATGGCCCAGGTCGCGCTGAACTGGCTGCACCAGAAGCGGGGCGTGTCGAGCATCATCGTCGGCGCGACTCGTCCGGAGCAACTGCAGGAATCGCTCGGCTCGCTCGACTTCACACTCGCGCCGGAACTGATCGCGCGCCTCGATGCCGTCTCTGAGCCTGCCCGGCCATTCCCGTATTACATGTTTGCGGACGGGCATCAGGCGCGCATTCACGGCCAGGTCGAGGTGACCGGCAAGCCTGCGGCGTTCGACCGCCCCGTGAGAGTACCGGAGCCGAACGTCACGGCTTCCTGAGAACGACCCTGGAGCGGCGTCACGTCACTTCATGAGCTTGCCTCGCTGCTTGCCCTGCCATTCGCGAAACCAATCACCGGGAAGCCTGACGCTCGTCCAACGCACTGCACGCCACGCTCAGTAGAGATGCGGCGTGCATTTGTCTTTTCATATGCATAGTAAAAGAACGTCAGACGCGTCAACGGAATCGCGTAATCCTTCGTTAACAAAAAATTGAGGGCGCAATTCGGCACGTTTGAATTGAATCGCGCTCGGAAGCCATATACGCGGTGTCATTGGGCGGCATATGTGCAGTGCAGCGAAACGTATTGTTTAAGCGCTCTGATAAGCGAGCGGCCTGAGAGAACGCCAACGGAATTTCGACATGGCTTACGCGACGGTATGGACTGCGTGACGTGCAGCGGCCCGAGCGGAAATCTCGAGCGGCATCGAAGACTGCACGTTGCAACGCACCAATCCGCTCCCGCGCGGCGCCAGGCGAAACGCGGCGTGCAGCGCGGCTTCCGGGGTGACGGATGCGGCGACGTCAGGATCGAATGCAGTGGGCAGTTCGAGCGCAGGCCGCGAAGAATTGTGTAAAAGTTGGGGAACAAAGACTGCCGCGACCGCGAGGTTGCGGAGATTGCGGGAACAATGCGTAGGGTATTGCCCTGATAAGTCCGATCGTTCGCAACTGTGGCACAAGAGTTAAATTTTATTCAATCGAATTCAAGCAAAGTGGCCTTGTGCCGTTAAAGCAACAAATGGCCAATGAAAAACAGTGTTATCGCTTTGCAGCACTGGTGCAAATCGGGGACTGAGGCAGATAATCAGTTCGTAAAGGAGAAATATCATGGATGCCAAACCGCCCAAGATTCCGACCCCGGATAAGGTGTTCAGCCCGGATCCGGAACCCGCTGGCGTTGAGTTCCTTGGCGCCGAACTGCCTGAGCATGTTCGCGCGTTCTTTGACGAACAACGCAAGTCGTGCGAGCCCAAGTAACACGAGGCTGGCGCACCGCAACATCCGGAGCACGCACGCAATGTGCTGCTCAGGGAGACGTGCGCGCACGCCAAGCAGGTTGTTACGGGTCGCGATAGCTGTTCGACACACGCTGGGCCATTCCCTTGGCGCGTTGGATCGTGCGCCTCAAAAGAAGATGTATGCCGCGCGCGTTGCGCTTCGTTTATTCTTCTGACTTTCCGCTTTGACCGTTCGGTCACCGTCTCCCACATGAACCGTTTGTATCGTACCGGCGTAGCGGGCGCGCTCGCGCTGTGTGCCGCCCTGACGCTTACGCTGACATCCACTGCCGCGTATGCCGACAGCGACGACACCGCTCTCACCAATCTGATTTCACTCGTATCGCAAAGGCTCGCGCTTGCCGAACCGGTTGCGCGCTGGAAGTGGGCCAACCATCAGGCGATCACCGATGCGCCACGGGAAGCCGCACTGCTCGCCGATGTCGCCAAACGTGCCGCAGCCGCGCAGGTAGACCCCGAGTTCGCGCGCGCCTTCTTCCAGGACCAGATCGACGCGAGCAAGGAAGTGCAGAACGCCCTGTTCGACACCTGGCGCAGCACACGGCCACCGGAGGGTGCAGCGCCCGACCTCGTCACCACTATCCGACCCCAGCTCGATCAATTGACCAAGTCCATGATCGCCGGTCTCGTGCGCGTGCAAACGTTGCGCACGGCGCCGGATTGTCCATCGCGCGTGGCCCAGGGCATCGCCAACTGGAAGTCATTGACACGTTACGACTCCGCGCGCTCGGGCGCCCTCACCCACGCGCTGGGTCATGTGTGCGAATCGGGCGGAGTGGGCGCGACGGGCTAGGCAACACTCGCCGTTCCTGCGTTGAGGGAAACGCCCAGCGGCATCACCCTCAGGCCGCGCGCCAGATGAGTTTGCAGGATGCGATAGGTGGACAGCTCAAACGAACCCGCGACACTCGACGCATGCAGGCTTGCCGCCTGCGCGAGCGAAGGTGCGTGACCGACATAGCGCCAGCGGTCGACCACATGAAAGGCGCGCGCCTGCAATTCAGCGTCGCGCTCCTCGAAGACAATCGGACCGTCGAACGGCCAGGGCGCATCGACGGGATCGCTTTTCGCCACACGCGGCAAGCGGTTCTGTCCGGGCCGCAGTGTTGCGATCCATTGCGCCTCGGCCAGCATTGCACCTAACTCGCCGCCAGTGGCGAGCCATTCGACCCGGCGCACTTGCTGCGCCAGCCGCAAATCTTTCGACGAACGGCGCTCGCCCGTCAGATGCGAGCGCAGACGTTGCCGAACCCGCACGCTACGGCCCACGTAGAGCGGCAAATCCCCTTCGCCGTAGAACGCGTAAACGCCGCAGCCGGCCGGCGCCGTGTCGAGCAGGTCTTCGGTAATCTCGCCCGCCAGACGGTAACGACGCAGCGTGCGGTCAATGTGCGCCCGCAATACCTCGACTGGCACCAGGCCATGCAGGCGCTGCCAGAACTGCCAGAGCAGGTCGGCATCGGCTAGCGCCCGGTGGCGGTCGGACGGCACGAGGGCGTGGCGTTCAACCAGTGCGTCGAGCCCATGGCGTTTTTCCGCGGGAAAGAGCGCGCGCGACAGACGCACAGTGCACAGGACATCAGGATTGAACGCCAGGCCTGCACGGCGAAACTCGCTGCGCAGGAAACCGCGATCGAAACTTGCGTTATGTGCAATAAACAGCTTGCCGTTGAGGCGCTCGAACAGCGCAGGCGCGATCGCATCAAAAGTGGGGGCGCCGCGCACCATCGCATCGGTGATGCCGGTCAGTTGCTGGATAAACGGCGGAATGGATTGCTGCGGGTCGACCAGTGTGCTCCACCGGGCCACGCCTTCGGGCCCGACTTCGACGACACCGACCTCGGTAATGCGGTGCTCGCCGGTCGAACCGCCGGTGGTTTCAAGGTCAACAAACGCGATCGGCACATCGATCGCCGGGTTCTGCAAAAACGCTTCAGTCATGGGGCAAAGATAGATTTCGGAGCATGGCTTGCGGCAAGTATGCACCAGTTGCCACGTGGACATGCACGCGGCATGGCGGTTTTAATACCGTTGCCTTGCAACCAGCATACGCAGCGGCAACTTGTTTCAGCTCCTTCCTGCCGGCTTAAACTCCACGCCAATATTATGCTTTTATGACTTGATCGCGATAAAGCCGGGAATTTTTATACTGGGAAACCCTGGGTAAAGCAAGGTAAAAAAGTACTGCGCTCGCCCAATCACGCTATATCAGTGAGACATAAAACAGTTTGGAACGAGCGGCGCCTGGAAGCCGCATTGATGTGGATATCCTTCCTGCCGGCCTGCTGATACCCATAAAAAAGCCCTCGCTTTGCGAGGGCCTTTTATTGGTGCTTCGATGCAGTGCTTGCAACTGCGCGGCCTACCTGGCTCACAGAGGCTGAATGTTCGCCGCCTGCTTGCCCTTCGGGCCGGTCTTCACGTCGAAGGAAACGCGCTGGTTTTCCTTGAGCGACTTGAACCCTTCGCTGCGAATTTCCGAGAAGTGCGCGAACAGGTCGTCACCGCCCGAGTCCGATGTGATGAAGCCAAAGCCCTTAGCATCGTTGAACCATTTTACGATACCGGTTTCCATATTCCAGTTTCCTTCGAGATTTTTTGATTAAGACGGGCAAAGCCCTTACGCCGATTACCGATGTACCCAGAAAAAGGGACGTGCTGGCGATACACCATCACATCTGCTAATCGAAATTCAGCATTGCCGTTATACGGGGAAGAAAGATCGGGCGTCAAGCAAATTTTTAACAATCGCTTATCTGCTTAAACCATAACGGATAGAGTCTGACTCAACGCAATAGGTGAGCACGATACAGCACATTTAAGTAACGACCGAATAATCAGCAAGTCACTTTTACTGAGTCGAATCTCACTATGCATAAACAGGGAATTTTTCCCGTCATATGTAACAAATCATGTCATTCGTAAGTGTTTGTCCGAGTTGCTGCAGTAAATCCCCGGCTTCAAGATGGATATTGGCAGTATGGATGAGTAAGGAGATTGCCATGCTAGTGAATGGATTTCACCGTCTCGCCGTCTGGCTTACCGGTGCATTCCGCCAGAGGCCTACGGACGGGGCCGCGCAGGCTACACCGTCCGTGTTCGACTTCGATCCAATGTGGCATGGAGATCACTGGCAGAACCTGCTGTCTTCCCCAATGGACGCTCGCCACTATGTAATGGAAGATTGGAGCATTGTGAACGAGGTGGATTTGGAGCCAGCCGGTCTGGCTACTCAGATCCGCTAGAACGGCCTCGGGAAATCAGGGGCAAAAAAAAAGCGCGACTGGGAAGTCGCGCCGACAAAGGTTTGGAGATCTTTTTCGTCAACGAAAAAGTCTGCTTCGGAAAGCAGAGATTTCAGTATACAGGCGAAGCATCAGATGATTGGCGGCGCAATCGGCAATCATCTATTGCGTTTACAACAACAATCGATTTTCTCGTTCTTTTCGCGTTGTTTTTTTACATCGTTTGATGTAGCAATTGAACAACGCGTCGTGATTGACACCGCTTCACCCTACCCGACTGATGCTCGCAAAGCCTTTCCCAGCAAGGCTTCCATCGACATCGCCAATAATTGCGCGTCAAGTAATACTTTATTGCGCAAATCGGAACGTCCGCCGGGCAACCACATCCCTACACTCTGCCTGTCCGGAAACGAGCGCGCTTGATGTCCCGCGCGTTTTCACGCAGGTCTTCGCCTCTCGCAGCGCAAGCGTGACGTTTCCTTGAAGCCTGGGTTTCCAAAGCCCATCCTGTTCTCGGAGTTACAAAGATGAAAAAGACACTCATGGTCGCCGCCCTGACGGGCGTTTTTGCTACGGCAGCGCACGCACAAAGCAGCGTCACGCTGTACGGCCTGATCGATGCCGGCATCACCTACACGAACAACCAAGGCGGTCACTCCAACTGGCAAGAAACCAGCGGCTCGGTGAACGGCAGCCGTTGGGGCCTGCGTGGCTCGGAAGACCTCGGTGGCGGTCTGAAGGCGATTTTCACGTTGGAAAACGGCTTCAACATCTCTAACGGCAAGCTGGGTCAAAACAGCCGCGAATTCGGCCGTCAAGCTTTCGTCGGTCTGGCAAGCGACCAGTTTGGTGCAGTGACCCTCGGTCGCCAGTACGACAGCGTTGTTGACTACCTGGGCCCCTTGGCACTGACGGGTACGGGCTACGGTGGCACGCAGTTCGCGCACCCGTTCGACAACGACAACCTGGACAACTCGTTCCGCGTTAACAACTCGATCAAGTTCCAGAGCGCAAACTACAGCGGCTTCAAGTTCGGCGCGTTGTATGGCTTCTCGAACGAAGCAGGTGAATTCGCGAACAACCGCGCATACAGCGTGGGCGCGTCGTACACCTACGCCGGCCTGAACGTTGCTGCTGGCTACCTGCAACTGAACAACAGCGTCGGCGCAGCAAATGCCAACACGAGCGGTGCAGTTAGCGGCGACAACACGCTGCTGGCAGGCCGTCAGCGCACGTTCGGTGCTGGCCTGAACTACACGTTCGGCCCGGCAACGGCAGGCTTCGTTTACACGCAAACGAACCTGAACAACTTCTCGGGTATCAGCTCGGGTGCTTACGGCGGCGACGGCTTCACGTTGAACAACGTGACGAGCGGTCACTTCCAGAACTTCGAAGTGAACGGCCGTTACCAGATCACGCCGGCTATCAGCGTTGCTGGCGCGTACACGTACACGCAATCGAGCATCGAAGGCGCGAACCCGAAGTGGAACCAGTTCAGCCTGCAAACGGCGTACTCGCTGTCGAAGCGCACGGACGTGTACCTGCAAGGCGAATACCAGCACGTGAGCCAGGACGGCACGGGTCTGGATGCGACGATCAACGGTCTGTCGGCTTCGGGCAACAACAACCAAGTCGCTGTGACCGCAGGTCTGCGTCACCGCTTCTAAGCTGTCTGCTTGTCACTGCGTAACTGCAGTTGAAAAAGGCGCCGCTTGCGGCGCCTTTTTTTTGTCCTGAAGCGGCTTGAACGCGCTCAGAACACGTATCCGGTACGCGCACGAGCAACGCGCAGCCGCCCCCAAGCACCCTCTAACCGCCCGCATCCGGCGGTGGATACCTCACGTCGATCACATCGATCGGCTCCGGCCCTGCAGGGGTATGCAGCGTCACCTGATCGCCGATCCTGGCCTTCACCAGCGCCCGCGCAACAGGCGAGATCCAGCTGACCCTGCCGTGGTCCAGATCGACCTCATCGACACCGACAATCGTCACCGTGCGCACCTCGCCATCCTCGGCCGCATAGTCGACCGTCGCACCGAAAAACACCTGATCGACGTTTTCCTGCTTGCTGCTATCGACGACCTCCGCGAGATCAAGACGCTTGGTCAGAAAACGAATCCGCCGGTCGATTTCGCGCAGACGCCGTTTCCCGTAGATGTAGTCGCCATTCTCCGAGCGGTCGCCATTCGACGCCGCCCACGACACCAGTTTGACGACCTCCGGACGTTCCTCATCGATCAGATGCAGCAGTTCATCGCGCAAGCGGCGATAGCCCGCCGGGGTGATGTAGTTTTTCGCGCCCGCGGGAATCGCGGGCTGCGCGGCGTCGAGATCGTCGTCATTCTCTTCGCTCGACTCTTTAACAAAGGCCTTGTTCATGATCTTCCATTGACTGCAGCAAACCCTGCCTATCAAGGTTACACGATCAGGATAATGGGACAAATCACAGTTTGAGGCTTCCCTTTTCTTGGAGCTTTGCTATAATCCCGTTTCTGCGTGCGGCTGTAGCTCAGTTGGATAGAGTACTTGGCTACGAACCAAGGGGTCGTGGGTTCGAATCCTGCCAGCCGCACCACTTATTCGAGGGCCTCCCTCCGGGGAGGCCCTTCTGTTTCACCCGGTTTTACCGTTGTACCCGTTTAGCGTGCGGCTGTAGCTCAGTTGGATAGAGTACTTGGCTACGAACCAAGGGGTCGTGGGTTCGAATCCTGCCAGCCGCACCACCCATAAAGGGCCTTCCTCAGGGAAGGCCCTTTATTTTTGGTCCCGCAGAAAGCGCAGATGTGAAGTGGCGTGCGCACCGCGCCGCTATCACCCTGCCAAAGCCACCGCTTCTCTCACCGCGGCTCCGACTGGATATCGCCAACCTCTCCGTCAGGATTCGGACTCTCTTCGGCTGCGAACGTCCACATTTGCTCGCTAACCGGCGCCGCCCTCACGCCGGACAGTCCTTGGGATTGATGCAACACGTCTTCCACCGTATCGCCGAAGCGGCTCGCCACGAACGCGCGCAGCAGCGCCTCGCGTAATGTATCGCCGCGCCCCTCCACCGTTTTGTGGGCCCCCTCGAAGTCCGCAATACAGTGCGCCTGCTGCCGGTCCACGTGCTCGCGCACCTCGAGCCGCTGGGCACGCTCCAGCACGGTCGCGGCAGCCTCCCACGAGGTGGACGGCGTGAAGCGCCCATCCCACGGACGGCCGCGATCCTCGCCGCGTATCGCGACGGTTTCTCCGCTATCGGTAAAGTAGATTTCGCGCACGAAGTCGTGCAGGCTACGGGCGACCCAGTAGTCGAGCGCCATGCCGGTCAGGTCAGCAACATTCATCGCGTTCCCCTCAAGAGCGGAGTGAAACCCCGATCGCACCGGTGGTGTAGTCAGGCTCGCGCTCCGGCCTGCCGGCCGCAACGCTCAGTAATCAGCCCGTTCGCGGTCGATGCGCATCCCGCCGTCGTGCCGGTGATGCCCTTCTTCGCTCGGCCGCTCGCGCGCAATGCGCATCACGTCCGGATTCGTGCGAACCCGGCGCATGACATTGGCGAGATGCACCCGGTCGCTCACCTGGATCACGAAACGCAAAACCGTGGATTCCTGCGACAGGTCTTCGTCCATCGCAATGTGGACGATATTGGCGTCTGCGGACGTAATATCCGCGGCCACGCGGGCAAACACACCCTTGGTGTTCTTGACGAGCACCTTCACCGCTACGTCGAACAGACGTCCCGGTTGCGGCGCCCACGCCACGTCGATCCAGCGGCCCGGATCGCGCTTGTGGATACGCTGGGCGACCCGGCAGTCGGTGGTGTGGATGGCCATGCCGAGGCCGATACCGATGTAACCCATGATGTCGTCGCCAGGAATCGGCCGGCAGCAGGCCGATAGCTGCACGGACATCCCTTCGGTACCGGTGATCACGACCGGCGGCGCGTGCGAGGTGTGGCCCGACTCGGAGCGCGGGCTGTCATCGTCGGCATCGTGGCCGCTCATCAGCACCTCGATGCGCTTGGCCATCACCGCGGCCACGCGCCGGCCGAGGCCGATGTCCGCGAAAATTTCCTGGCGGCTCTTGTTGCCGGTCCACTGGACGAGCTTTTCCCAGGCTTCCGGCGTTACCTCGGAAAGTGCGAGGTCATAGCCCTTCAAAGCCTGATCGACGAGCCGCTCGCCCAACTGCACCGACTCGTTCAGCCGCATCGTCTTCAGATAGTGACGAATCGCCGAACGCGCCTTGCCGCTTCGCACAAATCCGAGCCAGGCCGGGTTCGGCTTCGAGTACGGCGCCGTGATGACTTCGACGATATCGCCGCTCTTCAGCTCGGTGCGCAACGGCAACAGTTCATTGTTGATCTTCACCGCGACACACTGGTTGCCCAGATCGCTGTGGATCGAATACGCAAAGTCGAGGGCGGTGGCGCCGCGCGGCAGCGCCATGATCTTCGACTTTGGCGTGAACACGTAGACCGCATCCGGAAACAGATCGATCTTCACATGCTCGAGGAATTCGCTTGAATCGCCTGCTTCGCTCTGGATATCGAGCAGCGACTTGAGCCACTGATGCGCGCGCTTTTGCACGTCGTTCAGGTCGGCGCCACCGTTCTTGTAGAGCCAGTGCGCCGCCACGCCCGCTTCGGCGATCTCGTGCATCTTGCGGGTGCGCACCTGGAACTCGATCGGCGCGCCGAACGGACCCACCAGCGTGGTATGCAGCGACTGGTAGCCGTTCACCTTCGGAATGGCGATGTAGTCCTTGAACTTGCCCGGCACCGGCTTGTAGAGCGCATGCAGCGCGCCGATACAGGTGTAGCACTCCAGCGCGCTTTCCACGACCACGCGGAACCCGTACACGTCGAGCACCTGCGAGAACGACAACTGCTTGTCGCGCATCTTCTTGTAGATGCTGAAGATGGTCTTTTCGCGGCCGGTGACTTCGGCGTCGAGCTTGGCATCGGCAATCGCGCGCTGCACCGACTCCAGAATCTTGCCGACCACTTCCCGCCGGTTGCCGCGCGCCGCCTTGACGGCTTTTTCGAGCGTGGCATAACGGTGCGGGTTGAAGTTGGCGAAGCTCAGGTCCTGCAGCTCGCGATAGGTATTGTTCAGACCTAAGCGGTGAGCGATCGGCGCGTAGATATCGAGCGTTTCGCGTGCCACGCGGCGGCGCTTTTCCGGCGGCACCGCACCGAGGGTGCGCATGTTGTGCAGGCGGTCGGCAAGCTTCACCAGAATCACGCGCACGTCGCGCGCCATCGCGAGCAGCATCTTGCGGAAATTCTCCGCCTGCGCTTCCTCGCGATTGCGAAACTCCATTTTGTCCAGCTTCGACAGGCCGTCGACCAGTTCCGCGACCTTGGCGCCGAACCGCTCGGCGAGTTCGGCCTTGGTCACGCCCTGGTCTTCCATCACGTCATGCAGCAGCGCTGCCATGATCGACTGGTCGTCGAGTTTCCAGCTGGCGCAGATCTCTGCGACAGCAACCGGGTGCGTGATGTAGGGTTCGCCGCTTTGGCGGTACTGCCCGAGGTGGGCTTCGTCGCTGAAGTGGAACGCCGCCTTGACTTCCTTGATCTCTTCCGGCGAGAGGTAGCCGGAGAGCGAGGAAGTCAGCTTGGCGATTGAAACGACGTCATGCCGGCGCGGCTGCTCCGGTGTGGCGGTCGGCCCGAACAGATGGCGAAACGACTGTTCGAGGACCGCGTCGATGTACTTGCGTGCAGAAGCCGGGGTATCGCCTTCGTGAGCTTCGTGCTCCACTTCCGTGACAGGGGGCGAGGGATTGGTGCTCATGTTCGCCTCCGTATCAGGTTGGACGCCGGTCTGCACGCGTGTGTGAATTACATGGCTATCGAGAACAACTGAAGCGTGCCTTAGACCGGCACCTTCTTCAGCATTTCGACGCCGACCTGGCCAGCCGCGATTTCACGCAGCGCAACAACGGTAGGCTTGTCGCGGCTTTCGATCTTCGGCGTGTGGCCTTGTGCGAGCTGGCGTGCGCGATAGGTTGCGGCAAGTGCCAGTTCGAAACGATTCGGGATCTGTTTCAGACAGTCTTCGACGGTAATGCGGGCCATGTTGGGTTCCTTCTCAGTATGTTGCTTATTCTACCTTATGTGCTCGATACCTCGCCGCGATCACGCGTGCGGGAGGTGGATGCCGAGCTGCACAAAAAGGTCCGTGTGGCGTGCGTATTGCGAGGCGAAGCGCAGGCGCGTGGCGGCGACGAGGCATTGCAGTTCCGCAAGCGCGCGGTCGAAGTTCTCGTTGATCACCACGTACTCGGCTTCCGCCGCGTGCGCGATCTCGCTGCCGGCCGCGAGCAGACGGCGCGTGATCACGTTCGGCTCGTCCTGGCCACGCTTCTTCAGACGCTCTTCGAGCGCTTCGAGCGAAGGCGGCAGGATGAAGATTTCGACGGCGTTGCGAAACTGTTTTTTCACCTGTTGTGCGCCCTGCCAGTCGATTTCGAGCAGCACGTCGTGGCCGCTTTTCATCTGCTCCTCGATCCACAGGCGCGAGGTTGCATAGTAGTTGCCGTGCACTTCCGCGCTTTCCAGGAACTCGCCCTCGGCGTGGCGCTTCAGAAAGTCGTCGACCGTCGTGAAGTGGTAATGCTCGCCGTCCTTCTCCTTTGGACGCGGCGGGCGCGTCGTGTAGGAGATCGACAGGCGGATCGCCTGGTCGCGTGCAAGCAGCGCGTTGACGAGCGTCGACTTGCCCGCGCCCGAAGGCGCGACCACCATGAACAGGTTGCCGGGATAAGCGCCGGCGTAGGGGTTGCGCGGTGCGCTGCTTTCGCGTGTGTGGTCGGTCATTGCATTCGTTATCCGAAAGTGGGCTCGAAGATTACTCCAGATTCTGTACCTGCTCGCGCATCTGTTCGATGAGCAGCTTGAGGGTCATCGACGAATCGGCGAGTTCCTTTGCGGCAGCCTTCGAGCCGAGCGTGTTCGCTTCGCGATTGAGTTCCTGCATCATGAAGTCGAGGCGCTTGCCGACCTTGCCGCCCTTCTCGATCACGTGACGCGTTTCGTTCAGGTGCGCGGTAAGGCGCGAGAGCTCTTCGGCGATGTCGATGCGAATCCCGTACATGGTCACTTCCTGACGGATGCGCTCGGCGATTTCCTCGCGCGAGATGCTGGTCGTCACCGTATCCGGCGCAGCAATGCCAAGCGCTTCCTGGAGCCGCTCGACAATCTTCTGCTGATGCTTGGCGATCAGCTCCGGCACCAGCGGCGTGATCCTGGCAACAATCGTTTCCATCTCGGTGACGTTGGCGAGCAGCATCGTCGCCAGTTGCGCGCCTTCACGAGCGCGCACGTCGATCAAATCGCCAATCGCCTGCTTGCCGCACGCGAGCACCGCGTCGCGCAGCGTTTCCGCCGCGACACCGCTTTCGGCAAGCACGCCCGGCCAGCGCAGGATTTCGCCGGTGCGCAGACGGCCCGCCTCCGGGAAAACACCCACCACCGCGCGTTCGAGCAGCGCGAGTTGCGACAACGCATCGTGATTGATGGCTCCGGCGTTGGCCGCCTGTTCGCTGCGTTGCAGGTTGATACGAATATCCACCTTGCCGCGCGAGAGCTTGTTCATCAGCATTTCGCGCAGCGTCGGCTCGCAGACGCGCACGTCTTCGGGCATGCGGAAGTTCAGATCGAGAAAGCGCGAATTCACCGTGCGCAGTTCGACCGACACGCTGACGCCGCCGTTGCCCGTGGTCGCCGCGAGTTCACGCGTGGCGCTCGCATAGCCAGTCATGCTGTAGATCATCATTTGTCTCGCGATAGGGGCCATGCCGCTGAAGGGATGGCCGGAAGAGTCGAATCGCCCGGCGTGTACGAGGCGCGGGGCGTGGAACCGGCATTATCCCATTTTTGACGGAGCGCCCCGCCATACGAGGCCTGGCCGCTCCACCGCGCACACCGGAGCGCGCAAGGCACCGGGCCACGCACCGGCTCGACGTTAAGCCGCCCCGCACGATCAGCGGTAAAATTAGCGTTTGCCCCGCCTTCCCCCTTCTCTCCACCAAGACCCCGAACGATGAACGACACCACCGCATTTTCCAAAGGCCGCCCCAGCGGCCGCCGCGCCGACCAGTTGCGCGATGTGCGCATCACGCGCCACTACACGAAGCACGCGGAGGGCTCGGTGCTGGTCGAGTTCGGCGACACCAAGGTGATCTGCACGGCGAGCGTCTCCGAGACGGTGCCCGGCTTCCTGCGCGATCGCGGTCAGGGCTGGCTCACGGCTGAGTACGGCATGCTGCCGCGCGCCACCAATACCCGCAACGACCGCGAGGCGGCGCGCGGCAAGCAGACCGGCCGCACTCAGGAAATCCAGCGTCTGATCGGCCGGGCCCTGCGCTCGGTGTTCGATCTCGAGAAGCTCGGCCAGCGCACCATGAATCTCGATTGCGACGTGATCCAGGCCGACGGCGGCACCCGCACGGCGAGCATCACCGGCGCCTTCGTCGCGGCCCATGATGCGGTGTCGAAGCTGCTCGCCAGCGGCCGGATCGAAACCTCGCCGATTACGGATTTCGTGGCGGCGATTTCGGTGGGCGTGTACAACGGCTTGCCGGTGCTCGATCTGGACTACGACGAAGACTCGAAGTGCGACACCGACATGAACGTCGTGATGACGGGCGCAGGCGGCTTCGTCGAAATCCAGGGCACGGCCGAAGGCACGCCGTTCTCGCGCGACGAAATGAATTCGCTGCTCAATCTGGCACGCGACGGCATCAGCACGCTGGTGGCAAAACAGAAAGAAGCGCTGGGGTTGAAGTGAGTGATCGTCAACATGCCAGCGGCGCTGCCCAGTTTGCGTCAGAGGCTGCGAGCGCGGCCAAAGCGTCGCTCGGCAAGGTCGTGCTGGCCTCGAACAACGCCGGCAAGCTGCGCGAGTTCGCGGCGTTGCTGGGCGCGGCCGGTATCGAACTGATTCCGCAAGGCGCGCTCAACGTGCCTGAAGCCGACGAACCGTATCCGACCTTCGTCGAAAACGCGCTGACGAAGGCCCGTCATGCGGCCAGGCTGACCGGCTTGCCGGCGCTGGCCGACGATTCCGGACTCTGTGTGCGCACGCTGCGCGGCGCGCCCGGTGTCTACTCGGCGCGCTACGCGCAACTTGCCGGCGGCCAGAAAAGCGATGCTGCGAACAATGCGCGCCTCGTCGAGCAACTGCATGGCGAAACCGACCGGCGCGCGTATTACTTCTGCGTCCTGGCACTCGTGCGCCACGCCGAAGACCCGGAGCCGCTGATTGCCGAAGGCCGCTGGCCAGGCGAGATCATCGACGTGCCGCGCGGTGCGCACGGCTTTGGCTACGATCCGCACTTCTTCCTGCCCGAACTGAACGCGACGGCCGCCGAGCTCGATCCGGCGGTGAAGAACACCAGCAGCCATCGCGCGATCGCGTTGCGGCAACTGCTGGCGCGTCTGACGGAGGAAGCGTGATTCCGATCAAACCCGCCGGCCAAAGCGGTGCCGCGGTGGTCCAGGCGTTCACCGCGCCGGGCAGCATTCACCTGACCTCGCTGCCGCCGCTGGCGCTGTATGTGCACTTTCCATGGTGCGTGCGCAAGTGCCCCTACTGCGACTTCAACTCGCACGAGTGGAAAGGCGACGCATTCCCCGAGAACGAGTATCTCGACGCCTTGCGCACCGACCTCGAACTCGCGTTGCCGCTCGTCTGGGGCCGTCAGGTCCATACGGTGTTTATCGGCGGCGGCACGCCGAGCCTGCTGTCGGCGGCGGGGCTCGACCGGCTGCTGTCGGACGTCCGCGCGCTCCTGCCGCTCGACGCCGACGCGGAGATCACCCTAGAGGCCAACCCCGGCACGTTCGAAGCGGAGAAGTTCGCGCAGTTTCGGGCCAGCGGCGTGAACCGGCTGTCGGTGGGCATCCAGAGTTTCAATGAAGCACATCTGAAGGCGCTCGGCCGGATTCACGACTCGGCGCAGGCACGCCATGCGGTGGAAGTGGCCGCCACCACCTTCGACAACTTCAATCTCGACCTGATGTTCGCGCTGCCTCAGCAGACCCTTGCACAGTGCCAGGCGGATATCGAAACGGCCTTGTCATTTGCACCGCCGCATTTGTCGCTGTACCACCTGACGCTCGAGCCGAACACGCTGTTTGCGAAATTCCCGCCGGCGCTGCCGGACGACGATGCGTCCGCCGACATGCAGGACTGGATTCACGCCCGCACCGCGGCGGCCGGTTATGGGCGCTATGAGGTCTCGGCGTATGCCCAGCCGCATCGTCAGAGCCAGCACAATCTCAACTATTGGCGCTTTGGCGACTACCTGGGTATCGGCGCCGGCGCGCACACCAAGCTGTCGTTTCCGAATCGCATCCTGCGGCAGATGCGCTACAAGCATCCGGGCACGTTTATCGAGCAGGCGAAAGCGGGGGCGCCGGTGCACGAAGAGCACGAGGTCGCGACACGCGACCTGCCGTTCGAGTTCATGTTGAACGCGTTGCGCCTAGTGGAGGGGTTTCCGGTGCACCGCTTCATCGAGCGCACAGGCTTGTCGATGACGTCGATCGAACCGGCATTGCAGGAAGCGGAGCAACGCGGCCTGATCGTACGCGATCACGAGAGGATTGCACCAACGCCGCTTGGGCAAGCCTTCCTCAATGACCTGCAGGCGCTGTTCCTGAAAGACCCGCAGTGAGTGATTCTGCGTCAATCTTCACGCGAATTTGCCGTGGTGGAGAGATTTCAGGTTACAATTTCGGGCTTGGAGGTGTGGCCGAGCGGTTTAAGGCACCGGTCTTGAAAACCGGCGAAGGAGCAATCCTTCCGTGAGTTCGAATCTCACCGCCTCCGCCAGGAACACCAGAGAGGCCCCGTAAGTTTGATGAATTACGGGGCTTTTGTTTTTTCAACCCACAAAATGACCCACGTTGCGATCGGCGGCCTTGGCCTCGCGCGTATGGTTGCGTTCTCCCCTTATTCTTGAGTGTCGGATGCTACATCCGGCTGCCAGCGCCGCCCGATGATGGAAACGTGGACGCCGCCGCATGTGTGCCGGGTTGTCTGACACGACCTACCAGGTCGGCTCAAGGGCAGGAATTGATGGCACGGCAATCAATCCAGCGCTCTATGGTGATTCCATTTTTCTCGAAATATGAAATTTTCCAGAATCTCAAATCATCCGAAATACTTATCAATTTGACATACTCTCCTTTAACGATATACGTTTTAACTTCCGTCGCTGAAGGCATTGGATACAAATAGGCTTTGCCTACAACTACCTGGCGCTCACCCTGATGGACATCGGATTGCTTCCGCGTGAGAGTCACCGAGTAAGGGCCATAAAAAAAATCGCCTATCGGTTTCTTCGTAATTTCCCACGACAATGTGTCGCCGTGACTAACTAAATCTACAACACCATCTTTTGCGCCAAAAAACGAGTAAAAGCGAACTTCCGCTTGTTGACCGCCTTCGCGCACATGTCCAAAGATATTTTCCGCCCCGTCGGCATCACAATCAATTCGGTTCCCATTTTGCGTGATAAAGCAGTAAGAACCCGTGACCGCGCCATCACGCGTTTCATGCAGCTTTATTTCGAATGTCGAATATGGCTTACTTGCTCCTGCCACATGCTCCACATATTCCCAATCGCCCGAAAATACGCCCTCCGCTGTCCATGCCGTTGAGTGAATGAGCAGGGCGCTTGCGACGAACATCAAAAACGTCACGTATCTACGTTTGCTCATACTTTCACCTGCAGGCAATCATTTACCCTGTTTAACCATCCCTTAAGATTGCCAATCTGGCGGGAGTCCTTTATTGTGAGATTCGTATAATATTGACGCCTAATCGACGTTATATCCTGAAGTAACGTCTCCTGATCGGAAATTGCATTCATGGCATCGACTGTTTGCTTCCCCATACCGCCATCCTCCACAAGGTTTGAATGATATTTCTGGTTTAGAAGTTTTTGGATTTGTAATGCCGCCCCGCCAGAAGTTATACTCCAATCGTAAGACATTAATGCCACACGCTCATCTTTAAATCCACAAAAACCTTTGGGTTGCCAATAGCGCTTAAGATAAATAACCTCGGCTTGCTGCTCCGTCAAATTTTTCAAGTTATCCAGCGTAGGTGCAACACCCACGTCCTCCTCTGCGTATTTCTGCCATGTGGCCCATGCAATACCGTGATTGGTCGGACCGCCCTTATCGTCGCTCCTGTTCACGTATCCGCCTTCATGTCGAAGGATAATTTTTGATATTTTCTTGAATCGGGCAGCGCAGTCACAACTTTCAATGAAGTTCCCCACCAGCCCAATTGGATTGATGTGATACACATCGGAACCGGGGAAACCGGGGACGCCAGCCGCCACCTCGTCCCACCACACAAGTTTCGCGATGCGCTTTTTTTCCTCTTCATGCTCGGCTTTCGGCCCAGTGCGCTCTTCGATTGCGCTCACCAGCGCCTGCCACTTCGCCGGGTTGGCCCACTCGCTTTCGTGCTTCGGAATGAGGCGCGACGCACGAAAAGCGGCCCAAGGGAATCCTGAACCCAGGGCGCCTTGTCCGAGGTTACAAAGGTCGTCCGCCGCGCGCATGCCGTCGCCGGTCGGATAGAGCGCACGGTAGAGCGCGACCATAAGCGGGCTGAGCTTGCCAAGAGACCCCGCACCGGGCGTATCACCGCCGAGCGCATAGTCGACGTAATCGGCAGTGGTCGCGAAGATGGTGTGCGTTGGGTCGTGGTCCTCGTTGTGACACTCGAAGTCGATCCAGCTTTGCGCATTCTCGCGGGTGACCACACCGCCCTCGAAGCTCTGCTCACGCACCCATCCGCTAATGGGATTGCGTTGCACATCTGCGCTATCCACCTTCCACCAACGCCGTTTGTACCCGTCGTTACCGTTGTCCTTTTCCATGAACATGTGCGCGTCATCCTGGGGCAGCGCGGCGAACTGACAAACCTGAATCACATCGGTCTGTTTCGGATTCTTGCCGGATTGCCCGTTGGCATGGTCGTGATAGAGCGTCGTTCCACGGTCCACGCGCAGAATGGCTGGCTCCGGCGACAGGCCAAGCTCGCTCCACGGGTCCGCGTTCCCAACGTTGGCGTCAACCCAGATGTTTCCGGCATTGATGAACTGCTGGATGCCCTCGCCGCAGAACACCTCGATGTGTGCCATCCGGGTTCCGCCCGAACACTCGGTGAGCGAGTCATAACGGCCCAGGTGGCCGATCGGGTCGCCCGCCTTGACCGGGATGCCGCCGCCTGCGCCCTTCGGATCGCTCGCCGTGCATGCCCGGTCCGTCGTGACGATTACCCGGTCGAACATCGATTCCGGGATGCTCTCTTTCGCGACCGGCCCGCCATTCTGCGCGCCCAGAAAAATCCAGCTGTTGACGGCCACGGCGGGCGCGACGTAACCGCCGGCCTCGGGCGCATAGAGCGTTGCGCCGCCCAGGTCCGTTAGCTGGCCCCACATTCCACCATGCACTGTCTCTGTCTTGCCGATACTGACGCTTGCGCCCTGCGGCAAGATACCGAGGATAGAACCGCCAGGCGTCTTGCGCACATGCAAACCCGTTTGCGCCGGGTCCGCCGCCTGTCCACCGCGACCCGGTTGCGGCTTGTCCTGGGCATACTGCGTAATCTGCCATTCCCGCGACCAGTACGCCGGTTTCTGCCGCTTCGGATAGTTGTCGTAGTCGGCGCTGGACATCAGATGCATGTACAGGCTGTAGAACGTCAGCTTCGTGCCACGCGGGAATTCCATCTCGTGCCGCACCAGGGCGAAACCCGTACTGTAGGGAGCCTGAAACGGCGCGTCGCTACCGGCCAGCGCCACATCGCTCACCGGGTAGTCGTTGTTGGCGCGATATGCGATCAGTACACCGTCCGCAATGCAGCGGAGTCCCGCGTCGAGGTCGAGCGCCTGTCCAGCGCCGCCTTCCGTGATGTGAATCCCGCCGTGCCACATGCCCCTGCGGCTGACGAGATACGCGCCGGACGGCTCGCTCGCGGCGAGAAGCCGGTAAATGTCGTGCTCGTCGGTGAACTGGGCCGATGCCCCGGCATTGCTCTGCACCTTGCGCTGGAAGGGGAAGGCAAAGGCCAGTTGCGTGAGGGCTGGCGGCTGGGGTGGTTGTGGCGTCTGCGGCTTATGTGGTGCCGGTTTGTTCGTCATGGGTTCGGTGCGCTCCTCAGTGGACGGGGTCGCACCACGCTATGACGGATGAGCTGTCAGGGTCAATTAGCTGGAGTCTGAAAATATGCAAACAATTGTCAGGCCAAAGAAACCACCTGAGGCTCGCGGAGCTGTTCGTAGATGTGTTCGCTGAGTAGCGCGGCCACTTGCCGCGCCGAGCGTGGCGGCATTGAACGGCACGAACTTCGACGGCCACGCGAGCCACACGTCGCGCGTTTCGCGGAAAAGCTGAAATACGACATCGTTCGCCAGCGCCAGTATTGGCGCTTTGCGGATTCCGGTGGCTTCGTTCCAGGCGGACACGGCCTCCGCCACAGCCATTAACAGGCTTGATTTTCTGTATAGTCCTGCTCTCTAAATTAATTAGGAAAGGAAAGTGTGCCAGTCATGTGTGCCGGACCCGCACCCCAGCAGCTGCAGCAGGAGCGGCAACCCAACTTCTTCGCTAACGCCGCGGAACCCGTGATTGGTTCAAACCACTACCGAAACGACCCACGCATCCGAGTCAACCTCGACAGGCACAGCCTCCAAAGCAGCGCCCGTACACGGACCGTCGATACAAAAACCGTCGTCGAACCTGAATAGCGCACTATGGTGAGCGCACATCAGGACCTGAGACCGATAGCAAGAGACACTTCCGGGTACAAAATCGAGCGGCACTGAAAAATGCGGGCAACGATTCACATACGCCCACACCTGCTCGCCGCGCCGCACCACGACCACCGGTCGCCCGATACATGCTTCGTCAATCACCCGTGCCCCGCCATCGGGAACATCGGCCAAGCGGCATAGCTGTCTTGCGCTCATTTCTCACACCCGCTGCTCAGGATTTCCGAGGCTCCAGTCCCACGGGCGCACTTCCACGCGTGAGAACAGCCCTTCTTTCATGTACGGGTCGTTGCCGATGAACTGCATGACGGTATCGATATCTTCCGCCTCGACGACCAGCAGCGTACCGTTCATCGTGTTGCACAGCGGTGCCAGTGTCGGGCCGCCGAGGCGCACAAACACACCGTGCTGCGCGGCGCTGCGCAAATAGGTCCGATGGCTCGCTCGAACGCGCTCCCGGACTTCCCGCATGCCCGGCCTGTCGGTAGCAAAGACTGCGTAATAGCGGCGCATGGTGTCAGCTCCGGTCGAGAACCAGGTCATGGCGCGATGTGCGGTACCGTCCGCTCAGCCTGAACCGGCAAACCAGGCCGTCGCATATTTTTCCGGTCCCGGCGAGGAAGCGAATTGCCGACATCCGCTCCTCCTCGACATCTCGTGGGTCATTGGTCACGTCTGTCTCCACCTGTCTCTATCTGTCTCCATCCACGCCTCCCGCTGCTCAGCCCGGCGCGCGTCCTTCCCACGCATCCTGCAGCAGCGAGCGAATCGCTGCGCGCTCTATCGGCCGCGGGTTCGCATAAGGGTTCTGGCAGGCGACCTCCGCCGCCTCGTCGAGGCCATCCTCTGGCATGCCGATGTCCGCAAGCGCCGCCGGGACACCAAGCTGCCCGTTCAGCCTGAACAGCAGCGGCCCGGCGTCGCCCGCGTCGTCACCGCCCAATGCACGCGCGACGCGGCGCAGAGCCTCGGGAGCCGAGGCATGGTTGTAGTGAGCCGTGTGCGGCAGCATCGCAGCGTGCGTCTGGGCGTGAGGCAGGTTGAACGTTCCGCCCAGGGTATGGCAAAGCTTATGATGCAACGCCATCCCTACCGCTCCCAGGCAAGTTCCCGCGAGCCACGCGCCGTAGAGCGCCCGGCTACGCATATCCGCGTCGTCAGGTGTGCGTACGACAACAGGCAGCGCCTCGCCGAGCGCGCGAATCGACTCCTCCGCCATGAGGCTGATCACCGGGTTCGCGTCTTCGGCATAGAGCGCCTCGACCGCATGCGCCATCGCGTTGATCCCGGATGCCGCCGAGATCGCCGGCGGCAACGACAGCGTCAAGGACGGGTCGTACAGCACAGTACGAGGCAGCACGCGCGCATCGCGTCCGGTGCGCTTCAGACGGCCTTCCGTTATTCCGAAAATCGGCGTCATTTCGGAGCCGGCGTAGGTCGTCGGAACCGCGAGGATGGGCAGAGACGACTCGAGCGCAATTGCCTTGCCCAGCCCGATCGTTGAACCGCCGCCAATCGCAATGCAACCGTCTGCGTCCAGTTCGCTCGCCCTCTGGCGCGCCGCACGCGCGACCTCGACCGGGACATGCATGACCGCCTGCGCAAACACGCCAGCCGCTCGCGCCGCCAACGCATCCTTCACCTGCTCAGCGAGATGCCGCTGCTCCGGCGTGGACAGGATGAGCGCCCGGCGGGCACCGAGCCGGGTCAGCTCATCCGGTAGCTTTCCAAGGGCGCCCCATCCGAAAACCACGCGCGACGGTGTGCCTTGATAAACGAAGCGCTGCATGAAAGCCTCAGCGCTTGAAGTGCGGCGGCACGTTAGCGTCGACGTTGACCCATACCGAACGCGCCTCCGTGTAGTCATGCATCGCTTCGAAGCCCATCTCGCGGCCGTAGCCCGACTGGCCCACCCCACCAAACGGACTGCCGGGATTGACGCGCTTGTAGCAATTGATCCAGCACATCCCCGCATGGATTTGCGAAGCCAGCTTGTGAGCGCGCGAAAGGTCCCTGGTCCAGAGGCCGCTGCCCAGGCCGTATTCCGTCGCGTTTGCGATGGACAGCGCTTCTTCGTCGCTGCTAAAGCGCAATACCGTGACGAACGGACCGAAGACCTCTTCCTGCGCGATGCGGTCGGCCGGTGTCTTCGCCTCGATCACCGTAGGGCGGACGTAGTAGCCGTTTGCGAGCGCCGGGTCCTGCGGAGCGCTGCCGCCTGCGAGCACGCGGCCTCCCTGCTCCCGCGCCACGTCGACGAACGTCAGGACGCGGTCCAGGTGTTGTTTCGACGTCAGCGGCCCCATTTCGGTATCCGGATCGAGTGGGTTGCCAACGCGGATCGAAGACGCCAGCGCAACAAAACGCTCGAGGAATGCATCGGCGATGCGCTCATGCAACACGAGACGCGAACCCGCGATACACGCCTGCCCCTGGTTATGGAAGATGGCCCACGCAGCGCCATTGATTGCTGCATCCAGGTCAGCATCGTCGAACACAATGTTGGCGCCCTTGCCGCCCAGCTCCAGTTGAACGCGCTTCAGATTGCCCTGCGATGCTTCGACGATACGGCGGCCGGTGGCAGTCGAACCCGTGAACGCAATCTTGCCGACACCGGGATGTTCGGCAAGGCGTTGACCCGCCGTGTGTCCATAGCCGGGGACGATATTCACCACACCCGCCGGAAAGCCTACCTCGGCCATCAGCTCGACGATGCGCAGCGTCGAAAGCGGCGTGATTTCCGACGGTTTGAGAACGACCGTGTTGCCTGCTGCGAGCGCCGGGCCCATCTTCCAGCTTGTGAACATGAGCGGGAAGTTCCACGGAACAATCTGGCCAACGACGCCGATAGGCGCACGCTGCACATAGTTCAGGAAACCCGTCTCGACTGGAATCACCGAACCTTGCAGCTTGTCGGCCATGCCGCCGAAATAGCGAAAGCACGCCGCCGTGCGCGGCACGTCGAGTGCCAGCGAATCGCGAATCGGGTGGCCGGTGTCCAGCGACTCCAGCCGTGCCAGCTCCTCGCCATTCGCCTCGATCGCATCGGCGAGACGCAGCAACAGCCGGCCGCGTTCGGCCGCCGCCATGGCCGACCATTTCGGGAATGCACGCGTTGCCGCCTCGACTGCGAGGTCCACGTCAACCGCAGTTGCCGCGGCGATCTTCGTGATAAGCGAACCGTCGTGAGGATTGAGCACATCGATAGTGCCGCGCTCGACAGCGTCAACGAAGCGGCCGTCGATGAAAAGTTGGGTTTGCATGAATCGTCCTCGGTGTGTTGCGGGTTCGCTACTTAAAATTCAATCGGGTACGGCGCCAGCTCTCCGCTCTCGTAGCGCTGCGGCAGGTTCGGCGTGGCGTTTTCCCAGACGAGCAGCATGGAGCGCTTGGTCGAATACCCTTGATGGCGAATGTCGGCCGGCATCGCGCAGATGTCGCCGGCCCGCATCGTGATACGCGCGCGCGGCGCGCCGGTGTTCTTGTCGCCGATGTCCCAGACGATTTCGTCGGAAAGTTGCAGGAACCACTCGACACGGTCGTTGCCATGGAACACCGGCAGGATGAACTCCTCGGTCGTCGGGCAGAACAGGCTGCGCTCGCAGACGGAGGTGACCGACGGATTCCACGTCACGTCCGAGCGCGACAGATACTTGAAGAGGTTGAAGGCGTGGAGCTGCCCCTCGAAGCCCGGCTCGACGTGCAGTTCCGGCTCGTCCTGAACGACATCGAGGAACGCGCGATTGACGGGCAGTTCGTCGCGCAGCGGCGAGTCGCCTTCGAGGCCCGGCATCCTGCGTGTGGCAATACGCGTACGCTCGATGGCTGCGTCGTTCTCGCCGTGCTTGCGGCCAAATGCAGTGCCGGTCTCTTCCGGCGCCGCGAACGGGTCGAAGCCTTCGTTGGTCCAGTCATGGAGGATGGCCTTGAAGGTCGCCATGATGGTCGGCGTTTCAAAGGTCTCGGTGTAATCGACGCCGGCTTCCTTCAGGATGCCGTTGAACGTACCGGCATAGACGTCGACCTTGCCGTAGTGATTGCGCGTGCCGAATACGTGGTCGAAGTTGACCCAGCCGTAGAAAAAGCCCCACGCGATATCGCGCATCATTGCGCGCAGAAACGCGTCCGCGGGGATCGCGTGCGTGCGCACCTGACCTTTCGCCGGCCAGCTGATTTTCACGAAATACTCGTCGCGCTGAAACTCGAATTCGCCGAGTTGAAAGCGCCGGTAGCCCGTCACGGCATCCGGTTCCGTTGCACGTACCGTGTCTGCCGCGAAGCCAGCAGAGTGGTCAAGGTTCTCGAGGGTAGCCATAGTGTGTCTCCTGGGATGTTCAGTTAGTGCCTGGCAGTGGCGTCAGTGCACGCAGATGTCTGCCCACTTCTGCACCGACAATTCGCCGAGAATCGTCTGCACGAGAGCGACACCGGGCTGGCTTGCCGTGAAGCGGTATGCACAGCCAGCCGGCAGCAATGCCTGGTGGCCCTTGCGCAGCACGACATGGCCCATCGGGCGGCCTGCGGGCTTATCGCCGGCATGGACAGTTCCACGACCCGCTGCGGGCGGCGCATCCAGCTTGATGAAATCGATCCGGACTTCGCCATCCATCTGGATGGTGAACTCGTCATGCGCGCAAGCGAACCATGCCGACTGGCCCTCGGTGCGCAGCACTTCGATGACGTATTCGAGGTTCTTGCCCGCTACGACTTTCTCGTAAGGGGCGGATTGTGACGCCACCTCGAAGACATTCGAGAAGGCATAGTGATGAGCGCTTCCGCTCGTGATTTCGATCTCGCCTTTTTTGTATTTTTCGAGCGAGCCGAAGACGGTATGAAATGCTGTGTCGGTCATTGCTGTCTCCTGTTGTTGAACTGCTGTCAGGTTCAACTCTAGGAGCAAGCACCGGCAGGGACAACTAGCGGCAAGGCGACTACGGCATTTGCGTTTTCCGAATAATCGCCGTGTCAGCGCCGTGTCAGCTGACCCAGCCGCGCTGCAGCAAAGGCACGTCCCACGCCGGCTCAGGTCCAATATATTCAGCAAGAAACTCGACCAGCGCCTTGACCTTCAGCGCCTGACGCTGCGTCGCGGGATAGACGGCAGCGAAGCTCAAAGAGGAAAGCTCGTACTCTGTCAGAATGGGCACCAGCGTTCCCTCTACGAGCGCGTCACTGGCAACGAGTGTCGGCAGGCACACCACCCCGCCGCCCGTGAGCGCATAGTCGCGCAGCAGGTGCACGGAGTTCGAGCGAATCATGCCTGGCAGTTCCATCTCGACCACTTCATCGCCGTGCCTCATCGTCCAGCGATTACGCGACGGATATCCCGAATAAAGCGCCGTTGTGTGATGCAGCAAGTCGCGCGGATGCTGCGGCGCACCCTGCTCTTCGATGTATTTGCGCGACGCGCAAAAGAGCCGGCGAACGGTGAAGAGCCTGCGCTCGATGAGCGACTCGGAAATGGGTGGAAATATCTGAAATGCGATGTCAAAGCCTTCTTCGACCGGATCGACAACACGGTCATTGACGATGACATCCAGCTGGATGCCGGGATAGCGGCGGTTGAACGCTGCGAGGGGTGCACCGAAATGGCCGAGAGCGAAACCCGGCAGCATCTGGATGCGCAGCCGGCCCGTGGGTGTGGCGCGAAGCTCGCGCATCTGGTCCGTCAGTTCGTTCACCCGACCAACCACGTCCGCACACTCGCGGTAGAACGCCTCACCCACCTCCGACAAGCGCACGTGGCGCGTACTGCGATGAAAAAGCGGTGCGTTGACGAACTTTTCCAATTGCTGAATCCGGTTCGTCACCACCGAGCTTGTCACTCCCAGTTGCCGGGCTGCCTCGACAAAACTACTTGCCTCCGCGACCCGCACGAAGGCCTCGATGCTTAGAAACCGGTCCATACCGCGCCCTTGTTCGTCAGCCAAAACGCCAGTTTATACGACCCTTTCACCGGGATCGGCTTGCGGCAGAGCACCAGTAGTCATGCCTTCAACGCGCACGTCGACAACATGAGCGCCACACATGCAACAAGGCCCGCGATAGAACCGCGGGCCCCAACACGGGTCTCCACCCCGGGATTTACCGCGGCTGCTCTCCTGCAGCCAGTTCGGCGCCGACGCCCCGGCGACGCAGCAGCACGGCGGGCGCCGTCTCCTTGAGCAGGAGGCTGACGACAATGCCGAGCACGACGGCGATCATCGGCAGCCAGAGGATGTTCTGAATCCCGAAGTGCGCGGCCACATAGCCGCCCATGGCCGGTGCAATGCCTCCGCCGAAGATTTCGCCTGCGCCCACCACAACGCCGATCGACGTCGAGACAAGCCCAATGGGAGCAGCTTCGGTGGCCACCGGACCGGAAAGCAGCGAGACCAGACCGAGCGTGAAAAACGACGCAACGAAGAGCACCACGAAGAGCGGGAGCGGTTGTGGCCCAAGGCCGCGGAAGAGGTAGAGCAGCGCCGCCGTGCTTGCGAAGCCAACGATGCTCGCCACCCGGCGGCCGGTGATGTCGGACAGTCCAGGCAAGCCGAATTGCCCGAGAAAGCCACCAAAGCCGATAGCGGAAACAACCAGACCCATGCGCTGCGTGTCGAGCGACAGGTAGCTGGTGAGATACAGCGGCAGCAACGCGCCGAGGACGAACACACCCGTCATCGCGCAGCAAAGCGCCGCCATCGCGACAATGATGTTCCGGCTTTTCAGTACGTGGCCGAGCGATACCGGCGTGTGCTCAGCCGCAACCTGCTTCACCACCTTCGGCTCGCGGATGACGCGGAACATGATAAGACCGAGAATCAGGCCCGGGATGGCCACCAGGCCGAATACCCACCGCCACGTGACGAAACTCAGCAGTTGCGTGGCGATGATGGGCGAAAGCGCCAGCCCGAAGAGCGCAAAACCGCTTTGCTGGAGACCAAGGTTCAGGCCGCGTCTGCGTGGATGCGATGCGTCAGCGGTGGCCGCGAAGCTCGTGGGACAGAACGAACCCTCGGCCACGCCCATCAAACCGCGAATGGCAATCAGGCTGAAGAGTCCGCCGGCAAGACCCGAGAACCCGGAGAGGAGCGAGAAAGCCAGGATGGCCGGAATGAGCACTTTCCGGCGGCCGACCTTGTCCGAGATACCGCCCATCAGAGCGGCGAAGACGCCCCACGATAATCCGAGCACGCCGATGCAGTTACCGACGTCCTGCGCAGTCAGGTTGAGGTCCTTCATGATTGAAGGAAACAGCGGCGCGATCAGCCAGCGGTCCAGCCCGACAAGCCCGAACCCGAGCGCGAGCAACGTCACCGCTTTCCATTCGTAGGAGGTATCCCATTCCTTTGCATTCATTTCCGTCTCCGTTGATGCGGGTTCTCCTGCGCACGCCAGCATGTCCGCGCAAGGACCCGCTTGGATTTTTTATGCGACCGCAGTCGCGAAGAAGTGATCAGCCGCCTGTGCGGCGTGTGGCGGCTCGAATTCACCGGGCCGACGGGACAGAGATTGATGCAAGGCTCGACATTCCGGTATCGAAGAACTGGCGAACGCGATATTCGTGAAACACAAATAATCCAGTTCAATAGACGGAAAGCCCGCCCAGAGAAGCGAATCGCAGCATCCGCGGACGGGAAAACGCGTGCTTGACCACTTCCCAGGGGAATCCCTCGTAGACACCGGATAAGGCCAGCGGCGGTTCGTACACGGTGGGATTTAACGGTGGAATTTAACGGCGCGCAAAACGCAGTGCCGTTTAAAACGCCCGCACGTTACGCGCAACGTCTCAGGCCTACGTACTTCCCCGACTCAATTTTCCCTGTGCCGGGCCGATACCACGGATACGAGTCTCATCAGAACTCGTGTGGGAGTCACACATGAAACTTCGCCCTTTGCTCGCTCTGCTCGTTTCCCTCGCTATCGGCGCATCGCCGGCACTCGTCAACGCCTGGGCATCCACGGACCCGGATGCCGCAACGCTGTTCGGCACGAAGCTTACGACTATCCAACAGACCGGCGGTACAGCGACGGCCGCTGTTACAACGGCCTCGGTCGGAGCGGACGTGCTGCGCGGCGCCAGCGGCAATGTCGGCGTGAATATCGCGGCGGGCGCGCTGAATGCACAAGCCAATCAGATCGCGCTCATCAGTTCACCGGCCGCAGACGTCAATACGCTGCAGGACGCTCACGCCGCGGCGTCGGTCAGCGGCAGCAGCACGGCGAGCCTCGGTGCGGGCGCGCTGGCTCACGTGAGCGGCAATGTCGGTGTGAATATCGTTTCGGGCGCGGGTAACGTGCAGTCGAACGCGCTCGTCGTCCACTGAGCCAGGTCTGGCAGCGCGGGGCGCCCGCATCGTTCGGCACGCGTCGAAACATTCGGTCAGCGGACACCCTAGACTCGAAGTCCTGACACGACGACGGGAGCCGACCATGACCGAAGCCACGCAAGCCGAGATTCGCCACATCTACGAGCAGTGGCACGAGACTGTCGTGCGGCGCGATCTCGCAGGGCTGATCGCGCTGTATGACGACTCTGCGATTCTCGAAAGCCCGCTGATTCTCGCCACCTGGCGTGACAGACAAAGCGGCATTCTGCGCGGCAAGGCTGAAATCACGCCATTCTTTGAGGCCGGCCTGCGCGCCCCGCCCAGCGACCTCGGCCGCTGGTACCGCACCGGCACCTTCTTCGCCAACGGCAAGCAGCTCACCTGGGAGTATCCGCGGCACACGCCGGATGGCGACCAGGTGGATCTGATCGAGATGATGGATATTGCCGGCGGCCTGATCGTGCATCACCGGGTCTACTGGGGCTGGGTCGGCTTCAGATCGCTCGCCGCTACGCTCGCGACGAAGCAGTCCTGAGATGACACCGCTCGCAAACAACTCGGCCACCGCGCGCCGGGTGCTGGCCGCGACCAGCATCAGCTACACGATCGTTCTGCTCGACGCTTCGATCGTCAACGTCGCACTCGAACAGATCGGCACCACGCTGCGCAGCGGCGTCACGGGCCTGCAGTGGGTCGTCAATGCCTACACGTTGAGCTTCGCGAGTCTGCTGCTGAGCGGCGGCACGCTAGGCGACCGGCTCGGCGCGAAAAACGTCTACCTTGCGGGCCTCGCGCTGTTTGCGCTGGCCTCCGCGCTGTGCGGCATGGCGCCCAGCCTCGCGACGCTCGCCGGCGCACGCGCCCTCCAGGGCATGGGTAGCGCGATGCTCGTGCCGTGTTCGCTGGCTCTGATCAATCGCGCCTTTCCCGATCCAGCCCGGCGGGCTTCCGCGGTGGGCGTGTGGATGGGCTGCGGCGGCATCGCGATGGCGTCCGGGCCGCTGGTGGGCGGCATCCTGATCCACGCGTTCGGCTGGCGCAGCATCTTCGCCGTCAACGTTCCCATTGCGCTGCTTGGCATCTGGCTGACGCGTTCGATCGAGCGTGACGGCTGCGCGCCACACCGTCATTTCGATCTCGCCGGCCAGGCCGCCGCGATTGCCGCGCTCGGCACGCTGATCGCCGTGCTGATCGAAGGCTCGAGGCTTGGCTGGCGGTCGGCGCCGATCCTCCTTGGAATCGCCCTGTGCGGCGCCGCGTGGATGCTTTTTCTGGTTATCGAACAACACCGCGCCGAGCCGATGCTACCGCTTTCATTCTTCAGGAGTCCGCTATTTTCGGCGTCGACGGCCGTTTCGATGGCGTCCGCGTTTGTATTCTACGGGTTGCTGTTTACGTTCAGCATCAGCTATCAGACCATCCGGGGATTCTCGGCGCTCGAAACCGGGCTCGCGTTTTTGCCGATGACAGCGATGGTCGCCATCGGCGGGCTCGCGTCGCATCGTCTCGCAAAGCGCTACGGCACCCGCTTCTCGATGTGCGCGGCGTTCGCGTTTTACGCGGCCGGCTCGCTCGGCATGCTGGCGGCGACGCCACATGCACCGTACTGGCTGGCGGTGGCGCCGATGCTGGCGATTGGGTTGGCATCGGGCTTTATCTCGCCGGCGGCTACCGCTCCGGCCATGGGTACCGTCGAGAAGCAGCGCGGAGCAGTCGCCGCGGCGGTCCTCAATTCAGCGCGCCAGACAGGCGCCGCGTTGGGTGTGGCGATCTTCGGCGGCTTCATGAGCGCCGTACATCCCTTCGAAATGGCCATGCACGTGGCACTCGGAACCGCTGCAACGGTTGCGCTCATCGCGGCGCTGGTCTGGTGGATGGCAGCACGCGGATTCAGCACGGCGAGCCCACGCGAGATTCTCGTCACAGCCTGTAATAGCTGTAAGAGCGACTGAAACCCAACATGCCGCAGTCGCGCCTACACTGGAACTGCCTCATTCCCGTGAGGTGTTTTGTGTGAATCTCCTCAGCTTGGCCCGCCCCGACCCGGCGGGCCCTTTTACTGCGCCACGCCACAACTGCACCGGCCAGGTCACACAGCGAAAACCCCCTGCTTTTCTCGCGCATCTGCACAGCGTCGATTCAGATCGCGATGCATGGCCTGACTGTCGAGCAGGGCCGACGCATCGGACAGTCCCTGGTCGAAACGCAATACGTATTCGATGTCGGTGTAATCGTGATACGCGCCGCTGTCTGCCAGCTTGCGTGCTTCGGCGATGGCGGCGTGCAGCCGCTCGCTTTTGGTCAAATCTCTGATCGCCATGATTGCCGCTCCCAAGGAACAGTGTGACCATCATAGCAACGCTGTCTGCGTTGCAAGGTAGCGTGCGCGCAACACCTGGGATTTTCCGCTATGCCTTCGCCAGTTCGGCGAGTGCGCGCGCGTGGCAGCATTCATCAGACATACGACGAACGTAAGCATCTGTAAATGGGGCTCGCCCCCATTGTCGCGGCGCACGCAGCGCAGCCTGGCGCGCAGCGAATATGCCTGATTCGGCAAGTAATGCATCGTCACACGACGGGTCGAACGCACACGGTCCCGCACGCCTCCAAGCTCTAGAACAGGAGGACAATCCATCATGCTCAGACTTCTCGCCTTGATCGCGCTTGCGGCCACGCTGGGTGGCTGCGTCGTCGCCCCGACGCCGTACGGCTACGCACCGTATCCGGCCTATGGGTACTATGCAGCCCCAGCGGTGAGCGTGGGAGTTGGGGTTGGCGGCGGCTGGGGCGGCGGCTGGCACCGTTAAGCGCGGCGGGCATCGTGCAGCACCCGGGCACGTGCGATGTGGCTGCTGCCGGCCAGTGGAAACGCTTGATGCGCACAAAAGAATGCCCGCACGAAGCGGGCAAATTAAGACCTTCCACCGATGCCTCCTTTGGGAGAGGCAATTGCAGTGTAGAGCGATTTGAGCGCCGTGGGGTTGCCGCAATGTTTCGTTCAATTACATGCGCGCGATTCACGGGGCGCGCCGCCAGCACACAACGGCTCCCAACCTGACAATTGTTTCCCGTCGATTACCGCGTAACTCGCGGAAAAACATAGGTAACGCCCGCCCGCTGTCCATCTTCTAGCATCGTCAGACGCTGCCTTTCGAGCCGCCCGCGCCCTGCCGATGAACCTCTCACGTCCCTTTATCGAACGCCCCGTCGCAACCACGCTGCTTTCGGTAGGCGTGGCGCTCGCCGGCATCTTTGCGTTTATCAGGCTGCCGGTCGCACCTCTGCCGCAAGTCGACTTTCCGACCATTTCCGTGCAGGCGAGCCTGCCCGGTGCGAGTCCCGACACGGTCGCCAATAGCGTCGCCAGTCCGCTCGAGCGTCATCTCGGGCAGATTGCCGACGTCACCGAGATGACCTCGCAGAGCACCGTCGGTTCGTCGCGCGTGACCCTGCAGTTCGGGCTCGACCGCGACATCAACGGCGCGGCGCGCGATGTGCAGGCGGCCATCAATGCGGCGCGCGCCGATCTGCCGGCCAGCCTGCGCAGCAACCCGACCTATCACAAGGTCAACCCGGCCGACGCGCCTATCCTGATCCTCGCACTCACCTCGCACACGCTGCCGCGCGCAAAGCTCTACGACCTGGCCTCGACGATCCTCGCGCAATCGCTCTCGCAACTGCCCGGCATCGGTGAAGTCGACGTCAACGGCTCGGCCAATCCAGCGGTACGCGTCGAACTGAATCCGACTGCGCTGTATCACTACGGCATCGGCCTGGAAGACGTGCGGGCCGCGCTCGCCTCGGCCAACGCCAACAGCCCCAAAGGCATCATCGAAAGTTACGGCGAACGCTATCAGCTCTACGCCAATGACCAGGCGCGCGTCGCGGACCAGTACAAGGATCTGGTGATCGCGTATCGCAATGGCGCGGGAGTCAAGCTGTCCGATGTCGGCGAGATCGTCGATTCGGTCGAGGACCTGCGCAATCTGGGCCTCGCCCGCGACAATCAGCCCGCGGTGCTGGTGATGCTGTACCGCCAGCCCGGCGCCAACATCATCAGTACCGTCGACAGCGTGCGCAAGCAGATCGAGGAGTTGAAGCCGGCACTGCCCGCCGACGTCGACGTCATTGAAGCTTCCGACCGTTCCACCACGATCCGCGCGTCGCTGCACGACACCGAAGCGACCCTGATCATCGCGGTGGGCCTCGTGATCCTCGTCGTGTTCATCTTTCTCGGCAGCGGGCGCGCTGCGCTGATTCCGAGCGCGGCAGTGCCGGTGTCGATCATCGGGACGTTCGGCTTCATGTATCTGCTCGGCTATTCGATCGACAACCTCTCGCTGATGGCGTTGACGATTGCAACCGGCTTCGTCGTCGACGACGCGATCGTCGTGCTCGAAAACATCGCGCGTCACATGGAAGACGGCATGCCGCGCATGCAGGCTGCGCTGGTCGGTGCTCGCGAAGTGGGTTTTACCGTGCTGTCGATTTCAATCTCGCTCGTCGCGGTGTTCATCCCGATCCTGCTGATGAGCGGCATTATCGGGCGCCTGTTCCGCGAGTTCGCGGTGACGCTGTCGCTCGCCATCGGCGTTTCGCTGCTGGTATCGCTCACCACCACACCGATGATGTGCTCGCGGCTGCTGCGCACTGCCGGGGCAAATAGAGCAAATGCGACGAACGGGACCAGCCAGCCGGGCCGCATCGCGCGCCTGTTTGCGGCGCCGCTGCAGCGCCTGCACGACGGCTACGCGCGTTCGCTCGAATGGTCGCTGCGTCATCCGTTTCTGCTGCTCATGACGCTGGTGGCGACGATCGCGCTGAACATCTATCTCTACGCGGCAATTCCCAAGGGTTTCTTTCCGCAGGAAGACACCGGACGTCTGACCGGCGGCATCCAGGCCGACCAGAGCACCTCGTTCCAGGCGATGGGGCCGAAGCTCAAGCAGCTCATGAAGATTATCGGCGACGATCCGGCAGTGGAAAGCGTGGTCGGCTTTACGGGTGGCAGGCAAACCAACACCGGTTCGGTCTATGTGGCGCTCAAGCCGCTCTCGCAACGCGCCGAAACGGCCGACGAAGTCATCGCGCGGCTGCGGCCGAGACTCAACGCCGTGCCGGGTGGCAGGCTCTATCTGCAATCGGTGCAGGACATCCGTGTCGGCGGACGGCAAAGCAACGCGCAATATCAGTTCACGCTGCTTGGCGATTCGACTGCCGAGCTCTACACATGGGCGCCGCGCCTCACGCAGGCGCTACAAAACGTACCCGAACTGGAAGACGTCAACTCGGACCAGCAACAAGGCGGCCTCGAAGCGAACGTGGATATCGACCGCGGCACCGCGGCGCGCCTGGGCATCACGCCCTCGCAGATCGACAACACACTCTACGATGCATACGGCCAGCGGCTCGTCTCGACGATCTATAACCCGTTGAATCAATACTATGTCGTGATGGAAGTCGCGCCGCGCTACTGGCAATACCCGGAAACTCTCGACGAACTGTATGTGAGCACTTCGGGCGGCTCACCGAGCGGCACGCAATCGACCAATGCGGTGGCGGGCACCGTGACGACGGCCGCGAATGCGGCCGGTTCCACTTCAGGAGGCGGCAGCTCCAATACAGCTATGCCAGCCCCCGGTGTGGGCGCGATAGCGACCGCCGGCGGCACCGCCACGCCGACCCAGCCTCCCGCGCCGTCCAGCACGCCCACAGTCGGCATTCAGTCGACAGCGGCCGTTGCTGCGGCGGCGACCAGCAGCGCTAGCCCGTCGAACGCGATCAGCGGTTCGCCTGCCACCCCCGCCGCTACGCCATTCGCGCTCGCGGGAGCCGCCGGCGCAGCGGGCACGAGTTCGAGCGGTTCGGGCAGTTCGGGCGGCTCCAGCGCTTCGAGCACTTCGGGCAGCGCAACCAGCGCAGCGGCCATCGCCGCCGACTCCGCGCGCAACCTCGCGATCAACTCACTGGCGGCAAGCGGACATTCCAGCGCGTCGGCAGGCACCTCGGTCAGCACCGCCCAGGAGACCATGATTCCGTTCAGCGCCTTTGCGCGCTGGGATCCAGGTCACACGCCGCTTGGCGTCAATCACCAGGGCAATTTCGTCGCCACCACGATCTCGTTCAACCTGCCGCCTGGCGAACCGCTCTCCACCGCCATCGCCGCGATCGACCGGACCATGGCCGAGATCCGCATGCCGGGTACGATACACGGCGGTTTTCAGGGCACGGCGCGCACTTTCCAGCAATCGCTTTCGGACGAACCGCTGCTGATTCTGGCGGCGCTCGCGGCGGTATATATCGTGCTCGGCATCCTCTACGAGAGCTACGCCCACCCTTTGACGATACTCTCGACGCTGCCGTCGGCGGGCGTCGGAGCGCTACTCGCGCTAATGGCGTTTCACGTCGAGTTTACGGTCATGTCGCTGATCGGCGTGATCCTGCTGATCGGCATCGTCAAGAAGAACGCGATCATGATGGTGGACTTCGCGATCGATGCCGCGCGTGAGGGCGTGTCGCCGCGCGAGGCGATCTATCGCGCCAGCCTGATGCGCTTCCGCCCGATCATGATGACGACCTGCGCCGCGCTGCTCGGTGCGCTGCCGCTCGCCTTCGGTCACGGCGAGGGTGCGGATCTGCGCCGCCCGCTGGGCATCTCGATTGTCGGTGGACTGATCGTCAGCCAGATGCTGACGCTCTATACGACGCCCGTTGTGTATCTGTACATCGACCGTCTGCAGTCGTGGCTGCGCGCGAGGGGCCAACGCCACGCGGCTATCTAGAACCGGCTGCCCAAAAGCAACGAGGCTGCCGTTGCAAACGGCAGCCTCGCCAGGAGAAGCAACTTCGTGGAAGCAGCTTCAAGGAAGCAGCTTCGTGAGGATCAATACGCGCCCGGCGGCGGAGGCGGCGGGAAACCCGGGGGCGGCGGCGGGGGAGCGGTCACATAGCCGCCACCGTCGGAGGGTTGTATGGTCCGCATGCGGCCCTGCACCGGAATCCGCTCGCCCGATGCATACATGCATTGCATGTAGGCTTGATCGTAGTGGCGCTGGACGTCATACGCCGAATTTTGCGCGGCTCCTGCACCAAACACGCTGCCGGCCAGCAAGCCCGCACCCGCGCCGACCGCAGCGCCACGGCCGCCGTTAAACGCCGCGCCAGCCGCCGCACCGAGCGCCGTACCGACAGCCGCGCTACCCAGCGCGCTGGCAGTCGCCGCCTGGTTGGTCGACACCCCGCCCACCTGCTGGAACGCGAACTGCCGGCACGAATTGTCGTCAGCACGAAACTGATCGAAGCTTTTGCCGGTGCCGGGTAGCGCCATCACGCTAGGACCGCTTGGCATGACCGAGCAGGCACCGAGAAAGCTCAATGAAGCGATAAGAGCAAACCTTGAATATTTCATTTCCTTCTCTTTGCGGTAAAGCGTTTTTAGTTTGACGGCGACTGCGCCTGCTGCGCCGGGACCGGGCGCCAACCTGACGAGCACGACTTCACATACGGGTAGTAGGTTTTCGAGTCGTCGCAGTAGTACCAGGTGCCGCCCTGTTGCCCGGACGCCTGCGCTACCGGGGCCGCATCAGGCTGGCCCTGCTCCACGTACTCCTGCGGCTGCACCGGAACCGGCACCGGCACGGCAACCGCCGGCGGATACGGGTAGTAATACGGCACCGGACCCCACGGGTAGTAATAGCCCCCGCCCCCGATGTACACCCCAACGCGTGCTGCATGCGCCACGCCGCTCGCGCAAACCATCGCTGCAGCGGACAAGCCGAGCAAAATCGTCACCCTTTTCACAACTATTCTCCACGACGTTAACTGGCACCCAAAAGTGGCACCTACATGGTGTCCCACAGTACTACTGAACGCTATGCTACTCCAGGCCGCAATACAATTACTTAAGAGCGCGGGATTTTTTCCGCTCGTTACACTGAAAGATTTCTGTCATGAATAGCAGCAAGGACGGGCTCGGATGAGCCTGCTGCAAAACGCCCCGAGCGTTTCTATTGCAAGGGGCCGCCATCCAGATGGAGGCGCTGTAACAATTCGCGGCCGCGCCGGGTCAATTGCAACGTCGAGCCCTGCCGGTCATGCGAGCGCACTTCGACGAGTTCATAGTGGCGCAAGGCAAGCACGTCGGGATCGAATTCCTCGAGATGCCGCCCGGGATTCCGGAGCACCATGAGCGTCGCGAGTTCGTGATGGCTCAACATCTGACACCTCCATTGGTCAATGCATGGGCGATGTCGACATCCTAGTGAGCCACGATGCTATTTTGGCTACTGCCTTGTTTCGCAAGGTTACGCGGTTACATGTGCGTGCGATGCAAGCACACGAACCTAGATGGCCGCATGTCGCGCCATGCCCGCGAGGCATCTGTTTGCTGCGCCGTGCGCCGCATTTTGACGGGGCCGCAGTGCGGAAAAACGGCGCGATACGAAAGCGTGCGAAAGGGGGCCAGCTTTCTCGCCAACGGTCCACGCGGACCGGGCATCAGGAATCCGGGAAAGGTCAAAGCAGCCGATAGTAAGCGAGTTCGCTCGCGAGCGTTTCCGTCCCGACGAAGCGGTGCCCATGCAACCCCGCTTCGAGCGCACCCGCGACATTCGCCTCGACGTCGTCGATAAAGAAGGTCTTGCCGGGCGCGGTGCCCAGATGCGCGACACAACGCCGGTACAACTCGGGCGACGGCTTCGCAACACCGAAGGACGCCGAGGCATACACCTGCGCGCCAAACACCTCGGCAACCGGCGGACACAGGTAACGAATGTGATCGGCAAGCAGGCGGCAGTTGTTGGTGAGCACCGCGACCCGATGGCGCGCGGCCACCGCCTGCGCCAGTGCAATCACCTCGTGGTCCGGGGTCATTGCCGCGCGCCGTGCGTCGAGCCAGTCGTTGAGCGTGAGCGGATAGCCGAGCAGCGCGCCGAGTTCGTCGAGATAGTCGGCGTCGCTCACCTGACCTGCGTCGGCACGCCCTTCGAGACCCGAGTCCCAGATCGCCTGGCGAACCGTCTGCGCATCGCGGCCAACCGCGGCCGCCAGATGGGCAATACGCGCCGAACGATCATAGCGGCATAGCACGTCGTCAAGATCGAACAGGACGAGTGAGATGGGGGCAGTCATGGCGTCGCTCGCAGAGTGGGTCGCACACAGCTATGCTCCTCACGATTCTGACAGAGACCCGCCATCGTATCCATGCTGCACACCGCACCTCGATCAACGCGGTTCATCCGCATGACACATGCAGCCAGGCGGAAGCGTCGAGTGTGAAGTCGCGCACATTGGAACAAGTCAAATCAGGGCCAACGCGCATTGAAACCTGGCGGGATTTGACTACCATGAAATCACATCCTGCTACCGAGCGGAGCCTGCGATGTCCAGCCCTACACGCCACGTTCGCAGCATCACCTCACGCGACGGTTCGTGGCCGTCGCTCGCACGCGGCGCAGGTGTTGCGCTCGCCATGGCCATAGCGGCTGCCGCTTGTACCATCGCGCCTCCTGAGCGACCGTTGCTCGTCACACCGGCCGCCGCAGTGAACAGCGCCACGCTGGATCAATACCGTGTGGCAGTCGCGCGGCGCATCCTGGATCGCAACCCGTCCTATGTGCTGCAAGGCACGCTGCAACCGATGCTGCGCTCGCTGGTGGTGGTGTCGTTCACCGTCGACCGGGATGGCCAGGTGATCCAGTCCGCGGTATATCGCACCAATGGCGACGACGAAGCCGAGAGCACTGCGCTCGCCACGCTGCGTCGTGCCGCGCCGCTGCCGCTGCCGCCTGCCAGGCTGCTCAACACGCGCGGCCAGGTCGAACTGTTCGAAGACTGGCTGTTCAACGACAACGGCAAGTTCCAGCTCCGCGAGTTCGCCTCGCCGCAGGCGCAGAACATCGATTGAAGCAGCGCACGCTATAATTTTGCGATCCCTCGCCGGTTGCGTCCGGCAAGGCTGTCGCCGCCTGCCCATCCGCTGGCGGCGCACCGCCTGTCTCTCGCGTCGCCGCGCCATCCACGCGCCGTGCACCGCGCTGTCCGGCCGTTCGCGCCGGCGCTGCCGCTGCGCTCCACCCCGGTCTCTTCCAGGTACAGCCGTAGTCCAGCACGCCGGCAATCGTCCGTCGTTGTAAGCTGTCGCATCGTTGCCCGCGCAACGTCCTGCCGGCGCAGGCCGTCCAGCCGCGGTGCATGCGAACTTAAACAGATGACGCCGTGTTCACGCGCCGCCCGCGAGGCGCGCCACGCGGCATCATGAAACTGGAGACCTTGCATGTCCACTTCGCCGATTTCCGCGACCCAGCCTGACGCGGCCGGTCAGAACAGCAGCAGACGGATCATCTTTGCCAGCTTCATCGGCACCGCAATCGAGTTCTACGATTTCTATGTCTATGCGACCGCCGCGGCGCTCGTGATCGGCCCGGTGTTCTTCCCGCACGGCTCGGCGACCGCGCAGGCGCTATCCGCGTTCGTCACTTTCGGCATCGCGTTCGTCGCGCGGCCAATCGGCTCGTTCCTGTTCGGACATTTCGGCGACCGTATCGGGCGCAAATCGACTCTCGTAGCCTCGTTGCTGGTGATGGGGCTCTCGACCACGCTGATCGGTTTCGTACCAGGCTACAACGCGATTGGCAGCCTGGCTCCCATCCTGCTGTGCGTTCTGCGCTTCGGCCAGGGGATCGGCCTTGGCGGCGAGTGGGGCGGCGCCGCGCTGCTCGCCACCGAAAACGCCCCGGCAGGTAAGCGCGGCTGGTTCGGCATGTTCCCGCAACTCGGACCGTCGATCGGTTTTCTCGCCTCCAACGGCCTCTTCTTCGGCCTTGCAGTGTCGCTCTCCGACGAACAGTTCCGCAGCTGGGGCTGGCGCGTGCCGTTCATCGTCAGCGCCGTGCTGGTGGCACTCGGTTTATACGTCCGTTTGAAGATCGCTGAGACGCCGGCATTCCGCGCGGCCATCGAACGCAAGGAGCGTGTGGCCGTGCCGATCGCTACGCTGCTCGCACAACATGGCTGGCCGACGCTGCTCGGCGCGCTCGCGATGGTGGTGTGCTACACGCTGTTCTATAACGCGACGACGTTTTCGCTCTCGTATGGCGTCTCGGTGCTGCACATTCCGCGGCAAAGCTTCCTCGGTCTGCTGTGCATCGCGGTGCTGTTCATGGCGCTCGCCACGCCGCTGTCCGCCTGGGCCAGCGACCGCTTCGGCCGCAAGCCGGTGCTGATCGTGGGCATCATCGCGGCGATCCTCTCGGGCTTCACCATGGCGCCGCTGCTCGGCAGCGGTTCAATGCCGCTCGTGCTGCTGTTCCTTGTGATCGAACTGTTCCTGATGGGCGTGACCTTTGCGCCGATGGGCGCGCTGTTGCCCGAACTGTTCCCGACTCATGTGCGCTATACCGGGGCAGGCGTGTCGTACAACCTGGGCGGCATTCTCGGTGCGTCGGTGGCGCCGTATATCGCTCAGGTGCTGGCCGCGCACGGCGGGCTGACGTGGGTCGGCGCGTATGTGTCGATTGCCGCGGCAGTCAGTCTGTTCGGTGTGCTGTGCATGCGCGAGACGCGTGACACGCACCTGATGTAAGGACAGTTCCAGCGCTCGCTTCCCGCCGCGTGTGGGCAGCGAGCGCGGTAAATTTTCTCGCGCACCTCCTGCTTGCCCTCTGCTTGCCCCTGCTTGCCCCGTCTCCGAGCCCACACCCACCTGGTGCGTATCCTCTCTTGCACGCCTTTTTGGCGCGCATATACTCAGACCAGATACTCGTCAGACCCGTCCGCTGTCAGACCCGATACCCGGATACCCGGCCCGCTGCCCGATGAGCCTGGAGGCGACCATGCGGCTTTATCTGCAGAACTCAGACGTCGTGATGATCATCGCGCTGGCACTGCTGTGCTCGCTGCTGCTGGCCATCCGCTTTCGCCCCGCGAGCTGGAAAGCCATCGTGCTGGAAGCCCTCGCTGCGAATGCGGCCGCCATCGTTGCGGTGGTCGCCTTCGAGATGATGCTGAGTTAGCCCAACCCAAGGCTCGACTGAACGCCAGTTCGCTCTGCAGGCGACCGCCGCATGGCCGGCAAGTACCGGTCATGCGACGGCTTGACCTGCAGTCGGCTTTTCAGCCCTTCCCTCCCATGCCACTGCATGCAGCGCATGCGTGACTCCCCCGCTTATCAGTAGTAGTACCCGTGGTGGTAATAGCCGCCGCCGTAGTACCCCGGCGCCGGTGCGATCACACAACCTCCCAGCGCAGCAGCCAGCAGCGCGCCTGCAATCAAAGTCAGCGTCAAGCGTTTCACGTTCTTCTCCCGTCGTTTCGGTGGTATCCGAGTTAAGCGCCTCGAATGCTATCGATTGGACACGAAGCGGCCTCCCGCGAGCGTTGCATTTTGTAAGCGATGATGTGCGCCGCGTTACAGGTTTTGCCGCTCGAAGAAGGTCCGGGACAAGGCACGAGCCATCGCACTTGCTCCGCAAACGCAGCCCGCCGAACAGGGATACGGCGCTGCGGAGCAGCCTCGCACCGCGCAAGGCGCTCTGGCGGGGGATTGGCATCCGCGGGTACAGCAGCGCACATTGAAGTACACCCTGTATTCGGGCGCGCCATGCAACTTTCGGCAACACGTCGGGCGCGTAAGCTGCGTGTAGGCAACCTACGAAAAGCGACACTTTTAACAGCCGTGTAATGCGCCGGTTCGGCGCCGGTTCAGGCGCCACTACCGTCGCCGGGCATTGCCCGCAAACCGCCGATGGTATGCGCCAGCGGACACGATTCACGCCAATGATTGAACTTGAGGCGCGGCACGCAGTCTGTCTGGTGCAGTCCTGTTGTGTTCATTGTTGGATCCTCTCCGCCCGCCGTTCCCCGACGCGGGCGCTTTCAGAGGCGTGCCGTGGCAGCGCTCAACGACTTGGGCGGACTGTGCGTCGCGCCTTTTTTCTTTTGGCGGCGTGATAGATAGGGTGGCGGCTGCGACCGGCACGCGTGAGCATTAGCTGGCCAGCAGATCAGGCCGCGTTAGCGGGATGCCCGAGCTCGCCGGCGGTAAGCGGGTCGCTATGCACATAGTCGATCGCCCGCAGGGCTTCGCTGACGGACGGCATGGACGCACCGTCGCCGATGGAAATGGAGCGGTGCGGCGCGGCGATACCGAAATGGGAAGGCGAGGTGGAGACAAAGATCATCACCGTGCGCTTTTGCAGTGCATGCGCGACATGCACAAAGCCGGTGTCTGTCCCAACGACGAGTGAGCATGCGTCGATCATCCGGGCGATATCGGTAACACTCATCTGCGGCAACACGGTCGCGCCCGGCACCTCCGCCGCAATGGCAACGGCTTCCTCACGCTCGCCGGGCGAACCCCACGGCAAGACGATGCGAAACCCGCGCTGCGTCAATTCACGCCCCACTTCGCCCCAATGCGTCACCGGCCATTTCTTGTCGTCCTTGGAGGTGGCATGGAACAACGCTGCGACGGGCGCGTCCCCCGCCTCGAAGGGCTGGGCGCCCGTCTCGGGCAGCTTCAGATCGAAGACAGGCAGCCCTTCGGGCTGGTAACCCAGCGCCTCGCCGGCGCTGATGCGCATCCCTTCCCAAGCACTGGCATCCGGGCGAGGGCCAAACCGCTCCGTATAGGCGAATGCGGCGCCCAGCTCGCCAAGATCCTGGTTCCGGTAGCCGACACGGCGCGACGACCGGGCCAGGAAGGCGATGATCGCGGTTTTGTAGACACCCTGGATGTCGATGATGCAATCGTAGCGGTAGGCCCGCAACTCACCGATAGACGCGGCGATAGCCTTGAGATCCGACCAGCGGCGCGTCTTCTTGAAGCGACGCAGCGGCGCGAACAGGATGCGGTCCACACGCTGGCTCCATTGGACCACTTCAGCAAATGCCTCGTCTGCTGCCCAGTCGACCTGCACCCCCGGAAATGCACGTTTGATGTCGGCAATAACCGGAAGGGCTTCGACAATATCGCCCAGGGAAGTCACCTTGACGATAAGAATTCGCTTCATTAGTAGCCCATCACAGTATCGATCGCGGCGGTTATTATAGCCGAGCCTCCCTTTATCCTATACGCCGGGCGGCATACAGACACAGGCACGACCCGACACGCTACAGGACTGACAGGTGACCCTGAAGGGGCCGAAAGCGCCACCTGTCATATTTATTCCAATTAGCTTTCACTCGGCCGCACCGGCAGATCGGCCGTTATAATTTGCGCTTTGCCTGAGCGCTCATCTCATGCGGGCATTCCCACCTCTTCCCTCCAACGTCGCCCGGCGCACCCGCCGTCTGTGGCGCCAATATGGTGTTTTCTGGCTCGGCGCGATCGCCGTCGGCCTTGTCGCGGTGCTCTACGCGCGGCTTATCGATTTCGGTTATGCGCAGTTCCGCGCCATGCAGCACCAGCATGTCTGGCTGCCGCTGTTCGTCACGCCGGCGGTCGCCGCGTTGTCCGTGTGGCTCACGCGTAAATTCTTTCGCGGCGCGGAGGGTAGCGGCATCCCGCAGGTGATCGCCACCCTGCACGCCAAGCCGGGCGAATACGGCTCACGACTGCTGTCGTTTCGCATCCTGTTCGGTAAGATCGCCGTCTCGTTCCTCGCCATCCTCGGCGGCTTCACGATTGGCCGCGAAGGGCCGACGGTGCAGGTCGGCGCGGCCCTGATGTTCAACCTGCGGCGCTTCTATCCGCGCTCGAACGCGCTGATCGAGCGGCAACTGGTGCTGGCGGGCGCATCGGCGGGTCTGTCCGCGGCGTTCAACACGCCGCTGGCCGGGATTGTCTTTGCCATCGAGGAGCTCACCCGCAGCTTCGAGGCGCGCGCCAGCGGCGTGCTGATTACCGCGATCATCATCGCGGGCGTGATAGCGCTCGGGTTGAACGGCAACTACACGTATTTCGGCACGATTCAGATCGGCACCCGTTTCCCGGATCTGCTCGCCGTGGCCGTATTGCTCACGGCGATTGTGACCGGCATCGCCGGTGGCTTTTTCTGCTGGCTGCTGCTCAACACGGCGCGCTGGATTCCCGAACCGCTGCGCAAACTGCATAGCGAGCGCCCGGTTGTGTTTGCCGCGCTGTGCGGGCTGGTGATCGCGTTCGTCGGCCTGATCTCCGGCGGCGTGACCTTCGGCAGCGGCTATGCGGAAGCGCGCGGGCTGCTCGACGGCCGCGAGCAGTTGTCGGTGTTCTATCCGTTCCTGAAGATGATCTCGATGGTCGGCTCATATCTGCCGGGCATTCCAGGCGGCATCTTCGCGCCGTCGCTGTCGATCGGCGCGGGCTTCGGCAACCTGCTGCACATGGTATTCGGCAGCATGCAACTGCAGATGCTGATCGCGCTCGCCATGGTCGGCTATCTGGCCGCGGTCACGCAGGCGCCGATTACGTCGTTCGTGATCGTGATGGAGATGATCAACGGTCACGCCCTCGTGATCTCACTGATGGCGACCGCGCTGATCGCCAGCCGCGTGTCGCGCTTCTTTGCACCGCCGCTCTATGAGGCGCTGTCGGAACGCTATATGGCGCCCCTGCCGCAGCCGGCCCCGGCCCCGGTTCCGGAAGTACCCGAGCCGCTGATCGGCGACGAGCCCGAAGCAAACGAAGCGGGCAGCGCCGACACGCCACCCCGCTAGATCGTCAGGCCGCTCGCCACGGCTCGGGGCCGGCTCAGGGCCAGTCAAGGCCGGTCTGCCGGACTGCTGGACTGCCGGTCTGCCGGTCTGCCGGACTGCCGGTCTGCCGGACTGCCGGACTGCCGGACTGCCGGACTGCCGGACTGCCGGACTGCCGGTCAGCAGTCTCCGGCCGGGGCCCGCCCGGTCAATACCCGATCAATAAATGACAACCGGCGCCGGCCGCACATACACCGGTCGCGCCGGCACCACCACGCAGCCTGCCAGCGTGATCGCCAGCAAGGCAATCGCCAAAAGATTCCGTTTCATTTGCTTCTCTCCGCGAGCGCGCACCGAGCCGGCGCGCGGAGGCCGCGCGGCCCTGGTGGCATGCTCATGATTGGATGGGGTGCGGACCCTGACGGGTCCGCCGCGCTACGCGCCGGAGGGCTCAGGCCCACCCGTCGCGCGGCTCAGACGGCTTTCACGCATTACCGAGGCAACGCGCGGCCGGAAGGTGTCAAGCCCAGTGTCCTTCGACCCAGTGGTAATTCGGACCGTGTGCGACCCAGTGGCCCGGCACCCAGTGATAGCCGACGCGCTCAGGCTGCCAGTGGCCCGGCACCCACACGTAGCGGCCATGATCCCAACGCCAGTGGCCTTGATCCCACACATAGCCGTGGCGTGGCGCCGGCACCACTTCGTAGCGCGCTGGCGGTGGAGCAGACGGAGCAATCACGACGACTTCGGCAGCGGACGCCGAACCCACAGCCGCGGCGCCCGCGGCGATCATCACAGCCTGAGCCAGCAGCAAGCGAAAAGTTTTGTTCATATTCCCCTCGTTGTAAAAGCGCCGGTGGAGGCGTTATCCGTTTAATGCGCGAGAGGGCATTTCCGCTGACGCGGTAGACGTTACGCACTGCCCTCAAGTGCAACCGAATATTTCCGATCCGCCTAGTCTGTTAAAGAACAAAGGCAAGACCGTGTCAAGGCACGCCACGCGAAGCGCCGAGGCGACGCGAAGTGCTCGGGCCACAGCCATGCTGCACGGGATCGGAGCAAGCGCTGAAGCGCTTACTTCGATCAATAGAAGACAGGGGTGGAACCGCAGAAATACGCTAACTGACAGCCAGGCGAAAGATTTCGCCATGCAGCGCAGGAAGAAGGCAGGAGGAGGTGCAGCAGGGTCGTGGCGACGACGGCATTGCGGCATCCAACTCAGATGCGCCGCAACACGATGATCCGCCCCTCCCCGTCAATGCAACGGCAAGGGGCAAGCATCACACGCCATGCAAACAGACCGTCGGCAATCAAGCCTGCGGAATTTCAATCTTGACCTCGAGCACTTCGAGGTCGTCCTGGCGCTCGAGACTGACGCGAATATCCTCATCGGAAATCTTCACGTACTTGGAAATCACAGCGACGAGTTCGCGTTGCAACGCAGGCAGGTAATCGGCAGGCGCATGGCCGCCGGCGCGCTCATGCGCGATGATCAACTGCAGGCGTTCCTTCGCTATTGACGCGGACTTCTTCTTCTCGCCCAGCAAAAACGAAAGAATCGACATTACGTGCGCTCCCCTTACTTGGTGCCGAAGAGGCGCTGCAGGAGGCCTGGCTTCTGGTAATCGGTAAAGCGAAGCGACTTCTGCTCGCCGAGGAAACGCGACACGACGTCCTTGTAGGCTTCCGCGACATCGGTGCCGTCGAGATGCACGGCCGGCAGGCCCTGGTTCGACGCGTGCAGCACCGCTTCCGACTCCGGAATGACGCCGATCAGGTCGATACGCAGGATTTCCTGGATGTCGGTGAGCGAGAGCATTTCGCCTTCGCTGACACGCTTCGGGTTGTAGCGCGTGATCAACAGGTGCTCCTTGATCGGCTCCTTGCCTTCAATCGCGCGCTTGGTCTTCGACGACAGGATGCCGAGAATGCGATCCGAGTCGCGCACGGACGAGACTTCCGGATTCGTCACGATCAGCGCCTCGTCCGCGAAGTGCATCGCCAGCAGCGCGCCCGATTCGATACCGGCCGGCGAATCACAGACGATATATTCGAAGTCCATCGCGATCAGGTCGTTGATGACCTTTTCGACGCCTTCCATCGTCAGCGCGTCTTTGTCGCGCGTCTGCGAGGCCGGCAGGATGAACAGGTTCTCGCACTTCTTGTCCTTGATCAGCGCCTGGTTCAGGTTCGCTTCGCCCTGGATCACGTTGATCAGGTCGTACACGACACGGCGCTCACAGCCCATGATGAGGTCGAGGTTACGCAGGCCGACGTCGAAGTCGATCACGGCCGTCTTGCTGCCGCGCAGCGCGAGGGCCGATGAGAAACTCGCGCTCGTGGTCGTCTTGCCCACGCCACCCTTGCCCGAAGTCACCACAATGATTTTTGCCATTACCCTTACCCTGTGTTCGTCAAATTCGTTCAAATAAGTCCGGCAGCCACCTGTCCCGGGCACGCGCCTCGCATGGCGCGCGCAACCGGCAATCAGGTAAGCCGCAGCGGTTCAATCATCAACTTTTCTTCATCGAGCCAGATCTGCACCGGCTTGCCGAGCACGTCGGCCGGCAGCGGCGTCTCGGTGGTCCGGTAGATACCGGCGATCGAGATCAGTTCCGGCTCCAGACAGGTGCAGAAAATGCGCGCGTCGTGGTTGCCTTGCACGCCGGCCAGCGCCCGGCCGCGCAACGGCGCATAAATGTGGATATTGCCTTCGGCGATCACTTCCGCGCCATAACTGACGAGGCCCAGCACCACCAGATCGCCCTTCGCGTAGATGCGCTGGCCGGAGCGCAACGGCTTGTCGATCACCGTGGTCTGCGGCGAGGTAACGAGCTTTGCGGCGTCACCCGCCGCTCCCGCCTGAGCTCCCGCGGCGGGCCCTGCCGCCACCACCTCGACGGCCGCGGCCGGCGCGTCCATCGGCAATTCGCCCTGCACCGGTGCGTTGCCTTCAGCGCTTGCACTGCTCTCAGCGACCGCAGCCTCCTCTTCGGCCGCCGGCTTCGCACTCGCGCCGCGCCGGTCACGCGCTTCGAGCAAGGGCAAGGCGGACTCGGTGGCCCAGCTTTGCTGCGGGTTCGCCACCACGCCCACCGGGCGCATGCGCACGCTATCGAGCAAGGCGGCGATTTCGGCGAGCGGCACGCGCTCGTCGTCGGCGAGGCGCCGCACGTCAATGGCGACGACATCGTTAGCGAAGAATTCGGGGGTCGCCTCGAAGCGCCGGGTCAGTTCGGCACGCATGGCGTCGAGGTCGGTCGTCTTGACCACGAACAGGAGCGTGTCGACAGTGCCACTGCGGAGTTCAAAAAATGGCGATTTCTTGGGCGACATAGCGTTCGGCAAAAAATTTTGCGTATTTTACAGGCGTCCACGCGGGGAGCCAGCATTTTCAGCGATAGAGAATAAAGAAGGCCGCGCACGAGGCAGGGCCGACGGACGCTGTAGCAGCACAGGGAGGAACGCAGCGGTGCCGGGCGGGACCGCTCGCAGGATCACTGGGAGGACGCTTGCGAAGCGCGTTGCACGTGGCGCACCAGCAGGCTTTCAGACTGGTCGGGCCAACGGGCGGTGCGGGCGTGCTCGCCGGTCGGACCGAAGCCCAGGCGCTCGTAAAAGCGAATGGCGGTACGGTTGGCGTCGGCCACCCACGCGTAGATTTCCTCGGCGCCCTCGGCAGCCAGCCACTCGCTGGCGGTGTTGACGAGCAGCTCGCCGCCGCGCAGATGACGCACCGCCGGCGCCACCCAAAGCTCGCCGACAAACGCGCGGCGCGCCACGGTATCTTCGAAATGCGCTTCGATCAGGCCGGCGGGATGGCCTTCGGTATAGAGGATGAACGAGGTAGCCACGAGGGAAGCTGCGTGGTCTGCAGCGGTCACATCGAAGCTTGCGGCATCGGCCGACAGGGCGTCCTCAAGCGTCTCGCCGAAGGCATAAGGTGCCTCGCGCAGCGACGCAGTACGGAGTTCGCGGAAAACTGCGCCTTGATCGGCGGCGATGCGGCGAACGGTCAATGACGGACTCATGCAGACGAAAACCCCTTGTAACACTAAGGCGTAGCTTTAACCGAACCGGCGCGGGAGTCAAATCCTTATTTTTCGATTTGTGCGCGGGCAGGCTTGACAGTGGCGGTTCGGCGGCCGCCCCGCAGCCACCTCGCCACCCATCACGGGTCCGTTACGGCGCCTCGTAGCGGCCCGTACCGTCCGGCCACGGCGTGAGCAGCTCGAAGCCGTCGTCCGTTACGGCCACCATATGCTCCCATTGCGCGGACAGCGAGCGGTCTTTGGTGACCACGGTCCAGCCGTCGCGCAGGACCGTGGTCCCGGCCCGGCCGGCGTTGATCATCGGCTCGATCGTGAACACCATGCCCGGCCTCAGGCGCACCCCCTGCCCCGGCTGGCCGTAGTGCAGCACCTGCGGATCCTCGTGATAAACCTTGCCTATGCCATGCCCGCAGTAATCGCGCACGATCGAAAAGCCGTCGCGCTGCGCGATCTTCTGGATCGCGTACCCGACATCGCCAAGTGTCGCCCCGGGCTTCACCTGGCGGATGCCGGCGAGCATCGCCTCATAGGTGGTATCGATCAGCTGGCGCGCCACCGTGCTCGGCTGGCCGACGCAGTACATGCGGCTCGTGTCGCCGAAGTAGCCGTCCCTGATGACGGCCACGTCGATATTCACGATGTCGCCGTCTTTAAGGATTTCGGAGCGGTTCGGAATGCCGTGGCACACCACCTGGTTGACCGAAGTGCAGACCGTCTTCGGAAAACCCAGGTAGCCGACATTGGCCGGAATCGCTTTCTGCGTATTGACGATGTAGTCGTTGCACAGCGCGTCGAGGTCGTCCGTCGAGACGCCCGCCTGCACGTGTTCACCGATCATGGCGAGCACGTCGGCCGCGAGACGTCCGGCGATGCGCAGCCTGGCGAGGTCCTCGGGAGTCTTGTAGGTAATGGCCATGGAATCGGAACTCGTTCGTGAATGCAAGGCGCTACAGCAGCGCCCGCGTTCGTGTGCGGAAAGGCAAACCGGCAGGGTGGCAAGACAGCGCTGGGCGCTCGCACGCGCCCCCTGCTACGGTCGTCGATGAGGGAATTGTACAGAGGATGGCGGCTGAAGCCTCGCGAAGCCAGTTGAGCGGCCTGGGAGTGCTAGTCCCACATGTTGCGGAACGCGACGGCCACGATCACCGGCACGCACAGGACAAGCGGAATGGCGAAGTACGGTACTTCCCTGTCGACGAAGTAGCTGTAGACGAGCCAGCCGAGGCCAGCGCCGAGGGTGAGCAGCGCCACCAGCCACGTCAGGATGGTCAACGTCCGGTTTGACGGGCGCTTGTGCGGACGATGCCCGGTGGGGGGTGTGTTCATTGCTGCACCAGTGGGTTTTGTTGCGGGTTGCCAATCCGGGAATTTTACTCCGCTAGCCAAATCGCGAGCAGGTCTGGACGGTGCCGCAAAAGTGCCGCAAAGATGCCGCAACCACTCATGCAATTGCGATCCATACCCTGCGATTTCTAACAGCTATCGGCGCAATTCGGCGCGAACTATAAACGTATCGCAGTCTGGTTCATTGACGTTGTCTCACTCTTCCCTCATGGAGCGCATATGTCCCAAGTCACCGACGTGTTAGTCAGCATCGATACCACAACGATTCTCAACCGGTACGGCAAAAACAACAACCTGAGCAATCCGCCGCTTATCGACTTCAAGCACATCTTCATGATCGTGACGCAAAATAACGTGGTCAGCGGCCAGGCAGGTGGAGAGCTCGACGTCGCGGCTACTGTCGGCGACGTGATCCGCTGGCGCGAAACTTCGTTGTCGCTCGGTTTCGAACAGACCTGCATTTTCTACAAGTTCATCGGCAATCAGGGCAACGACCTGATTTCGCCGCCGTCGCCGCGCGCAGCCGAGGTGACCATCCCGGTGCCGAATCCTTCAGACCCGACCAAGCCCAACAAGCAGACCGTATCGAACTATTTCTGGTCCTGCGAGACGCTCAAGTCCGGGCGCGTCACGTATCACTTCCAGTTCATGATCCTCGATCGCAGCGGCAATCTGTGCGGCTGCTATCAATGGGACCCGTTCATCACGATCCGCAACAGCTAAGCAGGCGCTACGGCAGCGCGGCATCTTCGAGGGATGCCCGCTGCCGCGACGCGCGCAAGGCGGCCGGCCGGCGGCTGGGCGCTTCCCATCACCATCCTTGCAGGAGCGACGATGTCCCAGCCGCAATCGCAGCACCACCACGACACAACGCTTCATGGCGTCGACGCACTGCTCGTCTTCGATGCGGCGACGCTGCTGTCGCGCTATCCCGGCGCGAGCCGCGCGCCCGATGCGCCGTCTCTGGCCGATGCCGAATGCTGCTATTGTCTCGCGCCCGAAGCCGGCGAGCTGGTGGCCAGCAACAACGGACTGTTTCGCATCAGCGCCCCGCTTGGAGCGCAATTGCGACTGCGGCCCGCGACCCTGGCGCTGCGGGCCGAACAGTCTGTTCTATTGACCTCAGTTCAGCTAAGCGATTTTAAAACACTGACGGAGCCGCAACTCGTGGTGTACGACAAGGCCGAGATCTTCGTGCCGCGCAGCCAGGATCTGATGCAGCCCGAGCGGCTCCATTCGCTGGACCACTTCTGGCACGCAGACGTCGTTGCACACGATTCGGTCGAGGCGCTGATCGACGCCACCATCACGGATCGCGATGCCAATATCCTGGGATGCTTCCGTTGGAAACTGGTGTTTGAAATTTCAGCGGGGTAGCAACGTACCGAATCTCTTTCGGATGCTTCACGAAAAACAATTCCAAGGGGGCGTCACCACTTATGAGTACCCGTCGAGCGTTTCTCAAAGCCGGTGTAGCCGGCCTCGGTATGACCCTGGCCGGCGGCTATGCAAGCCTTGCGCTGGCAGCCCCTACTGAACCCCTGATCGATACGCTTCGCACGATTTGCCGGCGTCTTGCGCCGGCCGGGTGGCGCGCCATGCTGCTCGACGTGACCGGCGGTCAACTCGATATTCTCGCCACCGACCTGCAATCCGAACTGGCGAAACCGCTAGGCTCGATCGACCGCAGCTATCCGGGTTTCGGCGACTTCGCAATGCTGGGGCATAGAGCGATCGAACCAGGACAACCTGACTACAGTCTGCTCTACCACGCACTCGCCGCGCCCTCGGTGCTGACCGGGCGCAACGGTGCACCGCTCGGCGCCTTTGCAACGCTCGCCGAACTCGATGCGGTTGAGAGCTACATCTACGCAACCAGACAGGTATCGCTGGACGCATTGCGCGCACAACCCGGCGCGGCGCAACTGGGGATCGTGATGTTCGCCACGCAATATCGCAACGCGCCGATGGCGGTGAGCGGACAACATGCGCAACTATGCTTCTCGCGCGCCGGCATTGGCCGCATCGGCAATCTGGGGCCGCGCTACGACGAGCGCCTGCGCGCCTTTGTCGGCACCGACGAGACCCGGATCTTCGACTTTCACGTCGTGCCGCGCCGCTTTGCGCCCTATCTCGCGATCCGTACGAAGACCGGCGCGGCGCCCACCGGCGCCTTCGGTCCGCAAGACCCGCAACCGGGCGACGACGCCAGGCAGTTCTGGGTGCCGGTGCACAAACTGTTCAGCGGACCGGAATGCCTGAGCGGCATGAATCTGCAGATTTCCTTCGGCCGGGGCATGCTGAATGACGAACTCGCGGCCTTCCATCGCTTCCTCGACGCCGAGCATCTGGAGAACAACTGGTCCGGCGAGCATCTCGAACAATTTCCGTTTGCGATCCGCGACGAGCGGATCGGGTCGCTTTCCGGCGAAACCGAGTTTGGTCCCGGCGTGCTGGTACCGCGACCCAATACGCTGGTCGAAGAAGCGCATTACAAGGGTGCGCGGCTCACCTTCCCGGTGGACCCCCGCTTTTCCGGCGATCCCGCCAACCTGCAAATGTCCTCGCTGTTCGTGCTGCCGGATGGTCAGGCTCCCAGCAAGCCAGGGTATCTGGACGACGCCGAGCAGTCCGTCGGCCGGCCTGCGCCCGAGTACATCAACATCCGCCATCGCGTGGTGGAAGGAAAGATTGAAAACCTCAACGACAAGCCTGACCTGATGTCGATCCTCGCGAGAGGAAACTACTTTGCGCAGCACTACATCGATTTCAGCGGCGACGGCTGGGTCGCGGCATCCTGTGCCGAACTCCTCAAGGCAGGCATCAACGTTTCCGTGCCGGCATTCTGCATGGTTGGCCTGCCCGACTTTCTTCCCAAGGTCGCGCAGCGTGATCTGATGCTATGGTGGAACACGCAGGTTCCCGCCGCCTTGCGTCCTGCCCTCTGGGCCACGCCGCCTTTCGCGTTGTCGCAGACGCGGATCGCGCCGAACATCGAATTGCCGATCGGCTTCAGCATCAGCGACGACACCGTCAGCGCGATTGTCTCGCAGCCCCAGGAGATGGACGGCGGTGCGCCCAGCGCTGCGCCGCAAACCCCCAACGGCGCGCTCCGGTTCGACAAGACCGGCATGCCGGATGGCTCGCCGGGCCTGTTCGATCCAGGCTGGGACAGCAGCCAGGGCGTAGTCGGCCATCCTGCCAAAGGTGACGCCGTGCGGCGCTTTCTGGTGAGCCATGGACTCGGTTCGCCCTTCATCGAAGATGCCAAGCTGTGCGCCGCGCTCGGCAGCTATTGGCCCGGCGTCGCACCGGATGCCACGCGCCAGTACCAGCCCGACAAGATTCTCAGCGGGATTTCCTATCCGTGGCCCACGGCGGTTCCGTTCACCGACGAGGAGATCGGCATGGTGCCGGTGGCCGACGGACCACTGAAAGGCCGCATGCTGCCATGGGACGGCGTGCCGGGACCGCACCGCAAGACGTTCGACGGCAAGCAGGTCATTGAATACGAGGACGAGAAAAGAGTCGACTACATCGACATCCAGGGCACGATGACCGCGGCCTTGACCGCGCGCATCGACCTGCACGAATACCAGGACCGCACGCTGTCGATGGCAGCGGTGTACTGGAGTCTCGGTATCCAGGGCATCGCACTCGGCGCCGGGACAACCGGCAAGGACAACCCGATCAACGTAGCGCTTAGAGCGAAAGCTGCCTGGGCGGTGCTGTCGTTCCGGCCGGTGGCGACGGGGGATGCCGAGTTCGCCAGAATTGCGGCACAGACCGGCGCCACGATCGATCCCGGCAGACGCTACTTCCGTTTCGAGCTGTATCGCTGGGGCAAGCAGCTTGCCGATCCCGCAAGGCTGCGCTCGGTACTGGTGGAAATCATCGAAGAGGCCACCGCTTATTCCGATGGCAGGCAGGTCATCCTCAAGCGTGGCGGCACATGGAAACTGGACACTACGATACCGACGTAGCGATCATCGGCGGTGGCCCGGCGGGCAGTGCAGCCGCGATCGGGTGCGCTTCGCAAGGCCTGCGCGTGCGCGTCTTCGAGCGCGAGCGCTTCGCCGCCGAGCGCCCCGGCGAAACGCTGCATCCCGGCATCGAGCCGCTGCTGACACAGCTCGGCATCGACAGCGAGCGGCTCGCCACGGTAGTCGGCGCGCGCCACACCGGCATCTGGGTTGCGTGGAACGGGATTCGCCGGTTCGATGCGTTTGGCAGCGATACGCACGGCGCCTGGCGCGGCTTCCAGGTGCGCCGAACCGCATTCGACGCGCTGCTGCTCGAGCGCGCAAGCGAACTCGGCGTGGCAGTCAGCCAGCCTTGCGCGGTTTCCGGATTGCTGACACAGGGCGATACTGTCCGCGGTGTTCTCAGCGCCGCAGGCCCGGTCACCGCACGTACCGTGATAGACGCCAGTGGCCGTGCACAATGGCTTTGCAGACACCAGCAAATCAGCAAGACCACTGCCTCGCCGCGATTGATCGCCCGCTACGGCTATGCAGCCGGCGCATGGCCGGAGCGCGACGACGCCCCACATATGACCGGTGACGCGACAGGCTGGCTATGGACTGCCAAGGTATGGCCCGGCACCTATCAATGGACACGCGTTGCACTCGACGGCACGACGATTCCCGCCGACTGGATGCCGGCGGAAATGCGCCATCTCACGCCCAACGGTCCCTCGCGAGGCGCGGATGTCACATGGCGCGTGGCCGGCGAAGTGGCGGGTCCGGGCTGGTTCATGGTGGGCGACGCCGCCGCCGTGCTGGATCCGACCTCATCGCATGGGGTGCTCAAGGCACTGCTTTCGGGCCGCACGGCCGCACAACTGGTTGGCGCAATCCTGAGTGGAGCGGCTCCGCCGAGGGAGGCAACCGAAGTCTATCGCGACTGGTTAAGCGGCTGGTTCGACAACGACGCCGCCCAGATGGCCCGCTTCTACGCCGGACTCGGCGTAGAAGGGTTTGGTTGAGCGGCGCCGCTTATGGCCAGACCGCGCCGGCTACGCAATCGTCGACTTCCAGCTTGATGTTGCCGGGATCGCGCGTGTCGTTCGGGACGAAGACCTGATTGGCGGGCGACTGAGGATAAACGTTCCCGCTCGGACATTGCGCGCTCTGTCCAGGCCCGACCGCGATTTTCGCGCCCACTTTCAGATGACATTGCGTGACCTGGTTGAGCGCGCTCCATTCCGGGCAGATCGCGTTGTCGGTGCGGTAGGTGTTCACGGGGCCGGCCGGCGGCGTGAAGGACCACCAGCGTCCATATTGCGAATTGAGATTACGGCTATCCCAGACCCGATAGACCGTCAAAGGTTGCTGCACCTGCAGGACTTTCGCCTCGCACAGTCCGCCCTTGCCGGCGGGCTGCAGTACCGTCTTCAACATGTCCGGATCGCTGACTTCGACAAGGCCATACGGGACGACGACGCTTCCCGTACACGCCACCTCACCTGTTTGCGACGTCGCGCCAGGATTGCTCTGAAACGGCGTTTGCGCGCATGCTGCAAGCGCCACGGCAATGAGCACGACAAGCCGGGATAGTGCTCTGGCCGAAGCGGAGGACTGCGATTCAGCGCAGCACCGGAAAGCACGTCCGGTAGGTGACAAGTCCGCTTTCATGGTCGCCTCCTCCATATATATTAATTCGTTATACTTATTTTTTACACGCTGAACATCACTCCGGCTGACGAGTCGCAGACATACCCCCAACAGCATCGCGCCGTCGGAACCCCTAGTCAGCTAACCCGATTATCCTGGTCATCGATCGAGCAGATAACTGTCAGAGATGACAGTGATATCCGACACATGACCTGTTTTAGCAGACGTCGCACCATCGAATCTCCCGCAGCTCGCGCCACTCTTTACCGGCCCCCACCTGTCAAGTCTTCCAGTTACGGCGTGCTCCCCGCCAAGCTGTAATGACGAGGCGCTGAGGCTGTCCCCTACGCCTGCCAGCGCTTCCTCTCAAGGAGAAGCCATGGCAAGCGAGACCAAGGACGAGCCACAACGCTGGGCACGCGACTACGTATTCGACGCATTGCGCGAGCTCGGCATCCATTTCATCTTCGGGGTGCCCGGTACCAATGAGATTCCGATCATCGACGGTACGTCCTACCCCGAGAACCAGGTGGAGTACATCGAGTGCCTGCACGAGAACATCGCGATGGGCGCCGCGATGGGCTCGGCACGCATGACCAACAAACCCGGTGTCGTGGTCGTGCACGTCACACCCGGCATCGCGCATGCGATCGGCAACCTGTTCAATGCGTGGCGCTCGCAGGTGCCGCTCGTCATCCTCTGCTGCCAGCAGCAGAACGAACTGGTGACCCAGGAGCCGATTCTTGCCTCGAATCTTGTCGAGATCGCAAGGCAATACACGAAGTGGGCGCACGAAGTCCGTGCTGCCGAGGAACTGCCACTGGTTCTGCAACGCGCGTTCAAGGAAGCGATCGCCCCGCCGAACGGCCCCGTGTTCGTTTCGATTCCGTGGGAATTCACGATGCGCAGGATCGGCGCTGCGGATCGCTTGCCGGGCATCACAAGGATCGCGCCACGCTTCACGGCCGATGCCGCTGCGATCGGTCAAGCCGCGACGCTGCTCGCGCAGGCAAAAAACCCGCTGATCGTCTGCGGCGACGCGGTTGGCTATGCAAGCGCGTGGCCGGAGCTGCAACAGCTCGCCGAGCTGATCGGCGCGCCCGTACTGCTGCAGACCTTCAGCAGCGTCGCCAATTTTCCGAACGACGACTATCACTGGCAAGGCGAGCTGCCTGGCACCCAGGCGGGCGTGCAGCAAACCTTCGCCAGGCATGACGTCGCATTTCTGGTGGGTTTCAGCAACCAGGCGCAGGTCACCATTTTCAAGTATTCGGACGGTCCGCTGATCCCGCCACAGGTCCAGCAGGTCTACCTGAGCAACAACACCTGGGATCTCGGCAAGAACTACTACGGCGAAGCCGCGCTGTTCGGCGACATCAAAGCCACGCTGCCGCTCATCAACGACCTCGTGCGTCAGCACCGGCCGGCCGGTGCGAGTGAGCGCAATGCGCGGCTGCGCGAGCTTGATGCCGAACGCCGGGTCCAGTGGGATCAGTACCTCGCGCAGGCCATGAAGCAGGAAGAGATCTGGGCCGTGGTAATCGCCGACGCACTGCGCCACGAGATCCAGGCTCGCGGCCTCGACAGGAAGTTCGTGTATGTCCACGAGGCTGTGTCCGATCCCGCGCCGTTCCAGTACCTGCTGCCTTTGGGTACCGAGGGCGCTGCGCCGATCAGCTACTACTGCGTCGGCGGTGGCTCGCTCGGCTGGTCGATGCCGGCCTCGCTCGGCATCAAGCTCGAGCAGAACGGCTGGCAAGGCATCGACATCAGCCTTGTCGTCAACGCGGTTGGCGACGGTTCCTCGCTGTTCTACCCGCAGACGTGGTGGACCGCCGGGCACCATAAGCTCGGTGTCCTCTACATCATCACCAACAATCACGAGTACCACACCCTGCAGCTCGGCTTGCAGCAGGTGATCGGCGCGTATGGCTCGGCGCCCGGGTACGGCTGGAAGCCCAAAACCGACAACCCCGACTATCTGCGCATCCAGCGGCCCGCGCCTGATTTCATATCGATTGCCGAGGCCTTCGGCGGCCTCGAGGGCGAGACCGTGCGGCATCCGGAGAACGTTCGCGCGGCTGTGCGACGGGGCATCGATCACGTGCTGCAGCAGCGTCAACCGTACATCCTCGACATGCGAACGGCCGGCGACCCGCCGCCCGCGCCGCCGACCGAGGAAACCCGCGCCGAATCGCTGCGCCGCTACCTCGAACAGCCGCCGCTCGATGTGTTCCACCGCGACGCGCTGGTGAGATTGACGGCGGACCGCGAAGACGGTCCGACGCCGAACGTGCGCGTGATCTTCTGATATCGCACGCCAACGCGCGCAGCCTGGTGCCGCGCGCGATGAATAACGGGCATCCCCGCAAGACCACCGGAAACAATCCGTAGGAGGACTTTAGATCATGGCTGACGAAAACATCGATATCGCCATCATCGGCGCCGGAGTGTCGGGCGTCTATAGTGCGTGGCGCCTCAAGCAGGCCGACACCAGCAGCAAGGTCGTGGTGTTCGAAGCCAGCGACCGGATCGGCGGACGGCTCTTGTCCGTGCGTCCGCCGGATATTCCGAACATGGTCGCGGAACTCGGCGGGATGCGCATCTTGCCGGCCGTGCAGCCGTTGATCGCCCAACTGATCGAGACGCTCAATCACACGCTGCCGCCGGCCGAGCAGATCGAACTATACGATTTCCCGGTCGACGAGCCGATCAATCTGGCTTACCTGCGCGGTGTCTACTTACGGCTGGCGGATTTCACCAAAGAACCGCACAAGGTGCCGTACCAGCTGTCGTTCCTCGACCGTGGCGAAACCGCCGGCAGCATCATCATCAACGCAATTGAACAGATCGTACCCGGCATCACCGCCCCGCACCTGAGCGAAGACGAACGGCGGCAGATGGCGCAGCAGGCAAGCTTCGCGGGCGAGCCGCTGTACAAGCAGGGCTTCTGGAACGTGCTGCTGCGCGTGATCAACAGCGAGGCTTACCAGCTCGGCGTCGACGCAGGCGGCTACAACTCGACGCTGACCAACTGGAACGCGGCCGACGCGATCCCCTGGTACCTGTCCGACTTCGGCGTCAACGCGAGATACAAGGGTTTCTCGAAGGGCTTCCAGGAAGTGCCGAAGTCGGTGGCCAACCTGTTTATGCAGGCGGGCGGCGAGGTGCGGCTGGGGGCATCGGTGTCCGGCCTCGAATGGGTCGACGGTGCATTCGAGTTCGAGGCGCATGGCAAGCGGATCCGGGCGCGCCAGGTCGTCCTTGCGATGCCGCGGCGCTCAATCGACCTGCTGGGGCAGACCAGCCCGCTCCTGCAGGAGATCCAGGGACTGACGTCCAGCGTGACACCGCGACCGCTCTTCAAGCTGTTCACAACCTACAACAGCCCGTGGTGGCGCGCCTCGGGGTACACCCAGACCCATCCGGACGGAAGCTCGGCGTTCGTCCCGGTGGAAGCAGGACGCTCGGTTACGGACCTGCCCGTGCGCCAAGTTTACTACTGGCCGAAATCCGACGGCAATCCGGCGACCACAGGGCCTTCGATGTTGCTGGCCAGTTATGACGACGGCAATAACATCGGGTTCTGGGACGGACTGCGGCCGCAGCGCCGCCAGCCGCGCCAGGGCAATCACGAGGTTCCGCTACTGGCGGATCCGTTCATTGGCGTCGATAGCGACGCCGAGCTGGAGTGGTCGCGCTATCGCGCGCCGCGCCGGATGGTGGCCGAAGCCACACGGCAGTTGGCCACCGTGCACGGCTTGTCCTATACGCCGGAGGTGCGCAATGCGGCCTTCCGGGACTGGGGCGACGATCCGTACGGCGGCGGATGGAACAGCTGGAATATCGGCGTCAAAAGCTGGGAGGTCAAAGAGCAGATCGTGCAGCCGCTCACCAACCGGCCGCTATTCATCTGCGGCGAGGCTTATTCGGATGCGCAAGGCTGGGTTGAAGGCGCACTGCAGACAGCCAATCTCTTGCTGAAGAAGTTCGGCATCGACCCGCTGCGTTAAGGGCACAACTGGCACGGCACGGATGCGGGACTGGCGTAGCGCTTATGAAATGGCTCGCGTCCCGTGTCCGCCCGGCAATGCATGGCGCAATTCATGGTGCATTTCGTAAAAGCGGATGTCACCGTGCGAGGCAAGCGTGAACGGCGGAGCGGAGGCGACGAACTCCAGCGATTCATAAAAGGCTCGTGCAGATTCTCTAGCCATGCACCAGATGAGTTGCCCGCCTTGCTTTTGGGCGTGGTCGATGCACATCTTCACCAGAAGCCGGCCAAGTCCTTGTCCACGGAGCTCCGACTCGACGGCAACGCCGCGCAGGCGCCACTGGGTGTCACTGGTGACGCCGCGTCGTGCCTCACGGCATACGGTCGAAACGGCGACGATCCGTTCGTTCAGGTAGACCGCGAGATGCAGGGTCGAGGCTTCATCGTCGCCGTGGAAGCGGCACGATTGCGGATTTCCGTCCAACAGAATTGCAGTTCGCAGCGGATACACCCGTTCAGCCGGAACGGAGCGGACCGAGAAAAGCATGGAATGGTGGGACATGACTCGAGGATACCTAAGCTGCAATGTCGAAAGATTGAGTCGCCGATAGCCGTCTGGAGCGGAGCATTGCGAAGCCGCCGCCCAACGGCATCGTAGGCGCTAACCAAAGCCAACTTACCGGGTCCGCCGGAACGGCGCAATAGCACCGGGCAAACTTCGCGAGCCGCGGTTACTCTCCCTGCCAGATCTGACAGGTGCATTGGGAGGCGTCATGCGCTACCTTCGCCGGATTCCGAATATGAAGCAGGTTGAGGCAGGTGCTTGCAGGTGTTGCGACCACCCGCACTAACCGCGGCACGAGGCTCTTACGCGAGAATCCCCATGGCTGCCGCCATTCCAAGGCAACGCCGGCACCAAGAAGTCCTGTTCGGCTTCTTGAGCACTATCGACTTATTGCAGGCCGGTGCGAGCCAGCAAGACGCAGCGGACAACGCACATGCCGCGCCGCGACAATGCGGGATTGCCACGCCACCGCGCACGTCGATCGTACAAGGCGGTGCTCCTTCGGAGAAGCAAACGTATTTCCTCTGCCGCGACGACCGGGCACTTCCACTCTATGGCTCGATGAGCGATGCTCCACAGGGGCTCTATCTCGGCTTGCTCCACGGCCGCAACCGGCTCGATAGTCGTCTGGACAAGCTCGGCTTCCCTGGCCCGGCAATTGGCCCATTACGCCATGTCAGGACCGCATACGCGGCCCATCTCTACCTGCGTTTCGCCGATTCGGTAACCGCGCGACTCTTCTTTCCGCTTGCCGGCACGCTGCACGTACAGGACCCCGTTATTGGTCTACAGGACGAAATCGTCATCGATCTCGTGGAGAACACCTTTCCCTATGACGAACGGTTCTTCGGCGACTGGACCGTCTTTTATCACGACGCATCCATTCCTGATCCGCAAAACGCTTCGAAAAACGCGCTTTAACGCGTTATTCACTTTGCATATCAATGATTTTTTGGCCGATGACTAAAGATAAACCGTTCACAAGAATCACTACCGGCCGATTGAAAAATCCAGTGTTTCACCGTCGGCAGGAATACGCATGCGTGACACCAAAGCGGCTTGCGTCGACGCCAGCAGCAATTCCGAACGGGTTACCGGGCAGTGGCTGAGCGCCTCCAGATGATTGGCCACAACGACTCCCTGCGAAAGTTGTGAGAACTGGATCACATCCTCCGTTCCCATGATGATGTCCTGGCCGGCATCGAATCGCGCACCACCCGCCGGTATGACACAGACCTGCGGTTGATGCCGTGATATGAAATCACGCACCTCCTGGGTCAGCACCGTGTCCCCCGCGAGATAGAGCGACGGTTCGCCGGGCATCTCGATCAGGTAGCCGACGCCATGCTCCATCAACAAACCGATCAGCCCGCGCCCATGTGTGCAGCGTACAGTGCGTATCGTGCCGCCCAGGAAGGCTTGAGGCTCCGTATGATCCTCAGGCAAAGGCAATACGTTGAGGCCGCGCTGCCTCAAAAAGACCTCATCGTGTGGAGTACAGATCACCGGAGTTTGACGCTGGCGTAGCCAGCGCATGCCAGCTCGGTCCAGGTGATCGAAGTGTCCTTTCTGACAATGGGTAATCAGGCAATGCGTGACCGACTCCAGTGCAACATCCGCAACGGATGGCAGGTCGACGAGCGGGTTCCGCTGACGTTGACCGTTGAAGAGACGAAGCGGCGGAAGCGCGCCACGTGCTGCCAGCATCGGGTCCACCAGAATGCGATACGAACCGAACTCCACAATGATTGTGGCGTTACGCAGTTGGGTTATTTTCATGTCAAACCGTATTGGTGAAAGCAGCCCCAACTATGAGTCCGCCCTCGAATGGCTACAATGGCGCAATATGCCAATAACCAGTCAATTTATGTCATGAGGCGCCCTCTTCGAATCGGACTGCTTCTCTATCCCCGTTGCATGCCAGCGGGATTGTTTGCATTTGCCGATCTGATGCACGGAGCGAACCGGCGCGCCGGCCAGCAGTTATTCGAGACCCGCTTTGTCGCTCTTGGGGACGGTAGCGTTGAGTGCGCGCATGGCGTCAAACTAAAGCCGTCTGACCCGCTGCTCACTGCCGACCTGGACGCCGTCCTGGTGCCTGGCTTGTGGGCCGAATCACTGCACCACATAGAAGAAGCGGTTAAACAAAACAAGCCCCTGATAGCGGTGCTCGCAGGGTTGCGGACCACGACGGCCGTGTGGAGCTATTGCACGGGTGTTTGCCTGCTTGCGGCTTCCGGCAGATTAAACCGCCAGCCTGCGACCGTGACCTGGTGGCTCTCGGACGCTATGAGGAAAATCCATCCGAAGGTGGCATGGCAGAGCGAACAAACTTGCGTTGTCAACAAGCTCACCGCTACTGCTTCTGGAGTAAACGGCTATCTGCCGATTGCCCAGGCGCTCATTGAGCAACAGATCAGCGCAGAGGCATATCGCGACCTGACCAAACTCATGGTATTGCCGCGACCGGAGCGCACCCATCAGGCGTTCCAGTCTTTGCATCTGGTCGAGCAAACAGACGGGATGCTGCGCGCACTGCACGCATTGGTGCAGCGGCTTCCGGCCGCCGACATCACGGTGTCGCGACTCGCCTCCGGATTGAATACGACGGAACGCACTCTGGCACGCAAGGTATCGGCGCTGACGGGTTGCGGCGTGAGCGCCTATGCGCGCAAGATCAAGTTGAATCAGGTCAGCGAGAGGCTGATCATGACGACTGTGCCGGCCAGCACTATCAGTGCCGAACTCGGTTTCTGCAGCGACTCGGGCATGCGGCGCATGTTCAAGGAGCTGACGGCGTTGACACCAGCGCAGTACCGGCAACTGTTTGGCCGCAACTAGGCGGCGTCCATGGGTCTCGGCCAGGCAGCGCCTTGATTCGCCGGCAGATGAGTCGGTGGCCGTAGCTGGGACAGATCGAGGGCGCGCCCCATGCATCGATGCCGTTCTTCTAAAGCATCGCCTTCCGATCCCAAGGCGGCTCATCGCCAAACGTCCCGGCAAGATAATCGACAAACCGGCGCACTTTGAGCGGTATGCGCCGCGCGCTCGGATAAACCGCCTGAATGGCCAGCTCGGCCGGGCGATACGCCGGCAGCAGTTCCACCAGTTCGCCGCGCGCCAGGTGCTCGCCGAACACGAACGTTGGCCCATACGCGATGCCGGCTCCGGCAAGCGCGGCGGCGAGCAGCATCTGCGTATTGTTGGCCGCCATGCGGCAAGGTCCGTCGATGACGTGCGGGCGGTTTCTAGCATCGAGCAAGGTCCAGTCGCCGGCCGACACAGCCTCGCTGAAGGCAAGGCGCTGCGCGCGCCGCAAGTCGTCGGGCTTGCGCGGCGTCCCATGGCGCTCGAGGTACGCAGGCGACGCACAAACGGCCATCCGGCACGGCGCGAGCCGCCGCGTCACAAGTCCCGGGTCCTGCAGCCGTCCGATCCGGATCGCGACGTCGACACCGGTATCGATGAGATCGACGTAGCGATCCCCGAGCAGCACTTCCACATTCACGTGCGGATGGTCTTCCAGATAACGCGCGACGACCCCGCCCAGATGCATCGCGCCGAACGTCACCGGCGCTGCGACGCGCAGCACACCGCGCGCCGTGCCCTGCAAATCGTTCGCTTCCCGGTTCGCCTCATCGAATGCTTCGAGAATCCGCTTGCAGCGCTCGTAGTAGGTGTGGCCGATATCGGTCAGGCTCAGGCGCCGCGTCGTGCGCTGGAGTAAGCGCGCATTCAGTTCGGCCTCGATTGCGCTCACATGCTTGCCGGCCATCGCCGCCGACAGCCCGAAGCGCCGCGCCGCCGCGGCAAGGCTGCCTTCCTCGACAGCGGCGACAAATACGCCGAGGCTCGTCAATCGGTCCATGCGCCCTCCAATTCGATAACACGATTATCGACTGATCCCACTGAAACGGCAATTATCAAACCCAAGGCTTGAATCTAAGATGCCGACACGACCTAACGGAGAAGGAGTCTGGAAATGGAAATCAAATCGAACGGCACGCGGATTCATGTCACGCAGCAAGGCAGCGGCGAATTGGCGCTGGTGTTCCTGCACTACTACGGTGGCTCGTCGCGCACATGGGACGGGGTAGCGAGCGAACTGTCCGGGCGGTACCGGATCGTTGCCACCGATCACCGCGGCTGGGGCGATTCCGAGGCGCCCGCTGACGGCTACCGCATCGCCGATCTCGCCGCCGACGCAGAAGGCGTCATCAAGGCGCTGGGTCTGCAGCGCTACGTCCTGGTCGGCCATTCGATGGGCGGCAAGGTTGCGCAACTTATTGCGTCGCGTCGGCCGAGCGGGCTTGAAGGCCTTGTGCTCGTCGCGCCGTCACCGCCGTCGCCGATGGTCCTCTCCGACGAGCAACGCGCGACATTGGCTGGCGCGTATCAATCGCGCGAATCGGTCGAATTCGTCATCGATCACGTCCTGACCGCAAAGCCGCTCGACGCCGCTCGCCGCGAGCAAGTCATCGAGGACAGCCTGAAAGCTGCACCGCAAGCCAAAGCGGCCTGGCCGAACGTGGCCATGCGCGAAGACATCACCGAGGCGGTGGCGTCCATCGACGTGCCGACCATCGTCATCTCCGGCGAGCTTGACCAGGTGGATCGCGTCGCAACGCTGCAAGCGGAACTGCTGCCCCGCATCCCGCATGCTGCGATGCATATCTTGCCCGGAACGGGACACCTGTCGCCGCTAGAGGCGCCGGCTGATGTGGCGCGGACGATTGCGCGCTTCGTCGGCGCGATCGAGAACAACTCCGCCGTGTGCAGCACGCCGGAACAGGTCCCGGTCGCTTTCGATGCAGCGCTGAACGCCGGTGATCTCGACGCCGTGCTCGGCTTGTTTGGCAATCAGGCCACGATGCGGATGACGAACGGCGAGGTGGTGCAAGGAAGCCCGGCTCAATTGCGCAGCAGCCTCGCTCAGTTGCTGACGTTGCGCCCGCACCTGCGTAACGAGGTACGCCGTGTGCTGGTGAGTGGCGATATCGCGCTCGTCCTGCTCGACTGGACCTTGAACGTGACGCTGCCGGACGGTCAGGTACTCGATGAGCGCGGCACCGCTACACAGGTAATGGAAAAGGGCCGCGACGGTGGGTGGAGGCTGCGGATCTCTAATCCGGCTGGTCTGAACTGAATGGTCCCGACGGACAAAAAGCGAAAACCCCGCAGGCCATTTTGGCTATGCGGGGTTTTTAAAAATTCTGGCGGAAAGGGTGTCCGTCAAGATTGAATGCATCGATGTTCATCGGTGATCACTAGAATTCGCGACATCCCTTGCCAGCATTGGCTTGCCGACCGATATCCCGGTGTTTGCCGTCACTTGAACTCGGATGAACTTGGGTACAATCAGACTTTAATTTGATAGTCATTTTGTAGTCAAAATGCCAAGAGCCATAAACAAACTTAGCCAACTAGCGGTCGCCAAGACAACCAAACCGGGGCTGTATGCCGACGGCGGCAACCTTTATCTCCAGATCACGTCCGCCGGTGCCAAGTCGTGGCTCTTCCGTTACATGCTCAAGGGTAAACCGCGAGGCATGGGACTTGGTCCCGTTCACACTATCGGTTTGGCAGAAGCCCGAACACGTGCCCTTGACTGCCGCCGTCTTCTGCTCGACGGAATCGACCCTATTGACTCCCGCGAAGCCAAGCGTAAGGCAGATACAACCGCCGCAGCCGACGAGATAAGCTTCCAGCACTGTGCCGAGAAGTATATCGACGCGCACCGGACCGGGTGGAAAAACATCAAGCACGCCGAGCAGTGGACCAATACGCTGACCACCTATGCTTACCCGGTCTTCGATTCGCGCTCCGTCGCCGCCATCGACACCACGCTCGTCATGAAGGTGTTGGAACCGATCTGGACGACAAAAACGGAAACAGCCTCGCGCCTTCGCGGCCGGATCGAGTCGGTACTCGACTGGGCGACTGTTCGCGGTTACCGCTCCGGGGAGAATCCGGCACGCCTGAAGGGCCACCTGGACACGTTGTTACCGAAACGTTCCCGCGTCCAGAAAGTGACGCATCATCCGGCCCTGCCGTATGCCGACCTGTCCGCGTTCATGATAAAGCTGCGCGCGCAGGAAGGTACCGCCGCACGCGCCCTTGAGGTTCTTATTCTGACTGCGACCCGAACGAATGAAGTGATTGGTGCCACATGGTCCGAGTTCGATCTGGACGAGGGCGTGTGGACCATCCCTGCCGAGCGCATGAAGATGAGAAAGGAGCATCGCGTTCCGCTGCCCGCCCGAGCAATCGCTCTCGTCAAGGCGCAGCAGGAAGTGAAGCGGGGTGATTACATCTTCCCGGGTAGGCGTGATAAAAGCCCGCTGTCCAACATGGCAATGCTGCAACTGCTGGAACGCATGAAGCGCGAGGACATCACGGTCCACGGTTTCCGCTCGACGTTCCGCGACTGGGCGGGCGAAACGACCCACTATCCGCGCGAAGTCTGTGAGGCTGCTTTGGCGCACGGCATCAAGGACAAAGCCGAAGCGGCGTATGCCCGTGGCGACCTGTTCGTAAAGCGGGCGGCATTGATGCAAGATTGGGCAAATTTCTGCGCTTGAGTGCGTCGCGGGAGTTCAAGGGAATTTAGGTGAATCTAAAAAGCTACGAAGACTCACGAGAACAATATGTCTGCTAAAGTAGCAACTCGTGGACCGGCAGGTCGACTACCAAAGTGTTCTGGGATCGGAGCCGTAAGCCGCCTGGAGCCGGGAAATCGACCACCGATAATCTGCGAATAGGCCAATCAACCGAATCGGAGTCGTCTTCCGCCGAGGGGCCGACAGTTGAACGCCCGCCACACATGGTGAGTGGGGTTTGCCTGTATCTGTTTATGTTTGCGCGTCCAGCGCCACACGCTTTGCAAATCTGCACAAGCGTGTGAAACAGATAGGGTAAGCCCTTCTGCGTCTGGACGTTGCGCATAAATTCATGCCAACCCAATGCCAGCGCACAAATGAACTCACGTCATAAGAACCCCATCCCATCGCCAGTGAGCGCGGCCCTCTCGGGAAGCTCTGCGGCCATTGCTGTTTCGCCGCCGCGCTCGCAGGCAGCGGCTTGCCAGCACGTCGAATCCGACACGCCGGTCGCGGCGCACATCCACTCCAACACGCGTAACGCAACCGCGCCCGCTGTCCAGCGCAATTATCTCGCGGATGAAGTCTGCCAGATGCTCAACATCGGCAGGACGACCCTGTACAAACTCGTAAAATCGGGCGAACTCGTGCCGTTGCGCATTACCGCGCGCATCCGCATCTGGCCCGAGTCGACCATTGCGGCTTTCCTCGCATCGAAGGAGGCTAAATAATGGAGCAGCCGCAAAAGCCGTTGCCGCCGTCGGCCGATGAGGCGCCCGGCAACAATACGCCCTCGACAACCGCGCCCGCCGATCATGTGTCGGCGGCAACTGGTCCCGGATTGACCGCGGCCGACGACGGCCCCGTGCTCGAGGCGCCCGAAATCGCGCAAGCGATAAAGAAGGCATTCCTCACCGCCGTAGAGCCGCGGACAGGCGTCGCGATCGTGACGTGCAGTGATCCGACGAACTTCGCGGCTACCGAGGCCGCCGTCGCGAGCGGCATCCTCGAAAATCAGGTTATCGCCGACCAGCCGGTCAACCCTGTCTCCACCATTACCTTTCTGTACGCGTCCGGCTCGAACAAGGCGAAACCGGTGATGGCATACGCGGCCAAGGCCATTCGGGCGAAGAAGCTGCTGATAGAGCAGATCGACCGCTGCACCCGCTTCCATATTCTCGCGCCAGAGGGTGCCCACATTGCGATAGGCCGCCTGAAACCGGGCGCATGCATTTTCGCTCAGGTCGAATACAAGGACTTGACGCGTGACGACGTGATCGCGGCACTGGCCCAGCTCAACGCGGAGGCGCATAAGCTCGGTGCGCTGATTGTCATCTTCATTCTTCACACGAGGAAGCAAGATGTGACCTGGCTTCGCGAGCATTGCCAGGTCTTCGTGGAGGCTGGCAAATGTGAGCCGGGGCCGCGTGCGCAGATCGCACTCGTGCTGACCAATGTGACCTTGGCGAACTGGCATCCGCAAGGTATCGGTCGCGTGATGGTCGAAGGGTTCCTCGACCCGGACGGCGCTTACACCTACCGCCCGGAGCCGTTCATCGCGGAGCGCGCGATCATCCGGCTGGCGTGGTATGTGTTGCGCCACGCCCACCTGCACAAAGAGAAAGTGTCGCTCGCAAAGATCGGGCAGGTCATCGACATCTCCCCGTCGAACATCTCGCGCGGCGTTGCCCCCCCGATGATTTCGCCGAAGAATGCAGTGGGCGTTTCTCCGCCTACGGGCTGGCATGACCGCTGGGCGACCGATTACAACCTCGACATCCTGTGGACGCGTAAGTCCGGGGGCAAGGATGTAGTCGTTGGCAGCACCGACAAGACGCAGGACTTGGCCCCTTCCATGCCTCAGGACTTGGGGCACGTCGTGGAGGAAGCTGCAACATCTGACGGCGGTCAGTCTGCGCCGCCGCGCAAGCCGTCGGAAGCAAATGCGTCCATTGCGCTTTCTGGCCACGACATGCCCAAAAGCGCAATGACCGCAGGCCAGCACTGCCAGCAACCCGCCAAGTCGGCTGGCGCGAACGCAGACTCGCTGGACGCTCGGCTTCCTCCGAACGAGCGGCGCAATCGCGTTGCTTAGTGGCACCCATTGCGGCCCCCGCCGTAGGCCGCAGGATCGCGCAACAACCGCAATGAGCGCCCGCCGAAAAATGTTGTAAAGCCTGGTGCGCAGTGCGGCTGTCTGACCAGACAGCCGCGCTTCAGCAATCCCTTCCACGACAAACCGAACGCTCCCGCCCCGACACCACCCGGCGCAGTAGGGAGCACTGGAAACTAACCATGTCACCCCCATCCCGCCTCCCCCGGAAAATCCGGGACGCGCTGAACCTCGTTGACGGTGTGATCCTCACCTGCGACCGGTTGCGCTATTGGATCGACGATCCGCTCCCATCAATCCCGTCAGCACTTCGAGAAGATGAGCGTTTCCTGATCACGCCACGCTCAATGCAGTACGGCCCGGTCTGGCAGACAAAGATCGAACTGTTGCAGCCTGACGCCGATCTGTTGCATACCTGCAGCGCATGCGCATGCATGACCTAATACGAAAGCCGAGCATGTGTACCACTATCTTCATTTATCCGGGCGTTCCAACTGGCGCAAAGAAACGCATTGTCTGGCGACTGTTGCTTACCAGCTGGGGATACTAATCTACTCCCTCTCATATTGAGATTCCCAATCCTGTAAATAGTGATGTCTACAGCAGAAACGAATCTATAAATATTGATTAGGTAAACGAATGATTGATCTATTGGATGTAACTATTATTCACCCGCACGAACAGTTCGGCAACGAACGGGGCAAGCGGTATGAGAATTCAGATGCCGCCCCCGTCTTCTCCCGTTTCAGCAAAAAAGTCATGCTGCAGCCTCGTGGTGCGTTTATCGACGTAATGTCCCTGCACGCCGGTACAGCGATTCAAATTCGCGGTTGCCCCCTCAAACCGTTGCAGGGGCACAATTCGTTCGGATCGAACGATGTCTGCCTGCTGGGCGGCACGCTGATCTGCGCTGTGCTGGACGTACTCAAGATCACATACACCGACGAGCAGCGCGCAGCGTGGTTTGGCGGTGAGTTCGATCTTTCTGAAATTCACATCACTCAGCGTTTTGGCTTACCGGATGGTATGGAGCAGAAGCAGTTTTATCGGCACATATTGCGCAACACGTCGTGGGAGTTTCGGCCTGGTTGCCTGAATGAGGGAACCGGCATACGTCTGGGCAAACATCAGAACGGGCCTGTACTGGTGATGTACGACAAGGCGCAGGAATTGACTGATCGCCGTACGCACGCTTTTCGCCATCTGCAAGCAGTTGTCGGCGAAGCTGATGCCGCTAAAGTGTGGGTGGGGCTGACAACGGTCGCCAGAAAAAGCATCCGTGCAGAGCTGAAGGTGCCGAAGGAATATTTGACGCGCAACGGCCTCACGCGTGGTTCGGCATGGATGCGGGAAATAGTCGACGACGTTTACTGGCAAGAGATAGAAAAGCTTCGGTTCGATTCTCACGTGCCGCTAAATACGTTACGGCCGGTCATCAACCGGGTCCTCGATCGGCCTCTACGGCACGCGCTCGAACTATGGGCCAGTGGTCGTGAACTCCGCACAATCTATCCGGCGTCGTCCTTGGCTCGCCTTCGATCGAGGATACGGACAATGACGGGGATTGACATCGTGGACGATGTGCCAATGGAGACTGCGTTACCTGTTGCCAGCATCCTGTCTCGTGAAAATCTCCGCCCCGAGTTTCCGAAATGGGCGCATCGGTATCCGGCGTGCGCGTTCGGGCTCGACACCCAGCAGTGATCAATGCGGAGCACGAGCGGGATTTCCCGCTCGTGCTCTTCGGGTATCAGTGCCATGCCGTGTCCGTGATCGCAGGCATTGAACCGGCAGGCCAACCAGATGTCGTTGTCGAATTGAAACTGCCAGTCTGAGTTCGCTAAAGCAATCGTTGTTCAGGCAACAACGGCTCCTTTCAACGGCTTGCAGCAATCGGCTCCAACTGCCAAACTTCCGGCCGCTACGGTGATGCAGATCGAAATCAACTGGCATTGCAAGGAAGAAACATGGACATGTCGACACCCGACGTTGCAGATGAAACTGGCAAGACCACTGGCTTTAAGCTTACGACGGCTCGCATATTTGCGCTCAACCTTACGGGGTTTCTCTTCGTGTGCGCTGTTTTCCAGTGCGGGTTCGTGTATCTCGAGCTTTACTACGGGCATCACCATCTGGACGCAGGTCTATTTCCGAAGTCGACGACGGACTACTTCGTATACGGGGGCGATGCTCTCTTCAGCGTCGTTGCCCGGGTGTTAGGAAACGACACGCACTCAAACGTGCCGTCATTGTTCGGTGCGGCAGTCGCGTTAGCAGTCGGGATGGCTGTGTATGTCTTTGTGCTGTTTTTTATTTTCGGATTACTTGAAAGGGGAATCCGGGCAGTGTCCCAGCGTTGGACGGTTGTCACTCGACCCCGCAAGTCAGTCAGGCTGCTTCGGGATCATCGGCAGACAAAGGCAATAGCACTGGCGAGTATGAGCACTCTCGGCGCGTTTGCGTTCTTTCTCACCGTTTGCCTTGCCGTCGTCATCTATGCGTCGATACCAGCACTGATAGCGCGTTCCGCCGTGCAACTTCAGTTCAATGATGAGCAGAAACATTTTGCTGGCGTTTGCGCAAAATTCAAATCCGACGCTGAGCATGTTTGCATGGAAGTGCGCGATGCAAAGCAGCAGCTCATCGCACGTGGGTTTATTGTTGCCTCATCACCTGGCTACGTCGCGCTCGAGGAGCGAAACCACGTCCAGTTTGTGTCATTGCAGGATCGCGTGCTTGAGGAGTATGCCCCATGAGCGAACGCGTCCTGTCCACACTCGGCTGCATTGCGCCGCACGACTGAATGTAGCCGCATCGTGTGGAAGAAAGAAAAAACCGACCGTTCGCCCGTCATCCAATTTGCAGGACAGCATCCATGCGTTGGAGAACGTCCAGCGCAGCGGCCCTGTAAGCCGATCGCATCATGACCCAATACGTGCCAGCCAGTCGGATTGATCCGGATCAGCTTACCGCTCTTGCGTTCACCAAAATGCCACGCCGTCGGTACCGTGCGCCCCGCACCGATTTCGAAAATCACGTTCCGCGCACACGCAAGCGCATTCTCGTGCATGGCGAGGGCACACTCGTAACTACGCGCCCGCTCCCAGTATCACGCTTCGCCAACACGGGCAAACCTTTAGCGCCGGTACAAAGCCCTATCGCGTCACCGAACGGGGCACCAGATCAGAAGTCCGAGGTCTTCAGGAGGATTCGCCCGTTACTGGGTGAACCGTGTTTGCGCTGCGCGACCTCGCAAATCCGGTCGGCGTATTCTTGGAATGCGTCGATCATTTCCCTCCCGTGCAGCTTTTCGCTTTTGCTCAGGTCTTCGATGGCTTCACTGCTGACGCAGAACTTCTGCACGACGCCGTTGACCTCAAGATCAAAGTCAACGCCTACATCGTCGCCAGCATTCATGGGATTGAACATCCTGTACATGGCCCCTTTCCGTTTTGGTTGTCACCGCACAACAGACTAACACGCGGTCAGACGCGTACCCGACTACCGCTTCGGCCTATGCACATTGCCCCACCCTTCCACGGTCGGGGCAATTCGAGCGTCAGTCGAAGTTCTTCGCCTGCTTGCTGGTGGCCGTGACGGCGGAGACCTTGAAGCTCTTGACCGGAACAGATCGACGGCCCAGCCGCGATCTGCGTCGCGGTACGTCAAACAATGCCGATCTTCTGATGGCTCATACCGAGGAACGCCGTAGCGATTGCCGCTACACCGTGCATTCCGCACGGGAACTGTCGAAGAAGAGCGGCGGCTGTTCTACGTGGGGGCGATGCGCGCCCGTAAGCGTGTGTACCTGTTCCACGCGCGATGGTACCGCGCGCTGACTGGGGGAGATTTGTTTAGCCGTCCAGATTTCTGACGAAGCAGGTGATGGGGTCGCTGGTTGATGGGAACCGGTAGCAACTGCGTTCGGTATCGCAAGCACGCGGTTCGCCGCTACCGATACGAACTGACGGAGACCTCGGAAGAAGAAGCCGGGGGACAAAGATATCGAGGCCGCTATTGCAGTGATCCAGCTCCGACCAGTTCGCGCAGCGCCTTGTCCGGGAACACGGCCCCCTTGTACAGCGGACTGCAAGGCATACGCGCCAGCCTAATCGACAACGCTACAAGGTCATTCATTTCGTCGCTACCACGATAGCCTTCAGCGAAATGGGAAAACTGGGTCATGATGCCGACGACACTACGATTTGTCGTCTTTGCGCATCGGACTTCCTGCATTTCCGGTAGCTCTCGCTCAATGAACGGCGGCTGAACACCGTGGGCGGCAAGGACATGGGCTAGGAAGCGGGGGAATCTGGCTGCCGTGCTGGACGCCGGAGCTAAAGGCATCAGGACCGGGAGAAGCGTTCGTTCGTTGACGAAGAGCGCAAGCTGCGGTTTCCATAGCAAAGCCGTGGCGTACCAGCTTCCAAGGCAAGTGGTGCTGGTGCCGCTGGTGACCACTTCGGATTTCAGACGGTCAAGAAGCTTCGTCGTACAGTGCAGGTAGAACATAGCGCGCTCGGATATCGATTAGCTCTTCGAGGAACACCTCGGAATGTCGCTGCGTTGCCGGTTGGACAAAGAAAAATCAGTCGAGATCGAAGAGAGCACGATCAGCGGGCCGAGATAGCGCCTCATCCATCATCTGCCGGAAGTCGGCTTCGTTCCATTCACCACGATCGAGACGACGCATGACGGCTTCGCCGACAAAGATCACCTTCCGTTCACGATCCGCTTTTGTCTGCTTGTACTGCTGACGACGTACTTTATCTGATGCCCGTTTGGCGCCTTTGATTTCCTTGAGCTTTGAATCTGTCGCCGCGAGGCGGCTTTTCAGCAGGGTCATATCGAGTCCTCAGCGCGGCGCTTCGACGAGCCCACGGCAATGCTTGACTTCTTACCCTAGCCTCAAGGGCAGGAAACACTATGGCCAATTCTGGGTGAAACCCGCTCGATGTCGGCGGCGATCCGTCCGGCTCGCTGGATCATCTGATTTCACTTAGACGTCGCCCGATTCGTGGCCTAAAGGATGCGCAAGTTTCGGATTCGCCCAATCTGTGGCGACCGCTGCCGGATGAGATCAGCGATGAACTCAGGCAACAGCGCGCGCGGTATCGTCGCGGGAACGTCCGTGACTAACTGCGACGGTACCTGCGCAATGAAATTGGCTGGCTCGCTTGCAAGGCTGTGTTCATAGGAAACGCGGTATTCCACGGATGCCTCGTATATGGTCTTCGCTGCTATCGGTCTTTGGGACAATGGCGTCCCAGCCCACCGGCCATTATCGCATCCGACCCATGCGCGCCTGATAACACATTCATACCGCCGGGTAGAATCGCACCTCCGTGAATGGAGGAGTTATCGTGCAGAAATTCATGACGTTGGTTTTGTTGAGCGCATTGGTTGCAGTTGCGTCTTTTGCCCCAAGTGCGGCCGAAGCGCATCCGCGTGTCGTGTGCAAACGCGTCAGGTATCGCGGACATCTGGTTCGCCGCTGTCGGCACATGCTGCTACCGCACCATCATCGACCGCCGGTTCACCATGCAACGTATGTGTGACCCGTCGCGCGACGGGTATGACACCACAAGGAATCTTTGCACCGGGAATCTGATTGGCTACCCAGTTCGGCTATCTACTACAGTGATTGCACCTCGCGTTCGCGAACGCAGCGACACTGAATCTTCAATATCCCTGGCCTTGTCGGACCGGCGACGGTCAAGACAAGCTCCTAAACCAGGCTTTGGACTGCCAATCACCTGAAAGCGCCTGAAACCACAGATCATGCTTAAAAAATGGGCGGGATGACCCGATTTTCGGCACCGGAGCGGGGTCGAACCGGCAATTGCTGCGCCGCGTCAACTATTACGATTCTTTCAGCAAGGGAATCCGAGCCATAGCGCCCCGCATCCTCTTACCCCGCGCAAACCCTTGGCCGGGGAATTGGAAGCCGCTGGCGGCCCGGAAAACGGGCCGGAAGACGATTTCTGGCATCCCGGCAGCGTCGGAAATGCGGCAACCCCGTAAGATTGGCAAAGTTTTCCGATTTTTGATCGGGTGATCTGACTCTTTTATCAATTTAGCGCGATTTGTGTTAAATTTTCACCGACGAATGCCGGTTCGATGGCCGTTTATGTTGATTTTCTGGCAAAAATACGTTTTTATCGCCTCAACCTTGTCTTTACCTGCGCGAATCTTTGTTCTCATCCGGTCTGTGCCTTGAGTTGCACCGTCGACCTCCCTTGTAGCACCCTGTTTTCCTGAAACGCACCCGCAGCAGCCTCGCGTTTCCAGTTTTCCCACTCCAGAGCCTGTGACCGGATCGTCATCCGGAGATGACTCACGCCTCAAATATTTCGGATACCTAAACCTCATCATGAAACCGAATACATCACCAGATCACCAGTTGCAACCGCTATTTCCGCTCGGGCAGGTCGTGGCCACACCCGGCGCGATCGATGTACTGGATCGGACCGGCACCAATGCTACGACCTTGCTATGGCGTCATCAGAACGGCGATTTCGGAAGTCTCTGTGCAGCGGATGTGCGACTCAATCTCGAAGCAATCGTTGTCGGCTTACGCATCCTGTCCTGCTACGAGATTGGCGCCTCGCGGGAGCGCGTCTGGATCATCACCGAGCGCGACAGAAGCGTAAGCACCGTGCTCCTGCCGGGCGAATACTGATGCGGGAGTTCATCGTGCAACGACTTCATCCCCGTCTCACGCCCGGACAGACGTTACGGGCGGGATCGAAATTCGCAATTCACGCCCTTCAGGGCGACTGGGACTCGGCATGCTCGCTTTACGCTACGGCAAGTGCTCTCGCGATACTCGGGCGCATCGCCGATCCGACCGCCGTGTCGTGGCGACGCCGGGGACCGGAAGCCGATCTCTGGAACCGTGCAGCGCCGCTGTACTTCACGGGTGCAACGCTCACGGAAGTGGCGGGGGTCATACGGGAGTGCGACTGGAGCCTGCAACCCGCCGTTCTCGAAGGTGCTCACCGCAAAGTGCTCGACTTCTGCGAACAGGAACTGTCGCGCGGACATCTGGTGATTGCGAGCTGGCGGCCGATCGGGCAGTCCCTTTCGCATGCCGTGCTGGTCGTGGGCAGCGAGGGCCGCACGCAGGGTTGCAGATTCCAGCCCCATGCGCTGCTGATCCTCGATCCGGCGGAGCGCGATGCTCCCATGGCGACGTGCAACGCACGCCTGGATTACGCGAACCCCGATTCCGGCAAACGCGCCCGGTATGGAACCTACATCACGGCGCGAGAAACGTTTTCCGCGGTGCTCGACGGCGCGGTGTCGATCCGTGAGAAACGCTCCGATAAGCCGCCGTAGTTACCTCAAACGTCTCCGGTTCACTCTTCCGGCGCAATGACGTTCGTCCGACGTGCATTTACATCTGAACTTCACTATCTATCAACAAGGAATAAACATGGAAACCAGCAACAACCAAGTTAAGACCCCCGCCAGAAAAAGCCGCCTCGGCGCGGTGCTCTGGGCGATCATCGCCCTCCTGATCTCATTCATGGCGACGGGAGCCGATATGCCACCGCACACCCAGCATCTGGCGCTCAAGTTCGTCTTCGTCTGGATTGCGGGCGCACTACTGGGCGTCGTCGGCGTGCGGATCGGCAATGCACTTCGCCGCGCAGCGAAACCGGACATCATCATCACCAGCGGCGGTTTGCAGGGAATGCTCGGGGCAAAGATTTTCTGGAGCGTCGGGCCGCAGATAGTCGGACTGCTGATCGGCACAGTGGTCGGCTGCAGCATCCTGATGGGCTGGGTCGCCTGATTCATCCAGATTTGCACGCCGTCAACCGCATGCTTCACGCCGGTTGACGGTCGTGCGATGACCCGCCAGCAGATAGCCGGAAAACGGATCAGCGGAACCGGGAGCGTTTGATGTCGGGCGGCGTCGCAGCATTTGCGCGGCGCTCGCCGGTCGGCGCAAGTGAAACGCCACCCAGCGGCTCGAACAGTTCAGCCAGCGTTACGTTCAGCGCATAGCAGATGTTCGCCAGCGTCTCGATGGACGGATTGGCGACGCCTCGCTCGATCGCCGAAATGTAGGTGCGATCCACGTGCGCCTCGAACGCCAGCGTTTCCTGCGATTTCTCCACTTCGTGCCGACGCTGCTTGATACGGCCGCCCAGCGCAATGGAGATCGGGGCGGGTTTGGTGGGCACAGAGGCGAATCGTTTGACGGTCATGGTGGGCAGGATGCCCATCTGTAGACTGATTAACGACGCTGTAAACACGACATTATACGTCGTGTTTACTCTACAATCCGATTTCCGCTGATCCATATCGCTCTCCCTTGCTGACTGTGTCTATCAGGACGCAGGGGTTTGTTACGCCTTTGTTTGTCGAGTAAACACTACAAACCGGAACTGGCGCACGAACGCATCCGGGGGCTTCTTGCCGTCCGCCCGCCTCGCGCACCCGCACAACCATGACCAGAACACTCCCCGTTGTCGCCGTAGCGACCGCAAGATCACACACCTATCGTCCCGACATTGATGGCCTGCGCGCGATTGCCGTGCTCGCGGTCGTTATCTTTCACGCGTTTCCAGCGGTGCTGCCGGGAGGCTTCGTCGGCGTCGATATCTTCTTTGTCATTTCCGGCTACCTGATTACCGGCATCCTGCTCGCCGACATGCAGGCAGGACAGTATTCGCTGGCACAGTTCTATGCGCGGCGTATCCGGCGCATATTTCCCGCACTCGTGACCGTGCTACTCGCGACGTGGGCGATGGGCTGGTTCTGCCTGACCGGCGACGAGTACCGCGAGCTTGGAAAACACGTGCTCGCGGGCGCGGGATTCGTCTCGAACTGGGCGTTCTGGATGGAAGCCGGATATTTTGACCAGACCGCTTCCGCCAAGCCCCTGCTTCATCTCTGGTCGCTCGGCGTCGAGGAGCAGTTCTACATCGTGTGGCCTGTCCTGATGTACGTCGCCGTTCGGCTGCGTCGGGTCGCGCTGGTCTGCGCAGTGACCGGATTACTGTCGTTCGTGTCAGCCATCTGGCTGGTCCGGTATCACCCGACCGCCGCGTTTTACTGGCCGACAAGCCGCATGTGGGAGCTGGCCGCAGGCGCCGGGCTCGCAATCGCGGCTTCCGGCAGATGCGTGAAGCGAAACGACCACGCCCATAGCGCGTCATCGATCGGTCTGTTGCTGTGCGTGGTCTCGTTTATCGTGCTGAATTCCCGGTTGCCCTTTCCGGGATGGTTTGCGGTGCCACCGGTGCTAGGCGCGGCAGCGTTGATTGCAGCGGGTCCGAAAGGGGTGGCGAACCGGCTGCTGCTCGGTAATCCGGTCGCGGTGTGGTTCGGCAAAATCAGCTACGCGCTGTACCTGTGGCACTGGCCGCTGCTGTCGCTGTGTTTCATTGTCGCGGACGGTGAACCGCCAGTGGGCGTGCGGATCGGCATTGTCGCCGTGAGCATCGCGCTGGCGTGGCTGACAACCGTGCTCGTTGAACGGCCGGTTCGCTTCGGGCCGCAGGTCCGGTGGAAACTGGTTGCGCCGTGCGTGCTGATGCTCGGCGCGGCGTATCTTGGCGGCATGACGTATGTTCGCGGAGGGTTCGGGTTCAGGAAGGGGTACAGCCCGGATGCGGATGTCACCACGGCAACGCTGGGCGCGGGTCACGAATTCGTCAATCTCACGTGCGGCGTGTCATCTGCCGACCGGCACCTCTTCCAGTTCTGCGCGACGGACAAACGGGCACCCTCCCATTTCGCGGTGTGGGGCGACAGCAAGGCCGACGCGCTGTACTGGGGGCTGGTGCGTAAGTCAATGCCAGGCATGAGCTGGACGCTGGTTGCGCGCGCAAGCTGTCCGCCGATGGCTGGCGTGCATGAAATCGCATCGAATGCGGTGGGTGACGCGGACGAGTGTCGCGAGGCGAATAACGCCGCGTTGCGCATGCTGCTCGGCAATCCAGAGTTGACGACCGTCGTACTGGTTGCAGCCAGCCGGGATATTGTCGGTCCGCAGTTCGCATATGACGGTTCGTCAAAGGCGACGATGTCCGCCGCGGGCGACGGGCTGGATAATGCAATCGCCGTTCTGCTGCACGCAGGCAAACGCGTCGCGCTCATGCTGGACAATCCCGAACTGCGCGATCCCCGGCAGTGCATGGACCGACGGCCGCTCGCATGGCCGTTTGTGCATCGCGTGCTCGGCGTGTCGGACCTCAATGCTGCCCAGCGTTGTGCAATCAGCTATCGCAGTTATCTCGACCGCACATCCGCCTACCGCAGCATCGTTGACCAGATAAAGGCACGCCATCCTGATCTGACCGTCTACGACCCTACGTCTGTGCTGTGTGACTCGCAGCGGAATGTCTGCCCGATGACGATGAACGGGAAATATCTTTATAGCTATGGCGATCACATGTCCGACTACGCGAATGGACTTGTTGCCGGACAGTTCCTGCCGCTTCTACGCCGTGGACCTTGAACCCTCGCTCACAGCAACCCGATGTGCTCCCGGACTTCCGATGACTGCCAGCGTGGAGCGAGGCAATGCGCTACTCCCTGCCGGGCCACGGGAGCATCCACTTAGCCTGCGCCAGACGCAATATCCGCTTTCGCGCACCATCCATCACATAAACTGGTGCGGCCGCGAACTGCTGGTCGTAGAAACACAGCAGCCCCGCAAGAATAACCTCGTCGGCAGATTCAATGCTCCAGGCTTCGCTGCTAAATGTGAGCGCAACGCAACGTTCGAGTGCCCCCTGTACATCGTGATAGAAGGAATCGGGTTCATCGCCGAAACCTGCTTCTCGCAGAAACCAGCTCAGGCTGGCCACGATGAACATCTCGCCGAGAAGCGCCGTGCTTCCGGCACCGCTGCGGCAAGCAGCAAGCGCAAGGTGATTGCGCAGGGAAACCTCGCGCGCTGATCCGGCCGTCGGCGGGAGCAGTTTTTCTTTCGTCAATGCGGCACGTGGGCTGCCTCGTGATGTTTTCTTTTTTGCCGGTCGGGATTTCACGAAAGTTGGTACACGTGAAGGTAGGATGTGTTCGGCGTTGCAGGCTGGATGGCTGCCGCTTCGAATTGTATAAAGCCCCTATAACCGGTCAGACCAGGCTCGAAATCAGGTGACACCCGCAGGTAGCCCGGTGCCCGTGTCGGGCAATCGGGATACCACCATCGGTCATCGATGTGTCGCCTTCCTCAATCACATTGGGCGACACGTCGGGGTGGCGAGGGCACGAGACACGATCACCCTTGCGGGCGACGAAACGACCGTCGAAGCGCATTGTTGTAGAGCCCGTTTCAACCTTACCATCGTGGTCGGTATCGTCGCCAACACGAATGAGGTTCATCATGATGTGATGTATTAAGACAGCATTGGCTATGAGGAATCTATATCAGACTAACCGGATCATTACGATCAATCAACGATCTCAGTATTAAACCTCATTTCAATGCCCATAGTACCGAGTAACGCCATAAAACAAGTCGTCATCTTGTGTTTTTATAAGAACGATCTTCCCGCCCTTTTTCCATAACCAAGAACATTGGCCAAGCCCAACGTCTGAGCACACTTGCATTTCGGGACGTCCTTTGCACCTTTCGTCTTCAGAAGCACACGGTAAGGCATTGGCACCGTGATATGGACTCCATCCATGCTCCAACATGATTTCACGAACCTTACCGTAGGGTGTCTCGGCTTTTATGGCAGGAACATTGAGTGCACTAACGCTTGACTCAGCAAGCACAGCACCGGAAAAAACAAGTAGCAATGCGCAAAAATGATATTTCAAAGACAATTTTAGCCTCACGTTTATCACCTCGTCCCTTCAATTTGATTGAGAACATCCACCAATTTCCCAGTGGAACTGTCATTATTCGTGTTGGCCGCGCCTTGATAGTACGACATGTGACCGTTCGATATTCTACCGTCTTGAATCGGGCGACCCTGCGGAGCTGAGATAGAAGCCCACTCCTGCGCCGCAGCATACTGGGCGTCGTCTATAGTTCCCTTTCCGCTTTTAACAAAAGCGGCCAATGCACCACCCCCGGCCTTGTTGAAGAGATAGTCTCTGAAAAAACGCTCCTGCATATCTGCATCGTATTTTTCATTTCCCGTCAATCCCAAAGCCGCCTTACCAGACCTAAGTGTGTATAACGTTGTCTGATATTTCCCTGTCGCAAACATTCGATTTGAATCAGTACCAGAGAGTGGGTCTGTTGCCAAGATTTCATCGATTGTTTTTGAAGTAACCGTTCCTGCCGGAGGATGCATATATGAATGACCAACCCCTCCCCCCGGAACATCCTTGGTTCCCGTATTATACGATTCGTAACCACCCTCGCCGCCGGAAATGGCGTCGCCTATTTTCTTAATGAGTTCATCCAAGCCGCCTGTCGCATGATTGAAATTCCCAATCAGCCCAATCGGATGAAAGTGCCACGGCGTTGGCTCCTTCGGGAAGCCCTCAACACCCGTCACCTGTTCCCACCACTGCAGCTTGTTGATCCGCTCAAGCTCGCTTTTCCAGAGCCACAGCAGTTCCTTCATCAGCGGCGACAGGGCATCCCACTTGCCGGGGCCGCCGCCCCATTCGCTCTCGCAACGCACCACCAGATGCGAAATGGCTTCAGCCAGCCACGGCGTCTGCTGCGCATCCCTCAATTCCTGCGCAGTTATCTTGCCATCATGGCTCGTGTCAATGGCCTTTTCCAGTTTCGTAATAAGTTCGCCACCGTTCACCAGTGATGCGCTTGGTTTGAACTCCGATTCGTCCTCCCCATGGACCAATTGCTGCGTGACATACAGGTAACGCATCAGCATGTCGATGGGTTTGATACTGCTATGGTCGATCAGTTCAAAGCCAGGCCAGTCCCACGGGCCACACATGCGCGTAAGCGGATGGTCCTTTTCGCACACCCAGCCCTGACGGGTTGCGCCGTCCTTCGTGCCGATCGTGATGTTCCACCAGTGCTGGCCTTTGTCATCCTTCGCAACGTTCTGTGCACCAAGCTTGTCGAGATCGACGCGGCGGAACACGTCGCGGAAATCCGCGCCCGGTCCCTTCGCGTTCGCGACTTTCAGGGGGAAGTCTGTCCAGCCCTTGACCACCGCTGTCGTCGTCTGGTTCGCGAGACTGGCATCGACCCATAGCGCCGGTCCGACATTCTGGAGCGGCTGTGCAGCATGGTGTCCGTGGTGGCTGCCATGATGACCAGCCTGAGTTGATGCAGCCGGTGCCGCTGGTGGAGCACTCTTCGGTTGCACCTTTACCCAGTGTGATCCTTGCGCATCACCAAGCGGCACCAGATGGAGACCGGTCTGGGTCAGCGTCTGGTCGGGTTCGGGAATATCCGTCACCAGCAACGCACCCGGCGAAACTTCAAGAAACGCGTTAGACGCCGGTATCTGTTTGACCCGGTCTCTGCTCCTGCTGACGAAATCCTGCAGGTCTGGTCCGGCAAACGTCTCCAGATGCAGCATCGGATGCGTGCGTCCCGGCGGCAGGGAACTTGAATCGGTGTAGTCCTGATACTGGCCGAGATAACCGATCACGGTCCCTGCCGTCACGGCAAACGGCGTCCTGAGCACCACCACCTGATCGAGGGGCTTCGGATCAACCACGATATCCAGTTCATTGACATACACCCAGCCGTACGGCGCGTGTGGCGACGCGTCCTGACCCGCTACCGCCCCGACCGGCGTGCCGCTCCTGATCGTCGCGATCTTCGCCCAGCCCGGCTTGTCCGACTTCTCCGTTGTGGAGATGACCAGTTCCGAGCCTGTCGGCAGCAACCCGATAATCTTTCCGTTGGCTGAATCGCGCACACGGATGCCGGTAACGGGCGTCGTTGGGGGCGTATCGTCGTTATCATCGCTGGTGTCAGTTGCGGCTGGCGACGGCATTTTGAAATCGTTCTGGATCAAGGCTCCGATCGGATCGCTGTCCGCGCCGATCCCGCCACCCGTCTGTTGCGGCAGGGACGGAAGAGCCTTCGGCTTCGGCGCATCCTGTTTGTCCTTTGCTTTCGTACCGACCCGATAGTACCGGTCGCCTTCCCAGAACGGCATCGAGTCGATTTTCGGTGCGTTCGGGTCAACGGGAGCCTCCTTCGCGGCTTCCATCGCCATTTCATATCCGACCCAGTCCAGCAGGTGCATGTACAGGCTGAAAAACACCAGCGTGTCGGCGGCGGGAGCTTTCGAAGGTTGCGCAGCAGCGGCTGGACTGCTTGCTGCAGCCGGGGCGCTCGCCGGGCTGGCGGCAGAGGCCGGAGCCGCTGGCGTGCTGGATGCGCCCTGCGTGCTGGCCGCATTCGGTGAGGCCGCATCCTGTTTCGGTTGCGGCGGCGGAAGCTGCAGCTTGTGGCGGACCAGCACGAAGCCCGTCGAATAGAGTGCCGAACGCTTGTCCTGATATTCAAGTTCGGGGTATTTCGAATCGAGCCGGTACGCGACCACCTCACCATCCGCAATCGCGCGAATGCCAACGTCCTGCTTCAGCGCGTTGCCGGTTTTTCCATCGAAGTGTATCCCGCCGTGCCACAGGCCGTTTGCGCCGAGCGGATAGAAACCGTTCTGCGCATTGCCGAGCGCCTTCATGTACGTCATCGGGTCGCCTGCATCGTCCTTGCCAGCAGGCGCAAACGGAAAGCTGAAAGCCAGCGGCTTGTAGGGCGGTGCGGCTGGCGCGGCTGGAGTCGCCGCAGCCTGCGGATGCGCCGGATGAGAATGCTGCGCGCCTTGTTGCGAATTGCTCATGGGATTCAGTTCCCGTTGTGATTCTTGAGAAAGGGTCTACAGGTGTGAGCGGTCAGCCGGAAAACGACAGGCCACGTCCGCCCTTGCTCGCGACGGGTGTCGCCTGTAACGGATCGCTGACCGTCGCACTTGATCCGCCCGGTTTGTCCCACGATGCGCAGCGTTCCAGAATGTGCCCGGTCGTGACGTTCTCGATTCCCGCGCCCTTGATGCTGATGTACGAACCACCCGCACCAAGCCACACTTCCGTTTTGGCCGTCAGGACCAGACGTCCCGTCGCACTCTCGACCTTGAGATCGAGCTGAGACAGCAGGTTCATCGCGTCACTGAGCGCCTGGATGTCGATCTTCCCTTTCGACGCAATCAGCTTGATGCCCAGGTTCTGCGCGAACAGGCTGATACCGTCCATCACACTCGCGAGCAGCGATTTACCGGCCGCGAGAATGACGTTCTTGCGCGCAACGGTGTTGACATGCTCGTCGGCCGTGACGTGTACCGACTGCTGCGTAGTCGCCGCGATGCCGTCAGGACTCGACAGCACCATGACCGGCTTCGAAAAGCCGTTCGCATTGCCCGTGCCGCCGCCCGCCGTTCGGCCACCCTTGCCGGTCGAAGCCGCTACGCTGTGCTGGGTCGCGTCGGTGAAGTTTTTGAGTGCATCATGTCCGTCCTGCAGGCTCTCGCCCCGGTTCGTTTCGCTCGCCTTCGAGACGGTTTCGAGGACGGCCTCCGCGCACGCCAGTTGTCCGGTGGCCGCCGCCACGTTCATCGGCTGTGTTGCCACGGGCTGCGTCGAGATGACCATGCCCTGTGCAGCGCGGATTGCCCCGTAAGCGCCCGATCTCAGGTCAAAGCCGGTGCCAATGAACGCGCCGCGGGTGTTATCCGTATGCTGGATCAGATACCCCATATGGAGGCCAGTGCTGTAACTCGTCGAGTACAGGCTCAGGCGATTCTGCCCGCTGGCGTCGTCCATGAGGAATTCGTTAAAGCCGTCGCCGCCGTACTCCTTTGAGCGATGGCCGGAAAACAGGCCGTGCGAATGGAAGACCGGTTTCGTCGCGCCCCCGTGCAGCCTCGAGATGATTACGGGGCGGTCGCAATCGCCATTAACGAAGCCGACCAGCACCTCGTCTCCCTTGCGCAGCGCGAAATGCCCGCCACGCTGACTTCCCGCATCCGGCATGGCTGCGCGTATCCACGCAGACGCGCGTTCGTTGCGGCTCTTGCGGCTCCACGAGAGCCAGACCTTTGAGCGGTTCAGGGAGTCGACAAAGATTTCTTCGTTGTCCGGCGTGCCGACGATGCCCGTCTGCAGATGCATCTCGGGCTTGTGATGTCTGAGCGGACTGCGGAACGGCACGCGACGCCGCTGCGCCTCGATCTCTACCTGAAAAAATCCCGCGCTACCGTCTGTATGACGAACGGTCGATCCGGCACCCGCTGCGCGCGCCTGCTCGACTTCGGCGCGCAGGCTCTTCGGGAACCGCGCGAGGGCTTCAATGCCCGGTACGTTGTTCTGGACAAGCCAGTCGACGGCAATGATCGCCATCTCGCGGTCGTTTGCCGGTTCGCTGTCGTGAACCGGGTGGCCGTCGAGCCTGTACCAGTAACCGGGCAGTGCGCACCGCAGACTGCCGACGCCGAAGTAACGTTTCGCGCGGCTCGACATTTCCTCCGCGCGGATGCGTGCCTGCTGTTCGCCCATCTCGCTGTCCGACCACGAGTACCCGCCGGTATAGATGTACTGCTCGCCCTGCGCGGGCAGTTCGTCCTGATTGAATGCCGGGGAACTGACCTCCTTCGGCAGGTCGGGTCGCATGTAGTCGAACGTGTTCGTCGTAATCGTTTCGCTTTGCGTATCCTGCTGCTCGCTCCACTGCGTCAGGCCGTCGAATTCCTCGTCCATGTCCGATCGGCTGAACCGGACGACCTGCTTCGGCAGCGACGGAACGAAATACAGGTCGTCCATGATGACGACCGTATGTGACTTGCCGTCCTTTGCGAATTCGAAGCGCGGGAAGATACCGACCTCCTCCATGCTGCGGTGGACAAAATTCCAGTCGTCCTCCCACTGGACCCGCTGCGAATATGAGCGGATTGGCGAGCGCAGATCGAAGCGGAACTGGCCCTGCGCCTGCGGGGTCTTCGCGAACACATCGGAGAGAATCTGTCTGCCGTCGACTTCCTGCCAGTCGCGGCAATCACTGCCGAGTTTGAGGAAGCTCAGCCATGACGAAAACTGAATCTGGTAATAGCTCAACGGCCCATCGCTTCCCAGACGGCGGGCGTGCCGCACATAGCCGTGGATTGGCATATAGCTGCCGTCGTTCTGCTGAATCCAGAGCGTGACCGGTTTCAGCATGAGCGCGCCAAGCTTGATCTTCTCACCATGTGCCGACACGGCGTCAACCGTGAATTCGACATTTCCGCCGAGGCGGGCCGAGCCTTTCACGTACATCGGAACGAGCCAGTCTTCGCCAAGCGGCGTATCGAGTTTGTTCAGCCGGTCCGACTGCGCATATCCGGCGCGCAGCGCCTTGTCCAGTACTTCATAGGCCATGCGAAACCCCGTGTCATGGAAAACGCAATGCGGCCGCCGTTCCAGAAGGGGCAGCCTGTTTTACTTCGTAGATAACTGCACCCGATAGAGTAAGTCGTCGGGGCATTGGGTCCGTTGTTAAATCCATCTGAGCGGGAAAAGACGAGCCTTGATCCCGCATTTCAAATCCGATTATCCACGCCGCATAAAATGACGATCAGGCAGTGCTACTGCCATATCAGCCACGCGCACAATTTTACTGAAACCCGGCAACCCGTGCCATGTTCGTGCGAGGTTAAACGTTGTTAAATGGGAAAGCGCAGCTAACGCGATGAGGACGAAATTGCCAGGTTGTTTTTTGACGAAAAATCACGAAAACGTATCTGCGTGCCTCCATAAAATTTTGATAACTCTCAAACTGGAAGGCGAACTCAGGTGCATATCTCACGCAATGAGCATACGGGCTATTCCGTGTTGCGCTCCTACCGCGCTAGGCCAAACCATGAGTTTCTGCCTCTGCTGGGCGACTGTAATTTGCAACAAATGTGAGGTACATCCTCCCGATCTGCAGGTTGTTGGCTAACTCATACAACTCGGCCGATGATATCGGGATGTCATCGCCGTGTTGGGTTTTCGCTCGTCTCAACTGCTCGTTGAAGGGTTGATAGAGTCGTCCATGTATCGCTGCGTTGCGATCGTAAACCAGCTCCTTCGCGCTCGAAAGCCATTCGACTATCTGGCCCTGATTCGGGCAAGCAACGGCACCGGACTTAAGCTCTGCATGGCAAAAGGCAATTTTTTGGGGTTCATTTTTTGTTTTCGCTTGCTTTTTCACAAGACGACCGATTATCTCGCATGCCCAGTCAAGCGCAGCCTCGAAATGTGCCGCCTCATAGGTCATGCAACCGAGCGCACGCATCAAGTCTCCGTCGTCCCGATACAGAGGGTTCGTCTCAGGTACTTCGTCAATGACTGTTTCCATCTTGCTTTTCATTATGGCGCAATCCCTGCCGCAGGCCATCCGTTGAAGAACGAAAGATTTGAAGTTTCGAAGCCGAGTGCTCCATAGACGGCGTAGAACTTATCGGTCTGTACGGAGTTATCCCCGCTGGGAGTCGCAATAAAACAGATTCGCGGGCGGTGACTTTCCCACCAACTCCCGGATGTATGCATCCACAGGTGACAGCTCTTTTTCAGTCGTAAATCCGCCGCCACCGATCGCGAGTATCCGCCGCATTTTCACCCCGCACTTGAACAGTTTCCACGCATTGTCGACGAACTATACGCCGAAGTCGATTGGCCGTTCTTGACCGATCCCTTCCTGACGACGACCGCCTCAAATCGACCCACATAGGACGTCCGGCTTTCTTCATAGCGGTCGTTCCAAATCACCAATTACCGCATGCAAACAATGGAGGCATCGTCACGCGCTCCCGCCCGTATAAAATCCGAATGGCCGGAGCTTGTTGGGGCTCTCGGATGTTATTCCGACACGTCAGGAGAGAGCAATGCCTCAACGTCCAAAGCCGATTTCCGATCTGTTTGCATTCCTACGCCGGCATCACAACATCAATGCGGAGGTGCAGCGCGGCTTCATCACGGAGTCGCTGTCGCCCCCGCGAGTCGAAGAACGCGCGCTGTTGTTGATGCACAAGGCACTGCAGAGTCAATCGCAACCAAATCTCGATCTGATCTGCAAGTTTTTTACCGATGTCACCGACGCCGGCGCACATAGCAGCTTCGGGGCTTTCAGCAGTTTCGTCACGGACCACGGCAGGTACGAACTGGTCGATGGCCTTCGCCGCAAGGATGGGTGGGGCCCCAAGACTGCCGCCCTGTTTGCTAGGAATCTGGCGTACATCGAACTCAACCCGCCCCTGAAGAAAAAGTTCTGGCGGGACACCAGCGTGCTCGAAGGGGACAACCTGCGCCTTCCGGTCGACAGGGTCATTACGACGGTGTTCAAGGCGCTCACGCGTCGTCTTCCAGAACCTCCGGCAGCCACGTTCGCGGGCATCAATAACTATCTCCATGACCAGCTTGATTATCGCGATCACGACCTGCTGGTATGGGACGACCTCTGGTTCTGGGGCTTCATCACGCAGAGGAGCACTATGGGCCGCCCGCGCGAGCATGGATGGAACGAAGCGAAATACTGGGCCTTGCCTCACGCGCCGAAGGATCCCGTCGCGAGACGCAGAATAGAGGTAACGAGTGACCGGTTTCTGGACTTGATTTGCGGCCAGTACCAGCCTCTTCCATATGCAGCTTCGTGATTGTCAACAAAGCAGCTCCGCTATTGAGCGGCTGAAACTGGCCGAAGAGCGTCTTATGCGACTGGCATAACGTGCCCCACAATGGGCTCTAGGAGCCTCGGGAAGCGGGGATTCGTAACGCAAATCGATTTTTTGAAGAGGTAAGATAACGTCCACCTCGGCAGGTGCCCACACACGACTGAGACCGAGGTTTTTATACCGGATCAGGCCGAATCGTTGACAGCAGATGTGTACAACACCAGGTTTAGGAAGCGCAAATAGGATGCTCGAAGCGAAACGAACTGCCAGTTGCGCGTGTGGACAACTCACAGCCACGACATCGGCGGCCCCGGTCGGCGTTTCCGTTTGCCACTGCCTCGAATGCCAACGCAGAACCGGTAGCGTGTTCGCCGCACAGGCACGATTTCCCTCAGGGGCGGTGACCATTGCCGGTACCTCAAACGCATTCGTTCGGGTTGGCGACGGCGGAAGCAAGAGCACATTTTATTTCTGCCCCACATGCGGTGCCACGGTGTATTACACCAATGAGGAACGCGAAGACAGCATCATCATCACCGTCGGGGCATTCGCAGACCCGACGTTTCCTGCCCCGACCTTCTCCGTGTACGAAGAACGCAAGCACGCCTGGGTTGAAATGCCCCGGAACATCGAGCACATGGATTAGCCAGCGACAGCAGTCGTCTTAGCTACCCGAGTTGCATTGTCGACGATTCGACCGCCCGCACTGACCGTCTCTTGTTGGCTGGCTACTGCTTGACGCGCCGGCCATGATCCCCCCCAAACTGACTGTCGTCGCTTCCGATAGCGGCCACTCACGGGCTATTTGGGCGACAGTCGGACATCGGCGCTTGAGTACTCGCAGCCTAGTCGGTCACTCTGAAGCACCTAATGAGCGCGTGGCTCCGCATCTCAGCGGGCGGATTCGCTCGATCTAATGCGTCCCGCTAGGGCAGTGACACCCGTGCGTCGCGAGATCATCGATTGCGATGGTGAAATGGCTCATTTGGGTACACCGTAACGAGCCATGCGCCGGGTCGTTTGAACATAGATCAACAGGATCAACTGTTTATCTGATCCATGTTAAAATTGATCTATCAATTCAAATGATCCAATTCAAACAATGCGCAAACTCTATTACGGGCGGATTTCGACCACGGACGGCCAGTCCTCCGTGAGCCAGTACGACGACGCCAAAGCCCACGGAGTGCAGGACAAGGACGTTTTCATTGATGAGGGCGTCAGCGGCTACCACGTTGCTCCTGAAGCGCGAGAACAGTGGCGCAAAGCCGAACACGATCTGCGGCACGGCGGCATTCTCATCGTGCGCTGGCTCGACCGGATCAGCCGCCGTTACGACGAGTTGCACGCCACCATGCGCCGACTGATGGAACTGGGTGTGCGGGTCGAATGCACGCTCAACGGGATGGTCTTTGATGGAAAGGCCAAAGACGCCATCGAGAAAGCAACGCGCGACGCAGTGCTAGCGTTCATGGCCGCGCAGGGCGAAGCCGATTATCTGAACCGTGCCGAGATGCAGCGCCGGGGCGTGGCGATCGCAAAAGCGGACGGGAAATACAAGGGGCGCGCCCGAGCGTATGACTACGGCGCTATCAAGACATGGCGCGCCGAAAGGGGCGCAAGCATCCGCGAAACCGCGGAAAAGTTCGGCGTCGGGACTGCGACGGTCAAGCGCGCATGCGCCGAGGGCACCTCAGTGGGTCGCCACGATTAGGCGCCAACGAATAGCACCTTGCCCCGGGTTATGTTGGTGGTGATTCTGTGGAGGCAACGGATGTCCCTGTGTTGACACATCATTCTTGCCGCAACCTTCACAACGATAAATCCCCGAATATGGTGTCGCAGCACCGGCGTTGTGAACAGCATCGAATGCCGTGCTGTTGTTCTGAGTCAAGTAATTCGCGTTCTTGTAAATCGCCATTTTTGCCCCCTAGCGAACGGTGGAAAAACATATTCTCAGACGATTGACAAAAGGAAAATCTGTCGTTAACCCGCAGCCAAATGCGAGCTGCATGGGAATGACGAGGCAATCAAATTGCAGTGACGACCGGTAACCGGGATCACGATCGCGTTCCGCGACATCCAGCAGGTCCCATCTCAGATCATTGGCGACCTACTTACCCGGCCACGGAAGACTGTTGCGCTGCCGATGAATGGGGAAGTTCGGCGATAGCACTCCATGTACGTCGCCTGAAATCCGGCATTGCATCCGGAATCACAATGCTTTCGTCCTTGTCTTTAATGACCCGGCGGAGCTTCCGCATCGCGATTCGGTCAAGCGGTGATTCCAAGAACTCAGGAACGAACCAAAACCCACCGATGGCGACGACAGGAGCAAGGCAGACCGAAACAAGCGGATTGACTGTCGAGACGTAGGCAACCGCACCGGACAACAGTCCGAAAAATATTGCAGTCGCCCAGCGCAATTGGCTAAATCGACTGGTACCGGCGTTGAGGCCGTCCTTCAGTATCCCCACTGCCCTAGTTGCATCCGCTGCCTTTTGCGCATCTAACTCCTGTTGTAGCTCGAGATTCACGGCGGCGAGTTCTTCGTGTCGCGCTCTTTGCTCGCGTAGAGCCACGTCCGCTGCTGCGACCTCCTCTATCCGCATGGCCTCGGCTGCTGCCGCTTCATCGCGTATGCGCTGATTTTCCGCTTCATGAGCGGCATTGAGTTCCTTTGTTCTTTGCTCACTTTCCTCGCGAACACGAGCGGCAGCAAATTCGCCCGCCGCTAGTTTGACCTGCTCGATAATGAATGGCAGCCGTTCCGGCGTAACGTCTTCAGGGTCGCCTCTGGTAACCCGCATAAGCGCACGCGCTCCTTCGCGATCCTCCAACAGAGCGGCAAGATCGTCTGCTTCGTCCTTCCCGGTCAAGTCCAAAACCAAGTTGTATGCTCTCGCCTTCACGTCAGCGCGCGGGCGAACAGCAGCCGAACAGTGGGCCAGCAACCTAGTTCGCGGCATTGTGACATTCGCTCCACCGCCACGCGCCCACACATAGCCCGCAAATTGCTTGTCCGACATCGAAACGGGTGCCCATTTATCGATGTGAACCGAACTGTGCTTGGTTGTGCCTTTCAGCCAGCGATCCCAAGCGTTATTTGCAATTGAGACCAAGGCGGTATTGCGTGAAAGCAAGAGCCATTTCGCATCGCATATTTTGGGACACGGACTTGAGGTATCCCGGATCGTGAGCATTGACCAGACAGATTTTCTGTCGTGCTCTTTCGCCTCTGCATTTTTCCAAGCCTGCATGCGCCTATCCATTTCCGCGTCGATCTCCGCTACGGTGGTAGGCGATCGACGAAACAAACTCAGATCAGGGTCACGCTGGACATCGATATTGAGGCGTTCATAAGCTCGTTCACCGACGTTGCCTACCAGTGCATTCAGAAGATCGGGTTTAGACGATGCCCCCCATTTGTAGCCAAACTGATTCACACCGGACCGCAAATACTGAAGTTGAGCGTAGACCGCGGTTTCGGCTTCTATCACGCAATGCTCCAGCACCGCCGCGTGTGCCCCACTGGCCTTGATGGTTTCGAGCAATTCCTTCCCATACTCGGCGTATTCATCATTAACACTGAGCATGTCGAGCAATAGTGGTGAATCAAGAAAAACAGTTAGACCATCCAGTGCGGCTCCGGCGACTGACGGTTCAAGAAAACATGTGATTGCTTCCGCTGCCATACTCGCGAACGCCACATCCGAAACAACTTCGAACATCGCCTGCTGTTTGTCACGCAGGTCCAGCAGAAATTGTGAAGTCAGAAAGTCAAGATGTAGCTCCTGACTCTCATGCGCATCCCGTGCGGGGGTTCGCGATGGAACGGTAAGAGTATTGGGACTCTTTTTTGCGGCAATTGAGGCTTCACGTCGAGCGAGCAGTTTCATCGAGTCGATGTTAAGCAACCTGCTCAGGAAGCCCGCATGGAGCGACGCATCATCGATGGTCGCGAGGCGATCATCCACGCGGCAATACGCAGCAAACGAGGCGAGAATTTTCTCGACCTCGACTTCACTTACCGACGAAGCCGCAACACTGCTTGCGATCTGCGCGGGCTTTAGGTATCGGTAGACTGAGCTTGCTCCATGATTCGAAATCTCTTCGAGTATTCCTTCACGAACAAGATGCTCGGCTAATCCGAGGGCAGCGAGTCTGGGAATTTTGATTCCGTAGCGTTCGGCCACTGCGGCAGAAAACTTCTGGGCGTCAAAAAGCTCGCCAGCAAACTGCGTACAGGCTTCTGCGAAAAACGGAATGAGGGATTGCAAGGCGCCGACGCCCTGCGTTTTGAGACGATCCGCGAGCGCGCAATAGGCAATCAAGGCTCGCTTTGGTCTGTCGCTATTATGTTGCATGACCACACCTATATGTATCGGGCACGCTTAGCGTTACGGGCACTTCGTGAAGGTGCGAATTGATCAGGGACATTCCCCGCCCTGACCGCCGTATGCTAGCGCGGACTCAGGGAAAAACCAATTTATCAAGAGAATGTTCTGCCATGCCCTTTTCGGCTCTGCTAGATGTGTCGTTTGCGCGATTGGGTATACGACGGGCGGGCGAAGAGCCCGGCGACGCTCTCAGCGAGTCGGGCATTTTAGATTTGATAGTCGTTTCGTGAGCCGGGAAACAAAAAACCCCGTAAGTCTTTGACTTTACGGGGTTTTTTGATTAATTCTGGCGGAAAGGGTGGGATTCGAACCCACGGTACAGCATAACTGTACACCGGATTTCGAGTCCGGCGCATTCGACCACTCTGCCACCTTTCCGGCATTGTCGACGGTGAACAAACTACACTTCACCCTCTACACCAAGCGGGTCGCTGCTTGGCGAAGCGAAGATTATAGAACAGTTGGAACAGGTTTCCAAGCCCCTTTTCACAGAATCTGCGAAGCGGCCCCGGAAACCCGCCACTCAGCCTCAGGCAGCCGCCACTTCCAGCCGCTCCATGCCCCCAACGTACGGGCGCAGCGCTACCGGCACCGTCACCGAGCCATCGGCATTCTGGAAATTCTCCAGCACAGCGACCAGCGTCCGGCCCACAGCCAGTCCCGAGCCATTCAGCGTATGCACCAGTTCCGGCTTGCCTTGGGCGTTGCGATAACGCGCCTGCATGCGGCGAGCCTGGAACGTCTCGGTATTCGAGCAGCTCGAAATCTCGCGATAGGTGTTTTGCGCAGGCAGCCAGACTTCGAGGTCATAGGTCTTCGTCGCGGAAAAGCCCATGTCACCCGTGCACAGCGTGATGACGCGATACGGCAACTCAAGCTTCTGCAGAATCGTCTCGGCGTGGCCGACCATCTGTTCAAGCGCGTCATACGACGTTTCCGGCGCGACGATCTGCACCATTTCGACCTTGTCGAACTGATGCTGGCGAATCATGCCGCGCGTATCGCGGCCATACGAGCCCGCTTCGGAACGGAAGCACGGTGAGTGCGCAGTCAGCTTGATCGGCAACGCATCTGCTTCGACGATGCTTTCGCGCACCGTGTTGGTCAGCGAAATTTCCGAGGTGGAAATCAGATATTGCGTCACCGGATTCTCAGCGCCGCCTTTCTCCACACGGAACATGTCGTCGGCAAACTTTGGCAACTGGCTGGTGCCGTAGAGAATCTCGGGATTGACGATGTACGGCGTATAGATCTCGGTATAGCCGTGATACAGCGTGTGGGTGTCGATCATGAACTGCGCGAGCCCGCGATGCAGACGCGCAATCTGGCCGCGCAGCATGGTGAAACGCGCACCGGAGAGCTTCGCACCCGTTTCGAAATCAAGGCCGAGCGGCGTGCCTACATCCACGTGATCCTTCACCTCGAAGTCGAACTGGCGCGGTGTGCCCCAGCGGCGCACTTCGACGTTGTCCGCTTCGCTCTTGCCGGCCGGCACGCTTTCGTGCGGCAGGTTGGGCATGCCGAGCATAAGGTCGGACAAACGGTTCTGGATATCTTCGAGCTGAACTGCCGACGCCTTCATCTCGTCGCCCAGACCGCCCACTTCGGCCATCACCGCCGAGGTATCCTCTCCGCGCCCTTTCATCGCGCCGATCTGCTTCGACAGGCTGTTGCGGCGGGCCTGCAGCTCTTCGGTGCGGGTTTGAACGGCGCGGCGTTCCGCTTCGAGGGCGGTAAAAGCCGCCACGTCGAGGGTATAGCCGCGGTCGGCGAGGCGCTTCGCGACGCCGTCGAGGTCTTTGCGCAGCAACTGGATGTCGAGCATGGGTTGGGGCGGAAGTTCGTTGTATGAAGCTGGGATTTTAGCGCACCGGCACGGGCTGCCGGCGCATCGGGGAGCTCAGTTCTTTTTTGGCTTGTTCTCGCTGCGCCATTGCGCGTCGAGTTCGGCCAGGCGCGCCAGCTTCTCGCCGATCTTGCCTTCGAGGCCGCGCGGGGTCGGCTCGTACCAGTGCGGCTCGCGCATCCCGTCGGGCAGGTAGGTCTCGCCTGCGGCGTAGGCGTCCGGTTCATCGTGCGCGTAACGGTACTCGTGACCGTAGCCGAGCTCTTTCATCAGCTTGGTCGGCGCGTTGCGCAGATGCACCGGCACCCCGCGCGACTGGTCCTTGCTGACAAAGCGCCGCGCTTCGTTGTACGCCATGTAGCCGGCATTCGACTTCGGCGCCACCGCCAGGTAGATCAGCGCCTGGGCGAGTGCGAGTTCACCTTCCGGCGTGCCGAGGCGTTCGTAGGTTTCGGCGGCATCGAGCGCGATGCGGGCCGCACGCGGATCGGCGAGGCCAATGTCTTCCCAGGCCATCCGCACGATGCGGCGAGCCAGATAACGCGCATCCGCGCCACCGTCGATCATCCGGCAGAACCAGTACAAGGCGCCGTCCGGATTGCTGCCGCGCACCGACTTATGCAGCGCGCTGATCTGGTCGTAAAAGGCGTCGCCGCCCTTGTCGAAGCGCCGCAGGTTTTCCGCGAGCGCGCTGCCAAGCAACGCGCCGTCGATCTCCGTACTTTTCTGCTGCGCCGCGGCCCGCGCGACGATTTCAAGGTTGTTGAGCAGCTTGCGGCCGTCGCCGTCGGCAGAACCAATCAGCGCATCGCGGGCTTCGTCCGTGAACGTCAGACCGCCGAGTTCCTGCTGCGCGCGCCCGAGGAGTTCGCGCTGCTCATCGTCATCGAGACTCTTCAGCACGTAGACGGCCGCACGCGAAAGCAATGCGCTGTTCACCTCGAACGACGGGTTCTCGGTCGTCGCACCGACGAACACGAACAATCCCGACTCGACGTGCGGAAGGAAGGCATCCTGCTGGCTTTTGTTGAAGCGATGCACTTCGTCGACGAACACCAGCGTCTGGTGTCCATGCGCGCGATGCACTTGCGCGGTCTCGACGGCTTCGCGGATATCCTTCACGCCCGAGAGCACCGCCGACAGCGCGATGAATTCGGCGTGAAAAGCATCGGCCATCAGCCGCGCGAGCGTAGTCTTGCCGACACCTGGCGGCCCCCAGAGGATCATCGAATGCGCTTCGCCCGACTCGAAAGCGACCCGCAACGGCTTGTTCGGGCCTAGCAGATGTTTCTGGCCGATAACTTCGTCGATATTGCGGGGACGCAAGCGCTCGGCGAGCGGCACGTTGGCACGGGTTTCTTCAAACATGGCGTTTTGTGGATAATCTCGGCTTTCCGGCATGGTTCGGCCACCTGACCAGAACCCGGCACGACGCGCGCCCGGCCAGCGCAAGCGCCGGCGTGCAGGCTGCGGCACGGTCCTGCATTATGACAGTGACCGCGCCGTGACGAGCGAGGCGCGTGCACAAGTGCAGATTCGCGAATTCGCGACCCAACAGGAACAACATCCAATGGCACAAGATCCACTCTCCGGCGACGCCGGTTCCACCTACGCACCGCTCACGCCGGTGCCCGAAGCCCGCCGCGCGTTTCGCACCGGCGATGCCTTCGCCTTGTGGTTCTCGCTCGGCATCGGCCTGCTGGTCGCCCAGGCGGGCGCCCTGCTCGTACCGGGGCTGTCGCTGCCGCATGCGCTGGCTGCCATTGGCATCGGCAGTGTGATCGGCGTGGTGCTGCTCGCGCTCGCCGGCGTGATCGGCACGGATACGGGACTTGCCGCCATGTCGTCGTTGCGCCCCACGCTCGGCTTGCGCGGCGCCTCGGTGCCTGCCGTGCTCAACGCGGTGCAACTGGTCGGCTGGGGTTCGTTCGAGGTGATCGTGATGCGCGATTCGGCCGACGCACTCGCCCAGCAGGCCTTCCACCGGTCGATGCCGCTCATCTGGACGATCGTCTTCGGCCTGCTCGCCACGCTGCTGGCGATCAGCGGCCCCCTGTCATTCGTGCGACGCTTTTTGCGGACCTGGGGCATCTGGCTGCTGCTCGCCGGCGCCGCGTGGCTGTCGTGGAATCTGCTGGCGAAGCATGACCTGGCGGCGCTGATGCGCCGTCCGGGCACCGGCGATATGTCGTTCGGCGGCGCGATCGATCTGGTCGTCGCGATGCCGTTGTCATGGCTGCCGCTGATTGCCGATTACACGCGCTTCGGCCGCCGCGCCGGTGAATCGTTCCGCGGCACCTTGCTCGGTTACGGAATCGCGAATATCTGGTTTTACGCACTCGGCGCAATCTACGGCCTCGCGGCTGGCGGTGGCGATGCATTGCTGACCGGCGCACTCGCGCAGGCGGGCGGCGGCCTCGCATTGCTGCTGATCCTGATCGACGAGGTGGACAACGCCTTCGCCGATATCCACTCGGCGGCCGTTTCAACCGGCACGTTCTGGACCCGTGCGACGGTGCCGCTACTGTCGGCCGCGTTCGGCGCGCTGTGCACGGCAATCGCCCTGCTCGTGCCGATGGCCAAATACCAGAACTTCCTGCTGCTGATCGGCTCCGTGTTCGCGCCACTGTTCGGCGTTGTGCTGGTGGATCACTTCATCGTGCGCAAGCGCCGCATCGAAACGGCCGCGCTCGCCGACCTGCAAGGCCGTTACGGCTTCTCAGGCGGCTGGCATCTGAGCGCGTTCGTGGCCTGGGCAATTGGGATCGTTGCCTATCAGGCCATCAACCAATGGCTGCCGAATCTCGGTGCCACGCTCCCTGCTCTGGCAATCGGCGCACTCTGCTATTTCGCCATGGTGTCGGCACGCAAAACCGCCTACGCATAAGCGGATACGCACCAACGGCCCGTGCAACGCGGGCCGTCTGCCTGAATCTCCGAGCGGCGCACCCTCCTCCCCGCGCTGCCCCACTCCCGATATTCCGTTCGTCCTATAACTTCCGTTCAGGGTGCGCGAGGCCTCCCAACATGATGTAGTTGCTATCTGGCACCTGCATTTGCGAGATAGATTCACTCACATTCATTTCCTCCCGAAAACGAATCACTGACGCATTCCGGTGTGCCTTTACAAGCCAAGTTGTCACTTGACAACCATGATCAACGAACGTAAGATGAGGCCATTGATGATTCGAGGGACGCACTCAAAGAAGGAAGTAGAAGACGCACTGGCCTATGCCGAAGCATCCGGTTGGCGCGTCAAGAGCGGCGGTAAAGGGCACGCCTGGGGAAAAATGTACTGTCCGTACAACGACTCGGAATGCCGGTGCGGCGAGTTCTGCATCACCAGTGTCTGGAGCACGCCCAAGAATCCAGGAAATCACGCTCGGCTTCTCAGAAGGGTGGTCGACAATTGCACGACACATCGGCACAAGCGTGCGCCAGAAGGCACACGCAAGCACGCCGGCAAGCAGGAGTAAAAATGATGGAATACGACTTCACGCTGAAATACCAGTTGGCAGCAGAAGACTGCGACCAGGACGAGATCGTCGAGCGCCTCGCTGAAGCAGGATGCGACGACGCAACCATCGGCATCGGGCTGCCGGGGCGCATCGCGCTCGTCTTCACTCGCGAAGGCTCCAGCGCACTCCAGGCGCTGATGAGCGCCCTCGAGGACGTGAAGCGCGCCGTGCCGTCCGCCCGCCTCGTCGAAGCCGCGCCGGACTTCGTCGGCCTCACGGACGTCGCTGACGTCGCCGGTGTGTCGCGCCAGAACATGCGCAAGCTGATGCTCAGCCACGCGGCCGACTTCCCGATCCCGGTCCATGAGGGCAACCCGTCGGTCTGGCACTTGTGGGACGTCCTTGCGTGGTTAAACACGCGCGGTGGCTATGACATCAAGCCGGACATCCTCGAAGTTGCGAAATCCGCCAAGCAGGTCAATCTTGTGAAAGAAACACGCCAACTTGAGCCACAGGTCAATCGCCGGCTTGAAGGCCTGATTGCATAAGGGAGCGCCCACCTTCAACGCTTTGCCGGGCGATATTGCACGCCCGGCAACACGCAGAGCAGTTCGAATGCGAGATTGGCGCCCAGCAGTGCGGTCGTCCCGAACGGATCGTATGGCGGCGCAACCTCAACCAGATCGCAGCCCACAATGTTCAGGCCACGCGAGCCTCGAATAATCTCGAGCGCTTGCGGCACGGTCAAACCGGCAATCTCAGGCGTGCCGGTGCCGGGTGCAAACGCCGGATCAATCCCGTCAATATCAAAGGTGATGTACACCGGCGCATCGCCCATCCGTTCACGCACGCGCAACATGAGCGGCACGAGCGACTGGTTCCAGCACGCTTCGGCCTGCACCACTTCGAAACCCTGGTTGCGGCACCAGTCAAAGTCCTCCGCTTCGTAGCCGGTGCCACGCAATCCAATCTGCACGACACGCTCGCAATCCAGCAGGCCTTCTTCCACCGCACGGCGGAACGGCGTGCCGTGTGCGATTTTCTCGCCCATCATCGTGTCGTTGACGTCCGCATGTGCGTCAACATGAATCAGTCCAACCTTGCCGTACTTGCGGTGAATCGCCCGCAGAATCGGCAAGGCAATCGTGTGATCGCCACCTAGCGTGATCGGCTTCGTGCCGTGCTGGAGAATCTCGTCGTAGGCGGCTTCAATCCGCGCGACCGAATCGAGCAGGTTGTACGGGTTGATCGCGACGTCACCCATATCCGCCACGCGCAGCGAATCGAACGGCGCGGCGCGCGTGGCCATGTTGTAGGGGCGCAGCAGCACCGATTCGCTGCGAATCTGCCGCGGTCCGAAACGCGCACCGGTACGGTTCGAAGTGCCGAGGTCGAACGGTACACCCACGAAACATGCGTCGAGCCCTTCCACCGAGCCGACATTCGGCAAACGCATCATCGTTGCTATACCGCCGCAGCGAGGCATTGTGTTGCCGGACAACGGCTGGGGACGTTCGGAAAGATCGGGGGAAATGAAAGAAGAGGTATTCATCGTGTCTCGGCAATGAAAAGATCGCCAGCGAAGACCCTGTCGAATCGGTCAATTAGCTGGAAGAATTCTCATTTTTGAGCACTTTGTATCAATATAAAATGCTCGGGGAATAAACTTCACATCGATTGATAGCGATGTATCCACACCCATGTTCTCGCAACTCACCGATCTCGACCTGCGTCTGATCCGCGTATTCCTCGCGATCGTGGACGCCGGCGGCGTCTCGCCGGCTCAAGCCACACTGAATGTCGGCCAATCGACCATCAGCACTCAGCTCGCCACGCTGGAAACACGCCTCGGCTACCGGCTGTGCGAGCGCGGCCGTAGCGGTTTCAGCCTGACCGCCCGTGGAGAGCAGTTCATCGAGGCGGCGCGAGCTCTGCTCGCCGCCGTCGACACCTTCGGCATGCAAGCGCGCAACGTCGGCCGCAAGCTGGTCGGCACGCTCGACATCGGCATGATCGGGCATACGCCGGTGTCGGCGAGCGCGCGCATCAGCAACGCGATCGGGCGGTTTCGCACGCGCGATCAATCCGTACGGTTTTCGATTCTGGTGCGCTCGCCGGGCGAGTTGGAAGAACTGCTGCTGAACGGGCGGATTCAGGTGGGGATTGGCTATTTCTGGCACCGGGTGCCCTCGCTCGAATACACCGAAGTGTTCGCCGAGGATCAGTTCGCGTATTGCGCAAACGGACATCCCCTGTTCTCACGGGCCGGTAAAGTCACGCCGGCAGAAGCGGCGCTGCATGAGTGGGCGTGGCGCAGTTACCCGCTACCCGAGGCCGGGAGTTCGACGACTCCGGAGAACGTCACCGCCGTGGCCGACAACATGGAGGCGGTCGCGATGCTGGTGCTGTCGGGCCACCACCTCGGCTATCTGCCGGGGCATTTCGCGGCGCCGTATGTGAAGCAAGGTTTGCTCGCCGCGCTAAACCCGGCGCAGATGAAGTACCGTGTGGCGTTTCATATGGTCACGCGAGCACGGCAGCATCGAACCGATATCGTCGAAGCGTTTATCGAAGATATGAAAGCCGCGCATCCACCGCGCGGCGCTAAAGCTGACGAGTAAGCGGCGCTTACCCGTTAATCACGTCGGCGCCCTTCGGCACCGTGAACTTGAACGCGTCCGCGGGGAGCGGCGGGTTCTTCTGGATGTTCGAGAACGTCAGCAAGGTCACGTTGCCGAACACATCGTGCAGTTCCATGGCTTGCAGATTGCCGTCACGAAACCCAATGCCCACGCTCTGGAACTGCGTGTCTTTCGCCTTCGGAATCAGTTCGAGCCAGTCGATACCCGCCTTCACACCCGCGTCGCGCAGCGTGAAGTTCTTGTCCAGGTCGTTACTGCCGAACAGGATCGCCGCTGGGCTCGCGCCCAGTGCGCCGCCGAGCGCGCGCACCGTCACCTGGTTCAGGTCCTTGTCGTAGACGTAGAGCTTGTCGCCGTCCGCCTGCAGCACCTGTTCATACGGCTTTTCATATGACCAGATGAATTTGCCCGGGCGGGCAAACACAAACGTACCGCTCGACGTTGTGTTTTTCGGCATGATCTGTGCGGCATCGCTCGCGGCTTGCGCCTTGCTCGGCGCACGCACTTCCTGCTGCACGAAGTCGCCACGCGCCGAATGCACCTGCGCGACAAACGCCTTCAACTGTTCAGTGCCGCTAGCAAACGCCTGCTGGGCGACCAGCAGCGATGCACCGATCGCAACGCTGCCCACGCCGCGCGTAAGCGTTCGAAGCAGATGACCGAAACGGCCAGAATGGGCGCTATGCCCGGCATATTGCTGCATTTTTTCTCCCTGAATTCAATCGGACCGAGCTCAAAGGCGTTGCGACGCCCGGTAAGCGCCGCCGCCCGTCTATGTTGGGTGCATGAGCCGCTCAGGCGGCTCGCGGGGGAATATCTGGCTTCACTGCCCCAAGGCGAGCAAACATGCTCACAGCGGGTCGTCACAGGGCCGTGGCCAACGCCTACGACGCCTACTCGGCTTCCCGCGCCGGTGCCAGAATCTCGCGATTGCCGTTCGACGACATCGCCGACACCAACCCGGATTGCTCCATCTGTTCGAGCAGGCGGGCTGCGCGGTTGTAGCCGATCCGCAAATGCCGCTGCACCAGCGAAATCGACGCACGGCGATTCTTGATAACGACTTCCACCGCCTGATCGTATAGAGGGTCCGACTCGCCACCGCCTGCGCCAGTTCCCTCGGCGCCGGCAGAACCTTCGTCGCCGTCGCTGGTCACGCCGCCTTCGAGGATGCCCTCGATGTAGTTCGGCTCGCCCTGCTCCCTGAGCTTCTCGACGACGCGATGCACCTCCTCGTCGGAGACGAAAGCACCGTGCACACGCACCGGCAGGCCGCTGCCGGGCGGCAGATACAGCATATCGCCCATGCCAAGCAGCGATTCCGCGCCCTGCTGGTCGAGAATGGTGCGCGAGTCGATCTTCGACGACACCTGGAAGGCCATCCGCGTCGGCACGTTGGCCTTGATCAGGCCGGTGATGACGTCGACGGACGGGCGCTGCGTCGCCAGAATCAGGTGGATGCCGGCGGCGCGCGCTTTCTGCGCAATCCGCGCGATCAGTTCTTCGACCTTCTTGCCGACGACCATCATCAGGTCGGCCAGTTCGTCGATCACGACCACGATGTTCGGCAGACGCGTCAGCGGTTCCGGATCGTCCGGCGTCAGGCTGAACGGATTGGGCAGCTTTTCTTCGCGCTTGGCGGCTTCGTCGATCTTGTTGTTGTAGCCCGCGAGGTTACGCACGCCGAGCTTGCTCATCAGCTTATAGCGGCGCTCCATTTCGGCGACCGCCCAGTTCAGCGCGTGGCCGGCCTGGCGCATGTCCGTGACGACCGGACACAGCAGGTGAGGAATGCCTTCGTAGACGCTCATTTCGAGCATCTTGGGATCGATCAGGATCATCCGGACCTGCTCGGCGCTCGCCTTGTAGAGCAGCGACAGGATCATCGCGTTGATCCCCACCGACTTGCCTGAACCGGTCGTGCCGGCCACCAGCAGGTGAGGCATCTTGGCGAGGTCGGCGCACACCGGCTTGCCGCCAATGTCCTTGCCGAGGCCCATGGTCAACGGCGAGGCGGCATCGGCATACACAGCCGAGCCGAGAATTTCCGAGAGACTCACGGTCTGGCGGCGCTGGTTCGGCAGTTCCAGCGCCATGAAATTCTTGCCGGGGATCGTTTCGACCACGCGGATCGACACCAGCGACAGCGAGCGCGCCAGGTCCTTCGCCAGATTGACGATCTGGCTGCCCTTCACGCCGGTGGCCGGCTCGATTTCGTAGCGCGTGACAACCGGCCCCGGATAAGCGGCGACCACGCTCACTTCGACGCCAAAATCCTTCAGCTTCTTCTCGATCAGACGCGAGGTGAACTCAAGCGTATCGGGCGAGATGGTTTCCTGCGCGGCGGGCGCGGGATCGAGCAACGAGATCGGAGGAAGCGTGGAATCGCCCGGCAGATCGGTGAAGAGCGGCACCTGGCGCTCTTTCTCGACGCGCTCGGACTTGGCCGGCGTCGCCACCGGCGGCACGATCATGACGGGCTCGTGCTCCTCGATGCGCACGCGGCCCTGCTCCACCTTGCCTTCGCGCTTGACGGCGGCGGCCTCGCCCAGCTTGCGGTCACGGCCGGCTTCGCGGCGCAGCCGGGCAAAAGTCACGGCGGAAATGATCGAATCCCCGACCCGCTCTGCCACGGAAAGCCAGGAAAAACGGAAATACAGCGACAAACCGATACCTAGCGCCAGCAGCAGCGCGAGCGTACCGCCCGTGAAGCCGAGCGCATGCGAAACGCCGCGCGCCACGGCCTCGCCGATCACGCCGCCTGGCGCGCGCGGCAATTGCACCTTCAGGGACCACATGCGCAGCGCCTCGATGCCGTCGCTCGCGAGCAGCACCAGCACAAAGGCGAAAATCTCGGCAAGCCAGCTCGCATCACGCGGCTTGTCCTCGGGCAGCGCCTCGTGACGGGTGATGCGGCGGTAGTTGGCCGAAATGCTGCGGCTGAGCAGCACGACCCACCAGTACGCGGACAGGCCGAACAGAAGCAGCAGAATATCGGAAGTCCAGGCGCCGACGCGGCCGGCCCAGTTGGCGATGTGGTCGACCTGCGCGGCGTGCGTCCAGCTCGGATCGTGCCGGCTGTAGCTGACAAGCGCCATCAGCAGGAAAACGCCGAGCGCAACCTGCAGGATCCAGCGGATTTCGGTGAAGAGGCGCGACATGCGGTGCGGCAATGCCTGCGCGCTCGCGGAATAAGGAGCTTTTGCCATTGATCCTGTAGCGGGTGTAGCCCATCAGCGGCCAGGGCGCGGCCCCAGGCGGTGCTGGGCGCCCGGTCGTGGCCGCCGGGTCGTTCGATCCGGCCTATTGTAAACGTAGTGTCGTGCGCAAGGCTGTAAATGACGGTAACTGCGGCCTGCCGGCGTGGTTTTCGGGCCAAACGGCCGCAACAGGCTATCGGGACGATCAGGAAGCTTCATGAAGCAGCCCCGCCTGCTGACCTTTATAATGCCCGTCTGATACCCATCTACAGTTCCAGCTCACGTTGAACTGTAGCCGCGCGGCCTCGCATGGGCGAGCCGGGCGCTTTTTACGGATTTCGATCATGCCCGCATCCACCACGAAACACGCCAAAGTCCTGATCCTCGGTTCCGGCCCGGCAGGCTATACGGCCGCCGTCTACGCGGCGCGCGCCAACCTGAACCCGGTGCTCGTCACGGGTCTCGCCCAGGGCGGCCAGCTGATGACCACCACGGACGTCGAAAACTGGCCGGCCGACGCGAACGGCGTGCAAGGCCCGGAACTGATGGCGCGTTTCCTGGAGCACGCTGAGCGCTTCAACACCGAAATCATTTTCGATCACATCCACACGGCGAAGCTCAACGAGAAGCCGATCCGCCTGATCGGCGACTCGGGCGAATACACCTGCGACTCGCTGATCATCGCAACGGGCGCGTCGGCGCAGTACCTGGGACTGCCGTCGGAAGAGGCGTTCATGGGCAAGGGCGTGTCGGCCTGCGCGACCTGCGACGGGTTCTTCTACAAGCAGCAGCACGTGGCGGTGATCGGCGGCGGCAATACGGCAGTCGAGGAAGCCCTCTACCTGGCCGGCATCGCGAAGAAAGTGACGGTGATCCACCGCCGCGACAAGTTCCGCGCCGAGCCGATCCTGATCGACCGTCTGCTGGCGAAGGAGAAGGAAGGCGTCGTCGAGATCAAGTGGAATCACGTGCTGGATGAAGTGACGGGCGACCAGTCGGGCGTAACCGGCCTGCGCATCAAGAGCACGAAGAGCGGCGAAACCACGGACATCGCGCTGCAGGGCCTGTTTGTGGCGATCGGCCACAAGCCGAATACGGATATCTTCGAAGGCCAGCTGGAGATGAAGAACGGCTACATCATCACCAACGGCGGGCTGTCGGGCAACGCGACGGGCACCAGCGTGCCGGGCGTGTTTGCCGCCGGGGACGTGCAGGATCACGTCTATCGCCAGGCCATTACCAGCGCCGGCACGGGCTGTATGGCGGCGCTGGACGCGCAGCGTTACTTGGAGACCATTGATGAAATGGTCGGCGAGCACGTGATGAGTGCCGAAGCGGATCGTTAATCGGCGCACACAAACCGGTGTGGTGAAGCGGGAACGGTAAAATGGCGCTCAGGCTTGGGCCTGAATGCTGACCGGCTACCGCACGCAATACCCAGGAAGGGCCGCGGCTGGAAAGCTGGCGGCCCTTCGTGCTTTTAATGCGCATCCATCCGAATCTGCCCGCCCGCCGGATTCGGCGCACGGTTGGATACACGGCGCGGCTCGCAATCAGGGCTCGCGAAGATCGATTTCTCTACCGCTTGTCACCGTTATGGCGAAGAATCTGCCCCACCCTAGCGAGCCGAAACGCCCCCGTTCGGCAGCCGTCAAGCCCACGCCGACACCGGCTGCACCTGCCAAACCGCAGGTCGAGCCGGGCGCCGGCCTTGCCGGTTTAGGCGCTTTGCGCGCGGCACTGAAAGGCGATGCCGAGCGGCGCGAACGTGAACGTGCGGCGGCAGCCCAGGTTCAACGTGAAGCGTCGGCGGACGCCGATCTGTTCCGGCGGGAAATTGGCGCAGTGGCACCGCTAGTGGCGCCGCCACGAGTGCCGCCCGCGCGGACGCCACCATCTCCTGTGCCGGTGCAAACCAGGCTCGACGAAGAAGCTGTATTGCATGAGGCGATTTCAGACGAGTTTGATCCGGAAGTTTTGCTCGAGACCGATGAGACGCTTTCGTACTGCCGGCCTGGCGTAAGCCAGGAGGTCGTGCGTAAATTGCGGCGCGGGGCGTGGATCGTGCAGGCTCAGTTGGATCTGCATGGCATGCGCCGTGAAGAAGCGCGCGAGGCACTGGCCGAGTTCATTCGTGAGTCGGGCAAGCGCGGCTTGCGCTGTCTGCGGGTGATTCATGGCAAGGGACTCGGGTCCGTCGGCAAGGAGCCGGTGCTGAAGGGCAAAGTCCGGGCCTGGCTCGTGCAGAAGGAAGAGGTCATCGCGTTTTGCCAGGCAAGAGCACATGACGGTGGCGCCGGTGCTGTGCTCGTGTTGCTGCAGCCGGGGGCGCAAGCCCCCCATACCAGGCCTTGAAGGGGCGTCGTTAATGCATCCAAGGCTCACGTTAGCGCTCACCATCATGGAGGCGCTGGCGATCTTCGCCTACGCGATCTCGGGTTTTATCGAAGCACGCACGCGGCAACTCGATGCGGTTGGGACTTTCCTGGTGGCGATGGCGACGGCTTTCGGCGGCGGGACCGTGCGCGATGTGCTGCTGGAGCGACGGCCGTTTTACTGGGTCGAACATCAGCAGTATGTGATCGCGATCTTTGTGATGTCGCTGTTCGCGCCGATGCTGCTGAAGATGACTTCGAGGCTATTGTCGGAGCGTGTATTGCTGATAGCCGATGCGATCGGGCTGGGGCTCTTTAGTATTTCCGGCACGTCACTGGCGCTCGACGCGCAGATGCCCTGGTTCACGTCCGTGATTCTCGGCGTGCTGACGGGCGTGTTCGGCGGCGTGATTCGCGACGTGCTCTGCAATGAAGTGCCGCTGATCCTGAAGGACTCGCGGCCGTATGCGACCTGTGCGTTTCTCGGCTGCTGGTTGTATCTGCTGCTCGATTACTTCAACTTCGATACCGTCTATAGCGTGCTGATTGCGACCGGCTTCATCCTGCTGGCACGGCTTGTCACGTTCAAATTCAACATACGGTTGCCGCACTGAACGGCGGTCGCTTTCAACCGCTACCAACGCGCAGGCATGTGGAACCGGGCGCGCCTGCCGGATCTCTCCACCGCAGCGATCAGTTCGCGAGTCGCACGCGAGGTCGTATTCGCGAATGCGTAGAACTGCACATCGGGCAGCGCCGGCATTCCATCGGAGACGGTCAATACACGCAATCCGTCGCGTAGCTGACTGCGTGCCACAGGCGTCACCGCAAAACCCGCGTGCGCAGCGGACAGGCAGCCGGCCATGCTGCCGCTCTCGAATACCAGACGCCACGGCTTCCCAGCGTGGCTCAGGGCGGCGATAGCGGCTTCGCGATAGGCGCAGGGCTCGGGAAAGACCGCAATGGGCACCTCGTCACCGGGATCGAAGGCGGTTCCAGAGTCGAATGCCCAGACCAGTTCCTCGCCCCAGAGCAGCGTCCCGTTACCTGGTGTGCGCGAACATTGCTTGCCAAACACAACGTCGAAGTGGCCCCGCTCGAGGTCGCTCACCAGATCGGCCGTCACGCCCACTTTCAGTTCCACGAAAGCTCCGGGGTGCGTGCGCCGGAACATCTGCAGGACACCCGGCAGCCACGCGCCGGTGAAGTCCTCTGACGCACCGATTCGCAGACGCTCCGTGCTCGGCGCGTCGCGCAGCCGGGCGCGGACTTCCCGTTCCAGATTGACGATGTTGCGGGCGTACGTGTAGAGCATTTCGCCGGCCGGCGTCAGCCGGAAGCTGCGGGTCGTGCGCAGCAGCAGAGGGGTTCCTGCGGCCTGTTCGAGGCGCTTGATATGGCCGCTGACCGCTGGCGCGGTCAGGGCCAGTTGCTCCGCCGCGAGCGCAAAGCCGCCTGTATCGACGACCTCAATAAAGGTCCTTAACAGGACCAGCTCCAGCCCGGCAGCGCGCGATTCCATGCTCACGATAGCACCCGCATTCATTTTGAAACGTAAACAATATCACGACATTCTTCACGAATAGACCAGCAAGAATAGCCTAATCTGAACGCTTCGAAATCAAGCTTCGACGTTGGTCGAAGGAGAAAGCGATCATGGAATACTCGTTCGTAAGCACGCCGCAGCTGGACGTGGGCTACCTGGAGTGGAACCCGGCCGGAGAACGCACCGCGGTTCTGGTTCACGGCTGGCCGGACTCTCCGGAAGGTTGGCAGCAGGTCGCGGAGCATCTGGCAAATGCCGGTTATCGGGTCCTGTGCCCTGCCTTGCGCGGCTTCGGACCGACGCGCTTTCGCAGCGCGGACACACCACGCAGCGGTCAACTCGCGGCGCTTGGGCGCGATCTGCTGGAATTTATCGACGCCCTGAATGTGCATCGGCCGGCTCTGATTGGGCATGACTGGGGAGCGCGCGCCGTGGCTAACGCCAGCGGCTTGCGCGATGGCGCGGGGTCTCATCTGGTGATGCTTTCGGTGGGCTATGGGACGAACGATCCGCAGCAGACGCTGACCTACTTGCAAGCACGCAACTACTGGTACCACTGGTTCATGGCCACGCCGCGAGGACAGCGCGCCGTCGAAGAGGATCGACGCGGTTTTACGCGTCTGATGTGGGACACGTGGTGCCCGGCTAACTGGTACACGGAGGACGAATACGACCAGGCAGCCGCCGCGTTCGACAATCCAGACTGGGCCAGTGTTGTGCTGCACTCGTACCGGCATAGATGGGGGTTTGTGGCTGGCGACCCCGCGTATGCGGAAGACGAAGCGCGCCTGAATCCTGCTCCTGTGTTGTCAGTTCCCAGCCTCGTTCTGCATGGCGATGCAGATGCCTGCAATCATCCGGATAGTTCTGCGGGTAAGGAGCGCTTTTTCGCTGGACCGTATCAACGAGTGGTGCTCAAGGGCGTGGGTCACTTTCCGCAGAGGGAAGCGCCGGATGAGGTTGCCAGTGCCATTTTGAATTTTTGCGGGCAGGGTTCGTGACGGCAAAAGGGCCGCAAATAAAGGGGCCGCAAATAATGACAAAGCCCCATGCGTCTCACAACGCACGGGGCTTTACTGTTTTCGTCGAAGCGTCAGCTAGCGCTTACGCAATCCGCTCTTCGTTAGCCGGATCAAACAACACCGCCTTCGACACATCGAACAGCAGCGTCATGTTCGTCAGCGGTTGCGGATTCGAAGCCGGGTGCACGCGGCTCACCACGCGCTTGCCGTTCACCTGGGCAAACACCAGCGTATCCGGCCCGGTCGGCTCGATCACATCAACCTTGACTTCAATCGGTTGCAGTTGAGCATCATCAACGTTATGCGCGCTACGAGCATCGGTGATGCGCTCAGGCCGCAGGCCAAGAATCACTTCCTTGCCCACATGTCCCTTAACCTTGGGCGAGTTGAACGGCAGATTCAGCACACTGCGCTTGATCCCGGTATCAATCTCGACACCCACTCCCGCGCCCTGCTCCACCAGCTTGCCTTGAATAAAGTTCATCGGCGGCGCGCCAATAAACCCGGCCACGAACAGGTTCGAAGGCGAATCATAAATCTCCTGCGGCGCGCCAAACTGCTGCACCACGCCGTCCTTCATGACGGCAATCCGGTCGCCCAGCGTCATCGCCTCGATCTGATCGTGCGTCACATACACGATGGTGGTGCCAAGGCGTTGATGCAGCAACTTGATCTCGGAGCGCATCTCGATGCGCAGCTTCGCATCCAGGTTCGACAGCGGCTCGTCGAACAGGAACATCACCGGATCGCGCGCCAGCGCACGGCCCATCGCCACCCGCTGCCGCTGGCCACCGGAAAGCTGCCCCGGCTTGCGATCGAGCAGATGCTGGATCTGCAGCATGCTCGACACGCGATCGACGATCTGCGCCTGCTCAGGCTTCGGCACCTTGCGGATACCCAGGCCGAACGAAATATTGTCCCGCACCGTCATGGACGGATACAGCGCATACGACTGGAACACCATCGCGATATCGCGATCCTTCGGCGACAGGTTGTTCACCGTCTTGCCGTCGATCTGGATCTCGCCCTTCGTCACGGTCTCGAGACCGGCGATCATGTTGAGCAGCGTCGACTTACCGCAGCCCGAGCCGCCAACGAGAATCAGGAACTGGCCGTCTTCGATGTCGATGTTGACACCCTTCAGGACCGGCACCCCGTTCGGGTAGGTCTTGTACACGTCACGGATGGAAAGGCTTGCCATGCTGTGAATCCTCTTGTCTCTGATACAGCTTCAGGTGCGTCGCACTCAGGCGGCGCAGGCCGGATGCCGGTTCGCCGCAGGCCCCACGCGGGCGCGCTGCGGCAATCGTTTTGGGTTAGCCCTTCACTGCGCCTGCCGTCAGGCCGCGCACGAAGTAGCGGCCGGCAATAACGTAGACGAGCAACGTAGGCAGTGCCGCGATAATCGCGCCTGCCATGTCGACGTTGTATTCCTTCACACCGGTCGACGTATTCACGAGGTTGTTCAGCGCCACCGTGATCGGCATCGAATCGACACCCGAGAACACGATACCGAACAGGAAGTCATTCCAGATCTGCGTGAATTGCCAGATCAGGCAGACCATGAAAATCGGCAGCGAAACCGGCAGCAGAATCTTCGAGAAGATCAGGAAGAAGCCTGCCCCGTCAATGCGCGCCGCTTTCACCAGTTCAGCCGGAATGCTGACGTAGAAGTTGCGGAAGAACATCGTCGTGAACGCAATGCCGTACACCACGTGAACCAGCACCAGGCCGCCCACCGTGTTCGACAGGCCGAGGAAGCCTTCAAAGCGCGCCATCGGCAGCAGAATGGCCTGGAACGGAATGAAGCAGCCCACCAGCAGCATCGTGAAGAGCGCGTCCGCGCCACGGAAGCGCCAGTGCGTCAGCACGTAGCCGTTAAACGCGCCGATGATCGACGAGATGAGCACGGCCGGAATCACCATGCGCACCGAGTTCATGAAGAACGGTTCCATGCCGTCGCAACGCACGCCGGTACAGGCCTGGCTCCATGCCTTGATCCACGGCGCGAAAGTCGGATGCGACGGCGGCGTCAGCAGGTTGCCGGTGCGCAACTGATCGATGTCCTTGAAGGACGTCGAGAGCATCACGTACAGCGGGAACAGGAAGTACAACGCAAACAGAATCAAGGCCGCATAAATGACGGCACGGCTGATCGTCATCTTAGGCTGCATTACGCGTGCTCCTCGATTCCATATACATCAGCGGCACGAGCACGGCCACGACGGTTGCGAGCATCATCATCGACGACGCTGCGCCGACGCCCAATTGCCCGCGGTTAAACGAAAACGTGTACATGAACATGGCCGGCAGCGACGACGAGGTGCCTGGGCCACCCGCTGTCAACGCGACAACCAGGTCAAAGGTCTTGATCGTGATGTGGCAGAGAATCAGCAGCACCGAGAAAAACACCGGACGCATGCTCGGAATCACGATCTTGCGGTAAATGGTGGGCAGCGTTGCGCCGTCCACTTGTGCCGCCTTGAAAATTTCCGCATCCACACCGCGCAGGCCGGCGAGAAACAGCGCCATCACGAAGCCCGTCGATTGCCAGACGGCCGCGATCACGATACAAAAAATCGCGCGATCCGGATTGTCCAGCCAGTCGAACTGGAAGCTCGTCCAGCCCCAGTCGTGCAGCACCTTTTGCATGCCGAGATTGGGGTTGAGAATCCATTGCCACGCTGTGCCGGTCACGATGAACGACAGTGCCATCGGATACAGGAACACCGCGCGCAACGCACCTTCGCTGCGAATCCGCTGGTCGAGCAGGATGGCGAGGAACAGGCCCAGACCTACGCAGATTGCGATGAACGGAATGCCGAACCAGCCGAGATTGGCGGCCGAGGTCCACCACACATCGTTATCGAACAGCTCGCGATAGCGGTCGAGGCCGACAAAATCGTAGCGAGGCATCAGTCGCGAATTCGACAGCGACAGATAGCCGGTAATTACAATGAAGCCGTAAACGAAGACCAGGCTGATCACAATGCTGGGAGAAAGCACCAGCTTCGGGATCCAGCGGTCGGCGAGCGCCGCCATGGGCGACGTGCGGCGGGTCACGGAGGCCGTGGCTTTCCCGTTTCCGCTAAGAGAAGCAGTCACTACTCGACTCCTGAAACTGTGCCACCCGCCACTGCGCACGCAATGCGCAACGCTGAACCGGCATAGGCTGTGACTCTGGGTAAATCTTCGTGCTCAAGAGAAGCGCCCGGCGGCGCGTGGAGTCGCAACCGGGCGCCGTGCTACTGAACTTACTTCGTCTTCGCAGCCTTCGCGAGCGCTTCAACTGCGCTCTTCGAATCCTGGTCCGAGTTCATGAACTTCGTCACGACGTCGGTGATGGCGCCAGCCGTTGCATCCGGCTGAGCCATACCGTGCGCGAGCGACGGAACATAACCGCCGGCCTTGATGGCCGTTTGCTCATCCGCGTACGACTGCTTGCCGCAAGCGTCGAACTTGTCCATGTTTACGCCCAGACGAACCGGAATCGAACCCTTGTACAGGCTGAACTGCTCCTGGAAGTCCGGGCTCATGATCGTCTTGGCCAGCGCCAGCTGACCCGGCGTGGCGTCCTTCGCGCCCTTCTGCTGGAAGAACACGAACGAGTCGACGTTGAACGTGTAAGCCTTCGAGGTGCCCGGCACCGGTGCGCAGACATAGTCCGTACCCGGCGTCTTGTTCGCATTCGCGAACTCGCCCTTCGCCCAGTCGCCCATGAACTGCATGCCGGCCTTGCCGTTGATGACCATGGCCGTTGCGAGGTTCCAGTCGCGGCCGGTACGGCCGTTATCCATGTACGACTCGATCTTGCGGACCGTGTCGAACACGCCGACCATCTGCTGCGACGTCAGGGTCTTCTGGTCGAGGTCGACCAGCGCCTTCTTGTAGAAGTCAGCGCCTTGCGACAGCACCACGTCTTCCCACAGCGTCAGGTCTTGCCACGGTTGACCGCCGGCTGCGACCGGCTGGATGCCGGCAGCCTTCAGCTTGTCAGCGAGCGCAAAGAATTCCGGCCACGTGGTCGGGGCCTTGGCGCCCACCTTGTCCAGCGCTGCCTTGTTGATCCAGATCCAGTTGACGCGGTGCACCGAGAACGGCGCTGCGACGTAGTGGCCGTCCGCGTGCATGATCTTGTCGATCTGCGGCGGCAGGTTCTTCTTCCAGTCACCCGCGACCGAATCGATCGGCACCAGCACGCCCTGCTCCGCCCATTCCTGGATCAGCGGACCCTTGATCTGCGCAGCGCTCGGCGCATTGCCCGAGATCACCTGCGTCTTGAGTGCCGTCATGGCCGCCGCACCTGCGCCGCCAGCAACCGCGAAGTCCTTCCAGGTGTACCCCTGCTTCTGCATGTCATCTTTCAGCACGCCGACGGCTTTCGATTCGCCGCCGGACGTCCACCAGTGCAGCACTTCGATCGACTCGGCAGCCTGCACTGCGGACACGCCACACATCAGACCTGCGGCGCACAGAGCGCCCATGATCGCGCGGAATTTCATTGCTTATCTCCTCCAGACACCTGAACAAAAAACGAATGGCCCCTGATTCTCCAGGGTGCTGTGGTTGGTTCAAACAGGCAAAACACTGGGCGATCGAGCTTCGGGCAAGCGCATGCGCGGGCATGTGCCGGCGAGCCGACGTTCGGCCGCTGGAAGCTCAGAAGATGAGTGGTTCGGGATGCAACTGACTGTCTCCTCTTTTGATTTTTGCCTGCCCGCGTCGCGCGCGGCAGACTCGAGGTACCTCACACGTTAACCCTGACACCCGCGCTGCGGCGTGCGCCACCAAGGCAGCCAACACGTGCAGAAACGCAATGTCCATTAACATGCAGGGGACGCCTGCCGATTCGGGAAAACGCGCATCTTGCCTCGCTGCGCACGCTTTTTTCATCGATTTAGCGCTACCTCTTGATTTGGATTGTAGTTAAACTACAATTCAGTGTCAAAAAAAATTTTATCGGACTACGGTCGCTCCGGGCGGCCCCTGGACATCGACGGAGACTCATGTTTACGGACTCAAGCTTCACCTTCGTTCTCTTCGGCGGAACCGGCGATCTGTCGATGCGCAAGATCCTCCCGGCACTGTATGAAGCACACCGTGCAGGCATGCTGGCCGAAGCCGGCAAGATCGTGGCGGTGGCGCGGCACGAGGAAGACCGCGATGGGTATATCAGTTGGGTCAACGAACACGTCAAGCCGCATGTCTCGAAGAACGGTCTCGACGAGACCGCCTGGGCCAGCTTCCTTGAACGCATCCAGTACGTAAAGCTCGACCTGGGCAAACCCGAAGACTTCGCGCTGCTGCGCGATGCGGTTGCCGGCCTGCCGGGCATCCGCGTGTTCTATCTCGCCACGGGCCCGTCGCTGTTCGTACCGATCTGCCGCGCGCTCGCCGCTGTCGGCCTGAACACGAACGCGCGCATCGTGCTGGAAAAGCCGCTCGGCTACGACCTGAAGTCGTCCAACGCGATCAACGACGCTGTGGGCGAAATCTTCGCCGAAGAACAGATCTACCGGATCGACCACTACCTTGGCAAAGAGCCGGTGCAGAACCTGCTGGCGCTGCGCTTCGGCAATGCCCTCTTCGAACCGCTGTGGCGCCGCGAGTGGGTCGAGAGCATCCAGATCACGATTGCGGAAGAACTGGGAGTGGAAGCGCGCGGCGACTTCTACGACAATACCGGCGCGCTGCGCGACATGGTGCAGAACCATTTGCTGCAGTTGCTCTCGATTGTGGCCATGGAGCCGCCCCATTCGATGGATTCGGACTCCGTACGCGACGAAAAGCTGCGTGTGCTGCGTGCGCTAAAGCCCATTGACCCGCGCGACATCGGCAAGGTGGCGGTGCGCGGCCAGTATCATTCGGGCGTGATCCGCGGCAACCCGGTGCCGGCTTATGCCACCGAGCCCGGCGTCAAGTCGAACTCCAATACGGAGACCTTCGTTGCACTGAAGGTGGAAATCGAAAACTGGCGCTGGGCCGGCGTGCCGTTTTTCCTGCGCACCGGCAAGCGTCTGGCCGATCGCGTCGCAGAGATCGTGGTGAACTTCCGTGCCGTGCCGCATTCGGCGCTTGGGCCAACGGCCTTGCGTCCGGGCGCGAACCGGCTGGTGATCCGCCTGCAGCCGAATGAAACGATTCGTCTGTATTGCCTCGCCAAGCAGCCCGGCGAGGGCATGAACCTGGCCAGCGTCCACCTCGACCTCGCGTTCGACCAGTTCTTCCGCGAAGGCCAGATGGAGGCTTACCAGCGCCTCCTGCTCGACGTGATCAACGGCCGCCTCGCGCTGTTTGTGCGGCGCGACGAGCAGGAAGCGGCATGGCGCTGGGTCGAACCGATCCTGAACGAATGGGCAGCCGCGAACCGGCCGCCCAAGCCCTACGCAGCCGGTACATGGGGGCCCGCGGCATCGAGTGCGATGCTGGCGCAGCACGGCACCTACTGGCTCGAAGAAGAAAACTGAATGGCGGCGGCGCGGCGCGATTGAAAGACCGCGCCGCGTCTACCGCATGCAGTACACCGATGGACTGAACGGGGTGGCGCCGTCACAGCGATGGCAATGGCCGCAGCGGCACTGAAGTTCCGCAGGCAGGCGTTGCCGGACGTGACGGCATATTCCGCAGACCCAACAAAAAAGCAGTACGGAGGAGAAGTGATCGAGCTTCACGCTTTCGACGACCCGCGCGCCCAATCCGACGCGCTGGCGAAGGCGGTGGGCGACGCTTTACACGCGTCCCTCGCCGCTCGGGCAGCCGCGACCGCCACTGGCGCGGGCCACACAACGCTTGCAGTGTCGGGCGGCAGCAGTCCGCGTCCGTTCCTGCAAACCTTGTCCACGCAACCGTTCGACTGGGCGCGCATTGCCGTGACGCTGGTCGACGACCGCTGGGTGCCGGAAACGGACAGCGCGAGCAATTCGCGTTTTGCGCACGAGGCGTTGTTGCAGAACGCCGCGCAAGGCGCCGAATTCTGGCCGCTGGTCGACACCACGCAATCGCTCGAGGCGCACGTCGCCGCGCTGAACGCCGACCCGCGCCGCACGCTGCCGGATGTGGCCGTGCTCGGCATGGGCGAGGACGGCCACACGGCGTCGATCTTCGCGGACGCGCCGGAGTGGGACTTCGCCATCACGACATCCGAACGCTTTGTCGCGGTTCATCCGAGCAGCGCGCCGCATGCGCGCGTGAGCTGGTCGATGTCCGCGCTCAAGCAGATGGGCCGCCTGTTTCTGCTGATTGCAGGACCGCGCAAGCTGGACGTGCTGAATGCCGCCGCCGCTGCGCCACAAAAAAATGCCATCTCAAAGCTGGCAAACGACAAGGGAGTGAGACTCGATGTCTACTGGTGTGAAAAATAACGCTGTGCCGGGCGCGGGCCAGCACGCCGACGGACCGCGGCTGCTAGCCGACATCGGCGGCACCAATGCGCGTTTTGCACTGGAGACGGGGCCGGGCGAGATTGGCCAGGTGCAGGTGTACCCGTGCGCCGACTACCCGGGCGTCGCCGAGGTCATCAAGAAGTATCTGAAGGACACCAGGATTGGCCGCGTGAACCATGCGGCGATTGCGATTGCGAACCCGGTCGATGGCGACCAGGTGAGCATGACCAACCACGACTGGACCTTTTCGATCGAATCCACGCGCCGTGCGCTGGGCTTCGACACGCTGCTGGTCGTCAACGACTTTACGGCACTGGCAATGGCCTTGCCGGGCCTGACCGACTCGCAACGCGTTCAGGTGGGCGGCGGCGCACGCCGGCCCAACAGCGTGATCGGCCTGCTGGGCCCGGGCACGGGCCTCGGCGTCTCCGGCCTGATTCCCGCCGACGATCGCTGGATTGCACTCGGCAGCGAAGGCGGTCACGCCACCTTCGCACCGGCGGACGAACGCGAAGATCTGGTGCTGCAGTACGCCCGCAAGAAGTGGTCGCACGTATCGTTCGAACGCGTCTGCGCGGGCCCTGGCATCGAGGTGATTTACCGGGCACTGGCAGCACGCGACAAGAAACGCGTGGCGGCCGGCTTCGACACCTCCGAGGTGGTCAAGCGCGCGCTCGACGGTGACCCACTGGCGGCGGAATCGGTAGATGTGTTCTGCGGCATTCTCGGCACCTTCGCGGGCAACATTGCGGTGACGCTTGGCGCGCTGGGCGGCATCTACATTGGCGGCGGCGTGGTGCCTCGCCTTGGCGAATTCTTTGCACGCTCGTCGTTCCGCAAGCGCTTCGAGGCGAAGGGCCGCTTCGAGACGTATCTGCAGAATGTGCCGACGTATGTGATCACGGCGGAGTATCCGGCGTTCCTTGGCGTCTCGGCGATTCTGGCGGAGCAGTTGTCGAACCGCGCGGGCGGCAGTTCTTCCGCGGTGTTCGAGCGGATCCGCCAGATGCGCGACGCGCTGACGCCGGCAGAGCGCCGCGTGGCGGATCTGGCGTTGAATCATCCGCGTTCGATCATCAATGATCCGATTGTGGACATTGCGCGCAAGGCCGACGTGAGCCAGCCGACGGTGATTCGTTTCTGCCGCTCGCTGGGCTGCCAGGGCTTGTCCGATTTCAAGCTGAAGCTGGCGACGGGGCTGACCGGGACGATTCCCGTGAGCCACAGCCAGGTGCATCTGGGCGACACCGCGACGGACTTCGGCGCGAAGGTGCTGGACAACACGATCTCGGCGATTTTGCAGTTGCGCGAGCATTTGAACTTCGAGCATGTCGAACGGGCGATCGATCTGTTGAACGGCGCGCGGCGCATTGAGTTCTACGGGCTTGGCAATTCGAATATTGTTGCTCAGGATGCGCACTACAAGTTCTTCCGCTTTGGGATTCCGACCATTGCTTATGGCGATCTGTATATGCAGGCAGCGTCGGCGGCGCTGCTTGGCAAGGGCGATGTGATTGTTGCGGTGTCGAAGTCAGGGCGTGCGCCTGAGTTGCTGCGAGTGCTGGATGTGGCGATGCAGGCTGGAGCGCAGGTGATTGCTATTACGTCTAGCAATACGCCGTTGGCTAAGCGGGCCACTGTGGCGCTTGAGACTGATCATATTGAGATTCGTGAATCACAGCTTTCCATGATTTCGCGGATTTTGCATCTCGTGATGATTGATATTCTTGCTGTTGGCGTGGCGATTCGGCGCGCCGTGCCTAATGAGGATGTGGCTGAGGCTGTCGCCAAGGCGCGCAGTGGCGCGGATGATGATGCTACCGCTGTGCTCGATTGGCTTAGTCATGGGGCGGCTTCTTCGGCTCGGGATTGAGGTTTTTTTTGCCTTGCGGCGGGTTGGTGTTTGGTTGTTCTTATGGTGTTGGCCTTTCCTTGTTGTCTTATCGGTCTATTAGCGTTGCCCCTGTGCGGGGCGGCACCTACTTTTCTTTGCCGCCGCAAAGAAAAGTAGGCAAAAGAAAGCGGGCTCACACCGCCAGTTTGTAGTGAGCCATCTAGGTCCGCCACCGGGAACGGCCCAAGACAAGACCCGCCCTCGCACCACCCTCGTTCGTGGCACAGCGCTCATCCACCCCACTCCGCACTTCGTGCGTCGCGGATGGGTATGCTCGGGAAACCGGGGCCACACAGCTACGCAGCAAATGGT
>NZ_SCNV01000017.1 GCF_005503145.1 Burkholderia sp. 4M9327F10 | reverse complement strand
TCGGGCGGGTGGGCGTGTCGCACAATGCGCGTGTGATCTCGTGGAACGGTATCGCCACTTACGGGGCGCTCGCGATCGGCGCGCCGCTCGGGGTGGCGATTGCGCATACGGTGGGCTATACGGCGCTAGGCATCGTGGTGATCGCACTGGCGGCGCTCGGCTACTACCTCGCCCGGCCGATCGCGGCTGTGCCGATCGTGCATGGCGAGCGGATGTCGTACCGCAGCGTGTTCATGCGGGTGCTGCCGCATGGGATTGGCCTCGCGCTCGGCTCGGCCGGCTTCGGCTCGATCGCGACCTTCATCACGCTGTTCTACGCGGCGCGGCATTGGCCGAACGCCGCGCTGTCGCTGACGGTGTTCGGCACGCTGTTTATCGGCGCACGCCTGCTGTTTGCCGGCACGATCAAGACGTACGGCGGCTTTCGGGTGGCGATTGCGTCGTTCTCGTTTGAATGCGTGGGCCTGCTGATGCTGTGGCTTGCGCCCGAGCCGCACTTTGCGCTGGCCGGGGCCGCGTTGACGGGTTTCGGCTTTGCGCTGGTGTTTCCGGCGCTCGGCGTCGAAGCGGTCGGACTTGTGCCGCCGGCAAGCCGCGGCGCGGCGTTGTCGGCGTACTCGGTGTTTCTGGACCTGTCGCTCGGGATTACCGGGCCGCTCGCCGGCTATATCGCGGGCGCGTTCGGTTACGGGTCGGTGTTTCTGTTTGCGGCCGTGGCCTCGGCGGCGGCAGTGGCGCTTTCGGCCATGCTGTATCTGCGCAACGCCCGGGTGCCCAACGCGCCGGCAGCAACCTGAGCGTCGTCCGTTCGCTTAGGGGAAATACACCTCATCGGTCGGCTGCGCGCCGCCGTTGCCTTCGCGGGCAACGCGCTGGCCGACCACCAGGCCGGCATCGTAAGCCGCCTCAAGAGCCCGCGTGAGATGTTCGATATTGACGATGCGGAAATCCGCCGTCGGTTTGCCGGTCGGCTCGAGTTTCTCGATGCCGAGGACTTCGGTAGAAATCGCCTGCAGAAGCGCGAGGCGTTCGTCGTAGATGGTGTTGCTCATTTTGTACCCCCTTTGCAGGCGGGGCGTGAGACCTCACTTGAGAAATCACTGTTGCCCAGGTTGTGGTGGATTTGCGTTGTCAGTCAATTGTAATAATAGTGAAGAGTGACGGATCTGGCGCGTGACGTGGGGTCGCAGTGGGTCTCAATATTTCCGGAACAGGCTGCAACTGTGTCAATCTGACGAGCAATTTCTGCAAATTGCGGCCAACGCGGGGTATCTGACAAGACAACCGGACTGCCAGCCGGCCCAGCGACCGGTTTGAAAACGGCTCAGACAGCGGCAAGCCGGCATGCACCGGCCCACCCAAACCTGCAAACCTTCAAGGCATCAAAACTTCAAAGCGCCACAACTAGCGGGGCGCGGCACCACCGCGTGCGCCACCCGAAAGCGACTTCTCGAGCGCGGCCACCCCGGCCGGCAGATCGACCGCCACGCCGAGATCCAGCACGGTCCGCCCCAGCGCGTGGAGCGTGCGGAACAGGTTGTGTTCGCGGCACTGCTCGCCCATCTGGCCGATGCGCACGATCGGCAAACCAAACGATCCGGAGATTTCCACCTGGTGCTGCCGCGAGATATGCCCGCAGATATCGCCGGGGCTCAGGCCTTGCGGCACCTCGATCCCAACCACCGAATTCAGCCGGCATGCCGCCGGCGTATAAAGCTGCAGGCCCAGCGCCGTGATCCCTTCCTGCAGCGCCACCGAGCATTTCAGATGGCGCGCAAAGCGCTTCTCCAGGGTCTCCGCGCACACGAGGCGCAGCGCCTCATGCAAGGCCAGCACGCCCGACACCGGCGCCGTGTAGTGATAGCCGGCGTTGTGCCAGAAATTTTCCGCGAGCGAGGCATCGAGACACCAGTGCGCGTTCGGCGCCTTGCGGCTTTTCACGCGCTCCCAGGCGGCGTCCGAGAACGCGATCAACGAGACGCCCGGGATCGACGAGAGCCCCTTCTGGCCGCCGGTAATCACCGCGTCGATACCCCATGCGTCCATCTCGAGCGGCATGGTGCTCAAGGTGCACACGGCGTCGACGATCACCAGCGCGCCCGCCGCTTTCGCCAGCGCGGCGATGTCCTTCAGATGATGGTTGACGACCGTATTGGAAGTTTCGCCCTGCACGATGGTGACGATCTCGGGCCGCTCGCGGCGAATCGCTTCGGCGACCTCGTCAAGACTCGCCACCGTGCGGTCCGCGACGTCGAGTATCGACACCTCGGCGCCCACGCGCCGCCCCATCTCGGCCATCCGCTCGCTGAAGAAACCGTTCTTGATGCTGAGCACGCGCGTGCCCGTCCAGGCCAGGTTGGAGATCGCCATTTCCATCGCGGCCGAGCCTGGACCCGCCACCCCCAGCACCCATTTCGAGTGGGTCTGGAACACGTAGCGCGCCATCGTCTTCACCTGGCCGATCACCTTCACCATCGTGCCGCCCAGATGATTGATGACGACCGTGTTGGCCTTGGCGACGGCGGCAGGAATCGGCACAGGGCCGGCGCCCATCATCAGCAGGGGTTCTTCGGGGAGGATGGCGTCGAGCGATTCGACGTCCGGACACGGTACGGGTGTGGAAGATGTGGTCGGCATGATCGGTACGAAGGAAGTGACGGTGCTCAAGGTAAAAACGGCCTCGCCAACAGTGACGCTGGCGAGGCCGCTTTCATCCTGAACAACGATCATTCACCGATCCGGGCGATTGTGCAAGTTTTTTGACAGCGCGCTTGACTGTACTTTCGACCGTACTTTCGACTGCACGCTTGACCGCACTTCTGACCGCACTGAACGCCCTCGCGCGCGGACTCGCGGCCCGCGCTCACGTCCTCACAGGCTCACTTCACCGCGTGCTTGTCGAGCTTGCTGCCCGTTTCCTGGTTGTAGCGGTCGACATACTCCTCGATCAGCTTGCGCATGGCGCGGCCAATCTGGCGATAGTCGGACTCGTTGAGATTCGCGAGCGACACCCGGCCCGACGGATGCTGCGTGCCGAAGCCCTTGCCCGGCAAAAGCACCACCCGCGCCTCGCGTGCAAGGCGAAACAGCAGCTCGCTCGGCTCAGTATTCCTGAGCAGCCATTCGACGAACTTGCGGCCAAACATCCGTTCGCCGAGAAACTCGATGTCGAGGATCGTGTAGTAGTCGACCTGGTTCGGATCGTCGTCCTCGAACGAAATGCCCACCTCTTCGTACAGCGCCTGCTTGCGGCTGCGGATCAGGCGCTTCAGCGCGTTCTTGTACGCATCGGGCGTATCCATCAACGAGAACAGCGAGAACAGCACCATCTGCACCTGCTGTGGCGTCGACAAACCCGCGGTGTGGTTCAGCGCGACGGTGCGGCTGTCGGCCACCAGGCGGTCGATAAACTTCAGCTTGTCCGGCTCCGTGGTGATCGACTCGTAGCGCGTGTGCAACTCCTTCTTCACGTCCTTCGGCAATTCGGCGAGCAGCCGGTCGAGCACGTTGTCGCGATGCGTTGCGATCGTGCCGAGGCGCCAGCCGGTCGCGCCGAAGTACTTCGAATACGAGTACACGAGAATCGTGTTCCTCGGCGCAAGCGCGAACAACGACACGAAATCGTCAGCGAAGGTGCCGTACACGTCGTCGGTCAGAAGGATCAGGTCCGGCCGTTCCTTGACGATCTCGGCGATGTATTGAAGGCTTTCGTCGTTGATCTTCACCGAGGGCGGATTGCTCGGATTGACGAGGAAGAACGCCTTCACCTTCGGGTCGCGCAGCTTGTCGAGTTCCTTCTTCGAATACTGCCAGCCGTTTTCCACCGACGCTTCGAGATTCACGACATCGAGCTGGTAGTCGTTCAGACGCGGAATTTCGATGTACGGCGTGAAGATCGGCATGCCGAGCGCAATCGTGTCGCCGGGCTTGATGAGCCGGTTTTCGCGCATCGTATTGAAGATGTAGGTCATCGCCGCGGTGCCGCCTTCCACCGCAAAAATATCGAACTCGCCGACAAACGGATGCTTGCCGATCATCTCGCGGCGCAGGTACTGGCCGACGATGATCTCCGAGAGCTTCAGCATGCGGTCCGGCACCGGGTAGTTCGACGCCAGGATGCCTTCACACATTTCGTACAGGAAGTCGCCGGCCGACAGGCCCAGCTGATCGCGCACGTACGAGACCGCGCCACGCAGGAAATCGATGCCTGGCACACCTTTGTTTTCCCGCAGGAACAGATCGAAGCGCTCGGTCAGTCCGTCGCGGCGCGGGAAGCCGCCCACCCCTTCAGGCATGAACGCAAACGAACGTTCCGATTCGCGCATCGCGAACAGACCGAGCTGCCAGAAGCCGTGGCGCGGAACCGTCGCGAGGAAGTTCGGGTTGCCACGACCGGCGTTGAGCATCGACGCATTCGCGGCGCGCTCCACCGCGCCGCCACCGGCCGCCTTGATGAGCTCGTCCTTCAGTTCGAACGGGCTGAGTGCGGCGAGCTTCGCCTGTTCGCTGTTGCCTTTTGCCATGATGCGTTCTCCATTGCAAGGGTGAAATTCGCCGGCGGGGGCGCACTCGTGCGGCAGCGCCGGCGAGAAGGAATACGGTCAGGAATACAGATAACTGCGCAGATAACCGCGCAGATAACCGCGCAGATAACCGCGCAGATAACCGCGCAGATAACCGCGCAGATAACCGCGCAGATAACCGCGCAGATAACTGCACAGATAACTACACGAGACCCACGACGAGCGGCCCGAGCAGGGTCAGCGCCACGTTGGCGATCGCATAGGTGATGGCGAACGGCACGGTGGGCACCGCGCTTTCCGCCTTGTCGAGCACGCCGCCGAAAGCCGGGTTCGCACTGCGCGAACCGGACAGCGCGCCGGCGAGAATCGCGGAGTTCTTATAACCGAGCACATAGCGGCCAAACAGCATGGTCAGCAGCAGCGGGAACAGCGTGACAAACACGCCGAGCAGGAAGATCGTCATGCCGCTTTGCTTGACCGTCACCACCGCCTGCAGGCCGGAATTCAGACCCACTACCGCGACAAATGCAGCAAGCCCGAAGTCCTTCAGCAACTGCGAAGCAGCCGAGGGCAACACGCCATACATCGGATGCTTGCCGCGCATCCAGCCGAACAGCAGCCCCGCCAGCAGGCAGCCGCCGCCCGAACCGAGCGTCAGCGGAATACCGCCCACATTCAGCACGATCAGGCCGATCAGCAAACCGAGCACGAGACCCACACCCATGTAGATGAAGTCGGTCTTGTTGCTGTACGGCAGCTCGTAACCGGCCGCGTCGACGGCGCGCTTGGTGTCTTTCGGCGAACCGTAGAAGGTGATCACGTCGCCGTGCTCGAGCCTGGTTTCCGGCAGGATCGGCAATGGCTGACCGGCACGCGTCGCGCTTTCGATATACACGCCGTGACGCAGATCGCGGTCCACGTTCCGCCGCACTTCGGCGATCGTCGTGTGATTCATGCCCTTGCGCGTGAACACGCCCTGGCGCGTCTGCATCACCACGCCAATGTCCTCGACATTGGCGATTTCGTTGCCGTTCGCGCCGAACTCGACCACCGCCTCGCGGCGGCCCACCACCAGCACTTCGTCGTCGAGTTCCAACGCCAGATCGGGCGTCGGTTCCAGGTTCTTGCCGTCACGCCTGATCCGCTCGATCGTCATCATGTCCTGATGCTGGGTCTCGACTGACTTGACCGTTTTCCCGGCGCTGACATCGATCTTGTAGGCACGCCCCACCATCTCCGGCAACGCGGACAACTGCCCCGCGGCCCGCGCCGGCGCATCGCCGGCCAGGTCCTTCTCTGCCTCGATCGACGCCTCGCGCAAGCCCTGTCCCATGAACTTGGGCAGGATATTCACGCAGACGATGATCGCGCCGAGCGAGCCGAACACGTAGGTCACCGCATAAGCGATTGCAACGTCGGATTGCAACGACTTGATCTGGTCAGCAGGCAGGCCGAGACGCGCAATTGCATCGCCCGCGGTGCCGATAATGGCCGACTGCGTCAGCGCACCGCCCGCAAGGCCCGCCGCAAGCCCCTTGTTGAGGTGGAACAGCTTCGCGCACACGACCACCGTCACCAGCGCGGACACGGCAAGAAATATCGCCATGGCGATTTCACGCAGCGTCTTGCGGTTAAGCGAGTTGAAGAAGCCCGGCCCCGAGTCGTAGCCGACCGCGTAGATGAACACGGCGAACATCACCGACTTCACGCCGTTGTCGATGGTGACGCCGGCCTGGCTGATCACCACGGCGGCGAGCAGCGAGCCGCCCACTCCACCTAGCTGGAACTTGCCGAAATTGATCTGGCCGACGTAGTAGCCGACCGCCAGTGAGAGAAATAGCGCTATCTCAGGTGACTTGTGAAAGATGCTATGTAGCCAGTCCATTGTGCCCTCGCTATGAATGTTGAGCGTACTGCCTGTTTTGCCTGCGGGCGGACGACGCGGCACTCCCGTCCGCTGCCCTCTGCGATGCCTAGCCGAACTTGCCGGCCAGCCCGACGACCACGGGCCCCATCAACGGCAACAGGATGTTGGAAAGCGCGTAGGTGATCGTGTAGCCGATCACCGGTGTCGAATTGCCGGTCACGCCGACCAGCGCGCTGATTGCCGGTGTGCTGCACTGCTGCCCCGCAATCGCGCCGAGCAGCATCGGGGTTTCGAGTTTGAGAAACATGCGGCCGATCCATAGCGACAGGAGCCCGGGCACCAGCACCATCAGAATCCCGACGAACGGCAACGCAACGCCGTATTCGCGGACCAGCTTGATCGCATCGGGGCCCGCCGAGAGCCCGACCGCGGCGATGAAGGTGGCCAGCCCGAAATCCTTCAGGATCTGCGCCGCAGCGGAGGGCAGCGAGCCGACCAGCGGATAGCGCGAACGGATCCAGCCGAACAGCAGCCCCGAGAGCAGGCAGCCGCCGCCCGTGCCCAGCGCCACCGACACCCCGCCGATGCGGCCGCCCAGATGGCCGATCGCCATGCCGAGCAGGACACCCAGCCCGAGATACACAAAATCGGTTTTCTGCGTGGCGGGCAGCACGTAGCCGAGCGCGAGCGCGCCACGCGCTACGTCGGCCTTGGCGCCGACCAGCGTGAGCACGTCGCCGCGGTTCAACTCGGTGCCCGGCAAGGCGGGCACGCGTGTCTCGAGCCGTGTCACGGCGGCGATGTAGACGCCCCGCCCTCGCTCCGGGTCTGCGCGCTCGCGCATCTGGGCAACGGTGAGACCGTGCGCCTCGCGCCGCGTCAAGACCACGTCCACGCGCTCGATGGAGAGCGCGCCGAAGCGTTCGTCGATCACTTCCGTGCCGATCGCCTGGGCAGCCGTCACCAGTGCCTCGCGCCGTCCGGCCACCAGCGCAAGATCGCCGGCGGCGAGCGGCAGGTGCGGTTCGAGCGGCACGCTTGCGCCGGCGCGCTGCACCTGCTCGACAGTCAGGTTGCCGCCGTAGCGTTGCTCGAGCGCCTTGATGGTCAGTCCGGCCGCGGGGCCGATACGGAACACCCGGCTGACCAGCGCAGGCGCCCCCATGCGCCGGCCTTCGTCCAGCGCCCCGTCACCGCCCAGCTTGCGCCACACGCGCCCGGCTTCCTCGCGCAGATTGACGCGCAGCAGCAGCGGCGCAAACTGGCTGGTGAACAGCACGATGGTGATCAGGCCAAACAGGTAGCTGACGCTGTAAGCGGTCACGATGTTGGCCTGCAAGCGGGCAGTCTCCGCGTCGGCAAAGCCCAGCTTCGCGATCGCCTCGGAGGCCGTACCGATTACGGCCGACTCGGTGGCGGCGCCCGCCAGCAGTCCCGCCGCCGTGCCCGCATCGAGCCGCAACGCGAGCACCGCGATCATCACGAGCACCAGCACCGAGACGATTTCGACAATCGACAACAGTCCGTAGCGCCAGCCACGTCCGATATTGGCGAAGAATTGAGGACCGCCGGTAAATCCCAGCGCAAAGATAAACAGGGCGAAGGCGATGTTTTTCAGGTCCGGGGCGAGCCGCGCACCCGTCTGTCCCAGCAGGAGCGCCACAATCAAGGTGCCACAGACACCACCGAGCTGAATTGGCCCAATCCTGAGCGAACCAATCAAATATCCGAGAGCGAGACTCGCAAACAGCGCGATCTCCGGTTGCGACCTGAGCAATTCAGCGATCATGTTCTGGTTCGCCGCTTTACCGTGAATTTATAACAAATGTGAAAAAAAATGCCTTGAAATTTACAAAAACGATTCTCGACATTCTTTATGGACGCGACAAGCCAAACGCCGCGCGGGCGTGACATAGGTCATTCAACTGACGAATCATTGCAACATCATGACGCGCCGGGCATCTGCCCAGCCAATGCGGCGCTGCGGCGAAGGCGGGCAATGCAAGGTGGATTGGAAAGGCGCATGGATTCCTCGTGAAGTGGTTCAACCACCGGGAAACACGCTTATCTGGACAGTCCGCCAGTCAATTGCTGCTCGAATCAGGTAAATTCGGCCAATTCCTGATCCCTCTCAGGCAGTTAGACAACTTACGAAATGCGCATACCGTCAATTTCGCAAGCCTGCTCAATAAATATTGTAATTCCAGGTAATAGTCAATATTATTTTTGTCAGAAGTCGCAGCATCCCTGGCCAGGACGATTCCTTGATTTTGCAGTTGTGCCGCTGTGTGAAACACCACCCGGCTTTCCAACAAGCACAAGAGGCGAATTCCAATGAACCAGATCCACGCAATGCGCGTATTCGTGAGAGTGGCGGAGACTGAGAGCTTCCGCCGCGCAGCCCAGCAACTTTGCGTCTCGAATGCGCTTGTCACGCGCTCGATCGCCACACTCGAAGCCCATCTGAACACCCGCCTCATCAATCGCACGACCCGTAATCTCGCGCTGACCGAAGCAGGCACACGCTACCTCGAAGGTTGCCGCGGACTGCTCGAAGAACTCGACCGCCTTGAAAGCGCCCTCGGCGACACCCAGGCTGAGCCGGGGGGGACGCTGCGGCTCGTCGCTTCCGGCGCACTCTCGCTGTTTTCGCTGACTCCCTTGCTGGAAGGCTTCCGCCGGCGCTATCCGAAGGTCAAGGTGCGGCTCACGCTGACCGACCGGCGTGTGGACCTGATCGAAGAGGGTTACGACGCCGGCATCGTCACCGGTTGCCTCGCGCCGAACCACGATCTGGTCGAGAAGCCGATCGGCACGCATTCGCTGGTGGTATGCGCGGCGCCCGCCTACCTTGCCGAGCACGGTGAGCCGCGTGTACCCGGGCAACTCGCGCAGCACGGCTTCATCGGACTGCCGGCTGAGCAGCACAGCGCCAACTGGCACTTCACGGGACCGGCGCTGCACACCGAAGAAATCGCATTGCAGCCGGTGTATTCGGTCAACAGCGCGATGATGGTGCGGCTCGCCGCGATAGCCGGAATGGGCATTGCGATCCTGCCCCGCCAGATGGTGGCCGACGACCTCGCAAGCGGCGCCCTGACACGCGTGATGGCGGATCACAGGGTGGACGACCCCGACGTCAAGATGTCGATTGTCTATCCAAAGCGCCAGTTCCTGCCGGCAAAAACGCGCTCGTTCGTCGAGCATACGCTCGCCCATTTCCTGCAGGCCGCATTCGGCGCTGATGACACAGCGCCACCGGCCCAGATCCTGCCGCCCGCCCTGGGCGGAGAACGGCTAACCAGCCTGCATGCGGCACGCGAGGATTAAACTGGGGGCATCCCGTCCACGGAGTGCCTCATGCGCATGATCCTGTTCAGCAGCCGCCAGTACGACTGCGACACGTTCCAGGAAGCGAACGCCGCCTACGGGTACGAGCTGCACTTTCAGGAATCGCACCTCGACGCCGAAACCGCCGTCCTCGCGGAGGGCTTCGAGGTAGTCTGCCCATTCGTCAACGATTGCGCCGACGCCGCCGTCCTCGAACGTCTGCACGCGGGGGGCACGCGCCTGATCGCGCTGCGTTCGGCCGGCTTCAATCACGTCGACCTGGCGGCCGCACAGCGGCTGGGGATAGCTGTGATGCGCGTGCCGGCCTATTCGCCGCATGCGGTCGCCGAACATGCGGTGGGCCTGATTCTCGCGCTCAATCGCCGTCTGCCGCGTGCTGCGGCGCGCACGCGCGAGGGTGACTTTTCGCTGCACGGATTGCTCGGTTTCGATCTGCACGGCAAGACCGTGGGCGTGATAGGCACCGGGATGATCGGCCGCGTGTTCGGCCGGATCATGGCGGGCTTCGGCATGCAGGTGCTCGCGCACGATCCCGGCACGCCGGCAGACGACCTGCTGGCTCTTGGCGCACGCTACGTGCCGCTCGAAACGCTGCTCGCGCAAAGCGATATCGTCAGCCTGCACTGCCCGCTTGTACCGGCCACCTACCACCTGATCGACGAAGCGGCACTCGCCAGGATGAAGCGAGGCGCGATGCTGATCAATACGGGACGCGGCGGCCTCGTCGAAAGCAATGCGCTGATCGGCGCGCTCAAGAGCGGGCAGCTCGGAAACCTCGGGCTCGATGTCTACGAGGAAGAAAGCGGCCTGTTCTTCGAGGATCACTCGAACGTGCCGCTGCAAGACGACGTGCTGGCGCGTCTGTTGATGTTCCCCAACGTGATCGTGACCGCTCACCAGGCGTTCTTCACCCGCGAGGCGATGAACGAGATCGCCCAGACGACGCTCGGCAATGTGGCGGCCTGGCTCGATGGCGCGCCACGCAACCTGGTGACGCCGCGCGGCTAGCGCGACACGCGGCCTAGCGCCCTTCGCTGTCCATGGTCTGACGAATCGCGGTGCGTGCGTCGTCGGCTGCGCCGCAGACCTCACGCAGCAGGGCCGCCTCGCGCTCGTGGACTTCGACCGGAAACCAGCGGGCCCCGGCTTCGGCCAGGTAGCGCGCGCGGTGCTGGCCGTTGCGGAACGCCACCACACCCTCGTGCTCGAGCCTGAGCCAGCCCATTACACCGGGAGCGCGACGCGTCGACACGGTCACATACGGCATCTGCGGGATGCGAGGATTCTCCGGATCGAGAAACTCGCGGATGCCGCGCACCTTGCCCGCATGCCACTCGGCAACAGGTTTCAGCACATAGTCTGTGTTGTCGCGGTTCGCGCATTCGAGCAGCTTGCGGGCGTCGACCAGCACCACCTGATGGCGTGTCGCATCGGCCACGAACACGCGCTTCAGGCGCACATGGTCGTACCACGGGTGATCGTGCAGAGGAACGATCCATGTCGGTTCGGCCATGGAAGGTTCGGGAATAGGCGTGGGCGATAGCATGAGCAATAACAGGTGCAGACTCGACAGGCGCTTACCTCAGCACCCGCCCTGGTAAAAAAGCGCTTACGCTACGGTTCGTCCATGAAGTATATGTGACAACGGCCAGCATTAATCAGCCAGCATAAGACTCTATCGGGCGTAATCCGGCTGATGCTGGCAGTCAGGGAGACGGCAATGACTTCGGAACACTTCGGCGACCACGTGAGAATCGAAGCGGACGATGCTAGCAGTGCAGGCAGCGCGGTCGCCACGATCGTGCTCGAACGGCCGGCACGCCGCAATGCCGTCGACCGCCCGACCGCCGATGCGTTGAGCGCCGCATTCCGGCGCTTCGAAGCCGAGCCCGCGTGGCGCGTCGCGGTGCTGTTCGGCGCTGGCGGCACCTTCTGCGCGGGTGCCGACCTGAGCGCACTCGGCGACGAAGCCCGCCGCAACGAACTGCACGCCGACGGCAGCGGCCCTGGCCCGATGGGACCGACCCGTATGGCGTTCAGCAAGCCGGTGATTGCCGCGATTGCCGGCTACGCGGTCGCAGGCGGCCTTGAACTGGCCGCGATGTGCGATCTGCGGGTGGTCGAAGAAGATGCCGTGATGGGCGTGTTTTGCCGGCGAGTCGGCATTCCGCTGATCGACGGCGGGACGATCCGCTTGCCGCGGCTGATCGGGCTATCGCGCGCACTGGATCTGATCCTGACCGGGCGCGCGCTCGATGCTCAGGAAGCCCTGGCATTCGGGCTCGCCAACCGGGTGGTGGCGCGCGGCGCCGCACGGGCCGCGGCCGGGCAGCTCGCCGCGGAACTCGCCGCGTTTCCGCAGGCTGCGCTGCTGGCGGACCGCCGCTCGGCCCTCGAGAACAGCGCCCTCGACGATCTGCCGGAAGCGTTGCGCCGCGAAGGTGCGGGCGGCTATCAGGCAGTTTTTGCAGAAGGTGTCGCGGGCGCGCTGCGGTTTGCAGGCGGCGCCGGCCGTCATGGCGAGGCGCTGACGCCGGACGCGTGACGCCACGCCAGCCAGGTGCCGGCACGGCTGCGGCGGGCTGTCCGGCGCCGCTATTCGGCGAAAAACAACACCTTGATCCGCCCCCAGCAGCGCCGTTTTAGCTTAGGTACAATCCCTTACTTGTTTGCCCTGCCTGCGCCCGCGCTCTCGCTCCGAAAACGCGCGCCGGCCACGCGCGCCGCGCGGATTTCGCACCGATCGCCCCATCATGCCTTTGCCTCTGCTTGCCCTTGCCGTTGCCGCGTTTGGAATCGGTACCACTGAATTCGTCATCATGGGCTTGCTGCCCGATGTCGCGCGCGATCTGGCCGTGTCGATTCCGGCGGCCGGCATGCTGGTGTCGGCCTATGCGCTCGGCGTGACGATCGGTGCGCCGATTGTCGCCATTGCGGTCGCCAACATGCCGCGCAAGAAGGCGCTCATGAGCCTGATCGGTGTCTTTATCATCGGCAATCTGCTGTGCGCCGTCGCCCCCAATTACGCCGTGCTGATGGCGGCGCGAATCGTGACGGCGTTCTGTCATGGCGCGTTCTTCGGCATCGGCTCGGTGGTCGCAGCGGGCCTCGTGGCGCCGAACCGGCGCGCCCAGGCCATCGCCCTGATGTTCACCGGCCTGACGCTCGCCAACGTGCTCGGCGTGCCGCTCGGCACCGCGCTCGGCCAGGCCGTCGGCTGGCGCGCGACGTTCTGGGCGGTGACCGGTATCGGCGTGCTGGCCGCCGGCGCGCTGGCGCTGTGCCTGCCCGCGAAGATCGAGATGCAGAAGGCAAGTCTCATCCACGAATTCAGTGTGCTGAAGAACCCGCAGGTGCTGATGGTGCTCGGCATCAGCGTGCTCGCGTCGGCCAGTCTCTTCTCCACCTTCACGTACATCACGCCGATCCTCGAAGACGTCACCGGCTTCACGCCGCATGCGGTCACGCTGGTGCTGCTGTTGTTCGGCCTTGGCCTCACAGTGGGCAGCACGCTCGGCGGCAAGCTCGCCGACTGGCGCCTGATGCCTTCGCTGGTGGCGTTCCTGCTTGCCATCGTGGTGATCCTGACGATCTTCGCCGGTACGATGCACTCGCCAGTGCCCGCGATGATCACCATCTTCGTGTGGGGCGTGCTCGCTTTTGCCGTGGTGCCGCCGCTGCAAATGCTGATTGTCGATCGCGCGAGCCATGCCCCGAATCTGGCCTCGACGCTCAATCAGGGCGCCTTCAATCTCGGCAACGCCACGGGTGCGTGGCTCGGCGGGATGGCAATCGGCGCGGGGGCGCCGCTGACCACGCTGCCGTGGGTGGGTGTCGCGGGAGCTATCGGTGCGCTGGGTTTGACGCTGTGGTCGGCATCGCTGGAGCGTCGTCCGCCGCGCGCTGCGGTTCCCGGTTAAGCCAGGCTCTCACGCTGCTGATATCGCGACCCGCGTCGCTATGTCAGGCTGCGCATGACAGCGCATGACACATGGGCGGTGTAGCATCTCGCCCGATGAAAGTCATCTTCACACGCGATTTTCTCGCACTCATTCTTAGCGTCGCCGTAGTCGGACTCGGCAGCGGCGCCACCCTTCCCCTCACCGCCCTCGCGCTGACGCAGGCGGGTTACGGCACCGATGTGGTCGGCCTGCTGACCGCCGCGCAAGCAGGCGGCGGCCTGCTCGTGGTGCCGCTGGCCGGCTGGATCGCGGCGCGCTTCGGCGGCCGGCAAGTGATTGTCGGCGCCGTGCTGGTGGTCGGCATTGCCACGGCGCTGATGCAGTTCAGCACCAGCCTGTTCGTCTGGGGCGTACTGCGCGTCTTATGCGGCGCGGCGTTGATGCTGCTGTTCACGATCGGCGAAGCATGGGTCAACCAGCTCGCCGACGACGCCACACGCGGCCGCGTCGTCGCTATCTATGCGACCAACTTCACGCTGTTCCAGATGGCCGGGCCGGTGCTCGTCAGTCAGGTGGCCGATTTCAGCGCGTGGCGCTTTCTGCTGTGCGGCGCACTCTTCATGTTGGCGCTGCCGGCGCTCGCGGCAATTCGCTCGACGCCGGCCGCCGCCGATGAGGCAGAGGTTCACGGAGGCTGGCGGCAAGTGCTGCCGCTGATGCCCGCGCTCGTGATCGGCACGGGCTTCTTTGCGCTGTTCGACACCATCGCGTTGTCGCTGATGCCGCTCTTTGCAATGGCGCACGGCATCTCCGGCGAGGTGGCCGTGCTGTTCGCCTCCGCGCTGCTGCTCGGCGATACGACGATGCAGTTTCCGATCGGCTGGCTCGCGGACCGGCTCGGCCGCGAACGCGTGCATATCGGCGCCGCGTTGGTCGTCGTGGTGCTGTTGCCGCTGCTGCCGTGGGCGATCTCGTCGCCGTGGCTGTGCTGGTCATTGCTGTTCGTGCTGGGTGCCGCGGCGGGGTCGATCTATACGCTATCACTGGTGGCGTGCGGCGAGCGCTTTCGCGGCATGGCGCTGGTGTCGGCCAGTTCGCTGGTGGGAGCGTCGTGGAGCGCCGCGAGCTTCGGTGGACCGCTGATTGCCGGAACGCTGATGAAGAGCGTCGGCAATGATGCGATGATCGGCGTGCTGCTGGTCAGTGCACTCGCGTTTCTGGCGGCGGTGTGGTGGGAGCGGCGGCGTGGAGTCGTGCAGGCGTTGCAGTGACCACGATCGTGCGCGAGCATGCGTGCCTGAAAGGGCGCGGCTGTGCAGCCACGCCCTCATTGCCTTACTTGTGCGCCGGCAAAATCTCGCCCACGCATGGGCCAAAGCCGACCCGATAGCCGTCGCCCTGACACCATCCGGCAAGCGTCAGCTCATCGCCATCCTCAATAAAGGCGCGCGTTCCGCCTTCCTTCAACTCGAGCTGATTCTTGCCGTTCCAGGTCAGTTCCAGCAGGCTGCCGTAGGAGTCTTCGGCCGGGCCGCTGATTGTCCCCGAGCCCATCAGGTCGCCCGCTCTCGCGTCGCAGCCGGACACCGTGTGGTGCGCGAGTTGCTGTGCCATCGTCCAGTACATATGCCGGAAGTTGGTGCGCGAGATGGTGGTTGCCTGCTGCGCGTGCTGAGGCCGCAGTCTGACTTCGAGCGCAATGTCGAACGCGTGCGCGCCGTCATGCCGCAGATACGCAAGCGGCTGCGGCTCCTGCACCGGTTGCGCGACGCGGAACGGTTCGAGCGCATCGAGCGTGACGATCCACGGCGAAATGGTGGTGGCAAAGCCCTTCGAATTGAACGGCCCGAGCGGCACATATTCCCATTGCTGGATGTCGCGCGCACTCCAGTCGTTGAGCAGCACCATGCCGAAGATGTGTTCTTCGGCGTCGGCGCACGCAATCGGCTCGCCAAGCGCGTTGCCGCGTCCGACGATAAAGCCGGTCTCCAGTTCGATATCCAGCTTGCGGCACGCACCGAACACCGGGCGTTCCTGATCGGGCAGCTTCAACTGCCCGTTCGGGCGCCGCACCGGTGTGCCGCTCACCACGACCGATGACGCCCGGCCGTTGTAGCCGATCGGCATTTCGGACCAGTTCGGCAACAACGCATTCTTAGGATCACGGAACATCGAACCGACGTTCGTCGCGTGCTCCTTCGACGAATAGAAATCCGTGTAGCCGGGAATCTGCACCGGCAGGTGCAGCGTCGCGCCGGCCTGCGGCACCAGCGCGCGTTCGCGCAAGCCGGCGTCATCGCGCAGCGTGGCGGTGTCGCGGGCAAGCAGGCTGCTCAACTGGATGCGCACGCTACGCCAGGCTTCGCGTCCAAGCGCGATGAAATCGTTGAGCGTGCCGCGCGAGAACACGTGCTCGCTGGCCGCCCCGCCGGCGAGGCGCAGCAGACCGGCGGCCTGCAAAACCGCCAGATCGGCAATGCAGTCGCCTATCGCCACACCCACACGCGGCGCGGCATGGCGTGCGTCGCTGAAAATGCCGAACGGCAGGTTCTGGATCGAAAAATCGCAGGCAGGATCGTTCGCGGCTTCGATCCAGCTTTTGCGCGACGCGTCGAGCGTCGCCTGAAGATCGCTCGATGCGTTCATCGTTGCTCCGGGTTGAAGTGTTTCTTGAGGCCTTGCCAGCACTCGTAGTAATGCGCCTGCAGTTGCGCTGTTTCGAGCGCGAAGCGGGTCGGCCTGATCAGCGTGCGGGTTTCGAACATGAAGGCCATCGTGTCGCCGACCTTGTGCGGCTTCGAGGTGTCGCTGTGCGAGGCTTTCTCGAAGGTGTCCGCATCCGGGCCATGGCCCGTCATGCAGTTATGCAGGCTCGCGCCGCCCGGCATAAAGCCCTCGGCCTTGGCATCGTAGACGCCGTGCACGAGACCCATGAATTCGCTCGCCACGTTGCGGTGGAACCAGGGCGGGCGGAAGGTGTCCTCGGCGGCCAGCCAGCGCGGCGGGAAGATCACAAAGTCAATCGTGTCGACGCCCGGCGTGTCGCTCGGCGAATGCAGCACGAGGAAGATCGACGGATCGGGATGATCGAAGCTGATCGAGCCGATCGTATTGAAGCGGCGCAGGTCGTACTTGTAGGGTGCATAGTTGCCGTGCCACGCGACCACATCGAGCGGCGAATGGCCGATGTCCGCGCGCCACAGGTTGCCGTTGAGCTTCGCCACCAGTTCGAAGGCGCCCTCGCGATCTTCGTACGCGGCATGCGGCGTCAAAAAATCACGCGGATTGGCAAGGCCGTTCGAACCGATGGGCCCCAGATCCGGCAGACGCAACAGCGCGCCGAAGTTCTCGCAGATGTAGCCGCGTGCCGTACCGTCGGGCAGCGAAACGGCGAAGCGCACGCCGCGCGGGATCACCGCGATCTCGAACGGCTCGACGTCGATCAGCCCGAATTCGGTTGCGATGTGCAGGCGGCCTTCCTGCGGCACGATCAGCAGCTCGCCGTCGGCGCTGTAGAAGAAGCGGTCCTGCATCGAACGGTTCGCGGCGTACAGATGAATCGCGCAGCCGTTCATCGCTTCGGCCGAACCGTTGCCGGCCATGGTCACCCAGCCGTCGATGAAATCGGTCGGCTCCGTGGGCATCGGCAGCGGGTCCCAGCGTAGCTGGTTCGGCGGTGTCGGCGGCACCTCGTGGAAGTTCGCCACCAGCCGGTGCGAGGGCAGCGCGGTGAACGGCTGATGCACCGCCGCCGGCCTGATCCGGTACAGCCAGGAACGGCGGTTGTGACTGCGCGGCGCGGTAAAGGCCGTGCCCGACAGTTGCTCGGCGTACAGCCCGTACGCTGCACGCTGCGGCGAGTTGCGGCCCTGCGGTAGCGCGCCTGGCAATGCCTCCGTGGCGAACTCGTTGGCAAAACCCGATTGATAGCCGGGCTCGGTGTCGGGCCGTGCGCGGTGCGCTACCGGGTGCCCCGCGGGGTCCGGCGCTGCGGGATTCGCAGGCTTGCGTGTGGTGGTATCCATCCAGATTCTCCGTTGAAACAGTGGCCGAGCCTGGGCCGCTTTTGGCCGGATTCTGTCCAGCTTTTGGCCCTCTGCCCGGCCCCTCGTTGGCCCCTCGTTGGCCCCTCTTCGGCCGCTTCTGAGCCGTCCTCAGGCAACTCTCAAACCGTTTGCGCCGATCTGCTGTCACGTTGCCGGGTCGCACCTGCCAGCGCCAGCACCAGCAGCGCCGAGCACAACACCGGGACCGCCGCCGCATGAAACAGCGATGCGTTCGACCAGTTGAGCGCAATCAGTTGTCCGCCGACCAGCGGCCCGATCACCGAACCGATCCGGCCGATGCCGAGGCTCCAGCCAATGCCGGTCGAGCGCAGCGTGGTCGGATAGAAATGGCCGGCGAGCGCATTCACGGCAGGCTGGCCGCCGACCACGCAGAAACCGCCGGCGAACACGACGACCAGCAGCCACGGCAGTGCGTGCGCAAGCGTGCCGATCATGCCCACCGTAATGGCAGCGCCCACGAAGCACACGAACAGCACGCGCACAAAGCCAAAGCGTTCGATAAACCAGCCCAGCAGCAGCGTGCCCACTACGCCGCCGGTCTGCAGCACCGTACCGACGATCACCGCCGTGGCAGGTGTATAGCCGGCCTCATGCATGACGGTGGGCAGCCAGTTCGAGAGGAAATACAGGTCGATCAGGTTCATGAAACTGATGGCCCAGAGGATCAGCGTAACCGGCGTGCGACCGGCACGGAACAGTTCCGCAACCGGCGCCCCGCCGCCCGCCTTCTCGCGCACGACAAGTCGCGTATCGGCGCTGACCGGCAGGCTCGGGTCGAAGCGGCCGAGCCAGCGCAAGGCGCGCTCATGACGGCCCTTCAGCACGAGGAACTGCAGCGATTCCGGCAGCGCCACCAGCATCGCGAAAGCGAGCAGCAGCGGCACCGTGCCGCCGACCCAGAACACCGCGCGCCAGCCGAACGACGGAATCAGCGCCGCGCTAATGAAGCCGCCCAGCGCAGCGCCGAGCGTAAAGCCGCACGACACCAGCATCATCCGCTTGACGCGGTGCGCGGTGCTCGAGAATTCGCCGACCAGAGCCATGGCGTTCGGCATGATGCAGCCCAGCCCCAGGCCGGTGATGAAGCGCAGCGTGAGCAGCGCCGGAATCGTCGTCACGAACGGCGTTGCCAGCATGGCCAGCGCGAAGAACAGCGTCGCGCCGATCAGCACCGGGCGCCGGCCAACCTTGTCGGCCAGCACCGACAGCCCCAGCGCCCCCAGCAGCATGCCGAACAGGCTCGCGCTGAACACGGGGCCAAGCGCCGCCTTCGACACATGCCATTCACCGATCACGCTTGGTGCGACATAGCCCATCGCTTGCGCGTCAAAGCCGTCGATCACAAGACACAGGCCGCACAGCAATAGCAGCATCAACTGAAAAGCCGGGTGGTGCGTTTCGCCGAGCACGCGCTCGACTTCAATCACCTTGCCGGACCCAGGTTGGGTGTTCATCGAGTCGTCTCCTCGTCCTGATCGGCGCGAACGAATTCGCCATCGCAGTCCGCTTTGCGATTTACGAATAGTAAAACAAATTACGTATAGTGAAATTAACGTTAACCCTGCGTCTCCGTACGAACCCCGATATCGTTATCAGCAATTAGTTCATGTAAGCGCGGTGCGGACTGCTAACATCGATAGATGCGGCTACACGCCGCGCTTCGATGCGCGAACCACGCGCCACGACACTCATTCATGATCCCGCAGACCGTTCCCCAACTCGTCGCCCGTGCTGCCGAACACCCGTTTCTCGGCGAACATCTGACGTTGGGCGAAGGTATCCATCACGACAGCGCCATCGCCCGCGTCGACGGGTTCGAACTCGCCAGCGCCTACGAGCCGATCTTCGATATCAGCGTGCATGCGCTTGCCCAGTCGCTGTCTTCGGCGCCGGACAGCGCCGAGCGGTTCGGGGATGAACTGGGATTCCAGGCCGTGACGCTGCGCCTCGACGGCGAACCCTTCGACCCGTTCGACCGCGTCGAAGACGACCCGAAACTGGTGGCGCTGGATCGCATGTCGCGTGCGCTGCATGCGATCAATTTCTTCGGCGCGCAACGTCACGGACTGCTGTTCCTGCGAGTCCATGAGCGCTTGCTGAAGAGCGTGAAGTACGATCATGGCCGGCACTTTTCCACCGTGCTGGTTTCGTTCGGACTCAATCCGTCGCGGATCGTGATTGAACTGCCGGCCGCCGCGGTCGCGCACCGCACCTTCCTCGGCTATCTGACCAAGAGCTATCAACGCTATGGGTTCAAGGTGGCGGGCAATCTGCCGAACGCCGGCCAGATTCTCTCGGTGTCGGACATGGCGCGGCTCGACTTCATCAAGATGGATGCGGGCCTTGCGTTGCGCGATGCGATGGTCAAGCCGCTAGTGGGCTATGCGAACCGCTTGCGGATTCCGTTGATCTTCAACCGGGTGGCGAGCGAGGCGCAGTTCGACTTGCTGCAGCAGTACGACGTGCGCTTCGTGCAGGGGCCGCTGTTTGCGGTGCATAGCCATCATGGGGCGGTGTGAGGGTTTAGGGGAGCGCCTGGCCGCGAGGGCGCGGCTGGGGACGCTTGGCTAGCCACGCCTGGCCGGGGCCGCCTGGCCCCAGGAGCGCAGTGGCTACCGCCTAGCCCGTGTCGCCTAACCGGCGCGCCAGCGCCTTCAGACGCGGACCGACATTCTCGCGAAACACCTCTTCGCCCATCGACGACGCCGGTCCGCTGCAACTGAGCACCAGCCAGCGCCCTTCGCGCGGCTCGCGAAACGGCACGGCGACCGCGTTCACATCGTCGTGCCAGTCACGGAACGAATAGCAGCAGCGTTCCCGCGCAAACGCCGCGATCTCCTTTTCTGCATCCGCCACCAGCACGCCACCCTCCTTGCCGGCAGCCTTCTTCAACTCGGCGAGCAAGGCCGCGCGCATATCGGGCGCTTGCACCGCCAGATAGGCACGCCCCATTGAACTGGTGAGCATGGACAGCTTCGACCCCGAGGCAAGCCCAAGCGTGAGCGCCGTCTCGCTGCGGATCGTCTCCAGATACATCATGTCGAGCCCGTCCCGGCAACCCAGCGATACAGCCGCACCCACCTCGCGTGCGAGCGTGCGCATGTGCGGCCGTGCGAGTTCGAGCGTGTCGGTGCCCGACAGCAGCGCAAAGCCAAGTGACAGCACCCCCGCGTCGAGCGCATATTTGCCTAGCGTCTCGTCCAGACGCAGATACCCCAGCACCGTCAGCGTATAAGCCAGGCGGTTGACCGTGGCCTTGGGCAAACCCGTGCGTTCGACGAAATCGCGATTGCCGAGCATCGTCTCGCCGGGCCGGAACGCGCGCAGCAGGTCAAGGCCGCGAGCGAGCGCGACCACAAATTTACGCTCGTCGAGCGGATCGAGTGGAGTAGATGCAGGCGTCATAGGGTGGTACACTCAAGACTCATTTGCAAAACATTGTTCCGCATAGCGGAATTCAAGTCAAGCATTTCAAGTCAGACGAGATTCGATTCAGGAGATACGCATCATGGCCGACGCCGCGCAGTTTCACTGGGAAGATCCGCTGTTGCTCGATCAGCAACTCACCGAAGAAGAGCGCATGGTGCGCGACGCCGCCACTGCCTATGCGCAAGACCGGCTGCAGCCGCGCGTGCTGGAAGCGTTCCGCCATGAGAAGACCGACATCGAGATCTTCCGCGAAATGGGTGAACTCGGCCTGCTCGGGCCAACCATTCCGGAGGAATACGGCGGTCCGGGGCTGAACTATGTCAGCTACGGGCTGATCGCGCGTGAGGTGGAGCGCGTCGATTCCGGCTACCGCTCGATGATGTCGGTGCAGTCGTCGCTGGTGATGGTGCCGATCTACGAATTCGGCTCGGATGCGCAAAAGGCGAAGTACCTGCCGAAGCTCGCCACCGGCGAATGGATTGGCTGCTTCGGCCTGACCGAGCCGAACCACGGCTCCGATCCGGGCAGCATGGTCACGCGGGCGAAAAAGGTGGACGGCGGCTTCTCGCTGTCGGGCGCGAAGATGTGGATCACCAACTCGCCGATCGCCGACGTCTTCGTCGTCTGGGCCAAGCTTGAAGAAAACGGCAAGGACACGATTCGCGGCTTCATCCTCGAGAAGGGCTGGAAAGGCCTGTCCGCGCCGACGATTCACAGCAAGGTGGGCCTGCGTGCCTCGATCACCGGCGAAATCGTGCTGGACGAAGTGTTCGTGCCGGAAGAGAACATGCTGCCCAAGGTGAGCGGCCTCAAAGGCCCGTTCACCTGCCTCAACTCGGCGCGCTACGGCATCGCCTGGGGCGCGCTGGGCGCGGCTGAGGCTTGCTGGCATACGGCGCGCCAGTACGTGCTGGATCGCAAGCAGTTCGGCCGGCCGCTCGCCGCCAACCAGCTGATCCAGAAGAAGCTTGCCGACATGCAGACCGAAATCACGCTCGGCCTGCAAGGCGTGCTGCGCCTCGGCCGCATGAAGGACGAAGGCACCGCGGCGGTCGAGATCACCTCGATCATGAAGCGCAACTCATGCGGCAAGGCGCTCGATATTGCGCGGCTCGCCCGCGACATGCTCGGCGGCAATGGCATCTCGGATGAATTCGGCATCGCCCGGCATCTGGTGAACCTGGAAGTGGTGAACACCTATGAAGGCACGCACGATATTCACGCGCTGATTCTCGGCCGCGCGCAAACGGGGATTCAGGCTTTCTTCTGATTGTGGCGGTTGATTATGCCCGCTGATCGTCCCGGCTGAACGGCCGGCCACCGTGAGTGTCGAGACACGGTGCGGTTTGTGCCCGGCTTCTTCGGCCTGGCCGCTCTTCGGGTGATGAAACGCAAAAGGCCAACCGCGTGCGGTTGGCCTTTTGCATTGCTGAAGCGCTTTAGCTTACTTGTTCGGCTGCGGCGTCAAACGCAGATACGGGCGCAGCGCCTTGTAGCCCTTCGGGAATTTCTGCTTGATCACTTCCTCGTCCTTCAGCGACGGCACGATCACCACGTCGTCACCGTGCTTCCAGTTGCCCGGCGTGGCAACCTGGTAGTTATCGGTAAGCTGGAGCGAGTCGATCACGCGCAGCACTTCGTCGAAGTTGCGGCCCGTGCTGGCCGGATACGTAATGGTCAGGCGCACCTTCTTCTTCGGATCGATCACGAACAGCGAGCGGACTGTGAACGTCTCGCTCGCATTCGGATGGATCATGTCGTACAGCTCGGAGACCTTGCGGTCGCCATCGGCGAGGATCGGGAATCCGACGCTGGCGGCCTGCGTCTCGTTGATGTCCTTGATCCATTCCTTATGCGATTCCGTGCTGTCCACCGACAGGGCGATCGTCTTCACATTGCGCTTCTCGAATTCGCCGGCGAGCTTGGCGGTCAGGCCAAGCTCAGTGGTGCAAACAGGCGTGAAGTCCGCCGGATGCGAGAACAGCACGCCCCAGCTATCGCCCAGCCATTCATGGAACTTGATGCGGCCAACGCTCGAATCCTGTTCGAAATCCGGTGCGATATCGCCAAGACGTAGACTCATGATGCAGCTCCTTAGTGTGTTTGGACGGTCCGCTCAGGGTCGCCCCTGCGGCACCCCGCAAATTTAGAGCATACGGGAGCGCACGTACACCACGAACGAACATCGCGTCAGAACTTTATGAGTTTTTGTAATTTTCGTCGGAATGGAGGAAACTTTGCGGGACAGATCAACTCCATCATGATCCGGGTTTGCCATGTGATGGCCAATGCGGGGCCCCAGGGCAGCCGCGAATCGGCCGGGAATGGTTCATGCGTTTGTTTGAGCATACCTGCTGCGCTCGCCACCTGGCGTTTCTTTGGTTACGATTCACGCATGCCATACCAAGATGGGAGCTGTAAATGTCGGAAGTCAACAAGGAGAGATTGATGTCGGATATCAAAACCGTCCTCGCGGACGCTGAAGACCTGCTGAAACAGGCCGCGAGCGCCACCGGCGAACGCGCTTCCGAACTGCGTGAAACGGCGCTGACGCGCCTGAAACAGGCCAAGGAAAAGGCCGCTGACGTGCAGGTTGTCGTGGTCGAGAAGGGCAAGAAGGCCGCCCGTGCAACGGATGACTACGTGCACGAGCATCCTTGGGCTTCCATCGGCATTGCCGCCGGTGTGGGTGTCCTGGTCGGCCTGCTGATCAATCGCAAGTAAAAATGGCCGGTATCGCCGGGGGCTTTGCCCGGCATGCCGCTCACACGGGTTGACCGGCGCCTGTCTGGCCGGTCCGCTTCTTCTGGCGCATTTCACGCGCAACGCGCTCAAGCCATGACGATCGACAATCAATCGCAACGCGCGGAACACAGTCCCTTGCGCCGCCTCCTCAGTTCCGTGTTCTCGATTCTGCAGACGCGGCTTGAACTGCTCGGCATTGAGCTGGCCGAGGAAAAAGAACGCCTGCTGGCCGTGCTGTTTCTGGGACTTGCCGCGATGATGCTGGCCACCATGGCCTTGATCGCACTCACGGCGCTGGTCGCCATCGCTTTTTGGGACACCTATCGCTGGCAGGCGCTGGCCGGCATTACTGCCGTCTACGCGATCGCCGCGGTGATCTGCGGGCTGAAAGCGCGCAGCGGTTTGCACAGCGCACCCATGGTGTTCGAAGCAACGCTTGCCGAATTCGAGAAGGACCGCGAGATCTTCCACAAACGGTGACACGGGCCCTCTCCGGCCACTTTGACCGCTTCGGCCACCTGCACCGTTCGCCCTCCCGACCACCCTTGCCGCTGACACACCATGAGCTCTAGCCACTCCGATACCGCTTTTCGCAACCGGCGCCCTCCTTCGCGAGACCTCAGCGCGCCGCATCTGCGCGCCTTGCGCAAGGAGTTGTTGCTGGTGCGCGCGGACGTCGAGCGCATGGAACTTGCGCAGGCCACCCTCGAATTGCGTCAGGCGGTCACGCACTTCAGCTGGCTCAAGTTCATCGTGCCGGGTCTTGCCGGCATGCGCTGGCGCAAGGCCAGCGCCGCCAGCGCCGGGATTGGCGCGCTGCTCAAGGAATATCCGCTGATCAGCTCGATTGCTTCGCTGCTGCTCGCCAAGCCGCTGCGGGCAACTGTCGCAGCCAGCGCAAAACCCGTGCTGAAGTGGGGCAGTCTTGCTCTCGCCGCGTGGGAGGCGTATCGCATCTGGCAGCAGATGAAGAATGATTCGCGCCGCGCGGCGAGCGATGCGGCGGATGACGATAGCGAAGGCTGAGCCTCTCGGCGTGCTTCGCGGCGTACTTCGCGGCGTGGACTTGCTCATTTTGTGCTCCAGCAAAGGTCTGAGTCTGGCGCTGCCGCACCGTCCATGGGGCGATTCGTGCGCAAGCCGGTGGCGTCGAGTATGAAGATGCCGCATGGGTCGTCGTGCATCGGTCCCGTCTCCAAGGGGCGCGCCTCGACGGCGTAACCGCCGTTTTTTTCGTCAGCGGGAAGCGCCTGCAGCCGGTAGACCGGCGTACCGAACGGCGGCGCCTGATCGAGTCCGGCCGGCAACGAACTGACCTCTCCCGAAGTGCCTGCCTCCATGAATTGCGCAGCACGATAGAGCGCCGACGCGGCGTCGATCCGATGCGAACGGGCAACGTGCCCGCGGTAAGACGGCACCGCGTAGACCACCAGTATTGCGGCGATCGCCAAGGCGATGATCAGCTCAAGGAGCGTGAACGCGGCAAGCCGCGGCTTTGAGCGTTGCGACCTCATGCCGATGCGCCTTTAAAACGGCCGTGCGGCGACGCGCCGCCAATGCCGCTCGATCTTCTGCCCATCCACGACCAGCTCCAGTTGCAACCACGCCTGCGATTCCTGCGTGCGGCCGAATCCTCGTGCCGTGAGCAGGTAGGCCCGCGCCTCAGGTCTGGTGCTCAAGCGCCATGCCTCCACCATGCATTGCGGCGCAGCGACCGAGCCCGGCCACTGGGCGATCGGCGCAAAGGCGTTGGCGGCGAAGGTCTGCTCGAGTTTCCATCCGCTCGGCTCGGCAGCGACTCCCGCCACGGCCGGGGCCGTACCGGCGATGGCCGAGCGGGCGCATAGCGTCAGCGCCAAATCGGCGGCATGGAAGGCTTGCACGGCATCCTGGGCGTTCGCCGTGGCACGGGCTGCCGATAGTGAGGCTTCGAACCAGGCAGCCGAGGTGACCAGCATCATGGATGAGATCAGCAGCACGATTGGCAGGGCCGCGCCTCGGGTGAGACCGGCACGCGGCGCTCGGCGGACTGGGGGCGGCCGCGGGACTCGCGCCGCAAGATTCCTCGGTCCCGCAGTACATGTCGTCATGACGCATCCGCCTCGTTGTTCCGGATCGCCACATGACGCCAGAATGCCCGCCGCATGCGCATGTCCGTTGCCGTCAGGTTCGCGCCGTCGCAATCGACGTAACGCGAGCGCCGTCCTTGTGGCGCGCCGCGCACCAGCACGCAGAGATCCACCGCGATCACGTTCGCCCACTGGCTGGCCGCGACGGCAGAGGCATCGAGCGCGGTCTGCGCCCCAGCGAGCCAGTACCTGACACGCAACCGCTCGACGCCCTCGACCAGCGGCTGCGCTGTGCCGGATTTGCCATTGCCGTCGCAGTACAACTCAGACTCGCCGGTCGAACCGCTAAGCTTCGCGTAGTAGCGGTTGACGATCAACACACCTCCCGCGCCGAACGCTGAAGTGCCTGCGCTCACCGCCTGGCCCAGACAATCGGTCGGCTGGCCGCTGGACGATGCCCATGTCGAAACGTTGTCGCCGACGTAGCGGATTGCGATGCCATCCGAGCGGCTTGTCAGCGTTTCGCATGCGAGGTTTTCATCGGCGCCCGTGGGCCGCGCGGACGAACATCCGAACAGCGTTGGCGTTGACTGCGACTGAGACGCGTCGGCCGGGACGAACCCGGTCATCTGGATCTGCTGGCCGATCAGCGTGAGTGCCGCGAGACCTGCTTCGCGCACCTGAAGAGTGTCTGCGTCCCGCCCGAACGCCGCGCGTTGCGCGCGATATAGCGAAACGGTGCCGACGGTCACGACAAGCCCCAGCGCCAAGGCAATGACCAGTTCGACCAGGGTATGGCCGCGCGCACGAGTGATGCCCTGGTTCATTTGACAAACGCCACAGCAATGCACGCCAATCCGGCAGCGACCGGCAGATCGCCGCACACGTCAGACTTTGCTGTTGCGGGCTCGGGCACTGGCAGGCTTCTCACAGCCGACCACAACACGCGGGCAAACGAGACGCCGGCGCCGCGCTCGCTAGCGGACGCCTCACCCTGCGGCAACAGACTCGCCGCGCGGGCGCTCCACTGCCGTAAAGCGGCATCGCCGCCCGGCGCACGCGAACTTTCAGCGACAGCGTCAGCGAGGAAAGCCGCCTGTTCGCGCAGCGCCGCGGCGCGCGTCTCGCGAGCGATCCACAACTGCGTTGCCATCAGGCCGAGAGCCGTAACAGCCGTCAATGCCACCGCCAGCATCACCTCGATCAGCGATGCGCCGCACGCCTGTCCGCACCTCGTGGCTATCATGACGCCACCCCGCAGGCGCCTTCGGAGATGCGCGGCCGCCCACCCGCGGCAATGCGGATACAACGGCGCCACGGTTCACCCTGAGTAGCGCGAGAAGGAAAGTGCGGCGCGATATCGAAGCTGCGGAAGCTACCGATCAACTGCCCTGCCGGCGGCGTGAAGGTCAGGTTCGTCTGCGTCCCGACGATACTGACCGCCCCGAGTTCAGCCTGAGCGCGCAATACCATGGGCGTTCCGCTGCGATCAACCATCACCGCCCAACCGCACGACCAGTCGGCAACCCCAGCGCGGCACGCTTGCCCCGAGGCCAGGCAGCGGCGCGCCGCATCCACCCGGCACACGGTCACGCGCGCCCCGCGCCTGACCGCTTCACTGCGCGCGTAGGAGAGCGTCGAAAGCAGCGCGCTGGCGCGTGCATCCACCTGGTCACGCACGTGCCACGCAACCAGCGATGGCGCACTCATGACAGCGATCACCGCCAATAGGGCGACCACCACCAGGGTTTCGATCAGCGTGAAACCGCCGCCGTCATGCGGCAAAACAACCTCGTGTTTCATCTGCATTCCTTAGCTTCGAAAGAATGCGATCAATTTACTGAAGCGGAACCGGGTCGACAATCGGCCGAACGGCCAGGTAGCGGACGAGCGGCGTCACCCGCAACAATGTCGGCGTAACGGCTACAGGGAGAAATGACGATGCTAGTGCGTGAACTATCAGCGCTTGCGGGACGGCTTGGGCGGCGTGGCCGCGCGGCGAAACTCTTCGATGACGTCTTCGAATTCGGATACGTCCTCGAAACGGCGATACACCGAAGCAAAGCGGACGTAGGCAATCGTGTCGAGCTCACGCAACTCGTTCATCACGAGTTCGCCGAGGCGTTCGCTGCGCACTTCGCGCTCGCCACTGCCCAGCAACTGGTATTCGATGCGGGCGACGGCCGCGTCGATCGCGTCTGCCGCAACCGGGCGCTTGCGCAGCGCCAGTTGCATGCTCGCGACGATCTTGCGGCGATCGAATTCGGTGCGGCTGCCATCCTTCTTGACGACCGACGGCAACGCCAGCTCGACCCGCTCATACGTCGTAAAACGTTTGTCGCAGGCCGGGCAACGGCGGCGCCGGCGAATTGCGGCGCCGTCTTCGGATACGCGGGAATCCACAACCTGCGTATCGTCGTGCCGGCAGAAGGGGCAGCGCATCGCTTACTTGTAGACCGGGAAACGCTTGGTCAGATCGGCAACCTGCGCGCGAACGCGTTCGATAGTCGCTGCGTCTTCCGGGTTGTCCAGCACGTCGGCGATCAGGTTGCCCACCTGCTCCGCTTCCTTCGCGCCAAAACCGCGCGTGGTCATGGCAGGCGAACCGAGACGCACGCCGCTCGTAACGAACGGCTTTTCCGGATCGTTCGGAATGGCGTTCTTGTTGACCGTGATATGGGCTGCGCCCAGCGCCGCCTCGGCTGCCTTGCCGGTGATGTGCTTGGCGCGCAGGTCCACCAGCATCACGTGGCTTTCGGTACGGCCCGAGACGATGCGCAGACCGCGCTTCACGAGCGTTTCAGCCAGCACGCGGGCGTTTTCCACGACCTTTTGCTGGTATTCCTTGAATTCCGGCGAGAGCGCTTCCTTGAACGCAACGGCCTTGCCGGCGATGACGTGCATCAGCGGACCACCCTGGATGCCCGGGAAGATAGCCGAATTGATCTGCTTCTCGAATTCGGCCTTCATCAGGATCACGCCGCCGCGCGGGCCGCGCAGGCTCTTGTGGGTCGTGGTGGTCACGAAGTCTGCGTGCGGCACCGGGTTCGGGTAGACACCCGCGGCGATCAGACCGGCGTAGTGCGCCATGTCGACCATCAGGTACGCGCCGACCGACTTGGCGATCTGCGACAGACGCTCGAAATCGATGCGCAGCGCAAACGCCGAAGCGCCCGCCACGATCATCTTCGGCTTGTGTTCCTGGGCAAGCTTCTCAGTCGCGTCGTAGTCGATGTCTTCCGCTTCGTTCAGGCCGTAGCTGACGACGTTGAACCACTTGCCCGACATGTTGACGGGCGAACCGTGCGTAAGGTGGCCGCCGTGCGCAAGGCTCATGCCCATGATGGTGTCGCCCGGCTTGAGCATGGCGAAGAACACGCCCTGGTTGGCCTGCGAACCCGAATTCGGCTGCACGTTCGCCGCTTCCGCGCCAAACAGTTCCTTCACGCGGTCGATAGCAAGCTGCTCGACGATGTCCACGTATTCGCAGCCGCCGTAGTAGCGCTTGCCCGGATAGCCTTCGGCGTACTTGTTGGTGAGCTGCGAGCCTTGCGCCGCCATGACGGCCGGGCTCGTGTAGTTTTCCGATGCAATCAGTTCGATGTGGTCTTCCTGACGGCGGTTTTCCTGCTCGATCGCCTTCCAGAGTTCGGGATCGACGTTGGCGATGGTGCTTTGGGCTCTGTCAAACATACGGGTTCCGTTGAGTGTATTCAGGTTGACCGGGTCGTGCGCCGAATTTCATGCAGAAAGCGTAGTGGGTACGCAGCGCTGCTGGCGGCTGGGCCAGCCCTGACGTGGCGAGTAAAGATGCGCCGCACACGCGAGGCAGGACAGCCACCGGCGGCGCAATTGACTGCGCGCGGATCACGGCTGCCCAGGCGAACGGCAAAACGGCACCCTGCGCTTCACGGTGGGTCGCTCCACCTTGAACCTGTTTGGTTCTATCGCCAGTCACGCAGGGATGAGCGCGTTAGTGTATTGGAAGCGCCTGGAATAGGCAACCGGGTCGCCGTGCAGTCCGTTGCGGCGGCGGGCGACGCGCCGGCCACCTTGGCCGCGGCTCGTAGCAGCGCCCCGATCCTCCGCCAAACGTCTGATGAAAACTGGCTGCGGCCCGGGGCTGCCGGGCAGCCGGCGGCTAACGACGAAACCATCCGGGACGAAACCATCCGGGACGAATCCAACGGGGACAAAACTGTCCGGCCTGGCTCGAAACGGCTCACCCGGCGAAGCACCGAGCCGGCCGTCGCCCGCGCCCCGGCTGTCCCCGTTATCGCGGCAGTCCCGCAGACGCTGCGTTGGGGGCAAGGTCATTCTTGCCGCAGCGCCGCATTGGAAGTAGGCTTGGCGACTATCTCCCCTCCCCATCAGGAAACTGCAATGATCGTGTTCGTCACCGGGGCGTCCGCAGGATTCGGCGCCGCCATCGCCCGTACTTTCGTCAAGGGCGGCCATCGCGTCGTCGCCACCGCGCGCCGCAAAGACCGTTTGCAGGCGCTGGCCGACGAGTTGGGCGAGTCCCTCCTGCCGTTTGAGCTGGATGTGCGCGACCGCGCCGCCGTCGAGGCGGTGCCCGCTGCGCTGCCCGAAGCCTTTGCCGCCGTCGACGTGCTGGTCAACAACGCCGGCCTCGCCCTCGGCCTAGAACCGGCGCAGCGAGCCAGCCTCGACGAGTGGCAAACCATGATCGACACCAACTGCACGGGCCTCGTGCAGGTCACCCGGACGCTGCTGCCGGGCATGATCGAGCGCCAGCGCGGGCACGTGTTTAACCTCGGCTCGGCGGCCGCCAACTGGCCTTACGCGGGCGGCAACGTGTACGGCGCCACCAAGGCTTTCGTGCGCCAGTTCAGCCTGAACCTGCGCGCGGATCTGGCCGGCACCCCGCTGCGCGTCACCGACGTCGAGCCCGGGCTGTGCGGCGGCACGGAGTTTTCGAACGTGCGTTTTCGCGGCGACGACGCCAAGGCCGCGACGGTCTACCAGAACGTGCAGCCGCTCACGGCCGAGGATATCGCCGACACGATCTACTGGACCGCGACCCGGCCGGCGCACGTCAACGTCAATACGATCGAGCTGATGCCCGTCGCGCAGTCTTTCGCGGGACTCTCCGTGCATCGCGGCTAAAGCCCGCGACCCGGGACGCACCCGCGAAATAACGTGGGATTGTGCGTTCCGGGTAAAATGCGCCGCATGAATATGTCCCCAAGCGAGCCCGGCGCCGAAAACGGCTTTATCTGGCCGATTCGCGTGTACTACGAAGATACCGACGCTGGCGGCATCGTGTTCTACGCGAACTATCTGAAGTTCTTCGAGCGGGCGCGCACCGAGTGGTTGCGCGCGTGCGGCGTCGAGCAGGATCGGCTGGCGGAACAAACCGGCACCCTGTTTATCGTCCGCAGCACCGCAATGGACTATCGTGCGCCGGCACGGCTTGACGATGTGGTCAAAATCGTCAGCCGGCCTGAACGAATTGGCCGCGCGTCGGTCGATTTCTCGCAGGAGGCCTGGCGTGAGGGCACGCTGCTTGCTACCGGGACCATTCGCGTCGGCTGCGTCGACCGGGTAGCCCTGCGTCCCGCCGCCATTCCGGAGCCGGTGCTCGCCGCCTTGCGGCGCGGGCCGGGAGTAACTGCACCCAGCGTGTCAACGGACAACGGCTGAACATCGTTGTTACGAGGCCAGTGAACTCGTATCGATCAAGCAACACAAAGCATGGTTCGGCCCGCGGTTTGCCGATGCTTCCGGTTTCCCCACGGCGAGCTTCGACTGACCTTGCAGCCGGACGCCCCCATCCGGGACGTTACAAAGAACCTTTATGAACACTACACAAGATCTATCGATCATTTCGCTCGTTCTCAATGCGAGCCTGCTGGCCCAGGCAGTGATGGCGCTGCTTCTGCTGCTGTCGCTGCTGTCGTGGACTTTCATCTTCCGCAAGTGGTTTGCGATCCGCCGTGCACGGGCGCAAACTGAGCGTTTCGAACGCGATTTCTGGTCCGGCGGCGACCTGCAGGCCCTGTATCAAAGCGCCGCAAACAACCGCCACACGATCGGCGCCCTGGAACGGATCTTCGAATCCGGCATGCGCGAGTTCCTGAAGGGCAAGGAAAAGCGGCTCAACGACCCGGGCCTGATCCTCGACGGCGCCCGCCGCGCCATGCGCGCAGCATTCCAGCGCGAGATGGACGTGCTCGAAGCCAATCTGGCGTTCCTCGCCTCGGTGGGTTCGGTCAGCCCGTACATCGGCCTGTTCGGCACCGTTTGGGGGATCATGAATGCGTTCCGCGGTCTCGCCAACGTCCAGCAGGCCACGCTCGCCAACGTTGCGCCCGGCATCGCCGAGGCGTTGACCGCGACGGCAATTGGCCTGTTCGCCGCGATTCCGGCTGTGGTGGCCTATAACCGCTACGCCCACGACATCGACCGTCTGGCGATTCGCTTCGAGACCTTCATCGAAGAATTCTCGAACATCCTGCAGCGTCAGGCGCACTAAGGAGTCCACGATGGCCGGTTCCTCCAGTCGCTCCTCCAGTATGCGCGGCGGCCGTTCGCGCCGTGCGATGGCCGATATCAACGTCGTGCCGTATATCGACGTGATGCTCGTGCTGCTCGTGATCTTCATGGTGACCGCGCCGCTCGTTGCACCGTCGATCGTCAATCTGCCCACCGTCGGCGGGGCCTCCCCGCAACAGCAAACGCCGCCCGTGGTCGTCAATATCCGCGCCGATGGCAACATGAGCGTCAAATACAAGGACGACAATGGCGCCATGCAGCAGGAAGACATGACACGGGCAGATCTGAACAGCTTCGTCACCGACCGCGAGCAGTCGCACCCGGATCAGCCGGTTGTGATCGCCGCTGACAAAACGGTGAAGTACGAAACCGTGATGAACGTGATGTCCGACCTGAAGGCTCGCGGCGTCAAGCGCGTTGGCTTGCTCGTCAAATCGCAATGATCCGCAAGAATTCCGCTTACCCGCTCCAGCCACCGCGCGAACGCGGCACCTGGCGAGCCTTTGCGCTCGCGCTGGTGATGCACGCGCTGCTCGGATTCTTTCTGTACCACGGCATTCAATGGCAGAACAGCACGCCGGCAGGCGCCGAAGCCGAACTGTGGACGGAAGTACCCGATCTCACGACGCCGCGGCCAACGCCGCCGCCCGTGCCGGTGGCCCCTGCCCCGCCTCTGCCTGACGAACAGGCCGATATTGCGCTGCAGGAAAAGAAACGCCAGCAACAGGAAGCCGAGCGCCAGGCGCAGCTTGCCGAGCAGCAGCGCCTGCAGCAACTGCAAGCCCAGCAGGAGGCCGAAGCGAAGCGCCAGCAGCAGCTCGCAGCCGACCAGGCGGCCCAACTGGCCGCCCAGAAGGCCGCGGCAGCCAAACTGAAGCAGCAACAGCAGGCTGACAAGCTCAAGCAGCAGCAACTGGCCGATCAGCAAAAGCAGGATCAGTTAAAGCAGCAAGAGGACCAGCAGAAACAGCAGGCCCTGGCTGATGCGCAGAAGAAGGCCGACGCCCAGAAAGCGGCCAAGGCCGCCAAAGCGGCAGCCGACGCGGCGCAGGCGAAGAAGCTCGACCAGGAACGCCGGGCGCGTCTCGCGCAGATGCAAGGCATGGCGGGCGGCGAAGGCTCGACGGGCAACGGTCTGGCGAAGAGCGGCACGGGTAGCGGCTCGGGTGGGACCTCCACCTCGCCGGGTTATGCCGACAAGGTCAGGCGTCTCGTGCGGCGAAACATCACTTGGGGAGGCGATACGCAGGGGCTCGAAACGGTGGTTTCGGTGCATTGCGCGCCTTCGGGTACGTTGCTAAGCGCGACGATCATACGCAGCAGCGGCAACCAGCAGTGGGACGACGCGGCGCTTCGGGCAGTGCAGCTTACCGACCCGATGCCGGTCGATACCGATGGCAAAGCGCCGGCGAGCTTCTTGATCACCTTGCGGCCGGCAGGTTGACAGCAGCCGCAACGCCCCGCCCAGCGGGGCGTCCCCGGGAACGAATTAAAAGTTTCCGGGTCTGTCTGCTGTCATACAGTGTTAGAAATCTGATTTTTTGGGAATCCATACAGCATGAGTTTGATGACCAAGCTAGGCCTGCGGACTTTGGTGGCGTCGTGTCTGATTGCGGCCGGCGGCGCAGCGCACGCACAACTGAACGTCCTCGTGACGGGCGTCGGCGCCACTCAGTTCCCCATCGCAACGGCGAATTTCGCCAATGAAGCGAACTCGCCGCAGCAGGTCAGCACCATCGTGCGCCAGGACTTGCAGCGCAGCGGCAAATTCACCAATATCGACGCCGGCAGCGCGCCCGTTTCGGAAACCGATTCGGTCGATCTGGGTAGCTGGAAGGCCAAGGGCGCCAACGCGTTCGTGGCCGGCAGCGTGAACCGCCTGCCGAACGGCCAGTACGAAGTGCGCTTCAAGCTCTACGACACGGTCAAAGGCGAAAGCCTCGGCGGCCTCGTGCTCGTCAGCCCCGAAAGCGGCCTGCGCATGAGCGCGCATAAGGTTGCCGATTACATCTACGCCAAGCTGCTCGGCGATCGCGGTGTGTTCGCCACCCGCCTGTCTTATGTCATCAAGACCGGCAACCGCTACCAGTTGCAGATTTCCGATTCGGACGGCCAGGACGCGCACATCGCGCTGTCGAGCCCCGAGCCGATCATCTCGCCGGCGTGGTCGCCTGACGGCACGAAGGTCGCTTACGTGTCGTTCGAAAAGAAGAAGCCGATTGTTTACATCCACGATCTGCCTACGGGCCGTCGTGTGATCGTATCGGACCAGAAGGGTAACAACAGTGCGCCGGCATGGTCGCCGGATGGACGCACGCTCGCAGTAGCGCTTTCGCGCACCGGCAACACGCAGATTTTCGCCGTCAATGCAGACGGCAGCGGCCTGCGCCGGCTGACGCAAGGCACCTCGATCGACACCGAACCGAACTACTCTCCTGACGGACAGTGGATCTATTTCACCAGCGACCGTGGCGGTCAACCGCAGATCTACAAGATGCCGGCACAGGGCGAAAGCGCGGGCGCGGCCCAGCGCGTCACGTTCACGGGCAGCTACAACACCAGCCCGCGCGTAAGCCCGGACGGCAAGCAACTCGCCTACATTTCGCGAGTGGGCGGCGCCTTCAAGCTGTATATCCAGGACTTGCAGTCCGGCTCGGCAACCGGCCTGACCGACACAACACATGACGAATCGCCGAGCTTCGCGGCGAATGGTCAGTACATTCTTTACGCCACACAGGTGAACGGCCGTGGCGTGTTGGCCGCAGTATCGACCGATGGTCGCACTCGGCAGGTCCTGTCCGTTCAGGGCGGCATCGTTCGCGAGCCGTCCTGGGGCCCGTTTATGCAATAACACACAAGGAGAGTAACAATGATGTCCAAACTTCGTATCGTATTTGCCGCATTGCTGGTCGGCGCACTCGCAGCATGTCATTCGGGTGTCAAGCTCGACGAAAACGCCAACAAGGGTGGCGCGGTCGCTACGCAACCGAACCCGAATGCAGTCGCACAGGTGAACGTCGACGAGCTGAACGATCCGAACAGCCCGCTCGCCAAGCGTAGCGTCTACTTCGACTTCGACAGCTACTCGGTCAAGGACGAATACCAGTCGCTGCTGGGGCAACACGCGCGTTACCTGAAGGCACACCCGGAACGTCACGTGCTGATCCAGGGCAACACCGACGAACGCGGCACGAGCGAGTACAACCTGGCACTCGGCCAGAAGCGTGCTGAAGCCGTGCGTCGCGCGCTGTCGCTGCTTGGCGTGCCGGATTCGCAAATGGAAGCCGTGAGCCTGGGCAAGGAAAAGCCGCTGGCCGACGGTCATGACGAAGCGTCGTGGGCACAAAACCGCCGCGCTGACCTCGTCTACCAACAGTAATAGGTGATGAGCCGTATGACGCAACGTTTCTCCTGGCTGCGCTTTGCTGCAGCCGCCTGTGTGGCGGGCTCGGCCTTGACGGCCGTGCCGGCTCACGCCGGCATGTTCGACGACGACCAGGCCCGTCAGGCGATTCTCGATCTGCGCACCAAGACCGATAGCCTGTCGAGCCAGTTGTCGGCCGCCCAGCGGACCATCCTCGATCAGTCCAACCGCCTCGACCAGCTCAACCAGCAGGTCGCGACGCTGCGCGGACAGAACGAGGACATGGCGAACCAGCTTGCCACGCTGCAGAAGCAGCAGAAGGACTACTACACCGATCTCGACACGCGGCTGAAGAAGTTCGAGCCGCAGCAGCAGACGGTTGATGGTGTGGAAGGCACGGTCCAGCCGGGCGAGACGGACGCGTTCAATGCGGCTTCGCAGCAGTTCCGCAACGGCGACTTCAAGAGCGCGGCGGCCTCGTTCCGCAGCTTCATCTCCAAGTATCCACAGAGCCCTTATCAGCCGACCGCGCAGTACTGGCTCGGCAACGCGCTATATGCATTGCGCGACTACAAGGGTTCCACGGCTACGTGGGAAGGCGTCGTTAAGAATTACCCGCAGCATCCGCGTGCGCCGGAAGCGCTGCTCGCGATTGCCAACAATCAGCTCGAGCAGGGTCAGAAGTCGGCAGCAAAGAAGACCCTCGAGCAGATCGTCGCGCAATACGGCAGCTCGGACGTCGCGCAGTCGGCGCAGAGCAAGTTGTCGCAAATCAAGTAGTTCAGGCAGTTGCAGTATCACGCGTAGTGTCGGATTAAACGCCACGCGCGCCTCTCGCCGGGAAGCCCGGGGCAGTCATTGCCTCGGGCTTTTCGTTTTGCGGAGTGGTGCCTGGTGGGTTGACAAGCTTGGCGCGCTATCGCTATAATCCCGCTTCTCTTTTGGGTCGTTAGCTCAGCTGGTAGAGCAGCGGACTTTTAATCCGTTGGTCACAGGTTCGAATCCCGTACGGCCTACCAAAGAAATCAAAGGGTTGCAGGCCTTACGCCTGTAACCCTTTGTCCGTTTACGGCTTCATGTAGGCGCCGTGTAGGCATTTTGGGTCAGCATCAATCCATGTCGATCCACATAGCCAAGGGACGCTCCTCAAGCTTGACTACGTCGCAGGCCTTCTGCTGGTCCACAGATTCGCCGCAGCAATTGCAGGAATTCGTATTTCACACGCCTTGCGCCTGTCACTGCTCCCTCTGAGCGATCGCCAATCGGAAGAGCCTTCGCAGGGCCAAACTCAGCGTCCCCAAAACACCGCAGGTCAAGAGATACCACACCGCTCAATCCTGCTGGGATGTGCCGCGTTTGCGTTTCTTCGCATTCTGGCATCGACACAGATCAGAGAGGAGCCACCGCGCCACAGTTTCCCGCCTATCCAAACCGTACAGCGCATACTTGATTTCATCCTCAAAATACACGATGACATTACCCCCCATCACGCGGAACCGTCCCTCGTGCATCGCACCATCGACCTCCACCTGCACTGTTTTCGTCGTTTCGTAATCGGCGTTTGTCACGGTCGTGTAATCGGGCGCGAAAATGTCGAACTACTTGGAAACACATCGTGAGTCAACGGGCAAAATGCAAGCGGGCAGGATCAGTAAATCCTGGCAAACGCCCGGTGCGAAAGGATTCGTCTGTATCTGTGCAGGTAAATATAGGCTCGGCCATCATCCTCTGCGAACCGACTCTCCGTTTACCAAACGGCCTTCGCGAGAGAGATTCCCGGGCACGTCCTGCACACCTTGCCTACGCCTCTTTTTCTTCAGGTGAAATCGCCGGCGGAACAAGCTTCGAAGGTCGACGCGTGTCGGGCGTCCCCCCTGCCCCATCCGCCGCTTTCCCCGCCTTCGGCCTCACGGCCCCGGATCGTCAGACGCATTGCCTTGGGCACCGAGCGATCGAACTGTTCCTCATCAAACTCATCGGGAAGGTATGCCTCGTTTCGAACGGCATTCTCACCATCAAACGAGAACTCGGACCGAGTGTAGAACCCATCCAGAAAACGATGGCGTATCTCAGCTACAAGATCGAAAGAATCGAGGTCATGAGTGGCAACCCTGCTTCGATCGCCATGATCATCCAGAAACTGCCCGGGTCTCGTCAGATAGAAAGCCGTAAGGGCCGTTGCCTTATCACAATCCGGCCGTCTGATGATCCAATGAAGAGGTTCGAGTCCGAAGCCCCAATTCACTTGAGGGACGGCAAGATGCCAGTCGTCGGGCGTTGCTTCCTCAGATAGCCATTTCGCGTAACCAAAATAGAAAGGTAATCGGACTCGAACGTCTGTCTTGCTGCCCACTCCCACAGCATCTCGGATGTATCTGCGTAGTCTGACGCTCTCACCTCGACACGTTCGGCCTTATACCTGTTCCCCTCAGCATAGAGCAAACCTGGCCGCTCAAACGTAACTCGGCGAACGAGACCAGTTTTATTAACCTCAACCAGGATATCGTCACCTCTCGCCGTCCTGGCGACATAAAACGAATTTGTATTGGGCAGCTTCCGGGGGAGCATGCGAAAGTCGAGGACGTTGGCCATGACCTCGTCGAGAGTCATGCTGATACGAAAACCGAAGACTGAGATCGTAGCGGGAAATCTGTAATCAAACTCGAGGCGTCCAAGCACCCCGTGCGAATCGACACGCGCCAGAAATTGATGACCGACCGAAATCCAACCACCATCAGACGGCTGACATTCTGCGCCGACTGCGTCCAATAGTGCCTCGAAGGGCATCATGGTCTGAAGCCTTGCCAGGTTAGTGAAAATGCTCATGTGAAATCTCCCGGATATAGCCGGCGTTCGCGCTGCCGGTCCATAGACATGCTGCTCATGTCCAGCCTGCCATGCTTCGCCGCAAATTGAAGCCTCGCTGATCGTCAGTCAGTCAACCGCCGAATGCGTCACCGACAATACACTCCACCGATAGGAACCAGCCACGAAGTCTCGTCATGCAACGCTCCAGGCTTTCGAGCGCATCGCTCCAACGACGCCAGAAGTACGGTGGAGCAACGTCGCCACTGATAGCTTCTCGGGTGCAACAAAAGTTCTCTGGGGCGGCACCGTGGATTATCGAGTCAGTTATGAGCACAGCTTGAAAAGCGATCCTGAAACGCTTGCCCCAGATAGCGAAAATCCGTCATCTCCGAATTCTCTAACCGAGGACAATGGTAGGCTCGCCGCTAGTCTGGCAGATGCTACCTGGGCTTACGGTCCGCAACATAGATCGGAATTTGCTCTACACGACACACCCGCTGGAAAGCGCCGTTTTTCAGCTCCAGTAACGCCCGTGAAGCGGGGTGGCCCTCGAGCGCGAACCTCCCGCTGTGTTGTTGTACATATTCGCGCCCGTCAATACGAACGAGTTCCGAGTCGCTGCCAGCACACATTGCCCAACCCTTGCCCCAGGTAGTCCGGTATATGTGCTGAAGGTCGAGCAGTCCTTTGTTGGACTGACTGTTGTCCATCGAGTTGCCAGTCAGCAATGCGACGCCCCCCTCACTGCATGTGCATCCGCCCGTCCATACCAGATCGAAATGACCCACTTGCAGTGGTTGGCCATCACCAGCGAGATCGACGACCGCGGTTCCATCAAAACCCGCCTCGTTCGGTACGATGCCGGGATCGTCGACCAATGCCCTGGGGATCGCTGATGCGTGCTCTGTCGACCAGGGCAGCTTTGTGATTTCACTCCCGCCAAGAAAAGCCTGACACAAGGCAGGAGATGCGTTTTCAGCCAGGTGGGGTTTGAACGTTCGCCTGAAGCTACATACATGACCGTGATACGGCGAAACGACCTCGTACGGCCCACCATCGATCACCGATAGTGCATAAGCCGTTCCCCTGAAAGGAATCACGCGGACATCGTCAAAAGCCGTTCCACCGTCTGATCCATCCATCTGAAGTTCCGGCGGCTCCTGATCCTCCTCACCTTTTACCTTTATCGACTTTGTTGCGCACGAACCCATGTTGTAGCGCACCGCAAACGACACCTTGTTTCCATTGCGGAGGAAATCACCCTCCGTCGCCGAGATAGCATCGCCGTTGTCGGTGCTGAATGCTTCGGCTACGTAATCGCAGACATCACTTGCCGAAGATCTCACGGCCGGAAGATCGAAGCGTGTCAGAGTGAGTCGGTCTGCCGGGAGCTTGCCGGTCAGTACCTTGTAGCGCTGGTAAGCCGCATTCGCTTTGCTCCAGTAAAGTGCCTTGATATCGTCATCGTTCGCACCCAGCAATGCCTGGCGCGCCGCATCACCGAGATTCAACCATGCGACACTACGTTGCGGATCCAGGAGAACCACCTGCTCGAGGACCGATACGGATTCCTGCGTGCGTGGGGTAACGGCCGCTGCCAACCAGAAACCGTAGTCGTTGAGTATAAGAACGCGTTCCGCTTGTGCCATACCAGATGGTAAAGCGCTGAGTAACTGGCGAACACCTGCGAATTCCAGCTGGGATGGGTCTGGGTGACGCAGACAAAAGGGTTCCAGCTTGCCAGACAGACAGTCGTCCTGCTCCTTGAGCATCGCTTTGTAGGTCGCACGTAGACGGTCGACATCGAACGGCGGCGCACGCGTGGTAAAAATATCGATGACGTCTGCCTGGGTATACGATCCGGCAATAAAGACCCCTGCCTGCCCGATCGGCTGCACGGCCGGCGCTGACAGCGGATCGGACAAACCTGCAGCGGTCCTGGAAGCAAAGAATGTTATTTCAGCCGGTAGATCTGTTCGCACTTCGGGTCGCTGGCGGTCCGCTACATCGACATACGTCGTCGCACCGCTAACCGGACCGAATTGGGGATGCAATGCCACAGTATTGCCGTCGGCCGATACCTGCGCCCATGCAAAGGGCGAGTCTGGCGGCGAGTCGTAACGAACGGCGAGCTTCGGCTGCGATGGATCCCCAAGGTCGATGACAACGAAGTGTGAGTTCCGGTTCAATACCCTGTCGTCGCGCCGTATCACGAAAGCTACGTTACCTCGGACGACGAACTGGTCGAGCCCGGCGTCGTGCAGATCCAGGCTGGAGGTCTGACGGGGGTACTCAGGGTTCGAGACGTCATAAGCAATCAACCGAGTATTCCCGTCCCGGTCACCAGCACCGGTTTGCCGCACACCGGAGGTAACCGCATAGACGTAACGACCGTCCGCGGAAACGCCGTATTGGAGCATCCACCGACCAGGAAATTGCAACGTGGCGAGGATACGCTCGTCGTTCGGATCATGCGGAACCTCGACGCATGGCACGGTCTGCTCCGTGTCAGCGCATGCAGCATGTGCCAGGGGGATTTGCAACGACAGATAAAGCAGTAACGAAGTGACGCCAAATGCGCGGCGCACCAAACCCTTTAGCCCGCTCCTGAGAGGGTTGCCGCAACACAGATAAGTTCCGACACCAACTATCCACATCATTTTGGGTTCCCCGAAGACATTGTTGCCCAGCAGGCGGCCGGATTAATCGATTTTGTACTGCCGAGAGGACTAGCTAAGTACCGGTCAGTATCGGGTACATCAACCGGCAACTCCGGCACACAAGGACTCGCAGGCCCTGATGGCTGCGGGGACTCGTATCCGATGGCATCATCTCGCATCCAGGGGCAATTCGTCGGTGATGCTCGACATTCCCAGCCTGCCAAGCTTCGCCGCGAGCTGAAGCCGCGCCGATCGCCAGTCGGTCAGTGACTGGATGCGTTCCCGCTTCGCTGCAGCAAGTGATGACTGCGCGTTGAGCAGTTCCAGGATGTTGCCCACGCCCACCTGGTATCGACGTTGGGCCGCCTCATAGGACCGGCTCGCGACATCCAGCTGCATCGCGGTGTTATCCAGATTGTCTGTCGCCGTCTTCACTGCCTGGTAGCTCGTCCATACGTCAAGCCCCACCTGCTGCTCGACTTCGTTGAGCGTATCGCGCTGCAGCTCGGTCTTCGCTTCGGCCTCATGGATCTGGTACGTCCGCGTAAAGCCTTCGAAGATCGGAATCGTGACCTGAAATCCCAGGTACCACTCGCGTCCGTTTGTTGGAAACTGCGGAATCCCCACTTCAAGCGTCGTCGGCTGATTGTTCCAGCTGTACTTCGCAACAAGACTCAGGCTTGGCAATCCCTCGGCACGGGTCTCTTTTACTTTCTGCGCGGCTGCCTCAAGCTGGGCCTGCGCGGCGAGCACACTGGGGTGAGACCGCTTCGCCTCCTGTATCAGTTCATCAACCGATTCCAAGAACTCCGCATCCGGCTTCACGCCATCGCCCACCACGGGCAGCGTGACAGGGGTACTAGCGTCGAGGTCCATATCCGAATCGAGGGTGCCCAAAGCGGTCTGCCAGTCCCCATTTGCCTTGGTACGGTTGGTCACCGCTTCTGCCCACGACGTTTGCGCCTGCAGTTCGTCGCTGATCGGCGCGACACCTTTATCCACGCGTCCCGTTGCAGCCCTGAAGCTGTCATGGGCGGTCTGCTCGATCTCCTGCGACGCGACGTACGCCCCCTGCGCAGCCTGCGCCGCGTAATAGTCCTTTGCCACAGCAGCGAATGCTGTTTCCAGCGCTGCCTGCTGGCTCGCCCTTGCCGCTACGAGCAAGGAATTGGCGTTCGCCAGGGCCGCTGCCCGACCGCCGAAGTCATACAGCACCCAGTTCAATGACACGCTTTCGGTCCGCAGTACGCTATTGCGGTAGTTCGAGCTGAATTCCGGGTGCCCGATCACGTCGGTCCTGGTGTCATCACGTACGCCCTGCCAGTTTCCGGAAACCGTCGGCAGGTACGCTCCACGCGCAGCACCGACGTCGGCCGCCGCGATCTTGACGTTCGCCCACGATTCCCGCGTCTTCGGGTTGTTGCACAATGCCCGTTCGACCGCCTCCTCCAGCGGCAAAGGATCGGGAAGCGCACCGAATACACAGATGCGCAAGCTTTCGTCGCCGGACATTGACGCGGCTGCGGTGACCGGCACATGCCGGTTCGCAAGCAGAGGATCAAACTCCCACGCCTGGCAGGATGCCGAAACAGACAGCGACAACACGAAGAACAAACTGACACTGGAGGCCTTTCGAATCCGTCTATCGTTCACGCATGCTCTCCTGAGCCGTCTGGACCAGCGGCCCCAGGAAATACTGCGCCACACTGCGCTTTCCGGTCCTGATCTCGACGGTCACCTCCATGCCCGGCGTCAGGTTGACCCACTTGTTCTCGACGTGGATCCGGTTCGTTGCAAGACGTACACGCGCCGGAAACATCAGTCCGAGTTTCCTGTCCTGCGTCGCATCGTTCGACACCGAAATCACCTGCCCCGTCAGATAGCCGTAGCGTGTGTACGGAAACGCCTCGATCTTGACGATGGCCGTCTGGCCGACATTCACAAAACCAATATCCCTGTTCTCGACGTTCGCCTCAACCTCGACCGTATCATCCGGTACGATTTCCATGAGCGACTGCGCGGTGGTCACGACCCCGCCCAGGGTGTGGATCGACAGTTGCTGCACAGTACCGGCCACGGGCGCGGTCAGGCTAAGCAGCTTCTGCCGGGTGTCCGCCTTGGTCTGGTCATCCCGGTTCTGCGCCCACTGCTGCTGTGCCTTGTCGTACGCATCGAGCTGTTCACGCCGGAACTGCGACGTGATCGAGTCGATATCGGCGCGCTGTTCGGCGATACCTTCGGCGAGTTCATTCGCATGCGCGCGCTGTGCAGCAAGCTCGTGCTCCTGTTCGAGTGCCGTGCGCTCCTTGTCGAGGTAATCGTTGCTGGCAACGTACTTCTGCGCCACCAGCGCGCGGTAGTTATCCGCCTGCTGACGCGCCAGTGGGGCGGTCGCTACCAGTTTCGCAATTTCCTGTCGCGTGCTGTCGAGTTCAGCCTGGCGCTTGAGCAGTTCATTTTTTGCACTGAGCAGCTTGTCCGCGTACTCGCGATACTGTCCGTCGGCGTAATGCTGGTTCTGCTCCTGATCAGCAGCCGACGCATCCGGCACGGACGGGACCAGAGGGGCCACACCGGACTGCTGCGCTGACAGTAACGTCTGCGCGCGCACCATCGCGAGGGCGGCGTCGATCTTCGACGTACGGGCCTTGTCGGCGTCCGCCGCTGCCTGGGTGGTATCCAGTTCCATTAATAATTGCCCGGGTACGACACGCTCTCCGTCATGGACGGCAATGCGTCTGACGACGCCTGTGATTGCCGGCTGGATGACCTTCACGTGCGCATCGGGCGCCAGCTTTCCTTTCGCCGACGCAACGATGTCAAGCCTGCCGAAGGCCGCCATCGCCACTACCGTGAGGGCCAGCGCGACAATGATGCGCATGGTCCATTGAGGGGCCGGGTGAACGGGCGTTTCAACCAGTTCGAGCTGTGCGGGAAGAAACTGCAGTTCGTGCCGGTGACGCGTGGGCGAATCGAGCTGCGCGCGCATCGCCCACGCCGAGCGAAATGCGGTTGCATAGCGGGAACACAGGGCGGCAAACGCCTGGAGGCGGTATGAGTACATGGTTCTCACCCGTTCTGTAACGAGACCAGATGGGCGTAGTAACCACCCTTGCTGACCAGTTCGGCGTGCGCGCCCCGCTCGACTACCTTCCCCCGGTCAAGCGCCACGATATGATCGGCGTGACGCACGGCCGTGAGCCGATGCGCAATGATGATTACCGTGCGTCCAGCGCACATCGCGCGCATGTTGTTCTGGATCACCCGCTCGGTCTCGAAGTCGAGGGCGCTGGTCGCCTCATCGAAGATCAGGATCCGGGGATTGGTCACGAGCGCACGCGCAATCGCGATCCGTTGACGCTGACCACCCGACAGGGTCGAGCCATGTTCACCGACGATCGTGTCGTACCCTTCGGCCAGCTCGGTAATAAACTCGTGCGCACCGGCCAGTTGGGCCGCGTGCATGACCGCATCCAGCGACAGTCCGGGATCGATTACCGCGATGTTCTCGCGGATCGAACGGTTGAACAGAAGGTTTTCCTGAAGCACGACGCCAATCTGCCGGCGCAGCCACGCAGGATCGGCGAGCAGCAGATCAATGCCGTCAACCTTCACCCGGCCGTGCTCCGGTACATAGAGCCGCTGCAGCAGCTTCGTGAGCGTGCTCTTGCCCGATCCCGACCGGCCGACAATACCGATCACTTCGCCCGGCTGGATGTGAAGCGTGATGCCATCCAGGATCAGCGGGCCATCGGGGCGGTAGCGAAAGCGTACGTCCTCGAAACTGATCTCCCCCTTGACAGCGGGCGCCGCCTGCCGGCTCGCCGGAATTTCGCTACGCGTATTCAGGATGTCTCCCAGCCGCCCCATCGAAATCCCCACCTGCTGGAAATCCTGCCAGAGCTGCGCAAGCCGCAGCACCGGAGCCGCCACGCGCTGGGACATCATGTTGAAGGCAATCAGTTCCCCCACCGTGAGACGGCTTTCGATCACGAGCTTCGCACCGAAGAAGAGCGTCGCGACCGTCACCAGCTTGCCGACCACCTGGATCAGTTGCTGCCCGACGTTGCCAACGGCATTCGCCCGGAAGCTCGTGGCGACATAGGCGGCGAGCTGGCTGTCCCAGCGGCGGGTGAACTGCGGTTCGAGCGCCATCGACTTGACGGTCTCGGCACCCGATACCGCTTCGACGAGAAACGACTGGTTATCGGCTCCCCGGGCGAACTTCTCGTTCAATCGCGCGCGCAGGACGGGGTTCAGCCCCGCCGAGATCGCGCCATAGACAGGCAGCGAGATCACCACGATCAGTGTCAGCCAGACGCTGTAGAGGCACATCACCGCGATGAAGACGATCGAGAAGAGAAGATCAATCGCCGCGGTCAGCGCCTGTCCGGTCAGGAAACTGCGGATATTTTCGAGTTCGCGCACGCGCGCCACGGTCTCACCGACGCGGCGACTGTTGAAATACGCAATGGGTAAGGCGAGCAGATGGCGAAACAGACGCGCGCCCAGTTCGACGTCGATACGGTTGGTGGTATGCGAGAGTACGTAGTTGCGCAAACCAGTGAGCAGGGCCTCGAACAGGCCCGAGGCGAGTAGAGCGATGCAGACGACGTTCAGCGTGCTGAATGCCCGGTTCACGAGCACCTTGTCCATCACGACCTGAAACATCAACGGCGATATCAGGCCGAACAGCTGCAATACGATCGACACGAACAGCACTTCAAGCAACAAGCGCCGGTATTTGACGATTGCCGGGATGAACCAGGAAAAGTCGAAGTGCGCGAGCTGGCCCGAGAGCGAGGCGCGCGACGCCACGAGAATGAGGTTGCCGCTGGCGCGCTCACCCAGTTCGTCGCCGGTAATGAGGGTGGGTGACGGCTGCGAGGGTTCGAGGATCAGGATCTTTGCGCCGTCCAAGCGCGCAATGATGAAGTGGCTGCCGTTGCGGTCGAACGCGAGTGCAGGAAGCGCAATCCTGGCAAGCCGGTCAATGCGCAACGGCACGATGCGCGCCTTCAGTCCGATGGACCGGGCGCTCTGTACCAGATCGGTCGCGGAAAACAGCCCACTTCCGAGCGCCGCCGCGTGACGTAGCTGGGCGGCGTCCGCTGCAATGCCATGAAACCGCGCAACCAGCACGAGCGCGGCGAGCCCTGCATCCTGCACAGGCTCCGATGCATGATCCTGGGGGGTGGTTACCATGATTGTGTCCTGCGTGCTGGCATCGGGCGCGGCCTCACACTGTTACCGCTCATCGACGAGATCCGCCAGTGTGGCTACACGCGTGACCGAGCCGATCCAGCGGGGCGACGCATGCAGGACCTCCAGGAACCAGGCGTCACGCAACACCGGTTTGTAGACCCGGAAGGTCTTCATGACCGAAAGCGTCACGGCCGAGTCGAGTGCACTCAGATAGGACGTATCTCCGTCCAGGAAATTCGGGCTCTCGACCCACCGGTCCAGTTGTGCCGCGCTCAGGAAGAAACATCCGGCTGAAGGATAGGTTGTCCGCTCGAACGACACGGCACTTTCCATGAACGGCATGTCCAGATGCGGCACATCGGTGATGTCCTGATAACGCACGGTCACACGGGGATTCAGGCGGTAATCGACGTACAGCTTGTGCACCGGTCCGGTCGGCGAGACTTCGTACCGGTTGGGCTGCAGCAATGCTTCCGGTCCGAAGCGCTGATCGAAAAGTTTGCGTTTGCGGAAAAAAAGTGGATCCGTCAGCACGACATCATCCTCAACGAACCCGTAGTAGTCGTACCGCCCCCGCGCAGCAAGCAGCAGCCTGTGACACTCGAAACCCAGCATCATGGGTTCAGCCTGGGTCGCATGGTGGCGAAACAGGGGGTGCAGTGCTCGCACCTCATCCAGCAGATGGGCGTCACCTGTTGTGCAGACAACGAGGTCGAGCACGTCGGGTTCAGGCGAAGTGCTGCGCCAGGCCCGGGCCTGGCCGTGATCCAGCCCGAAGGTACCGGTACCGAGTGCCTGATGGGGACTGCAGATCGCGGCGACCAGTGCACGCAGGCGTTCCGCGCGTGCGCCCGCAAGACGCGAGCGGTTGGTGGCGTCGGGAACCGGTGCGCCGAAGAAATGCGGCATGACAAGGAGAACGCGCATGGTCAGGCCAGCCCCCCGTCAACCAGTGCGTCGCTCATGCAGAAATCGCCCATGGTTGCCTCGAAATAGCCAATCGTTCTGCGCAGTCCGTCTTCCAGCGAAACCCGCGGTTCCCAGCCAAGCACCTTGCGCGCCAGCGAAATATCCGGACATCGTTGTACCGGATCGTCAACGGGCAGGCCCGTATAGACCAGTTTCGAGCGTGAGCCGGTCATGTCGATGATGTATCCGGCCATATCCCTCACGGAGATCTCGTGGGGGTTTCCCAGATTGACCGGGCCGGTGAGTTCGTCAGTTGCGTCCATCATCAGCACGAAGGCATCGATAAGGTCATCGACATAGCAGAACGCACGGGTCTGTGACCCATCGCCGTAGATCGTGATGTCGTCGCCCCTGAGCGCCTGGACGATGAAGTTGGAGACGACCCGGCCATCGTGGTGATGCATGCGCGGCCCGTAGGTATTGAAGATCCGCGGCACCCTGATGCGCGTGCCGTGCTGGCGGTGATAATCAAAACACAGTGTTTCGGCGCAGCGCTTGCCCTCGTCATAGCAGGCACGGGGGCCGACCGGATTGACGTTACCGCGATAGGTTTCCGGCTGGGGGTGAACCTCCGGGTCGCCATACACTTCGCTGGTCGATGCCTGCAGGATTTTCGCTTTCATGCGTTGCGCGAGATCGAGCATGTTGGCCGTGCCCAGCACGCTTGACCTGATGGTCTGCACGGGATCGGACTGATAGTGGACGGGAGAGGCCGGGCACGCCAGGTTGTAGATTTCGCCAGCCTCGACGTGGATCGGGAAAGCAACGTCATGGGAGATGACTTCGAAATCCGGATGGTCAAGCAGGTGAGCCACGTTGCGCCTGCTGCCCGTGGAGAAATTGTCGAGCACCAGCACTTCACGTCCCTGCCCGATCAACCGGTCGCACAGATGCGAGCCGAGAAAGCCCGCGCCGCCCGTCACCAGCACACGTCGCATGGCGGGAGCCGCGGTTTGCCTCGTTACATCTGGTCTGTCGGGATAATTCATTGGATGCGCCATCTGGTCATGCCAGGTCCGGATCGTGTCGCGTCCGGAAATCCGCGATCGACGCGATCCATCTGGCAGGGAATAAAAAGATCCGGTGTCCCAGGAAACCGGCGGGGACGCCGGACAAGGCGTCGGGCACCCTAAAGCTTTGCGAGTGTCATGAGTTCCACCGAGGCGGAGTCAAACACGTAATCCCAGTCGCCCTCAGCCCGTGGACGAAAGAGGCGCAGCGACGGATACCACGGGTTGTCGGTACGGTCGAGCAGCCACAGCCAGTGAGCGACATAACCGAGCAGCACCCAGACCGGCCTGCCCATCGCGCCGGCCAGGTGAGCCACCGCGCTGTCGGTCATGATCACGAGATCGAGCTGCGAGATGGCGGCAGCGGTATCCGCGAAATCATCCAGATAGGGCGCAAGATCGATGATCGGGCCGCCCCTGGGCAGGGACGTTAGCTCTTTCGTACGCGGCCCCTTCTGCAGGCTGTACAACTGCACACCGGGTAACGCGAACGCCTGGAAAAAGCGCATCAGGGGCTGGGCACGCTCCTGGTTCTTCCTGAAGGTGACGCTGCCGGACCAGACAATGCCGATCTTCAGACGTCCCGCAGCCTGCCTGAAAAGCGGCTCGAATTTCCCGAGACGCTCAGACGGTGGGAAGAGATAAGGTGCCGTCGGAATCGAGGCGAAGTCCGCCGTGAACAGACCCGGCAAGCTGCACAGATAGCAGTAGAAATCGGCAGACGGCAGCGGGACGTTACGCGGAATCAGCCGGTCCGCCACACCCATGGCCGCGATCAGCGGAATGAGTTCCTGCTGGCACTCGATAACGAGTTCTCCACCGAGCGCCTTGACGCGCGGCAGATAGCGCGCGACCCAGAGCGTGTCGCCAAAGCCCTGCTCCACGATGAGCACCAGCCGCTTGCCCGAGTAGGGTTCGCCGTTCCACTGTCGGCCTGGGAGCGCCTTTTTCGGTAGCTGTCCTGTGACAATCCGCACCTCGTAGTCGGGCCATGCCTGCCGGTAGTTGCCCAGGTACAGATAACTGCGCCCACGATCCCATCGCGCCAGGTCGTACTGCTTTCTTTGCTCGATCGCCTTCGTGAAGGCGGCGACGGCTTCACCGTGCTGCCCCGCTTCGGCCAGCGCTGTGCCGAGGTTATGATGAAGCAGCGATGTTTCGCCCTGAGCCAGTGCAATCGCTCGCTGGTGGCACGAGATCGCCCCCTTGAGATGCTTCAGGCAGGTGAGCGCATTGCCGAGATTCGTCCAGACGCCGGCTGCCTTCGGGTTGATCGCGAGGGCATCCCGATAGCACCACACGGCGTCGAGGTAACGTTTCATCGCGGCGAACATCACGCCGCGTGCGTTTCTCAGATCGCTGTTGTTCGGGTCCCGCGTAACTGCTTCGCGCAACAGGGCTTCCGCTTCAGCAAACTTGCCCTGGTGGTGCAGCTCGCTCGCGCGGCGGAATGCGTCTGCCGAGGTCATGGAAACTGCGGCGTTCAATACACCATCGTCCGTCATTGCTGTCGACATGCCGCCCTCCGTCACGCATGCCATGAGACGGCAATCACGCTCTGCAAAGCCGTGCTGGCTGGCATCTGTGTTGCGGTAACAGGATTGAAGCCGGGGTTATCACCCGAGTAGGTCGCCATCGCCTGGACAAGCTGCGATACCTGACTGGTGATGGACAGTCCGCCTGCCGTGATCTTTGCCAATGGATCACCGCTCGCGCCATCGGGGCCACCAAACCAGCCAGTGATATCGACGCTGGTATTCGTGCCCATCACGTTGACCAGCAGGTCATAACCTGATCTAGAGAACCACAGATCCGAATCCGAAATGCCACTTCCGAAATCAAGTTCGTCTGTTGGCAGCGTCGCGGAGGTCGCGCCGTAATAGCCGTTATTGAGGGAGACCGCCCCGTCTCCCACACCCACGTCAAAATAATCGTACCCGCTTGCATTATCTTCAATCTGGTCACCGCCGCCCGTGCCTGCGATGAGCGTGTTGTTCGTGCCACTGGATGAAAGCACCGCATTCGCCACGCTCCCTGCTGACAGCGTATCGTGGTCGCCTCCCACATCGGCACTCGTAAATCCAATCAGCTTGTCGCTAATGCTCGCACCCTGGACCGTTGCAGTGCCTGCCGCGAGATTGACTGTAACGCCATTGCCATCGTAGCTGGCAATCTCGTACGGCAATTGCGTGCCTGCGGCAGCAATCAGCGTATTCCCGGCTGCGTCGCTGACAAAGTCACTGCCAATGGTGCCGTTACCAATGAGCGTGTCCCCGAACCCGTCAGCGTAGATCTCACCTACAGCCAAGCCTGAAGAAACAGTATCGTCGTTCCCTGTGAGTTCCAGGTCCGTGACTTCCACCAGCGTGTCGGCGTGCCCTGCACCGGATGCGGTCACCGTGCCGATGACATAGTCAGTCACTGGAGTGAGCGTGAAAGAAATGTCGAGGTTCGAATTCGAGTAGTACGCCAGCCCGTCTTCGAGTGTATTGCCGTGCAGCCCGCCCATGAGCGTATCGTTTCCGGAGGCCTGCCCGATCAGGGTATCACCGCCACTGCTCGAACCGATGAGGATATCGTTCGTCCCCGTGATAAGCGCTGTGGTGATGCCAACCAATGTATCGCTTGCAGTGCCGTTTGTCGCAGTCTGGGTACCAAGGTTCACCGTCACACCAGCAGCAACGTATTCCGCGAGACCGCCGCTTAGCGTATCACTGTTCAGGCCACCGATCAGCGTACCCGGGCCGGTCAGGATGTCGTGTGCACCGCCTGCCTCCGCGATGGTGATACCGAGCAAGGTATCGGTTGCGCCACCAGCCGTCGCGCGATCCGTCCCAAGATTCACTGTGACATTCGCGCCCGTATATTCCGCGACCGTCCCGCCAATGGGCAGAAGATATTCTGCTGCCGTAGGATCGACGCTGCCGATTAGCGTATTGTTGCCCACGCTCCCGCTGACCAGCGTCGCCGTACCTGTTTCGTAATCGTCAAGCACATTGCTGGTACCCGAAGCGATGACCGTGCTGTCATTACCCTGGACTTCCAGAAGATCACCACCCTTCAGTGAACCGATGATCACATTGTCACTGCTCATGGTGATGGCTTCGGTGAACACGCCTATCAGCGTATCGCTTCCTGCGCTTCCTTCCACCGTGTCTGTCGCAAGATCGATGACACCATCCGTCACGTTGTAGTCCAGGGCCGACAGACCCGATCCCGCAATCATGGTATTGCCGCCGAGGTTGCCACTGAACGTAGTCGCCCCGCTACCGCCGATAAATGTGTCACTGGAACCCGAACCGATGAAAGTTTCCGTATTCGTGCCACCAACCATCACGTCATTCTTGCCGCTCAGGCCACCGATGACGAAAGTACCAATCAATGTATCGTCTGCACTGTCCAGACTGCTCACCACACCAGTCGCGAGATTCGCCACATCGCCACTTCCGGTGTACAGCACTTCGGTCGTGCCCGTACCCGCAATCAGCGTGCTGCCGCCGACCATTGCACTCGCAAGCGTCGTGCTGAGCGTCGTCGTTCCCGTGCCACCGATGAGGGTTTCATCCTGTCCGGACACTTCCGCTTCATTGATCCTGATGAGCGTGTCATTCATCCGTCCATACGCGGAAGCGATTCCGGTTGCCAGATTGACGGTCATGAAACTTTCGCTGTAGAAAGCCACGCCCGCGTTCCTGCTACGCAGGACTGCACCGCCTATCAGGGTGTTCCCGCCAATCGAACTGCTGACCAGCGTCGAGAGGCGTCCACCCTCCAGGGTGTTATCTGAACCCGCTGCAATGACGGTCGTATCCTGCCCCGCGCCCCAGAGAAAGCTGCCCCCTGTGTTCGCACCGATCAGTGTGGTATCCGGACCCGCTGCGGAAAATACGCTGCCGATACCGATCAACGTATCTGTGTCACCGTTGCCGTCCGTTGCAATTCCGGTCGCAAGATTGACCACAAGGCTGCCCGGAAACTCGTTCGGTTGCCAGGTGTAATCCACTTCCGTCTGGCCGGTCCCGATGAGCGTATTGCTTTCGAGATTGCCGTAAAGTACGGCGCTTCCCGTCTGGTCGATGAGCGTATCGTTGTGGGACGCCATCAGGGTGTCATAGGTACCGCTCCCGCCCAGGTCTTCAAGCACGCTGTTGCCGCCGCTGACAAGCAGGTTTTCACCTGTACCGCCCGTGATCTGCATCAGGTCGCTACCGCTGCCATAGAGGGTTTCATTGCTTCCCGATGCAAGCAGCGTGTTTCCCGTGCCCTGCGCAGCCAGCGTGTCGTCCATGCCAGTCGCTTCGAGCAGATTGCCGCCCGCTGACGAACCGCCCGCGTATCCGTTGTTGCCGACAATGTCCACTGTCTGGATGCCCACCAGGACATCCTGCGTGGTTCCTGGGAACTTGGCAGACCCAGTCAGGCTGGCGTCTCCATCATCGCTGATGCTTGCCTCACCACTCTGGCCTGCCCCCCCAAGCTGGACATACACCCCGTTCTGCGCAAAATATCCAACCGTGCGTCCTGTGCCTGCGATCAGCGTATTGCCTTGCAGGTCACTGGTAAGCGTCGTGAGTCCTGCTCCACCGATGAGCGTTTCACCTACTCCACCTGCCTGTGCAACAGAAATATCGATAAGCGTATCGACGCCAGTATTCGCGACAACAGAGTGATCCAGGACAGTTGCCCCATTAACGTAGTCATATTCCGACCAGCTGACCGTACCTCCGCTGACCGTGCCGTTTCCGAGATTGACAACAAGGCCGACCGTCGAAAGCGTCCCCGTTGACGTTTCTTCGGGAATGTAGACGGAATCGTCCGGCACACTCCCATAGGACGCGATAGCGATGCCCGTAGTACTGCCGACAAGCGTCGCCCCATCAGCCCAGCCGATCAGGACGGACGTTCCGACACCAGCCTCCATCACCCACCCGGCAATCAATGTATCGTTATATCCGGAGGCTAGCAGTGTTGATTGATCGTTTCCGCCGATCAGCGTGTCGTTGCTGCCGGTTGCCTCCATGGTCGAAGCCCCGCTAATCACATCGTTGCTGCCGCTGGCCTCATCAAGTGCCCCAATTGCGAACATATGGTCGTTATTGCCACTCACCTCATAGTCCGTAAACCAGCCGACTATCGTATCCTCGCCTTGCGCGGAGTCAGCATAGCCAAGGCCATCGTCTCCGCCATTTATCGAAAGATTATTGGCATAGAAATATGCCTCGTTGTTTGCCGCGTAATGGTCGTAGGATGGAGACTGGGTGTCCTCATAGTACTGCGAGATCAGGGTGTTGCCGTCACCATTTCCACCGATTGTGTCATTGTTCGCCGCGATCAGGATATCGCCAGTCCCAGCCGCCTGTGCAATGGTGATGTTGGTGAGATAATCGCCCTGATATTGCGCGCTGCCTGGCAACCAGCCTTCGTACGAGTTGGGCCATTGTTCGGCGACCTGGTTTCCCAGATCGACATAGACGTCGCTAGTAAAGGCCGCAATGGTCGGCCCGGTTCCCCCGTAAAGTGCATTTCCAGTCCCGTTGCTCACCAGCGTGGTTGTACCGCTGCCACCGAAAAGCTGGGCGCGCGTACCGGCTGAGATAAGTACATTGTTGTTTCCAGCCCTCGCAATCAAGCCGCTTCCGACGGCAGTATTGTCACTTCCCCAGATGTAACCACTACCAATCAGCGTACCGTCGCTTCCGACAAGTGTCCCCCAACCATTTATCGTATCCTCGTCGCCCGTGAGGATCCCCCCGTTGCCCGAGAATGTATCGTCGTCTCCAACGATCTCAATGTCGGATATGCCCGACAGAGCGTCGGCGATGCCGGAACCATTCACGGACACGGAGCTATTGGTAGCCGAAATGTTGTTGCCCGCGTAGTACGCCACGGTCTGCAACGTGGCAAAGGTTTCCATGTCCGTCTGCGAATTGACATACGTGGCATCGTATATAGCCCCGCCAACGAGCGTGTCTCCCCTGGCATTTCCAACCAGCGTCGACATTGCGTCGTTGATCCCGACCAGCGTCTGACCGCTGCCAACCGCTTCGGCCACCGTGATACCGGATAGTGAATCCCCGCCCGTGCCATTGACCGATACACGTTGCGTGGCGAGGTTGATCGTCGTGCCACTACCGCCATATTCGGCAACGGTCAGACCACTACCGGCTATCAGCGAATTTCCGTTACCATTTCCGGTCAGCGTCGAAACTCCGCTGCCGCCCTCCAGAATGTCGTGAGCGCCCTGCGCCGTCAGCGTATCGTTGCCGCTTCCTGCGATCAGGATGTCGTTTGTTCCTGTCGCAATCACGTCTGTGACACCCGTCACCAGACCACCCGACAGGTTCACCGTCAGTCCGTTGCCGGTATAAAACGCGACCGTTCCACTCACGCCGCCCACCAGGGTGTTGCCTGCCGAATTTGTGATGAGCGTATCGCTACCGCTTGCACCCTCTAACGTGTTGCCATTGCCAGATGCAACCAGCGTGTCGTTGGCTCCGGTTGCGACCAGGAAATCATCTCCGCCAGCGCTTCCAATCAACGTGTCGTTTGCACCGGTAACGCTGCCTGCCAGAATATTGAGCAACGTATCGCTTATGCCCGTACCGTTGACAGTCGCGGTGCCCGTGCCAAGATTCACAGTGACGCCTGAGCCACCATAAGACGCGACCGTGCGGGTTGTGCCTGCAATCAGCGTGTTTCCTGCACCGTTGCTCGCGAGCGTCGAGATACCGGCAGTACCAAACAGGGTATCGCCCGTGCCGCCTGCCTGCGCGATATCGATTCCCACGAGCGTATCGGTCGTACTGGAGCCGTCGATTTCCGCCATGCCGTCAGCAAGATTGACCGTGACGTCATTGCCGCCGTAAAACGCGTCAGTCGATCCCAGGGCACCGATCAACGTGTTCCCGGCTGCGTTGCTGGCGAGCGTCGAAAAGCCGCTGCCCGCTTTCAGGATGTCATGATCGCCGTTGGCCGCCAGTGTGTCACCCAGGCCGCTGTCGCTCAGTACGTCACCGTTCGAACCGATCAATGTGTCATCGAGACCGGTCACTTCTGCGGCGGTAATTCCGATCAGCGTATCGCCACCGCTCGTACCCAGACCGTTGACGGTCGCCGTGCCAGCCTGCAGATTGACTGTGAGGTTCGCGCCGCTATACTCTGCCACGGTGCGACCTAAGCCCCCGATCAGGGTATTTCCTGCTGCCGAACTGACCAGCGTCGTATCGCCTGCCCCACCCTCCAGCGTATTCTGGCTACCTGCTGCCACTATCGTGTTGCCGCTGCCGCTCAAGGCTTCCAGAAAATCGGACCCTCCAAGCGCAGCGATGAGGGTATTCGCGTTACCGTTTGCTTCGATCACGTCATGGCTGCTGCCGAGAACGGTGTTTTCATTACCATTTATCAGGACATCCGGAATGCCGCTGATGACGCCTGCCGCCCCGCCACCCGTCACGGAATTGCTTGCCAGATTGATCGTCAGCCCGCTTGCGAGAAAGTCGGCCGTGGTCGATCCGCTGCCGCCCTGTAACGTGTTTCCAACTGCTGAACTGATCAGCGTCGAATTTCCGCTGCCGCCCTGTAGCGTTTCGCCGCTTCCAGTCGCTATCAGCGTGTCACTATTCCCGCTCACGTTAATCAGGACATCGCCGTTGCCGCCGACAAGCGTGTTGCCGCTCCCGGCGACGATGGCGATTGAAATGCCTACCAGCGTATCGCTTGTGCCCGCACCGCTCACACCGGCACTGCCCGCATTCAGGTTGATGGTGAGGTTATTGTCCGAGTAATCGGCAGCCGTTTGTGCCGTCCCGGCAATGAGCGTGTTGCCTGCCGCATCGCTGATCAGGGTCGAAGCAGCGCTACCACCAACAAGCGTTTCATCGCTGCCGGTCGCCTGCGCGAGGGTGATACCAACCAGCGTATCGTGCGTACCATTCAGCGCGGCGGTTCCTGTACCCAGATTCACACTCACGCCGTTACCGAAAGACGCGACAGTCGGACCGGCAAGCGATATCAGCGTATTTCCGGCTGCGTCACTGACCAGCGTATTTGTACCGCCATCGCTTTCGAGCGTCTTGCCTGCACCCAGCGCGACCAGCGTGTCGTTGTTCCCTGCGACAGTCGCCACGGCAATGCCAGTGAGCGTATCGCCAACGCTCGCGCCGTTCACGCCCGCGGTCCCGGCATCGAGATTCACCGTGACGCTGGAACTCGCGTACCACACCTGCGTTTGCCCGGTTCCCGCGATTAACGTATTTCCGGCTGCGTCGCTTACCAGGGTCGTAGCTCCGCTATCGCCAATCAGCGCGTCATCACTTCCATTTGCCTGCGCGACCGAAAACGTGCCGATAAGCGTATCGCTCGCCGCGCCTTCAGCGACGATGCCTGTAGCAAGGTCAATTGCAACGCCGCTGGCATCGTACCCGACCGACGCAGCACCGGTGCCGGCAATCAGCGTGTTACTTCCCACGTTATTCGAGACCAGCATCGAGGCCGTTCCACCTGTAAGGGTGTTTGACGTCCCAGTTGCAATTAACGTGTTGCCAGTACCTTCGCCGGCAAGAAAATCCTTTCCACTCGCCGTCCCGATCAACGTATCGCTGTTGCCTGTTGCCACAGCCTGTGTGACGCCGATAAGCGTATCGCTGGTACCGCCACCAATGACATTGGTTACCGCTCCCGTGGCAAGGTCTATGACGATGCCATCGTATGAATAGCGGACCTGTGCACCGCCTGCTCCGGCCTCCAGCGTATTTCCGGCCATGTTGCTGATCAGCGTCGTAGCTCCGCTGCCGCCAATCAGGGTGTCGTCCTGACCACTGCCCCACAGGATGCCAGCAGAATTTCCGGCAACCAGCGTATCGTCAGTTCCAACAACATCCACATTCGCAACATTAATTAGTGTGTCACCCACTCCGCTACCGTTCACCGAAGCGGTTCCTGCGGCGAGGTTCACGGTCATTGAATCTGCAGTGTAAAACGCCTGCGTCAGCCCGGTTCCTCCGACCAGCGTGTTTCCGCTGGCGTCGCTAACCAGTTCGGACGATCCGGAACCGCCAACCAGGAGATTGCCAGTACCGGTACCCACTTCGAGCAGGTCATTGTCGCTGCCACTGACAAGCGTGTTCGAATTACCATTTGCAAACAAGGCATCGACGCCACTGCCTGCTATCAGCGTGTTCGAATTTCCGGTTACACGCATGACATCGTTACCGGTGCTACCGGTGAACGTGTCATTTGTCTGCTGGCCCGAATTGGCAAGCATGTCGTCGACGCCCGTACCACCAATGAGTACGTTGCCCGACCCTGCCCCGCTTACCACGAGTTCATTCGTTCCTGCGCCCGCAACAAGCGTATTTGTTGAGCCGGTTGCGTTCAGCATGTCTGCACCACTGCCGCCGACCAGCGTATCCGATGCACCATTGGCACTCAGCACATCGATGCCGTCATTTGCGATCAGTGTGTCGCTGGAGCCTGTGACCGTCAGCGTGTCGATATGTGTCGTGCCGTCCTCGATCACGCTGCCGCTCGACGCGAGATTGATTTCAGCACCGTTCAGGTTCGAAAATGATGCAGCCGACACGCCCGCGAAATTATCGAAATACGAAAGTGCGGACACATTCACGCCCACAAGCAGTACCGACGTGCTGCCCATCTGGATCTGCGTGCCGTTCGCGACTTCGCTGATGGTCACTGTCTCACCCGGACTCAGGAAATCGAGCCGGCTGCCGTTGTAGCCTGCATGGAAGTTCGTAATCTGGACCTGCGCCCCAGGCAGGATCACATAAGTACTTGGCGTTGCTCCATCGCTGAGCGTTTCCGCCCCCGTTGCTGCCAGCACAAGGTCACCACCCGCAGCCTGAACGTTCGATCCAGCCGCTGCAAACGTGATTTTCGTTACGTCCCACGCCTGCGCAACTGCGGCAAGCAGTGTTTCGAACGCTGCAGTTCCCTGTGCGAGCGCGGTTGTCAGATTACTCTGATTTCCCAACAAAAACGCCGCGCTCTGTGCATCGGCCTCGGTCAGATAATGCGCACCTGACGGAAGCACGATCTGTTCAAGGTCCGTAGCCGAAGTACTGAGCACCTGCGTCGCATCCGGAATCGAATTCAGCGTCGATGCAAGATAGGTAAACGCGGTCAACCACGACTGTTCTGTGGAAGCAGCGTCCGCAGCCGCTCCCTGATCCTGATCTGATCCAATGGCTGCATTGCTGGTATCAGCCGCCATCGCGGCAGACTCACTGTTGCTCTGCGCCGTTGCTGCGGCCTGAACTGCTGTCGCCGTTGCACCAATGCCCGTCAGTTCCTGGGCAACCGAATTCGCCGCCGCATTAAAATCCGCGTAGATCGGCGCACTGTTGTATTCGACGCTGCCGTTCGCCGTCAGCATGTAGATATGGGCATCGTCCAGGTTGAGGACGGTGCCATAGGTCGGGTCTGCCTGGTTATAGACAAGTGTGTCGCCACCGACAACGCTTATATCGTTGACATCTTCGAGCGAACCTCTCGAAAGCGTGCTGGTGTAGTCACTATCCTGACCTGGGAGTGCCGAGGCCCAGCTTGCCAGGCTTCCTGTTGTCTGTGCAACCTGCTGCGCGGTGCCTTCAGCCTTCGCTGGCAGATATTCAAGCACCCGTGAATAGAATCCGAGTGCGGTCCCTGAATTTCCAGACAAACCTTGAGAAGCTATCTGGGGCGTTGTCGTGCCCTCGAAACTGACATCATCAATCGCTTCAGTCGTGCCATTCGTGAAGGTGACGGTTGCGGTCGCAGAAATGACGTTGCCGTTAACTGTCTGATTCGTAGCGGTTGAAACCACATTGATGGACTGTATCCCGAGCGCGGAAAGCGAAACAAATCCATATTCACCGTTGGCGACACCATCCTGGCTCGCGTAGACATAGACGCCCAGGGTTGCCCATGCTGGATCGGACGCGTTAATGACGCCATCATGATTCGCATCGAGAGAGGCCAGATCGGTGAAATTCTGGATGACCGTTATGGTGCCGCTTACATCGGTCGCCAGGAATCCCGTATTCGCGCCGACCCAGCCGGTATCCGTTGGTCTGCCAAACCCCTGCGTTCCATAGGTCTGCTGTGATTCCTGCTCTGAAAGCAGGTTGATGGATCCGCCATCTGTACTCAGAACAAGCGGATCGACAACGATGACAATGGGCGAAGTATCGCCATCACCATCGCCCCCACCATCATCATTGAATGCCACGAAAGTGCCGCCGTCATCGGTACCGCCGCCGTCACCAAAACCATCATGGCCACTCGTATCAGCCGGATCACCAATGCCTGGGATATTCCCTGCGGCAGGTACACCATCAGCGGGCGTGTAGTCGCTGTACGAAGCAAAAGTGTATGGGTTACCAGCTACACCCGCACCAATGAAAACACCCTGATCTTCGAGAAATTCGACATCCGCCATTGCGCTGGCGGAATCGCCGCCGAACAGTGCCTGCATCAGATCAGCGTATTCGTCAGCGCCCGAATCCCCGCCGTCGTCTCCTCCTCCGCCGCCTGAGGCGTCCAACGTATTGCTATCCCAGGTTGCTCCATCGACCGTAACCGATGTCAGATCTCCGCCAGCGATAGTCTCTGTGTTGCCGCCGTCATCGATAATTACCGTACCGCTCCAGTTGCCGGGAACAGTAGGCAACCCAGGATCATAATCGTAGCCGGAAGGAGGATCGGCATCCTGGCTGGCCGGTGGCACGAGTGCGACATCACCTGAATTCGAATTTATATCCGAGATGATCGAACCGGATACGCTCGCATCCGTTGAGGCGCTTTGCAGAAGCGACGAAAGTCCTGTCAGCCAGCCTTCCGGATCACCAGGTAATGACGACAAGTCACCCGTAGCCAGCGCCGTCTGGATCGCGCTCTGATCATTTGTGAGCAACGAACCCGTTTGCGTTGCAGCGTCCTGCGCACTGGTTTGCGCGTTTGACTGGATGTCCGAATAAATGCCGCTTAAATCAATTGCCTGACCGTCAAGTGTTGCGCTGGTCAGTTGAGGTGCGGCGCCAGAAATACTGCCTGGGTCGTCGCTGAACGTCAGCGTAATCGAGCCGCCAGATGTAGTCGAATCAAAAGTCTGCGTGAGTGCACCACTCTGGCTCAACTGTGCGCTTTCGGTCCAGCCTGTCGCTGGCGCGGAGCTGACCGTAATAATGCCAGCCGTGTCCCCATTGACGCTCGAACCCGCTGCGAAATTTACAACCACTTGACCATCTATGGCAAGTGAACCGCCTCCATTTTCGTTGACTGAGACAGACGATGAAATGCCATCTGTGCTATTGGTATCCTGAATGGTAATGCCTGACTGAGTGTCGATAGCGGCAATATCATCGGTATTGCCGGTCAGATTGACGGTCGAACCAGTAGAGGTCACTGCCTGAACATCAACAGTTCCCCCAGGACCTATCGTAAGCGTATAACTAAGACCAGCACTGGTATTTCCACTTACAGTGTAATCGTTTGTCGCGGTATTTACTGCGGTCGAAGCGATGGGGATTGGATTATCGCCAACGCCAGTCAAGTAACTCGTCGCATCATTGCCGGTCACGGAGACGCCAAGCGACTGACCGGTGTCTTCGATTGAGGTACTGAGCCAAAGACTCGATTGACCCGGTGCCACATCCGCTGGAGTCAAATGGATCGAATCACTCCATGCTGCTCCCCCGCCTGGACCGGTCACGGTCATTTCACCAGTGATTCCGCCGCTCCCATCGGATTCGATCCCCGACATTTGAACGCTAATCGGATAGGGACCGACGTTGAGTGTGACTATTCCGCCAGCCTGGATTGTTGCCCAATCCGATTCATCGAACTGTACGCGAACTCCAGAATTGAACATGTCATTGATCTGATCATTGACGGCTGTTTCAATACCGGTCTGATCCGCGTTTTGGGCATATGTGTTGAGGTTGGCAAGTGCGCCGGCAATATATTGTTGTGCAGTGTTCAATCCGTCCACAGCCGCCTGCGGAATTGAATACGATTGCGACTGAGTAGACACGGTTACGTTGCCGCTCGAGTCTGAACTAACCTGACTTTCAGATCCACTGCTACCTATGTGAGAACTCACGGTCAACGTGCCATCCGGATTGACCTGGATGCCACTAACCGTCGGTAGCGGATTGTGCGTAAGTCCAGCCGTAAAATTATCGATATTTGAAGAAAGCGCCGCAGTTGTTGACCCAAGTGTCTGCGTTGCAAGCTGCGACTCACCTTGGATCAGATTTTGCATGCCTTGATCGATGACATTCATCAATGCATTGGTGTTTTCGCCCAGGAATTGAGATGTATTCCCGATCAGCTTGGCGAGCGCACCTTGGGTTCCGTTCCAGATTTCCTGCCCAAGTGATTGCAGGTATCCAGCAGGATTGGCGGCAAAAGAAGCTGCGTTGACCTGAAGCGTCTGTAGAAACGGGGTGACAGAATTTTCGGCCCACTCGACAAGCGCCGATGAGACTTCGGAAGCTGCGTCGATCGAGTCAGACAGGTCGCCTGCACTCAATAGATTTCCAAGCTTACCAACGGGTTCTGCCAGATACGTCCATGCGCTTTCAGCGACAGATTTGACTAGCACTGCGGCACCGACCGTTGCGAGAACCGGTAACGCCAGTTCTCCCGCTGCAAGCATCAGACCGCCAATTGCGGCAGCAACAACGACCGTTTGGCCTGCCTCAAGGTCCGCCGACAGAACCGATTCACCTTGCGAGCGAGCGCGGGCGTAGGTACCGACTGCATTGGCTGCTGTTAGCACGATACCCGCAGCGCCAAGGACTGCCTTGCCATCAATAACAACCGAACCAGTTTCGTCCGCGATGAATTTGTTGATTATGTTTCCAACATCCGCACTGTCTTCTGTGGCGTTGACGGTTATTGATGTGGCATCCATGTAGCGCATCAGTTCGGCCGGTGCCGTGGCCGAAATATCGCCGTCTGCGGATGGCGCGAGCGGCGTACCACCTGACAGATTCAGACCGTTTTCTTTTGTGTATTGCAGAGCCTGTTCTATCTGTGCAGGAGTACTCAACGAAACAAACTTGGCTGCATCTCCACCTAGTTGTGCCTGTAAGGCATTCACCGCCGTGATCTGGTCGGCATTAGCCGCAGCATAGGCCGCTGGATCATTAAAAAAAGCGTCGTTAATCTGATTGACTTGTGCCGTTGTAAGATTCGCTGGCGTGTTTGTGAATAAATCGCCATTAATTAACGCCACCTTCATCGCGTCCTGAAGCGTAGTCACCTGCGCAGCGATACTTGCCGCCGCCGTAGCGTCGCCGGCTTGTGCCTCTGCGAAAACAGGAGAGTTTTCCAGATTGTCCAGAAAAGTTTCAATAGACTGCTGATATGAAGACAGGGGGCCACCGTTATGGGGACTCAAGTCTAATGTGCCGCCCAATGCCGTGGAGGCAGGCAGAAAAATCCGGTTATCGACCGATTGAACATTATAAAGACCTTCTTCGGTCAAAAATTCGATAACCGGATTTTCCGCGAAATTCTGCGGAATGATATGATGATCCTGGAACGCAGTTGCCATAAAAATCCCCGAAAATTTTCGCGCACATTTTTATACAGCCAGGAAATCCATTCCCGTGATTCCGAAATTCTTAAAATCGGACTTGAATTCGCCATCGCAGAAAACGGCTGACATAGCATATTTCAGGCGAAATATATGATTCGAGAGATCAATGTCTTCACGAAAATTAAGAGAAGTTTCACCGAGAAAACTATAATACTTTCGACCATCTTCATAATGCTTGATCTGCACTTTTGAGGTTACCTCGTCTATCGCATCAAGTACGCGAACGACATCACACAACCAGTATACCGGCGGCTCGCTCTTATCCTGCATTTCTATTTCACATCTCACAAAGATGAATGCAGAAGGATCAAGACGTTCAAAAATTTCTTTCAGCCGATCAGAAACCAACCAATAAGCGCCATATTTTTCGATATCGTGCACCACCCTTTCTCGGGTAGCTTGTGTCAGATTTTTACCGAATAGGAAGCGTGGCATTTCAGGATAGACAGGGAAGCCGCGCTGGCCGATTTCCGGCACCAAAACCTTGCCTTTCCCTTGCAGAAGCTCTGCTTTATTTAGAAGCTTCATGCCTGGCACACTGGTGCTACGAATATTGGGGCTTACCCTGAAAAATTTCCGCTCCTTATTCTTAATCATTAGCTTACTCTCCCCACGATGATTTTGCGTCATTTGATCAAGTAGCACTTTATGCTCCGATGTCATTCAGCGATGTATGCATAAAAAACTGGCAATCCGCCGAAACGCCTGGATGTGAAATGTTGAACCGTAATATGTTCATCTTTCGATATGCCGATCATCTCACCATCATTTATTGTTTTGCCCCGCTGAAGCAGATAAACGATGAATCCTTGAACTTTATTCACCAGGGGCACGATTTCTGCCTTGCGAGTTTCGAATTCGATCTCGCGTCCGACGAACGGCGTAAGTCCCATCGTCATAACGCCGATGGCATCTGCATCTTTAAATGGATGAAAGCTGATCCAGAGCATTACGGGATAATTTGGGAACGCAGCAAACGCCGAACGGCTGCGCTGAGCAAATACGGCACCCGAATTGACGACTGACGAATCCCAGAAAACAGCGCTGACCGATGGATAGATCGCGGCGACTGCACCGACCACAGCCGTGATAACTTGTGCGACCTTAAGACGATCCGCCTGTTCACCAATCGCCGATATCGTAAGGTGCGCGCAATGCCTGTCACAAACTGCGCTTGCCTCGCGCCAATGTGCCTCGGCCCTACGAGTAGGTATCTGCCAGCCATCAGGCAGCCGGGTCGGCATGTTTAAGATCGCGATCATGATGCCTGCAACTGTCATGATTGATGCTGACGCCGTACTCAAAACGTCTGGAAACACTGCGTGCAGGTGCTCCGCCACACGATCCGTGTCTATAGTGGTCTGCTTATCGAGCAATACGGACACGACAGGGTTACTCATCATCAGATCCTCATTAAGCTGCGTTCCTCCGCAAAACTGGACCTTGAACCGGCTCAGCTTTGTAACGGACTTTGGGTATCGGTCTAGTACACCCGAATTTCCCAACCATACTACGCGATGACGACTATCTCTCTTGGGAGTCGCCTCTCCTCGGCCCTGTGCGGTAGGTATTTCATCGAAAAAATTGCCCAAAGCGCGTTGCGATCATTGTTTCCTCACCCATACATTCGGAAGCAGCCGACTCGTCTCAATTGCTCGGAAACAAAAGCTTAGAGTACCCAACGTACAACGCAGTCCGGAGCCTTTATCGAACGCATGGAGATGGCCACAAATCGCTTACGTTTCATCGATACGCCGAAGACATACCTTGAATTTCGAGTCAAGAAAATTTCAGTAGTCGCTAAGCGGTTTTCTCAATCGCTAGTCCCTAAAGGACTGTGTAGTCTTTTCCACGCTTGAGATAGGTACTTGTTGAGGAAATCTTCCAGTCGCCGGGAACAGTCAGCAAGCCTGGATCGTAGTCATAGCCGGGAGGAGGATCGGCATCCTGGCCGGCCGGTGGCACGAATGCGACGACATTGCCAGTATTCGAGTCTATCTCCAGATCTGAGAAGATCGAGCCAGACTGGCTCATGTCCGTCGATGCGCTGTCCAGAAGCGACGAAAGTCCTGTCAGCCAGCCTTCCGGATCACCAGGTAATGACGACAAGTCACCCGTAGCCAGCGCCGTCTGGATCGCGCTCTGATCATTTGTGAGCAACAAACCCGTTTGCGTTGCAGCGTCCTGCGCACTGGTTTGCGCGTTTGACTGGATGTCCGAATAAATGCCGCTTAAATCAATTGCCTGACCGTCAAGTGTTGCGCTGGTCAGTTGAGGTGCGGCGCCAGAAATACTGCCTGGGTCGTCGCTGAACGTCAGCGCAATCGAGCCGCCAGATGTAGTCGAATCAAAAGTCTGCGTGAGTGCACCACTCTGGCTCAACTGTGCGCTTTCGGTCCAGCCTGTCGCTGGCGCGGAGCTGACCGTGATACTGCCCGCGTCCACATTGATGCTCGAACCCGCACCGAAATTCAGGACTGACTGACCGCCTACCGCGAGCGAGCCGCTTCCATCCGTGGAGTTGAGCGAAATCGTAGTTGATACGCCGTCTGTGCTGCCCGTATCCTGGACCGTGACATTACCCGAGTTGTCGACGTTGATACTGCCACTGACGTTGCTCACCGTCAGGGCAGTGCCGGTATCGCTTCCCAACGTCAAGCTAGCGTTGGAAAGCGTTAGCGATGCGTCTGTACCTTGGAGATAGTCACTGCTCCCCATGCTTGAAATGGCGTAGCTACCGTTTGTTCCCGAGTCGTCACCAACCTGCGTTGTGATCCCTTCTCCATACTGGTCGTCTACGGTGATCGAGCCAATGGAGCAAGCATTACTCCCAGAGAAAACACTCGTCAGGCCAGCCACCGTAACGTTGTTTGTCCAGTTTGCTGCGGTAATGGAATCGTCCGAGAGATTTGCCGGCGCATCCGGAGTTCCAACACCACCGATGAAACTCATGGCTGAATACAGCTCGGCAGAACCGAGGTTGCTAGTTGCTGGGTCCGGGCTGATGATCTGTACCCACAACGCCTGCATGCTTTGCGAATCCAGCACCTGCCCGGGCGCATAAAGTGTCCATGCGTTTGCGGACAGTCCGTCACTGGTAAATACAGCACTATGAAACTGCGCTGCCTGTTGATAAGTAATATCCGTGCTGACGGTACCATCACCGTTGGGGGCGCTTGCCATTTGCAATAACGTGTTCACATAGGCATTCGCCATATCCAGTTCAATCTTCTGAATCTGACTACTCGACAAAGCGACACCTTGCGAACTTGCATAATTGGCCATGAAATTCTGGGCCACGTTGCCGGACAAGGTGGAACAGGTAACCAACCCGGCAGCAAGGTTGGCATAACCATAGCCCTGCTGGGAAAGCTGAGAATAAACCCCGTTTACAACTGATTCAAAGTTCGAGCTCCCAGGCGACGTCTCCGCAAGCTGACTAAGGTAACCTTGCAGTTGCGCTGCAGTTAAAGCATTTGGCATATCTAGCCCCAGTTATAGATATTTATCTCTCACTGAACAATAAATGAATAAAATTCCGATAGAACTCCCTTCTCAATTTCCTTCCAGCGAGAAAGGTAATATTGCTTGTCACGGATATTTCCAACCTCTATTGAGACATCACCGGTTGGCGTATAGAAGTAATGATGACAAAATGACAAGGGATCGTGGGGAGGGATGTGTCTGAGCGAATTTTCACACGTAATTAGCGTGCGATTAGATTGCTCATCATAAAATACCTCGTTCACTTCTCCTTGAATCGTTTCGGCGGACGACTGAATAGGCGAAATATAATGCGCCAGGCCGTCAACATCCGACTTCCTAATAAAAGTCACTTTGCCCATGCTGAATTCGTTTTGCGTGAATCTCCGCAGGGCGCTTCGCATGTCAACCGGCTTGCCCTCTTTTTTGAATAGTGATGGATAGTTAAACTGAACAAAAATCCACTGATTATCTTTGCGTGGCAAAGCCACTACAGACCTTTCCGATTGATCGAAATCTGCCAAATCTCGTTCATTCTCAACGGGTTTGAAATTATTCAGACGAATTCGAATCGAAAAATACCTTATCTGCAAATCGAATGACTGTTTTTTCGGCCGATTCCTATAAGACTCCGCATTCCATATGTCGACTCCGTCATATGCGAAATCTGGACCCAATATGTAGTGCCGGGGAATGGCGAGTTTAGTCGATCCCATTCTGCCTATGTCCGGGCAAGTCTCACCAGTTATCGCGTGCGGTGCGTAACGCGGCGCATCAGGAGAGCAATCACTTGTGGTGGCTGAGGCAAACGAAACCAAACACAGCACGAAGGTCAAACCGAAGCCCAACCTAAACCATATGCGGTAAATTATCGCGTTCATCTTACTTTTCTTCTTAAATTGCGCCATGATCTCGAACTAACGAGGGCAGGAAGCCCAAGATAAATTTGAGCGACGGAAACCTTCGCAGGAAAGACGACAGCCCGGTCAGCCAGCCTTCCGGATCACTGGGCAGCGATGAGACGTTACCGGTAGCAAGCGCTGTCTGGATTGCGCTTTGATCGGCAGTCAGCAACGAACCCGTTTGCGCTGCAGCGCCTTGTGCATCCGTTTGCGCCGCCGACTGGATGTCCGAGTAAATGCCACTTACGTCAATCGACTGACCGCCAAGTGTTGCGCCGGTTAGTTGTGGGCCGGTATCAGAAATACTGCCTGGGGTGTCGCTGAACGTCAGCGCAATCGAGCCGCCAGACGAAGTCGAATCGAAAGTCTGTGTGAGCGCACCACTCTGGCTCAACTGTGCGGTTTCGGTCCAGCCCGTCGCCGGCGTGGACCCGACCGTGATACTGCCCGCGTCCACATTGATGCTCGAACCCGCACCGAAATTCAGGACTGACTGACCGCCTACCGCGAGCGAGCCGCTTCCATCCGTGGAGTTGAGCGAAATCGTAGTTGATACGCCGTCTGTGCTGCTCGTATCTTGGACTGTAACGTTGCCCGAGTTGTCGATGCTTATAGTTGTTGAAGCGCTATTAGCACCCAGTGTCAACGTATCGGTACCGCCAGGATTGATAAGGTCATTCGCCCCGCCCAAGGTAGCCTGACTACCCGGCGCAATAGTGATCGCCGCGCCATTCTGCTCCACTACTGCACCTTGCCCACTAACACTTACACTAGTCTGTCCGCTTGCGCTTACATCGTTTATCTCGACAAACTGAACGACATTTTGGGCATTGTACCCCGTTAGGGTCGACAAACCGTCCCCCGAAGGAGAAATGGAAAACGTAGATACGCTATAGCTTCCATCAGCATTTTTTACTGTGGCTGTCGTAACTCCGTTATCCGTTTCGACTCCTTCTAAAAAACTTCCGGCGCTCCCGACGATACTGCTTATGCCGTATGTTTGCTGGATATTCTGTATTACTGCCTGTGAAAGGAGGATTGTTCCCGCACCCGGTAAGATAGACGCTCCTCCGGGCATCGAAGGCTCACTCAATCCCATCGCATTTATGAGTGTGGATGCTACAGAGTTACTATTTGATCCCAGACCCATAAACGGATATGGCAAATTTAACTGATTGATTTCGTTCGCCGCAGCCACAGCGGCATTCCACTGCGACATAATTTCATCTTCGGACCCACTTGACAACACAACCTGAGCCTCATTCGGAGAGTAATACATCGCCTGAGAATAAGTGTATGTCATTAACCTGTCGGAAGGCAAATATCCGATTGGCTTGATCTGGCCATTTGATCCAGTAGCCAATCCATCGATCTCCCCGATGACATTACCATCCGGATCAACCAAAACCAATAGATCGTGTCCAGCAACACCGCCAACGAGAGGTAATTGCGCCTCCAATATAGAATAATTACCGCTCGCCATATCACGACCCCATAATTTTAAATTAACCCAAAAAACACAATTAACGAAAATTTTAAGATAGAGGCACAAATATTTATATTAGAATTTAGGCATATTCCCACCCACATCCGCCAGCTTCAGTAACGTTGCAATGGTCAAAGCCCCGCGCAGTCTATAGGTGGAACATCGACCCTATCAACCAAATTAGAATTATTATCGGAGTACAATCGGACTCGCTCGATACAACTGGATGGCAATAAGCGCTGCCTTACACGAGAGCAATCAGTCGATGTGTTACCGACGCAAGCAAACCCTTCATTCGTAAGTGCCTTTATTGCTGACGACATCGGCATTCCTAGCGTCACCTTCTCATTGATCAGAGAGCTAAGCTGTGCTTGCTCTGGCGTGTAGCAGGACGCAAGAGTAAAACAGACTACCAACGCAACAATAGATACGCGCATAAGAAATTCCGAAAGGCATAGTAGGAAAGAGGTTATCCATTTGAATCATCAACCTCTATCTATTCACTGTCACGATACAGCGAGACTGCTACCGGCTGCCGCGCCACCGTGAGGTGACGAAACGGACGTCAACAGGCTACCAATATTGGTCGACAGCACTGACCCATCTCCCATCGTCAGCGCAGACTGGTCCAGCCTCTCATCGTTCATGAAGACGCTCGCCACGGCCAGTGGAGTCGACGTCGTGTCGGTCTGCGAGGCCGGCGCGAAATCCGCGAACGCAGCACTGCATAGCAAACTGTTGGTACTGGCCTGCCAACTCTGGCCGTGCGGCGTAACGTCGGTTAGCGGCAAACACTTCTGCCCTCTGAAAGTCCACATTCTTGATCCCCGTTCTGCGGGTGAGCAGCTCTCGTTTGCTGCAGCACACCTTCCGTCGCAGCATGTTTATGTACGTTCAAACCTCGCCCGATGTCTGTATCAAGTTATGCCCAAGTTCATACTCAAGCTGAGTCTTATACATACGAATTAATTTCGGATAACTTACAATTTTGACATGAAACTACACAGTTGAAGATCGAACTTTGGACGTTAGACGAATCCAAAAATGACATCCAGTGAACGTTTTCTGACGGATGTTACGGACCATTCTGCCCGCGTCAGTTGTGCGCACCATTCGTGCATGAACTCTGCACATATCACCCAATAGCTTTTTACACAGCCCGGCATGGCGCGAACTCGACTCCACGATGCCGGCACATTCGCCCAGACCGAATGACATGCACAATAATCCCCGCTTTCAGCCCTGACCTACAGGCACCCCACGCCGACAAAGTCACCAACACCGCTCTGTTGCCATGAGGAACCACGTCGCCCGCATGGCTTTTGACCTGCCATCCGGCAACCATTCTCCTCACTTACAACGACCGGGATTAAGCGCAGGATGAGCGACTGCCAGTAAAAAACCGGACCTCTATAAACAGGACGGATCCAAACACGGAAACCCGCACATATGCTCTTTGGATTCTCACGCCTCCATCTACGCCAATGCGCACCGCGCCAAGCGCCAATCCGTAGGCCAGAGCGACGCTGCTCCTCTGTCTATGGCCTGTGATCGCAATCCAGATTCAATTTGTACGTATGGCTCATCCCCATCCGGGATGGTCGCCATCCCGGGTACGCGGGAAACACATCGTGAGCCAGTCCATCTTCCGTAACGGATTCTTGGCCTCGACACCGGTTTACGAAGCGTTCACGCCCTGATGGTCTTGCCAGCGAGAGCTACAGGTCGTCCCGGAAGCGGAGAATCCACGAAGGCGATGTCGTCAGCCAGTTCATCGACACCATCTCACTGCACGCAGAGTCAATGCGAGGGGAGTTACGGGAGCGAACCGTGCTTTTTTCGCGACGGCATCAAGACAAGACGCTTCAATAACACCCGGCCATTGCAACAGCCTCGTCCCAAGCGACTAGCGAAACTCCGGATTGAAGATTTGCTCAACCGCATCGACACCTTCAACGTAGCCCGTTCGGCCGGCAGCACGATCGACAGTGTCGCGGGTGCGACCGGCGGTTCGCCATGGCGCTATCCGGTGCCGAAGCCGCAGCAGTTGGCGCGATCGGTGGGCCGCTCGGCGCGTTGTTTGGCCGTATCAAAAGTGCAGTGATTGCCGGTCTGCCCGGCAGCGCCGCCGGCAATGCGGCTGGCTCCGCGCTCGGTGCCGTGATTAACGAGAACATGCTCGCTAGCAACTGGTGCATCTCATGTGGTCACACCTTCGGCGCGCAGCACAGCTGACTTGATTCCGTTCGACCGAAGGACCTGATCCGATCCGGATTACCTACAGGACGGCGGGGAGTTTTCCACGTCTGCGCTACATGATCCCGGATTCCAAATCCGGTCGGACATATATCACTACAACGAGCCAGACAAACGGTCATCGCTCGATTGATCTCTATCCATTTACGATCTTAACTTCCAGGAAACCACATGTTCTCGGATACGTCTCTTGCCGATCGCACCCCGGGTGAATGTCCCCGGTGCCGGTCGTCGCGCATTGAAACCCGCAACACCGCCCGCAAAACAGGCGGCGCAATCGGCGCGGTCGCCGGTGCGGCAGGCACGGCAACCGCCGCGATGTCGGGTGCAGAAATTGGCGCGACCGCCGGCATGATCGGCGGCCCGGTCGGCTCCGTCTTCGGGCTGATCGCAGGCGCCGTTATTGGCGGACTCCTCGGCGGAGCCGCAGGCTGCGCGGCAGGCACCAGCGTCGGCGAAGTTATCGACAACAACGTCCTCGACAACTACCGTTGCCTCGCATGCGGCCACACGTTTAGCCGCCACCCAGCTAAGGCCTGAACTCGAACTCCACGTCAAGCGTTTCGCCTGGCGGCTCCGTCCGCCCCCTCCGGCTCTTCCGTATTCTCTCATCCTGATTTCACCGCTCGCGCATGTGCCCGGTCCCGGCCGGGCTTTATGCGCTCGTCTTTTCACAAAGGAGTGATTCATGCATCTCGTACAAACCATGGCCTACGCCAACGAAACGCCCTGGCACGGTCTGGGCAATCAGCTCGCCCCTCATCAACCGCTCGAAGTCTGGGCACAGCAGGCCGGCATGAACTGGCGCATCGAAGAAACCGAAGTGCGCTTTGTCTCCGGCAGTGACGGCCCCAATCTGGGCTCGATCCACGCCTTCCCCGAACAGAAGGTACTTTATCGCTCGGATACGAAAGCCCCGCTGTCCGTCGTCTCGCGCCGGTTCCAGGTGGTACAGCCCACTGAAATCATCGAGTTTTATCGGGACCTCACCGAAGCGGGCGGCTATGAACTTGAAACGGCCGGCGTCCTCAAGGATGGCAAGAAACTGTGGGCACTCGCAAAAACCGGCCAGAGCGCGACGCTTAAGGGGCGTGACAGGGTCAACGGCTATCTGCTGCTCGCAACCGCATGCGACGGCACACTCGCGACCACCGCGCAGTTCACGTCGGTTCGCGTGGTCTGCAACAACACGCTCGCCATCGCGCTGGGTGACAGCACCGGCGCGGTCAAGGTCCCGCACCGTAGCCAGTTCGATGCGCAGGCCGTGAAACGCCAGCTCGGCATCGCGATCTCCAGCTGGGACGGATTTATGGCGCGCATGAAAGCGCTGTCCGAATGCAAGGTCAACGACACCGCCGCTGAAGCCTTCTTCCGTCGTGTGCTGACCTATCAGGCGACGGGAGGCAACACCCCTGTACCGGCCACCAACGACAGTGCCGTCCGGGCCGTGCAGGATCTGTTTGCCGGTCGCGGCAGGGGCGCCGAGATGGCGTCTGCTGCGGGCACGGCGTGGGGGCTGCTCAACAGCATCACCGAGTTTGTCGATCATCAGCGCCGCGCGCGCAGCAACGATCATCGGCGCGATGCCGCGTGGTTCGGCACCGGCGCCGCCATCAAGCAGAAAGCCTGGGATGAAGCGCTGCGGCTCGTCGTGTGATGAACGGCCCCGACGACGCGCCGGTCCTGATGGTCGGCACAAGGATCCAGATTCCGCGTGGGACAGGGTTACGGTTCGGGGGCCGTTACGCCACCGTCCTGCAGATCAGCGCGCAAGGCACAACCGTGCACCTTGGAAACGGCAAGCTCGTGACCTATGCCTTCGATGCGCTGCAGGACGCGATGACGCGTGCATAGCCGGTCTGACCTTGACTGTGCTCCCGGCTTCTCTTGCTCCCGTATTGACTCACCCTTCACTCGCCAATCCCCCCATCAACCAACCACTCAATTCACCACCATGCCCGGTCAGGTTCGCCTGCCGGGCTTTTATTTTTTCTGGAGGTCCTATGAAAACACTCGAAGCGGCGGCGGGCTCGCGAGCGCCCGCGCTCAGGCTGGTCAGCACCCAGGATCTGAGCCGCGAGGACTGGCTCGCCGTGCGCCGCACCGGCATTGGTGGGTCGGACGCCGCAGCGGCGGTCGGCCTGAATCCGTACATGAGTGCTCTTGAACTATGGCTCGACAAGACCGGACGGGGTGACGGACTGCCCCGGCCGGACCCCGCCGACACAACGTCCCCCACCTACTGGGGCACGCTGCTCGAACCCATCGTCGCCGCAGCCTATACCCAGCAGACTGGCAACCGTGTGCGCAAGGTCAACGCCGTGCTGCGGCATCCGACGATCTCCTTCATGCTCGCCAACCTTGATCGCGAGATCGTGGGTGACGATGGTTGGTCTCTTGCCGTCTACTTCGGGTTGCTCCAGATTCAGTCGATCGTCGAGACGAGCAATTACCTCCAGCGCTTCCTGGTCTTCAGTGAGTGTGTACATGGTTGTGCAATGATGTATCGTCGCATGTATTGCGACGGTGGTTAATTCAGTCTCTTGTTCTTCGTGTCGCTGAACCATCTACATGCGATACTCAGCTACCAATGAACCGGAGATCTTTCTTGTCGCTGATTGATTTATGCTCGATGTCATTGAGGAAATATTTTCACCGTCGATGTAACGTGCTCAATTAACAGATGAAGAGTTACTAATTCAATGACGGATGAATTGTTCCTTCCTGCTGAAGTAACCAAGAAAGTATTCCAATTCACACTTGCATTCGTAGTTAAATATCCCTCACCCAATAGTTCAATACTCCTATTCCATATAAAGCAGAAGTAGGACACATTCGATTAACACGATAATTACATCGATTCAATCAGCGACACCCGAGAGAAGTCAGTGTTTCATTCATGCTTCTCATATACATACATACGCACGCAATAAAAAAGTACATAAGCATCGGCCTGGGCTGATGTGCCAGGCAACGCCGTTCAAATCCATCAAGCAATATAGGCTTCCGGCAATGCACGTTAAATCATCTGTACACGCCGATTGAATTTTGACCTGGAGTGAAGATCGGTCCGAGAGACAAGTAGGCGTGGGTAGGGATATTGTTCGGGGATTATTTTCGCTCTTTTGCATGAATCATTTCATGCGGAGGAATCCGCGTAGAGCGATATGGATCATGGAAACTGTTTGAATGGCGGCGGTGACGTGCCGACGAGCTTACTTAATCGCCTAAATATCGTGATCGAAGCGATTCTTGCATTCCAGCGTCGTCGATCAGGAAGATCTCTTTCCCGCATGAGATTGGTTGGCAAACACATTTGCCATTGTGGCAGCAGAATCGGCACGCTCCAGTAATACTGACCTCTACGATTTTCCAGGGCTGCCGTTGGGATTCAACATCCGCCATCGACGCACACGGGATAGTGCCGAGTCAAAACTATCCGGCGTGAAGCGCCACCCCATCTCAATCAACAGATCCCGCACCTGGGAACGGTCATAACTACGGGCCAGCATGACCTCGACAAGATCGATTACTGCGGCGAGCCTGGCCGTCATCGATTTCTGTCCGCAATCTAGCGCGCGCTCCCTCAGCAGTTCCATAAGCCTGGAATTCGTCAGCGTGGCGTAGTCAACGCCGTCCTTCAGCGCTGGCGCCACACCAAATTTTTCACTCAAATCCACATTCAATCTGCCTCCTGTTTGCACTGGATGCGACCAGACAATGCCTGCAATGTGCACGACAAGTGCACTGATGATGCTTGCATTGTGCCACGATTGTCATTTGTTTTGCGATCACTGGATCTGCCTCTCACTCTACTGCGTCCGGGACCGCGTTCCCCGCAAGACATCTACCCCGCCCGAACCACTTCTGCACCGCATTTCCGCTCCAGAAGACCCACACCGCAGCGACGGTAAAACTGCGTGCCGCGCTTCAGGCCTCCGACTATCAGGATACGCGCCAGTGAACTGGAATATGGTGTGTCGTATTCCTTTTTAAAACAACCTAAGGGTACTAACTTCATTTATCTGGGGATGGTAGTTGACGGCTAGAAAACCTAGCGCCAGAATGCGTTACCTTCCCCACGACGATGCCCGCCCGATGCCCTCCACCATGCCCAGGAAACCCAGGCGGGCACCGCCGCCCGATCCGGCCGATCAGCTACGGATTGGTCGCCCTTCCGCTGCGCTCATAGATCAGATCTGGCAGTCCTCGTTCCAGGACCCGAAGACGCTGGAGCCGTACTGGCCGGATTCGGAGATGATCGGGCTGATTCGTCACATCGCGAGCGTAGCGGCGGAATTCATAGATGAATATCGACGCCGTCCAGATCCGATTTTTGTGATTGGGGACGATCGAGACAGGCCGGCCCTTTCTGCGTTGCCCAAGTGTAAAAAGTTTCTGGAGTTATTCCTGGACGACCCGCAGAGTAAACTCTCCGCCATAACCCGGCATTTTCCGCAACACCAGTTCCATCCGTTATTCAGGATTTATGAAATTGCTGCACGTGAAAACCGGGCTGATGACGGGCGTAGTTATTTCGAATTGGCTGCGAGCTACGTCTTTTCCTATCCGAGACGGCCAAGGTACGTATTTTCCAGTCATGCAGAAATGCTGGACTGCCGCGATCGTTTAAATGCCCACTGCAAGGAGATTTACGAACACGCGATAAAATCACGCGACGTCATCAAATCGTTTCAGCGTACTGCACAGGGGACGAGGTATAGTCTCATGCAATATGCGGAGCATCTGATCAGTCGGGCGCCCAAACCCTATATCGCACACTTTGCCGTTTATCGACCTTCCTACTTTCCTCGCCCAGTGATGTCGCATAACGAAATCTGCGATCTACGAAAGAGATTCGTCAGCATGATAAAAACCCAGATACCGAGGGATAATTATCTTGGGTACTCAATTCGGCTCCGCCATAATGCCCGGATCGGTTTTTGGCTAGACGCCTTCGTTTTCCTGAGAGACGATGACATGCTGCGCTGGGCAAGTGCGAGTGTGGATCATGTTCGTCACTACTGGCAGACACGTGTTAGCGATGACCATGCCGTGTGTGTCAGCTACGAGTGGCCAGCTTCAGAAGCATATGAAAAAACGCTTGAAGAGGCGACGATGGCAACCGAATTTGATTTTTACTGTCGCGTCATCCCACCGACCGGACATCATGGTTTCTGGAATAGCCAGTCACCGATAGGAAAACTTGCGAAACGGACCACGATCAGGAAAAAAAGCGCCGCAAAGGCGGCCAAGAATTGCGATCCCCTTCTGGAGGTGTTGCAGGAAAATTCCGCTCCTGAGACCGCCGCACTCCGGCTGAATCAGTGGGAACGGCAGGTTGAAAAACATAAATGGGCCAAGTCACCAAAGAGAACCGCAGCAGCAAAAAAACGGGGCACCGCATAAACGAATAATTAAGGGTCACGTTAGCGGAATATCCGGCCGTCAGTCATCGCTCCCAGATCCACTCATGATGCGCTCGAGCGCATCCACCGGCCACGCAAGCAGCCTGTTTGGCAGTTTAATTGCCCTCACTCCGCAATAGTGTCCGTTCTTCGAGCGTCCTTTCAGAATGGTTTGCGGGTCGACGTTAAGCGCAGCGGCCAGTTCTTCTGTCGTCAAATACGGCCGATGGGGATTGGTCGCAAACTGCGGATTGTCGCCCTCGGACGAAACGGAAACCACCGTGACCGCACCACGACGAGTCGCCTTGAGCGTGCGGCGGTCGATTTCGTCGAGCTTGTCGAGTATCACTTCCAGAGGCTGAGCCGTTTTGGCTGCATAGAGCGCTACTTCGAACGGCACATGACTGCCCGGATAGCCAACCATATCCTTGAAAATGTCCACCCAGCGAAAAGGACTGTGCACGGCAAAGCGCTCCTTGATTTCATCCTCGACGCACCAATCAATGAATTCGATTGGCTTCACTTCCGTAGGATGATGGCCCTGATCGTCGCACCAGTCGTTCCACTGCCGAAGAATCGCGCGCGCCTCGTAGAATTGCGGGTTTGCGCCTCCGCGAATTTCGACGCCATCGAGACCCATGCCGTTACCGGGCGGCAGTTCCCTGCAATCTGGCGCAGGCTGAATGCCGGCCAGCAACATCGCGCCCTGAACGGGCGTCCATGTCGCCATGTTCAGATAACGGTTCAAAGTCTCGTGTAGCCTCACGCTGAAATCGATAATCTCCTGCGGTGTCTTCGATTGCGTCACGCTTCACCCGTTTTCTTGTCGGTAAATTCGATGCCGGCCTGCTCCAACATCCAGACCTCGATCTTATCGTGCCACATGCGAAGGAGATCAAGCGGCCGGCGGCGGTAGTGCTTTTCGGCGATAGCCGATGGCTTGTGACCCTGAATCTGCGCCACGACCCCCACCGGACATTCGACCCATTCCGATAGCGTGCCGAATGAACGGCGCAAACCGTGCAGGGTGACATGAGGCAAGTCCCCGGCAGCTAATGCCTGATTATGCGCTAGACGCGGCTCTGCAATCTTGCCATCAGCGGCAGTTTTGCTGGCGAACACCCAGGGCGACGGCGCCCATTGCTCACCCCGCTGAGCAAGACGCGCCGCCTGCCGCCTGTTCGGCGGCGTCTCATTGATCCGCTTCAAATTGAGTAGCAGACTCGCCAGATAGGGCGTCAGGGGAACCGTGCGTCCCCCGGAACCTTCTACCTTGTCATCCAGCACAAGGCTGCGCCAGCGAAAATCAACGTCGTCCCAGCGCACTGCCGCGAGCTCTTCGCGACGCGCGCCCGTGATCAGCAAACCTTGGAGGTACGCACTGATGACAGGATTGCCGATCTGGCGCACGCCGCCGAACCACACCGCCAACTGTTCGCGTTGCAAGGAATCCCCGTCCTTTGCTTTCACGCGTGGGGTCGCGTCCTTCACGTCGCGCGACTTATATGCGTCAGGTGGAATAATGCCGCGATAGGCAGGGGTTTCGGCTGCCCAGCGAATAAAGCTGCGCAGCAGCCGGAACGAAAGCGCAGACATGGTAGGACGATCCGCCGCTTGCGACGTGAGCCATTCAGCGACGCGCTCACCGGTAAGTTCAGGCAATCTGAGTGGCCGCAATACGGCAAGCGGACCAGGTCGGGTCAAGCCTTCGGCTCTCTTTTTCGGCATGCCTCCCTGGTCTGCATGCTGAAGATGATCGCGATGGTGCCGCTCGCTCCAAAAAGGTTGGCGCGCTTGCACATACTCGTCCCACACCTCCCCAAACGTCACGTCCTGCCGGCGCGATTCTGCTCGACGAGCTTCATGAGCGACCTGCTGTTCGGCCCGGACTTCTCGCGGGTCCTTACCGTCGTCAACCAGTGTTCTGAGCCTGCTCGCCTCAGTGCGCGCCTTGCCAAGGTCCCACGCCCTGGCATCCCCGATGGTCACGCGGATCGTCTTGCCGAAAAGACGCGATTCGAAGATGTACGCGCGCGAACCCGCCGCTGTGACTCTTAACCCGAAGCCCGCCGTCTTAGCATCCCAATAGATGCTTTGCTGTTTTCCGGACTCGCACTCGAAGCTATCGACCCGTGCCGCCGTGAAGCTTTGCTTTTTCATTAATCGATCTGTGTAGGCACCATGTAGGCAAATCCTAGGCTATTCGATCCATTTCGGTCAATCTCGAATTCCTTGCGCCATCGCGCTAGCCCTTTCAACACAGGTGTTTCGGCATGTACATGGAAATCGATCAACGTAAATGAATCTGGACTTTCTCGGACTTTTAATCCGTTGGTCACAGGTTCGAATCCCGTACGGCCTACCAAGAAAATCGAAGGGTTACAGGCCTTACGCCTGTAACCCTTTGTCCGTTTACGATCTCGTGCAGGCGCTGCACAGGCATTTTGGGGCCAAGCTAACCCATGCCGATCAACCCCGCCGACACAGCGGCTTCGAAAGACTGAACTGCTCCGCCCTCCCACACCGCACCCACTACTCCCCACACAACACCCCCACCTCAAGAGTCGCCGCACGTGGCGCACGTGCCTGCATCGGCTCAAGCTGCGCAGCATCGGTTTCGTTAAAAGGAATATTGCTCGCGCTCAGAAAAGCCTTCACCGTGTCGTCCGCGACCGCAATCACATAGTCGGCGGCGCCGGAGCGGGTCACATACGCGCGTGGGTCATCGTTGGACGCCTCTGCCCGGTCGGTAACCACGCCCACAACGAGTCCTGCCTGATCCAGCACCGGACTGCCGCTTGCCCCGTTCTTCGCCGAGGATATCAGCGTGAACTCTCCCCCTGATGCGGCCGGCCTGTCGCGCGCGAATGCGTTGTACATGGTGGTCGCGCGATCCGGCATGTGTTGAAGGGCCTCATAGCCCTCCGTGAAGACAGGCTGTGCACTGACCACACCAGACGTCTTTGCAAAGCTCGCCACGAGAAACGGTCTGATCCTGCTGGTGATCACTGCAAGATCCGTATCCGGGCTCACCGCCTTGACACTAGCCCGTGCAACCACGCCGTCCTTGATGAGAAAGAGCGACTGGCAAGTCCTGACGACATGGCGCGCGGTCAACACATCACCATTGTAATTCACAAAAAAGCCCGTCGCGTTCGGCTCAAGCGCAAACGCATCAAGCGCTTTCGACGGTGGGATCATCACCGGGTCGCGAGTCGTCTGCGCACCTGCACTGCTCAGCGCCAGTATTGCTGCCAGGGTCATGACGCCCAGCCGGCACGCGAGGGCACGTACAAGCAAAAGCGCGCTGTTCTCCCGAATCACGGTGTGACACTCTCCAGTACCGGCCCGTCGGTATGCACGTCACCGGCGGCGAACCGCGTTAGTGGCATCCAGTTCAAAAGTCCCGAGCGGCAGCAACGTTACCCGCACACCCGGCCGCCACCAGCATCGCCATCGCCCACCGTTGAGCGGCTTTCACGGACGCCACGTTCATGGCGCACTTGCCGGACTAGCCGGCGGTGTGCCGGATGCAGAATCCGCCTGCGGATTGGCTTCAAGGTGCAGCCGCACGCGCAACGGTTGCAACATATCGGGGGGTGGCGGTTCGCTCATCGCGCGCCGGGTTAGCAACCCGCGCAGGATCGCATCGGCCTTCAGATCACCGAGCGAATCGAAGGCAACCTTGGTGACCGTGCCGTCCGCGCCGATCCATGCGCGTATCACGATAGCAGCGGGAGGCGCATCCCCTTTTGCATTCAGAATCCGGTCCTCCAGATATTGATGCAGCTGGTTCGCAGCATCATCATCGGCTTCCAGCCATGCCTGGAACTGGCGACCGGTGAGTTGCGCATAGGCAATCCACGGCTGCGGTACGGCGGGCGCCTGTCCCCACGCGAGGGTGGTGCAAGACAACACCAGTCCGATCAGGACTGCCAGCAGACCGGTCCACTTCCCGTTGTTCGTCACGAACTCACCCTCACGTTATACGATGCTTTTCATTGACGATCGCGCCGCTGCCCTTACCCCTGTGAGGGACCCAGGTCGATCGGCAGGTACTGCCGCGTCGTGCCGCGCTGGATCAGCAGGGCCGCATTGCCGCGTGCCTGCCGCAACTGGTCCGCCAGTTGCGTGATCGTAGTAACAGGCGTGCCGTTGACCGACAGCACGATATCGCCCGCCTTCAGACCAACGCTGGCCGCGCGCCCCGTCACCTGCTGGATCAACAGGCCGTGATCAACACCCACCTTCTGCTGCTCCAGCGGCGTGAGCGGGCGCACCGTCACGCCCAGCCGCGGCGGCGTCTGCGTTGCGGTGGCCGAGCCGCTGTTACTCTCCAGTTCGCCGACCGTCACACTCACGTGGGTAGCCGTGCCCGAGCGCCACACCAGCAGGTCCGCCGTCTGACCCGGCTTGATCTTCGCCACCGTCGTCAGCAGATCGGCGGTGTCCCCCACCTCGCGGCCATTCACCGCCAGCACCACGTCGCCGGGCTGTAATCCCGCCTGCGCGCCGGGGCCATCGGGCTCGACCACACTGATGAGCGCCCCGTCCGGCTTCGGCAAGCCGAACGAGCGCGCAAGCGCCTGGCTCACCTCCTGCAGCGCGACACCGAGCCGTCCCCGGCTCACATGGCCGGTCCTGAGCAACTGATCCTTCACGTCCAGCGCCACGTCAATCGGAATCGCAAACGAGAGCCCCTGATAACCGCCCGTCTTCGAGTAGATCATCGAGTTGATCGCAATCACGTGGCCGCTCAGGTCAAAGAGCGGTCCCCCCGAATTACCCGGATTGATCGGCACGTCGGTCTGGATAAACGGGATGTACGCCTCCCCCGGCAACGAGCGCGATTTGGCGCTTACGATGCCCGAGGTCACAGTATTGGCAAACCCGTAAGGCGAACCGATTGCCATCACCCAGTCGCCCACGTCGGTGCGCTCCGGATTACCCGTCACGACCACCGGCAGGTCGCTCGCGTCGATCTTGACCAGCGCGACATCGGAGAGCGCATCGGCGCCGACGACCTTACCCGTGAATTCGCGTTTGTCGGTGAGCTTCACGACGACCGTGGCGGCGTCGCCCACGACATGCCGGTTCGTCAGGATGTAGCCGTCGGCGCTTACGATGAAGCCGGAGCCGAGGCTCACCTCCTCGCGGTTGCCGATCACGCGCCGCGCGAGAAACGGCGCGAGCGGGTTGCCCGGCTCCACGCCCGGTGGCAGCTGGATACCCATCTGGGCGACCTCGTGCGTCACGCTGATGTTCACCACCGCCGGACCGTAGCGCTTCACCAGCGCGGCAAAGTTCGGCACCACCATCTGCGGCGCCGCGCTCTCCTGCGCCATGACCACGGACACCGGTGTGCCTATGCCGGCGCATACCGCGAGGCACAGCGCGAGCGCGCGCGCCCTTCCCTTCACTTCGCTACGCTGCTTCATATCGACGCTTCACCGGTTCCGTTCTCCTGCAATCCTGTCTGTTCGTGGCGGGTCCTGCGCGCGAGGCCGGCACGCTCTGCCACGTCATGCCATGCCACGACCAGCGCTATCCAGCGCGAATCATCGCGCGCTTTGCCCTCACCGCAGCGGCACCACCGGCACCGGAGGCGGCCGCTGCGGCTCGACCGACTTGCCCCAGTTCGAGCCGAAGCGGATGCTCTCGGCCGAATAATTGAACGTCCCCACCTGGTTTGACGGTGCCGTCGCGAGTCCTTCGGCCGCATTGCTCGCGCCGCCCGCCGCTGACGCAGTGCGCGTGGGGGCCAGTTGCTGGCTCAGGCAATCGTACGACAACGCCACTTCGCCATTTAGCTCGGCGTTCACGCAGACCTGCTTCGATGGCTTGGCCGCAGGAGCAGGGATGGACACCGGCTGTGCCCGCACTTGGCCTGCCGGTACGAAGGCAAATACCGCCGCTGCGATCAGTACTGCTGCACGCATCACCCGGTGGCCCCTGCATATCCCGTTCATCTCATGGCGCTCCCGCATTGGACTGCGCGGCCTCAGGCGCATCATCCCCGCCCAGCAAGCGCTCGAACACCTTGGCATCCGAATACGATGGCCGCGGGGCCGGCCCATCCAGAAAACCCCGGTCCCGCTCTACCGTCCTGAAGTGCATCAGCTCGCGCGAGGTCGGAAACGGCGTGTCCACCGGTTGGCGGTACACCATCCGGAACAGGTGCGGCGCGAGGCCGGCATCGCGCCACATGTCCCCAACATCGTACACGCTGCCGTCGAAGCAGAAGCGCATCCACAACGTCTCGCCCTCCGGCCCCTGATGACGGATGAAACCGGCCAGTACCAGCAGCACATACGGCAGGTCGTGCTGCACGATCGACGGATACGACCACAGGTTCGCCGCATCCGCGCAGTCGACCAGCAGTGTCAGGCGCCGCACCGTCAACGACGGTGCAAGCTGTCTCATCACGCGGTAATGACGCAGCCAGTTTCCGATGAACGTACCGCGCTGCGGCCCCTCGAGCGCAACGTCGCGCATGTGGCGTACGGTCATCCCGTCTGGCTGGTACGACTGCGTCGTGAGCGGGCAGCGCGCCTCGTCATCCCATAGCGCGTGGCGAAAGCGGTGTGCCACGGTTTCGTTGTCCGGTACCGGCGCGAGCCTGCCCAGACACACCGGACAGTGCGTGCGGTAGCTTGCCCATCCCCCCACGCCTTCGTACTGGGCGGGCAGCGCCTCGGGCCATCCGGCCGGCCCCGTGCCGAGCCCGTCGCGATTCCCGGTCTCGCTGCGCAGCGCACGCGGCTCCGGATGCGTAGATGGGTAAGCCATGGCGCCGGATCCTACTGTGCCGCCGTCACCGCTTTCTGCAGCGCGGCTTCGTCGATGCTGACCGCGCCCGGACCAACGAGCCTGGCCATATACGCCTGTTCGTTCTGCTGCTCGCGCTGCTGCCGCAGTTCCGCACGGATGCGCTCCTTGACCGCGGCGAGCGGCGCCACGCCCGCAGCGCGCGTGTCGGTCAGCCTGATGACATGGAACCCCGCAGCCGTCTGGATCGGTCCTGCGACATCGCCCGTCTTCATCGTATCGACGATCTTGCGAATCTCCGGCATCAGCACGGCATCCGGCAAGAGACCCATGTCTCCGCCGCGCGCCGCACTCGCCTTGTCGTCGGAGTTCGCCTGCGCGAGCGCCGCGAAATCGACGCCCTTGGCATGCACCTGGCGCGACAGGTCCGTGGCCCGCTGGCGGGCCTTGTCTAGCGTCGCAACATCGGCGCCGGGCGCCACCGCGACATAGATCTGGGAAATCCGCCATGCACGCGGCACGGCAAACGCAGCCTGGTTGTGGTCATACGCGGCCTGGATTTCGGCGTCCGACGGATAGTCCGCCGGCGGCGCCGACACCGAAGCCAGATAGCTGCGCAGGATCACCTCGCGCTTCGCCTCGTCGATCATGGCCTGCACCTGCGGCTGCTTGTCCCAGCCTTTAGCGCCGGCCTCGGCCAGCACCGCCTGGGCCGCCAGACGCGAGCGCACCACCTGGTCCAGCTTTGCCGGGTCCGCAACCAGTGTCTTTCGGACTCTTGAATCCAGTGGTTTGAGCAGCGCAGTCACCTCCGCCTGGGTGACCGACACCTGGCTCGCACCGACCGCCACATGCGCCACCGGCTCCGTCTGCGCATGGCCTGCCAGCGGCAGGCCCAACACGATACTGCTCACTACAATTGCGGATTTCCTCACTTTCACTCCCACTACAGGTTGATTCACCGGTGGCAGCGCCCCGGTACGACGTTGTGTGCTATAGCTGAGCTCCGGGCACGAGCCGGATCACCACTGGCTGTTTCATGGCCAGCGGCGGCGGCGCACCCACGGACTGCTGCAGCAGCAACGCCCGCAAATCTGCCGCCGCGCGCTCGTCGCCGATTGCCGCCTCATCGAATTCCACACGTGTGACCGATCCTGTCCGGTCGAGCCAGACCCGGACCTTCAGCGTCGGCAGTGCGCCGTCGGCAGGCAGGGCATCGCTATCGGACGCCGGGCCGCCGTTTGATACCACTGCGGACGGCGGTACCGTGTGCGCATCGGTGGCAACCCATTCATCGAAGAACGCACCAAAACGCTGTGCCGTTTCAGCGTCCCCCGACAGCGCCGACTGGAGACGCTCCGAGACACGCTGCGCATAGGCCACCCACGCCTGCGGGGCGGCATCTGCGGACACCGGCTGGGGTTGCACGCCGGCCCAGACGCTACCGGTCAGCGCCAGCAGCGCCGCGCCGAGCGACCATGCCGATCCGGACCGGCCAGACTTCCCCGGGTTCATTGCAGCGTGGCCTTTGAGCCGTCTGCATCGTCCGGCCCACCCGCCTGGGCGCCGGCGTCCACAGGGGTATGCGCTGCCGCCTGCGTTGCGGCCTGCTCCACCGCCATCGCCGGCCGGTTGCGCAGGTGCAGCAGGAACTCCTGCACGAGCCGGTCCCACAGCTCGATCGTCGAGCGAAGGTAGCGCTCGGTGACGCCGCCCGCCACCATCACGTCCATCTCCAGCAGCAGGAACTGCTGGTGTGCGGCAAGGCGTGCAAAGCGCTTCGTGCGGTTCCAGCTGGGCACGAGATCGGCCGGCAACTCGCCCTGCACCTGGATCGCACAGCTGAGCGTGTAGTCGATGTGCGTGTCCGCCGCTGCTCCGGGGTTGCCGAAGCGCACCACGAAGCCTACGCCCTGGCTTGCGCTCATCAGTTGCACACGGCCGTTCTGCTCGGCGGGCGTCACCCGATAGCCCGCCGACCTGAATATATCGGCCAGCTGTTCCACGCTCACCGCGTCCACCGGGGCGATGCCCAGGCCGCTCACCGGCGCGCCGGCCGTCTTCGTTTCACTACCCTTTGCTGTCGTCATGAGGCCATCCTTTTGCAAGATTCAGTATTGGTTACTTCGAGGCCGCGGGCGCAGACGAGCCGACGGTGGAAGAGGCTGCGGCCGGCGCCGCCGGCGCAACCATGGGCGGCACCGCATTCGGGTCGTACTTCCCCGCATAGAGCTTGTCGCCATACTCCTGCGCGATCATGTCGTACTTCACGCGCTCGCTCTGCGCGAACGGCTCGCGTGTCTTCAGCACCGTTCCGATTCCGACGTGCTCATAGGCGTCGAGAATCTCATGGCCGACCTGATAGAGCTGCGCGTTCTTCGCCTCGCACGTCTGCAGCTGCGTCTGCTGCCCTTTAAGCTGCGTCTGCAATTGCGTGCGTTCGGTATCACGCGAACGTGAGACCGTCAGCAGGTCTTCGTAGGAGGACTTATATTTCGCAAGCTGCTGGTCGTCCTGCGCGCGGCTGGCCTTTTCGGTCGCCAGCGAGCGTTCGGCTTCGACCTCGGCACTGGACTTGCCTTTCGTCGCCGCCAGATCCGCCTGCGCCTGCTTCAGGTCGGCGAGTGCCTTGTCGCGCTGCTGCTCAGCCACGGCTTTGTCCGCCTCCAGCTGGGACTGGTTGTCCTGCAACTGGCGCAACTGCGTAGCCGTCTCGCGCAGCTGGCTGCGCAGACGGTCTTCGATGCTCTGCGCCGAGGCTGGGATTGCGCTGAACATCACGCCACACAGCACACCACCGGCCACCACACCCGAATAACGTAATTTCATGGCGGCCTCAGAAATGGGCGTCAAGCTCGAGCTGCAGCACGTCGATCGACAGCGGCGGACCGTAGACTTCGCGTGCGCTCAGGTAGCGGGCAGACAGCCAGGCGTTGCGCGCGACCGCATATTGCGCGCCGATGATGTAGCCCTTCGCATTGGTGCCACCCAGGTTGAAGTCCGGATCGGTGAATGCATCGAGCACCGCGTCCGGTTCCAGATACTTGTACGTCACCGAGAAGTTCCACTGACCCTTCTCCAGCGTATCCGGCTCGCCGAGCGTCACCTTGAACAGGAAGCCGTTCGGCCCGCTCTTGTAGTCGCTCTGGCTGACTGACGAACCGGCGTTGTTGTAGTTGTTGATCGGCGTCGAAGCCGCGCTGAACGCATTGTTCGTGTTGTACGCCAGGTTGCGCACGTACTCGCCGTCGAGCCGCACCTTGAAGCGGTCCGCCAGCTTGGTATCCCACTCGAGCTTGGCGTCGAACAGCCGGTAGTTGTAGGCGAGCCCGAAGAGCTCCGGCTCAGGCGTGTCGCCCGCCGCGAGATTCGGATTCTGCGCGATGTTGCGCAGCTCGATCAGCGTGTTGCCCTTTTGCATGAAAGCGGGCGCATCGTCGTCGGTACTGCAGCTCGTCGCGCCCAGGTACAGCGCGCACGGCGCGGAGAACGCTCCCTTCAGGTTCATGAAGTCGTAGTACGCAATCGCGCCTTTGACCTTGTTCTGGTCGTCGATCTTCCATTCAGCGCCAAGCTGCGCGCCCAGCATCCACTTCGTGTTGCTGGAGGTAGAATCCGCGTTTTGCCCAAGGAAGCCGTCCGAGCTGTACTGGATCGGGAACGCACCGGCCGTACCGAACAGCGTCACGTTGTCGTTACCCGGCAGCAGATGGCGGAAGCTCGTGGCAATGCCGTCGAACTCCAGGTCCTTCGAGAAGAGCAGATCGGACGAGAAGAACGGATTGTCGAAGCGGCCTGCCGTGACGTTCAGCCAGGGTACGGGCTGATACTTGACCCAGGCCTGGTTCAGCCAGATATTCTGTTTGCCGAAATCGTTGCCGAGCAGCGTGGTGGTAGATGCCGGCCCGTCGGTGTCGCCGCTCGCCAGTTGCACGCCGGTGCTCAACTGGTCCGAGAGTATGGCGGTCACACCCAGACGCGCACGCACGCTGGCCTCGTTGCGGTCCTGGGTGGTGTTCAGGAGCGGTGGGGAGCTCGTGTTGGTGTTCGGATTGACGTCGTAGGGAGTGCCCGAGTTGATCGCCGCAAAGTTCGTCACGCCGGTCTCGTTGCGCGGCGAGAAGAACTCGCCCTCGTCACGCACGCGCACGTCGCCGCTCACCGTGATGCGCGATATCCAGTCCGGGAACGTGTTCGGCTGCGCCCAGTCCTCGGCCTTCGCCTGCGCCACCACTTCCTGCTTCACCTGATCGCGGATCTGGTCCCGCACCACTTGCGGGATGTACGGCACGGCCACGTCGCCCGGTTGCGTGGGCGCGTTGACAACCGTTGCCCCCGCAGACGGCACCGGTACCGCCGCAACGGCTTTCGCCTGCGCCGCCTTCGCCTGTGCCGCTTCGTTCTGGGCTTCGGCGATCAGGTCCTGCGCATTCTGCTTCGTGAGCACCCCGCGTTTGACCAGCAGATTGATCAGGTTGATCACCGTGTTCTCGGTGGGCGCCGCACTGCCGGCCGCTGCGGCGGCCGCGGCAGTTGCCCCGGCAGCGCCGCCCATGGCGGCCTGGGTCTCCAGCGACTGCGCCTGCGCAGCCGCCGCGCACGTCATCCCGAGCGTCAGCAGCGCCACACCGGTACTGATACGCGAGCGGCGTAACGAACTTCGTGCGGAGGTTCCTCCGCCGGTCTGGCCGCCACCCCGTACTCTCATCATTTTGATCATCAAATTCTCCACTTGACTGCTGTTTTCCGTTGTTTCGTATAGAGCTTCAGGCGCAAATCGCGTATCCCCTGTCAGCCCGGCTGGCGTCCCTGCAGATTCAGTCGCACGGGGTACTGCCATGACGGCGGCGGCGGCTCATCGAGCCGGCCCAGCGTCTGCAGCGCGTCGACGACCGCCGCATCCAGCTTCGGATCCCCGGTGGACTGCCCGATCGTTACCTTCGTGATCCGGCCGGACGACTCCAGCCAGACGTTCACGCCCACCGCAAAGCGCGACCCGCCGCCCGAGTCCTGCACCCGCTTATCGCCTTCCACGACGCGCTGTAGCGTGTAGACCAGGTACTGGGTATAGGTCGCGTTGCCGAATGCCCCGCCCCCACCGCTACCGGTCATGCCCGAGCCGTCGCCCGCGCCGATGGCGAAGTTGTCCGTGCCCGCCTGCGCCGCTGCATTCATCGTCATCTGCTTCGGCTGGTTGTCCGACGGTTTCGGCGTCTCGGACGGCTTCGGCGCCACCGTCGGCTTGAGCGTCGGTGTCTGCACTTCCTGCTGCTTTTCGGGCGGCGGCTTCACCTTCGGCGGCGGAGGCGGCGGAGGCGGCAACGGAATCACCGTCGTCACCTGCGGCGCCTCGGTACGCTTCACGCCCGCCGTGTCGCTCGCGAAGTGCCAGACGAGCGCCGCCACACCCAGCACGATCAGCCCGGTGACAACGGGCCTCACGTAGCGGCGCCAGCCCTTGGGATCGTCGCCATTGCTATAGGTCATTTCCATGGCGGGTCCCTAGCTGCCCTGCGGCGCCTTGCCGGTAACCAGTCCCACCTGCGACAGGTCGAGGCGGCGCAGCAGGTCCAGCACGTCCATCACCTTCTGGTACGCCACGGTCGAATCGCCCTTGAGCACGATCGGCACATCCGGTGTCGTCGCCTTGATCGTGCGCAGCCGGCTCTCCAGTTCGTCCATCGACACCGGATAGGCATCGAGATAGATCTGGCCCGAGTCCGACACCGTGATCGCCTTTGTCTGCGGTTTCGCCAGACTCGCCGACGAACTCGCCTTCGGCAGGTCGACCTTGATGCCCTGCACCGAAGCGGTCGTCATGATGATAAAAATGATCAGCAGCACGTACGCCAGGTCCAGCATCGGCGTGATGTTGATGTCGTCGTATGGCTTGTCGTCGTCCTGAACCTGCATGGTGCGTGTCTCCCCTAGACTCCACTGACTTCCGCGGCCAGCGAGTGGTCCGGATTGCGATGGGCTTCCGCCAGACGCGTGACGAATTCGTCCACGAACACCTGCATGTTTGCCGTGACGTTCTTGTTGCGGATCAGCAGGTAGTTGTAGCCAAAGAGCGCGGGGATCGCGACGAACAGACCCGTGACGGTGGCGAGCAGCGCCGCCGCGATACCCGGAGCGATTGCGTTGACGTTCACATCGCCGGCCGCGGCAATCGCCGCGAACGTGATCATCACGCCCACCACCGTGCCCAGCAGACCGAGAAACGGGCCGCCGGAGATGGCAATCGTCAGCAGTACCATCGATTTCGACAGCCGCTGGTTCTCGCGTACGAGCGTGGCATCCATCGTTGCGCGGATCGCTTCGATCGACTCCGCGGTGATCAGCGTGCGGCCGCTGCTGTCGACGCGACTGTGGATTTCCGCCACGCCCGCGCGGTAGAGGCGGTACAGCGAGGACTCACGCAGGCGCCGGCCGTCATCCGATTTCTCGTCAATGTGGGCAAGGCCGACCAGGTGCCGGCCGGCCACTTCGCGGAAGCGCCGCACGAAGAAACCGTTGGCCTTGTCCACGGCGCCCACGTAGTTCGCCTTGTTCCACATCACGATCCACGAGATCACCGCCATCGCCAGCAGGATCACGATCACCACCCACGCATCCACCGTCACCGACTTGACGATCACGCCGAAGTAGCCGAACCCGAAGCCGGACTGTTTCTCGTCGGCGCCGTAGTTCACGAGTTTCGATTCGGCGCCCTGGCTCATCGCATCGATCGCGAGCAGGGTCGGCGAGCGCGCCACCTTCGACAGGCGCAGTTCATCCATCTCGCCGACGTAACCACCGGCGCCCGGCGCTGCGGTCCCGGCGGCGACATCACCGCCGACCGCCGCAGGCGTATTCAGCGCGGGCAGGCTGGCCGGAACCTGCGCGACCTGTTTGCCACCCACATAGAGCGTCACGTTATGACCATCTGCCGTCGCGGCAAGATAGCTCCACTGGTTGGCGGCGACGGCCTGGCCTGCCGGTGTGCGCACCGGCGACGCGCCACCGTCGACCTCGACGAACGGCACGCCGTTGTCGAGCCCGATCAGCAGCGCATTGGCGCCGTCACGACGGCTGTAGAGCAGCGTATTCGGTGCAAGTGCGGTGGGCTTCACCCAGACGCTGAACGTGAAGTTGCCGCCCGCGGGAATCGCCAGCGACGGGCTCGCCGCGATATTGAGCGGCGTGCCGTTGAACTGCGCCGCGCGGCCGATAATGCCGTCCTCGGCGGTTCGCGCCGGTGCGTTCTGCGCGTTGTTGCCATACGCCGTCACATCTTTCGGCGGCGTACCCGATGCTCCGTCGAAGTGCCAGATCAGCGTGTAATCCGGATCGAACGTCTCGGCCGGTTTGCCGCCGTCCGGCGCCTTCTTGTTGCCGTAGTACATCCAGATCGACTGGGTGGACGCCGCCGGGAACTGCGGGACGTCGACCCAGATCAGCGCGACGCCGAGTACCGCGTCGTACTGCCCGATCTGATAGTTAAGCGGCGTCTTGTCGTCGGCCGCGACGAACCGGATATCCGTCCCGCCATCCTGCAGTCCGTCGAACTGGAAGTTACCCGAGTGCAGACGGATCAGCAGCGGCACACGGCCTGCCGGCTCCGTGATGTTGCCGCCCTTGGGCGTCGTATCGATCGTGATCGCCTTACGGTACGACCAGTCGTTCTGCCACCACGCGTTGGCCACGCCCGGCACGCACCCCATCAGCACCATCATTAAAAGGAACAAAGCTCGCTTCACAATCCACTCCCCCGATAAGCCGGCCGGGGTCTGTCAGGCCGGCGCAGCACAATAAAAGAAACCGGTCAGAAACTTGCGCGTACGTAAAAGTCGAAGCGCGGGTTGTATGCCTTCGTGAACGTCCCCGCCTTCAACGGAAACGCCATCTCCAGATCCGCACTCGTGTATTTCATGAGCTGCATGCGCGTACCCAGTCCAGCCGAAACCATGTTGAAACTCGAAATCTGTTCCGGCAGGGGACTCAGCAGCCAAAGGTGCGCGGCATCCACAAACGTGAGGAAGCGCCATTCATTGACCGCGCTGCCGACATACTTCGCGATCGAGGGGCTGCGCAACTCCACCGAGCCGATCACGCCGCTGTCAGCCGTGTCTTCCGCTTCCAGATAGCCGCGGACCGTATTGATCCCGCCCGCCGAGAACTGCTCGCTCGATACCAGCGGCGAGTTCGCAAACTGGCCCGACACGCGCCCATTGACCTGAATGTCGTGATCCAGGTCCTGCGTGTGGTTCACGGAGAACTTGCCGTAGATAAAGTCCGCGGTCGCGTTGTAGCGCTTGTTGTCCCACGCATCGGCGTCGCTGCCGATCCCGCGGATATTCGTTGTGACCGACGCGGAGAACGACGTCTGCGAGTTCTTGCGGGTCAGCTGCCCGTTGTAGGCCAAGGTCACCGGTACGTAGGTCAGCGGCGCCGACGACGTGGTCCCGGCAATCGTGTCGTCCTCGTCGAAGTGCTTGTGATCGATCTCGATGCTCACCGACTGCGAATACGTATCGGTCGAAGGCAGCGCATAGATCGCCGTGAAGCCGAACGACGTGCCCTTGCCCAGCACATTCGTGCCGCCGAGCGAGGCCACGTTGCTGTTCGAGTGGTATGCCGTCGCGAGCAGGCTCCAGTTCGTACCCTGCAGCGGCGCAAGGTACGAGAACGAATAGACCTGCGCATCCTGTGGATGCTGTGGCGCGAGCAGGAAGCTGCCCGAGATCACATGCCCGAGCTGCCAGAGGTTCGAATAGCTCAGCGAGGCGACCGTACGGAGCACGGAGGTGTCCGGGCTCTGGTCGTTGTTCAGCTCGAGGCTGCCGTGCGCGGGGCTCTGGTCGTCGACCTTCAGGTCCACGTCCACCGTCTGCGGCAGCGTGCCCGGCTTGAGCACCGGGACCACCTGGCGATCCGGCGATTTGTTGAGATCGGTCAGTTGCTGCTGTGCGGCCGTGAAGTCCGGCACCGCTCCTTCGGTAAGCGCCGGCACCGCTTCACGGATGGCTTGCGGCGAATCGTATTTCGCGCCCTCCACCCGCAGCCGCCCGACCTTCGCCTCGACTACCTGCAGCACGATGACGCCGTTCTTCACCTGCTGCTGCGGCAACTCGACCACGACGGACTGGTAGCCCTTGTCCTGGTAGACCTTCTGCAGAGCGTCACGCGCCGCGTTCACGTCCGCAAGCGTCCTGCCCGGGCCTTCGAACGGGTAGACCGCTTTTTCGATATCCAGGCTTTGCAGCGTCGTATTGCCTCTCACGATGAATTCGTTCACATCGAAGCTCGACGGCTGTCCTTGTGCGTTTGCCGGCGCAGGCGCGGCGGCTGCCGGCGCGGACGGTGTCGCCGCGGCGGGCGTCGTGCCCTGGGCGCGCGCCCCCGCTGCCAGCGTCATGCCGCTCACCAGAAATATGCCGGCCAGGCACTGTCCGACCCGGTTCGTTGCAGACCCGTCCGTCAGTTCCATCAATCCTGTCCATTCCCCGTTCATTCGTGGCGTCATGCGCCATTCCCCTTTATTGCCTGACATCGTCAGCGTTTCGTTGTGTGATCACCGGGCCGCGCGTCATACACGCCATGAAAGTCATTCCCGTGACAATAATTAAGTATTCCTCATCATTTTGTTCGATCGGTTCCTGAAACCGGCCTCGTCGTTGCCTTAGACCACGTCCACCATGTGAACGCCGCGCAGACGATCGTCTATTTCGCGGGTATCCCAGCTCGTCAGGAATTGCCGCTCCACATCACTTACCAGTTGCGCGATGCACTGCCCCACCGTCTGGGTCTCTGTATCCACAATCAGGTCGGCGTTCAGCGGCACTTCATACGGTGCGGATACTCCCGTGAAGTCAGGCAGCTCACCCCGCCTGGCCTTCCGGTACAGTCCCTTCGGATCGCGCGCTTCGCACGTTTCAACATCGGCCTTCACATACACTTCCCGGAAACGCTTACCGACGATCGCACGCGCCTGTGCGCGCATCAGCGCGAGCGGCGAGATCAGTGCGACGATCGCGATCGATCCCTCGCTGGCGAGGATCGCCGCCACTTCGGCCGCACGTCGCACGTTCTCGTATCGATCCTCTACCGAAAATCCCAGATTGCGGTTCAGTCCGCGTCGCAACACGTCGCCATCGAGGACAACCGAGCGCATCCCATGCGAGGCCAATAGCTGGGCGGCGGCGTAGGCGAGCGTGGATTTACCGGCGCCCGGCAGACCCGTGAGCCACACGACACCACCGTCCTGCGTCGCCGGTTTGCCGGTCAGCAGCGAAATATGCCGGGACTTGGGAGCCGCCGGCGTTTCGCGCTTGCGCACCACCGACTCAGTGACCTGATTCTTCAGCAGATGCATCGCCTTCATCCTCCTCTGTCGGCCGGGTCTGCCAGAAGCCACCCTTCATCGTGGCGATTGACGGCATCTCGCTCCATTGCCGCGGGTTGAGAATTTCCGCGCGCAGGATGCCGGGCATCACCTGCACATCAAAAATCTCGTCGACGCCGTTGTAGAACTCCAGAATGCCCAGCACGGCGCCGCTGCTCAATTCGATCGCTGCCACGCCAGCCACGAGCCGGTCGTGTTCCGCCTCGATCGGCAGCCCCTGCGGGCCGCGCTTGTCGCGTAGTTTCGACAGGCCGATAAACAGCACGCCGCCGTGTTCGGCAAGACCATGCGTAAAGCCCGGCAGAGTTGCCACAACGGTTCTGGCGCCGGTAGAGGGATCGATTCGGAGCAACTGGCCCCGGCCGCCTTCGAGCACGTACAGTTGGCCGTTGATGACACGCGGCGAGTGCGGCATCGACAATCCCGAGGCGACAATTCGCCCGGACGGCACTTCCATCACAATGCCGCTATCGGCCATACCCTTACGCCAGCCGAATGGGGTATTGGTCGCGCCGAGCGCCGTGACGTAGCGCACCTTGCCGTCGTGGAACGCCATGCCGTTCAGATGGCAACGATCGTCCGGCCCGAAATCGGTCACGAACGGAGGCTGCCAGATGGGTGTGAAATTGAAATACCCGTCGATCACGCTGATGCAGGAATATCGCGTGTTCACCGCGAGCACGATGTTCTTGTCGAACGCCATGTCGTGCAGATCGAGGTCGCCGGTGTAGTGAGACATACGCGGCACAAAGATCGCGTCGTAGTAATCGGGGCGCACCGGATAGAGCGACGCCAAAGACGATACGTTCGCGAAGATCATGAGTTCATGGATCGTCGCAATCGCGAGACGGTTGCCCGATACCGCAAGGCCCATCGAGCGCGGCAGCAAGCAAGCCGAGAGTGTCGGAATACCGTTTTCCACACCGAGCAGCGCCACACCCGACGGACGCCGGCTGATCGCCAGCGTGCACTTGAGCGAAGCGAGCACCTCGAGGAAGCGCCCGGTGTCGCGCAGATTGATCAGGGGTGAACCGGCATCACCTGCTGCCGCCGCTGGTGCGGCGTCGTCACGCCCCGATTGCCCTGCGCCTGTCAACTCGCTGTCCTGAACCTCTTCCACTTTCCTATGCCCTTTAAAACCGCACTGCGTCCCATCTGCGGAACGCACGCGTCAATACGATAAAAAGGCTGCGCAACTTCCATGGGCGCATCCAGACAGCAAGGACGCACCGGCGTAATGTCGCGCGGTTCTTCAAACGTTTCCGGCAAGTGCCTATGTGGGGCTCAATGGCTTTGCCAATCGACCGTGACCGGAACTGATGGCGAATATCCGATGGGCATCGAAAAGCCGGTGCTCATATTAGCCATGTCGAGACAAACCACCCGATACCGCATACTTTTGTGTTGATGCCGACTCCCTTACCGCAAAAGATGGCCTCATGAGCGCCGCCGAATATCAGACCGGGATCACGGGTCGACGTCCGCACAGAAGGACAGAATCTCTGGCCATACCTAGATAGACGAAATGAATTGCTGAATACCGCACACTTTCTTGCGCCACGATCCGTGACGATTGCCCCATTGCCGCGCCGGACGTTTCTTGAGGTCGTCGTGGCGTTGCAGCGGGAAATCACGCAAGGCAGGAATGGTGTTTTCAGGCATGGTTCGTCCGTTCTCTGGCTGTCACGGAAGCGAATGGCAGTCAGGCCCGCGCGTCGACTCACGCAGCGGGATGACCGTGCAAGCGGGTTGTGCCAGGCCCGGGGGAGGCGGTCCGTCACGCTGGACGTACTGCCGGTGTTGCGGCACGGATAGCAAACACTAAAACCTGCGGCATAGCGCCCCGCCAATCGTCCTTGTATATAGACAGGCTGCAACCTCTGCAGGACGCTTCACCGATTCCGGTTTGTCCTTCGATTTCGGCGCTGCGGCACACCAAACGTCAACAGAAAGGGAGATTCCATGTCCATCACCACGATGTTGCTCCGACGACTGACCGGACGGCAGGGCGCCGGCTCAGACCACCCGCGCCCCGAAGCAACCCACGCCCGTGCCCCCGGCCATGATCTGCCACTGCTACCGTTGCAATGGCGCAAACCGTGGCGCGCCTGGCAATTCCTGTCCTGGATCGCCGGCACGCTTCTCGCACCGACCTTCTGCGTGACCGGCGTCTTGCTGACGATCAATTCCAACAGCGACAGCCCACTCTTCTGGCCATGCGTCATGGCTATCGTCGCCGTCACCAATGCCATGGGGATCGTGCACACCAATCAGCGCCATCATCGCCGCCCCTTTACCGGCCGCAACCGGCTCGCCCTGCACTACCTCGGCGTAACCATGCTCCTTGGCTGCACGCTGTTCCTGCTGCTAGCGCTGGGCACCGGTATCCTGCAGGACTTCATGGGACTGTTGACCGCTAACCGCGACGCCGCCGGTCCGTCTGCCATCACGGCGCTCTGGACCGCAGCCCTGACAGCGGGATTTGGCCTGCTGTCCTTCGTGCCCGCGAGCGTGCTGCATGCATGGCTCGCGTTTGAAGCTTTGGGCGCGTGAGGCCCGTAGTTATCCTATTTATCCTATGTTTTCCCGCAGCGTCTTCAATCAGCGCCCTATCTTCCGGTACGGTCCTATCGCAAAGCGTACGTTCGGGGAACCCGGCATCGGCATCAGCTAATATGCGAGTCCGCTCAACCAGCCTCGCATCATAACGAGAATGCGTGTCATTTTTTTGCCGGATGTTACGTACACTTTTGCGCGCCAGATTTGTCATGCCAGCCAGCATTTCTGCCTCTATCATGGCCACATCCACGTTACGCGCACAGCACCCGGCGCGTTGTAAAGCCGATGCATGGGAACCACGATGTACCAAACGAACCGTATTCAGACAACACTTCGGGATCGGGAAAGAGGTATTGCCATCGTAACGGTATTGCTGGTTGTGGCACTGGCGGCGGCACTGGCGGCAAGCGTAGTGTGGCGCCAGCTGGTTGCCGTGCGCGATGTCGAGAATCTGCGCCTGAACGTCGAAACAATGTGGGTCGAACGCGCCGCGGTGGAGTGGGCCCGCGCGACGATACGCGCACAGAGCGCCACCTCTAACGTGACCTACGACGGCCAGCCATGGTCAGCCCCTGTCAAGGACGTTCAGCTCGTCGACGTGCTGCCGCGCGACACGATCGCCGTCAATGGCGACCTCGCAAACGCGTGGATTTCGGGTGATGTCGAAGATGCGCAGTCCAGATTCAACCTGTTGAATCTGGTGTCCCGGCCGGCTCCGAGCCAGCCTTGGCAAATCAATGGCGATGGGCTGCAGGCATATCGCCGGCTGCTCGGCGAGTTCTCGCTCGATCCGGGCCTCGCGCAACTCACCGCCAGCTACATCCTGCGCTCGCTGGGTGACGGCACCGGCGGCGGCGACTGGCCCATGCAACTCGTCTCCGCTCAGGATCTTGCCCGCATCCCCGGATACGATGCGCAAGTCGCACAGACACTGGCGCCGTTCATCACGATTCTGCCGAACCTCACCACAGTCAACGCCAATACGGCGGCCGAATCGACTCTCGTCGCCGCGATCCCCACCCTTTCCGGCACTCAGGCGCATATGCTGACGGAGCGGCGCAGCACGGGATACTTCATCAGCAGTGCCGACATTGCCGAAGTGCTGTTCGGAGCGACCACGAATGCGCAACTACCGACCGGCGCAATCGTAGATGTCAACAGCGGTTATTTCATCGTGCACTGCCGGATTCACTCAGGCAAGCTCAATACCCGTATCGACACGCTGATCGCCCGTTATGGCATCGGCGAGTTCAGCTGGACCGCTGTGATCTGGGTCCACCGGCTGGCGGGCTAGTTGACGAGCGGTTTCGGCGCCGGTCTGCGCCCAGTCGATTGCGGTCCCGCGCGCTCGGCGGAGAGCCGATCGAGCACATTTTCGCGCCGCTCAGCCTTCATCCTGTTCCAGTCTTCAACAGAAATCAGGAAGGCAATCGCCTGGCCGTACTTGGTCACCATCACCGGCGCTTCGGCGGTGTCCCTCAATACCTTCGACGGATTGCTGCTAAATTCGCGCGTCGCCATGGCAATAAAGCGCTGCCCGAATAGTGCCCCGTCGTCGGACTCCGCGCCGTCCTTCCGGCGAAACATCACGTCGAGCGTTGCCGACAGCAGCATGGCCTTCGCTTCCGGCGTTGCCGCCGGCTCGCGCTTCTGTTTGTGTGCGCTACGGGGATCGACATGACGCGCAATTTTCCTCAGGATCTCGCCCAGATCGGCCAACCCAAGGTGGTCATAGCACTGCCAGAATTCGGCGGAAACCGCGATCATCATTCCCGCATAGGCCGCCCTGACACTGGTCGCGATGTAACGGGGCAGACGTTTGAGTTCGCGCGCTTCCATCTCCTGCTCACAGCGCACCAGGTTCTCCAGGGTACTCAGCATGTTGTACGCGAGCGCTGCGATACCGAGTGCCAGCTGAACTGCGCGGGGTCGGCCCGATGAAAGCACGTCACCGTTAAACATCAGGTCGAGCGGTACGGATAGCGTCTCGCGCCACCGCCGGCAGCTCAGGCTGGCGATCTCTTCGGCGCCAAGGCGCGAAGCCGGGACGTTCGTCAGGATCCGGATGATCCTGTCACCGCCCGTACCCGAGCGGCCCTGATGCAATTCGATACACCGAAGGACGGGCGACTCACCTGCGCCATCCGTCATGCTGACCGCCTGTTCGTACACGAGCCCCATCTCGGTACGGCCTTTCTTGACGGGACGGCCCAGTTCCCGGTAGTCCACACCGCAGCCGTCATCCGCAACGATGAATGCACTGTCACTGCGCTGCCAGCCGGCGATCAGCGCCCGGGTGCTGTAGTTGCAGTCGAATATCCACAGCTCCCCCGGCTGCACCGGTTCCAGCAAAGCCCTTATGCTCACCGCATCGCGAGCCTGACCGTACTCGCAAGACACCACGTCGACGATCATCGAGATATCCGGATCGTAGACAACGGATGCGCCCAAGGTGAGAGCGCCTTTCCGAAGCCCCGATTGCGGCACGATCGTGTGCACGCAACCTGCCGGACCGGGCGAGCATTTCTCGCTCTTCGGCAAATGACTTCCGTCCACAATCCGCACGTGATAACCGCGCGCGGCTGCCTGCTGGCTGGACACCGCCGGCTGCACCAGTTTCGACAATCGCTTCACGCTATCCCGCACCAGCACGCCCGCCCATCCCGGACGCGTCCGGCTGATCCTGTCGTGCAGCGCGGTGATCGCGACGGCCAGTCCCTGGGTGCCCCCTGTTGCGGCACGCGCCGTATCTCGAGGGCTCGAAGCGATCATCGACATCAGTTCCACTGTCACTGAGAATATCGATTCCCTGATCTGCTCGCCGTTACCTGCCTGCCCCCACTCCAGCAAGTCATCAGTCCATTCAGGATCGAGCGCACATTGCAAGGCCATGCGCGCCATCACGGTTATCGGGCTGTGTTCAACAAAGCGTTCGATCATTGTGCGTCTCACCTCGTTGCCCCGTCTCGTTTAGTAAAACGCCTTATTCTTGCAACCCCGCTTGCGGTGATACGGGGTGCTCTCTCAGGTCTGCACATCCAAACCCATTCCCTGCTGCATTCGTTTCACGCGCAATATCCGGCCTCGTGCACCGTAGCGTGCCCGTCCAGGCCTGCTTGACTATCGGTTTTCAACAGCACAGTATCAATCTGCGGCGCCGGACCGTGGTCATCAGCACGACTCGCCTGCATTCGTTCAATCCGGAACCTTCAGGAACCCGCATGTACATCGATCCACGCGTGGCGCACGGTCGCACGAAGTTCGAACTCAACCGTTCCCCGCGGATGTTCGCCGAGGAGCGTCGCGGAAAGATCACGGACATCATCCTGAAGAGCCTCGAAGACTTCACGGGTACGCGAAACCGGCGCGCGCTCATGCGACTGCTCGAACGCCAGATCGCGCCAAGGCTCGAGCACCTCGGCCTCGAACCTTACGTCGGCGCGCTTGGCGCCACTGAAGGCCTGTTCGTCAACTTCACCACCATGAGCACCGAGCACGGGTTGCGCGAATTCCAGTTGCAGCTGACTGTCCCCGACCTGGCCTTGACGAGCTTCGCGTCCCACACCATCAGACCGCATGCTGTTGCACGTTGCATGCAACGCAACGGCGTCATGTCCCTTGCAGAAATCGAACGCGAAACCTGCATCGCGTTCGTCTTTGCCCGCGTGCTGCGCCCACTCGCATTGCTCGAAAACTGGAAGCAGGCGGCCGTGCCGACCACGGGCGGTGTGTTCGTCGGCGAACTGCGCAATAACGGCGACTTCTATCTGAACACCTACATCCGGCCCGCCGATAACGACCGGCCTTCGCGCTGGAGCCGGTTTGCGGCGCTGTTTTCGCCCATGCCGAACTGGACGGCCGCCCAGGTCCATGAGGGTAGCGATCTCTTGCAGTGGATGATCAACCATATACGCGCCTTACGAGAAACCGCACCTTTGGCCGAGCGCTTTCCGTTCCTGATCGAGCATTACGAAGCCGCCGACGATCCACTTGACGCCATCTGGAACGCCGCGCATGCGCACGCCAACGCCCAGAACGCCTCAACAAGCCAGCCATCGGGCGGAACCTGACCGAACAGCCCGTGACAGAGAACGTGTGGATTTGCACCGGCGCGTAGCACCCGGAAATGAGGCTCACATAAACAAGGTCGAATCGACCGGTCTAATCCCGCAGACTTTTTTAAAAGATGTTTGACGATGGCTGCAGGCAGACGCTGCGCCCAAGGATGGACGGGCCTGTTTGACTGGACGTCAAGGCCCAACGGCGAGCCTATCCGCTTCGACGGCGAAGCAGCGCATGAGCCGCACGGCGCATGCGCCGGAGTGATGCCCGGACAGTGTGGTTAGGCTTGCGGCCAACCGCGCCCAGATTCCGCGATCCGCGTGAATTGATGCAACAAACATAATCTGGATCTGCCAGCACGCCCAGTGCATTCCAGATCCAGATCACTTCGTACGCGACGCGCGCATGTTCGTCGCTTTGCGCTCTCCAGCGGCGGAATGTCGTGAGATCAGCGGGCGTCGCGCCACCCGTACGCAACCAGAACAGCCAATGGATGGCGCCCTCGCAGATGCGCTCCGACACAACCGCTGTCAGATTGCGAGACAGGCATGCATCTGGAATTTCCATGTTGCTCCCCGCTTCCGGCAGACTGGACACACGCTCCGAGGCGTCGCGTGGTCCATGGCAGTCCAGTCCGGTTGCTTCATGTCCCGCTGGCGCCCTATATGCACGAACGCGGGAACCGAACCGCGGGTAGCCGCGGATTCACGAGCCTATATAAGCTATGTCGGAATCAGTAGCGGTAAGCCGCAAGGCGGGTCGTGTGAATGCGCTCTCGGGAAGGCTAGCTGAGCAGCACGATATTGCCGGGTAGCTTGGTGATGTGCGCACCGTAGAGCAGTCCGACCATGTGAATGACGTCGTCCAGCTTGGCAATCGGGAACTGCGCCTGGATGCGATTCTCGCCGAGCGCCTCGTTGCGCAAGATGACTTTTCCGGGCCGGTAGCGATTGACCTCATCGACAACCTGCGCCAGCGGCACGCCATTGAATACCAGCACACCTCTTCGCCACGCGGTGACAGCGCCCGAGTCGACCATGGACACGGGATGCACGTTCTGGTCGTCGTAGGTGACCTGCTGTGAAGCTTCCAGGCTCAACCGCTGACGGGGATGCTCGAGCGCCACCGAGCCGGATATGCAGGTCACGCAAACGCTGCTGCCAGTACGCCGGACGTTGAAGCGCGCCACCTGCGCCTGCAGCCGCCCCGTACCCGCAACCACGACGACCGGACGCAGCGGCTCGGTTCGTCCAATGTCAGGCGCGGCAGCGAGAACCTCCGCTTCGCCCGCCAGCAGTTCGACGCCATGAATCGTCTGCTGGGCAGGAAGAATATTGAGGCGGGTCTGCGTGTTCATCTCGACCACCACACGCTGCGAAAGCTCCACCCGGCGCTGCTCGCCTGTACCGGTGCGATAGTCCGCAGCCAGATCGCCGAGCGCCGGCCACAGTTGCAGCGGCGGACGCAGCGCCAGCCATGATGCGCCTGCTGCCACGGCAAAGCCCACAAATGCCCGTCGGCCCGGGCGCAAGGCGTGCGCACGGCCGCCGCTGCCGGTCCACCTCTCGCCGGACGCCAGTTCTTCCTGGGCGATCTCGGCCGCTGCGGTACGCAGCATGGTCCAGGTTTCGCGCAACAGGCGCGACGTCTCCGGGTGGTCGTCACACCACCGCTCGAACGCCTGAACATCGTTCGGGCTCAGGTTTCCTGAACGCAGGCGCAGCAGCCATGCACGGGCCTGGGCCTGTACGTCGCTCGCTGCTTTAGCCTCAGCTTTGGTCATCGGCAAGGTATTCAAAATTTTCGCGGACCACTTCTCGAAGCGGTGGGCGGATCACCCACCTCATGCATACGATCGAGGCAATATTTCATCGCTGCACTCAGCTCGCTCTCGACCAGACGTAACGAAATACCAAAACGCTCTGCAATCTCCCTGTTCAATTGCCCGTCCACGCGTGCGGCCAGCAAAATCGCCCGGCGCCGGGGTGAAAGTCCGCGCAGTACGCTTTTCAGCGCTTCGACTTTGCGGCGTGCCGCTACGATCCGCTCCGGGTCGGCAAGTTCGTCAGGCAGTTCGAGCAGGGCATCGACGTCGTCTTCATGGCGATGGCGCCGCTCGCTACGGTGCTGATCGATCGCGATATGGTTCGCCATACCGAGGATATAGCCGTCCGAATTCGCCACCGGCGAAGCGACGTTGGCATTCTCCAGCCGCAGCCAGGTTTCATGCAAAGCCTCCGTCGCGCCGTCTTTTGATCCCGTCCCGCGCTCAAGCCGCTTGACCAGATACGCGTAGCGCGACACCAGGAGTTTTTTTAGTTGTGCACGGCTGCTCTCAGACATGGCCGCTAACCCTGTGTGTCAGATTGTGGGCAATTAACATGCACACCGTTACCCGTTGGCCGCAGCATAATGGTGACCGGCTCGGGAAGACCCACCGGCGGCGCCGAGTCGAGACTCAACGTGCGTATCACCCGCTCAATCGCGGCATCCCGCGACCCAAGTCCTGTGGAGGCTACCACCCGCGCCGCTGCGACTGCCCCTTGAGCGTCAAGGCGTAGTTGTGCAACCAACCGATAGCTTCCCGGGCGCGTTGCCGGCGACGCGCACAAAGCCTCCGTCAGGCGCGCCTGGATCATCGCGGCATAGGCCAGTTGCTCGCCCCCGCCATCAATGCCATCGATCGCCAGTTCGTCCACGCGCGCGGAACCGGACGCCGGCGCCGCTTGCGGCTCTACCGGCGAGGCAACGATCAGCGCCTCATCCGGTCCCGTGAATCTGGCTTCGAGCCCGGTGCCAGCCAAAGCCCGTTGCAGCGCTTCGCGCGGAGAATAATCGCCCACCACCGCCGCGCTGACCCGCCCATCGAGCAGCGGGGCGGAAGCAAGCACAGCCAGTTCGCTTATCCGGCCAAACGCCTGAAGCGCCTGCGCGAGAGGCTGAGCCGGAAGGTCGAAGTGTACGATCCCGGCAACCGGGTGATCATCGTCCCCAGCATCCTGCGCCTGTGCGCTTCGTATGATCAAGATACAAAGCATGAGGCATACGGCCAGCGTCAAGACACTGGTCGGTGCCCGAGAGCCTGTCATGAATAGAATGCCGGATAGTGGAATTGCGGCGCGCCACCATCAGCATGTCGCATGATGGCACCGATAATGAAGCTGGACGAAGTATGCTAGAAACACTATGTGACAATTGCAAGTCAGCGGGTCAGTCACTCTCCGCTACATGGCAGCCTCACGCCGGGCGACGTGATTTGCAGCGGACCGTTGACGATAAAGACGGGGTATTAGCGACCTATCTGCTCAAGCAGGTCACTGTGATGGACCTTGTCCAGCAGGTCGTTCCACGACTCGATGGATAGCACGCAGGCAATCGGCTGGCCGTACTTCGTCACCAGCACCGGATGCACATCTGCCTCCCGCAAAGCCTTTGACGGATTCTTGCTGAATTCGCGCGTGGCCATCTCGACGGCCCCCTGACCCAGTATTTGTCTCACTTGTGTTCCCCATAGCCTGACAGGATGTCGCGCATCAGCAAGGGCCTCCTAAAACATACCCCGCCTGGACCACGAAATCTGCGCGATCGAGCAAATCTGCTTCTTCACTCTAATTCACCAGAATCGCCAGTCTATATAGAAGGCCTGAAATTAACAAGACCGCCCATCAAACAAAGTTTCACCACGTGGGAGTGTTTCCGGAAATCACAGGTAAAGGCTCTTGCGGTCAAGTAATGTTATGGTTTCAAGACAGAATCTACGCAACATCCTCATCACCGCGGGAAGTCCACTGGGCAAGGCTGAAGCCTTACGCTACCCACTCCGGCGGCCGCCACCAGGAAGTTAACGTACATTTTGGCACAAAACATTCACAATTCCGTTTTCCCAAGTATTGATTCGAAATCTTCTGAAACCCTGGCAATCCGGAAGTCAAAATTTACGAGGCTATAAATTAATTTATCGAATTAAATATCATGGCAAACATTTTCGCGCAGGATAACTGCAGCGATTGGCTTCGAAATTAACTGACCCGTATTAATAGAATTTTGCCGCGGCATCTGCCCATGCGCGCAGGGTCAAACGCGGCGCCACCTCCAGCGGAGTTCGGCGCCGGGCGATTCCTCACTGCTCCGCAGCCGGCTGCAACGTCACGGAGACGCTGGCATGGCCCGGCTGCATTTCGCCTTTCGCATGAGCGCTGACCACACGCACGTGTTCGGTACGCCGCACTTCGTCGAGCCATACCATCAACACCCCGAACGGCACGTTCTTCACCTCAACCTGAACGCCCTTGCCCAGCACGGTGATCTGCGGCGCCGGCACCCCCGCCTGCGAGAGCGAGGCGGACAACGCATCGCGCAGCGCGACACCTTCCGGAGCGCGGATCGCGGCATCGCCCTTGAGACTGCGCGCCTCGTCCAGCTGCATCTGCACCTGCGCCACCTCATCCTGAAGCCGCGGCAGGCTCGCCCTGATATGGCTGCAACCATCCCATGCGGGCGCCCACAACACGCTATAGAGCAGCACCACAATGAGGAGCGCCACGCCCGCCACCAGCAGCCGCTTCTCCCGCGGGGCGCGAGCCTCGAACCACTCTGTCAGTGCAGCTTGGATGGCGCGGATCTGAGCTTCCATTTGCCGTCTTCCTCCTCTACGGACAGACCGCTTGTCGTGAGACGGCGCTTGAAGTCGCCTTCGTCGATTTCGGTACCAGGTTTGAAAGTCACATCGAGCGATCCACCGCTGTAATCCATCTCGGCAATAGCGAGCGACGGAATCGGACCGAGCGCATGCGCCAGCGACGCCGCCAGCGCCAGAAAATCGTCCGCGCGCAGCGCCCCGACCGTGCCGCGCAAACGGGTCAGGTCGAGCGTCATCTGCTCATGCGGACCGAGAACCATCGGCGTGTTGGGAAACGCCGTCTGCACCATCTGTGTCATCTGCGCTTCCAGCGCGTCGCGGCGGTGGCGCAACTGCCACCATTGCACGTTCAGGGCGACGATCGACACCACAACCGACGCGGCGAGAAACCCAAGTGCCACGCGCCATGGTTTAAGTCCGGCTGCTGCGGCCAGATTGCCGCCCGGACTGGCCAGTTCGAACTGGCAAAGGTTGAAGCGGCAGGCGAGCGCCGAGCGCGCGATGACCGCGAACGGCAAGGTGCGCTCGGGCAAAGCGGCCGGCACGATTGCGCGCTGCGCTTCGCCGACCTCGCCGGTTGCTTCGCGCACCAGGCGAAGACGTTGCGCTTCAGCCGGTCCCGTGGCCGCTCTGATACGAGGCTCGATGGCTGGATCGGCAGCGTGCCCCACACCGGGCCCGACGCCTGCCTCTGTGCCAGGCCCGCTGTCAGGCTGAGCGCCATCTTGAAGTGTCAGCGCGTAGACCTCGAGCGGCTGACGCTGCGACAGTTCCGCAAGCGTGGCCCCCAGTTGCGCCGCGTTCACGCGCATGCCGAAACCGAGCGAGTCTTGCCTGAGCGCGAGCTCCACCCACTCGATACGGCCCAAATCGGCTTCCGCAACCGCACCGTCGGGCGGCTGGCTGGACTCGCCACGCACGATCACCACGCTCGCCGCCACAACACGATTACCCGTAGCCGAATCGACGGCCGGGTCCGCGACCAGACCGGTGGCCGAATCGGCGGCAGGATCAGTGGCTGAATCACCGGCCAACGATACGGCCGAAGCGAGTTCCGAAGAAGCGTCCGAAGAAGACCCCGAATCACCCTCCGGACCCACATCCGATCCGGCAAGCGAAACCGCCTCCGGCAACGGAATACAGCGGATAAGCGGCACAGCCCGCACGCGCCGATGGCCCGCCCCGGCAAATCGTCCGGTCACCGACACGAACCATTCCCGGTCGATAACGGCGAGGCAACGCAGATCAGCAGCCGGGGCCGGAGGAACCGGATCGACCGCTACGTGGCAGCGCTGCGCTTCCTGAATCAGATGCTCTTCGACAATGTTCGGCAGGACTCGCCGCAGCCGCGGCCCGGTCACCGGCGGCACCTTCGCATGCAGCATCAATGTGTCGCGCGCCGCGACCACCAACACCGTCTCCCCGGCTTGCGGCAACGCGTCGAATCGGGCGTGCCCCGCGCGCAGCATCTCGCCCTTGCGTCCGAGCAGCGCAAACGGCATCGGCGTCGCTTCCCAACCGCCCGCTGCGAGCATATCGCTCGAAGGCAGCAGCACGATCAGGCTCGCGATGCGTGCGCCCGACGCAGCGCTTCGAGGCATCCCCTCCATCATTCGCTTCATGGTCTGCGCACCACAAAATTGCCGATGCCCGTGCCCACGACCTGCAGACGCACGCCATCCGAGTCGAGCGTCACCGTGACCGGCACGTCGATGCTCTCGTCGCCAAATACGATGCGCGGCGTCAGGTTGCCGCTGCCCGTGTAGCGGATCGACACGTTCGTCACTTCCGCACCCCAGCGATGGGGCGCAAGCACGTCGTCGGTAATCGGGCGCCACTTGCCGTCCTCGCCACGCTGATCGAAACGGTAGCCGCCATTGACGGGCTCCCACGCAATCGACGCCGAGCGAACCTCGGCCTGGTCGTCCGCGGATTCGAGCATCGCCGCGAGACGCTGGGCGTCCTCGGCGAGGTCCGTGCGACGGTTGCGCGACGGCGCCAGCGCCACGACCGCGATGAGCAGGCCCGCAATCAGCAGCACCACCAGCATTTCGATCAGCGTAAAGCCGGCGGCCTGCCGCGGCGACAACCGGCAGCTTGCCGGCCTGCCTTGCTTGCGCAGCGCTGCGCGCCTGCCCACGCTACTGCCACGATCCGATGTCTGCATCGTTACCCTCCCCACCCGGCTTGCCGTCCGCGCCGTAGCTGAACACATCGATTGCACCGTGCACCCCGGGGTTCAGATACTGATAAGGATTGCCCCACGGGTCGTTGGGCAAGCGTTCGAGGTATCCACCGTCTTTCCAGTTGTTCGGCACCGGATCGGTGGACGGCTTTTCGACCAGCGCGTGCAGCCCCTGGTCGCCGCTGGGATAGCGGCCGTTGTCGAGACGGTACAGATTGAGCGCCTGCATGATGGTGCCGATATCCTGTTTCGCTGCCACACGGCGCGCCTCATCCGGCCGGCTCATGATCTTCGGCACGATCAGCGCAGCGAGAATGCCCAGAATCGCGATCACGACCATGATCTCGATGAGCGTAAAGCCGCGCTGCAGACGCCGTTTCATGCCCCCGCTCTCAGGATGGCGTAAACGATAAGTCATGCTTATGTTCAGATCAGTCATCATGGATTCACTTTTCCCGTCCAAAAATGTGAAGAGTCCCACAGCGCCGCACACACTCCGCTACCACGCACCGCGTGCGACCGGGGAGCGTGGCACCCCACACCTCATCCAAGCCGAGCCGCATATGCCCCGCGCCTTTTTGCAACCGCTTACGTCGCCCACCACGCTCGCATCGGGCGCTTCGGCCGTCCTGTTCATCGGCGTCGTCAGCTGGTGGGCGTGGACTTTTCATGCCGCGCCCGTCATCCCTGTCACGCACCCGGCGCCGCCGGTCCCGCTCGACGTGTCGGCCGGCGCCACGCTGTTCGGCGCCCAACCCGACAGCGACCATCACGATCAGGTGCAGTTGCTCGGCATCCTCGCCTTCGATCCGCAGCATGCCGCTGCGATCATCAGCGTCGGCGGCGATCCCGCACGCGTCGTCCCGCTCAAGGGCCGGCTCAACGACTCCACCACGCTGAGCGAAATCCGTGCACACTCGATCGTCCTCGATCACGACGGCATTCAGCGCGAAATCAGCCTGCCGGCCGCCGCCAACCCGGACGCGTTTGTACGCTGAGCAAGCCCGCACGTCACTGCACCAGGTTGTTCAGTTCGATAATCGGCATCATCACCGCCAGCACGATCACCAGCACGACGCCGCCCATGGCGAGAATGAGCAGCGGCTCGAGCAGGCTGGTGAGAAACATGGTGCGGCGTTCAAGCTCGCGGGACTCGCCTTCCGAGGCCCGGTCGAGCATGGTTGTCACGTCGCCGGTCGCCTCGCCGGAACGGATCAGGTGCACCAGCACCGGCGGAAACGTCTTCGTGTTGCCGAGCGCGCGCGACAGCGAAGTCCCCTCGCGAACCCGCACGATCGCGTCCTCGATATTGGCGTGCATCGCCCGGTTGCTCAGCGTTTCGCCCGCGGCCTGCAGCGCGCGCAGGATCGGCACGCCCGCTGCCGTCAGAATGCCCAGCGTGCTGGCAAAGCGCACCGTGTTATAGCCGCGCACCAGCTTGCCGAAAAGCGGCGCCGTGAGCGCCCAGCGGTCGAACGCAAGCCGCGGGCCCGGCTGGGCGAGCACTTGCCTCACAAGCCATATCATCACCGCGACGCCGAGCAAGGTGGCCCACCACCAGTGCCGGACGTAACTGGAAAGCGCCAGCATCATCACCGTCAGAAACGGCAACTGCTGTTTGGTGCTGACAAAGACATTGGCCACCTGCGGCACCACATAGCTCAGCAGGAAGGTCACAATGCCGAACGCGATGCAGGTCACCACCGCCGGATAGGTGAAGGCGAGCATGATTTTCTGCTTTAGCGCGTTGCTCTGTTCGATGTAATCGGCGAGGCGCGACAGCACGACACCGAGCTTGCCGGTGTGTTCGCCGGCCGAGACGAGCGCGCGGTAGATCTCCGGAAAGTCCCGCGGGTGCTGTGACAGCCCGTTGGCAAACGAGTGGCCGCCCATCACTTCGCTGCGGATCGCCGCCATCAGCTCGCGGACGTATTCGCGCTCCGCCTGTTCGCTCAGGACAGCCAGGGTTTCGTCGAGCGGCAACCCCGCAATCAAAAGGCTCGCCATCTGGCGCGTGAGAATCGCCTGCTCGCGCTGCGACAGCCGCCTGCCCCCGGTCAGCCGTTGCGCCTGCGAACCTCGCGCACGTGCGCCGGCCGCCTCGACCACCATCGGCGTGAACCCCTGGGTGCGCAACTGTGTGCGCGCACTGCGGGCGCTATCGGCATCGACCACGCCTTTCTTCGTCTTGCCCGCGTTGTCGATCGCTTCGAAACGGAATGCCGGCATCGTCTTACCCTCCCCCCGTTACACGCAGCACTTCCTCGAGCGAGGTCAGGCCCGAGGCGAGCCACCGGTCAGCATCCTCGCGCAGCGTACGCATTCCCTGCGCGCGCGCCACCGCGAGAATCTCCGCATCCGCGGCGTTGCGATGGATCAACGGCCGGATGCTGTCATCGATCAACAGAAGCTCGTAGACACCGCGCCGTCCCGAGTAGCCGGAGTGTCCGCACTTGTCGCAACCCACCGGATGCCACTGGACGCGGCCTACTGCTTCGCGGTCCTCTGTTTCTACAGACTCCTCGACGCGCTCCTCCCTGCACACGGGGCAGAGCCGGCGCACCAGCCGCTGCGCCAGCACGCCAAGCAGCGACGAAGCGAGCAGATAGGGTTCCACGCCCATATCAGCGAGACGCGTGACCGCCGACGCCGCATCGTTGGTGTGCAGCGTCGCCAGCACCAGGTGGCCGGTGAGCGAGGCCTGCACGGCAATCTGTGCGGTCTCCAGATCGCGGATTTCCCCGATCATGATGATGTCCGGGTCCTGCCGCAGAATCGAGCGCAGCGCCCGCGCGAAGGTCATGCCGATCCGCTCGTTGACCTGCGTCTGGCCGATACCCGAGAGGTCGTACTCGATCGGGTCTTCGACGGTCATGATGTTGGTCGTCGCGGTTTCGAGGCGTGACATCGACGCATAGAGCGTGGTCGTCTTGCCCGAACCGGTCGGCCCGGTCACCAGCACGATGCCGTGCGGGCGGCCGATCAGCTTGTCGAATTTCGTGAGCGTGTCCGAACCCATGCCGAGCGCTTCGAGATTCAGGCGCGAGGCGTCTTTCTCGAGCAGACGCAGCACCGCGCGTTCGCCGTGCCCCGTAGGCAACGTGGACACCCGCACATCCACCGGCCGGCCGCCGACCCGCAGCGTAATCCGGCCGTCCTGCGGCAAACGTTTCTCCGCGATATCGAGCTGCGCCATGATCTTGATACGCGAGATCAGCGCGCCGTGCAGCGCCTTCTTCGGCCGCACCACGTCGCGCAGCGTGCCGTCCACGCGAAAGCGCACCACCGAGGCATTCTCGAACGGCTCGATGTGAATATCCGAAGCCTGTTCGCGTGCCGCCTGAGTAAGGAGGGCGTTGATCATGCGGATGATCGGCGCGTCGTCTTCCGATTCCAGCAGGTCCTCGACCTCGGGAATCTCCTGCATCAACCGCGACAGATCGACTTCGCCTTCCACCTCGCCGACCACCTGCGCTGCGCTGCCATCCTGGCGCGCGTACGCCTGGTTGATCGCCAGCGAGAGCTGGTCGGCCGGCAGGCGCGCCACCGACAGCGCGCCAAAATTGCGCGCCACCTCGGCGAGCGCGGCATCGCTCGTGCGCTCGCTGATCCAGACTTCCAGTGCGTCAGCATGCTGGTGCGCTACCAGAATCTGACCACTGCGCGCAAAGCCGTAGGGCACGAGTCGCGCGGCGATCGCCGACGGCGCACCGCGTTCGGCATGTCCGGCCACAGCTGCGGGCGGCATCGCAGCGCCACCCGCACGCGTCGACGCGGACCCTGACGGCGGGGTGGACGGCGTGCTCACGGCTGCGCTCCGGGCGAAGTGACGGCAGGCCCGACCGTCACCGGGCTGGTCTGGACAGCGCCACCGCTAGTCGCCGGCACAGGCGAATTGATGGCGGGCCCAACGGTCACCGGGTTGATCTGCACAGCACCACCGTTGGTCACCGGAGCAGCACTGGAACCGGGCACCGCAGCCGGCGGTGGCATCATCTGCTGACGGCGCATCTGGTCGAGATTGAACAGGTTCATCGCGGGCGAGCCGCCCTCGGCCGGGCCGAGCGGCATCGGCGGCACCACCGGATCGTCCTTGTCCTTGATCAGGTTGTTGTCCGACTTGTAGGCGCCCTGCACGCCCTGGATATAGTCGTAACGGTTCGCCGTCACCGCCTGCGCGGTATCGCGATCACTGATGATCACCGGGCGCAGGAACACCATCAGGTTGGTCTTATTGCGGCTCTTCGATTCCGAGCGGAACAGCTGGCCGAGCCACGGAATATCGCCCAGCAGCGGCACCTTGCTGTTGCTGACCTGGTAGTTGTCCTGCATCAGGCCACCCAGCACGATGATCTCGCCGTTATCGGCGAGTACCGTCGACTGGATTGAACGCTTGGTGAACTCAGGGCCGGCCGGGTTGGTCGAGGCGTTGGTCGTGCCGTTCACGATCGCCGAGTCTTCGGTGTAGAGCTGCAGCTTGAGAATCCCGCCGGCGGTAATCTGCGGCTTGACGTGCAGCGTCAGGCCGACGTCGACACGGTCATAGGTATTGAACGCCGTGCTCGTCGTGCCGCTCGTGAGATTCGAATAGGACCCCGTCTGGATCGGCACGTTGGTGCCGACGACGATCTTGGCATCCTCGTTGTCGAGCGTGATGAGGTTAGGCGTCGACAGCACGTTCGCATCGGCGGTCTGCGAGAGTGCCTGCAGCAGCGCACCGAGTCCCTGCACACCGAAAATGTTGTGGACCCAACCGACGTTGAGCCCCTGCTGGAGACCCTGGTTGATGAGTGTCTCACCGAGACCACCAGTGCTCCCGGCTGCCGTCAGGTTGATGATACTGTTGCCCGAGCCGGTAGCCAGGTTGGTGCCGGCAAGAAGCGCACCATTCGCGACCTGCCACTGAATGCCGAGATTGGCGTTCGTGTTCGAGTTCAGCTCGACGACCAGTGCTTCGATATAGACCTGTGCGCGCCGTATGTCGAGCTGGTCGATCACCATCCGCAGGTTGCGATACACCGGCTCGGGAGCCGTGATGATCAGTGAATTGGTGGAGGGGTCCGCCTGGATCATGCCGTTGCCCTCGGCGCTCCCGCCGCGGGCACCTTCAATCAGGCCACCCTGGGCGCTCAATCCGCTACCGGAGCCTGAGGAACCTGTGCCGCCCGTACCGTTCGTGGTACCCGGCAGCGGCGGCACGCCCGCGGTGCCGGTCGACGAACTGGTCCCGCTACTTCCACCGCTCCCGCCGCTTCCGCCTATGCCGCTATTGCCCTGACTGAAACTCTGCGCACTGGACTTGTCTGAGTCCTCAGAACTGTCGCTCCCCTGGCCCAGCATGCCGCGCAACACCTTGGCAAGATCGCTCGCATTGGCATTCTCGATCCGCACCACGTGCATGTTGCCGGCCACGCGGGTAGGCGCATCGAGCTGTGCAATCAGCGCCTTCGCGTCCTTGATACGCCCCGGGTCGCTGGCGCGCAGCAGCAGCGAGTTCAGGCGTGGGTCGGCAGACACCGACACCTTGAGCGTGGCATCCGTATTGCCGATACCGCTAGGGTCGAGCATCTTCTGCACAATCGGCGCGAGATCCACCGCACTCTCATGGTCGAGCTGGACCACGGCGACCTGCTGCGAGGCACCCGAATCCACACCCGCAATGATCGCGGCGATGCGGCGCACGTTGTCCGCATAGTCCGTGACGACGAGGGTGTTGTCGTTCTGGTACGCGGCAATGGTGTTGTTCGGGCTGATGAGCGGCTTGAGCACAGGCATCAGCGCCGTGGCCGACTCGTTCTTCAGCCGGAACACCTGGGTGATGACGACATCGCCATGCGCCTGCGGCGCATTGCCGACATACGTGGGCACGCCCTGCAGCTTCGCGTCCGCTTCAGGGACGACCTTGAGAATGCCGTTGTCCTGCAGCAGCGCGAAACCCTGCATGCGCAAGGCCGCTTCGAGCGTCTTCAGGGCCCGCTCCTTGCTGACGGGATTGTCGGATACGAGGTTGAGTTGTCCCTTCACCCGCGGATCGACAATGATCGTGGTGTCGGTCGCCGCACCAATCGCCTTCGCCACCTGATTGATGTCGACATTGGAAAAACTGAGATTGACCTGCGCGTGAACCATCTGCGCAGACAGCAGGCTAGTGGCCAGCATCAGACAGATTGCATGATGACGGCGGGATCCGGAGCGTATGCGTGTCATAGACCTGGGTTCGATGCCGGCCGCAACAGGTGGGCCGAGACGGACGCGCCTGCTGCGTGCATCGATGACCCGAAGCACACCCCGAAAGGCAGCGTATGGTTTGCTGATCCGTCCCGTTGCATTCGACACAGGCGGATACGCCGGGCAAAGACTAAGCAGCGGACCGGAGCAAAATTGTGACAGATGTTGGGTACCTTTTTTGTCCGTACTTTTAATGTAATCGTTTTAGAGATGAATCGCACCGCGATTACGAATAAGTGAAATTGCGGATCGGCTTTATGTATTGAGCCTCACAAAGACATGGCAAAGCTGGCGCTTCCCACATTTTCGTATTTGCATTTCACGTTTCATGGGCTCATCAAAAATGTTACGAACATTTTGTCGTGAAGGTGACTTAAATGCAGCTTGCATGGACGATGCAGGTTTTATGACACAGCCGCTCACCTCCATACCGTGTGTGAGGACTCTAACGGTTGGGAAGGGCACACCGAGGAATGTCTGAATTGTCTATTTTGAGAACTTGCAATAGCTTTAACTCACAACTCGCCAACGGCGATGCTCCATATCCTCATATCGCTTTTCTATCAAATAGATTTTTTAGCTCACTTCACGTAAATCAATTTCATCAGAAATGTTGGGTACATTCGGTTATTAAAAATTCACACGCTCCAACTGGAATCCCGTCTAAATTGTTCAGGCAGTCAACGCGATGCGCGTGATTGCAACAGCAAGCTTCCCATTCATCGTTGCTCAAAGGAATTCTCATGAAATCCAGTAAGCGCAAGGTCTGTCAAGCTGTCGCAGTTGTCCTCTCCGCTCTGGCCGCCTCGGCCGCCATGGCGCAAACCCCGTCGCTGTTGGGCGGTGGCTCCTCGCTGGTCGCACCGACGATCCAGTCGGAAATCTCTGCTTTCCCCTCGACCGATGGTACGGCTGCGTACTGGTCGGTTGGCTCCGGTAAAGGCCAAACGGCGTTTCTGAACAACGACCCGACGCAATTCACTTCCGTCACGGTCTCGGCAGGCACCACGGTTACGCTGACCGCTAGCGGCACGGTTGATTTTGCCAATAGCGATGCTCCGCTGTCGGCTAGCCAGATCTCGGCTTATACGTCGACTGGCGGCCTCGGCGTTACCGATGGTCCCCTGATCCAGCTTCCGTACATCGTCACGCCGATCACCATTCCGCTCGTGAACGGGCCGACTGGCACGGGACCGACGCTGCCGAACGGCGGCACGACGGCGACCGTTGCGCTGAACGACGCCGACCTCTGCGGGATTTTCTCGGGTGCCTTCACGAACTGGAATCAGATCACGAACCCTGATAACGGTTCGCTCTACCCTGCCGGAGCGATCAAGGTGGTTTATCGCTCGGACAACAGCGGCACGACGGACCTGCTGACGGCTCACCTTCAGGCAGTTTGCCCGGTTCCTTCGGGCACGACCGCTGTCCCCGTCACGTTCACTGCAACGCAAAACTTCGCAAGCCTGTTCCCGTCATCCACGCCGCCGAGCAACTTCGTCCCGGCTTCGGGTAGCGGTGGCGTGGCAGCAAGCCTGCTGGCACTTTCGGGCGCTGGCGTCGGCTATCTGAGCCCGGACTACACGAACACGTTCCTCGCACCGGCCAGCTCACCGGCACAAACCAACAACCTGTCGGTAGCGAGCGTGCGTAACACGACGACGAACACCGACGTTGTTCCGTCGTATCAGAACGCCACGCTGGCTATTGGAACGGTTACGGCGCCGACTGGTTCGAACGCGTCCAACCCTTCGCTGTGGGTTCCGAACGCAAGCAATCCGACGACGGGATACCCGATCTCGGGCACGAGCCAGATCATCACCAGCCAATGCTACGCAACTCATAGCGACACGCCGACGGTTGCGGCTTCTGTTGTCGATTTCCTGACGCTGCACTATTCAAGCAATGCCTCGATCATCAACGGCAATGGCTTCGACGTGGTACCGGCAGCCTATGTCACGGCGATCAAGGCTGACTTCCTGAGCAACACCAGCGGCCTGAAGCTGAATATCGGCAACGCTTCGGTCTGCGGCCCCCTCGCCGGCCGTTAATGTAAAAGTGGCTGTATGACAAGGTCGTGCCCCGGAATCATCCGGGGCACGACCTCTTTGTTTTGTTCAGGCGGTCAACGGGGTACGTATGACTGCAACAGCAGGCTTCCCATTTATCTTTTCTCAAAGAAACTGTCATGACATCCAGTAAGCGCAAGATCTGTCAGGCCGTCGCATTTGCTCTCTCCGCTCTGGCCGCCTCGGCCGCCATGGCCCAAACTCCGTCGCTGTTGGGCGGCGGCTCCTCGCTGGTCGCACCCGAAATCCAGTCGGAAATCTCCGCCTTCCCTCCGGCCGATGGTACAGCTACATACTGGCCGGTTGGCGCCGCCAGAATGCAAACTCAAGCGGCGTTTCTAAACAACAACCCGACGCAATTCACCTCGATCACGATCACGGGGGGCACTATCGTCACCGCCACTGCTAGCGGCACGGTTGATTTTGCCAACAGCGACGCCCCGCTATCGGCTAGCCAAATCTCGGCTTATACGTCGAGCGGCGGCCTCGGCGTTACCGATGGTCCCCTGATCCAGCTTCCGTACATCGTTACGCCGATCACCGTTCCGCTCGTACACGCGCCGACCGGCACGGGACCGACGCTGCCGAACGGCGGCACGACGGCGACCGTCGCGCTGAACGACGCCGACCTGTGCGGGATTTTCTCGGGTGCCTTCACCAACTGGAATCAGGTCACCAACCCTGATAACGGTTCGCTCTACCCTGCCGGCGCGATCACCGTCGTCTATCAGGCGAACAACGACGGCACGACCGATCTGCTAACCGCTCACCTTCAGGCCGTTTGCCCGGTTCCTTCGGGCACGACCGCAGTACCCGTCACGTTCACCGTCACGCAAAACTTCGCAAGCCTGTTCCCGTCGTCGACGCCGCCGAGCAACTTCGTTGCGGCAACGGGCAGCAGTGGCGTTGCAGCAAGCCTGCTGGCACTTTCGGGCGCTGGCGTCGGCTATCTGGGTCCGGACTATACGAACACGTTCCTCGCACCGTCCAGCTCACCGGCAAAGACCAACAACCTGTCGGTAGCGAGCCTGTATAACACGACGACCAAGGCCGACGTTGTTCCGTCGTATCAGAACGCTACGCTGGCTATTGGAGCGGTTACGGTTCCGTCCGGTTCGAACGAGTCCAACCCTTCGCTGTGGGTGCCGAACGCGAGCAATCCGACGACGGGATACCCGATCTCGGGCACGAGTCAGATCATCACCAGTCAATGCTACGCAACTCATAGCGACACGCCGACGGTTGCGGCTTCTGTTATCGATTTCCTGACCCTGCACTACGAGAGCAATGTCTCGATTATCAACGGCAATGGCTTCGATGTGGTGCCGTCAGTCTACATCACGGCAATCAAGGAGACCTTCCTGAGCAACCTCAGCGGCCTGAAACTGAATATCGGAAACAAATCGGTCTGTGGTCCCCTCGCCGGTCGCTAATGTAAAACGGCTGTATGACAAGGTCGTGCCCCGGAATCATCCAGGGCACGACTCTTTGTTCTACTATGAAATTGACCGGCGTGGACATCGCTCGGGGTTTAGATTTTTCCCAGCCTATCCTGCTCCTCTTTGCTCAGAACAGCACGCTGCGTTTGACCAATCCCACCAAACCCCAGAATAGAGACGGCACTTGAGGAATCGTAGCTGATCTGCCCTGGCTTGCGCTTCTTGCGATTATCATCGCTACCATCATCACCGAACCCTTCCACCTCAACCGTGATGATCCAGTGACGCTGCGGCACACCCGAGGCATTGCTCTTCACAATGTTCTGTGCCATCTGCGTCACGGCCGAGGTCGCGGCACTTGCTGCAGTCAGTGCACCAGTGTCCACCGCCGGCACCACCGGCACGCCGGTCTTGGTGCCCTGCACCTGGATATTGGCCGCGTTCAGCACCTGCAGCGCCGCCACATTCAGGTTGCCCGACACGCGGATGCCCGCGGCACCTGCGTCGATCGTACCCCGTGGCGCCAGCAGATTGGCGTTACCGGGAGGCGCACTGGGGATGGTCTGCAGCGTCGCAATCCCCGCGCCCGTCACTTCGCCCTTCGCGTCCACCGTGCAGTAGTGGTTCTGGTCACATACGTACTCCGGCGGCGGAATATCCGCTACCGTTGTCGAGCCCTGACCGGCATTGATGTTGCCGTTCGAACTCCAGATCGTGATATCGCCACCCTGCTCCGTGAAGATGCGACTCTGGGCCAGCAGCACGCTCTGGTCAGTAAAGATGTTGATATTGCCCTGCTCCAGGGTCAGGATGCCCATCGAACCGGGACCCGCCGCGACCACGCCATTGCTGCTGACGATCTCAGGCGGCGCAGACGTACTGCCGACCAGCGCCTCACCACCCGGCCCGAGGATCGAGATATTGCCGCCCTGCTGGGTCTGGATCGTCGTGCTGCGGATGTCGAGGTTGCCTGTATTGACCAGCTTGTTCGCACCATTGGCACCACCGGTCAGATCGTTCGCCGTGTAGCCGAGCGAGGCAGGAAACAATGTGTTGATCGCCTGGTAACCCCGGGCGTACTGCTGATAGTACGGACTCGCCGGGTTGTTGTAGTCCTCGCCTACACTCGTCAGCACGCTGAAGAACACCTGCTCAACGAACAGTTGCTGCACGTAGGACGGCAACGCCTGGAACTGTGACCATGCCTGAGCGGCCGTCAGAACGCCATCATTGCCGACCTTCTTGAGTGCAGCGGCCGAGTCCGTCGAAAGACCGGTATCAACCTTCTCAATCTGACCGGCGTCATACTGCTCCATGAAGGCGACCAACGCATTCGTCGTACCCGTGATACCCGGCACCGTGCTGGCAGGGTTGATATAGGTTGCGATGAAATCCGAGTCGTCGATGCCCGGCCCAACACCGAACAGCACCTGCACGTTGGCACTGTCGTGCGGCAGGTTCGGGTTATCGGCATTACCGACCGCTTCGATGCCCAACGGGGGCACCGTCCCCGTGATATCGGCATCGACCACTTCCTGTTCGTTCGAGAGTAGGCCAATGTTACGGCCCGCCTCGACATCAAACGTTCCTGGACCGCCGAGCACAAGACTCGGCACCGTACCGCCGCCGGTACGCGGCAGAGGCGTGTCGTAGATGTCGCGTCCCGCGACAATGCGCGTCACGTCGTCGACGCCCAGGTTCTGCCCCTGGAACGCGAGGTTCACGATGTCCTCGCCCGCCTGGATCAGTGCAGGCTTGTCGGCCACAACATTGACCAGGTCATTGTAGAAGCCAGCGTCGCCCGCTCCTTGCGGCTCAAGAATACCGTCTACTATGCTGCCGGTCAGGCTGTAGATGCGAACCGGCTCGGTATCGTCGGCGTGCAGTGCGCTTGACGCATGAGCAGCCAAGGTATCTATAGTGGCGAGCGGTACACTAACGTCGAAATTCCCCGCAGACGGCATCGATGACGGATCCTCGTCCAGCATGCCGAAGACCGGGGCAGTCACCCCAAAGGCACCGGAAGCGAGCCCGTTCAGACTGGAGAAATCAATCGACTGATCCGCGATCAGATTCAGATTGCCGGACGCAGAAGGGTAAAGCTCTCCACTCGATGCAATCGTGATGCCCCCCGTGAAAGCGGTCAGGTTCACAGTTGCGGGCAGTATGAATGAGAGGTCGACCGCACCCGCCTGCTTACCGGTCGCGCCCCCGCCAATCAGGTCGATCGAACCCAGCGAGTCCAGAACGACATCGCCCGTCGTCGATGAAACGTTCACAGCGGAAGTCGATGAGTAGCTCTGCCCATCGGCGTAGGAGTGATAGGTATTGAGCAGTGCTGTGCTCTCAACGTACGAGGGGTCAAACACCCCCCCGATATTGGCGCCCTGACGCGCACTGACATTCAAAACACCGTCTTGGGTTGCGAGGAGGGTTGAGACGGGGCCGACCGAAACGTTCGGATCCAAGCCTCGGCCTGCGTTACTTGCGCTGTAGCTGGTGTAGACCTGTCCGTCCGAGCCGATCTGACCACCGGCGGTAATGGTCCCGGTGCCGTTCGCCACGAAGTAATCGCCGCTCAAGATGTTTCCACCCGCATGCACTGTCAGATTGCCGCCGCCGACCGTCACGGGTGTGCTGCCATTCATGTACCAGGTCGTCGGCAAGGACACCGCCAGATCCGAAATGTTTCCGCCGGCATTCACCGAGACATTGCCACCAACACTCATCACCCCTTGGTCAAATGCGCCAAAATCAATCGATGTCCCGGAAAGCGGCGCAAATACATAGGCACCCGTCGCGCTATTAATACTCACTGTTGGATTCGCCGTGACCTCCATCCACTGCCACCAGAACTGGCTGATATTTGCGCCCGCGACGCCGGTAACCGCACCAGTGGCATCGATGGCATTTTCGACCCCGTTGATGTTCCCCTGAGCCTGAATGGAGATATTGCCCGCTGCATCTGGGTTGACGCTCGGGGTGACCAGGATATCGGGATCGCCTGATGAATTCCCGTTCACAATCGTCGCCGTACTCCCCGCGGCTGGCGCGCCCGCAGCCGGTGCACCGGCCGTATAGATAACGCCAGGAGCAGTCGTGTCGACGAGTACCACACTGTTTCCAGCAGCAATATCAATCGATCCGGTACCGGTGCGGATCATTGTGGGTGCCAGCAATGTCAGATTGTTCGGGTCGTTCGGGTTATTCGCATTGTCATAGGCAAAATGCCCGTTCAGCGTCACATTGCCGCCACCTGCCAGTCCGGTTCCAGCCGATGCCGAAAAAATCGCGGCGGCCTGCAACGCCAACGGATTGGCACTGTTCAGGTCCGCGCCTGCAACGACCTGGAACGACGTGCTGGAACCTCCCGTCAGCGATGCGGAAACGAGGGGCAGCGGGTTAGCCGCACTAGCGACCGGCGACGGGGTGTTATCCGTCGGGAGCGTACCCGTTGTCACCGTCATGCCAGTCGAGGGGATGAGCGCTGACAACACCGTCAGCGGAGCTGCGGGCGGCACAACCTGGAAAGTGGTGGGGTACTTGCCGGTAGACGCCAGGGGTGTGCCCTCCCACGCAGTAAGCTGCGTCGCGTATGTATTGTATTGAGAAAGGTAGGCTTGGTATGCGGCAGCGTAGTCGTTTGGATCACTTGCTGCAGGAGGCGTGGGCGCAACTGGCTCGCCACTGACGTAAGCGCCACCAATCTTCTGGAGCAACGGCCGAATAGGTCCATTGACATCCGTTGCATCTGCAAGGTATTCCTGATACAGACCGTAGTACTGAGCTATTTCTGCAGTGACAAGCGTAGAACTTCCATCACTCGCGAAAGTACTCTGCGGAGCAGGCGGTGTCAACGTGCCCACGGGGCCGAAGTATCCCCGCTGCATTTCCTGGGCAATGCTGTAGTAGCCGTTGACAACGCCATACGGATCTTCAAAGAAGGCGTCATACGCAGTCGTCGATGTATCACCTGTCGGTGCAGGGAGAACCTGTATTTTCGTTAAGGACGCCGTTGGATTGGCGATCTGGAAAAACCCATCCGTCAGACTGGCATCGACCTGGACATTGTTCTCGGCCCGGAACGTGATGATCGGCGCCTGACCGTCAAAGCGGAATGCGAGGCTCGTAGGCGAACTTCCCGCACCCAGATTCCAGTTCGTCAGGATCGAGATATTGCCGCCATTGATGTTCGGATCCGGGTTGTCCAGATCGATCCCCGGCGCCACCGCGAAGTTCGCGATTTTTGTCCCCGCGAACTGGTTCGCTACACTCTGCACGCCGTTTTCGACGAAGCCCATCAACGTGCCGGGCGCATTGGTCGTACTGCCGGCTTGATAGCCGTAGAACGTCTCATGGCTGGCATTCGCGGTGGTCGGCGCGAAGTAATCGTTCTCCAGGTCGTAGGCCAGATCGGCGCTCACCTGGGCGGCCGTCGCACCCGGTTCGTTCGATAGGCTGGCTGGCGTCGTGCCGTTCGCCGGGGTATACGTAATGGTGGTCTGGCCGTCCTGGCTCGTGAAGGTACCCGCCACCAGGTTGCCGCTACTGTCGTACCATCCCGCCGGGTCCACAATGCCGTCGAAGTGCTGCGCGGCATTGGCGCTCTTGTCGTCAGTACTCCATACCGCATAAGCTTCCAGCGTCGTCGCACGCGAACCCCTGATCTGTGCGGTCGGCGCAATCGTCACATTGACCGTACCATTGGTCAGGATCGGCGCCCGGAAGTTCACCGTGCCGTTCGACAGGCCGCCTGCCGTGCCTCCCGACACATCGATCACGGCGTTGCTGCCCACCGTGATGACGCCCGCATCCGAAGGCAGCACGTTCTCATAGCCGTAATTCGAATTCAGGCTCGTGGTACTGCCGTTACCCGTCGTGCCGATATTGACGGTACCGCCCTGCTCGGTCGCACTCGAGCCCGTCGCGATCAGCGAACCCTGCAGATTCACCCCGCTCTTGCCATACAGATCGATCTCGCCGCCCGCGTTACCGCTCGCGTTGATCGTGCCGAGAATCTGCACATTGCCGTTGTTCGGATCCTGCCCGCCTGCCCCGCCGTTCGCTGTCAGCGAAACCGTATGTGCGGTCAGCGTGTTGCCGGCCGACAGCGTCAGGTTGCCTGCACCGGTCTGCACCATGATGCCGTCGTTCACACCGCTCGACGCGAGTTCGGTCGAGAGATTGTCGAGGTCGACTGCGCCGCCCGTGTTCAGTGAGAACGAACCGCCCAGGTAACCGCTCGCCGCGTTGCCCTTGATGGTGCCCGCCAGGTTCACCGTCTGGTCCGGCGCCGACAGCGTCAGACTGCCCGCCGTCCCACCGCCGTTCGCTCCCGCAAAGTTCAGTGTCGAACCCGCTGCGACGTTGACCGAACCCAGATCCGATGTCAGAGAAATCGCGCCGGCCGGAACATATTCGGTCACGTCGAAGAACGGCAACGCGACGCCTGCCGAACTGATGGTCGAGCCGCTGCCCACGCTCAGGTTCCCGCTGGTCGCCTCCATGCTGACATTGCCGCCCGGCGCCTCAATGGTCGCGCCGTTGACGTTCACCGTACCGCCAATGAACGAGAATGCGCCACCTAACGGCTGCAGCGTGAGGGCGGTGCCCGCCGCGCTGTTCAGGTTCAGCGCGCCGGTTGTCTGGATCGTCTGTCCCGAACCTGTATCGGCCAGATAAACAGGAGCATTGAGTGTGACGGGCTGCGCGCCGAAGTTGAAGCTTCCGTTGCCCTGACCGACAATGCCGCCCGTTGCATTGAAAGTTGCGGAACCGAATCCCGAGCTCGTCTTGGCACCCGTGCCAAAGTCGATCTCGCCCGCATTGACCGTCAGCGTGCCGGAGCCCGTCGTCGCTGTTGGTGCGGTTGCCCCGCCTTCGTTGGTGAACGCGACTTCCTGCGCATTGATCGTAACCGCGCCGCCATTGCTCGAGAACGAGGCGGCGCTCAGGTCGGCGTCCTTGCCGAAGGTTGCGTTGACCGTGCCGTCGAAGTTCATCGCCCCTGCACTGCGCAGGATCACGTCCTGCGCACTCGCCAGTTGCGCAAGCTGCGTCGGCCCGATCACAAAGCCAGGCAGTGCCGCCGCGGCTGCGCCGGTCTGGCTCGTGAAGGTGATCGCGGAGCCGTCGACGGCAATCGTATTGCCCGACAGGGTCGCAGCGGGATTGAAGCTGAGGTTGCCCGACGAATCGAGCGTCAGCGCCTGGCCGCCCGTAAGCGTCGCACCAGCCCCCACCGTCAGCACGCCGGTGCCGTTCACGGTGCCCGAGCGCGTGATTGCCGAGTCCGCACCATTCGTGACGATCAGCAGGGCGCCGTCGCTCGTCCCGGTTGTCGCGTTCGGCGAGATCGTGACCGGCACATCCTTCGCTGCCGGATAGGCGCCCTGTGCCGCGATCACGCTGCCCGCTTCGACCTGTACGTTATTGGCCGCGACCAGCATCACTTCCGGTCCGCTCAACGGGTTGGCCCCGTCATTCGACAGCACCACGCTGGTGGCAACCGGATTGATCGTAATGCCGCTGGTCGTCTCGCTGCGGATACCGCCCACCAGCAGGCTGCCGGCATCCAGCGCGTCGAGCTGCCCTGCGCTGATCTGCAGATAGCCAGGCAAGGCCGCCTCACCACTGCCGACGATCTGGATCGCCTGCGAGGCGATATCCACCTCGGCGGGTGCACCGCCCGGCGCGGCCGCCGTCTTGAGCGCGCCACCGAGCGTCAGGCCCTGGGTCGCGGCCAGCACCAGTTGCCCCCCGTCCATCGGCAGCGGCGGCGTGATATCGCCAGCGCCTGATGCAAGCGACGGGAAGAAGCTGTTGGCGCTGGTCAGCGTGTATTGCGAATACTGTTGCCACACGGCTGAAGATTGCACGTCAAGCAGCGTGGGCGTCGCGCTGTGCGTTCCGGTGAGCGCATTGCCAATGTAGCCGGCCACCTGCACCGTGCCGTCGGGCAGGGTCTGGCTTGAGCCCGGCGTGACCGTACCGGTGACGCTCGACATTGTCACCCGGTACGCACCCGGCAGCGTCGCGTACCCGGCCGGCAGCAGCGTGTAGTAGCCGGCGGCCAGACCCGGCACGCCCGACAGATACACCGATTGACCCACCGCGCTCTTCAGGGCCGCCTGGCCAACCCCGATGCCGTCGGTCACGGTGCTGACGGTTCCGTTGGCGTTGGTGGACGGTTGCAGGGTTTGCGCGAGCATCGGGTCGTATGCGGCTACCTGCGACTGGTTGCCCGGCAGGATGGCGTAGACGTTGGTGCCCCCCACATTCGTGGGTACCGCCACACCACTCGGCGTGGTCGCGTAGCTGACGTTGTACTGCGCCAGCAGGTTGCGGGTGCCTCCGGTGCCCGGCACCCATTCTGCCGCCTGCAGGTCGCCCCCTCCGGAGAGGTCGACCGTCGCGCCCGGATCGAGCGAGACGCTGCTGCCGTTCACGCTGACGAACTTCGCGGGTGGCGCCGTCACATCCGGGGCGGCGTTCGCCCCGGGTAGCGGGTTGAACTGCCACTCGACACCGTCGACGGTCGTACCGTAAGGAATGATCGTGCCGTCGAGCGACACCGAGGTCACGCTGCCACTGGTCAGCGATACCGAGTTCGTTGCCACCAGCGGCAGGTTGTTGAACTGCGTCTGCGTGGTGGTGCTGGCCGTATTGCCCACGCCGAAGATCAGGCTGCCCGAAGGCGCCCGTACGGTGCCGGACTGGACGATATTCGTCGCGTCGACCAGCAGCGTGCCGCCTGCCGACAGCGGCACCCCGGAGCTGCCATCCGGCAGGAACGTAATGGTCGTCGGCGCCGGCGTGCTGTTACTCCCACTGACCGGCCCGACCGCATCGAGAATGAAGGTGCTGCCCGTTGACGGATAGACATCCGCCGCCCGGAACGTCAGGTTGCCTGGCGTGTACAGTTCACCCACTTCAAGCGCATCGGGCGACCCGGTAGCAAGACTGGCATTGGTCGACGTCATCCGGATGTCGCCGCTGCTCGTGAAGTTGGCTTGCCCGAAATTGTTCAGTTGGAACTGGTTCTCGAGATCGATGAACGAGGCGTTCACGTTCAGCGTGCCGTCCGCCAGCGCCTGTATCGGCGTCATGGTGACGGCCTGCTTGCCAGATACCATTGTGGGGCCGACAAAGGCCACATACGGCGCGCTGATGGTCACCGTGGGTGCGCCAATCGCGGCGCTGCCTGAGCCCGAAGGGAGCGTGGTCGCACCGGCGGCCAGCGCGACGATCCGGCCCGTATCAATGATCACCGAACTGGACAGATCCAGATTCACGTTGCCGGCAAAGGCAACCGGTACCTCGCCCAGGCTGGCGGGGATCAGGCTGTTCTGGTTGCCAAGCACCAGCGTCGCGATACCCGAACCGTCCAGACGGTCTGCGGCGAACTGAAGCACGCCCGTGGGGGCGTTGCTGATCGTCCCGCCAGGGGCGAGCCCAGCCGGCACCAGATTGCCGCCCTGCTGGATGATCAGCGCCGTCGCGCCCGGCAAGGTCTTGATGACGCCACCCGTTTCATCTGCACTGGTCGCGTACGGCTCGGGCAGGATCGTAAGCGTGCCGCCCTGCGCCTGGGCGGCGCCCGGCTGAGCCCTGAGCGTACCGTCGAAGTACAGTCCGCTGGACGCCGCCAGCGTGATCGAGCCAGCGTTGCTCCACACCGGCTGCATCGCATACCCGCCGTTGGACTCCAACTGGTCGAAACTGGCCGAAGTGCCCGACACGTCGATCAGCGAGCCCGCCTGCGCCACCACATAGCCGGTGTCGTCCGAGATCGTCACGGAACCACCCGGCAGCACCTTGCCGGTGTCGGGAACGAAGGAATGCAGACCATCCTTGACCGGCGCGGCCAGCGGATTGGTCAATGCCACGCCTGCCACGTCGAGCACCGCGTCCGGCCCCAGCCACACCGACTTGCTCGCGCTGGTAAAGCCGCCCGTCGATGAGTACTGGCCGGTTTGCTCAAACGGACCCGCAATTGTCGTGTCGGCGCTCAGTGTGATCGAGCCGCCCGGGGCGATGATCGAGCCGAGCACCGTCACCTGCGCCGGCGAGCCCAGTCCAATGCTCGCCCCCGCGTCACCGATAATGGATGCACCCTGCCCCACCGTCACCGCACCGGTAACACCTGCGGGAACACTGTCCGAAAAGCCCTCCGACGCGTCGACGGCTGCCACCGCCACGCCGCTGCCCGCCGTGATCACCAAGCCCGTCGCCTGGCGGTGATACGGGTCAAGCGTCCCGACCGTGGTGAGTCCCCCCGCAGACAGATCCGACCCGCTTGCCGCCTGCAGCAGCGCCGGCACATCGGGAATCAGGTTCTGTTGCGTCAGGTTCACTGTCGCGCCGGGTGCTACCGTCGCGTCGTATTCCGCATTCAGCACATAGTTGCCAAAGCCCTGCTGCGCGAAGAAGTCCGCCGGCAGCACCATGTCCCACGTCGGCGCCGTGGCCGCATCGCCCCCAATCTGGAAACCTGGCGTCTGCAGCGTCAGCGTGCCGCCGCCCGCGAAGCCGAAGCTGCGTATCGTGCCATTCATGTCAATCTGGCCAGCATTCAGCAACGACAGGCTGCCCCCCTTGCCCTCGGGAATCCCGTTGCTCATCAGCAACTGGCCATTGGCCTGGAGTTCGCCACCGCTGGACACGTCGAGCAGACTGCCTGGCTGGAGATCGATAGTGCCCGCGGACAGTGTGATACTGCCGCCGTTGATGAATTCGCTGTCACCCGGTGTGGTACCCGCGGCAGCCTGCGTATCGTTGTTGACCCACTGGCCCGCTGCACTGATCTGTGCGTTCGGGCCCACTACAATACTGCCGACACCCGTCAGCGAGATCGTGCCTGACGGGGCAATCAGCGAGCCCAGCACCACCGCGCTGTCGCCTGAACCGTGAAGCGTGATGGCGCCGCCGGGCTGCACCGTCAGTTGCGTACCCTGCGCCACGACAAACCCGTTGCTGTCCGTGCTGTTCTCGGTCACGTTGACCTTGGCGAATCCGCCCGCGTTGAGCGTATTGACCGGCACCACCGTGGTGGCAAGCACATTGTCGGGATCGGTCGCGGAAAGCGCGTTCATCGCCGCCGTATTGAGCGACGTGCCGATCGAGAAACCCGGCGACAGGTCGCCCAGTTGCGGAGCGCTGTCCTGCAGGATCACCAGGCCCGTTTCGCCCGTGGCCGACGTATCCGTGCCCCCCTGCGTCAGTCCCGCGAGCGTTGTCTGGCCGGAGGTCGCTGCCGGGTTGGCGCCTAGATTGAACGTCCCACCCAACGGCTGGTCATTGCCCTGCACCTGCTTCGAGCCACCGAACGCTTCGGCTGTGATCCCTCCATCAAGCACCATCGCCTGTGACGCAAAGACGTTCAGCGTCCCCGCGTTGCCACCGACAATATAGTCCGCCTCGTAGGCGCCACCGCTGAGCAGCGGGTTGTACCAGGTCTGCTTCACACCCCAGCGCGACGACGTCTGGGTGAACTGCCCCGCAATGCCCACATACGTGTCGTTGTCGCTCGCGTCGCCGATCGGCACGATCGCACCATCGGCATCAATCAGACGGGTAGTGTTGACCGTGCCGCCGAGGTAATGAATGTAGCCGCCGTTCAGGTTGAGCGACGAACCGGTTGCCGTCATCACCTGGTTGCCCGACAGCGTGATCGTGCCGCCGTTGGTCAGCAACTGGTCGACCGTGCGCGGCATCAGGCTCACGGCGCCGGCAAGATTCAGGATCGGGCTGCCCACCCACTGCAGACCGTCGCTCGTCGTACCCGAGAGCGTGCTGTCCACCACGACGCCGCCCAGTCCATTGAGGAAGCTGTCGCGCAATAGCGGCGAATCGGCGAGGTTGTTCTCGTTGATCGTGCCCACGTCGAGCAGGATGTCGGAGATCGGCAGTTCGACGTTGGCCAGACCTGAGACGTCAATCGTCGCACCACTATCGAGGTAGATCCGGCCCGGTACGGCTGTGTCGCCAGGCGGCGTGGAATAATTCTGTGCCGAATCAGGTGTGAGCGCCACCACCGATACGCTGGAACCTGGCGCCTCGATCAGCGAACCACCCTGGAACCACACGGACCCGGCCGTCATCGTGATGCTGCCCGGCGTAAAGGTCGTGCCCGGCGCTGACGTCGCCGTCTGGTCATCGGTGTCCGGCGTCACACTTGTCACCGAACCCGGACCGAAGGTCAGCAGGCCGGCACGACGGTTAACGTCGGCGCCGCCCTGGTAACCAGATCCAACCGCACTCGTGCCTGTGTAGTTGGCCGCGTTCGGCGGGTTTGCATAGTACTCGTCAACCGTCGAGATCGTGATGGCACCAGGCGTATTGACACTCGTCGTTACGCCCACCACGCCGTTCTGGACGACACTGCTGCCCAGCAGGTCGATGTTGCCACGAGCAGCCTGGACGAGGCCCGTATTGGTCAGTGTGCCCGCCGGAGTGATATCCGTCTGGTTTTTGCCATTGATCAACTCCAGTTGGCCACTCAGTTCAGGCAGCAGCACCTGCGGATTCGTCGGATTGGGCGTGAGGCTCACACCCACGCCCGCGGCCAGCACGACCTGGCCCGCCGTGGCCGTGATGTTCCCACCGTTGTTCACGTTTGGCGCCGCGATCAGCACGAAACCGCCATCGCTGGCCGTGCCGGTCGTCTGGGTGGTGATCGATGCGCCCGGCGCGATCGTGATGTTGCCCGGCGCCTGATACTGGCTCGCCGAGCTCACCTGAACCTGGTTGCCCAGGCCCAATACTTCGTTGGGAACACCGCCGGCTGAGGCAACCGAGGTCGTGCCAGCTTCCAGTGCCGCGAGCCCCCCCTGGGTACCAGCGGGCAAGCTCAGGAACAACTGGTTGCTATTGGCAATATCCGTGCTGCTCTGAACCGGAACATCGTTCGTATTCAGCAGATCCAGCGACGACGCCACCAGCGAATGCACATTGATCTGCGAGCCCGCGCCGAACAGGATGCCGTTGCGGTTGATCACATACACCGAGCCCTGGGCGGTGATTTTGCCCAGAATCTGGCTGGGCAGCCCGCTCGGATCGATGATCCGATTGAGCACCACCCAGTTGTTCGCGCCGTTGGTCTGCGTACCACCCGCCTGGTCGAAGTTCAGCGTGGTCTGCTTGCCGACGTTCATCGTCTGCCAGGTCACCACCGCGTTCTGCGCGGTCTGCTGGATATCCACCGTCACCTGGCCATTCGCGGCCACCGATTGCGTCGGCAGGCCAGCGTTGATCCACAGGTTCGCACTGCTGACGTTGCTGCTCACACCGGGGGCCACCTGCAAGCCACCCGGCGCAAGACCGTTGGGCACGTTCGATGGCGCGGCTGCAGCCGCGGCGGCCGCCGTCTGCTGGGCAGCCAGTTGCGCGGCAATGCCCTGTGCGACGTGGGCCAGATTCTGGATCGAAGGCTGGCTCGACTGCAGCGCCTGCTGCGGCGACACACCCACCCCCAGGTTCGTGACGCCCATTGCACTGCCGCGTGCAGCGCTCATCTGCGCACCGATATTCGACAGATTGACAATGCCGCTCGCGTGCGCACTGGCTGCGGCACCCGCGGCGATCATCAGCGCAATCGCCTGGCACAGCGGCCGAAGATTCGATCGCAATACCGGTGACGAGGGAAAAGGATTATCTTGTACGCGCGCACGTGCTGCCATTGTCAACTTTCCCGAACACATAAAGTGATGACCGCATCCACTACGCGTCACACGCGCCGTTCGAGGATGCGATTCCCCGATATCGACCTGAAGGGCCGCTAATCCGACAGAAGTTACGGGCTCGGCGTGGCAATCGTATTTCCACTGTTACCCACCATTTTGTCGTCGGAAAAGATAGGTACCTTTTGCAATACTTTCGTCATCCAGACGATCCGGGCCCAAAGGCATGTCATACCTTGATCAGCCGACGCTTTCACCGATATGCTGCAGCAATGCCTGTGTCACGCTCTCGATCACAGCAGGCCAGTCGCCCGGCTTGTCCTGCCGGAAAATGCGAACGCCCGGATACCACGGACTGTCTTCCCGCTTCAGTAACCATCGCCAATCCGGCACACGCGGCAACAATACCCAGACAGGCTTGCCAAGCGCACCAGCCAGGTGCACCACCGACGTATCCACCGAAATCACCAGGTCGAGGTTCTTGATCAGCGCTGCCGTGTCCGCGAAATCCTGCAGGTCCGCTCCGAAGTGAGTGATGCCGCTTTGCCCAAGCGCTACTGCGTCACGCTCGCGGACCTGCTGGTGCAGGCTGACAAACGAGACCCCTTGCGAATACAGCGGCGCGAGCACGGACAAGGCAATCGACCGGTTAAGGTCGTTGTTGTGCGTCGGATTACCCGACCACGCGAGCCCAACCTTGAGCCGGTCCGGACGAACCCGCTCGGCCAGCCGCTGCTCCCACGCACGAACCCGGGTCAGGTCGGCGCGCAAATACGGCACCTCAGCGGGAATATTTTCCAGATCGGTATCAAAAGCGAGCGGCAGGCTAAGCAATGGACACTGCAGATCAAAGGCCGGCAACGGCTCGCCTACCGCAACAAGATGATGTACACCGCGCAGCGAAGACAGCAGATCTTTCAGGGCACGCGGCACTTCCAGCACCACCGTTGCACCGCGCGCTTCGACCAGGCTCGCATAGCGGCAAAACTGCAGCGTGTCGCCGTAACCCTGTTCGGAATGCAGCAGGATCACCTTGCCGGCGATCGGCTCGCGGCCTGACCAGAGCGGCCGGTCCGTATGGCGACGGGATCGGGCCGCATCCACGTCCATCCAGCGGTATTCGTATTTCTTCCAGCCTTCGGCGAAATCTCCCGTGAGCAGGCGGCAGTACGCTTCCTCGTGATGCGCTTCGCCCTTGCCAGGCGCCATGGTCCGCATCTGCTGGTAGCAGTCGAGCGCCTCGTCGAAACGCAGCAGTTGCTGCAACGCACCACCGCGCAACGCCCAGCCATCCGTATCGACGGGTTCGACGGCGACTGCCGCTTCGTAGCTCGCCAGCGCGTCATCGTAACGACCGAGTTGCTGCAGCGCATGTCCCCGGCTGATCAGCAGGTGCGCATTCGCCCCGGACCGATGCAGGGCGTCGTCGTAGCTCTCCAGTGCCTCCGCATAGCGCTCCAGCATACGCAGGGCAATGCCCTGGTTACTCAGCGCCACGTGCAGGTCCGGGGCGCGGGAAAGTGCCTCGGCATACGCCCCGGCCGCTTCGGCGTGGCGCCTCAATCCCTGCAAGGCATTGGCTCGCCCGAGCCAGGCGGCGGCATGGTCCGGCGCACGCGACAATATCTGGTCGCTACGCACGAGCAGTTCGTCATAGTTGTGCAGCAGATCCAGGGCGACGCAGCTCTGATAAAGCACATCCACGTCGTCTGGCCGGACCTCGAGCGCCTGCTCGAAAGACAGCAGGGCCTCCGCGTCCCGACCCAGCGCAAGCAACATCAAGCCGCACTGTGACAGGAGTTCGGGCACGCGCGGGCGAATGACGAGCGCGAGACGGTAGCTGTGCAGCGCCTCCTCATGACGCCCGAGGTCGCGCAGCGCATGAGCGCGATTGGTATGGACTGCGTAATCGTGACGGGCAAGCGCCAGTGCCCGGTCGAAGCTGATCAGGGCGTCCGCCGGACGGCCGAGCGCACGCAGGGCATTCCCGCGATTGCTCCACGCCTCCGCCAGTACCGGCGCGATTACGAGCGCCCGCTCGTAGGCCGCCTGTGCTTCGGCATGGCGCTCCAGCCCAAGCAGCGCATTGCCATGCCCCACGTGCGCGGGAGCGTATCGCGGATCAAGCCGCAAAGCTTCCTGAAGCGGCACCAGCGCGGCCTCGTAACGACCCAGCTTGACCAGCACCAGGCCGTGATTGGCAAACGCCCACGCGTAGCGCCGCTCGTTGCGCAACGCCTGCGCAAACAGCTTTTCTGCCTGCAAGGCGTCGCCGCACTGGTCGCAGGCTGATCCAAGGAGCAGCAGCGCCTCCGCATTGTCCGGATCGATCGCCAGCACCCCGCGGTACAGCTGCTGTGCTTCGCCAGGCTGGCCACGCTCGAGCAAGGCTCGCCCTTTCTGCAACGAGCTGCGGATCGCCGCGCTAAACAACGCCGCACGCTCGCCCGCCACGCCCGCGTGATCCTCTGCCGTCCCTACATCGGACTCCCTGTCGCCACGTCGCTTGTCGCGTCCCATCGCTCCCCCTTCAGGTTGGCAACTCAGCAGAAACCAGCCCTTCGATGGACGGCAGCGCCGCACCAATCCTCTGGAAGACGTCGGACCAGTCGCCCGCACGCGACTGCCTGAAAAGACGCGCGCTCGGATACCAGGGGTTGTCTTCGCGATCGAGCAGCCAGCGCCAGTCGGGCAGGTACGGCAGCATGATCCAGAGCGGTCGGCCCAGTGCTCCGGCCAGGTGCGCGACCGAGGTATCCACGCTCACGACGCAATCCAGGCACTCGACGAGCGCAGCGGTGTCCGCGAAATCGCCGATCTCGTCGCCAAAGTGGCGTATAGACGATGCCTCTAGCGCCGCCTGCTCCTCGTCGCGCACAACCTTTTGAATGCTGATCCACTCGACCGCATCCGAGAGGAGCGGCATCAGGTCGTCAAGCGGTATCGAACGGTTAAAGTCATCCAGGTGGTTCGGATTGCCCGACCAGGCAATGCCGATTCTCGGCCTTGTCCGCGTGCCGAGCCTTGCTTGCCACTTTGCAATCTGCGCCGGTTCTGCCCGCACGTACGGCACATCTGCGGGAATCGATGCCAGGTCGGTATGGAATACGAACGGCAGGCTCAATAACGGACAATGAATATCGAAGGGCGGCAGGGGTTCGCCGTAAGCGACGACCTGATCGACGCCCTCCACCTCTTCCAGCAAAGACCTCAGCGGAGGCTGCACTTCGATGATGACGCGCGCGCCGCGCGCCTTGACGAATTTCACGTAGCGGCAGAACTGCAGGGTATCGCCCAGCCCCTGTTCCGCGTGCAGCAAGATCGTCTTGCCTTCAATCTCTTCTTCCCCGAGCCACAGCGGCTGCGCAAACTCGCGCTTGAATTTTCCGACCTGCGCTTCGCGCCAGCGCCACTCATATTCGGGCCAGCCCTTTTTGAAATCGCCAGTCTGGAGATAAACGAACGCCTTGGTAAAACGCGTGGCGATGTTCTCCGGATCGGACTCAAGCACCCGGTCGTAAGCGGCAAGCGCTTCTTCGTGGCGCATCAGCGAGCGCAACACGTTGCCGCGCTGAAACATGGCGGGCCGGTCGGATGGATCGATCGCGACCGCGCGGCTATGACTCGTCAGCGCCTCTTCGTAGCGATGCAGGCGCTGCAAAATCCGGCCGCGGGTAAACCACGCAGGACCGTACGCCTCGTTGAGCACGATGACGCGATCGCAGGCTTCCAGCGCCTCGGGCTCCCGCCGCAGTCGCGTCAGCACACGGGCCCGATTGCAAAGCACTTCTATAGAATCGGGGGCCACTTGTAGCGAGGCGTCATAACTTGCGAGCGCGTCGGGATATCGCGCAAGACCGTACAATGCGCTGCCCCGGTTAGCCAGCGCGCCGGCATGCCCGGCATCCAGTTTGAGCGCGCGATCGCAACGCGCAAGCGCCTCATCGAAACGGCCGAGACGCTCGAGCATGACCGCGCTGTTGTAAAGCGCGTCGACAAAATCCGGCTGACTCGCCAAGGCCTCGCCCAGGCTTGCCAATGCCGGCTGCAGGCGGCCGAGGTCGGCCAGGGTCAAGCCCTGCATGAGCAGCGTCTCTGCGTTGTTGGGCACCAGAACCAATGCGCGCCCGTAACTGTCCAGTGCCTGCTCAAGATGACCCAGATCGCGCAATATGTGGCCGCGCAGACGGAGGGCATCGAATGAGCGCCGATCGACCGACAACGCGCGATCACACGACGCCATCGCCTCCATATGACGCTGCAACACCCTGAGCACGGCAGCGCGCCGGCACAAGGCGTCAACCAGTGTGGGCGCAACGTCCAGCAAACGGTCGTAAGCCGAAACAGCCTCGGTATAACGTCCCAGATCCGCCAGCACGCCGGCGCGCGCCAGTAGCGAACGCAAGTGCGCCGGATTGATCGTGAGCGCCGCGTCCAGGCGGGCAAGTGCGTCTTCACGACGGTTAAGGCCAATCAATACAGACGCGTGATTAGCCAATGCAAGCGCAGAGGGCATCCGCTCGATCGAACGCCTCATGACCGCATCGGCCTCGTCCATTCTGCCCCCCTGGAAATGCAGCACGCCGAGCAGATGCAATGCCTCGGCATGGTCAGGGTCAATCTTCAGAACCTCGTGATAGCCTCGCTCGGCGTCATGAAGCGCACCTCGCTCGTGCGAACCCCGCGCACGCCGTAGTGCCTCCTCGACGGCTGTCGAACCATTGCGCGAAGCCGACGCCACACCCGCCTGTCCCGACGGGGGCGAAGAACGCACCCCGCCCCCGGCTCCCCTTTCCACTTCCGACGCCATCGTTCCTTATCTCCCGGGACGCCATGCGTCCCCGCTTGGTTCGAGCCGCTCCGCACCTGCGCATCGCGACCTATCTCAGGACGGCGATCGCCTCTCGTACCGCATTGATGACCTCGGGCCATCGGCCCGGAGCCTCCTGCCGGAATAGCCGCGCTTCCGGATACCAGGGACTGTCTTCCCGCCCGCTCATCCAGCGCCATTCCGCGACATAGGGCAACAGGATCCACACGGGGCCGCCAAGCGCACCGGCCAGATGGGCGACAGCCGTATCCACGGAAATGACCAGGTCCAGTGAGCGGATAAGCGCTGCGGTATCCGAAAAGTCGCGGATGTCCGCCTCGAAACTGCGGATCGGCGATTGCTCGAGAACGGCCACGTCGTTCTCGCGAACCACCTTCTGCAGGCTGATCCAGTCGACATCCAGATCGAGCAAAGGCCCAAGCGTCGCCAGCTCGATCGAGCGGTTACGGTCATTGCGGTGTTCGGAATTGCCTGACCATGCGAGGCCGATCCGCAACCGCTGCCTCGTGCCGAGGATTTTTTCCCATTTTTCTACCAACCCGGCGTCTGCATGAAGGTATCGCGTCTGGGCGGGAATGCTCGACAGGTCCGTCTGGAAGAGGAACGGCAAACTCAGCAGCGGACACTGGTAGTCGAAAGCGGGCAGCGGCTCGCCAGTCGCGACCACCTGCACGGAGCCGTGCAGCGTCGTCACGAGCGAGCGCAGCGCCGGCTGCACTTCCAGTACAACGCGGGCGCCGGCATCCAGCAGGCGTTGCACGTAGCGGCAGAACTGCACCGTATCGCCGAAGCCCTGCTCCGCGTAAATCAGTATCGTGCGGCCATCGAGCGGCTCTTCGCCAGACCATCGCGGTTGCGAAAAAAACCGCTTGCTGTGTTCGGACTTCGGATCACGCAGACGCCATTCGTACTTTGGCCATCCACGGGCGAAGTCGCCTCGATGCAGATAGATGAACCCCTGCGCGAAATGGGCATCCACGTAGTTCGGATCGATCTTGATCGCCTGATCGTAGTCCTGAAGCGCTGCATCGAATCTGAGCGTATCGAACAGCGCGTTGCCGCGATTGAACCAGGCCATCGCATACTTCGGGTTGATCGCAAGCGCCCGATCGAACGCGGCCAGTGCGTCTTCATAGCGACGCATGTCGTGCAGGACGTTGCCGCGGTTGCACCAGCCCTCGGGAAAGTCCGCACTTGCCGCGAGCGCGGCGTCGTAGCTCTGCAACGCCGCCTCGTAGCGCCCAAGCTGACGTAATGCGCTTCCCTGGTTGCACAGTACATCCGACGCGCCAGACTCGAGTTCGAGCGAACGGCTGTAATCCAGCAGCGCGTCTTCGTGACGTTCCTGATGTAGCAAGGCATTTCCACGCGTGGCATACGCCTTGGCGTGATTCGGCTCCAGTGCGAGCACACGAGCACACCGCTCCACGGCTTCTTCCGCGCGTCCGAGCCGTTCCAGCGCAACCGCGCTGTTGTACAGCGCCTCCACATGATCCGGCTTCGAGGCAATGGCTTCGTTAAAGCTTGCGAGCGCTTCCTTTGGACGTCCCAGGTCCACCAGCGTACGGCCCCGAACCGAGAGGATTTCCGCATGGTCCGGTACGATCGCAAGCGCGCGCTCATAGTTCTGTAGCGCCTCTGCATATCGTTGCAGGTCGCGCAATACATTCCCCAGGTTATAGAACGATTCGAATGAACGGGGATTGACAGTCAGAGCGCGCTCATAGGTCTCCAGCGCTTCCTGCAATCTGCCGAGCGCACGCAATGCGGCGCCACGGTTACACAGGGGATCGAGCAAAAGCGGCGACACTTGAAGAGCCTTGTCATAGGCATTAAGCGCCGCCTCGTATCTGCGCACCCCCATCAGCGTATTACCCTGGCGAACCAGCGCGTTCACGTGGCCGGGTTCCAGACGCAAAGCAGCATCGAGTTGCTCCAGCGCGAGGTCGGGCTTGCCGTTTGTCGCGAGGACGGCTCCGAGGTCCGACAATGAATCAGCGTTTGGTGCAATAGACACCGCTTGCCGCAGCAGCGCTTCCGCCCCGAGCATGTCTGCGCGCTGGAACTTGAGGATGCCGTAGAACTGGAGTGCTTCAGCATCGTCCGGCTGATCCGCCAGCACTGCTTCGTATTCACGTTCCGCGTCATCGAGCCGCCCGGCTCCGTGCCACTCCTTTGCACGCGAAAGAGTCGCTTTCGCTGGCCGCTTTCCCGAGCCTGCATTTGCAAGCGCGCCTAAGCCCGTGCTGTCCGGGTGCCCGACATCCATGCCCGCCTCCTGGTCCCATTGCAAAAAACGCTGAACGCAGAACGGCTCGGATAATCCGTTACCCTACCGATCTGCACAATCAGACTAGCGGACTAGGGGTAACAGGCGTATGACGGATGTTACGGACCATTTCCGCCTGGTAATAAATGACCTGAGACCTTGACACGGAATCGTCATTCGCTATCCGGGCGTGTCACGTCCCGGCGGAAATGGCTTCGACCGGCCTGCATGATTCAGCGCATGATCCAGCACGCATAGCGCCCGCATGGCGCGCGCTGCCTCGTGCTTACTGACCGATGGGAATCATGCGTACAAAATCGACCGGGGGGGTGCCCATCGTCATCGCGAACCGGATCCCCCGAGGCAGGGGCATCCCGATTGAGGAAATGTTGCTTATGCCGTGCTCGGCCAGGAACCGCGCGTAAGCTTCGGCGACTGTCGCCTGATTCGACGTCCAGCCGCCCGGCGCCACCCATACCGAAAGGCTCATCGAGCGCACGTCGTCGTTCGCCACTACGCCCGCAAAATCGTCCATGTGATGCAATGCATCGGACAACTGGGAAAGCGTCGAGAGCGGCTGCGACGCGCTGCGTATGAGGCGGTGCCCCTTGAGCTGGTAGCGCACGACCTGCAACCAGGTCGGACCATTGCCGACACTCAGGTGCCTCACCAGCACGAGTTCGTTGGGCATGATGCGCAACGGCGGACCACTCACCTCATCGGGCGTCACAAGGCTGAGCATGTCGTATTGCATTTGCGAGAAGTACCGGCCCAGCAAACGGGTCTGGGTCAAACTCCCGACGATGTCGTCGCGCCCGCGTATGGTTGCATCAAGGCCACGCCAAGACAGGAGCGCAATCACAGCGAGCAAGGCGATCGCGACAAGCATCTCTATCAGGGTAAAGCCCGCCGTACGCGCGCCGCGCTTCGCCTTAAAGTCTCGCTTCATTCTCCACCACCGTCACAACCTCGGCGAGCACGTCCCCGCTCGCCGCCGAAGGGTAGACACTCACCGACACCTGACGGAGCAAAGGGCTTGTCAGCGCCGTCACGCGCTGCCGGCACACGAAGTGGTACTGGCCCTGCGGGCAGGCAAAGGTGCTTTGGCCCACGTCCGGCCAGGCCGCCGAAATGCGTATCGCACTCAGCGCATTGTCGGCGCTCCATAACGCGAGCAGACGTGCGCGTGCCGAATCGGTGTCCGACGCGAGTGATCCTATTGCGCGCAGTACCGCGCCCAGTGCGATGGCGACGATCGCCAGCGCAATCAGCACCTCGATCAGGGTAAAGCCGCGCTCCCCCGCACCACGCCGCATGCAAGTGCGGCCCCCGGAAGACGCCGATCGTATGGCCCGCCTGTACCCACCGCTCGCCATCTTCAAGTTAGCCCCGTTCCATGAACATCACGACTGGCTGGAGACCGGCCCATTACCTGGCGCGTTGCGAGCGGCGTCTTCCAGTTGCCGCAGGTAATCGCACCACACATCGATCGGAACAAAAACAGCAACCGGCTCGTTCTCCCGATAGATCATCACTTGCGATGTCTGCGCCTTGTCCAGCACTGCCTCCGGGTCACGATCGAGTTCGTCGACCGTGACCGTGAATGTGTTCCGTTCTGGTTGCATATCCTTATGTCCCTCCCCTTCGGGCGGACCAGCATGGCTGCGCCACGTCCGATCGCCCTAACCCCGGGTCGCATAAACCGATTCATTTTGCATCGCCGGCCATCCCCTTTTCTGGCGAAGGCATGCGGGCCTGTTTCTGCCAATCTCTGAACGCGCCGAAAGAACGAGGTGACGATCGATGGCGAGCCTACAGGGGTCCTATGGCGAATCAATGTCGAGTTGTACGCAACAATCCGGCGTTCCGGACATAAGGGGGCGACGTTACCAGGCGCCGCACCGGGGACACATTCTGTCTAGCGACATGTCAGGGGATAGTTGGGTCCGCCGCCAGGCCGACCAAAGTGAGGTACTGCTCCAAGGCCGAAAGTGCACCGGCTTCAACCATGGCGCCAACGTAGCCGTCCGGCCGCACCAGCACCCATGTGTCGGCGGCGAGGCCATAGGCATCGCGCATGTGGCCGTCATCGTCAAAGAGCTCGCCGCGCTTACCCACAATGTAAATTCTCAGTCCGGCTCGAGCCGCCACCGCCGCGCGATCAGCCACTTCATACCCGAGCAGGGTCCAGTGCGTCCCCTGAAACAGGTTGAACAGCCGAACAGGCTGGCCGGCTGCGCCACGCATAGGGGCATCAGGCGCCCGATCGCCGGCGCAAAGGGTGTCGTGACGCTCGGGCTGCTCCATGGCGAGCGAGGACTCCGGGTAACCGATATCGAGTTGACTGACTTCGCGGCCACGGCGTCGGATACCGCGTTTTGCGCTATCGAGCAACCTGGTCGCGAGACCCAGCATCCCGGCCGCAACCGGGCGGCGCTCCTCCTCGAACGTATCGAGCAAAGACTGCGGTGCGCCACCCAGCACCGCGGCCAGCTTCCAGCCGAGGTTATAAGCGTCCTGTACGCTGGTATTGAGCCCCTGGCCGCCGGTCGGAGGATGGACATGCGCGGCGTCGCCGGCAATGAAGACACGTCCGTGCCGATAGCGCTCAGCAAGACGGGCGTTCATGCTGAAAACCGACGCCCAGTGCACGGCTTCGACGACAATGCCCTGCCGGCTGGTGCGCCCGGCGATCAACGCCGTCAGCCCTTGCGGCGAGACGTCGATCTCGCCCTCGAGCGGCACCGGGGCCTGCAATTGAAACATGTCCGTTCCAGCCAGTGGGCACAACGATACCTGCAACTCCATTGAACCTTCGTTGAAGTGATGCCAGATATCCGCGCTCAAACCACGCAGGTGCATATCTGCAACCACGGCCCTCACGCCAAGCGTCTTGCCGGGAAAGTCGATGCCTAGCGCTTGCCGCACAAAACTGCGGCCACCGTCGACACCGACCAGATAGCGCGCGCGCACGGATTCCTCACCGTGGCTGGTTTTGATGCGAGACGTTACCCCTTCGGCATCCTGAACAAAATCCAGCAATTCCGAGCCGAATTCGACACGATGACCGAATTCGGCAAGACGCTCGCGCATCACCCCCTCGGTCAGGAATTGCGGGACCATCAGGCGCATGTGATAAGGCTCGTCGGGCGTGGGATCAACCACCTCGATGACTTCGGAACTCAGAACACTGCCGTCGTTGCCATACGTATGCTCTGACGGGTAAACGCCCCCGACGGCAACCAGGTGGTCGAGGATTCCCAGATCTTCGAAGATTTCCTGGCTGCGCGGCTGAATACCCTTGCCGCGCGAGCCGCGGAACGGGCCTTCGAGCTTGTCGATCAGCCGGAAAGCAATGCGCCGGCGCGCGAGCTCGATCGCCAGCGTCAGACCGGCCGCGCCGGCTCCGCAAATCAGCACTTCGGTATCGAATTGTTGCGTCATGGCAGTCCTCACATTGCGTGTATTTTGCACATTATTAGCGAAGATCCGGCTTGCGGTCAACAACAATGTTCAAAATACACATATTCCCTGCCAATCCGCCCTACAGGCTGTGGACCCGCGGCTGGCGCTTCCGCCTTGCATCAATTCGTTCCATCGCAGTCCGAACATTCTCATTTATTGAGACACAAAGACGTGTAATGATCGCGCCCGGTTCGCCAGCAATGTGTCGCAACGGCCACCGTCTGCCTAACACATGCATCCGTGCGGCCGAACAACCCGAGCATTCATTCCAACGTCATGAGCAACTTTCTGTTCGATCTGGCCACGAACCTCGCCATTCTTGCGACGCTGCTAATCGCATGCCACCTGTGCAATCTTGCCAGGCCCGACCTCGTTCTGGATGGCGGCTATGCTTACCTCGTGCTCGCGATAACCGCCCTGGTGTTCGACGCGATTCTTACTTTTTGTGTGTTCGCCGATGCGCCAAGCCGCTACGGAAAGTTCGGCTCGTCCAGCGCGTTTGTGGATCGCGCGTGCGCCTATGCGCTTACCTGCGTGCTCGCGCTCTATTGCGCAAGGCGCATGCGGGCACGCAGGCTGAAAGCTAAAGCTGGCGAAGCGCTCGTCATCCGGACTTCGCCGTACACCGAGTCGCATCTGCCTATGTGATAACGCGCCGCCGCGTCTGCTGCTGCGGCGTCGTTCCTGGCGTCATCTTCAGGTCGTTTTGATCACGCCGGACCAGCCGGGCAGATAGCGCGCATCAGGCGTATGGGCGAGGGTCTTCGCCAGATCGAGCGCCTTCGCGAAGTTTTTCGTGATCTTGCTCTCCGGCACGCGCGGCCGCAAAAAGTCGGCCCACAGAAATTCGCTGAACGGCGTCGCGTCCTTGGCATAGCCGCCTGCGTTGCGCAGTTCGCCGGCAAGACTGCGATAAGGATCGTCGGCCATTTCCGTGACTACCTTCGGCAGGTGTTCGTACTCGTAACGCGAACCGTCCGCGCCAAACGGATGGACCCACTGGTTGTGCTCCATCATGCGCCAGAAAATGGTGAAGTCGAGCCACGACAGGTCTTTCAGCACCATCACCTTCACTTCCTTGACATTCTCTTCGAGCAGCGCCCGCCCAAGGTGATGATGGTCAACAATGTAATAGCGGTCCTCCGGCCCCAGCACGGCGGGAAAGGAGTGCGAATCGATCGCGGCGCTCCGCTGCTTCTTGTTCAACGTCTTCCAGTGAGCGCGCTTCAAAGCCACCTCACGATAGCCCACCGTCATCTGGGTAGGCCGCAAGGTCTCGAGTTTTGCCGGGATAAAGTGAACGTCTCTATTTGGAACCATGGTCTGCCTCATCAAATCGTTAAATCAATTTAGCGGGAAACAATAGCGCGAATCAGCCACGCCGTTAATATCCGTCAATACATTTTGCATAGCCTCAGGAATGGTCCTTGCGAAGGCGCGAGGCGTCGCCTATAACTTGCGAAGACCGAGAGTGAGCAGGCTCGCCCCTTGTCAGGCATTGCATCCACTGTGTTGAATCGAAGCTGTTCGTCATCAGTCAAACGCAACCGACCCGAGCGAGGACACCTTGAATCTCGATACCATACACACCTTCCTCATGACGCGAGGCATCGACATTGGCACCAAGGTTCTCGGTGCGATTGTCCTATGGATCGTCGGCCGGTGGGTGATTGGCGTGATCACCGGTCTGCTGCGCAAGCTGCTGGAGCGCAACGGACGCGTCGATCCGACGCTCGCCAAGTACCTCGGCTCGATTCTCGGCGCTCTGCTGAACCTGCTGCTGATTCTCGCCATCCTGCAGGTGTTCGGAGTACAGACCACTTCGTTCGCGGCACTGCTCGCGGGCCTCGGTCTCGCCATCGGCACGGCGTGGGGCGGCCTGCTTGCCCACTTCGCCGCGGGTATCTTCATGCAGGTGCTGCGCCCCTTCAAGGTGGGCGACTTCGTCACGGCCGGCGGGGTGACCGGCACCGTCCACGAACTGGGGCTCTTCGGCACCACGATCATCACGCCGGACAATGTTACGACCATCGTCGGCAACAACAAGATCTTCTCGGACACGATCTCCAACTACAGCGTGCTGCCGGTGCGCCGCGTCGAGCTGACGGCGAAGATCGCCAACGGCGTCGATCCGATCGACGCGGCCAATCGCCTGCGCGCTGCGGTGGTGAAGATTCCGAATGTCGCGGAAAGTCCGGCGCCCGATATCGAGCTTCTGTCGTTCACGCCGGAAGGCCCGTTGCTATGCGTGCGCCCCTATACGCATAACAGCAATTACTGGCAGGTCTATTTCGACACCAACCGCGCCATCGTCGAAACCTTCCGGGAAGCGGGCTACCCCACTCCGGAAACACCGTTGGTAAGGCGCGCGGCGGGTTAGCGGCGGCGAAGGTGCGCGGGGTAATTGCGGCAATTGCTGCAATTGCGGGCAGCTCGCAGTTGCACTGCAGCGGCGCGACAACCCAATAGCGCCCATTGCTCGTCGAGAACAAAAAAAGCGGCGCCGCGAAATCTCGCGGCGCCGCTTTTGTTTTGCCGGGCCTGGCGTCGGGCCAACCACAGCGTCGTGGCAGGCCGGCGCTCAGCTTAGCGACTGCCGGGCCCCGCTGCGGGCTTGCGCATCATTTTCCACAACGCACCGAGCACCACCGGCACGATTGCGGCGCCCGCACCCACCAGCACGATCACGTTCAGGTATTGACGGATAAACGGAATGTTGCCGAAGAAGTAACCGAGCAGCACCAGCAGCAGCACCCAGAACAACGCGCCCACGAAATTGAAGAACTGGAAGCGGCTGACGGTCATCTGCGAAGCGCCGGCTACGAACGGCGCGAACGTGCGCACCACCGGAATGAAACGCGCCAGCACTATGGTCTTGCCGCCGTGCTTTTCATAGAAGTTGTGGGTCTTCTGCAGCGCGGACCGATCCAGGAAACGCTCGAGCAACGGGATATGCGAGTCGAACACCTTGGGCCCGATCGCCTTGCCGATCAGGTAATTCACCGTATTGCCGCCAATCGCAGCCACCAGCAGCAGCACGATTAGCAGACCGAGGCTCATTTCACCGCTTGCGCAGAACGCACCGCCAATGAACAGCAGCGAGTCGCCCGGCAGAAACGGCAGGACGACCAGACCGGTTTCGCAAAACACAATCAGAAACAGCACCGCGTAGACCCATGCGCCGTACTGGTGAATGAAAACCCCCAGAAACTTGTCGATATGCAAGACAAGATTCACGAACTGCAGCAGCGTATCCAAAAGCGTCCCTTATTGAGCGAATTGACAGAATGGTGTGGACGGCCGGAGCGGCACGCCTTCATCGCATGGTGAAATAGGCAGCGATCTCCGGCTCGAAAGCGCAGAAATTGACCGCGCCATGATACCGAAAGTGCCCGACAGCAATAAGAAATCTATATGCCCGGGCGCACACAGTCCGGCCGTGACGAATGCCGGCAACCGGCTCACCCGCGCCTCGCGAGGCGCCTGGCGGCACCTCGCGGCAGGTTTGCCGCGAATCGCTATAATTTCGCCATGTCCGAATTC
>NZ_SCNV01000016.1 GCF_005503145.1 Burkholderia sp. 4M9327F10 | reverse complement strand
CCCCCAATCCCCGCCCGAATCGCCGTCATCTTCGCCGGCGAATCCGACAGCACAGCGTCAATCCCAAGGCACGCCGCCGCGCGATAGTCATCGGCATTGTTCACGGCAATCGCCACGATACGCACGTCCGGTCGTTGCCTGAAACACGCCACCGTCGCCGGCGTCCACAACGTCGCGTTGACCTCCGAGCGCCCTTCCCCAAGCGTAAACTTCTCCACCACCGTCACCGTCCGGTGCAATTCAAACGCCGCCGACGCATGCTCAGCCGGTGCGTCGACACAGCCCTGCTGAAGCAGCACGCGCACCAACCGGGTGCGTGTCGCATCGCGCGATTCAAAGATTTTCGCCTGCGGATACGCGGCAAAGCTGCCTTGATATTCGGCCTCGGTCGAATAGAGCGTCACCCGTGACCACGCGTTTTCCTCGCTCAACACCCGCGCTACAGCCTGGGTTTGCGGTTCGGCGGGCAGTGCCTTCATGTCCAGAATGACTGGCATCGAAGCCGGAATAACCTGTAACGCTTCGCGTAGCGTAGGAATCCCAACGGGTCGGCTGCGATAGGGATAAGCGTCAGCCCCCTGAACATTGGCCTGGCGGAAACTCCACCCTGCATTGACCCGGGCAAGCTCGGCCGCCGTGCGTGCCGACACCGGCCCCTTCGCGTCGGTCAGCGCGGAAAGATCCGCCGGCCGGTACAGCACCGGCACGCCATCCTTGCTTAGTTGCACGGTCAACCACATTGCGTCGGCATGATGCGCAACCGCGAGGCGAATCGCCTCCAGCGTGTTCTCGGGGGCGTCGCCGGTGCCGCCGCGATGCGCGATGATCTGCGGCAGCGCCGTCGTGGAAACCTCCACAGGCGCCACGGAAGGTGCAGCGCAACCAGACAGCAACCCACTACAGAAAGCGAAGACTAAACCAGCGCAAATCGGGCGAGGCATCGGGACTCCTGAATAGAGTGGACGGGACCGGAACGAGTATCTTACGGTTCACAGGTCTCAAAACAAGGCAAGGCAAGCCAGTCCGATAGAAAAGCCGCCCTCCGCGGGCATGAAATCCCGCTCGACTAGGGCCTCTACCGGTTCGCTTCCGCTTGAATTTTGCCGCTGCTAGATTGCGGCTTCCGGCGCCGCAACATTCGGCTGCGGTCAGCGTAAAGAACTATGCGAAAACAGTGTGCTTCGACCCTAGACTGTCATCGAGTCACACTAAAATCGCGCCACCCTCAGGCTGTACGCCTGCCGACCAAGGAGACCATTAGATGAGTTGCACCCCGCTGTTCCGTAAGCTCGCCGTAGCGGCAGCTCTTGCCCTGGGCATCACCCAGGCCGCTCAGGCCGCGACGGAAATCCAGTTCTGGCATGCCATGGAAGCCGCCCTCGGCGACCATCTGAACGACATCGCCAACGACTTCAACGCCTCGCAAACCGACTACAAGATTGTCCCGGTCTACAAGGGTTCTTACGACCAGACGCTCGCAGCCGGTATCGCCGCCTATCGCAGCGGCAACGCGCCGGCAATCCTGCAGGTCTACGAAGTCGGCACGGCCACGATGATCCAGGCAAAGAAAGCCGTGATTCCGGTGTCCGAAGTCTTCAAGCAGGCCGGCGTGCCGCTCGACGAGAAGGCTTTCGTGCCGACCATCGCCAGCTATTACAGCGATTCCAAGTCCGATCAGCTCATCTCGATGCCGTTCAACAGCTCGACGCCGGTGCTGTATTACAACAAGGACGCGTTCAAGAAGGCGGGCCTGGACCCAAACCAGCCGCCGCGGACATGGGACGAACTGCGCAAGGACGCGCAAAAGCTGAAGGCCTCGGGGATGTCGTGCGGTTACTCGTCAGGCTGGCAGAGCTGGATTCAGCTTGAGAACTACAGCGCCTGGCACGGCCTGCCGTTTGCAACGGAAAACAACGGCTTCGACGGCGCAGACGCGGAACTCGAATTCAACAAGCCGCAGCAGATCGCGCACATCCAGTTCCTGGAAGACATGGCCAAGGAAGGCTCGTTCACCTACGTCGGCCGCAAGGACGAACCGGTGTCCAAGTTCTATAGCGGCGACTGCGGCATCATCACGAACTCCTCGGGCTCGCTTGCCAACATCAAGAAGTACGCCAAGTTCAACTTCGGCACCGGCATGATGCCCTACGACGCCAGCGTGAAGGGCGCGCCGCAGAACGCCATCATCGGCGGTGCAAGCCTGTGGGTGCTGTCCGGCAAGGATCCGGGCGTCTACAAGGGTGTGGCCAAATTCCTCGCCTACCTCGCCTCGCCGCAGGTTGCCGCCAAATGGCACCAGGATACCGGCTATCTGCCCATCACCACCGCGGCTTATCAGTTGACGCAGCAGCAGGGTTTCTACGAGAAGAACCCGGGCAGCGACACCGCCATCAAGCAGATGCTCAACAAGCCGCCGCTGCCTTTCACCAAGGGCCTGCGTCTGGGCAATATGCCGCAGATCCGCACGATCATCGACGAGGAACTCGAGCAGGTCTGGGCGGGCAAGAAGACGCCTAAGGATGCGCTCGACTCCGCCGTCGCGCGCGGCAACGAACTGCTGCGACGTTTCGAAAAAGCGGGTAGCTGACCAGTAGCGACTGGCTTCAGCATGTAGCCGGGCCAACGGCCCGGCGTTTTCTTTAGAGAACCTTATGGAAAAGCGATCGCGCTTCGGCACGGGCGTGCTGCCCTACCTGCTGGTCGGGCCGCAACTGGCGATCACGCTGGTGTTCTTTCTTTGGCCGGCTGGCGTGGCGCTATGGCAGTCCACGCAAAGCCAGGACGCGTTCGGCACGTCCACTGAATTTGTCGGACTCGCCAACTTCAAGCAGATCTTCACCGATCCGCTCTACCTGGCATCCTTCGAAACCACGCTGCTGTTTTGCGCGCTCGTGACGGTGAGCGGGCTCGTGATTTCGCTGCTGCTCGCCGTTTGCGCCGATCGCGTCACGCGCGGCGCAAAAGCGTATCAGACGCTGCTCATCTGGCCGTACGCGGTCGCCCCGGCGATTGCCGCGGTGCTATGGTCGTTTCTCTTCAATCCGAGCATCGGGATCGTGACGTACGCGCTCGCCAAGTTCGGCATCGTCTGGAATCACGCGCTCAACCCCGGCCAGGCGATGTTTCTCGTCGTGCTCGCCTCGGTCTGGAAGCAGGTCAGCTACAACTTCCTGTTTTTCTACGCCGGGCTGCAGGCCATTCCGCGCTCGCTGATCGAGGCGGCCGCCATCGACGGCGCCGGACCGGTGCGGCGCTTCTTCGGCATTGCGCTGCCGCTGCTGTCGCCGACGAGCTTCTTCCTGCTGACCATCAATCTGGTCTACGCGTTCTTCGACACCTTTCCGATCATTGACGCAGCCACCGGCGGCGGGCCCGCCCAGGCTACGCGCACGCTGATTTACCGGATCTTCGCCGAAGGCTTCCAGGGCCTCGACATCGGCAGTTCGGGCGCACAGTCGGTCGTGCTGATGGTGATCGTGGTGGCGCTGACCGTCGTGCAATTCCGTTTCATCGAGCGGAGGGTTCAATACTCATGATCGAGAATCGCCGTGGTTTCGACATGTTCTGCCACGCGGTGCTGATTATCGGCGTCGCGCTGGTGGTGTTTCCGGTGTACGTCGCGTTTTGCGCGGCCACCATGAGCGAGCACGAAGTCTTCACCGTGCCGCTGTCGCTCGTGCCGAGCACGCATCTGTTCGAGAACATCGCCAACGTCTGGGTGAACGGCAGCGGCAACTCGGCCAGCCCGTTCGGCCGCATGCTGCTGAACAGTCTCGTAATGGCGCTGGTGATTTCAATCGGCAAGATCGCCATTTCGATGATCTCCGCGTACGCCATCGTGTTCTTCCGCTTTCCGTTGCGCAATACGGCGTTCTGGCTGATCTTCGTCACGCTGATGCTGCCGGTCGAGGTGCGCATCTTCCCGACGGTGCAGGTCGTGTCCTCGATGCATCTGTCCAACACGTACGCCGGCCTGACCCTGCCGTTGATCGCTTCGGCCACCGCGACGTTCCTGTTCCGGCAGTTCTTCCTGACGCTTCCCGACGAGCTGATGGAGGCGGCACGCATCGACGGCGCGGGCGCGCTGCGATTCTTCTGGGACATTGTGTTGCCGCTGTCGAAAACCAATATGGCGGCGCTCTTCGTGATCACCTTCATCTACGGCTGGAACCAGTATCTGTGGCCGATCCTGATCACGAGCCAGCAATCGCTGACCACTGCGGTAGTGGGCATCAAGAGCATGATCGCGTCGGGCGATACCGCCACCGAATGGCATCTCGTGATGACCGCGACGCTGCTCGCCATGCTGCCGCCGCTCGCGGTCGTATTGACGATGCAACGCTGGTTCGTGCGTGGCCTCGTGGACTCCGAAAAGTAAGCCGATGAGGCCAGGTCTGGCCACGTCGTGAAACGGCTTGTGAGCCGCGCGCCGGCCTGGTTGACCAACGGGCAACTCAACCGGCTGATGAACTGAACAACCTCGCGGCGACGCGCAGCCTTCAAGGCAGGCGCGACCGCAGAAGCAAACAAAGGCGGATGGAATGGCTGCATTGACGCTAAAGGGTGTAAAGAAATCCTACGACAGCAAACAGTTCGTGCTGCATGGCATCGACGTGGACGTTGCCGACGGCGAATTCGTCGTGATGGTCGGTCCGTCGGGCTGCGGCAAATCGACCTTGCTGCGCATGGTGGCAGGCCTCGAGAGCATCTCCGAAGGCACGATCTCGATTGGCGGCACGGTGGTCAACCGGCTCGAGCCGAAGGACCGCAACATCGCGATGGTGTTCCAGAACTACGCGCTTTATCCGCACATGAGCGTGGCGGAAAACATGGGGTACGCGCTGAAGATCAGCGGCGTTGAACGTGCGGAAATCGACCGGCGCGTGCAGGGCGCCGCGCAGATTCTCGAACTCCAGGCGCTGCTCGAACGCAAGCCGCGCGAGCTGTCGGGCGGCCAGCGGCAACGGGTGGCAATGGGCCGCGCGATCGTTCGCGAGCCTGCGGTATTTCTGTTCGACGAACCGTTGTCGAATCTCGACGCCCGGCTGCGGGTGCAGATGCGCCTCGAAATCCAGCGCCTGCACGCCCGTCTGGCGACGACGAGCCTCTATGTCACGCACGACCAGATCGAAGCCATGACGCTCGCCACGCGTGTGATCGTGATGAACCGCGGCCACGCGGAACAGATCGGTGCGCCCACCGAGGTCTACGAGCGACCGGCGACGGTGTTCGTCGCCAGCTTCATCGGCTCGCCGGGTATGAATCTGCTGGACGGCCGCGTGTCGGACGACGGCGCCAGCTTTGAGGTAGCCGGTAACGGTCCGAAGCTGCCGCTCGCAGGCGTGCCGTGCATCGGCCGCGAGGTGGCGGCCGGGCGCGAATGGACGCTCGGCATCCGGCCGGAGCATATGACGCCCGAGTTGCCGGATGCGGCGCAGGCGACCCTGACAGTCGACTCCTGCGAACTGCTCGGCGCCGACAACCTTGTGCACGGGCGCTGGGGCAAGCACGACGTGACGGCGCGACTGCCGCATGCGCACCGGCCCGCGAACGGCGAGGCGCTGCAAGTCGCTTTCCCCGCGCAGCATCTGCATTTCTTCGACCCGGCAAGCGGCAAGCGGGCGAACTGACCGGTTGCGTGTGCGGTGAGGCGCCCACCGCACACGCGCCATCCTCAGCGCCCGCACACCTTAAACCCGCGGCGCCACCTCGCATCATCCCATCCGACTCCCCCGCCGCGCCGCGAAGTACAATGACACCTCTCGCGCCACGCGCGGCTCCCCGTCGAACGCTGACAGCGCCTTGACGCCACGCCCGCACCGGCCGGAAACCGGCGACACCGAATTCCCATCCACCCCGCGACCGCCCGCCCCCAGTGCGGCCGGCGGCGTCAACATCCTACTGCAAGCAAAATGGCCCAATACGTCTTCACCATGAACCGGGTCGGCAAGATCGTGCCGCCCAAGCGTCAAATCCTGAAAGACATTTCCCTGTCATTCTTCCCCGGTGCGAAGATCGGTCTGCTCGGCCTGAACGGTTCCGGCAAGTCGACGCTGATCCGTATCATGGCGGGCGTCGACAAGGACATCGAAGGCGAAGCCACGCCAATGCCGAACCTGAACATCGGCTACCTGCCGCAGGAGCCGCAGCTCGATCCGCAAAAGACGGTGCGCGAAGCGGTCGAAGAAGGTCTTGGCGAAGTGTTCGGCGCGCAGAAGAAGCTCGACGAGATTTACGCCGCCTACGCGGAGCCGGACGCCGACTTCGACGCGCTCGCCGCCGAGCAGGCCAAGTACGAAGCGATCCTCGCTACCGCCGACGGCAGCGCCGAGCAGCAGATTGAAATCGCCGCGGACGCCCTGCGCCTGCCGGCATGGGACGCGAAGATCGAGCATCTGTCGGGCGGCGAAAAGCGCCGTGTCGCGCTGTGCAAGCTGCTGCTCGAAAAGCCGGACATGCTGCTGCTCGACGAACCGACCAACCACCTGGACGCCGAATCGGTGGACTGGCTGGAACAGTTCCTCACGCGCTTCCCGGGCACTGTCGTTGCCGTGACCCACGACCGCTACTTCCTCGATAACGCCGCTGAATGGATTCTCGAACTCGACCGCGGCCACGGCATCCCCTGGAAGGGCAACTACAGCAGTTGGCTCGACCAGAAGGAAGAGCGCCTGAAGCAGGAAGAAGCGTCGGAATCGGCACGCCAGAAGGCAATCAAAAAGGAACTGGAGTGGGTGCGCCAGAACCCGAAGGGCCGTCAGGCCAAGTCGAAGGCGCGTATTGCCCGCTTCGAGGAGCTGAACAGCCAGGACTACCAGAAGCGCAACGAAACCTCGGAAATCTTCATTCCGGTCGGCGACCGCCTCGGCAATGAAGTCATCGAGTTCAAGAACGTCTCGAAGGCCTACGGCGATCGTCTGCTGCTCGACAACGCCAGCTTCAAGATTCCCGCTGGCGCGATCGTCGGCATCATCGGGCCGAACGGCGCCGGCAAGTCGACGCTGTTCCGCATGCTGACCGGCAAGGAACAGCCGGATTCGGGCGAGATCGTGCAAGGGCCGACGGTCAAGCTCGCGTACGTCGATCAAAGCCGCGACGCGCTCGACGGCTCGAAGACGGTGTTCGAAGAGATTTCCGGCGGCGCGGACGTGCTGACAGTCGGCAAGTATGAAACGCCGTCGCGGGCGTACATCGGCCGCTTCAACTTCAAGGGCGGCGACCAGCAGAAGATCGTTTCGAACCTCTCGGGTGGCGAGCGCGGCCGTCTGCATCTGGCCAAGACGCTGATCGCGGGCGGCAACGTATTGCTGCTGGACGAACCGTCGAACGACCTCGACGTCGAAACGCTGCGCGCCCTCGAAGACGCGCTGCTCGAATTCGCTGGCTCGGTGATGGTGATCTCGCACGATCGCTGGTTCCTCGACCGTATCGCGACGCACATCATCGCGTTCGAAGGCGATTCGCAAGTGACGTTCTTCGACGGCAACTACCAGGAATACGAAGCGGACAAACGTAACCGCCTCGGTGAAGAAGCGGCCCGGCCGAAGCGTCTGCGCTACAAGCCGATCACGCGTTAAACCCGCTTGCTGGATAGGCCGCGCCGCTGAGGGCGCGGCTCACGCGCGGCAGGCGGCTGCGCGGCACGCGGTTTGCTCCGCTACCAACGGCCAGCCGCGCCTCGCGCGGCCACGAGGAGAGCAAGCATGGCGATGTCGACTGGAAGACGCGTGGCCATTGCCGTCGCCGGCATTGTGCTGGTGCTGGTCGTTGTCGCCCTCGGTGGTCTTTACTTCGCGCAATACGAAGTCAAACAGCGAGTGATCGCCGCGCTGGGCCCCCTGGGCAGCGCAGAGAGCATCGACGTCGGCTTCTCCTCCCTGCGCCTCACCAACGTCCGTCTCAAAGCACCGCCTGGCTGGCCGGCCCCCGACTCACTACGCGCCGATCACATCACCATCGTCCCCGACATCCGCGACCTGCTCCACAAACGTATGCATATCCGCTCGGTCGTGGTGAGCGGCTTCGAGCTTTCCGTCGTGCGCCGCGCAGATGGCACCTTGAATCTGCTGCCCAATCTCAGGGAATCGCTGAACCAGCCGAACCCCGGCGCGAATGCCGGTGAGCCGCCGCTGCCGCAAGAAAAGCGCATCGATCACATCGCCTTCGAGCAAGGCACGTTCGAGTTCTACGATTTCACCGTCAGCAAACCGGCGTACAAGGTGGCCATCACGCAGGCCAGCGGAAGCGTCGAGAACCTGCATTTGCCTGCCCTCACCGACCCGACGAGCGTCACCGCCAACGGCTCGATCGTCGGTCCGGCGCATACCGGCACGGTCGCCTTCGGCGGCTGGATCAAGGTTGCCAGCAAAGACTCGCAGACCACCAGTACGCTGCATGGCGTCGACGTTGTCATGCTCGATCCCTATCTGCTCAAGAAGGCGGGTGCCAAGGCGCAGATTACGGGCGGCACGGTCGACCTCACAGTCGAATCGACCGTGCGCGACTATCACCTGCACGCGCCGGGCACCGTGACCCTGCATCACCTGAAACTTGCCGATACCGGCAACCCGCTCGACACCTTCCTGTCGATTCCAACCAAGGCAGCCGTTGCAGCGCTGAAGACGCGCAACGGCGACATCACGGTGCACTTCGTCCTGGACGGCAATTTACGCGACCCTAAATTCTCAGTGAACGAGAACCTGCTGAACAAGCTCGGGACCGGCTTCGCGGACGCCATGGGCGTGAGCGTCGAAGGCGTGGCAAAAGGCGCGGGAGAAACGGTGAAGGGTCTCGGCAACGCGCTGAAGAATCTGCTCGGGCAATAAGGCTGCACGGCGGGTCATCACGGCTTGACACGTTGCGGGGAAAGTTCGAGGATTTGTCCATAATGTGATTTAAAAATCCATATTGTGGACAAATCAGGAGACACTATGCCAGCCCCGTCCGCCACTGCCGCCGACGCGATGACGCCGTATCAGCTTCCCAACCCGCCTGAGGCGTTGCGCGAGATCGTCGTCGAATCGGCGATTCCTCAGGACGAGCGCCTGTGGGTGCCGCAAGCCGAGAATGTCTGGTTCCGGCCACTCTGCCTGAACGTCTCCACCGGCTACTGGATGAATCTGCTGCGCGTGCGCAAATCGGGCGTGCTGAGCCGTCACCGGCACCCGGCCGCCGTGCACGGCATGGTGCTCAAAGGCAAATGGCGCTACCTCGAACACGACTGGATCGCGACAGAAGGCAGCTACGTCTTCGAACCGCCGGGCGAAACGCATACGCTCTACGTCCCGGAAGACGTGGAAGAAATGATCACCTACTTCCAGGTGAACGGGGTGATGTACTACTGCGATCCATACGGCAATTTCACGGGCTACGAGGACGTCTTCACCAAGCTGGAGATGTGCCGCGCTCATTTCGAGAAAGTCGGGCTCGGTGCGAGTTATGTGGACCAGTTCGTGAGGTGAGCCTTCGCAGCATTCCATCCATAGACTCATAAGAGCATCGGAGGAGACAAACCATGCAGGCAAAAACACCGCGCTTACGGCGCATCCAATGGGTCGCGCTGGCGTTCCTGACGCTCGCCGGCATCGTCAATTATCTCGATCGCAGCACACTGTCGATCGCGAATCATTCGGTGAGCGGCGAACTGGGACTCAGCGCGTCACAGATGGGTCTGCTGCTGTCCGCGTTCTCGTTTTCGTATGCGTTCTCGCAATTGCCAATGGGCGCGCTGCTCGACCGCTTTGGTGCGCGGCTGATGCTGGGGCTCGGCATGTTCGTCTGGTCGGTGGCGCAACTGTTTGGCGGCTTCGTGCAGAACCTGCAGCAGTTCCTGGTGGCGCGGATCTGCCTCGGCATTGGCGAAGCGCCGCAGTTTCCGGCAGGCGCGAAAGTGGTCAGCGAATGGTATTCGCTGCGAGAGCGCGGTCGGCCGACCGGCATTTTCACCACTTCGTCGACCATCGGCCCCGCCCTCGCGCCACCTATTCTCACCGGCCTGCTGCTGGCGTTCGGCTGGCGCTGGATGTTCATCGTGATGGGCGTGATGGGCATTGCGGTGTCGATCGGCTGGTACCTCGTGTATCGCAACCGGCGCGAAGTCGCGCTCGAAGCGGATGAAATCACCCATCTGACCGAGGAGGAACCGCATACGCGCGCCGAGCGCCGCATGACGGCGGCCGAATGGCGCGGCCTGTTCACCGCACGCACCACGTGGGGCATGATCTTCGGCTTCATGGGCGTGATCTACATGGTCTGGCTGTATCTGACCTGGCTGCCTGCCTACCTCGAGCACGAACGGCATCTGTCGATTGCGAAGACCGGCTGGATCGTCTCGATCCCCTATCTGTTTGGCACGCTGGGCATGCTGTCGAGCGGCTTTGTCGCCGATGGACTGATGGCGCGCGGCGTCGCACCGATCCGCAGCCGCAAGTGGCCAATCTGCACGGGCCTGATTTTCGCGGCCGTGTTCACGGTGCCTGCGGCCTACACGCCGAACACCGCGCTCGCCATTGTCTACCTGTCGCTGGCGATGTACTTCATCAACATGGCCAGCGGCGGTGCATGGGCGCTCGTCAGCGTCGCCGCGCCGCGGCACCTGGTGGCATCGCTCGGCAGTATCCAGAACTTCGGTGGCTACTTCGGCGGTTCGTTCGCGCCATTCATCACGGGCGTAGTCGTCGATCAAACCCACTCGTTCGTCGACGCTTTCCTGATCAGCGCGGGTGTCTCGTTCGCCGCGGCGCTCGTCTATATGTTCGTGGTGCGCGCACCGATCGCCGAGCGCACCGAAACCGCCGCGGCCGCGACGCTGGCCTGAGCGGCGCCCCGGCTCTTTCACTCACACGCTTTGAGATTCGCCATGACGTTTCAGCAAGATCTTTTCAAAGGCAAAACCGCTATGGTGACCGGCGGCACACAGGGCATCGGCGCGGGGATCGCACGCCAGCTCGCCGCGCTTGGGGCTCGGGTGATCGCAGCCGGTCTCGCTCCAACCGACGCGCAACGCGAGGCGCTCGGAGCGGACATCGAAGTGGCTGCGCTCGACGTCAGTTCGAACCCGGAGATAACCGCGCTGTTTGCGCCGCTCAGCTCGCTCGACATACTGGTGAATTGCGCAGGGATGATCCGCCGCGCCGCCGAACATGAGATCGAGGTATTCGAACAGGTGATCGATGTGAACCTCACCGGGACGATGCGCACCTGTTCAGCGGCGCGCGCTCTGCTGATGAAAAGCCGCGGCGTCATCGTCAATACGGCGTCGATGCTGAGCTTTTTCGGCGGTGGGCTAGTGCCGGCCTACAGTGCGAGCAAGGGGGGCGTCGCGCAATTGACGAAGTCTCTCGCGCTGGCGTACGCCCAGGATGGGATCCGCGTAAACGCCGTCGCGCCCGGCTGGATTGCAACGCCGCTCACGCAGGCGCTGCAGGACGATGACGGCCGCTCGCGGGCAATTCTGGAGCGCACGCCACTTGGCCGCTGGGGAGAACCGGAGGACGTTGCGCAAGCGGTGGTGTTTCTCTGCTCGCCGGCGGCCGCGTTTATCACCGGCACAATCGTCCCCGTGGACGGCGGGTATCTGGCGGCATGAACGACCCAATCGCCACACTCGACGCGGCCCGCGCCACTGGCACCGCTGCCTTCTCGAAGTTCATGGCGGTGCTGCAGCGGATCGCCGATGCCAGCGAACCGCTGAGCGTCGCGCAACTCGCGGCCCAGACCGGCTACCCGCGGCCGACGGTCTACCGGATCGTCGGTGCGCTGATCGCGGAAGGGCTCGCGATCGAGAGTCTGCGCGGCGGCACCTTCGAGCTCGGGCCGCGCCTGATGTCGCTGGCGAGCCGGAGCTGGGAGCGCTCGGACCTGCGGGTCGCCGCCATCGATGCATTGCAGACCTTGCGCGACGCCACTCAGGAAACCGTGCACCTCGCGGTGCGTAGCGGCACGGAAATGGTCTATATCGAGAAGCTGGAGAGTCCGCATGCGGTACGGATGGCCTCGCGGATCGGCACGCGTGTCACGCTCTACTCGAGTTCGGTAGGCAAGGCGTATCTGGCATCGCTCGATACCCGCGCACGCGACAGTCTGCTGCAAGGACTGACGTTCCAGCGTTTCACCAGCAACACGATTGTCGAGCCCAGCGCGCTCGCCGCCGAACTGGAAGCGACTCGCGAGCGCGGCCATGCGGAAGATCGGGAAGAAAACGAAGCGCAGATTTTCTGCTACGGCTGCGCGATCCGCGGCCCGGACGGCCAGCCGGTGGCATGCATCAGCGTGAGCATCCCGCTGTTTCGCAAGAGCGCGACACCGCTCGAAACCTACGTCGCGCCGTTGCGCGCCGCATGCCAGGCGGTTGCCGAGCGGCTGGCACCGGTGTCGCGCGGCACTGTCTGAATCAGGCCGACCAGGACTTGCGAACGGCGCGAAGTCAGACCGGCAGCCCCAGTTCGCGCAGCCTCGCTTCGGTATGCGCCGCGGATGTGTGGTGCACGCCGTGCCAGCCCAGCGCGCTCGCGGCCTGGGCATTCTTGAGGTTATCGTCGATAAAGACGAGTTCGTGCGCTTCGATGCCCGGCAGTTGCACCTCGATACGCCGCCGCATTTCGGCGAAGATCGCCGGGTCAGGCTTCACCAGCTTGACGCGCCCCGACACCACGATATCGCGAAAGCGCCGCAGCACCGGGAAGTGTTCCCACGCATACGGAAACGTCTCATCCGACCAGTTCGTGAGACCGAACAGCGGCACGCCCGCCGCATCGAGCTTGTCGAGCGTGGCCACACCATCTTCGAGCACACCGGCGACCATCTCGTGCCAGCGCTCATAGAACGCGCGGATCAGCGCCTCATGATCGGGAAACTTCGCAACCAGTTCGGCCGTGCCGTCGGCGATCGTCTGACCGCCGTCCTGGCGGATCACCCAGTCCATCGAGCAGACATGCGTCAGAAACCAGCGGCGCTCGGTTTCGTCGGGGATCAGTTGGCGAAACAGATATTCAGGACTCCAGTCGATCAGCACGCCGCCGAAATCGAACACCACGGCCTTGATGCTCATGCGAACTCCGTCGCGAGAATGTCGGCGAGCGGACGCACTGAGACCCGGTTGCCCGACATGGAGGAATGCTCCCACACGCGGTTGTGATGCGCGACGATCTGCTCGGGCGAAAGATCCGAGGTTTGCTGGGTGGTGTGGAGATCGGAGACGACCGTGGTCCGATAGCCTAGCAAAGCAGCCCGGCGAGCGCCCGTGTCGACGCAAAATTCGGTCGCGTAACCACAGATCAGAAGGCGGTCGATGCCGAGCCGGTCAAAATGCGCCTTCAGCGGCGTTTCGTGAAACGAGTCGCCGACCGATTTGCGCACGAGGATATCTTGGCCAGTGCGCACGAGCGACGCGGGAAGTTGCCAACCCGCGCTGCCGTACACGATCTCCGGGTCGTCTGCTTCATCGTGCTGGACGATGAACACCGGAGCACCTGCCGCCCGCGCCGCCGCGGTCAGGCGGTTAATGCCGTCGATCACCTCGGCGCCCCGATACGAGGCGTTTGGGCCGGAGAAAAAGGCCTGCTGCACATCGATCACCACTACCGCAATACCCGCCATACGCCGCGCTCCTCAATTGCTGATCGCAGCACAGGCGCCTTCGGAACCCCGCCGCTGCGGTTACTCACTCACCACTACTGCCTCAAACAGGCTGTGTCCGCGTCTCCAGCCACGCCTTCGCCTCACCCGACACATGCGGCGCAATCCGTGCGCGCACCATCTCGTGGTACGCGTTCAACCACGCGCGCTCGTCTTCGCGCAGCAGCGACAGGTCAAAGCAGCGCGTATCGATCGGGCACAGCGTCAGCGTCTCGAACTGGAGGAAATCGCCAAACTCGGTCTTCTGCGCCGGACGGTTCAACACCAGATTCTCGATCCGCACGCCCCACTTGCCCGGCCGGTAGATGCCCGGCTCGACCGAGGTGATCATGCCTTCTTCCATCGCCGTCCACGGTTCAGCCGGCGCATAGTGCGAAATGATCTGCGGGCCCTCGTGCACGTTCAGGAAATAGCCGACGCCGTGGCCTGTGCCGTGACCGTAATCGGCTCCGGCTTCCCAGATCGGCGCGCGCGCGATCGAATCGAGCATCGGCGAGCGGATGCCGCGCGGAAACTTCGCCCGCGAGAGCGCCATCATGCCCTTCAACACCACCGTGCAATCGCGCCGCTGCGCCTCGCTCAGCGTGCCGATCGGCAACACGCGCGTGATGTCCGTCGTGCCGGTCAGATACTGCGCGCCCGAGTCGATCAGCAGCAGCCCGTTGCCCTCGATGATCGAATGCGCCGCAGGCGTCGCCCGGTAGTGCGGCATCGCACCGTTGGCGTTGTAGCCGGCAATAGTCGCAAAGCTCAGCGAAATGTAGTCGGGCCGCCGAGCGCGGGCAGCCGTCAAGCGCTCGTCGACGGTCAGCTCCGTGATCGTCTCACGGCCAAGCGCGCCTTCGAACCACGCGAAAAATTCAGCGAGCGCCGCACCGTCCTGCTCCATCGTCGCCCGCACGTGCTCCGCGTCCGCCTCGGTCTTGCGCGACTTGAGGAAGGTCGACGGATTCACTGCTTCGACGATCTTCACCGTCGACGGCACCGATTGCAGCAACCCGAACGTAATCCGGCGCGGATCGATCAGCAGCGTTGCACCACCCGGCAGCGCGGCGAGCGCGTCGGCCGCTTTGCCATACGACTCGACGTGGATGCCGTCACGCGCGAGCGCTTCGAGCACCGACTGCGGCACCTTGCCGTCGGCCACGAAGAGCGAGACGCGCTCGAGCCCAATCAGCGCGTGCGCGACGAACACCGGGTTGTAGCTGACATCGGCGCCGCGCAGATTCAGCAGCCAGGCGAGATCGTCGAGCGTCGAGATGAAGTGCCATTGCGCGCCCTTCTCCTGCATCGCGCGGCGGATCTGACCAAGCTTGTCGGTACGTGCCACCGTTGCGTGCGGCGCGATATGTTCGAACACCGTTTCAGTAGGCAGCGACGGCCGCTGAGGCCAGATCGAATCGAACAGATCGAGGTCGGTACGCAGCTTGACCCCGTGAGCGCTCAACGCCTGGGTCAGCGAGCGGGCGGCCGCGAGTCCCAGCACCGCACCGTCGACACCGACGGTGCCGCCGGCGGCCACGTTCTGCGCCATCCAGTCGAAATGCGGCTGCGACTGCTGGCCTCCCATCATTTTCATCAGCTGGACGCCGGTGCCGGCCAGTTGCGCATCGGCCTGCTCCCAGTAACGGCTATCGGTCCATAGACCGGCAAAACCGTCCGTGACAACCAGTGTGCCGGCCGAGCCGGTAAAGCCGGACAACCATTGGCGCCCTTGCCAGCGCCCGGGCAGGTATTCGGAGAGATGCGGATCGGCGGAGGGAACCAGATAGGCCGCGAGGCCTTCGCGCTTCATTGCGCCGCGCAGGTGAGCGATACGCTCAGGAATAGAAGAGGTCTCAGGAAGTCGGGCATTCATCGGATTCACCTGCAAATGTTCAGCGACGGGAAAACAAGCCGACCGTCACGGCAACGGCAATCAACGCAACAGCCGTACATACCGGCCATTCGAGCGTATCACCATCATGGAAGAGACCAGTCACATTACCGGCCATGCGGGCGACCACCGCGCCCAGCACACCGGCCAGCAAGGCCACCCAGAACCGTGCGCGGCTTGCACGCCGCAGCGGATGCAACCACCAGCCCGCGAGGCCGATGACCGCACCCAGCAACACGATACCGGGCCATCCCATCAGTAGGGGACCTCACTCACTTTCGGACTCTTCTCATAGGCGTAAAGCGTTCGGGCAGCTAGCATTTTTGTCTCGTTAACTATAAAGGTCAGCACGGCGCTTTCCGCGTAGCGGTTGAGTTTAGGGGCCGGGGTCACATTTAGGCAAGCCGTAAGGTTTGCCGCCCGCGCCCGCCACGCTGAAAGTGCGTCCTATGCGAATCGCCCTCATCGAGCCTGACCTCCGCCACGCGGAACTCGTGGACAGGCTGATCTTCGCCGGCGGCCATGCCTGCCGTCATTTCATCGCCAGTACGCCGTTTCTGGCGAGCGCCTCCGACGAATTCTTCGATCTCCTGCTAACCGATAGCTGGGCCGGCGACCGCTCGGCCGAAGACGTCATTCCCCGTGCCCGCAGTATCCTGCCCAGCCTGCCGGTCATCATGTTGATGTCGGCGCCGCGCGAAAGTGAGATTGTCGCAGCATTGCACGCCGGTGCGGACGATTGTCTGACGAAACCGGTTCGCGGCCCCGAAATGCTGGCCCGCGTCGACGCCCTGCTGCGGCGTGCCGGGCTGCGCCGCCCCCCCAACCGCAGGCTCGACGTGTTTGGCGATTATGTATTCGACGCCGCGCACTTTACCGTTACATTTCACGGTCAGACAGTGGCACTAACCCCCAAAGAATTCCGTTTCGCGCTGCTACTGTTCAATAATGTGTCGCGGCCGGTATCCCGTGCCCACATTCTCGAAACAGTCTGGACCCGTAGGCGCGACGTAAGGTCGCGCACGCTCGACACACATGCGTCGCGGGTGCGCACCAAATTGCAGCTACGACCCGACCACGGCTATTGCCTGACGCCGCTTTACGGCTTCGGCTACCAGTTGGATGCGGTCCCGCCGGAGGGCGGTGTGCCCGTCTAAAGATGCGTCCGGACTGAAGGAATTGTGAAAACGCTATAATATTGGGCTAAACCATAGCGCCCCACGATAGCGCCTCCTATGCAGCTTCTAACGATCGGAATCAATCACCACACCGCGCCCGTCGCCTTGCGCGAACGCGTGGCGTTTCCGCTCGAACAGATCAAACCTGCATTGGCCACCTTCAAGGACATCTGGCTCGGCCCCTCCGCCGCCCGGAGCGCGCCCGAAGCGGCGATCCTGTCCACCTGCAATCGCACCGAACTCTACTGCGCGACCGACGACCATGCGGCCCGTGAAGCCGCCATTCAGTGGTTCTCGCGGTATCACAACCTCCCGGTCAGCGAACTCGCCCCGCACGTGTATGCGCTGCCGCAGTCGGAGGCGGTGCGCCACGCGTTCCGGGTGGCGTCGGGGCTCGATTCGATGGTGCTGGGTGAGACGCAGATCGTCGGTCAAATGAAAGACGCGGTGCGCACGGCCTCGGAGGCAGGCGCTCTCGGTACGTACCTGAACCAGTTGTTCCAGCGCACCTTCGCGGTAGCCAAGGAAGTGCGCACCACCACCGAAATCGGTGCGCAATCCGTTTCGATGGCCGCCGCAGCGGTGCGTCTCGCGCAGCGCATCTTCGACAAGGTGGCAAACCAGCGCGTGCTGTTTATCGGCGCGGGCGAGATGATCGAGCTGTGCGCCACCCACTTCGCGGCGCAGCAGCCGCGCGAACTGGTGGTGGCGAACCGCACCGCCGAACGCGGCGCGCGGCTCGCCGAGCGCTTCAATGGCCGGGCCATCCCACTATCTGATCTGCCTGCGCGGATGCACGAGTTCGACATCATCGTATCGTGCACGGCCTCCACCTTGCCGATCATCGGTCTGGGCGCCGTCGAGCGCGCGGTGAAGGCGCGCCGGCACCGGCCGATCTTCATGGTCGATCTCGCCGTGCCGCGCGATATCGAACCCGAAGTGGGCAAGCTCGAAGACGTGTTCCTCTATACCGTGGACGACCTCGGCGCCATCGTGCGCGAAGGGAATGCCTCGCGCCAGGCCGCGGTTGCGCAAGCCGAAGCGATCATCGAAACGCGGGTGCAGAATTTCATGCAGTGGCTCGACGCGCGCAGCATCGTGCCGGTGATCCGCCATATGCACACCCAGGCCGACCTGTTGCGCCGTGCCGAAGTCGAACGCGCGCAAAAGGCGCTCGCCCGCGGCGAGGACCCCGCTGCCGTGATCGAGGCGCTCTCGCAGGCGCTCACCAACAAGCTGATTCATGGTCCGACGCACGCGCTCAATCGCGCCAGCAGTGAAAATCGAGATAAGCTCATCGAACTGATGGGCGGTTTCTACAAACATTCCGGTTCCTCGGAACGTTAGCGGCGCTCCCGCCGCGCGCCGCCTGGCCACGTGTTCCGGCAGGACGGCGCCCACCTCCAGGGCTTGCGCCCGCCTCCCCAGTTACGCCGTCCTTTCCGGAGCCCGCTCCGTACCGTCCGATGAAAACGAGCATGCAAAGCAAGCTCGACCAGCTCACTACCCGGCTGGCCGAACTGAACGATCTGTTGAGCCGCGAGGACATCACCTCGAATCTCGATCAATACCGCAAGCTGACGCGCGAGCACGCCGAGCTTGGGCCCGTGGTCGAGCATTACGCGCTGTGGCGCCAGGCCAGCAACGACGCGCTCACCGCGCAGGAACTGCTGACCGACGCGGGAATGCGCGACTTCGCCGAAGAAGAGATTCGCGCCGCCCGCGAGCGGATGGACAAGCTCGGCGCGGAGCTGCAGAAAATGCTGCTGCCGAAAGACCCCAACGACGACCGCAACATCTTCCTCGAAATCCGCGCCGGCACGGGTGGCGACGAATCGGCGCTGTTCGCGGGCGATCTGCTGCGGATGTATCTGCGCTTCGCCGAGCGCAACCGTTGGCAGATCGAAATGATGTCGGCCAGCGAATCGGACCTGGGCGGCTACAAGGAAGTCATCGTGCGGATTGCGGGCGAAGCGGCGTACTCGAAACTCAAGTTCGAGTCCGGCGGCCACCGCGTTCAGCGCGTGCCGGCCACTGAAACCCAGGGGCGCATCCATACCTCGGCCTGTACGGTCGCGGTGATGCCGGAAGCGGATGAAATCGGCGAAGTCGAGATCAATCCGGCCGATCTGCGCATCGACACGTTCCGCGCCTCCGGTGCCGGCGGTCAGCACATCAACAAGACCGATTCGGCCGTGCGGGTGACTCACCTGCCCACAGGCATCGTCGTGGAATGCCAGGACGACCGCTCGCAGCACAAAAACAAGGACCGCGCACTGAAGGTGCTCGCCGCGCGCATCAAGGACAAGCAGTATCACGAGCAGCACGCGAAGGAAGCCGCGACCCGCAAGAGCCTGATCGGCTCGGGCGACCGCTCGGAGCGCATCCGTACCTACAACTTCCCGCAAGGCCGTCTCACCGATCACCGCATCAACCTGACGCTGTACCGCCTCGAATCGATCATGGACGGCGATCTCGACGAACTGATCGCGGCGCTCGTGAGCGAACATCAGGCCGAATTGCTGGCGTCGCTCGGCGACGCGGACTGAGCGTGAGCGCATTTACGGGACACACCGGCACCATGAATAACGCTGCCGCCCTGCTGCGCGCTTCGCCGTTGCCGCCACTTGAAGCGCGCATCCTGCTCGGGCATGTGCTCGGCTGGCGTCGTACCGAGCTGATCACGCGCAGCGACGAGCTGCTCGATGCCGAGCGCGTAGCGTCTTTTCAGGCACTGGAGGCGCGACGCGTGGCGGGTGAACCGGTGGCGCAGTTGATCGGCGCGCGGGAGTTCTTCGGGCTGGACTTCGAAGTGACGCCGGATGTGTTGATCCCGCGGCCGGAAACCGAATTGCTGGTCGAAACCGCGCTGGCGGCGCTGGAGGGAATCGCGCGTCCGTGCGTGCTCGATCTCGGCACCGGCACCGGGGCGATTGCGGTCGCGATTGCCTCGGCGAGGCCCGATGCGCAGATGTGGGCCGTCGATCGCTCAGGCGCGGCGCTCGCCGTCGCCAACCGCAACGCCACCCGTCTGCTCGACGCAACGCGCCCCGGCGGCGCGGTACGGCTTGCGCAAAGCGACTGGTATGACGCGCTCGATTCCAGCTTGCGCTTCGACGTGATTGTCAGCAATCCGCCGTATATCGCCAGCGGCGACCCGCATCTGTCGGAGGGCGATTTGCGCTTCGAACCGCGCGGCGCGTTGACCGACGAGGCGGACGGCCTGAGCGCCATCCGCGCGATCATCGCCGGTGCGCCTGCGCGCTTCACCGCGAGCGGGGGCGTGCTGTGGCTCGAACACGGCTACGATCAGGCGGCCGCGGTGCGCGCCCTGCTCGAGCAAGCCGGTTTCACAGCGGTGCGCTCGGAATGCGATCTTGCCGGTATCGAACGCATTAGCGGCGGCGCCTGGCAAACGGGCGGGTAACGCCGCACACCGGCAGTGCCGGGGCAACTTCACGTCAAATGCCCGGCAACCCCGCCGCGAGACCGCCGCCCGCCTGTCGCAACGAAATCCGCTATCATTTCAATCTATCTCCACCACATTCTGGAACCGCAAGGTCAGTCATGGATACGCAACAACGCATCAAGCAAATCGTCGACGAAAACGCCGTCGTGCTCTTCATGAAGGGCACCGCGCAGTTTCCGATGTGCGGCTTTTCGGGCCGCGCCATCCAGATCCTGAAGGCATGCGGCGTCGACTCGCCCAAGACCGTCAACGTCCTCGAGGACGACGAAGTGCGCCAGGGCATCAAGGAATTCTCGAACTGGCCGACCATCCCGCAGCTCTACGTGAAGGGCGAGTTCATCGGCGGTTCGGACATCATGATGGAGATGTACCAGAACGGCGAACTGCAGCAGTTGTTTGCCGCGGCCTGAGCGCCGCCTGACGCTTCACAAGCCGAACCTCAGGTGCCGCTCGCCATGGAAACACGCGCTGCGGCGCCTCGCCGGCTGATCATCGCGATCACCGGCGCGACGGGCGCCGTCTACGGCGTGCGCCTGCTTGAAACGCTGCGCAGGCTGGGCGGCGTGGAAACCCATCTGCTGATCTCCAGCGCCGGCTGGCTCAATATCCAGCACGAACTTCAGTTGGGCAAAGAAGACGTGCATCCGCTCGCGGATGTCGTCCACTCGGTGCGCGACGTGGGCGCGAGCATCGCGTCCGGTTCGTTTGCGACTGACGGCATGATCGTCGCGCCGTGCTCCATGAAGACGCTCGCAAGCGTCGCGCACGGCCTGTCCGACAATCTGATCACCCGCGCCGCCGACGTGACGCTCAAGGAGCGCCGCCGCCTCGTTCTGATGGTGCGCGAAACGCCGTTCAATCTCGCGCATCTGCGCAACATGACCGCCGTCACCGAAATGGGCGGCGTGGTCTTTCCGCCCCTGCCGGCCTTCTACAACCACCCCGTTTCGATTGACGAGATGGTCGATCACACGGTCGCCCGCGTGCTGGATCTGTTTGCACTGGGTCCGGCGCTCTCGGCTGCGTGGCAAGGGCTGCGCGATACATCAGCGGAATAGGCCAACGGCGCGGCACGACATACGCCACACGCCGATTCACAACGCCTGCGACGCAATCAAATCCGGTTTCAGCCGTTTATCAAACGGCAGTGCGGCCCTATATTGGTAGCAACCCAACTTACCTGACGCATTTGCTGCGCACTACGCTGCCATGACCCGTTTGCCGTCGCTTTTCCTCTCCCACGGCGCCCCGACGCTGCCGATCGACCCTTCGATGCCCTCCGCCGAATTCGGCGCGCTCTCGGCCCACTTGCCGCGTCCGGAAGCGATCCTGATGCTCTCGGCCCACTGGGGCACTGCCGGGCCGCTTGCGAGCACGGCTGAGCAGCCGGAGACCATCCATGATTTCTACGGCTTTCCGCGCCAGTTGTATGAAATCCAGTACCCGGCGCCTGGCGCGCCGGACGTCGCGCGACGGGCCGCCTCGCTGCTCAATGAGCACGGGCTGCTCGCCGGCACCCAACCGCACGGCCTCGACCACGGAGCGTGGGTGCCGATGCTGCTGATGTTCCCGAACGCCGATGTGCCGGTGGCGCAGTTGTCGATCCAGCCGCACATGGACGCCGCTCACCACTTCCGTGTGGGCCGCGCGCTGCGGGCGCTGCAGGACGATGGCGTGATGGTGATCGGCTCCGGCCAGATCACTCACAATCTGCGCGCCGCCGATTTTTCGGCGCGGCCGGAGGACGCCGACCCACGCGTCGCGGAATTTACCGACTGGTTCGAAGCGAGGCTGGCGGCGCACGATACCGACGCGCTGCTCGACTATCGCCGCCAGGCGCCGCACGCGGTGCTGATGCACCCGACCGACGAGCATCTGCTGCCGGTCTTCGCCGCTCTCGGCGCGGCGGACGACGACTACACGCTGGCGATCCAGTCGCTTGGGACGTACCAGAAGTCGCTGGCAATGACGAACTACATCTTCGGCACCGCATAAACGAGCTGGGCACGCGAGCCGGATATACGGGGCCGCCTGGGCGGGCCGCGCAGGCGAGCCGCACCGCGCGCCCAGCAAAAAGGCCCGCCTGAGCAACTCAGGCGGGCCTTTTGACATCCCCGGGCCAACAACAGCATCCGGGTCAGGATTCAGCCGCGCGGACGCGGCGGCGCGAACGATCAGTGCGCGCCCATCCCTTCGAGCACTTCGTCGTGCACATCACGCTCGTCGAGGTACTCGCTGCGATAACCGGAATTCACGCCCCAGTAATAGAAAACCAGCGAGAACACCGCCACGGTCAGCATGTCCCAGCCGTACGGCAGAATGCCGTGGCCGCCGAACTGCTTGCTGCCGATCAGGGACAGGATCGCCATCATCGGCAGGTAAGCCACCAGCCACCATGCCGCCTTCAGGTCGCGGCCCCAGCCGGCGAAGCCCGACTTGGCCTGGAAGTAGAAGTACACCGGCAGTGCCACGATCATCAGCAGGATAATTTCACCCGTCAGCGGCCACTTCGCCCAGAACAGCACCATCGACGCACAAACGAATGCAAACGGCGCAATGACCTTCATGCCCGGAATGCGCAACGGACGCTCCAGATCGGTAGCCGCACGGCGCAGCGCCATCAGGCTGATCGGACCCGTCAGGTACGAGATCACCGTCGCAACCGAAATCACTGCCGCGAGCGAGCTCCAGCCGCGGAAGAAGAACATGAAGATGAACGAAACCAGCAGGTTGAACCACATCGCATGACGCGGCACGCCGTAGATCGGGTGCACGTTGCCGAACATCTTCGGCATCGTGTTGTTGCGTTCCATTGCGTAGATCATGCGGCTGGTGGTCGCCATATAGGTCGTGCCCGTGCCGCTCGGGCTAACGAACGCATCGACGTACAGCAGGAACGCCAGCCAGTTGAGGTTCAGTGCAATTGCCAGTTCGGCGAACGGCGAAGCAAAGCTGAAATGGCTCCAGCCCTTCAGCACGTCAGCCGGGTTCACCGCGCCGATATACGCGATCTGCAGCAGCACATAGATCACCAGCGCCAGCAGGATCGAGCCGATCACCGCGAACGGCACGCTCTTCGCGGGGTTACGCGCTTCGCCAGCCAGGTTGATCGGGCTCTGGAAGCCGTTGAATGCAAACACAATACCGCTCGTGGCCACAGCCGTGAACACCGCCGACCAGCCATACGGCGCGAACGTGCTCGTCTCGCCGAAGTTCTCGTGGTGAAAACCGGTGGCCATCAGGCCGGCGATGGTCGCCGCCGGAATCAGGAACTTGAAGACGGTGATGGTCGTATTGGCGCGCGCAAACAGCTTTACGCCCCAATAATTGAGCATGAAATAAATAATGACCAGAATCGCCGACAGTAATAACCCATTCGTGGTTAATGACCCGTTGACGAACAGGGCATGCGCCCATGGATACGGCCAAGTGCTCATGTATTGAATCGAAGCTTCTGCTTCGATCGGAATCACCGAGACGATCGCGATCCAGTTGGCCCATGCGCTGACGAAGCCGACCAGCGCGCCGTGCGAATAGCGCGCGTAGCGCACCATGCCGCCCGACTCGGGGAACATCGAGCCCAGTTCCGCATAGGTGAGAGCGATTGCCAGAATCACCACCGCGCCGATGATCCAGGCGCAAACGGCCGCGGGACCTGCAATTTTTGCCGCCTTCCACGCACCGAACAGCCAGCCCGACCCGATGATCGAACCGAGGCCGGTCAGCATCAGCGCGAACGGGCCAATGTTCCGTTGAATAGAACTTTTCACGTCTTCTCCTCTATCAAAAACATGTCGGCACCGCGGCAATGCTTATGACGCTGGAGACGGGGTGACGGCCATGATGGGCCAGGGCTTATAGTCTGAATCAGGTGCAACCCTGGCGCGGCGCGTAGTTTAACGGTTGCACCGAGAGAATGCAGTGAAGCTAGGGTTATCCCTAGCAAAAAATTAAGGGGCACGCAAGTTTTGTAAGCACGCGTCCCGCCCGGCCCTCAAAACCTTGTAAAGATGTGCTGAGACTGTTGACCTTCTCTCGAAATCGCCGTATAACGTTCGGGCAGGATTTCAAGCGGCGAGTGAATTGGTCTTTCGTAGTTCGCCCATCAACGGTACTCCGGTTGGTCCCATTACCCCCTTCCTTGATTTTCATGCACACCTCGGGCTTCGGCCTTATTTACCATCTTTAGGAACAAGTAATATGGAAACCGGTACCGTCAAGTGGTTCAATGACGCAAAGGGCTTTGGCTTCATCACTCCCGACGGCGGCGGCGAAGATCTGTTCGCGCATTTCTCGGAAATCCGCACGGAAGGCTTCAAGACGCTGCAAGAAAACCAAAAGGTCACGTTTGAAGTGAAGACGGGCCCGAAGGGCAAGCAAGCAGCTAACATCAAGCCGGTGTAAGCGCACGCTTCCTTCTGGACGCAAAGAAAAACCCCGCCAAGGCGGGGTTTTTTTATGTCTGGTGAAAATGCGGCAGGATCGGCAGATACCCATTTTCGTCAGCGTTCGGCGTGCAAGCGCGCACGCCGGCGCGCAGATAGAGGCGCTCTCAGTCCTCACCCTGTCAGCCGAACAGCCGCCGTGCGTGAATGCCCAGACCCGTTGCCACGCTGGCGAGGCGGTCGCCAAACACCGGCCGGGCGTCCGGAAAGGCCGCCGACAGCGCACCCGACAGAAACCCAAGTCCAGTAGAGCCGCCGGTGAAGTAAATCGCGCCCACGTCGCGCGGCGCCACACCGGCTGCCTGCACTGTATCGCGCGCCGCCTGGACGATGCGCAGCGTCTCGTCGTGGCCGGCCTTGATCAGTTGCGCTTCATCGAAAGCGAGCCGCAAATCCTCTTCCACCTGCTCCAGGTCGATGATTGTCTCGCCACCCGCGGCGACGCCGATCTTCGCTTCTTCCGCGTGCGCGGCCAGCGCATGCCCCAAACGCCGCTCGACGACCCGCATCAGGCGGTCGTGATGCTTCAGGTCGGTAAAAAGGTGCCGCATCAAGGCCAGTTCGCTGACCCGTTTGGGCGCATAGACAGTATTGATCAGGTGCCAGGTGGCGAGGTCGAAATAGACCCGGTTCGGAATCTCGCGCCCTTCCGGATCCAGCGACTGGTAACCCAGTTCGCGCAGGATCGTCGCGAGTTCCACGCGGCGGTCGAAGTCGGTACCGGCTACGTGCACACCGTGGTGCGCCAGCACGTCGTCCTTGCGTTCCACCCGCTTCATCCGCTGCGGCCCCACGCGCACCAGCGAAAAGTCCGAGGTGCCGCCGCCGATGTCGGCCACCAGCACCAACCCTTCTTCGGTGAGATGCGATTCGTAGTCGAACGCCGCGGCAATCGGCTCGTACTGGAAGTGAATCTCGCGCAGCCCTACGGAACGCGCCGCGGCCTCCAGTTGCTGTTGCGCAAGCTGGTCGGCGCGCGGATCATCGTCGACAAAGAACACCGGGCGGCCCAGCACCGCGCGGCTGATCGGGCCGCCGGCGCTTGCCTCGGCCGAGCGCTTGAGGTGATCGACGAAAATCGCAATCACGTCGGTGTATTTGATCGCGGAGCCGTCGCCGAGATCGGTCGAATTTTCCGCCAGCGGCGAGCCGAGAATGCTCTTCATCGAGCGCATCAGACGGCCGTCAAAACCGTCGATATACGCCTCGAGCGCTGCACGGCCATAGCCGCGGGTGTTTTCGTCGGTATTGAAAAAGACTGCGGTGGGCAGCGTCGTGTAGACACCTTCGACCGGCGCAAGCCGCAGCGCCGCGCCGTCGGGCACAGCGACGGCAGAGTTGGATGTGCCAAAGTCAATCGCGCAATAGGTCATGGCAATAAATCGCCGCTCACGGCTGGCGCGGACAGAAAGTGGACGGGCTTTGTATCACGAAAACGCGGCGGGTATCAACTGAAGTTCCCGCAACAGGACGCCCGATACCAGGCGCTCCGAAAGAAACGAGTAAACATGTGCCGGCTCGAAGGGAACGGAAATTGCTCATTCGCACAGGATACGCCATACAAATTTCCCTCCAGCAACCATGTTGCATGGGACCGGAGTAGCGCGCTAAAGCGCGAACCCTGGCCGGCACAAGGAGACGTCGCGCAATGCCCGAATCAGCCGCCGCCGCAGTACAGGAAAAGCCGCGCACCGTGATCGAAACCGATCTGCCAGCGCGGCTCGACCGCCTGCCGTGGGGCCGGTTTCATTCGCTGATCGTCGTCGCACTCGGCGTGACGTGGCTCCTCGACGGCCTCGAAGTGACGCTGGCGGGCGCCGTAGCTAGCGCGCTCAAAGCAAGTCCAACGCTGCACTTCAGCAATACCGACGTCGGCCTGACCGGCAGCGCCTATATCCTGGGGGCCGTGCTCGGCGCACTCGGCTTCGGCTGGCTCACCGACCGGCTCGGCCGCCGCAAGCTGTTCTTCATCACGCTGACGCTCTATCTGGCGGCCACGGCCGCCACGGCGCTGTCGTGGAATCTGGCGAGCTTCCTCGTGTTCCGCTTCCTGACCGGTGCAGGCATCGGCGGGGAGTATACGGCGATCAACTCGACGATCCAGGAATTCACCCCGGCGCGTGTGCGCGGCTGGACCGATCTCGGCATCAACGGCACGTTCTGGGTCGGCGCCGGACTCGGCGCAGCCGGCTCGCTGGTGCTGCTCGATCCGCACCTGCTGCCCGCGGACTGGGGCTGGCGGGCCTGCTTTTTCATTGGCGCGGCGCTTGCACTCGCAATCCTGCCGATGCGCGCCTGGGTGCCCGAAAGTCCGCGCTGGCTGCTCACACATGGCGAGGCGCACGAAGCGGCCACCATTGTCGAAACGATCGAGACGCGGTTTCGCAACTCGGGCCATCGTCTAGCGGACGACTCATTGGGGCGCCTGCGTCTGCGCACGCGTGACCATACGCCGCTGGGCGAAGTGTTCCACGCTATCTTCACGCTGCATCGACGCCGCGCGCTGGTGGGCCTGTCGCTGATGACCGCACAGGCGTTCTTCTACAACGCCATCTTCTTCACCTATGCACTGGTGCTCACCGATTTCTATCGTGTGCCGGGCGATCATATCGGCTGGTATCTGCTGCCGTTCGCGCTCGGAAATTTTCTCGGGCCGCTGCTGCTGGGGCGCCTCTTCGATGTCATCGGGCGGCGCCGGATGATCGCCGCCACCTACGCGTTATCGGGGATTTTGCTCACCGTCAGCGGCTATCTGTTCGAACAGAACCTGCTCGACGTCACCACCCAGACCGTTGCATGGATGGTGATTTTCTTCTTCGCTTCGGCGGCTGCCAGCTCCGCGTATCTGACGGTGAGCGAATCGTTCCCGCTGGAAATCCGCGCGCTGGCGATCGCCGTGTTCTATGCGTTCGGCACGGCGCTGGGCGGCATCGCAGGGCCAGCATTTTTCGGCCGCCTGATCGACACGCAGCAGCGCAGCGAGGTGTTCACCGGCTATCTCGTCGGCTCGGCGCTGATGGTCGGGGCTGCGGTGGTCGCCGCCATCTGGGGTGTCGACGCAGAGCGAAAATCGCTCGAAAGCGTCGCCGCACCTCTGTCGGCGCTGTCAGACGATGAGTGAGCGCGAAGCGCGCAGTGAATGATGCACTGCAGTGGAGATGGCGTCGCGCGAACGTGAGTCCTCCTTATCACTGAAATCTACCGGGCGGCACCTGCACTGTCCTGCTGGCAAGGACACAGCATTGCGATTTTCGCGGGTACACGCCATGCGCGATTGCGGATATTGTTGGCCATTAATCTGAAAACGCTCCCAAATCAATCAACACGTACCGCCCATGGCGTCTTACCAGCAACTGCTAGACCAACGCGCCCAGCTCGAAGCCGATATCGCCGCCGCCCGCGCCACCGAGCGACGGGAAGCAATAGTGCAGATTCGCCGCCTCATGAGCGAACACCACATCTCCACGCACGAAATATTGCCGCGGCGCGCGGCCCGGCGCGCTCGGGCGCTGGAAGGAGCGGTGCTGTACCAGGATCCGGTGAGCGGCGCCACCTGGTCGGGACGCGGCCGGCCGCCACGTTGGCTGGCCGGCAAGGAGCGCGAGCTGTATCGGGTGAAGCTCTAATCGCGGGACGGCGGCGAGGGCCGCGCGTCGTGGCTGATAGCCGCAGCCGAGGCCCTAGCGGAGCCTTCGGCCGCCCTTTCTCAGAACGGTTTCTTCCAGGCGCCGCCGAAGGCGATCTCGCCAAGCGGCAAACGCGTGCGCACCGACTTCTCGCGCTCACGCAGCACCGGGTCGAGCTTCTCGACCTCGCCATAGTGGCCAAGCGAAATCATCGCGATCACCTCGACGTCGTCGGGAATCGCGAACGCCTTGCGGAATGCGCTGATATCGACGCCGCTCATCTGGTGCGCCGCGAGCCCCAGCGCGTGGGCTTGCAACACCAGCGCCATCGCAGCCGCGCCCGCATCGTAAGATGCGCAGCGGTTCACTTCACCCTTGCTGGTGAGGGTCTGCGTGGTCACGGCGATCAGCACCGGCGCCGGCGCGTTCCAGCCTTGATTGAACGGCACCAGCGTGGCGAAGGCCCGCTTGAACGAAACCTCGTCGGTGCTGCGATCGAACACGACAAAACGCCACGGCTGCGCGTTGTACGACGAAGGCGCCCAGCGGGCCGCTTCAAGAACCGCATGCAGGTGCTCGCGGCTGAGCGGCTCGCTCGAATACGCGCGCGGGCTCCAGCGGCCTGCAATCAGTTCGTGAATGGGAACTGCGGTTGGGGCGGGTTTGTTGGTCATGCGCTTCTCTCGGTCGAAATTCATGATCGACGGGCGACTGCCCGGGGCACATAGCATAACCGGGCTTCGCCGCTCGCGCTGCGAAAGAGACGGATAAAGCGCATTCGGAATTCGGCGCGAGCGCGCCGCCCGCCTCAGCGACCTAAACCAGCGGCCTAAACCGCCTGCGGTGCGACCGTCCGCTCGCCGCGATTGATACGCAGCACGATCACCGAAGCGACGAGGCACAGACCGCCCGAGATCATCGACGCCACCGTGTAAGTGCCGAGGCTTGCGCGCAGCATACCCGCCCCCAGCGCCGCGAAGGCCGCGCCGAGCTGGTGCCCCGCGACCACCCAGCCGAATACGACCGGCGCCGCGTCCTTGCCGTAGACATCGGTTGCGAGACGCACGGTGGGCGGCACGGTGGCGATCCAGTCCAGGCCGTAGAACACCGCGAACAGCGGCAGACCGAAGAAGTCGATGCCGAACGCGTGCGGCAGGTACATCAACGACAGGCCGCGCAGCCCGTAGTACCAGAACAGCAGCACACGGCTGTTGAAGCGATCCGAGAGCCAGCCCGACAAGGTGGTGCCGAACAGGTCGAAGATACCCATGGCGGCCAGCAGCGACGCGCCTTGCACTTCGCTCATGCCATAGTCGCCGCACATGGCGATCAGGTGGGTGCCGACATAACCGTTGGTGCTGGCGCCGCAAATGAAGAAGCTGAAAAACAGCAGCCAGAAATCGCGCGTCTTGCTGGCCATCGCCAGCGTGCCGAACGCGATGGCGAGCGGATTCTGCTTCGTGACGGCGCGGTGCAGCGGTGTGTCGGCGGGTTCGCCATACGGACGCAGCGTCAGGTCGGCAGGACGCTCGGGGAGCAGGAACGCCACCAGCGGCAGGACGATCGCTGCTGCGCCTGCCACGACCCAGACCACCTGGCGCCAGCCGTGGTGCTCGGCAATCGCCGCGAGCAGCGGCAGGAAAACGAGCTGGCCGGTCGCCGAACTGGCGGTGAGGATACCCATCACCAGGCCGCGATGCGTGGTAAACCAGCGATTCACCACCGTTGCCGACAGCGACAGCGCCGCCACCCCGGTCGAGCCGCCTACCATCACGCCCCAGATCAGAATCATCTGCCACGGATGCGTCATCAGCGACGACAGCGCCACGCCGGCCGCCATGGTGCCGAGCGCGGCAAGCACCGTCGGCCGCACGCCGAAACGCTGCATCGCGGCGGCGGCGAACGGCCCCATCAGGCCATACAGCGCGATATTCACCGAAATGGCGAGCGAGATGGTCGCCCGGCTCCAGCCGAACTGATGTTCGAGCGGCACCATCATCACGCTCGGCGTGGCGCGCGTGCCGGCCGCGGCCAGCAACACCAGAAATACCACCGCTACGGTCAGCCAGCCGTAATGGAAGCGATCGCCAATTATTCTCGCTGCCCAGTTCATCGGATCTCCAATTGGCGCCCGCCCGTCGGACGCCGCCGTTTATTGCGTGTTTCGTAAAGGACTTGTGACAGATCTGTCACAATGGTGTTGCGATGTTAGTTACTGATCGGTAACATGTCAAGCATCGATAAACGAGCGTCGAACCACCATGTCACAAAGCGACACCGCAAAGCCGGCCGCCACCAGCCGCCGTAACCGCACGCAAACCGCCGGGCCGCAAGCCCAGGAGCATCTGCTGCAGGCCGCCGGCGAACTGTTCTACCTTGAAGGCGTGCGGGCCGTGGGGGTCGACGCCGTCGTCGAGCGGGCGGGCGTCAACAAGATGAGCCTGTACCGGCAGTTTTCGTCGAAAGACGACCTCATGCTGGCCTATCTGGAGCGCAAGGACACACAGTTTTTCTCCTACGTCGAAAGCAGTTTCGCGAAGCATCCGGGCGAACCGGCCAAACAGCTCCAGCAATACTTCGACGATCTGGCCGTGCGGGCGTCGGTGGACGGTTATCGCGGTTGTCCGTTTGTGAATGTCGCGGTGGAGTTTCCGGATGCGTCGCATGCGGCACGGCAGTTCGTCGTCGGCAACAAGGCGCGCCTGATGGAACGGATCACGGCGCTCGCCACCGAAGCCGGCGCCGACGATCCGGCCGGATTGGCAAACGCCCTCGGCTTGCTGATCGAAGGCGTGTATGCCGCGAGTCAGACCTACGGTCCCGGTTGCGGGCCGATCCTGGCCGCGCCGCGGGTGGCGGCGCAGCTGATTGCGGCGGCTTGTACGAAGACTGGGGCTGGGGACTGAGCGCCCCGTAAAATGACGTTTTTGGTTCCGGCTTTTAGTCCTGCTTTCCGGTCCCGGCTTCTGGTCCCCGTTTCTGCCCCCGCCTATTAGTTCATTCTCCCGCCATGCCACCCTCCCTCGACTCTCACACCGCCATTCTCGCGTCGACCCGCCACTGGCTAACCCGCGCGGTCATTGGCCTGAACCTGTGCCCGTTCGCCAAGGCCGTGCACGTGAAGGGGCAAATCCGCTACGCAATCAGCGAAGCGACGGATCTGGAAGGGGTTCTGATGGATCTCGAGGCGGAGTTGAAAACGCTCGAACAGACCGACCCCGCCGAGATCGACACGACGCTGCTGATCCTGCCGCACGCGCTGGCCGATTTCCTCGAATACAACGACTGTCTGTTTTTTGCGGATCGCCTGCTCGCGCAGTTGCGCCTTGAAGGCGAACTGCAGATCGCGAGCTTTCACCCGCAGTACCAGTTCGAGGGCAGCGAGGCTGACGATATCGAAAACTATACGAATCGCGCCCCGTATCCGATCCTGCACCTGCTGCGCGAGGCCAGCATCGAACGCGCCGTGGAGGCGTTTCCGGACGCCGCCGATATCTACGAGCGCAATCAGGAGACGCTGCGGCGGCTCGGCCTGGCCGGTTGGGAGAAGTGGATGAGCGAGCCGGCCAGCGAGTAAGCCCCGTCCGCCGGTCCGCGTCACTGCTGCGAGCCCTCAGGCCTCCACAAAGAAGCGCTCGCGTAACTCAGCAATCCCGAGTGTATCCATCACCTCGTTGAGCCGCTCCGCCGGGCGGCGGCGCGGCAAATCCTTGTATTGAGCGATGATGAGTTCGTTTTTCATCGAATGCTCCCAGCCCACCAGTTCGGTCACGCTCACCTGATAACCGTGCGCCTCGAGTTGCAGACAGCGCAGCACGTTGGTGATCTGGCTGCCGAACTCACGCGTGTGCAACGGGTGACGCCAGATCTCCGTCAACGCGTTGCCAAGCGACTTGCTCTTGTTCTGGCGCAGCACGCCCGCCACTTCGGCCTGACAGCACGGCACCACCACGATGTATTTAGCGTGCTTTTGCAGGGCGAAGCGAATTGCGTCATCGGTTGCCGTGTTGCACGCGTGCAGCGCCGTGACGATATCGATCTTCGCCGGCAAACGGTCTGACGAAATCGACTCCGCCACCGACAGATTCAGAAACGACATCCCCTTGAAGCCCAGCCGCGCCGCCAGCGCCTCCGAACTCGCCACGAGTTCTTCGCGCGTCTCGATACCGTAGATGTGCGATTTATCCTGCTGCTCCTTGAAAAACAGGTCGTACAGGATAAAACCAAGATAGGACTTACCGGCGCCGTGGTCGACGAGGGTCAGGTCGCCCTGACTTTCTTTCAGATCTTTCAGCAGCGGTTCGATGAACTGGAACAGGTGGTAGACCTGCTTGAGCTTGCGGCGGCTGTCCTGATTCATCTTGCCGTCGCGCGTGAGGATATGCAGCTCCTTCAGCAGTTCGACTGATTGGTTGGGGCGAATTTCGTGAGTTTTGCTCGACATCGTACGGACCGTCATCGATTGCACGGCGAACGTGCGACAGGCGACGGAAAAAGAGAAAAGTTACTGCCAGTTTACCCAAAGCGCGGCATAGCGACCGATTCTTCGCCGCCGCCGAAGCGCGCATCGTGTTTTCCTGGAACACTTCCTGCTCTGAAATTAGTGCGCGAAGCGAAGCACGACGAAACGAGAAACGCGCAGGAAGGCAAGCATGCAGCCGAAGCCCCGTGGCAGGCCGCATGGAGAACATAAACACCCCGCCGGCTGCCAGCTCGATCAGGTGAACCGCAAGGGTGTGGGGGAGGTCGGACCGGAACACGGGTCCGAACGTTACGTAACCTGCAGTGCGCCGCGATCTTAACTGGAAGCGCGCTCAGAAGAAAATGAGGCGGCAATGGATACGATACCCAACGGCAACGCCGAACAGAAGTTTCAGGAACTGTTAGCCAAGCTGACAGCCACGCCCGCGTGGACGGAGAAACAGCAACTCGAACTGGAAATGGCGCGCGATATCTCGGTGGAGATGCTGCGTCTTGCCGAGTTGATGCGCGACGGCAGCGTCGACCTGGAGACCTGCCTCACGATGCTCAAGTACGCCAAGGTACTGGACTTCGTGATGACGACGCTCGCCTCACGGCGCGATATCAAACCGCAAACGCTGCGGGTGATTTTCAAGCTCGCCGGACTCAAGGTCGACGAGGAATATCCGGGCTGACGCCCGGAACCGACGCGCGGTCGCGGCGCCTGCGCTGCGGCCGCGTGCATTAGCGCACGATTACGCCCTCCTCTCTGGCTGAACCCCACGGTCCACGGCAATCGGCACGTGCCCGTTTGCCATTTCATCCGTCGTCCCCTTGCACAGCACCTCTAACGCCTTGAGCGCCTGAACCGGCTCGCGCCCGGACGGCGGGCCGTCTTTGCGCGTCGCGGTCTGCTGCGCGGCCGGATTTGACCAGGTGAGCACAGCACTCCTATTATCGGCAACTGGTCAGGCCGATTCAGTATGCACGCAATGCAATCCCGCCGGCAGAGCGGGACGCTCAGGACATATGCACCGCCAGCCGGCATCGCAGCGGACTGCATGATCCACACGACGGATGCCGCCCCTGGAGGAGACGTTGTTATGAGGAAAATGCGTTGGGTCGTGATCTTTCTATGTTTTCTGGCGATTGCGGTGAATTACGTCGACCGGGCGAATCTCGCGGTCGCCGCACCGCAGATCGAAAAGGCGCTCGGCATCGGGCCAGCGGAGATGGGCCTGATCCTGAGCGGCTTTTTCTGGACCTATGCGTTCATGCAAATGCCGTTCGGCTGGTTTATCGACCGGGTTGGCGCGCGCATTGCCTTGCCGCTCGCTGTCGGCTGGTGGTCACTGTTCACGGCGGCTACGGCGGTGGCGAGCAGCGTCGGCGCGATGTTCGGTTGCCGGCTGATGCTCGGCATCGGCGAGGCGGGAGCGTACCCGTCCTGCGCGAAACTGGTCGCTCAGTGGTTCAAGCCGGCGCAGCGGGCAATCGCCACCAGCATCTTCGATAGCGGCTCGCGGGTCGGTTCGGCGCTCTCGATTCCGCTCGTCGCGCTGATCATCAGCACGGCTGGATGGAAAGCGTCGTTTATCGCCACAGGCCTGCTCGGTGCGGTGTGGATCGTCGGCTGGCTGGCAATCTACCGCAGCCCCGCCCACGGCGACATGACCGGCGCCACAGACGTCGTGCCGCCACGCGAAGCGCGCAGCGGCGAGCCGCGCGCAAGCTGGGCCTCGCTGTTTCGCCACCGCACGCTGTGGGGCATGATGCTGGGCTTCTTCTGCCTGAACTTCGTGATCTATTTCTTCATCACCTGGTTCCCAAGCTACCTTGTGCAGACGCGCGGCTTCTCGTTGAAATCGCTTGGCACGCTCGGGATGATTCCTGCGCTAATTTCGATCCCCGGCGGCTGGCTCGGCGGCTTCGTCTCCGATGCGCTCTACCGGCGCGGCTGGAGCCTCACCGCGTCACGCAAGACCTGCATGGTGGGCGGGATGCTGATGTCGTCGGTGATCACGTTGTCGGCGTTCACCTCGAACGTGTATCTGATGCTGGCGTGCTTCGGCATCGCCTACGGCAGCCTCGCTTTCGCGGCCGCCAGCATCTGGTCGCTCCCGGCTGATGTCGCTCCGACCCAGGATCATGTCGCGTCGATCAGCGGCATTCAGAACTTCGCCTCGAATCTGGCCGGCATCGTCATCACCACGTTTACCGGCGTGATGGTCGCCTTGACCAAGGGCTCGTTCACGATTCCGCTGATCGTCGCCGGCGGCTTCTGTTTTTTGGGCGCGTTCAGTTATCTGGTGATCGTGGGCCGGATCGAACCGCTGCCGACCAGCCCGGGTGGACGTCGCGAGACTGAGACGGCGCGCGCGCCGGTTTGATCGGCCGGGTCACGCGGGTCCAGGCCTCGCGGCGCGCCGGTACTGGCGATATTGCCGATGCTTCACGCGCGGGGCGCATCGACCGGCGGCGTGCCGTCGTGGAACAGTGACCTCAACTGCGAGCGCAGTTCGGGCGAGTCCGCGTGTTTGTGAACCGTAACGGCATGCTGCACGGCCGCTTCGAGCAGCTCGCCTTCGGAATCGGCCGACAGCGCGATCGAGCAACCCATTTCGCTCGGGAATTCGCGGCAATCGATGTACTTGCGAGTCATGACAGTCTCCTCAGATCAATGGCGCCAATGAATGCGCGCAAGCCGCCGACGTCGACCGTAGGACCGGTCGACGGATCTGCAGTGCAGGGAGCAAGCGGAATGTGCGCTGGGAAAGGACGCGGGAGCGCGCCCATTGGAAGGGGTTCGTAAAGTATAGGTCGCGCATGTGGATTGCATAGCGCGATTGCGACGGACAAGTGCAGATGCGATCTGCTGCTCGCCGAGCATCGCAGCAGCGGGACGGTCCAGGTTTGCGGCCTAACCGCGTGCAGTGTGAAAATAGCGGGCTTTGCGTCACCGGCCGTGGCAATCTGGCCGCGCAAACCGCTGTTCTCCTGCTCACGCCCTCACCCTCACCCTCATCTGACCTGGATGCACCGAATGTCCACCACCTCGCCCGATTCCGCTTGTGTCGCTGTCATCGGCGGCGGCCCCGCCGGGTTGATGGCGGCGGAAGCGCTAGCCACCCAGCAGGGCGTGCGGGTCAACGTGTACGACGCCATGCCGTCAGTGGGACGCAAATTCCTGATGGCGGGCAAAGGCGGCATGAACATCACGCACTCTGAATCGATCGAGCCGTTTCTCGGGCGCTACGGCGCGCGGCGCGAACAGATTGCGCCCCTGCTCGATGCGTTTGGACCGGATTCGTTGCGAGCCTGGCTACGCGATCTCGGCGTCGAAACCTTCGTCGGCAGTTCAGGCCGCGTGTTCCCCACCGATATGAAAGCGGCGCCGATGCTGCGCGCCTGGCTGCATCGCCTCAAGGAAGCGGGGGTGCGCTTTCACATGCGGCACAAATGGGTAGGCTGGGAAAGCCCGGACTTCGGGAACGCTACGGACGTAGGGCACGAAGACACCACTCGACGCACCGCGCAGCAGACACTGCGCTTCATGACGCCCACTGGCGAGCAGCAGGTGCGCGCCGATGCCGTGGTGTTCGCGCTGGGCGGTGCAAGCTGGCCGCGCCTCGGCTCGGACGCAGCATGGGTGCCGTTGATGAGCGCGCGTGGCGTGCCGGTTGCGCCGCTGCGCCCGGCGAATTGCGGCTTCGACGCAAACTGGAGCGAGTACTTCCGCGAGCGCTTCGCCGGACAGCCGGTGAAGCCCGTAGCGATCACCTTGACCGACACGGACGGCAACCTCCAGCATCGCCAAGGTGAATTCGTCGTAACCGAATCGGGTATCGAGGGCAGTCTGGTGTATGCGCTATCGGCACTGGTTCGCGAGCGGATCCTGGCAGACGGCGAGGTCACCATCACGCTCGATCTCGCCCCGGGACTCAGCGAACAACGCATGCTGGACGAAGTCACCCGGCCGCGCGGCTCGCGCTCGATGTCGAGCCATCTGCAAAGCCGCATTGGGTTGGGCGGGGTGAAGCTCGGGTTGCTGCACGAAGCGCTCCCGAAAGAGGCATTTACCGATGCAACGCTGCTCGCTCAAACCATCAAGGCGCTGCCTTTGAAGCTCGTACGTGCGCGGCCCATTGAAGAGGCGATCAGCAGCGCAGGCGGCATCCCGTTTGAGACGCTCGATACGCACCTGATGATCGGGCATCTGCCGGGCGCGTTCTGCGCCGGCGAAATGCTCGATTGGGAAGCGCCGACCGGCGGGTATCTGCTGACCGCGTGCTTTGCGAGCGGACTGGTTGCGGGGCGCGGGGTGCTGGCCTGGCTTGCTGAAACCGGACGCTGAGCGCGGTTCTCCGCGCTCTCCAGCACACTCTCAGCCGCCTAGCGCGCCTTCAGGCGCCACAGCGAGGTCACTTCTGCGACGCGTGCGGCATGCAGTGGATCGGTTTCATCCGAGGACTTCGGATGCCGTGGACGGATATCTTCGCGGCCGACCACCGTGAGGCCGACTTTTTCGATGGCATCGAGCAAAAACTGACGGGTGCGCAAACCCAGATGTTCAGCGAAATCCGACAAAATCAGCCAGCCTTCGCCGCCCGGCGACAGATGATCCGCCAGCCCGTTCAGGAAACCGAGCAGCATGCGGCTGTCGTTATCGTAGATGGCGTATTCGATCGGCGACGCCGGCCGTGCCGGCACCCACGGCGGGTTACAGATCACGAGCGGCGCGCGGCCTTCCGGGAACAGATCGGCCTCGACCACTTCGACCTGCTGGGCGAAACCAAGGCGTGCAAGATTTTCCTGCGCGCAAGCCAGTGCACGCGGGTCCTGGTCGGTCGCGACGATCTTCTTCACACCGCGCTTGGCCAGCAAGGCGGCGAGCACGCCGGTGCCGGTGCCGATATCGAACGCCTTGTTCAGCGACGGCAGCGGTGTGCGCGCCACCAGGTCGACGTATTCGCCGCGCACCGGCGAGAACACGCCGTAGTGCGGGTGAATGCGCTCGCCGAGTACGGGAATCTCCACGCCCTTCTTACGCCACTCATGAGCGCCGATCAGACCGAGCAGCTCGCGCAACGACACCACCGATGCCTCATCGGACGGCGGGCCATAAGTCTCCGCGCAGGCCTGGGCCACTTCCGGCGCGCGGCGCAAGGGGATCGCGTAGGCGGCGTCGAGCGGGATCAGGATCATGCCCAGCGTGCGTGCGCGTTGCGACTGCGCCTGGCGATGGAAATTGAAGGCGTCGATCAGCGTCTCGGCCTGCTTGCGCGGCTTGCGCTCGACGCGACGCGTCACCGCCTGCAAAAGCTGACGGGCATTCTGGAAGTCGCCTTGCCATAGGAGTGCCGTGCCTTCGCAGGCGAGGCGATAGGCGCTATCTGCCGTGGTGCGGTCGTCCGCTACGATGACGCGCTTGGGCGGTGGTACCGCCGCTTCGGAGCGCCAGCGCGCGGTGCGCGGGCCGTCGGCTTCGGGCCAGGTGATGGTCGGCGCCTGAGTGGGGTGTTGCGTAGGGTGTTGGGTCATTGAGCGAGGTGGGGATTCGATATGACAGGGATATCGAATAGATGTACATGGTAACGGATGAGGCGCCGGGGTGGGGCCAAGCAGGTAGCACTACGCTTCTTCTTGGCTTATAATAGCGCGCTGCTTTAGCCCCCTTAGCTCATTTGGTAGAGCACTTGACTTGTAATCATGAGGTGGTCTGTTCGAATCAGACAGGGGGCACCAATAGATTCAAGCACTTAGCCCGGTCCTGGTGACCGGGCTTTTTGCTTTTGGGGAAGTGGGCGGGGTGTTTTGGGTTCGTGTCGATCCAACTCGATTGATGCGCCGATCCGCCAACGCCGCGTGTGCGGGTCAATATGGGACATCAAGGATGGGCGCCACCGTAGGACGGCATGTTCGCGGACGGCTCCTAGTGCATTCGCTAGCGATTTACAGCCGCCCGAGGTAGCCCCACCGTTTGTGGCTTGCTGTTAATCACAAGAATTTGGGGCGAGGCACTTTTGGCATATTGTCGTAAGCACGCAGTAGTATCTCGAGGGGCGTCAAGCTCGAATCATGATCGCAGTAGACAATCTTCAACCAAGTAGCCGCTCTTATGTACTGCCCCGCTCCCAACCACGTTTCTTCCAAGTTTGCCTGCAGCATTCTTCGTCCTGCAGCAAATAACGCCGCTTCGTCGAACAGTTGCTGTTCACGGTGCAGGCATAGTAAATAGCCAAATTCATAGGGTGTCAAAATCTCATTTAACGATAGTTTTCTCGGGCCGACCCAGCGCTCGTAAGTGTCAATTCCTGCGTCGAAGCCACCGTTGCACTCCCCACCGAGATAAGCGAACGCCATGTAATCGCCCAAACCTGACTTGACGATTTCGTTTGCTGGCCAAGGCCGCTTTTCATAGCGCCAAGCCGCCTCTTCAAATACACGAGCGTTGTCCCAGGATCCTTCCGCGTTCCAGCCGGTCTCAAGCCATTCGCCAATGCCTCTGGCCCAATGCAGAGTTCTGCGATGGAGATTTTTATCAACACCGAATTCTTCATCTTCTTCGATGGCCCGATCCAGCCACTCATTCGATCGATGCACAACGGGAAAAACTTCCTTATGAAGGCCGACTAAACAAGCGTTGATAACTTCTCCTATTTGGTTTTGAGCCACATTTCCCATGGGTCGACTCGCATCGTGCTGGGTATCCAACAGAAATTTCAGCGACGCACTATCTCGACGCAGCTTGGTCTCCCTCGTTTTTTCCGGATCGAATCTCATCTCTTCCTTAGCAAGGCTTTCCGCCACAGAATCTCACTGGCATCGAGTTTTTCACACTGCCGGATCCGACTGTATTAGCAGTGAAATTCCCATCCTGTAGATTCTGAAGCGCATTATTAATGGTGGATTGCGGTAAATTCGAACTCTCTATTTCCTTTACCGCCTTATTAATTGCATTATTCATTGCGTCCGAGCCTGGCGTAAACGTTGTCGATGACTGTATCGACTGACTGCTGCTGCGGAATTTGTTGTCCCAAAGTGAAACATTACCACTTGTGTCTACCGATACCACGTCGGCCCCATGCGTACCCACCGCGTCTCCGTACGCCACCACAGTCTGCCCAGGTAACTCCGCGACCTGATTAGCCAGTTTCAGTTCCTCAACATATCCGTTGAGCTGAGAGTTGGCAATATTGGGATTGGTTGAGTTCAAAATTGTCGGCTCATAGCCCAGACCCGCCAAAGGATCAGGCAAAGCAGGATTAAGCATCACGCCGTTCGAGACACGAGGCGTTGTAGCACTGTTTGTGCCGGATGGGCTAGCCGACGATGGCTTCCCGTTCGATGCCTGATTACCAGAGTCATCGCCACCGTCTCCCCCACTAGCTAGAATCGGTGCCCCGGGCGTCACCACCGGCGAGACACTCACCGTCGGGCACAACAGACCCGGTCCACAAGGCACCACGCTCGGCGTCACCACCGCCGTCCCGGTCGGTGGCGTCCCGTCGTTACCACCACCCGTTATGTCGATTTGCGGATTCGCATCCCCCTGCTGCACATTGCCCGGCGGCGCGACACGCGTGTTCGCAATGTCGTGCGGCAGGTTCAACGCGTCCCGCCCAGCCTGTTGCACTCCGCGCACAAACTTGTCAATCTGGCTTGCCCCAAAGTCGACAGCCTGCTGCGGTAACGTGTAATCAAACGACCCGCCCGGAACCTGTTGGCTGTAAACCCATCTCAACTCTGACCCAAGATCCTGCGCATCCTGAGGGCTCACATAGTTTGCCAGCCACTGTGGATCATTCGGCGAGTATTGCGCCCAGCACTGCACGACGTAACATGCCGCCTGCGTCAGCTTCCGCTCTTCTACCAGGTCTCCGTTCGCCTTGTTGGCAATAAGATTCTTTTCGCTCTTGTCGAGCTGCCGGTTGTACATCTCATTGTTCGCAGCCGACCCTGCCCCATTGATCGCGCCTTGCGAACCGCCGCCAGCAAGTGCTCCGCCCAGCGACCCACCCGCGGTCGCCACAATATCGTTCAGCACGTTGCGGGCCGCCTCCTGCGCGCCCGGCGGCAACTGGCTCACCGCCTGATCGATGATTGGCTTGGCCAGCGCCTGCAATTCATCACCGGCAATTGAACCTCCTACTGCACCGGCAATGTTGCCACCCGTTATTGCTGCGCTGATCGCAGCCACCGCTGCGTGCAACGCATCACGTCCAGCCCCGCCTTCCTCAAACAGCGGATTATTTGCCTCAAGTTTGTCAGCAGCCTGCCCCACCGCGAACGTCGCGAGTTGCCCGAACGCCTGCTGGATTGCCATATTGTTCGAGACGTTCTGCGCATTGAACGTGTTCTGCACCGAACCGTTTGCATTCGTGGTGTCACGGCTTAAGCCCGCAGTACTGTCCCGACCGGTTCCCGCATCTCCCCGGACGGTGATGGTGCCCGGACTCACCGCGGCGTACGTCGTGCCACTCGCGCTATTGCCCGTCTGCGACAGCGGCGGCCCGCCCGCCAGACTGCTCTGTCCACTTGTTAACGCGCTGCTGCCCGATAGCGCCACTCCGACTATCGAACCCGAGTAGTCAGCCGTGTTCTGCAGATTCGTAAAACCAAACGTCTGCGTCGAAAGCGAGTTCTTATCAGCCGACGCCGTGCTCGCGATAACACCGCCGTTCAACTGCGTATGGTTCCCCACATTGACGTCATAACCGCCCGTGCCCGCATAAATCCCGCTCTGCTGGTTCACCGACTGGAAGTTGTCCTTGATCTTCTGGTCGCTCGCGCTCACGCTACCGCTCACCGTCTGCCCGTAGCAGATCGGCGGCACACAGATACTCGCCTGGAATCCCGCACTCGACTGCTGGCTGTTGTAGGTGTTCGTGTCCTGCGGGCTGGTGATCGTGAGATTACGGCCCACGTTCGCATCAACCGTATTACCCGACACGTCAGCACCCACCAGATTCGTATCCCGGCCACTCGTGATCGACAGCGTGTTTGACGCGGTGATCTGCGTATTCTCGTTCGTCACGCTATGGCCGTTCGCGTCGCCCTTCGTACCGCTTGCGGCCAGGTCAATCGTGAAGCCGTTCTGCGTGCCGCCGAGACTCGCGCCGACACCGATGCTCGCACTGCTGCTGCTGTTGCTGCTCGTGTTCTGCGTCGTGTTCTGCGCACTCTGCAGATTGATATCGCGCGCCGCATTCAGCGTCACGTTCTGCGCCGTGATCTGCGTGCCGACGGAATTGATATCCCCATCGGTGGCGTTACCATTCGCGTCTTTCGCACCGCTACCGGTAGCAATCAGCGTCGCCGTTCCGCCGGCGGTAAGCGTACTGCCATCAGTCGTCGTGGCACTGCTTTGCGATTCGCTGTGACTGCTGCCGCCACCAACACTGACGGTCGCCTTGATCAGCGCCGGCGAAGTTGCCGCGTTGGCCGTCGCTGCCTGGTACGCGCCATAGACTGCCAGTCCTGCCTCAGCCTTCTCGAGTGCGGCGAGTCGCGGATTGTTCGCCGCGCTCGATTGCGCGGTCATCGCCTGATTGACCGTCGCCACCGCGTTGCCCACCGTGCCGCCCAGCGCGAGCGTCACACCGAACTGGCTTGAGCTCTGGCTCGAGCTGCTTTGCGTCGCATCGTTGCCTGGATCGAAATTCAGGTCTTTGCCGATCAGCATGAGATCCTTGCCCGCCGACAGGTCCGAACCCTGCACGGTGACGTCCTGGTTCGCGCTCAGCGTCACGTCACCACTCTTGCTCACAACCTGGCTGCGGATCGTGCTCTGCGTCTGCCCGGCCGTATCCTGCACAGAGTGGCTGTTCGCCACGCCCACGCTAAAGCCGGTTCCCGTGCCATTACTGCCCAGGTCCCCCACCTGATGACTGCTGGACTCCTGGTGGCTCGTATTCGTCTCCGTACCGGCCAGCACGTTGATCGCACCCTGCGAGGCGATCAGATCGACGCCCTCTGTCCCGCTGATGCCCGACCCGATCACGTTGATATCGCCGGTCTTGCTCTTCACGATCACGCTGTTGCCGGTCACCACCGTCGCGGTCTGCGTGCTCTGCGCCTGCGTGCCGTCAGAACTGCTGCGGCTCGCGTTGTACGGTGAAGGACTCGTGCCGCCGCTGTTCGCGGTTCCGCCGACCCAGCGCACCACATCGCCCAGGCTCGGCGTCGCAAGCGAGATGCCGCTACTGGAGCTGTTAGATTGCGTGCTTTGCTGAAGCTGATCGGTCGACGCCTGCAGCGTCACGTTGCGATTCGCCGACAGCGAAACGGTGCCGCCGGAGTTGATCGTCGAGCCAATTACGGAGAGATCGCCGTCAATCGGCTGGCCGTTGGCGTCCTTCACGGCGCCGCCGGTGGCGGTTATGGACACGTTACCGCCAGCCCGGATCGTGCTGCCCGCATTCGTCAGGCTCGACATGTCAGTCGTGCTCGAACTGCTGCTGTGCCCGTATGACACCGACACGGAGGGCGTGTCGGCCGCGCTCGCGCCGATTTCGGTCAGGACGCTTTGCGTGCGCTGGTATGCGTTGCCGGACGAGGCATCTGCTTTCAGGTTCCGAACCGTGTCAAGCGGCGTCCCGGTCACGGCGACCGTCAGGCCGCTCGAATGGGCCTCCTGCTGGTCATGCGACTGCGCACTGTCCTGCGATGGATCGATCGTGACGTTCTGACCAGTGATGCTGATGTTGCCCGTCTTACCCGCCACGTCGTCCGCTGCCTTCACGGCGACGACGTCGCTGCCGCCGATATGGACGTCCTTCCCAGCGGAAATCGACACATTGCCCGCCAAGCTGCCGACCGTGCTGCGCGACTGGCTCTGCGTCACCGAGCTATCGTTGTAGTGGTCACTTTGCTCGCTTGATCCGATTGTGACGCCGAGGCCACCAGAGCCCGACAGTCCGGAGTGCTTCACCTGGTGAAATTCGGTGTCCTGCGACGTGTCGGTGGCAGCCGTGATGTTCACGTTCCCCTGCGCAGCGAGCGAGACTAGGTTCGTGCCGACGATGCTGCTGCCGGTCACATTGATGTCCTTGCCGCTTATGACCGACACGCTATCGGCCGAAATCGTGCTGCCGTCCGCATACGTCGCGCTCTGGTCGACCTGATCGACCGAGCTCGTGTGGCTCGCGACGCCGCTGTGGCTGCCGGTCTGGTAGCTGTTCGAAACGTGTGTCTCCGCCGTTGCGCCGACGTTCACGTTCCCCGACGCCATCAGCATTGCGGTGCCTTTGGTGAGATCAACCGTGCTGCCGGTGATGTTGATATCCTTGCCCGACACGACCGCAAGACTGTCGCCGCTCTTGAGCGTCGTACCCGTTACCGTGTCGTCGGACGTGTGCAGTGTTGCGGAGTAGCTGCCGTGGTGGTCGCTGCCGGAGCTGTTGCTGTCGACCGTCGATGTCGCTGTCGCCGCCTGCAGCGTCACATTGCCCTTGGCCACAACCACACCGCCGCCGCCCAGGTCGATGTTCGCGCCGGTCGCCGTCAGGTCGCCGCCTACCTTGATCGAAGACACGCCCCCGACCTGCACGCTGCTGCCCGTGTCGCTCACGACGTGCGTATCGGATATGCCGTTCGCGCGAGCCACCACCTTGGTCTCGCCGGTCTGCTGCACGCCGAGATTCCAGTTACCGCCAATATTCATCCCAAGCGTGCCGCCGACGTTCAGCGCCGCCGCGTCCTGCTCGAAGTTCCCGCCGGTCGTGATCGTCGCATCACCCGTCACATTGATGCTTGCAACCGGGCCAAGCGTCGTCGTGACGCGCGTCGCGCCGCTGTCGCTGACCTGGTTGAGCGTCTTTGCCGCTGTGTCCAGAACCAGGTTGCCGCCCGCCAGCAGCCCCAGGCTGCCGGCGTTGAGAGTCGCCGACGTGAGGTTCACGTCGCCCGTTGTCACCAGCGACATCTGCCCGCCGCTCTGCAGCGTGCCGAACGAGCTGTCGATGCTCTGTCCGCTGATCGCGAAGCTGTTCGCCGCCTTGATCGTGCCGCTGTTGGTGACCGACTGCGCGTTCTGCAGATCGATGTTCGTCGCGGCGATCACCGGGCCGTTACCCATGTTCTCCTGGCTCGTCTTCGCCAGATAGACCACCGGCACGAGCACCGACTGCCCGTCGACGACCTGCGTCTGCATGATGACGACGTTGCTGGTGAGCTGCGCCACCTGCGCAGGTGAGAGGCTCGTACCAGGCGCCAGATCGAGCGACTTTGCGAGCTCGGCGCCCGAGGTCATCAATGCCTTGAACTCGTCCTGTGTGTTCGCATAGTTCGTCAGTACCGACTTCCCGGTCATCGACAGGACCTGGTTCTGCACGAGCTGCTGCTCATAAAACCCGTCGCCCAGCCGCATCTGCATCTGACCGGGGTTCATGCCCATCTGCTGGAAGTAGTAATTGCTCGATAGCCACTGCTGCTGGTTCGCGAAGGCCGGGTTGGTCTCGATCAGGTAGGGCGCGTTCGGCGCGGTATCCTGGCTGAAGAGCCCGCCTGTGGGCACCGTGATGTTGTTGAGCACGTTGACCGCCGCTGCAGCGGCAATGGTCGGATTGTTGAAGTTCGCGAGACCGCTGTTGACGAGACGGCCACCCTGAACTGCCACCGCGCTCAGATGCGTGGCGCCGCCCGTGCCGACCGATCCGCTCACCAGACCTGCGCCGATCACCGCCACGCCGCGCGGACCGATCGTGCCGCTCACAGAGCCGGCGCCGGTGCCCGACACCGTCTGCCCCGGCAAAAGCCCGAGCGGCGTGACGCCGGAGTTGCCCGCTGTGTTGTTGATGGTCACGCCCGTGCCGCTGAGCGTGCCGCCTGCCGTGAAGCTGGATTCATAGCCCGGCAGCGCGTACGTGTGAATGTCGGCCGGCGCCGCCTGGGTATAGCCGCCGGGATTGGAGCCGACGAAGGGGGCATTGCCGAACGGCAACATCCAGTCCCCGATACTATGGTCGTAGTTCGTGTAGTGGTACTGCCCGGAATACGTGACCTGCACTTGCGGTGCGGTCTGTCCTTGCCAGCTATTCTGGTCAATGGTCGCGGGCGACGTAATGTTGCCCGTGGCGGCCACCTGGCTCCAGTAGTTCTGGAACGTCCCGACCGACGAAGCATTCAGGTTGCCGCCGACGAGAATCTGCGACTCCGGACTGATGGACGCGATCGTATTGGCGACCGCGGTGCCCGTATAAGTCGTGTACTGATATCCGCTGTTCCATTGGCCGCCGTTGGGTGGGACGGTGTACACCCCGCCAGGGAAACTCGCGAGCTGCTTGCGGAGGTCGTCATTGCTCAGGTCCACCCAGCCCACGTATGGGTGACCGGGATTGCAGGCTTCCATGTGAAGGGCAATGCAACCAGACGTGCTGATGCCGAGGCTATCAAGCAGCGCCTGATCAACCGATGACGTAAAACCACCCGTCGTCATCACGCGCCGGGTGTTCGTCACCTGATTGGCGTCAATCTGCATGTCGCCGCTCGACTGGATCAGCGCCGACTGGTTGTGGACCAGATTCGCGTTGGTGTAATTGCCATTCGCATCCTTGCCGCCGGCCAGCACGACCTTGCCGAGACCATAGATCGCAGTGGTCGCCTGCGTATCGGAAGCAGTCGTGTCGTCCCGGTTCTCAATGTCCAGTGCGAGCAATTCAAGCGTGCCGGAGCTGTCCGTTGCGCCGATTAGCGCGCTCGTACCGAGATTCGACAGGGTCTGTGTCGCATTCAGCGACACGCTGCCGCCCACAATCGTGCCCGTATTGGTGAGCGTGTTGGAGTGCGTGGCAAGCAGGCCGCCGGCCTCCAGCATCCCCGAGTTCTGGATGTCGCCCGCGTTGATGCTGAGGCCGCTCACGGCGGACAGCGCACCACTGTTACTGAACGTGCCGGGAAGCGTGAAGGTCAGATTGCCGCCCGCACTGAAGCTGTAGTTCGGCGAGGTGGTGAAGTTGCCTTGCAGGTTCAGAGAGAGATTGTTGACCGCGCTGTAAGTGCCGCCGCCCGTGAGCGTATTCGCGGTGATGGACAGATTCCTCGATGCATTGATCAGGCCGTTCGTGGCAGTCAGCATGCCCGTCGAGATGCCGACGTCGCCGGTCGTGTTGGCGGCATTGCCGATCTTGCCGCCGGTGTTGTCCAGATTGCCTGCGTTAATCTGCAGGTTCGCGCCGCTCAACTGCCCGCCCTGCGTGTTGGAGACGGACGCCGCGTTCAGCGTCACGTTACCGTTGCCGCTGATCGAACCCATGCCGGACGCACCGCCGGCATTGCTGTTGGTGATCTGGTTGCCACCGTTGAGCGTCGTCGCACCGTTCCCGAGGTTGGTGATCGCGCCGCCCGTGTTGTCGATCGACGATGCAATGAGGCTCAGCGTGCTGCCCGTCACGGCACCACCCGCGCCGATCACGCCTGCGGCATTGATCAGCTCACCGCCGCTCGAAGCGCTCAGTCCGGTTCCCGACGACAGCCGTCCGTTCGTGTTGTTCAGCGTACCCTGAACGTTCACAGACATGACACCCTGCGAAGCCAGCTTGCCCCCGGTGTTGTCGAGACTGCCGAGCGACACCGATGCCTGGCCATTCGTCACGATCTTGCCGCCGACGTTCGCCAGCGATCCCGTGCCGTTGGCTGGATCGATCGTTAGCGTGCCAGTGCCGGCATGCGTAATCGTGCCGCCGTCGTTGTTCACGGACGCGGAGGCAAATGTGAGATCCGTGCTGTTGGTCTGCAGCACGCCGCCGTTCGAGTTGTCGAGCGTACCGCTCACGCCGAGTCCCATCACGCCGGTTCCAAGCTGCGTGATCGTTCCACCTTCGTTCGTCAGGTTCGTCGCGGTAACGCCGAACTGATTCGTGGTGATCCGGCCATTGCTGTTGTCGAGCTGCGCAATCGCCATCGACACCGTGTTGCCGCTCACGACCCCGCTCGTGTTCTTGAATGACGCGGCGTTCGCGGTGATGGTCTGCCCGCTTAACGTCCCGCTGCTGTTGTCGAGCGTGCCGCTGACCGTGGTATTGAGATTCTGCCCGGCGGTGATGCTCCCGCCGTTTGTGAGCGACGCGGCCTGCACCGTGTTATTGCCCGACGCGGCGATCGTGCCGTTCGTGTTCGTGATCGCCGAACCGCTCGCGACGCTCACGTTGCCGTTCGATTCAAGCTGTCCGCTCGTATTGTTCAATGCACCGGCAACGGTCGCATTCAATCCGGTCTGTCCGGTGATGGCGCCGCCCGTGTCGTCCACGCTGCCGGCCGACACGTTCGCCATGCCGTTCGTCACGATCTTGCCGCCGACGTTCGTCAATGCTCCCGTGCCACTGTCTGAGTTGATCGTCAGCGTGCCGGTCCCGGCATGCGTGATCGTGCCGCCATTGTTGTTCACGGACGCGGAAGCGAGCGTCAGGTCCGTGCTTTTGGTCTGGATCACACCGCCACTGGAGTTGTCCAGCGTGCCGCTCACGCCGAGCCCCATTGCGCCGGTTCCGAGTTGCGTGATCGACCCGCCTTCGTTCGTCAGGTTCGTCGCGGTGACGCCGAGCTGGTTCGTCGTGATCTTCCCGCCGCTGTTGTCGAACTGAGGAGCGGTTAGCGAAACGGTGTTGGCGCTGATCGTCCCGTTCGCATTCTTGAGCGACGCGGCGCCAGCCGTGACGGTCTGCGCGCTCAGCGTCCCGCCGCTGTTGTCCAGCGTGCCTGTGGCAGTGGTGTTGAGATTCTGCCCTGCGGTGATGCTGCCGCCGTTCGTCAGTGAAGCCGCCTGCACGGTCCCGTTACCCGCCGCGGCGATTGTCCCGTTGGTGTTCGTGACGGTCGAGCCGCTTGTAACGCCCAGGTTCCCGTTCGATTCGAGCTGTCCGTTCGTATTGTTCAATGCACCGGCAACGGTCGCATTCAATCCGGTCTGTCCGGTGATGGCGCCGCCCGTGTCGTCCACGCTGCCGGCCGACACGTTCGCCATGCCGTTCGTCACGATCTTGCCGCCGACGTTCGTCAATGCTCCCGTGCCACTGCCTGAGTTGATCGTCAGCGTGCCGGTCCCGGCATGCGTGATCGTGCCGCCATTGTTGTTCAACGTCGACGGCGCAAGCGTCAGATTCGTGCTGTTGGTCTGGAGCACGCCGCCGCTTGAATTGTCGAGCGTGCCGCTGACATTGACATCCATCGCCCCCAAGCCGAGCTGGGTAAGCACGCCGTTGTGGTTCGTCAGGTTCGTGGCGCTTACATTGATCTGGTTCGCCGTGATCTTCCCGCCGCTGTTGTCGAGCTGCGGGGCGGTTAGGGAAACAGTATTGGCGCTGATCGTCCCGTTCGCGTTCGTGAGCGACGCCGCATTCGCCTCGAGCGTCGCGCCGCTCATCGATCCGCCGCTGTCGTCGAGCGCTCCCGAAGTCGTCACCCCCAGGTTCTGCGCGGCCGTGACGGTCCCGCTATTGGTCAACGAAGCCGCGTTGACCGTCGTATTGCCGTTACCGCCAATCACACCGCCCGACGCACCCTGCGCCGTCGTGCCCGCCGCATTCGTGATCTGGCCGCTCGCCGTGAGCGTGAGGCCATTGCTGTTATCGGACACGATGCGCCCGGCCGTGTTCTGCACGTTCGCGCCCGACACGTTCACCGCGCCGGCCGCTTCGAACCGGCCCGCTGTGTTGTCGATGTCGCCGTTCGACGCCACGTTGAGCGCCTGCGCCGACGTGATCGAGCCGGAGCCGTTCTCGATGCCCGTTGCCGCAATCGTCGCTACGCCGTTCGTGGCGATATTGCCTTGAGTGTTGTTGAGCGCGCCGCTCTGGACATTCAGCGTCCCCGTGCCCGCGTGACTGATCGTGCCGCTCGCGTTGGTCACGCTGCCCGCGCGAACCGTAGTGTTTTGTGCATTCGTCGTCACCGTGCCGCCGGTATTGTCGAACGCGCCCGACACAGTCAACGTCGTATCACCCGCCCCCGTTTGCGACAGCGTACCGCTACGGTTCGAGATACCGCCTGCCGTCACGCTCAACTGGGTGGCGCCCAATTGCCCCTGATCGTTCGTGACGGTCCCCGCGGCATTGACCGTCAGGCTGCCGCCCGCTTGCAGCGAGCCACCCGTATGAACGATGTTGCCCGTGTCGCCACCGGCGCCCGTTGCCGTCAGGGACGCGCTGCCTTTGGTCAACGTTTGGGCACCCCCCATGTTCAGGCTGCTGCCCGACAGTGTGAGATTGCCGCCCGCCATTTCCTGGCCGGTGGCAATCACAGCCCCGGTGCCCGTAGCCGACAGACTGCCGGTCCCCGCGACGTTGCCGTTGGCGTCGATACCGGCGCCTAGCGAGCCGGTCGAATTGATGCTCGCACCCGTGACGGCCGTGCTGCCGAGCGCAGCGATCGTTCCGCTGTTGCTCACCTGCCCCTGGCTATTCAGCGTCGTACTCTGCGTCGCATAAACGGAACCGCTGTTCGACACATCACTCGCGGCGGAGATCGCCACATTGCCGCTAGCACTGGTCTTTCCCGACAGCGTCACCTTGCCTTGGCTGCTCAACTGGACATCGCCGGATTGCGCCGCGATCGTGCCGGCACTATTGACGCCCACGCCGGTTTCCGTGCCCACGAGCGTGATCTTGCCCGCGTACATACCGCCGAGCTGGGCAACGTCGATCGCCACAGCCGGACTGTTGCCATCCGGGCCGAGCGATTGCGCGCTCAGGTCGCTATGGCGCACGTCGTTGTTGCCTGCCACGACGTTGAGGGACTGTCCCGCCCAGATCTTGCCGTTGACGGCCACGCTGCGCGCGATCAGGTCGACCTCGTCGACATTGCTTCCGTTGAGCCCCGCCGATCCGACCTGGATCTGGCCGCCCGTCACGTGAAACGCATCCAGGCTGCCTGTTCCGCCGAAGACCGGTGTGCCGGTCGTCAGGATGCCGCGGCTCGTGTTGATAAAGCCGCAACCGTTACAGTAGATGCCAGCCGGATTGGCGATGACCACCTCGGCCCGCTGGCCTGCCACTTCGGTGTAGCCCAGCAACTGGCTCGCATTGCCGCCCACGACCTGGTTCACGATGACGCGAGCGCTTCCCGCGCCAAGATTCGGGTTGCCCCCCACATAGCCCGCCATTTGGGTCTGCACATTGCCCGGCGAGTTATTCAGGATCAGGCCTTGCGAACCGACGTTGTACTGCGTGTACGGGTTGTTCGAGACGCCTGCGCCGTTCGGCGTGGCGATCTGGACGATTGGCAAGCCGTTCGCGGTCACGCCGACGATCGGCCTGCTACCCGATCCAGGTGCCGCGACGACCTGGGCATCGACCAGTACCGGTTGCATGCCGAGCGCACACAGCGCAGCAAATGCGACGTGCCGCATCGACAGCATGTCGACGAAGTCCGCACCGGCTCGCATCAATGGCGCGCGACGAGTCGTGCCGGCGGAGCGCCCCTTTCCAGAACCCGCTGCCGTCTCCTGCACCGCCGTCCAGAGACCACGAGCGGCATTGAAAATGACTCGATAGATATTCTTGTTCATAGCTGGAAACTCACGGTGAAGCCCGCCACCGGCCAGTGGTTCGGGAAGCCGGCGGGCTGATACAACGGGCCGCCAATGAAAGCGTCGTAGCTGACGTGCTGATAGAGATTGCCGCGCAGACCGACCACTGCGCCGGCGAGGCGCCGGCCGAGCAGGTTGTGTGCCTCGGGACCAAAGACCTCGCCGCCGTCGAGGCCAACGTATAAGGCCTGCCCCGTCTGCCGGATCGGCAACTCCAGATCGTTGCGCATGAAGGCGCCCTTTTCCGCGGCGAGCATCGTATTGCCGTCGAAGCCGCGTACCGTGTAGCGGCTGCCGATCGAGAAATACTCGGTCGGATAAAGCAGGCTCGGCGAGTTCTGCGCACTCACCGTCGTCGTATAGCGCAACGGCAGGCCTGCGATCGCGAATGGCACGTTCAACGTCGCGTTGAACGTTTCAATGTGGTAGTAGTAGGTAGGCGTGCCGCCGCCGACACCCGGCAGATCCGGCTGCGCGCCAAACCAGGGAACGCCCCAGCGGTAGGCAAGCGTGCTGTCCAGTTGCGCGGCGCCGAAGTAGTGCTTGTGCTCCCAGCCAATCTCCGCAAAGCTGTTGTCGCGATGCTGGACATCGAGTTCCGAGCCATTGACGAACGCTTCGCCGAAGTACTTGCCCACACGGAATTCGAGCGAATTTTTCTGTACCTGGTCGCGATAGAACTGGTACTCCGTCTTGACGTCGAAGTTCTTCGACGTGCCGCTCGACACCAGCGTGCTGAACGCTCCGGCGATCTGCTGGTGATAGTCGTACTGGCTAGCCGTCGCGGTTAAGGTCCAGTTGCCCCAGGGAATCGAGTAATAGGCACTGTCGCCATGCGTGCCATATTGCCCAGGGTGCCCGTCAATGTCGTGGTTGTAGCTGATGTTAAAAATGTCGGACACGCCGAGCGGGTTGTCGATCGTGAGGCTCATCGTCCCCTGATACCGGCCGGTCGATTTCAGACCGCTGTCGTCAGCGCTCACGGCAAGCGACCACGGCTTCTGACGCTTGACCGTAATCACCACATCGCTTTCGCCGGCCGAGGGCCCCGGCACGATCTGCATGTCGACGTCCTGGTTCGCCACGCGCTTCATCTGCTCGAGACCTTGCTCGAGGCTGCGCAGATTCAGCAGATCCCCGGGACCGGTCGGAAACGCATTGCGCCACGTGCCATACGTCGACGGGTCGGCGAAGCGAATCGCACTGATGACGCCCGGAATCAGTTCGAGCTTCAGCTTGCCGGCGGACAGATCCTGCTGGGCGATGACGACGCGTGTCGTCGAATAGCCCGCCTCGATGACGCGCGCCATGACGCGATGCACGATCAGGTTGAGCCCGTCCCGGCCCACACACTGACCGCGGTAGCGCTGCAGATAATCGTTGGCGAACGTCAACCCGCCCGGAAACAGAGGATTGGGCGAGAGAGCGCGTGCGCCGGCGGCCTCGACTACCGGACTTAAACCCGGCGGTACTTCGAGCGTGAGCGAGTCGAGTTTGAAGCACGGTGATTCGACCGGCACCTTGCCATCATCGACTTCGGGACGCCCGGCAGATTGAAGTTCGACGTTCGGCGCATTGAGCGTGCGTTCGCGCTGGGTGGCCTGTTCCTGTGCCCGCCGTCGCTGTTCCTGCTCGCCGAGTGTGCTTGCCGCTTGCGCGTGCGCGACATGCGCGTGCGAAACCGCCAGCAACGAGCCGCACAACAGCGCCAATCTCCACAGCGTTCGCCGCGGCACGCAAATAGTTCCCCGCAGCTTGCGAAAGGCAAGCCGGTAGCTGTATTTCTTCATTCCCCGTACCGCTGTGGTTGTGCCTGTCCGTCTTTAACCGGATGAACGAACAGTTGCGCTTATTGTTTGTGCGGCGAGATTCCGGTCTACCCGCTGCATAGCCGTATTCGGGGCTTTACCCCAAACACCCCGTGGCGATGCATTTCGCATATCCAACCGGATATGCCATTCCGTCGGCACCGGAAGTTACTAAATGTTTCTAATTGTTACACAGAAACTTGTTCCGAATCAAACCTGATTTTTATCGCGATGCCTGGAACGAAGACTTGCCTTTCTGATATTTGAATTTAGCGGCAGCCATGTCGTGTAGTTCGTTACCCATTGATGCATAAAGCATTTTTTCTACCGCGCCTGCCCTTATTAAATACGTGACGCCTTCTTGAGCACTGGCGCAAACAAATGTCACGCAAATGCAATATCGAGTTTCGGGGCACGCGAACGACCAGACTCGAATCAATCGACGCCAGAAAAACAAACGGGTTACGCAAACATCGCGTAACCCGTTTATCCCACAACCATCAATCACTTTTTCTAACGCGGTGGCGACACGCTTGCCGACCAAACCGCGCCTGCGGCCTCAGCTCACTTCACCACCTTCAGATGCCCCCGGCCACCGCCCTTCGACCCATCGTCATCGGGAGGAGGCGTCTCGTCGGTATCCTCGGCTTTCGTTGCAGCAACAGGCTCCGCCTCAACGGCCCGCGGCCCAGTGCCGCCCGCCTTCACCGGCGTGATCGCTTCGTCCGCGGCATCGTCGTCAGCGCCGGAATCCGTCGCCTCGCCGCCCGCCGAATCGACCGGGAACGCCATCCCCTGGCCGTTCTCACGCGCGTAGATCGCCAGCACGTTGGCGACCGGCACTTCGATCTTGTGCGACTTGCCCGAAAACCGCGCGCTGAATTCGATCCATTCGTTGCCCATCTGTAACTGGCTGGTCGCCTCGAAACTGATGTTCAACACGATTTCATTGTCCCGCACGAACTGGCGAGGCACCCGCGTCTGATTGTCGACCCGTACCGCGATGTGCGGCGTATAGCCGTTATCCGTGCACCACTCGTAGAGCGCGCGCAGCAGGTAAGGCTTCGTGGAAATCTCTTGCATCAACAGTCCTCTTACTGGGCAAGGCGCCGCGCGCTGACGCGCAGACACTCACCGGCTGCGCGCGGCGCCCTCGCCCTCGAGCCAAACTCAACGACGCATCACCTTTTCCGACGGCGTCAGCGCTTCGATATAGGCCGGGCGGCTGAAAATCCGCTCGGCGTACTTCATCAGCGGCGCTGCGTTCTTCGACAGTTCGATGCCGTAGTGATCCAGACGCCACAGGAGCGGCGCGATCGCGACGTCGAGCATCGAGAATTCTTCGCCGAGCATGTACTTGTTCTTCAGGAAGATCGGCGCGAGCTGCGTCAGGCGATCGCGGATCGCGAGGCGTGCTTTCTCGTGATTCTTCTCGGCCGCCTTGCCCTTCTCGTTTTCGAGCGTGCCGACGTGCACGAACAGTTCCTTCTCGAAGTTGAGCAGGAACAGGCGCGCGCGGGCGCGTTGCACCGGGTCGGCCGGCATCAGTTGCGGATGCGGGAAGCGTTCGTCGATGTACTCGTTGATGATGTTCGATTCGTACAGAATCAGGTCCCGTTCGACGAGAATCGGCACCTGACCATACGGATTCATCACAGCGATGTCTTCCGGTTTGTTGAACAGGTCGACGTCGCGGATCTCGAAGTCCATGCCCTTTTCGAACAGCACCAGCCGGCAACGCTGGGAGAACGGGCAAGTTGTGCCGGAATACAGAACCATCATGTTTACGTTTCCTCAAAAAGCTGAAGGGCCAGCACGCGGAAAAACCGTCCAGCAGGTCTTTCCTTGCGCCGGCCCCACGCCAGTTATGGCGTGATTATTTGATATCTTTCCAGTACGCAGCGTTCAATCGCCAGGCGAGAAAACTCAGGATACCGAGGAACAGCAGCACCCACACGCCAAGGCGGTGGCGGGTTTGCTGAGTCGGCTCGGACATCCAGGACAGGTACGACACGAGGTCGGCCACATCCGAATCATAATCTACCGACGACACCGTTCCCGGCGTGATCTGCTGGTAGCCGACGAATTTATGGACGGTTTCCCCGCTCCTTTCGTCGACTACGTCGTCGAACTTCGCCGTACGTTGCCCCTGAAGCTGCCACAACACGTGAGGCATGCTCACGTTTTCATACACCAGATTGTTCCAGCCGGTTGGCCGCGTATCGTCGCGATAGAAACTGCGCAGATACGTGTACAGCCAGTCCCGGCTGCGCGCCCGTGCTTCCACCGACAGATCCGGCGGCGCCGTGCCGAACCACGCTTTCGCGTCGTCAGGCTTCATTGCCACCGACATCGTGTTACCGATTTTATCGGTCGTAAAAAGCAGGTTTGTCTGAATTTCCTGCGGTGAAATGCCCAAACTGGTCAATGCGCTGTAGCGCACCAGGTTCGCGCTGTGGCAATTCAGGCAGTAGTTTACAAACAATTTGGAGCCGTGCTGCAAAGAAGCGAAATTGTCCGCGTTATCGGGCGCGCGGTCGAGCGGGAAATTGTCGTCCGCGTAGGCCGGCGCGGCCAGCAACGCCAGTGCAAGCGTCAGTGATGCGGCCCCGATCACCATGAGCCTCGAAAGTATTTTTCTCATCTTCATGTCTCCTTGGCCCGCGATTAGTGAGGCTTGAACCGCACCCGTTCGGGTGGCTGCTTGAAGGTGCCAAGCGGCGTCCAGAACGGCATGCCAAGGAAAAACGCGAAGTAGATCAGCGCGCAGATCTGCGCGATCAGGGTCGCGGCGGGCGACGGCGGCTTGGTTCCGAGGAACGCCAGCGTCAGGAAAGCCAGCACGAAGATGCCGTAAAACACCTTGTGGAAGAACGGCCGGTAGCGAATCGACTTGACCGGCGAGCGGTCCAGCCACGGCAGGAAGAACAGCGAGACCACTGCGCTGCCCATCACCACCACGCCCCAGAACTTCGATTCGGTGAAGAACATCGCGAGGAGCACCAGCACCGCCAGCACCGGCAACCCCACCTTCCACTTGCCGCGCGCCCGCACGAGCGCGAACAGCCCGAGCAGCGCGATCACGATCATCAGGACGATCTTGAACGGGTCGGTGGTGGCGCGCAGCATCGCGTAGAACGCTGTGAAGTACCACACCGGGGCGATTTCCGGCGGCGTCTGCAGCGGATTGGCCGGGATGAAGTTATTCGACTCCAGGAAGTAGCCGCCCATTTCCGGTGCGAAGAAGATGATCGCCGCGAAGATCAGCAGGAATACGCACACACCCATGAAGTCATGCACGGAGTAGTACGGGTGGAACGGGATGCCGTCGAGCGGAATGCCGTTCGCGTCCTTCTTCGCCTTGATTTCAATGCCGTCCGGGTTGTTCGAGCCCACCTCGTGCAGCGCCACAATGTGCGCGACCACCAGCCCGATCAGCACCAGCGGGATCGCAATCACGTGAAACGCGAAGAAGCGGTTCAGCGTGACATCCGACACCACGTAGTCGCCGCGAATCCACAGCGACAGGTCCGGCCCGATGAAGGGAATCGCCGAGAACAGGTTCACGATCACCTGGGCGCCCCAGAACGACATCTGGCCCCACGGCAACAGGTAGCCGAAGAACGCCTCGGCCATCAGGCACAGGAAGATCGCGCAGCCGAAGATCCACACCAGTTCGCGCGGCTTGCGGTACGAACCGTACAGCAGCCCGCGGAACATATGCAGGTAGACGACGACGAAGAACATCGAAGCGCCTGTCGAGTGCATATAGCGGATCAGCCAGCCCCACGGCACCTCGCGCATGATGTACTCGACCGAGGCGAACGCGAGCGTCGAATCGGGTTTGTAGTTCATGGTGAGGAAGATGCCGGTGACGATCTGATTGACCAGCACCAGCAGGGCCAGCGAGCCGAAGAAGTACCAGAAGTTGAAGTTCTTCGGCGCGTAGTACTCGGAGACGTGCTTTTTCCACGTCGCCGTCATCGGAAAACGGCGGTCGATCCAGCCGGCCAGCCCGGTTGTCTCCACTTCGTGTTCGATCGCCATTTACGCTTCTCCTTTCTCGTCCTTGCCGATCACGAGCTGGGTATCCGACGTGAACATGTAGCGAGGGATATCCAGGTTCTGCGGGGCTGGCTTGTTCTTGAAGACGCGGCCGGCCAGGTCGTACGTGGAGCCGTGGCACGGACACAGGAAGCCGCCGGGCCAGTCGTCCGGCAGGTTCGGCTGCGGACCTTCCTGGAAACGCGGCGTCGGCGTGCAGCCCAGATGGGTGCACACGGCAACGGCAACTAACAGGTTCTTGTGATCGGGCCGTGAGCGGAATTCGTTGTTGCAGTAATCCGGCAACGGCATCGAGAAGGGATGTTCGGTATGGGGATCGGCTACTTCGTTATCGGCTTTCTGGACGTCGGCGAGCATCCGGTCGGTGCGGTTGAGGATCCAGACTGGCTTGCCGCGCCAGGCGACGGTCATCAGATCGCCCGGCTTCAGATTGCTGATGTCGGCCTCGACCGGTGCGCCGGCAGCCTTGGCCTTTTCAGATGGTGCAAACGAACTAACAAAGGGTACGACAGTGGCAACGCCTCCTATGCCACCTGCTACGGTCGTCGTTATTAGCCACGTACGCCGGCCGCTGTCGACGAGCTCATCTTCTTTGTCTCGCATCACACGCCCCACTTCTGAGTTGGATTTTTCCTTCACGTCGCGTCTACCGACGCTAGTTTGCTCGAATGGAGTCGCCATTTACAAGGCCCGAATGCCAAAAACCATGCGAAGTCTTTGATATCCAAGGGTTTCCCCCCACCAATAAGAAACTTTTTTGTACCTCGTTTTAAGTGGGCCCTGCGTATTTCGCGCTTTTTACTTCACTAATCAGACCGGATTGGGGATATCGATAAAAAGGTGCTCGATATCGAACGATTCCGCCAGATGCGCACCGAGGGCCTGGACGCCGAAACGCTCGGTGGCATGGTGGCCGGCGGCCAGAAACGCGACGCCGCTTTCCATCGACGTATGCATGATGGATTCGGACACTTCTCCGGTCAGGTAGACGTCCGCGCCGGCTTCGATCGCGGCGTCGAAATAGCCTTGCGCGGCGCCCGTGCACCACGCCACGCGGCGCAATTGCAGTTCCGGGTCGCCGAACACCAGCGGCGTGCGGCCCAACGTCTGCTCGACCTGTACGGTGAAGTGCTCGAGCGTGATCGGCATGGGCAGCGTGGTCATCCATCCCAGATCGTTCTCGCCAAACCGAACGTCGCCGATCCAGCCCATTTTTTCGCCCAATTGGGCGTTATTGCCGAACTCGGGATGATCGTCGAGTGGCAGGTGGTAGGCGAACAGGTTCAGGTCGTTGGCCAGCAGCAGCTTCAGGCGGCCGTATTTGCGGCCGGTTATCTGCGGCGCTTCGTTGCGCCAGAAGTAGCCGTGATGGACCAGCACGGCGTCCGCGCCCCAGTCGAGCGCAGCCTCGAGGAACGCCAATGAAGCGGTCACTCCAGTCGCGATTTTGTTGACCCGGCGGCGGCCCTCCACCTGCAGGCCGTTCGGGCAGTAGTCCTTGAACCGCGCGGTCTCGAGGACTTTGTTCAAGTACAATTCAAGTTCGATCCGATCCATATAAACCTCTAATCTTCAGATGCTTAGACGCTTTTGGCTGTTCTTCGCCCAAGCGGTGACCGTGCTGTTGGCGCTGATGTTCATCATTGCGACCCTAAAACCGCAATGGCTGCAGCGACAAGGGCAATTCGGCAAGCAGCTCTCCGAGCCGATCGTCGCACTGCGGGAGGTGGCGCCTGGCATCGGTAGCGGTCCTGCGCAGGCTTCCTATGCCGACGCCGCGCAGAAGGCATCCCCCGCGGTCGTCAATGTGTTCTCCAGCAAGGACGGATCTTTGCCGCCCGACCCTCGGGCAAAAGACCCGCTGTTTCGTTACTTCTTCGGCGACAAGAACAACAACCGCAGGCAGCAGGAGCAACCCGCGTCCAATCTTGGCTCGGGTGTCATAGTGAGTTCGGAAGGTTACATTCTAACGAACCAGCACGTTGTCGACGGCGCGGATCAGATCGAAATCGCGCTCGCCGACGGCCGCACCACCACCGCCAAGGTAATCGGCGTCGACCCGGAGACCGATCTGGCGGTGCTCAAGGTCAACCTGACCAACCTGCCCACCATCACGCTTGGCCGGATGGACCAGACCCGGGTAGGCGACGTGGTGCTGGCAATCGGCAACCCGTTCGGCGTGGGACAGACGGTGACCATGGGGATCGTTAGCGCGCTCGGCCGCAATCACCTCGGCATCAACACCTTCGAAAACTTCATCCAGACTGACGCGGCGATCAACCCCGGCAACTCGGGCGGCGCGCTGGTGGACGTGAACGGCAATCTGCTGGGCATCAATACGGCGATTTATTCGCGCTCGGGCGGCTCGCTGGGAATCGGTTTTGCGATACCGGTATCCACTGCGCGCAGCGTGCTGGAGAGCATCATTACCACCGGCTCGGTCACGCGTGGCTGGATCGGCGTGGAACCGCAGGACGTCACGCCTGAGATCGCCGAATCGTTCGGGCTCGACCAGAAGTCCGGGGCAATCGTGGCCGGCGTGCTGAAAAACGGGCCGGCCGACCGCGCCGGCATCAAGCCGGGCGACATCCTGGTGAGCGTGGACGGCCAGGACATCACCGATACGACGCGCCTGCTGAACCTGATCGCCCAGATCAAGCCGGGCACGAACGCGAAGATTCATCTGGTGCGCAAGAACCACGAGATGGATCTGGAAGTGATGATCGGCAAGCGCCCGCCGCCGCCCAAGCAGCCTACTGACGACAGCGACGATCAGAACGACGACGGCGGTTAAGCGAAGCAATAATGCCTGGACCGCAGCTGGAAGACGGAGCAGCAAAACAAAAGGGCAGCCCGATCAGGGACTGCCCTTTTTTGCATCCTTTTTGCATTCTGCGAACCGGCTTTTTCATACCGCCAGCAGCCTGTTAGCGTCGTATTGGACGCCGTTCCGGGACATTCACCGACGTTCAGCTTGCGGCATGCCCCTCTTCGTCGGCCACTTCCGCCTGCTTGCCGACAATCAGGCGCGCCGCGATGATCCCGGCCTCATACAGCACGATCAGCGGTACCGCCAGAATAAGCTGTGAAAACACGTCAGGCGGGGTCACGACCGCGGAGACGATGAACGCACCCACGATCACATACGGACGGATCTGACGCAGCTTCTTGACCGTCAGGAGGTTCATGCGGACCAGCAGCACCACCACGATCGGCACCTCGAAGGTCACCCCGAACGCGATGAACATGGTCAGCACAAAACTCAGGTAATTGTCGATATCGGTGTTCATCGCCGCGCCAAGCGGCGCGTTGTAGTGCGCCATCACGCGGAAGATGGTCGGGAACACCACAAAGTAGGCAAACGCCATGCCGCACAGAAACAGGATGTAGCTGCTGCCCACCAGCGGCACGACCAGCTTCTTTTCGTGCTGGTAAAGCCCCGGTGCGACAAACGCCCAGATCTGGTACAGCACGACCGGCAGGGCGATCACGAAGGCCACCATCATGGTCACCTTCATCGGCACGAAGAACGAGCCGGTGACGTCGGTGACGATCAGCTTGCCGTCCTTCGGCAGGTTCATCATCAGGGGCCGTGCGAGCAGCCGGAAAATATCCGGCGCCCAGTAGACTAGCCCGATGAACACCACGATAACGGCAATCCCGGCGCGGATGATGCGGTCGCGCAGTTCAACGAGATGCGAGATGAAGGTCTCTTCAGTGCCTTCGTTTTGGCTTTGCTGGGGGTCGCTCACACCGGCCCTCGGTAGGAGATTAACGCTAGGGTCATCAGAAGAAGCGCGTCGGCCGGCGCAGGCTCACCGGTGTATGACGCGCCACGCGCGCGGCGCCCGACTGCACCCGCGTCCGGCGGGCCGTGGCACGCTTGTACCACGTGGGCATGGCCGTCTGCTTGACGCGCCAGTTCTTGCGCCTGGGGGCTGCGGCCGGTGTGCTGTGCCAGGACGTGGCCAGCGGCGAACTACCCGCGGCGCCCTCGAGCGAGCCGCCGGCAATGCTGGGGCTCACCGACGAACCCGCATTCCACGCGTCGTTCAACTCGGTTTCGTGCTTGCGCATCGTGTCGTGAACCGTGTTTTCGACATTGCTCGCGGCAGTCTCGAACTCGGTCTTCATGCGACGCAACTCGTCGAGTTCGATTTCACGCGTGACTTCGGCCTTCACGTCGTTGATATAACGTTGTGCGCGGCCGAACAGCGCCCCCGCGGTACGGGCGACACGCGGCAACCGCTCCGGTCCGAGTACGACCAGAGCGACAACACCGATCAGCGCCATCTTGGTGAGACCGAGGTCCAGCATGAATGGGGGTTCCCGTCAGTGCGCGGTTGGGCCGCGGCTTAGCGGTAGTCGCCCGAACGCGGCGTCTTTTCTTTTGCGTCGACGTCGACCGTGTCGCTGCGCGGCAATTCACGCTGTTGCGTGTCGCCCGCGGGTGTCTCCGCTTCCTTCATGCCTTCCTTGAAGCCCTTCACGGCGCCGCCAAGGTCGGTGCCGATGTTGCGCAGCTTCTTCGTGCCGAACACCAGTGCAACGATCAACAGAACGATCAGCCAGTGCCAAATACTAAACGAACCCATGACTACTCTCCTTAACCCCGACATCGCGTTTGCACGCGGCGGCTATCTGCGCCTTACGGCCCGAATCGAGACGCGTACGCCTCATCTATACCTTGCCGCCGCTGCTTCAGACCCTGCCAGCGGCTTTGCGCATGATTGTGTCTAGTGAATCGCTACGGCGTCATTACAGTGCTGCACAAAACGCCCTCGCCCATCCATCCTTTACGATGCAACGCCCAGCCAGCCCGCCGAACGCCAAAACAACGGCAGCGGGCAGGTTCGCGGCGCCCCGGCGCTTACCCCATGCGTTGCCACGGGCGCGGCCCCGCCAGAATATGGGCATGCAGGTGGTACACCTCCTGACCGCCGCCCGGCCCGGTGTTGATCACCGTGCGAAAACCGGTCTCGCCGCCCGTGTAGGCCACCCCAAGCTGCTGTGCCAGCCGGGACACCAATACAAGCATTCTACCAAGCAGCGGTGCATCGCTTTCGCCGCAGTTCGACAGCGTTTCAATGTGCTTGCGGGGAATCACGAGCACATGCGTCTCGGCCGCCGGACGGATATCGCGGAAGGCGACGAACTCGTCGTCCTCGTGGACTTTGGTCGAAGGAATATCGCCCGAAGCGATCTTGCAGAAAAGGCAATTTGAATCGTGGCTCATGGGTTTCCTGAAACACAAACGTGCAAGGCGGCCGGACCGAACGTCAGAACCACGCCCGCGGATTCAGCAGCGGCTTGTTACCGTACAGATACAACCAGCCCTTGATGATACGGTACAACATCCAGATTCCGACAGCCGAGAGGATCGGAATTCCGATCATGACAATCAGCAGCGTAAAGCCGATCACATAGCCGAGCAGGCTCCACCAGAAGGTGCGGATCTGCCACTGGAAGTGCGCCTCGTACGGCGTGCCGGCCACGTCGTCACGCTTGACGTAATTGACGATGATGGCAATCAGCAGCGAGATGCCACCGGTGAACCAATGGATCGCATAGAGCGCATACAGCACGTGCGTGAGCGTGCGCAGGCTGCGTTCGCGTTCCGATTCGAGGTTGTTGCGATAAGACGGCGGCGGGTAGGCGCCTTGCGACTGTTCCATGTTTGCGTCCTCCTTCCAGATGGTATGGGGTGCAACGGAATGGTGTGTCAGCAGATTATGGCAGGCCGGGCGGCTCATGTGGCTCACCTGGCCCCAGGGCGCCTGATGAGCCTGGTACGGTGCGCTCAGTCGCCGTTCTGTTCGCGCTCGCGGCTTTTGCGCAGCGCTTTCTCTTCGATGCCGGAGGTGCCTTCGCGGCGCTCGAGTTCGGCGAGCACGTCGGCCGGGCTCAGATCGAAGTGCGACAGCATCACGAGGCAGTGGAACCACAGATCGGCCACTTCGCCGACCAGCGCAGTGGGCGCGCCGCCCTGGCGCACGTCCTTGGCGGCCAGCACAACTTCGGTCGCTTCTTCGCCGATCTTCTTGAGAACCGCGTCGTCGCCCTTGTGGAACAGGCGCGATACGTAAGAAACGTCCGGATCGCCGCCTTTGCGGCTGTCGATAATGGCGGCGAGGCGCAGCAGGGTGTCTTGCGAAATTTGCGTCATTTGTAGATGTGTTCGGGGTCTTTCAGGACAGGGTCGACCGCGATCCAGTCGCCGTCGTCGACGGTGCCGTCGAATTTCTGGAAAAAGCACGAGTGGCGGCCGGTATGGCAAGCAATGCCCGACACCTGCTCGACCTTCAGCAACACGACGTCTTCGTCGCAATCGAGCCGCACTTCATGCACATGCTGCACGTGGCCGGACTCTTCGCCCTTGAACCACAGGCGCTGGCGCGAGCGCGAGAAATACACCGCGCGGCCCGTCTCGATCGTCTTGGCAAGCGCCTCGCGGTTCATCCACGCGAACATCAGCACGTCGTTGCTCGACGCTTCCTGCGCGATCACCGGCACGAGGCCGTTCGCGTCCCACTTCACCTTGTCGAGCCAGTCGACACCTGTCGGATTCACCACGTCACAACCTCACCGAAATGCCCTGCTCTGCCATGAAACGCTTGGCTTCGCCAACCGTGTGCTCGCCGTAGTGGAAAATGCTCGCGGCCAGCACCGCGTCTGCGTGACCTTGCTTGATGCCGTCCGCCAGGTGTTGCAGCGAGCCGACGCCGCCCGAGGCGATCACCGGAATCGGCACGGCGTCCGACACGGCGCGCGTGAGCGCCAGATCGAAACCGCTCTTGGTGCCGTCGCGGTCCATGCTGGTCAGCAGGATTTCGCCGGCGCCGAGTTCGGCCATCTTGCGCGCCCATTCGACCGCTTCCAGCCCGGTCGCCTTACGGCCGCCATGCGTGAAGACTTCCCAGCGCGGCGCTTCGCCGTCAGCCGACACGCGCTTGGCGTCGATCGCCACCACGATGCACTGCGAACCATATTTATCGGTCGCGTCGCGCACCAGTTGCGGGTTTGCCACCGCCGACGAGTTCATGCTGATCTTGTCCGCGCCGGCATTGAGCAGGCGCCGCACGTCTTCGACCGCGCGCACACCGCCGCCGACCGTCAACGGAATGAACACCTGCGAGGCGACTGCTTCGATGATCGGCAGGATCAGGTCGCGCTGGTCGGAGGTGGCGGTGATATCGAGGAAAGTGAGTTCGTCGGCGCCCTGCTCGTCGTAGCGGCGGGCAATTTCGACGGGGTCGCCCGCATCGCGCAGTTCGACGAAGTTGACGCCCTTGACCACGCGTCCAGCCGTGACGTCGAGACAAGGGATGATGCGTTTAGCTAGAGCCATGATCGTGCAAATTCTTGCCAATACCGCTAATGAAGCCGCTCTAAGGCGAGCGGCGCAATGCCGGTGCGTGTTGCCGGGCCGGACCGGCCGGGAACCGGCTGGGCCGGCACGTCGCGCCGCGCGCCGGCACACTCAGTCAGGCGTCGTCCGACTCGCGCAGCTTGTCGGCGAGCGTCTGTGCCGCCGCAAAATCGAGGTCGCCCGAATAGATGGCGCGGCCGCAGATCACGCCTTCGATGCCTTCCATTTCGACTTCGCACAGTGCTTCGATGTCCGTGAGATTCGACAGGCCACCGCTCGCGATCACCGGAATCTTCACCGCGCGCGCAAGCCGCACCGTGGCGTCGATGTTGATGCCCTGCAGCATGCCGTCGCGGCCGATATCGGTATAGATGATCGATTCGCAGCCGTAGTCCTCGAACTTGCGCGCGAGGTCGGCAACCTCGTGGCCGGTCAGCTTGCTCCAGCCGTCCGTGGCGACCTTGCCGTCTTTCGCGTCCAGCCCGACGATGATATGGCCGCCGAACGCCGTGCAGGCGTCCTGCAGGAAGCCGGGATTCTTCACCGCCGCCGTGCCGATGATCACATACGACAGGCCATCGTCCAGATAGCGCTCGATCGTGTTCAGGTCGCGGATTCCGCCGCCCAGCTGGACGGGAATCTCGCCACCGACTTCTTCGATGATCGCGCGGATGGCGTCTTCGTTCTTCGGCTTGCCGGCAAACGCTCCATTGAGGTCGACGAGGTGCAGGCGCCGGGCGCCGCGGTCGACCCAATGTCGGGCCATAGCCGCCGGTTCCTCGGAGAAAATCGTCGCCTGGTCCATGTCGCCCTGTTTGAGGCGTACACACTGACCATCTTTCAGGTCGATGGCGGGAATCAGCAGCATAGCAATCGGGTGTTGTCAGGGAAGAAGGTTTAAAGTCGGACGGCGCCGAGCGGCAGGATAGGCCGGCTCGCGCACCGTTTCGCTAGTTTAGTACAACTCTTTCAGTACTCCGGTTCGCGTGCATCGGGCATAGCGGACGCGGGTCCGCGCAGCGGCGGGCATGAGCCGCGCGGCGCGCGATTGAACGGAACACAGGGGACAGTAAGCGCTCACGGGTTCCAGTGCACGAAGTTCCGGTACACGCGCAGGCCCGCCTCGGCGCTCTTTTCCGGGTGGAATTGGGTCGCGAAGATGTTGTCCCGCGCCACCGCCGAGGTAAAAGGCACGCCGTACACGGTCTCACCAGAGGTATGCGCGGCGTTCTCAGGCGCCACGTAATAGCTGTGCACGAAGTAGAAGAAGCTGCCGTCGGCGACGCCATCCCACAGCGGGTGCGGTACGGTCTGGCGCACGCGATTCCAGCCCATCTGCGGCACCTTGAAGCGCGAGCCGTCGTCCTGCACCTGGCCTTCGAGATCGAAGCGCAGCACCTTGCCGGGCAGCAGGCCGAGGCCCGGCGTGTCGCCCTCGGCGCTCCAGTCGAACAGCATCTGCTCGCCCACGCACACGCCCATCAGCGGCTTGCTGCGCGACGCTTCAATCACCGCCTCCTGCAGGCCGGATGCGCCGAGACAGCGCATGCAGTCGGGCATCGCACCCTGGCCGGGCAGCACCACGCGGTCCGCCGCGCGGATCGCTTCCGGCTGGTCGACGATCGCCACTTCCGCTTCCGGCGCGGCCTTCCTCAACGCCTGGGCGACCGAACGCAGGTTGCCCATCCCGTAATCCACAATCGCAATCGAAGTTTTCATTTCAAGTTAGGCAGTAACGCCTTCAGACCGTCGACGATGAATTCCACCGCCAGCGCCGACAACATCAAACCCATCAGCCGCGTGCCGATATTGATCCCTGTGCGCCCCACCCAGCGGGCGATCGGTTCAGCGAGCCGCAGCGAGAAGAAACAGATCACGGCCAGCACGGCGCCAATAACAATAAGACTAATCCGGTCGTACCAATGAGGCGAGTGTGCCGCATAGATAATCACCGTGCTGATGGCGCCCGGTCCCGTCAAGAGCGGGATGGCGAGCGGCACCACCGCGACATTGTCCTTCTGCTCGGCCTCGTGGCGCTCTTCCGGCGTCGAACGGCTGTTGCCGATCTGTGCATTCAGCATATTGATCGCCATCAGCAGCATGATGATGCCGCCGCCCACCTGCAGCGAGCCGACCGAAATGCCAAAGAAGCTGATGATCTGCTGCCCGAGCAGCGTCGTCACCGCAATCACGAAGAACACCGACACCGCTGCAATCCGGATGGTCCGGCGCCGCTCGCCGTCCGACTGCTGCGCCGTCAGGCTCATAAAGAACGGAATCGCGCCCACTGGATTGATCAGCGCCAGGAGCGAGATGAACGACTTGAGGATATCCATCGCAAGCCGGGCTCACGCAAGGCGCGCGCCCGGTCCGGTTAGTCTGCTGCTCTTGGAAAACGCCGGGCCGCCCCAGATGCGGTCCTGGCGCGGCGCGACAGGCCCTGGGGGGCGCTTACAGGCTACCTTTGGTCGACGGAATCTGCCCCGCCGCGCGCTCGTCCAGCTCCACCGCCATGCGCAAGGCACGCCCGAACGCCTTGAACACCGTCTCCATCTGATGATGGGCGTTCAGGCCGCGCAGGTTGTCGATATGGAGCGTCACGCCGGCGTGATTGACAAAGCCGCGGAAGAATTCGATGGACAGGTCGACGTCGAACGTACCGATGCGCGCGCGCGTGAACGGCACGTGGAATTCGAGGCCCGGCCGGCCGGAAAAGTCGATCACCACGCGCGACAGCGCTTCGTCCAGCGGCACGTAAGAATGACCGTAGCGGCGAATGCCCTTCTTGTCGCCGACCGCCTTCGCGACCGCCTGTCCCAGCGTGATGCCGACATCCTCGACCGTATGGTGGTCGTCGATATGCGTGTCGCCATGCGCCTCGATGTCGAGATCGATCAATCCATGCCGCGCGATCTGGTCGAGCATGTGGTCGAGGAACGGCACACCGGTGGCGAGCTTTTGCTTGCCGGTGCCGTCCAGATTGATCTTGATACGGATCTGCGTTTCGCTAGTGTCGCGAACGACTTCCGCCTGGCGCATGGTAATTCCTCGAATCTGACTATGAAAGAAAGGGAGTTGGGGGAACGCCGAATGCCGCGCCCGCCATGCGGTGCGCGGCGCGACGGCACGCCATTTAATGCAGCACGAGTTTCAGTGCGGCCAGCAATTGCGCGTTTTCTTCAGGGGAACCGACCGTCAGGCGCACGCAATTTGCCAGCAATGGGTGCATTTTACTCACGTTTTTGATCAAAACCCGTGCGGTAAGCAGGGTTTCGAACATAACGGATGCGTCAGGCACCCGCACCAGCAGGAAGTTGCCCGCGCTCGGGAACACTTCGGCGCCCGGCAACTGGCCCACCGCGAGCGCCAGTCTGGTGCGTTCCTCGCGCAGTTGCGCGGCTTGCGCGTCGAGGACGTCGAGGTGATCGAGCAGGAAATCGGCGGTGGCCTGCGTCAATACATTGATGTTGTAAGGCGGCCGAACCTTGTCGAATTCCGTGAGCCAGGCCGGGCTGCCGACCAGATAGCCAAGGCGGATACCGGCGAGACCGAGCTTCGACACCGTGCGCATCACCACCACATTGTCGAACGCGTCGGCACGCGACAGCCAGCTTTGCTGCGCGAACGGCTGATATGCCTCGTCGATCACCACCAGGCTCTTCTCGGCGGCGGCGATGATGCGTTCCATGTCGGCGTCGTCGTAGAGCGTGCCGGTCGGATTGTTGGGGTAGGCCAGATAGACGATGGCCGGCTGATGCTCCGCGATCGCGGCAAGCATCGCTTCGGTGTCCAGCGTGAAATCCGCCTTCAGCGGCACGCCGACGAATTCCAGATTCGCCAGCTTCGCCGACAACTGGTACATCACGAAGCCCGGCACCGGTGCGAGCACCTTGGCGCCCGGTTTGGCGCAGGCCATCGAGATCATGCTGATGATTTCGTCCGAGCCGTTGCCCAGCAGCACCTCGCAGTTGGCCGGCACGTTCATCACGTGCTTGATCTTTTCGAGCAGCGCCTGCGGGCGCGGCGCCGGATAGCGGTTCAGCGCGACACCGGCGAGACGCTCGCCGAGCTGCGCCGCGAGCGGCGCCGGCAAGGGGAACGGATTCTCCATGGCGTCGAGCTTGACAAAGCCCGTCGCGTCCGGAACCGGATAGCTCGTCATCGCGAGCACGTCGCGGCGAATGATGTCTTGAGGTGTCGTCATGAATGGGCGGACCCGCCCACGCCGGGCAGGTCATGCAAGGGCGGCGCGAGAGCCGCCCCGGTTGGTCAATATTGTGGCAACGCGCTGCTTGTTTTAAGTCAGATTATGCCCGATGGGCTCAGCCGCTCTGCTTCATGCGGTATTCGGCGCTGCGGGCATGCGCGGGCAGTCCTTCGCCGTACGCCAGCTCCGCCGCAATCTCACCCAGCGTCTGTGCGCCTTCCGCGCTGACTTCGATCACACTCGAGCGCTTGAAGAAATCATAGACCCCAAGCGGCGACGAGAACCGTGCGGTGCGCGACGTAGGCAGCACGTGATTCGGCCCCGCGCAGTAATCGCCGAGACTTTCGCTGGTGTAGCGGCCGAGGAAGATCGCACCGGCGTGGCGAATCAGCTTGCCCCATTGATGCGGGTCGAGCGCGGAAATTTCCAGGTGTTCCGGCGCGATGTCGTTGGCGATCGCGCAGGCTTCGGCCATGTCGCGCACCTTGACCAGCGCGCCGCGGCCTTCCAGCGACGCGCGGATCACGTCCTGGCGCGGCATGGTGGGCAGCAGTTCGTTGATCGCGTCGTGTACGCGGCCGATAAAGGCGTCGTCCGGGCACAGCAGGATGGATTGCGCGAGTTCGTCGTGCTCGGCCTGCGAGAACAGGTCCATCGCGACCCAGCGCGGATCGGTGGTGCCGTCGCACAGAACGAGGATTTCGGACGGGCCGGCAATCATATCGATCCCGACCGTGCCGAACACGCGCCGCTTGGCCGACGCCACATACGCATTGCCGGGGCCGCAGATCTTGTCGACCGCCTGCACGCTCGCCGTGCCGTAAGCCAGCGCCCCGACCGCCTGCGCACCACCGATGGTGAACACGCGGTCGACGCCGCCCAGCAGGGCGGCCGCCAGCACCAGCGGATTTTTCACGCCATCCGGGGTCGGCACCACCATGACGATTTCACGCACGCCGGCCACCCGCGCCGGAATCGCGTTCATCAGCACCGACGACGGATAGGCCGCCTTGCCGCCCGGCACGTAGATGCCGGCGCGGTCCAAAGGCGTGACCTTCTGGCCGAGCACGGTGCCGTCCGCCTCGGTGTACTGCCAGCTATGGCTGCCGCATTCGATCTTCTGCTTCTCGTGGTAGCCGCGCACACGCGCCGCGGCCGCTTCCAGAGCCGCACGGCGGCGCGGGTCGAGCCCTTCCAGCGCAGCTTCGAGTTCCGCCATCGGCAGTTCGAGCGCAGCCACGCTCGGCGCCGACAGACGGTCGAAGCGGTTGGTGTACTCGAGCACGGCTGCATCGCCGCGAGCTTTCACGTCGGCCAGAATCTGCGCCACCGAGCGCTCGATCGCTTCGTCCTCGCTCGCCTCGAACGCGAGCACCGCGTGCAGCGCCTTCTGGAAATCGGGAGCGCTGGAGTCGAGTTTGCGAATCTTGATAGACATGCTGGTATCCGTTTCGGTAAGGCGCGCGTGAGGCCCCTTCAAGCTACATCAAACAACGTCAGGCAGCATCAAGCGCGCATCAGGCACCGTCAGGCGCCCTCAGGCCGCCGCTTCGGCGCGCCGCGACGCGCGTTCGAACGCGTCGAGGAACGGCCGCAGCGCGGCGCGTTTGAGCTTGAGCGCCGCCTGGTTCACGACGAGGCGCGACGAGATCTGCATGATCTCCTCCACCTCGACAAGATTATTGGCCCGCAAGGTGCCGCCCGAGCTGACCAGGTCGACGATGGCGTCGGCAAGGCCCACCAGCGGCGCGAGTTCCATGGAACCGTACAGCTTGATCAGGTCGACGTGCACGCCCTTCGAAGCGAAATGCTCGCGGGCCGTTTCCACATACTTGGTCGCGACGCGCAGCCGGGCGCCCTGGCGCACGGCGTTCTCATAATCGAAGCCCGCCGCCACGGCCACCGACATCCGGCAGCGCGCGATATCGAGGTCGACCGGCTGGTACAGGCCGCTGCCGCCGTGTTCGAGCAGCACGTCCTTGCCCGCCACGCCGAAATCGGCCGCGCCGTATTCGACGTAGGTCGGCACATCGGTGGCACGCACGATGATGACGCGCAGGTTGGCGTCGGTTGTCGGCAGGATCAGCTTGCGCGAGGTTTCCGGGTCTTCGGCCACCTGCACGCCGGCGGCTGCCAGCAACGGCAAGGTTTCTTCGAAGATGCGCCCCTTCGACAGCGCGAGCGTGAGCGGCGCGCTCACAGCCGGGGATGACGAGGTTTGTGCAACCGAGCTCATGCCTGGCTCCCCGCAATGCGGCGCACCTTCGCACCGACGGCCGTCAGCTTCGACTCCATCCGGTCGTAGCCGCGATCCAGGTGATAGATGCGGTCGATCAGCGTCTCGCCGTCGGCGCACAGGCCGGCGATCACGAGGCTTGCCGAGGCGCGCAGATCGGTAGCCATGACCTTGGCGCCCGACAGCTTGTCGACACCGTTCACGAGCGCCGTGTTGCCGTCAATCGTGATGCTGGCGCCGAGCCGGTTGAGCTCCTGCACGTGCATGAAGCGGTTCTCGAAAATCGTTTCGACGACTTGCGAGGTGCCGTTGGCGATCGCGTTCAGGGCCATGAACTGCGCCTGCATGTCGGTCGGGAAAGCCGGGTACTCGGAGGTGCGCACATTCACCGCATGCGGACGCTGGTCCATGCGCACGCGCATCCAGTCGTCACCCTCTTCGATCGTCACACCCGCTTCGCGCAGCTTTTCCGTCACAGCTTCGAGGATCAGCGGACGCACCTTGCGCAGGATCACGTCGCCACCTGCCGCCGCCACCGCGCACAGGAACGTGCCGGCTTCGATCCGGTCGGGAATCACGGTGTGCTTCGCGCCATGCAGCTTGTCGACGCCCTGGATCACCAGACGGTCGGTGCCGATGCCTTCGATCTGCGCGCCCATTTCGACGAGCAGATGCGCGAGATCGCCCACTTCCGGCTCGCGTGCGGCGTTCTCGATGACGGTCTCGCCCTCGGCCAGCACCGCTGCCATCAGCAGATTCTCGGTGCCGGTGACGGTGATCATGTCGGTGACGATGCGCGCGCCCTTCAGACGCTTCGCGCGCGCTTCAATGAAGCCGTGCTCGATGGTGATTTCCGCGCCCATCGCCTGCAGGCCCTTGATGTGCTGGTCGACCGGCCGCGCGCCGATGGCGCAGCCGCCCGGCAGCGACACCTTCGCCTCACCGAAGCGCGCGAGCAGTGGCCCGAGCACCAGAATCGAAGCGCGCATGGTCTTCACCAGCTCATACGGCGCCACGAGGTTGTCGACCTTCGACGCGTCGAGCGACACACGCCCCGCGCCCGCTTCGGTGCGCACGCCCATCTGGTTGAGCAGCTTGAGCGTGGTTCGCACGTCCTGCAGGTCCGGCACGTTCTCGAGATGAACCGGCTCCGCGCTCAGCAACCCGGCGCACAGAATCGGCAAGGCGGCATTCTTCGCCCCCGACACGACAATCTCACCGGCCAGCCGCTGGCCGCCTTCAATGACAAGTTTGTCCATCCCTGTCGTCTCCTGATCGATCCGGCCTGGCGCCGGGACTGCATTGCTTGCTGTGGCGGCGCCGCTACCGGCATCGCGCCTATCTTGTGTAATTCGCACTAACGTTCCAGATTACGCGTTTTGCCATTCGGCGGGCGTCAGCGTTTTCATGCTGAGCGCGTGAATTTCTTCGCGCATGCGATCGCCGAGCGCCGCATACACGAGTTGATGACGCTGGATCAGGCGCTTGCCTTCGAAGCTCGGCGAGACGATGGTCGCAAAGAAATGCTGACCGTCGCCTTCGACCTCGAGATGCTCGCAGGCGAGCCCAACCGCAATGTATTGCTTGACCTGTTCGGGAGTCGGCAACATAAGAAAGCTCCTCGTCAGTGGCGCAGCTTGTAGCCGGAGGCGAGCATGCGCATCGCCACCACGGCCAGCACCACAAAGAAACCGGCGACGATGGCCAGGCTCACGAGCGGATCGATATCCGAGACCCCGAAGAAACCGTAGCGAAAGCCGTCGATCATGTAGAAAAAAGGATTGAGCCGCGACACTTCGCGCCACACCGGGGGCAGCGTGTGCGTCGAGTAGAACACGCCTGAAAGGAACGTGAGCGGCATGATCAGAAAATTCTGGAAAGCGGCGAGCTGGTCGAACTTCTCGGCCCAGATTCCGGCAATCAGACCCAGCGTGCCGAGGATCCCGGCGCCGAACACCGCGAACGCGACGATCATCAAAGGCGCGCTGAAACTCACCGGCACGAACCAGATGGTCACGATAAAGACTCCGAAGCCGACTGCCAGCCCGCGCACCACCGAGGCCAGCACGTACGCGAAGTACATCTCGTAGTGCGACAGCGGCGGCAACAGGACGAACACCAGGTTGCCGGTGATCTTCGACTGGATCAGCGACGACGAACTGTTGGCGAACGCATTCTGCAATACGCTCATCATCACAAGGCCCGGAATCAGGAAGCTGGTGTATTCGACGCCCGGATAGACCTGCACGTGGCCGCGCAGCGCGTGGCCGAAGATCGTCAGATACAACAACGCGGTAATCACCGGAGCCAGAACCGTCTGAAACGACACCTTCCAGAACCGCAGGATTTCCTTATAAAACAGCGTACCGAATCCGCTACTGTAGCCGCTCATGCAAGCCCCTCGATCACTTCCGGACCGTTCATCACCTGAACGAACACGTCTTCGAGGTCGGCCTTGCACACCTCGATTTCTTCGAATGTGCAACCCGCGTTGCGGCATTGCGCGAGGATCCGCTCGACCTCGTCGTAGCTCGACAGGCGCAGCAGATGCTGGCGGCCATTGCCGTTACCCGCGCCCGCTTCCACTTCGAGCGCGCGCAGTTCGACCGGCAGCACGCCCTGCGCAAAACGCAGGAACAGTTGCATGCCGGCAAAGCGCTGCAGCAGTGTGCTGGTGCGGTCGAGCGCCACCACTTCGCCGCGCCGCAACATGGCGATGCGGTCGCACAGCGACTCGGCCTCTTCCAGATAGTGCGTGGTCAGGACGATCGTGTGCCCCTCGCGATTCAGACGCGAGATGAATTTCCACAGGGTTTGCCGCAGTTCCACGTCTACGCCGGCGGTCGGCTCGTCGAGCACGATGACCGGCGGCCGGTGCACCAGCGCCTGCGCGACCAGCACGCGGCGCTTCATCCCGCCTGACAGAGCGCGCATATTGGCGTCGGCCTTTTCGGTGAGATCGAGATTGGCCATCACCTCGTCGATCCACGCGTCGTTGTTGCGCAGGCCGTAGTAGCCGGACTGGATGCGCAAGGTTTCGCGCACCGTAAAGAACGGGTCGAACACGAGTTCCTGAGGCACGACGCCGAGCGAGCGGCGGGCGCCGCGGAAGTCGCCGACCACGTCGTGGCCGCGCACCGCGATACTGCCTTCATCGGCGCGCGCGAGACCGGCGAGAATGCTGATCAGGGTCGTCTTGCCCGCGCCGTTCGGACCGAGCAGTCCGAAAAACTCGCCTTCTTCCACCGTGAGGCTGACGCTCTTGAGCGCCTGAAGATCTTTGTAGCGCTTCTTGACGTTACGAATTTCTATGGCTGGCATGACTGTGTGCCGCTTTGGATCACGGCGCCTGAAAGGGGCGCAATATGCTGGAAGGAACGGAATTGGGGCCTGTTGAAAGCCCCAAAAAACGTTTGATTATAGGGCAAAGTCGGAAGCCCCGACTTGACCCGAGGGGGTGGGAGGCGACGCCTGACGCGTCAGTGGAGCGTCAATGTCGCGCGGTGAGAAGCGTGTCGACGCCGTAGGCTTGCGCGAGGCTGGCGAGACCAGCCGGCAGATTGATGATTTCGAGCGCGCCGCCGCGCGCCCTGGCAGCCCGTTGCCACGCGATCAGCACGGCGAGCGCCGACGAATCGAACTGCGCGAGCGGTGTGCAATCGACGCTGCTCGCGCCCGCCGCGATCCGCTGCAGACCGGCGGCGAGCGCGGCCTTCGCGCTCGCGTGGGTCAGCGCCGCGCCGGTCTCGAAACGGCCGGCAACGGAGCGGACTTCGGCGTTCACCGTTGTGCTCACGACTGCTTGCCCGCAGCCAGTTGCTGATTGCGCTGCGTGAGGAACTGGATCAGGCCGTCCACGCCGTGCTGCTGGATCTGCTCGTTGAACTGCTGCTGATATGCCTGGATCAGCCATGCGCCGAGCACGTTGATGTCATACACGCGCCAGCCCTGCGGCGTCTTGTACAGGCGATAGTCCAGTTCGACCGGCGAGCCGTTGTTCATCACCACCGAGCGCACCACCGTGTCGGTGTCGTCCGGGTTCATACGGAACGGCTTGTACTGGATCTGCTGGTCCTTCACCTGGGCGAGCGCGCCCGAATACGTGCGGATCAGCAGCATCTTGAACTGCTCGACCACGGCGTTCTGCTGGTCGGGCGTGGCGGTACGCCAGTTGCGGCCCATTGCCAGTTGGGTGGTGCGGCGGAAGTCCGTGTACGGCAGGATCTTCTCGTTGACGAGCTGCGTGATGTGGGAAATATCGCCCTGCTGGATCGACTTGTCGTTGCGCACGGCGTCGACCACCTGCTGGGTCACCGTCTTGATCAGGCCATCGGGCGAGCTGCTATCGACTGTTTGCGCGAAAGCGGCGCTACCAAACGAAAACAACGCGGCAAAAAACGGTATGAGGAAAAATTTTTTCATATTGAACCTGGCAGAAAGAATAATGCAGTGCACACCTTGGAGCCGACAATAACACGCGAGTTCATCCGCGATCCATCTGCAAACCCGCTACAGTCGTTTCGAGGTGTTACGACTCGCGCCCTCAATGCAATTTGAACGACGGGAAATTCAGCCGCGGCGGCACGATCTGGTCGGCGGGCACCTGATCGTTTTCCGGCCCGCCGTTCATGTCGAGCGGCGGCGACGCGGATGTCCCCGAAGCCGGCGTCGCACCTGCTGCCGTAGCGGCAGTCGGAGCCGACGCGCCGGCGGGCGCCGTGGCCGGTGCCGTTGTCACTGCCGGTGCAGAAGCCGCACCCGGTGCCGAAGCCCCGCCTGCGGCCGGCGCTGCTGCGGCGCCATCCACATCTTCGTACTTCGGCAACGGAGCGTTATCGCCGTAGTCAGGCAGCGACGCGCTGCCGCCCTTGCCCTGCGTCAGCAGGTAATTACGGCGCTGCAGATACGCATTACGCACAAACGAATACTTGTCGAGCGCGGCGCCTTCCAGCACGTCGCTTGCGCCCAACAGGTTAGCCCGCGTGTTGATGATGTTCACGCCGTACAGCGCCCAGCTCAGGCCATCCGGATGAACGTAAGACAACGGATTGACGAAGTACTCGCCAATTGAACCCACGCCGTCACGCACCGTGCTCGGCCCGAACAGCGGCAGCACGAGATACGGGCCCGCCGGCACGCCATAGTGACCTAGCGTGAGGCCCAGGTCGTTGTCGTGCTTGGGCAGCTTCGCCAGCGTCGCCACGTCGAACAGGCCGCCCACACCGAACGTGGTGTTGATGACGATCCGCATGATGTCTTCCACGCCGTCGGTGATCTTCAACTGCAGCAGATTGTTCGCCGCAATGTAGACGTCGCCGATGTTCGAGAAGAAGTTCGTCACGCTGTCGCGCACCGGCTGCGGTGTGATGTACACATAACCCTTGGCGACCGGCTTCAGCGCGTACTGGTCGACCTTGTCGTTGAATTTGAAGACGGTGCGGTTCAGACCCTCGAGCGGATCGCCCTTGGTGGGAGTCTGGACGGTCGTACAACCGGCGAGCGTGACCGCAGCGAAGGCCAGCGTCGAAATACGGAGGCGCATGGTCTGCATTCGTGTTCTCCTTATTGACCCGACGTGCCCGAAGCGGGCGCGGCCGGTGCCGGCACTGCCGGCGCGGGGGCTGCGGCAGGTGCGCCCGGCTTGGATGCGCCCGAGTCCGCCGCCTTGCTATAGAGGAATTGCCCGATCAGGTTCTCGAGCACGATGGCCGACTGGGTCATCGCAATCGTGTCGCCCGCCTTCAGCATTTCAGTGTCGCCGCCCGGCTCCAGACCGATGTACTGCTCACCGAGCAGGCCCGCGGTCAGGATCTTCGCGGAAGTGTCCTTCGGAAACTGGTATTGCTTGTCGAGATCGATCGTCACCAGCGCCTGGTACGAATTGGTGTCGAAGCTGATCGAGTCGACCCGGCCCACCGTCACACCCGCGCTCTTCACCGGGGCGCGTGCTTTCAGGCCGCCGATGTTGTCGAACTTGAGTTTGACCGGGTAGGTTGCCTGAAACGACAACGAGCTCATGTTGCCGGCCTTCAGCGCCAGAAACAGCAACGCTATGAAACCCAGCACCACAAACAGGCCGACCCAGAAGTCGAGAGCAGTCTTTTTCATCGTCATCCCAAAGAGAATCCGTCGCGCCGTCCACACCTTCAGCGCGGCGCGGGCAAGTGTATGCCCGCGGCGGAAAGCATGTCGCGCGGTTTTTTAGCTGAACATCAATGCGGTCAGCAGGAAATCGAGGCCAAGCACAGCCAGCGAGCCGTAAACCACCGTCTTGGTCGTGGCGCGTGAAACACCTTCCGGGGTCGGCTTGGCTTCATAGCCCTGGAAGAGCGCGATGAACGTCACCGCGAAGCCGAACACGATACTCTTGACCACCCCGTTGCCGACGTCAGCCCACACGTCGACACCACCTTGCATCTGCGACCAGAACGAGCCGGCATCCACGCCGATCATCAGCACGCCGACCACATAGCCGCCGCCGATCCCGACCGCGCTGAAGATGGCGGCGAGAATCGGCATCGAGATAATGCCTGCCCACAGGCGCGGCGCGACCACGATCTTGATCGGATCGACCGCCATCATTTCCATTGCCGTCAGTTGCTCGCCGGCCTTCATCAGGCCGATTTCGGCCGTGAGCGAAGTGCCGGCGCGGCCCGCGAACAGCAGCGCCGTGACCACCGGCCCAAGCTCGCGCACGAGCGAAAGCGCCACCAGCAGCCCAAGCGCCTGCTCGGAGCCGTAGCGGTTGAGCGTGTTGTATCCCTGTAAGCCGAGCACGAAACCAACGAACAGGCCAGACACCGCGATGATCACCAGCGAATAATTACCGACGAAGTGGATCTGCTTCGTGACAAGACGCGGTCGGCGCAGCAGCGGGAAGAATTCGAGCACGAGCCGCAAGAAGAGGCGCGTGGCGTAGCCGGCGGTTTCCAGCACGCCGAGCACCGAACGTCCGATCGTACTGATCATGCCTGTCCCCCGCCGATGCCGAAGTCTGCCGCAAGCGGCGTGTTGCTGGGATAGTGGAATTTGAAGGGGCCGTCCGGCGCACCGTCGATGAACTGGCGCACCGTCGGGTCGGTCGAGGCCCGCAGCTGCTCCGGCGTGCCCTCGGCGTGAACTCCGCCGTTGGCGAGGAAGTACACGTAGTCGGCAATCGCGAACGATTCCGGCACGTCGTGCGTCACCAGAATGGAGGTGGCGCCGAGCGCCTGGTTCAGGGCGCGGATCAGGTTTGCGGTAATGCCGAGCGAGATCGGATCGAGACCGGCAAACGGTTCGTCGTACATCATCAGCTCGGGGTCGAGCGCGATGGCCCGGGCCAGCGCTACACGCCGGGCCATCCCGCCGGAAATCTCCGAGGGTGACAGGTCGCGTGCACCACGCAAGCCGACCGCGTTGAGCTTCATCAGCACCAGATCGCGAATCAGCTCTTCCGGCAAATCGGTGTGCTCGCATAGCGTGAACGCGACATTTTCGAACACCGACATGTCGGTAAACAGCGCGCCGAACTGGAACAGCATGCCCATCTTGCGACGCAGCGCGTAGAGGCCGTCGCGCGTTTGCGCACCGATGTCCTGTCCCTGGAACAGGATCTGCCCGCGCTGTGCATGCACGAGGCCGCCGATCAGCCGCAGCACGGTGGTCTTGCCGCACCCCGAGCCGCCCATGACCGCGACGACCTGACCGCGCTTGAAGCGCAGGTTCAGGTTCGACAGGACGAGCCGGTCGCCGTAACCGAAGTCGACGTCGCGAAGCTCGAGAAGGGTCTCGGGGGAGGAAGACACGAAGCTGACAATCCTTTTACACAGAAGGCCGAATTATAGGGCCATCGTGCAAAAGCTGCCGTGACGCGCCCTGTCCCCGAAAGCGCGGACCCCGCGATTATGGCGTAAACCCTCGGAGCATTGCAGCTACGGCGACAGCCGGATCAGCAGCCTCGGTGACGGCCCGCACCACAGCCGCACAGCCGACGCCGGTGGCCAGAACCTGCGGCAGGACCTGCTGGTCGATCCCGCCGATCGCCACCAGCGGCACCACGCCGTCGAGCAGGCGCACATAGCGGGCGAGACGCGTGAGGCCTTGCGGCGCGGTGGGCATCTCTTTGGTGGTAGTCGGGAAGACCGCGCCAAGCGCGATATAACTGGGCCGGAAATGCAGCGCGGTCAGGATCTCGTAGTAGCCATGCGTCGACAGGCCGAGACGCACGCCCGCCGCGGCAATCTGCGCGAGGTCCGCCTTGTGCTGGTCTTCCTGGCCAAGGTGAATGCCGTAGGCGCCGGCTTCCAGCGCGAGCTGCCAGTGATCGTTGATGAACACCTGGGCGTCGTGCGCGCGGCCCGCGGCGACACAGCGCGCGATTTCCTGCGCCAGTTCATGAGGCTCGGCTGTCTTGCGCCGCAACTGGACCGTCTTCACGCCGTAACCCACCACCCGCTCCACCCACTCGGCGGTGGGCAGCACGGGGTAGAGCCCGAGGCGCTCCGGGCAACGCGCGAACGGCTGCGCGGGGGCGGCGGGCAAACCGAGCACGCGCGGAAAGCGCGTCAGGTCGGACGGCCATGCGTCGGCGGACGCGGTTTCGTCGCCGTCGCGCCATGCCAGCGCCAGCACCAGTGCGTCATGTGGATCAAAGCCGCAATCGAGAAAGGCCGCGAGCGCCGCAATCCAGTCTTCAGCCAGATGCCCTTCCAGCGCGTAGCGCACGCCGCCGAGGTGCAGCGTGGCCCGGCCCGCAGCGGCTTCGATCACGCCTGCGCCCTGCACTTGCCAGCGCGCCACCTGCTCGCCGTGCTGCTGGGCGTCGGCGACGATAATCAGGTCGCCGCCGTTGGCGTCGTCAGGGGCCGTCAGGCAGATACGCCACGGCGCGTGAGTGGGCGGCCATTCGCCGAGCCGGGCACGGACGCGTTCTGCAGCCTCGCTCAATTCGTCAGCCGGCGGCCAGAACAGCTCGCGCCCCGCGAGCGGCGAAGCCTGCGCGGAGGCTCCCGTAGTGGTCCGAATCATGTCGTGCCCCCATCCTGATGCCAGAACGGCATGCCGACCACCGGCGTGCTTGCATGGGCGGTTTCACGTTCGGCCATCGGCCCCGCGAGATAAGCCTGGCGACCCGCTTCGACGCCCAGCGCGAAGGCGCGAGCCATCGCGTCGGGATGGGTTGCCTGCGACACGGCCGTGTTCAGCAGCACGCCGTCGAAGCCCCACTCCATCACTTGTGCGGCGTGCGACGGCACGCCGAGGCCCGCGTCGACGATCAGCGGCACGTCGGGCAGCCGCTCGCGCAGGACGCGCAGGCCGTAGGGATTGATGACGCCCTTGCCGGTGCCGATCGGTGCGCCCCACGGCATCAACGCTTCACAGCCGGCATCGAGCAGACGGCGGCCGATCACCAGATCCTCGGTGCAGTACGGCAGCACCTTGAAGCCGTCCTTCACCAGCCGCGCGGCGGCTTCGATCAGGCCAACCGGATCGGGCTGCAGCGTGTAGTCGTCGCCGATCAGCTCCAGCTTGATCCAGTCGGTTTCGAACACCTCACGCGCCATATGAGCCGTCGTGACGGCTTCACCGACGCTCTGGCAGCCAGCCGTATTCGGCAACAGCGGCACGCCGTGGCGCTTGAGCAGGTCGAAGAAGCCGGCTTCGGCCCCGCCTTCGTTCATCTGCCGGCGCAGCGCGACCGTGACCATGCCTGGTTTCGCGGCGCTAATCGAGTCCGACAGCGACTGCAGCGACGGGTAGCGCGACGTGCCCAGCAGCACCCGGCTCGCGAAGGTTTCGCCGCACAGCGTGAGCGCGTCGGCAGGAGTGGGAGAGGTCATGTGTAAATCCTTGTCTCTGGCGATGTGCGGCCGCTCAGCCGCAGGCGACGCCTGTTTAGCCGCCGGCGACCGGTTGCACGACGTCCAGCTTGTCGCCCGCCTGCAGCGCGCGCGCCGCGTGCTGGGCACGGGCCACAAAGTCGCCGTTCAGCGCAACCGCGAATGGCGGACGCGCGCCGAAGGCAGCGAGCGCATCGGCAACGGTCGCGCCCTCGGGGAGCGACAACGGCTTCTGATTGATATGAATGTCCATGGTGTTCAGATACGGTTCAATCGACGGCCTGATCAATGGGCCTGTCGCTCGCCACGGCGGCGACAGCGACACGGGCCGCAACGCTCATGCCGGCTCCTGCGAGCAATTCTGTGGGTCGAGCCGGGCAAGCTGAAACAGCTCGCTCCAGCGGGCATCGCGCCGCCAGTGGGCGAAGGCGTCGGCATCGCCGATGCGTCCATCGAGCAGCGCAGCGGCGAAGCGCACAGCTTCGTCCGCGACTTCGGGCACGATCATGTAGCCGTGCCGGTACAGGCCGTTCACGCGCAAGGTCTGCGCGCCATCCCACACGAGTGCCGGTCGGTGGTCCGGCAAGGTCGGGCGGCACTGCGAGTTCAGTTCGAGTATGCGCGCCTCGCCGAAGCCCGGATGGACCGAGAACGCCGCGCTCAGCAACTCCAGCGCGGAACGCACGCTGACGGGCGACATGTCCTCCCCCTCCACTTCGGTAGCGCCGATCACGTAAAGATCGTCCTGCTTCGGCGCGATATACAGCGGATAGCGCGGATGCAGCAGGCGCACCGGGCGCGTGAGCCGGATACCTGGAGCGTGGACGCGGGCGACTTCGCCGCGAATGCCGCGCAAGGTGGGCAAAACTGCTTTCGCGCCGAGGCCGCGGCAATCGATCGTCACGCGCGCGCGAGGCATGGCGTGGTCGTCCACCGGGGTGTTCCAGTGCGTTTCCACCCGGCGCTCGGCGAGGCCCGCCGCCAGCGCGCTGAGGACCTGGCGATTGTCCAGTTGTCCTTCATGCGGCAGCAGCCAGCCTTGCGTGAAGCGGCCGGCGAGCGCGGGCTCGGCAGTGCCGAGCTGGGCGCCCGACAACGCGACGAAGCCGCCTTCCAGCAGATCGGCCGGCGCGTTCGAGCGCACCCGGCGTTCGAACAGTGGCGCCTCTGTGCGGTCAGCGTGATGCCAGACGACCAGCGTGCCGTTGCGCTGAAAGAACACCGGTTCAGGCAATTCGGCCAGCACTTGCGGCCACGTATCGAGCGACGTCGCGCCAAGGCGCGTGATCAGCACCTCGGCGCTCGCCGCTTCGGCGAGCGGCGCGAGCATCGCTGCGGCCACCCATGCCGCGGCTTGCGAACCGGCGGCATCGCCGCGTTCGTACAACGCAACGCGGTGTCCTGCACCGGCCAGCCGCCACGCGACCAGCCGGCCGCACAGCCCCCCGCCGATCACGGCGAAATCGGGCTGGGTGTGAGCGAGCACGTTCATCGCGGCTCCGCCAGCGCGCGCAAAAGCGCATCAAGCGTCGCAAAACAAACGACTCGAACGAAACAATCAACTGAAGAATGAGCGGTCATCGTATCCTTTCCGTACGGCAACAGGCGCACGTACCCAAGGACGAAACCGGCGGGTGAGGCCGGCCGGACAAAAGGCGCGTCTACTGACGCCCGCTGCCCGGCGGGGGAATGGAAGAATGGCTTAACTTCCGGAAACTTCCCGCGCCGGTATTACCCGGATCGGGTGCAAAGGGTCTCTCTCAGCCTCACCGCGGCGTACGGCCCGCACGCAAAGCACCCCTGTTTCGTCGAAGGTCATTAGACCATAAAAGGCGCCACGGCCGCAAACCGGGGGGACGGGCGCTTGGGGAACACTACACGGATGAGATGAAATGTGGTCGTAAGGAGCGGGCTGGCACAATACAGAAAGCCGGAAGACTGTTGAGAAACAGGGTACCTGCGGGTGCCTGCGCCGGCGGCGCGATTCCTCGCGTCACCCGTGATTAATTTTCACTTAAGGCACTCGCGCCAGAATCGGTTGGTCGCTTGACGGGCTTGTCGCCCGGGCAACACTCGTAATACCGCCGTGGGCCAACCCACTGTGGGCTGGCCCATTGTGGGCTGCGGCTCATTGCGGGCTGGTCCATTCGGGCCAGCCCTTCATCAGGATGCTCATGACACCGAATACCTCTGCCACCGGCGCGCCGGAGCCCGACAACAAGGTCTCCGCGTGGAGTCTGATCAAGCCCTACTGGGTCTCTGAAGAGTGGAAGATCGCCTGGGGGCTGCTCGTCACCATCGTTGCGATCAACCTCGCGAACGTCTGGCTGAGTGTGAAGTTCAACACCTGGAATGGCGAGTTCTACAACGCCCTGCAAGCCAAGGACACTCACGACTTCCCGCACCTGATGATCGTTTTCACGGTGATCGTGTTCGCGATGATCATCCTGTTCGTGTACGGCCGTTATCTGCGACAGATGCTCGGCTTCCGCTGGCGCCAGTGGCTCACGAACCGCTACCTCGAAGAGTGGCTCGGCGACGGGGCCTTCTACCGGATCGAACGCGACCGGCTCGCCGACAACCCCGACCAGCGTATTAGCGACGACCTTCAGTCGTTTGCGACCAGCACGCTGTCGCTGTCGCTTGATCTGTTGTCCACCGTCGTCACCCTGATTTCGTTCACCACCATTCTTTGGGGTCTCGCCGGGGCACTGAGCGTGACGCTCGGCGGCATTCCGGTCGTCATTCCGGGCTACATGGTGTGGGTCGCGGCGCTCTACGCGCTCGGCGGCTCATACATGATCTACAAGCTCGGCCACCCACTGGTTTCGATTACCTACCAGCAGCAGAAGGTTGAGGCAGATTTCCGCTTCGGCCTGATCCGCGTGCGCGAAAACGCCGAGCAGATCGCGTTCTACGATGGCGAAGAGACTGAACGCGCCAGCGCGAGGAATGTCTTCCAGCGCATTCGCGATAACTGGTGGCGCGTCATGAAGTACACCAAGCGCCTGAGCTTCGTGTTGAGCTTCTACGGCCAGATTGCGATTATCTTTCCGATTGTCGTGGCGTCGCCGCGCTACTTTGCCGGCGCCTTCACGTTCGGCGTGCTGATGCAGATCCAGAACGCGTTCGGCACCGTCAGCGATTCATTTTCGTGGTTCATCAACAGTTACGGCAGCCTCGTCGACTGGCGTGCGACCGTCAATCGTCTGCGCGAATTCAAGCGCGTCATGCATGCGTCGCATCTGCGCGAATCCATCTCGCCGGCCACCGCGCACGGCGGCATCAACCTGCACTTCGTCGACGAGGACAAGCTCACTACGGATGGCCTCTCGCTCGCCCTGCCGAACGGCACCGCCCTCTCACAGATCCGCAATATCACGATCAGCCCCGGCTCACGCTGGCTCGTGCGCGGCCCTTCCGGCTCGGGCAAGAGCACGCTGATGCGCGCCCTCGCCGGACTGTGGCCGTTCGGCGACGGCTCGATCGATGCGCCGGTCAATGCGCGCATGATGTTCATCCCGCAGCAGAGCTACATGCCGATCGGCACGCTGAAAGCAGCGCTCACCTACCCGTCCTCCGCGGACACCTACACCGACGACGAGTGCCGGGAAGCGCTGGACACCTGCCGCCTCGAAGGCTACGTGGACCGCCTCGAGGAGACAGGCCACTGGGCCCGCATCATGTCGCCGGGCGAACAGCAGCGCCTCGCCGCTGCCCGCGTGTTGCTGCACAAGCCCGATTACCTGTTCCTCGACGAAGCAACCAGCGCGCTCGATTCCGCGAACGAAGCGCGGCTCTACCACCTCTTCACCGAGCGCCTGCCCAAGGCCGCGATCGTCAGCGTCGCGCATCGCGAATCGCTCGCGGCGTTCCACGAAGAAACGCTCGACGTCGAGCGCGCGGGTGAAGCGATCGCCGCATGAGCCATCCGTCATTCGACCGCGTGGTGTTGATCACCGGTGCCGGTTCCGGCATCGGTGCTGCGCTGGCCCGGCGTCTTGCCGCGCCTCGCACAGCCTTGATGCTGCACGCGCGCGGCGCCGATGCCGCATCGCGTGAGCGCCTCGCCGCGGTCGCCGGCGAGTGCGCCGCACAGGGCGCCGACTGCGCCACCGTCTACGGCGATCTGGCCGAGCGCGGCGCCGCCGAACACATCGTCCACACGACGCTCGCGCACTTCGGCGCACTCGATCAACTGGTCGCCAACGCGGGCCATGCCCAGCGCCAGACACTCGGCACCCTCGACGCCGATACATTCAGCGAAGCCTTCGCCGCCATGCCGGGTGCCTTCGCCGCGCTCGTCAAACGCGCTGCAGCCGCCCTTGAAACCTCGCAGCGCGGCCGCATCGTCGCCATCAGTTCGTTCGTCGCTCACCGATATCGCGCGGACGCCCCGTTTGCCGCGACGGCCGCCGCCAAAGCCGCCGTCGAATCGCTCGCCAGAACCGCCGCGGCCGAACTGGCGCCGCACGGGGTCACCGTCAACTGCGTCGCGCCAGGTTACACGCGCAAGGACCGCGGCCCCAGCGCCGACAACGCCGCCGTCTGGACCCACGCAGCCGCTGCCACGCCGCTTGGCCACGTAGCCGAGCCAGCCGACATCGCCGCGCTGATCGCTTTCCTGCTCTCGGACGAAGCACGTCACATCACCGGCCAGGTGATCCACGTCGACGGCGGACTCACGCTAGGCTGACCGGCACAGCCCTGCGCGGATGTGCGGCAGTCCAAAGCAATCGCCGCCACAGATCCACAGTAAAGCCAGCGCAAATCGGGTTCAGGGCAAAGGCAAGTCAAACCCCTCCCGCCAGCCCCGTGCAACATCCTGAAATACCCGACAACAGTTCGAAAGCATTTGCGAACCGTTCAGGTTGTTCCGTGCTTTGAAAGTACCCTGCAGCGGCGACGATAGTCGTGCGGGCCAACACCCGCGGCCCGCACGACACTCACCGTTACCGGACTTTTCGCCATGTCATTCGTTCGCCGTTTCCGTCTTTTGACCCAACGACTCACGCGGATGAGCCGTTCCCACTCCGTGCGCCCCGCCGCTGCCGGTGTGGCCGCCCTGCTGCTGTCGCTCGCCGCCGAGGCCGCGCAGATGACGCCGCCCGCCGAGCCTGCCGACGTCTGCCCCGCACTCAAGCACATCGTCGAGGCCAGCGATTTCAAGCAGTTGCGTGACCAACCGGCCGCGCAGTTGCCCGGCCTCGCCAGCGCCGACGACTGCCGCGCCAGCAGCCACAGTTACGACTGCCATTGGCGCGCGCACTGGCAAGCCGATGGCGTGGTCACGGACCCGCTCGAAGAGCTCGGCGCGGACATCGCCGCCTGCTTTCCGAATGTGGTGCATGACCTCAACACGCCGACGCGCCAGCATTTCGTCGTGACCGCCGGCGAGCGCCGCCTCAACGTCACGGCCAGCGTGCAGGGGGCGAGCGAGCTACGCCTGCGCGTCGCTCGCTAAGCCTGTCCGTCCTGCGCCCCACCCCCAACCCGACACGCCGAGGTATAGCATCGTGACCGGCTTGCGCTCATCGCTACTTCCGGCTGCCCTCTGGACCGTACGCCTGTCGTGGTCGACGGGACGGCGGCCCTGCGTATGGGCGACTGCCGCGACGCTCTGCATCGGATTGAACGGCTGTGCGTGGACGCTGATCACGGCGGCCGACGCCACCGGCTCGGTCATCCAGGCAGGCTATGCCATCGCGTCGAACTACTCGTCGCCGACCTTCGTCAACGGCCGGCCCGCGTCCATCAGCGCGGTATGCATCGAAGTGAACCAGACGGTGTCCGTTGGCGATTTCGTCCCGGCGTTGCAACTCGCCCTCAACCGGCGCGGCATCCGCTCGGACGTCTACAACCCGGGCACCGCCCCCGCCAGTTGCGAATCCCGCCTCGTCTACAACGCGGCGGTCGACTACGGCCGACGTTCGTTCAGCGACAGTCCCATACAATATCTTTCGGTGATCGATCTGACACTGCTTCAACAAGGCCACATTCTCGTCACGGCCCGGTATCAGACGGGCCAGCTCGGCACGGACCGTTTCTCGAATGCATCGGTCAAGCTGGGCGGCATGATCGACAAGATGGTGGTCGACCGGACCGAGTTGCGCCCGCCCACTCTTCAGACCTCGCAGATCAACTGAGGTCGCGCGCTGCCCGCAAACCTTGCACAGACGCTTGCTTGCGGTTACCCCGGAAAGGTTTCGAAAGCATTACCCGCTATCAGCACTCCAGCGTATCTCTTAAGATTGGTTGAATGAACCAATCCATTCTGGTCGTCGACGACGATCCCGTCGTGCGCGATCTCGTGCGCGAATATCTGCAGGGACGCGGCTACTCGGTAGCCGTACTTGAGCATGGCATGGCTTTGCAGCGCAAGCTGCAAAGCGAGCGGCCCGCGCTGGTCGTGCTCGACATCATGATGCCGGAGCTGGACGGCATCAGTGCGCTGCGCGCGCTGCGTCTGGCCGGTGACGACATTCCGGTGATCCTGCTGACGGCGCGCGCCGACGTGATCGACCGGGTGATCGGTCTCGAGCTCGGCGCGGACGACTACCTCGGCAAGCCGTTCGAACCGAGCGAACTGGTCGCACGAATCCGCACGGTGCTGCGCCGGCGCGGCGCGATCGCACCCGGCGCGCCGGAAAACCGGGCACCCTATCGCTTCGGACGTTTCGAAGTGAACTTCCCAGGACGCGAACTGCGCCGCGACGGCGAGCGTATTCCGCTGCGCTCGAGCGAATTTGCGATGCTCAAGGTGTTCGTCACGCACGCCATGACGGTGCTTACCCGCGCGCAACTGCTCGAGAAACTGCATGGCAACAGCGAGGCGCACCGTAACCGCAGCCTTGACGTATCGATCTGGCGCTTGCGGCGGCTGATCGAAGTCGATCCGTCCGAGCCGCGCTACGTGCAAACGGTGTGGGGACGCGGCTACGTGTTCGTCCCCGATGGGGAAATCGGCGCCGCCGAGCGCTGCGCGCCGTTCGCCGACGCATAACGCTGGAAGCGAAGGCCGCCACGCTTGCGGCGGCCCTCCTGGAACTAGAACGTCAGCACGCTCAGGAACATTCGCTGCAGCCAGCCCACAGTAGTCGAATCGCTCACAATCCCCTGGCCGGCCTGCTCGATCTTCGCATTCGCGATCTTGGTGGACGACACATAGTTGCCTGCTTCGATGTCCTTCGGATTGACGATCCCGGACAGTCTCAGGCGGTCGTGATTACCGTTCATCGCAATCAGCTTCTCGCCCGCCACCAGCAGATTACCGGTCGGCATCGTGCCGATCACCGTCACGGCCAGCGTGCCGGTCATGCCGTTGGTGTCGGTCATCGCACCCTGCCCCTTGAAGTCCGTCGCCGCCGAGCCGATATTGAAGAGCCGCGCGAGCCGCGCAGCGGCGCTGGTCGATTGATCCGCGGCCGTCGCCGTGATGTCGCTGTTGCGGCTCGCTGTCGTATTGGCGCTGCTATTGCCGTTATACGACTCAGACAGACGGATCGTAAGCACGTCCCCCACGTGCTGCGCGCGCGGCGTTTCGTACAGCAACAGCGAGGAGCCGGCCTGATAGATCGCACCTTGCGTATTGACGTTGAGCGGGGGGCTGACGAGCGGCGGCAGCATCGGCGTGTCGACGATCGAATCCGGGTGGCTTGCGCAGGCTGCTACAGCGAGCGCCGCACCGAGTGCGGCCATGAGGCGTAGCGTGGTCATAGAGGTTCCTCCGCCGGAGGGAAAGTGAGTCAAATCGGTGTCGGCACCCACGCGGCGCCTCAACCCGCTTCGGGACTGCTCGCCTGCCACTGGCGCACAAGCGACTTCACCCACGCGTCCGGATCTTTCAGCAAATAGGTCAGCGTGCCGTTGTGGGTGGACGGCAAAAAGCACAAGGTGATCGAACTGACGGCGTTTTCCCAGACGTACACCGGGGCCGCGCCGCCGGCCGCCGAGGTGGTCTTCGTCACGAGCCGCGGCGGCCCGTAGCGGTCGGCGAGCGCCTCGCGCAGATCGTCGGCAATGACATCGTCGACCACGAAGGAAATCTCGTAGAGACGCAACGCCGTTTCGCCGTCGGCCCGCGCGAAACGCAACACATGGTCCTGCGCCGGTGCACCGTCCACGACCGCCTGCGACACCTGCCAGCCATCGGCCGAGCGATGTGCCCAGCGGCACGCCACGGTCAGGCTCTCGCTCGTCTTCATGCTCATGCCGAGCGAGCCGGCCAGCATGTCCGTCTCGCAAACCGGCACGCTGCCGACCGGCGTCGCCCGCACGGTCGAACCCGCGCGGAATTCGTCGAGCGTGATGCCAAGCGGAATGCCGCGAAACGCGAACGGTGCGTCGGGTACGCGCCTGTGATCATCAGCAGTGCTACGCTTCGCCGAGGAAGCTGACGAGGGCACAGAGCGCGCTGCTGGATCGGCATGCACGGCATTCGCCGCCACGCCGGCCAGCAGCGCAACCGACAGCGGCAGCCACGCTGCGAGAAGCCTACGGGCAGACAGTCGGGAGATCATGGCTCAGTCAATCGCCGATGCACATGCGTTAAACGGCGTGGCCGCGGCGTGGCCGACCACGGGCAGGATGTCGAGCGTCGCGGCCGTCAGGCGGCACGGCAGTGCAGCGACGCCACAGCCGTCGAGCGGCAGCAGCATCGTCCCCAGCGCCAGCCAGCCAGCGGCTCGCACGCACCGCTTGAAAACAGTCAGAGTCGACACAGGCAACCTCGTAAGGTCAGGCTGTCGTGTTGACATGGTTGCCGATCAGGCCACCCGGCAAGGACGGCGCAGGGGGGTCGCTGGGCAGCGTTTCCGGTTTGGCCGTGCTGTCCGGCGTCGGCGCCGGCCGCTCGCGCTGCACAGGCGGAAAGGTGGTGGGGCGGAGATTATTGGTAACGGTCATGGTCTGCCTCGCGTATCACTGAAGTGCGGATTCGGTTGCCGCACTTGCGCAGGCGCTGATGGACAACTGACCTTCAGGCGAACGAAGCGCGGCGGCGATGGACTACAGGCCGAATCATCACGCTGCGAGGCGAGACACGATGCATGAAGGAACGCACGCTTTTCCACGGTTCTTACGACCCGTTTCGAGTAGGCGCAAATTCTTTCCACGGAGGGAATCCGGTAAGCAAAACCGGCCTGATACGTCCCTCAATCCGCAATTTATATTGCCATCTTTAGCGGCGGGATTTGATCGTCTATCCTTACGTAACAAGGCTTCCAGAGGGGGCCAGAGGGACTTCCGCCCGGCCGGACGGAGGCAGGTAAGTGTTGGTAAGAAAACAGTCGGCCGTTTGCCGCGCGCGCCAGTCTAAAATTTCAAGATGAATCCACAGGTCCTTATAGTCGACGACGACCCGGTCGTACGCGATCTGCTTTGCCGCTTTCTGCAATCGAACGGGTTCGACGCCTCCGTGCTCCACGACGGCACGCATTTGCAACGCCGCCTCGAAAGAGAGCGGCCATCGGTCGTTGTGCTCGACATCATGATGCCGAACACCGACGGTCTGCGTGCGCTTACCGCGTTGCGCGCCGCCGGTGACGACATTCCGGTGATCTTCGTGACGGCGCGTGGCACCGTGGCAGACCGCATCGTCGGCCTGTCGCTTGGCGCCGACGACTATCTGACGAAACCGTTCGACCCGCGCGAACTGCTGGCCCGCATCCAGACGGTGCTGCGCCGGCGCGGGCCGTCGACCACCAGCGCGCCGGAAGCCCGCAAGCCGTATCACTTCGGGCCGTTCGAACTCGACTTCGCAACGCGCACGCTGTCGCGCGACAGCACCCGGCTCGCGCTACGCGACAGTGAGTTCGCGCTGTTGAAGATCTTCGTCAACAACCCGTACAAAGTGCTCTCGCGCGTGCTGATCCACGATCTGGTGCACCGCGACAACCTCGCCTTTCGCGACCGCAGCCTCGACGTGCCGATCTGGCGTCTGCGCCGCGTGATCGAGGACGACCCGTCGAGCCCGTGCTACGTCCAGACCGTGCGCGGCAAAGGTTATGTCTTCGTGCCCGATGCCGATGCAGCGCCCTTCTCGATCGAGGCCGCGGCGGACTCATGAGAAACCCGTTGAACACGCTATTCGGCAGAATGGCGTTGCTCTCGACGGCGGTATTGTTGGCAATTCAGGCCGGGTGGTTCGTACTGGTTGTAATGCAGCCGCCGCGCCACGAGGTGGACGGCTTCGCGCGCGGCATCCTGTTGATGCTGCAGGCGGCGAACGGCGAGCCGGTGCAAGGCGCGGACCTCGCGCCGGCGATGCGTGTGCACCTCGTGCCCACCTGGAACATGCCCTCCACGATCCATTTGCGGCCACCGACCGAACGGCAGCTCATCGAGCTCAGCCAGCATTTGCGCCCCCGCTTGCCGGTCGGCACCCAGATCGAAGTGGACGATTCGCGGCCCCCGCGCCTGTGGATTCGCTATCCGGGCAAATCGATGTGGGTGGTCGTGCCGGTCGACATTCCACCGCGCCCGCGCTTTATCGTCGAAACCGTGTCGATGCTGGTGGCGGCGCTGATCCTGTCGCTGCTGGCGGTGTGGCAAATGCAGCGGCCGCTCTCGCGGGTCGCGCTGGCGGCGCGCGCGTTCGGCGCCGGTGGCCGGCCCGAGCCGGTCAATGTGCAGGGGCCGCGTGAATTGCGCGACCTGATCGGCTCGTTTAACGACATGATGCGGCGTCTGAACGAGGCGGGCGACGATCAGGCCGTGATGCTGGCCGGCGTCGCGCACGACCTGAAGGCGCCGCTCACCCGGCTCAAGCTGCGCGCCAGCGTGCTGGTGGCGGAAAACGAGCGTGCCGGGCTGATTCGCGATGTCGATTCGCTTACCAATATCGTCCAGCAGTTTCTGGAGTTCGCCGGCCAGGCCGCCGACGCCGGGCCGCCCGTCGAAGTCGAGGCATTCCTGCGCGAACAGTTTTCCAGCACCGATATTGTCGAAACCGTCGAAATCGCGGATTGCACCGATCCGCTCGACGTGGGCCCCGCGGAAAGCCCGCTTTTCAGCCTCGACCTGCGGGCCGGCCCACAGTTCAAGCTGCCGCGTACGCTGCTCGACCGGCTGGTGACGAATCTGGTCGACAACGCGCTCGAGCACGGCGCACCGCCCGTCGAAATCAGCACAACGCGCGACGACCGGAACTGGATGGTGACCGTTCGCGACCACGGACCGGGGATTCCCGACGACCGGATCGCGGCCGCGATGAAGCCGTTCGTGCGGCTCGACGCCGCTCGCGGCGGCGAGGGCCATTGTGGGCTGGGGCTCGCGATTGTGGCGCGCCTTGCGCACAACGGCGGCGGACGCTGCGATGTGTTCAACCATGCGAACGGTGGGCTCTGCGTGCGCATTGCGCTGCCGATCGGACAGTTGAGCGCCTGAGTCTGGAGACCTGTGGCTGGGGGTCTGAAGCGCTGCTGCGGCTGCGCTTACACGATCTTACCGGGCGGCCTCGACCGGGCCTTACGCACATATAGTGTGCGCGGGCTTCCTCGATAGCCCCCTGTTCGGTCCGCCCTGCTGTTGCCCGGGCGGGCCGCTTTTTCTCAGATGACCAGCCGGTCGTGCAAGGCGTCGATGGTCGCCTGCGACAGGCCCAGCCCGACTGTCAGATAGCTCGACATGGTGCCGTAGCTCGACTGCACCTGATCGAAACCCGCCTGAAGAAAGCTCTCCTGCACGCTGTAGAGCGGTGCGTCCAGCGTAGCCGCTGCCGCCCCGCTCTGGGTCTGGACCGCCGCGACTTGCGCGTTGATCGACCCGGCCGAGTAGGTATTTGTCAGAAGATAATCCTGCACGATCACGTCGAGCGGCACGTTGGCAATGCTGAGCAGCAGCGCCGCGACCCAGCCGGTGCGGTCCTTGCCTGCGCTGGAATGCACCAGTTGCACGCCCGGCGTATTCGCGAGCTGGTTCAGCACGGCGCCGTAACCCGCGCGCTGCGCAGCGCCGGTGACGTAGGCGCGCTCCGCGCCCTCCATCCACTCGATCGCACCGCTTGGCATCTCGGCCGGCGGCACGAGGTTGTCGCTCTCACCCGTCACGTTGATGTTCACATAGACCGCGCCAGCAGGCATCACGTCCCCGGTCCGGGCGACTTCGCCCGGCGTGCGCAGGTCGTAGACGGTGCCAATGTTGAGCGTATCGATCACCGCCTTGTCAGCCGCACTCAAGGTCAGCGCATTCGACCGATAGAACATGCCGCGCCGCACCTGACGGCCATCCACGGTCTGATAGCCGCCGCCTGCGCCGCCGATATCGCGAAAATTGTCGACCGACGCGAGCCGCGGCGTGTCCGGCAGATCGGACGACAACCCGCCGCCGCCGCACGCCGACAGCAGCACGCTGCCGAATCCCGACATCAGCAACACGCTCGCCGAACCTTTCAGGAACGTACGGCGCGCCGCAAATTCACCATTCGGTACAAAGCCTGGCGGCCGAAGCGTACCGGAGCGGGTCGCAGGTAAGCGAACTTTCGCAGTGAAATCCATTGAACTTATTGGTAAGGGGCGCTTGCGCGGCAGGACGGATGGACGGATTAAAACTTGTAGCGCCGCGCCGGAGTGTACCGGGTAAAAATACCACCTGGGTTACAAAGTAGGAGCCGGTAAGGTTCTGAAATTCGTACCCGTACCGATGAAACGATCCTGTCCCAAATACTTGCGCACTCCGTAGCGGTTTTTTGACCAGACTGGCCCGCTTATGTTTCCGCACCGTAAAATAGGGGCGCACCGAGGTGCGAGCGCACGAACCACATGTAAAGAATCAGGGCTCAGGAGACGGGATGGCGTCATTTCAGTGGTTCACGGAGTTGACGACGCGCGAGCGCCGCACGCTCTATGCGGGCTTCGGCGGTTATGCGGTCGATGCGTTCGACTTCATGATCTACTCGTTCCTGATTCCCACCCTGATCGCCACCTGGGGGATGTCCAAGAGCGAAGCCGGGCTGATTGCGACCAGTTCGCTGATTTCCTCGGCCATCGGCGGCTGGCTCGCCGGCATTCTCGCCGATCGCTACGGCCGGGTTCGGGTGCTGCAGTGGACCATCGCCACCTTTGCGGTCTTCACCTGCCTGTCTGGCTTCACTCATTCGTTCTGGCAATTGCTGACCACCCGCACGCTGCAGGGCATTGGCTTCGGCGGGGAATGGTCGGTGGTGACGGTCATGATGGCCGAGACAATCCGCTCGCCGCAGCATCGCGCGAAAGCGGTGGGCACCGTGCAGAGCAGCTGGTCATTCGGCTGGGCGGCCGCGGCCATCATCTACTGGGCCTCGTTTGCACTCTTGCCCGAGCAGGTGGCGTGGCGCGCCTGCTTCTGGGTCGGCATCCTGCCGGCCTTGTGGATCGTCTATGTGCGCCGCAACGTGAGCGACCCGGAAATCTTTCTTGCCACCCGTCGCGCGCGCGAGAGCGGCTTCGACACCGCCCACTTCCTGCAGATCTTCGCCTTCCCCCATCTGAAAACCACGCTGCTCGGCAGCGCCTTGTGCACCGGCATGCTCGGCGGCTACTACGCGATCACCACCTGGCTGCCAACCTATCTGAAGACCGTGCGCCATCTGTCGGTGTTCAATACCAGCGGCTATCTGATCGTGCTGATCGTCGGTTCGTTCACCGGTTATATCGTTGGGGCGATCCTGTGCGACAAGATCGGCCGGCGGGCTTCGTTCATCCTGTTTGCTATCGGCTCGTTCGTGCTAGGCATGGTCTACACCATGCTGCCCGTCACCAATGGCACGATGCTGCTGCTCGGCTTTCCGCTGGGTGTCGTCGTGCAGGGGATTTTTGCCGGGGTGGGCGCCTATCTCTCCGAGCTGTATCCGAATGAGATCCGTGGTTCGGGCCAAGGCTTCTGCTACAACCTGGGACGCGGCCTCGGCTCGTTCTTTCCGATTCTCGTCGGTACGCTTGCGCAATCGATGACGCTCGTGAATGCCATGGGTCTTGTTGCCGGCTCAGGCTATCTGCTGGTGATCGCCGCCGCGCTGTGCCTGCCCGAAACCCGGGGCAAGGCGCTCGCGGCCGCGAGCCCGGCATCCTGACCCGCATTCCTCAGACATGAAAACGATTGTTCTTGGCGGCGGCGTGATCGGCGTCGCGACCGCCTTCTATCTGGCCGCGCATGGGTGCGAGGTCACCGTAATCGAACGCGAGACGGATGTGGCGCTCGCCACCAGTTTCGGCAATGCCGGCGTGATCGCGCCGGGCTATGTCACACCGTGGGCCGCACCGGGGATGCCGGCGAAGATCTTCAAGTACCTGTTCAAACCGGCCTCACCGCTGATCTTCCGGCCCACCTTCGACCCGGCGCAGTGGCGCTGGATCGCACGCTGGCTGCGTGAGTGCGATCTTGAGCGCTTCCGCGTAAACAAGCAGCGCATGCAGCGAATTGCGTATTACAGCCGTAGCTGTCTGCATGAATTTCGCTCGCGATATCCGTTTGACTATGGCCAGAGTCAGGGTTATTTGCAGCTGTTTCGTAGCGCGTACGATGTGGAGTTGGCGCAGCCTTCGCTCGCGGTGCTGCGTGATGCAGGGATCGCGTTTCGGGAAGTGAGTGCCGCTCAGTGTGTGGATATCGAGCCAGGGTTGAGATGGGCGCGCGAGACGCCGGTGTCTGGGCTTTATCTCCCTGATGATGAGGCTGGAGATTGCGCGCGGTTCACTCGCGAATTGCGTTCGATCTGCGAGACCAATGGCGTCGTGTTTCGCTTCGATACCCAGGTCACCGGGCTTGATGTTCAGGGCGGTACGGCACGCGGCGTGCGGATTGCGAGTGAGCGCGGTGGCGAGTTGCTTTCTGCGGATGCCGTTGTTGTGGCACTTGGGGTGGATAGTGCTGCTTTGCTCGCACCGCTTAGGGTGAAGGTGCCGCTTTATCCCGTCAAAGGGTATTCGGCTACGCTGCCTGTGATCGATGATGAGAAGGCGCCGCGTGCCGCGTTGATGGATGAGTCTCTGAAAACCGCTATTACCCGGTTTGGGCGGAATTTGCGGGTGGCGGGGACTGCCGAGCTAGGGGATAAGCGCTCTACTTTGCGTGAGCAGGCTTTGCAGACGCTGCTCAAGGTTCTTGATGACTGGTTTCCACACGCTGCCAAGCCTAGTTCAGCGCATTTTTGGGTTGGGCGTAGGCCTATGACGCCGGATGGCGCGCCGCTACTTGGTCCCTCCGTGATTGATGGACTCTGGATCAATGTCGGGCATGGGTCTACCGGGTGGGCTATGGCTATGGGGTCGGGGAAGGTTGTCGCGGATCTTGTTGTGAGGCGTGTGCCGGAGATTTCTTTGGAGGGGCTGACGTTGGAGAGGTATCGGAAGTAGGTGTTGTTTTTTGCCTGCTCGGCCGTTTTTGTTCAGCTCTCCTAAGGTGTTGGCCTTTCCTTATATTGCTATTGGTTTGCTTGCGTTGCCCCTGTGCGGGGCGGCACCTACTTTCTTTGCCGCCGCAAAGAAAGTAGGCAAAGAAAGCGGGCTCACACCGCTAGCCCGTAGATGTCGCCCTCTTCGGTCACGTCGAAGTGGTCCGAGACAAGATCGTCTCTCGCACCACCACCGGTAGTGGCACAGCGCTCATTCATCCCGCCCCCGCACTTCATGCGCGGCGGTTGGGCATATTCGGCAGATGCGAGCACTTTGCCGCCGTGTGGGCGGCATCCCTTACCTCACCGCAACGAAGTAGTCGCCAGTGCCCGATAGCGCGCGCCGTGTCTCGCCAGCGTACTCGAGTAAAGAATCAGTGACTCGAAGTACGCCAGCAGGTTCAGTGGCGTATGAGCCACGTGCTCCACTGGCCCAGCGTCCCGGCCAAAGCGCGCCAGCGTTATATGTGGCCGGAATGCTCGCGCGTCGACCTGTAAGCCATGCTCGATCATCAGCGATCGTACTTGCCAGTCAAGTTTTGTGAACTCGTCCGTCATCGCCAGCGTCGCCACCGTCAGGCGTGGGCGCGCCGCGTTTGGCCAATGTTCTACGTGCGTCACCGGTGTGGGTCTCAGCGGCACACTGTGTTCCGCCAGTGCCGCCGCTAGCGCGCCACCCTGCTCCCCGGTCAAGGCGCCTATGAACGTTACCGTGAGATGTAATTGTTCGTACGGGACGCGGCGTGCGCGTGTCGAAACAGGAATCGCGCTCAAGACATCACGCGTCTCGGGGTCCGGCGACAACGCAATAAAGCAGCGCTGCCATCCGTCTATCGCCTCTGTATCCTTTGCCCGCATCGTTCGTCACCGTCCTCTGGCTGAAACTCCGCTCGCTTGAGAATACTGCCGGTGCCGCACCATGCGTCCGGCCGCGTGTTGCCACATATGTCCATCAATGGGACATTATCCTCGGCTCTTCGCACCCTCATCCGCCAATTGAAAAGCCGGGTCACCCTCGCGGGTGCCCGGCTTTGGTTACCGCCTTGTCGTCTCCACCTCGTCCTGCAAATCGCTACCGGTCCTTCGTTCTGTGACGAGGACCGGTCGGAGACTTAGCGCGGCAGTTCCGAATGGCCCATCAGGTAGGCGTCCACCGAGCGCGCGCACTGGCGGCCCTCGCGGATCGCCCACACGACCAGCGACTGTCCGCGGCGCATGTCGCCTGCCGTGAAGACCTTGTCTACCGACGTGTAGTACGCCTTGTCGCCTTCCGTCGAGGAACGCACGTTGCCACGGGCGTCCTTGTCCACGCCGAATGCTTCCAGGACCGGTGAAACCGGTTGCGTGAAGCCCATCGCCAGCAGCACCAGGTCAGCCTTCATTTCGAATTCGGAGCCCGGCACTTCCTGCATCTTGCCGTCCTTCCATTCGACGCGCACCGCAATCAGCTTCTCGACCTTGCCGTTCTTGCCTTCAAAACGCTTCGTCGCCACCGCCCAGTCGCGCTCACAGCCCTCCTCGTGCGAGGAGGACGTGCGCAGCTTGACCGGCCAGTACGGCCATACGAGCGGCTTGTTCTCTTCTTCCGGCGGTTGCGGCAGCAGTTCGAACTGCGTCACGTCCTTCGCGCCGTGCCGGTTCGAGGTGCCCACGCAGTCGGAACCCGTATCGCCACCGCCGATCACGACCACGTGCTTGCCCTTGGCCACCAGTTGGCTCGCCAGCTTGTCGCCCGCGTTGACCTTGTTCTGCTGCGGCAGGAACTCCATCGCGTAGTAGATGCCTTCCAGCTCACGGCCCGGCACCGGCAAGTCGCGCGGCGTTTCCGAACCGCCCGACAGCACCACGGCGTCGAACTGCTCTTTCAGTTCGGCCGGCGTGATGGTTTCCTTGGCCGTGTTGCCGATGTGCGCCGGCAGCGGGTCCTTGCCGATGAACACGTTGGCGCGGAACGTCACGCCTTCGGCCTCCATCTGGCGCATGCGGCGATCGATCAGCCACTTTTCCAGCTTGAAATCAGGGATGCCGTAACGCAGCAGGCCGCCGATGCGGTCGTTCTTTTCGAACACCGTCACATCGTGCCCCGCGCGCGCAAGCTGCTGCGCGACGGCCAGGCCCGCGGGGCCCGATCCGACCACCGCGACCTTCTTGCCGGTCTTGTGCTTCGACGGCAGCGGCGCGACCCAGCCTTCGGCCCATGCCTTGTCGATGATTGCGTGCTCGATCGACTTGATGCCGACCGGGTCGTCGTTGATGCCGAGCGTGCACGCCGCTTCGCACGGAGCCGGGCAGATGCGGCCGGTGAACTCCGGGAAGTTGTTGGTGGAGTGCAGCACTTCGATCGCGTTCTTCCAGTCCTGATGGAACACCAGGTCGTTGAAGTCCGGGATGATGTTGTTCACCGGGCAGCCGTTGTTGCAGAACGGGATGCCGCAGTCCATGCAACGCGCGCCTTGAACCTTCGCGTCTTCGTCGGACAGTGCCGCGACGAATTCCTTGTAGTGCTTCACACGCGTGAGCGGAGCTTCGTACGCCTCGTGGCGGCGCTCGAACTCGAGAAAACCGGTTGCCTTGCCCATATGGTTCTCTTCTCTATCTATCTGTATCAGGTGGGGTAATCGGCGCCCGCCGCACGCAAGCGCGGCGGGCACAGCTAGTGGGTATCTGCCGTCTGCGGCTGCGCGTTATGCGGCGAGCACGACCTTGTTCGCCTTCTTGGCAGCCATTTCGCCCAGCGCGCGCTTGTATTCCGTCGGGAATACCTTCACGAACTGACGGCGCGACGCATCCCAGTTTTCGAGCAGCGCCTTTGCACGCGGCGAGCCGGTGAACTGGAAGTGACGTTCGATGAGCCCCTTGAGCAGCACTTCGTCCGTCTCGTTCGCGTGCCACAAGCCCTTGTCGACCGTGCGCTCCTGTTCGGCCTGCTGCAACACCGGGTCGAGTGCGACCATCGACTTGTTGCACTTGCCGGCAAACGTGTTGTCCGGGTCGTACACATACGCGATACCGCCCGACATGCCGGCCGCGAAGTTACGGCCGGTCTCGCCGAGCACCACCACCGTGCCGCCCGTCATGTACTCGCAGCCGTGGTCACCCGTGCCTTCGACGACTGCCGTCGCACCCGAGTTACGCACGCAGAAACGCTCGCCTGCGACGCCGCGGAAGAACGATTCGCCTTCGATCGCACCGTACATCACCGTGTTGCCGCAGATGATGTTCTCTTCCGACTTGCCGCGGAAATCGTTGGTCGGACGAATGATGATGCGCCCGCCCGACAGCCCCTTGCCGACGTAGTCGTTACCGTCGCCGACCAGATCCAGCGTCACGCCACGCGCGAGGAAAGCGCCGAAGCTCTGCCCAGCCGTGCCCTTCAACTGGATATGCACCGTGTCGTCGGGCAGGCCGTCGTGACCGTGCGTCTTCGCGACCAGGCCGGACAGCATGGCGCCGACCGTACGGTTGACGTTGCGCACCGGCTGGATGAACGAGACGTGCTCGCCCTTCTCGATGGCAGCCTTCGCCTTCTCGATCAGCGTATGGTCGAGCGCCTTGTCGAGACCGTGGTCCTGCACGCCGACGTGCTTGCGCGCCACTTCGGCCGACACGGGCGGCTGGTAAAACACGCGCGAGAAGTCGAGACCCTTCGCCTTCCAATGCTCGATGCCTTTCTTCGTGTCGAGCAGTTCCGCATGGCCGACCAGGTCGTCGAACTTGCGCACGCCCAGTTGCGCCATGATTTCGCGCACCTCTTCCGCAACGAAGAAGAAGAAGTTGACGACGTGCTCCGGCTGGCCCTGGAACTTTGCCCGCAGCACCGGATCTTGCGTCGCAACGCCGACCGGGCAGGTGTTCAGGTGGCACTTGCGCATCATGATGCAGCCTTCGACAACGAGCGGCGCCGTCGCAAAGCCGAACTCATCCGCGCCGAGCAGCGCGCCGATCACCACGTCGCGGCCGGTCTTCATCTGACCGTCTGCCTGCACGCGAATACGGCCGCGCAACTGGTTCAGCACCAGGGTTTGCTGCGTTTCAGCCAGACCGAGTTCCCACGGCGTGCCGGCATGCTTGAGCGACGACAGCGGCGAAGCGCCCGTGCCGCCGTCGTGACCGGCGATCACGACGTGATCGGCCTTCGCCTTGGCCACACCCGCCGCCACCGTGCCGACGCCCGATTCCGACACGAGCTTGACCGAGATGCTGGAGGACGAATTCACGTTCTTCAGGTCGTGGATCAGTTGTGCCAGATCTTCGATCGAGTAGATGTCATGGTGCGGCGGCGGCGAGATCAGGCCGACACCCGGCACCGAGTAACGCAGCTTGCCGATGTAATCGGACACCTTGTGGCCCGGCAACTGGCCGCCTTCGCCCGGCTTCGCGCCCTGCGCCATCTTGATCTGGATCTGGTCGGCCGACGACAGATATTCCGCCGTCACGCCGAAGCGGCCCGACGCCACCTGCTTGATCTTCGAGCGCAGCGAATCGCCTTCCTTCAGCGGAATGTCGACGATAACTTCGTCGCCGATCACCGACTTCATGGTGTCGCCGTTCTTGATCGGAATGCCCCGCAATTCGTTGCGATAGCGGTTGGCGTCTTCGCCGCCCTCACCGGTGTTCGACTTGCCGCCAATGCGGTTCATCGCCACCGCCAGCGTGGCGTGCGCTTCGGTCGAGATCGAGCCGAGCGACATCGCGCCCGTCGCGAAACGCTTGACGATTTCCTTCGCCGATTCGACTTCGTCGAGCGGAATCGCCCTGGTCGGGTCGAACTTGAACTCGAACAGGCCGCGGAACGTCATGTGACGCTTTGTCTGATCGTTGATCAGGTGCGCGTATTCCTTGTACGTCTGGTACGAATTGCTGCGTGCCGAGTGTTGCAGCTTGGCGATCGCATCCGGCGTCCACATGTGTTCTTCGCCGCGTACGCGATAAGCGTATTCGCCGCCGGCGTCGAGCATCGTGGCCAGCACCGGGTTGTCGCCGAAGGCTTCACGATGGAGGCGGATCGCTTCTTCCGCGACTTCGAACAGGCCAATCCCGCCCACCTTCGACGAGGTGCCCTTGAAGTACTTCGAAACGAGGTCTTCCGCGAGGCCGACCGCTTCGAAGATCTGCGCGCCGGTGTACGACATGTAGGTCGAAATGCCCATCTTCGACATGACCTTCTGCAGGCCCTTGCCGACTGCCTTGGTGAAGTTGTAGACCGCCTTCTCCGCCGACAGGTCCCCCTTCAGGCCGGCAGCCATCTGCGCGAGCGTTTCCATTGCGAGGTACGGGTGCACAGCTTCCGCGCCATAACCCGCGAGCAGCGCGAAATGGTGCGTCTCGCGTGCCGAACCGGTTTCGACCACCAGACCCGCGCTCGTGCGCAAGCCGTGCTGCACGAGATGCGTGTGGATAGCGGCCGTGGCCAGCAGCGCCGGGATCGCGACGTTGTCGCGGTCGGTGCGGCGGTCGGACACGATCAGCATGTTGTAACCGGACTTCACGGCATCGACGGCTTCCGCGCACAGCGACGCGAGGCGCGCTTCAATGCCTTCCTTGCCCCAGGCCACCGGATAGCAGATGTTCAGTTCATAGGAGCTGAACTTGCCGCCCGTGTATTGATCGATCGCGCGAATCTTGGCGATGTCGCGGAAATCGAGCACCGGCTGCGACACTTCGAGCCGCATCGGCGGGTTGATGTTGTTGGTATCCAGCAGGTTCGGCTTCGGACCGACGAACGACACCAGCGACATCACCATGTTTTCACGGATCGGGTCGATCGGCGGGTTCGTCACCTGGGCGAACAACTGCTTGAAGTAGTGGTAGAGCGTCTTGTTCTTGTTGGACATGACCGCCAGCGGCGAGTCGTTGCCCATCGAGCCCACCGCCTCTTCGCCGGCTTGCGCCATGGGCGCCATCAGGAACTTGAGATCTTCCTGCGTGTAGCCGAAGGCCTGCTGGCGATCCAGCAGGGCGGCGGCTTCGCGGCGCTCCGTCACGACGTCTTCGGCGCTCGGCTCGATCTCGTCGAGCTTGATCCGCACCGCGTCGATCCAGCTCTTGTACGGCTTGGCGTTGGCGAGGTTGTCCTTGAGTTCCTTGTCGTCGATGATGCGGCCGTGCTCCATGTCGATCAGGAACATCTTGCCCGGCTGCAGGCGCCACTTCTTGACGATCTTCGATTCGGGAATCGGCAGCACGCCGGCTTCCGACGCCATGATGACCAGGTCGTCGTCGGTAATGATGTAGCGCGCCGGGCGCAGGCCGTTACGGTCGAGCGTCGCGCCGATCTGACGGCCGTCGGTGAAAGCGATCGCAGCCGGGCCGTCCCACGGCTCCATCATGGCGGCGTGGTATTCGTAGAACGCGCGGCGGTTGTCGTCCATCAGCGTGTGCTGCTCCCACGCTTCCGGGATCATCATCATCACCGCGTGGACGAGCGGGTAGCCGGCCATCACCAGCAGTTCGAGACAGTTGTCGAACGAGGCGGTGTCCGACTGGCCCGGGTAGATCAGCGGCCACAGCTTGGGCAGGTCGTCGCCGAGTACATGGCTCGCAATCGCGCCGGTGCGGGCGTTCAGCCAGTTGACGTTGCCCTTCACCGTGTTGATTTCGCCGTTGTGGGCAATCATCCGGTACGGGTGAGCCAGTTCCCACGCCGGGAACGTGTTGGTCGAGAAGCGCTGGTGCACCAGCGCCAGCGCCGAGACCACGCGCTCGTCCTGCAGGTCGCGGTAGTACACGCCGACCTGGCCCGCCAGCAGCAGCCCCTTGTAGACCACCGTGCGCGCCGACATGGACGGCACGAAGTATTCCTTGCCGTGCTTGAGCTTGAGCGCCTGAATGCGGTGGCTCGCGGTCTTGCGGATCACGTACAGCTTCCGCTCGAGCGCGTCGGTCACCATGATGTCCTTGCCGCGGCCGATGAAGATCTGGCGGATCAGCGGCTCGCTCGCCTTGACGGTGGGAGAAATCGGCATGGAGTGGTCGACCGGCACGTCGCGCCAGCCCAGCACCACCTGGCCCTCGGCCTTCACCGTGCGTTCGAGCTCCTGTTCACAGGCGAGACGCGACGCGTGCTCCTTCGGCAGGAAGATCATGCCGACGCCGTATTCGCCGGAAGGCGGCAGCGTCACGCCCTGCTTGGCCATTTCCTCGCGATAGAAGCCATCCGGAATCTGGATCAGGATGCCCGCGCCGTCGCCCATCAGCGGATCGGCGCCGACAGCGCCCCGGTGGTCGAGGTTCTCGAGAATCTTCAGACCCTGCTGGATGATCTCGTGGCTTTTCTTGCCCTTGATGTGAGCAACGAAGCCGACGCCGCAGGCGTCGTGCTCGTTTTGCGGGTCGTAGAGACCTTGCGCGGCGGGAACCGAGGAGACCGGTTGCTGGTGATCGTTCATGGGGACACCGTCTGAAAGGGGGCCGGGGAAGGCCGTTGAACCGTTTTGTTATTGCCCGCAGTCACACTGCAACCGCGCAGCCGGCTTCGACGCAATCTGCATCGAAACAGCCGGAATTCGGAATATACGCGACGAATCAAAGGAATAGCAAATAAAACGTTGTGATACGACCCCTATTATCAGGTTGGTGCATTGCACTCTCATTTTATTGGTGCCATATCAAAAAAGGTGCAAAAATAAAACGGCACCCGGAGGTGCCGTTTTTCACAGGCCCGTTTGCAGACCGTTTGCAGACCGTTGAAGCAAAACAACTTATTGAGTCTGCGGCGTTTCCCGGACCTTGCGGGGCCGCCCGCGCGGCAGCGGCGAAACCCGGCGGTTGGCCGCCCGCGCCGCCCACTCGCGGTAGGTGTCGCTGCCCAGCACCCAGCCCTTGAGCGTGGCCTGCTGCAGCTGGCTGGCTTCGCGCTCGTCCAGCGGCTGCTCGCACAGTTCGCGGTAGGCGCGCTGCCGCTCGAACGGCGTATTGCCGAGCGACCAGTACAGGGGGTGGTCGGTAATCAGGCTGTCGAGCGTAAGCCCAATATGGTGCCGGTAGCTCGACCAGCGGTAGTCTTCCGGCGCGCTCACCAGTTGCCCGCGCACCGGACACATCTCGACCACCCGGCTTGCCAGCAGGAAATAGCGCTCGCCCTCGATCACGGTTGCCCGGTAGCGCCCCTCCCATAAGGTGCCGCGCCGCGCGTAGCGCCGGTTGAAGTGCGCCACGTAGCGGCGGCCGACTGCCTGCATTGCCTTGGGCAAGCTGGACTCCTCCGTCGGCGTGACGAGCAGTTGCACCGCGCCTGGCATCAACGCATACGCGTGAATCGACAGGTGGTGGTCGCGGGAAGCCGCCTTCAGGCAATCAATGAAGAGCTCGTAATCCTGGTCGTCTACGAATGCGGGCTGCTGATCGAGCCCGCGCAGGATGACGTGTTGCGGCTGGTCGGGAACATAAAGACGTGCGAGCCGTGCCATGCTGGATTATCCAATAGTCGCGTTGGTATATACCCGAAGGTCCAAAAAAGCCGAACGCCCGTACGATTCGCTGCGAAGCGGCTTAGCCAGAAACCTCGCGGAGCTTAGGGAGAAAGCTCTAACCGCCGCGTATGGTTTGTTTCAAACGTTGTGGTCATAATGAGCGGGCCTTTTATGGAGGAGCACATATATGAAATTAAAACAGGCCATGACGGGGATCGCGGCGCTCGCCTGTATGACGGCAGCCCACGCTCAATCGGCCGGAAGCTTTTACGTCTCGAGCGGCTGGTTGCATCTTGCACCTCAATCCAGTAGCGATCCGTTGAAGGAGACAAGCGTTGGCGGCTCACCCGTCAATGTCACTCTGCCGAATACCGGAGCCAGCCTCGATAGCGCCGACACCCTCGGTATCACTGCGGGTTACTTCGTCACCGATCACATCGCAACAGAATTCGTGGTTGGCATCCCGCCAAAGTTCAATCTGGACGGCTCGGGTGCCTTCGGGCAATACGGCAAGCTCGGTGACGCCAAGCAGTGGAGCCCGACGCTCCTGTTCAAGTACTACTTCATGGGTCCGCAATCGCGTTTCCGTCCTTACCTGGGCGTGGGCGTGACCTATGTCAAGTTCACCGACGCGGAAATCACCAACAGCGTGTTCGAGCAACAAGTACTGCATGGTCCGACCACCGTATCCACGGATAGTTCGTGGGAACCGGTGTTTAATGGGGGCTTCACCTTCGCCATCGACCAGCACTGGTTCGCCGGTTTCTCGCTCTCGTACATACCGCTCAGCACTACCGCGAAGCTGAACACCGCGGCCACGACCCCGGTCGGCGTGCTCAACGTCCAGTCGCAGACGAAGATCAAGCTGAACCCGATCGTGAGCTTCGTCAGCATCGGTTATCGCTTCTGACACTTAGACTAAGGGTAGACGAGTTTTGGGGGCTTGAACAATGCCGTCATGCGATCATGGCGGCATTTTCTTTTGTCTGACCCACAAAGCGCGAGTGCACACCGTGGCACGGCCCACTCCTTTGTAAATTTGACTGGCGGTGGCGCGTGTTTCGTGCAAATTGTGCCGCGGCAGAAGGCATGGCGCGTCGGCAGAAGCATCGCCGGGGTTGGGCACCGAAGTTGCGTAACATCGGGTTTCCTGGCCGATTCAAAGCAGGATCACTTTGACCCACCAATGACGGAGCGACCATGACTGCACTACCGAACACGCGAGACGCCCTTGGGGAATCCTGGACGACGACGAGCCGCCGTGCGCGCCGTATTGCCCGCCACAGCCGCCATGCGGCTGAAGACATCGCCACCGAACTGCGCTCACTGATGTCGGAGCTCGAAGACACCCTGGCGGACGGCACCCAGGCCGACGCGGTGGCCCTACGCGCGCAGTTGAAGAAACGCCTGGAAGTTGCCCGCGAGCGCCTGAACGAAACGCGTGACGCCGTGCGTCAACGCGCCGAAGTCGCACTCGAGGGCGCCGACGACTTCGTGCATGAAAATCCGTGGCAAACCCTTGCTATCGTGGGCGGCGTTGCGCTGATTGCCGGCGCGTTGCTGGCACGAAGCCGCTAGCCCGCTGTGGGGCTGGTTGCCGGACTGGTTACCAGCCCTAGTTGTCCGCGATCACGAACAGGCGCTGGTATTCCTTGAGCGCGTAACGGTCGGTCATGCCCGCAATGTAGTGGGCAATCAGGCGCGGCTGGAGCGTCGCGTCGGGCGACTGGTATGAGGGCGGCAGTAGCCGCGGATCGTCGGTAAACGCGTCGAACAGGCCAAAAACCACTCGGCGCGCCTTGTTCGCCATGCGCATCACGCGATAGTGCCGGTACAGGTTCTTGAACAGGAAGCGCTTGAGCACCGCCGCTTGCGCGGCCACCGCCTCGCTGTGCGCAACCAGCGGTGGCGCGGCGCGCACGGCGTCCAGCGAGGCCGGGGCATGCTCGATCAGATTACCGGTGGTGGTTTCGATCAGATCGACAATCAGCGTATTGATGATGCGCCGCACCGTCTCGTGAATCAGCCTGCGCCCTTCGATGTGCGGATAGTCGCGGCGCGCGGCTTCGAAGTGCGTCTGCCAGAGTTCGACTTCGGCCAGCTGCTCGACGGTGATGAGCCCCGAGCGCAGTCCGTCATCGACGTCGTGATTGTTGTACGCAATTTCATCGGCAACGTTGGCGATCTGCGCCTCGATGGACGGCTGCCATCCTTGCAGGAAGCGCTCGCCTAGCGGTCCCAGGCGTCGTGCGTTGTCCCGTGAGCAGTGCTTCAGGATGCCTTCGCGTGTTTCGAAACACAGGTTGAGGCCGTTGAACGCCCCATAGTGCTCTTCGAGATCGTCGACTACGGCGAGACTCTGCAGATTGTGCTCGAAGCCGCCATGCTCGCGCATACGCTCGTTGAGCGCGTCCTGCCCGGCATGGCCGAACGGCGTATGGCCAAGATCGTGGGCAAGCGAAATGGCTTCGACCAGATCCTCGTTGACGCGCAGGTTGCGCGCCACCGAACGCGCGATCTGCGCCACTTCAAGACTGTGGGTGAGACGAGTGCGAAACAGGTCGCCCTCGTGGTTCACGAACACCTGGGTCTTGTATTCGAGACGCCGGAACGCGGTGGAATGGACGATCCGGTCGCGGTCGCGCTGGAACTCGGTGCGCGCGCTGGGCGGCGCCTCAGCGTAGCGGCGGCCGCGGGATTGCGACGCGTGAGCCGCATAGGGCGCGAGATGCGCCTCGAGCATCGCCACGGTGGGCGTCACGGGGAAGGCCGGCGCTCCACGTGCGGACGTTGCGCCGGTTGATTCATACAAAGTCTCGCTATGCGTGTCGCTCACCAGCTTCTCCGAATCAAAGGCCCGCCGGGAACAGGTGGCTCAGACAGCGGCCGCCAGCGTGGCATGCACGGCGGGCTCGGGAGCCGGGCCGATTAGCGTCTCACCGAAACGCTTCAGCAGGATGAATTTGATCTCGCCGGCTTCGGCTTTCTTGTCGACCCGCATCAGGTCGACATAGCGTGCTTCGCCGAGCGCCGGGGCGCGGGTGGGCAGATGCGCGGCTGTGATCACTTCGACGAGACGCTTGCGCGACACTTCGTCAAGGTGGCCGAGACGCACCGACAGATCCGCCGCCATCACCATCCCGCAGCCGACGGCCTCACCATGCAGCCACTCGCCATAGCCGAGTCCGGCTTCGATCGCATGACCGAAGGTGTGGCCAAAATTGAGAATCGCGCGCAGACCGCCTTCGCGCTCATCCGCCGCCACCACCGACGCCTTGATCTCGCACGAGCGCTTGACCGCCTCCGCGAGCGCCTGCGGCTCGCAGCGGTTCAAGGCATCGACATTCGCCTCGATCCAGTCGAAGAATGCCGCATCGGCAATCGCGCCGGTTTTGATGATTTCAGCAACTCCCGCCGCCAGCTCACGCGCCGGCAGCGTCCGCAGCGCGCCAATGTCGGCAATCACGGCTTGCGGCTGATAGAACGCGCCGATCATGTTCTTGCCGAGCGGATGGTTGATCCCGGTCTTGCCCCCCACCGACGAATCCACCTGCGACAGCAAGGTGGTCGGCACCTGGATAAACGGCACGCCACGCATATAGCAGGCGGCGGCAAAACCCGTCATGTCGCCGATCACGCCCCCACCCAGCGCGATGAGCGTGGTCTTGCGATCGGCCCGCGCGCCAAGCAGCGCGTCAAAGATCAGATTGAGCGTTTCCCAGTTCTTGTGGGCCTCGCCATCCGGCAGCACCACCGTGGAAACCTGCTTGCCGAGCGGCGCCAGCGCCTGGCGCAAGGCGTCGCCGTAAAGCGGCTCGACCGTGGTGTTGGTGACGATGGTGACAGACGAACCCGCTATATGCGGTGCGAATAGCGCGGTCTGGCCGATCAGCTCGGCGCCGATATGAATGGGGTAGGCGCGGTCGCCCAGTTCGACATTGACGGTAATCATGCTGGCATTATGACGCAGGATGTTTGGCGACGCCGGCCATCTCGAGCTGCATGAGGACCATGTTGACGAGGCCATTGACCGATGGCCGGCCGGTTTCGATGACGAAATGCGCGCACTCGCGGTACAGCGGGTCGCGCACCTCATAGAGCTCTTCCAGACGCCCTTTGGGGTCTTCGGTTTGCAGCAGCGGACGATTCTTGTCGCGCCGCGTGCGCAACCACAGGTCGTGCGGATTGGCGCGCAAATAGACGACAAGGCCGTTATTGCGTAGCGCCAGGCGATTTTCCGGCCGCAGCACGGCTCCGCCACCGGTTGCCAGCACGATGTCCTGCTGGCCGGTCAGGTCGCTGATGACCTGCGACTCCCGGTCACGGAAGCCCCCTTCGCCCTCGAGTTCGAAGATGACGGGGATGCGCGCGCCCGTGCGCGCCTCGATTTCGTGGTCGGAATCGAAAAACGGACGGTCGAGCCGGCGCGCCACCGCGCGGCCCACGGTGGTCTTGCCTGCCCCCATGAGCCCTACAAAAAATACATTGGCGTGTGCGTCCCGCGCTTGCAACGGTGTCCTCTGGCTAATCCGGTATGGTTCGTGCCGCAGCTTACTGGCAAAGCGACTGCCTTGTCGAGCCTGCGGGCCGCGGCTGCGGCAGGCGCTCAATTCGTCTGCACAACACGCGGCGTGATGAAAACAACCAGCTCGCTGCGCTGGTCACGGTGTGCCCGATGACGAAAAAGTGCGCCCAAAAGGGGTATTTTGCCCAGGAGTGGCACTCGCGTCACATCATCCCGGTCATCTGTGGCGTAGATCCCGCCAATCGACACCGTCCCGCCGTTCTCCACCTCGACGCGCGTGCGCACGTGTTTGGTGTTGATGGCCGGGCCTGCGGCGGTCTCCTCACCTACGCTATCCTTGGCGATGTCGAGGTCCAGCACCACCCGGCCATCCGGCGTGATTTGCGGTTCGACCTCCAGTTTCAGGCTCGCGCGGCGAAACTGCACGCCGGAGACGCCCTGGCCGACTTTAGCCTGATACGGCAGCTCGGTGCCCTGCTCCACGATCGCTTTCATGCGGTCGGCAGTCACGACCCGCGGGCTCGAAACCGTTTCACCATGCCCTTCGGCCTCGAGTGCGCTCAATTCGACGTTGAGCAGCCGCGTGGCCTGAGCCGCGAACAGCGTGAGGCCCACCGTGGCGGCGTCAAACCCGGCCAGCGGCCGTGCGGACAGATCGTAGACGGTGCCGTCCTTGCCGCCGGCGAGTCCGGTTGCGGTACCGCCGTCCGCGTTCGCCGTGGCAAGCGACAGACGCACCCCCAGGTTGCGTGAAAAGCCCTGCTCGCCTTCGACAATCCGCGCTTCGATCAACACCTGACGCGATGGCCGGTCGACCGATGCCAGCAATGCGGCAATCTGTGCGAGGCGCGCCTCCAGATCCGTGACGAACAGCAGATTGGTGCGCGTATCCGCCATCGCGGCGCCGCGCTTTGACAGCACCCGCTGGCTTCCGGAACCGGTCAGCAGGCGCTGCACATCGTCGGCATGCGCGTAGTGCAACTCGAACGTGCGGCTTGCGAGTGGCTCCAGATCCGCAACCCGCGCGTGCGCCTCGAAGCGCTGCCGCTCGCGCGCCGCCATATCGGCGAGCGGCGCCACCCAGATCACATTGCCGTGGCGCTCCATTACCAGGCCGTTGACGTCGAGCAGGGTATCGAAGGCGGTGCGCCACGACACCTTGTCGAGCCGCAGCGAGACCGTGCCGCGTACGCGCTCGCTGGCGACAATGTTCAGGCCCGTGAACTGGGCGAACGCATTGAGCACCGCGCCGAGTTCCGCGCGCTGGAAGTTCAGCGAAATCGGCTTATCGGGGGCGAGACCGTCGTCGGTGTGGCTCACGGCGTCGCCCAGGCGCTGCGCTGGACGAAGCGGCATCGGCGGCCCTTCGAGGGCATGGGTCGGCGCCGGCTCCCGGTTCACTGCAACACGCGGCGCCGAAAGCGGCGTGCCCTCGGGTGGGCTGCCGTCGGTGGAGACATCGTCGACTTGAGCACCTTCCGGTTGCGGGGCGGCAACGCCACCGCTCCCGGCGCTTTCTGGACTTGCCGCGCTTTCCTGACTCATGGAAGCCGACGCATCCTCCGCGGAGTCCGGCCCGGGAAACGGATTCGGCACGTCGACCTTGAAATTGGGAGGTAGCGGCGGCGTGTCGTACGGTTCAACCGTATCGTCAGACGGCATCATGGAGGGAAGCGGCGGCAGCGCCGCGTGCGCCACGCCCGTCAAAAGGCAAAGCCCGCCGGCGGCCAGCCGGATGTACTCGGCCCACGCTTTCATGAGGCCTCCGTCAAGGCTAGCGTGCGGGTACCGGCACGATTCGTCAGGGTGATACTGAGCGCGTCCATGCCCGTGACCCGGTCGTCGCCTACCCGCTGGCCTCGCTCGACCGCGGTGGCGCCATCGGCGGTTTCGAGCAGCGCGAGGCCACGCGCGCTGTCGCGCAGCAGACCGACCAGCCGTAAAAGGCTGATTTGCACTTCGGCCCCATCCGCTTGCCGTTGCAGTGAAAACGGGTCGTCGAATTCCACTTCCTCGTCGTCGGCCTCCAGGTCTTCGTCGGCGAAAAGCTCGGGGCGGCCCGGTGCAGGGGTCAGCGCATGGAACAGGTGCAGGTTCGCGCTGATGAGCAGGACACCCGCGCTACGCCTGACGGTCACGTCTTCGGGCACAACCAGCAGCGGCAAGTCCGACAGGCCGCGCAGGAATACCAGCAGGTGCAGGAAGTCGGCCTGCGCAGTCAGGTGCATCGAGCTCATCGCATCAAGTCCTGCACCGTTTCCGGCCCCCGGCGCCAGAGTGAGCAAGGTAACGCCAGTGCGGGCGGCGAGCAGTGAGATCAGGCGCACGTCGTCAGCTGGCGTCCACGGCTGCGGCACCGGTCCGATCGGCAGCGCTGCGACGCTCCGACGCAATTCAGGTAACTGGCCGAGCGAGTGCTGCGCCTTGACGAGCCGATGTCGAGCTTCGACAAGCGCTGCACGGCCCGCGTGCACACCGGCCAGATCGGTGGAGATCCACGCGTTTGCGCCGGCGCAAAACACGGCGATGCCGATCAGCCCACCCACCACAAATCTGCGCCGCCCGCTCCACTGCGCGAGCGGTACGCGCAGGCGGTTCAACCAGGTCGAGGGTCGCGCCGCCCCATCCGCTCCTGTGGCATGCGGGGCAAACAGGGTACTCATCGCGCACCTCCTGGGCGACCCGGCCCACGCGATTGCCCGCCAGCGAAAACGCCCTGCGGCCCGTCTTTGGCGGCATCGTCCCACTGCAAGCGTGCGGCAAGCTCGATCGAACCGCGTCCGCTCGTTGCAGTCTCGCGTCCGGCACGCACCAAGGGACGCAGATCAGCAACCTCGGCGCTTTTCACACCACGCACCGCGCTCAATTGCTTGAGCCACAAGGTGGATGCCAAAGGATCTCTCGAAGTCGCGAGCAGCTCGGTCTCGTGCCCGCGCTGTCGTAGCTGTTGCAGGGTGACGTCATCTGCGGGCATGCGGCTCAAGGTATCGAGCAGATCGAGCAGCCGTACAAGCGGTCCTGATAGCGTGACTGCACGCGCGGAACGCTGGTTGCGCTGATCAACCTCGCGATGCAGCCGCGCGTGCTCCGCAAGCGGCGCCGCCAGCCCCACCAGTTCGTGCTCGGTCGCCGCACGCTGCGCGTCCAGTCGCACACGTTCGAAGGTCTGCCAGCCGGCCACCGCCAGCACCGCCGTGCAGCCCAGCAATGCGGCGCCGAGCCATTCGAGCAGGCGCCGTCGCCGGGCGCGCCGGGCGTCGCGTTGGCGGTACGGCAGAAGATTGAAGCCGCCGATCCAGATCGCCTGGCCGGCCGCCCCCATGCGCGAGTTCATCCACATCATTCCATCACCCCACGCAACGCAAGACCGAACGCCACCACGCAGTTAGGCTCGCGCAGTAACTCCGCGGACAATGGGCGTGCGCAGTCGCCCATTGCCACGCATTCGAACGGCAGCACCGTGCAGCCCAGCACGTCACCGAAATCGGCGACAGAAAAACCGACTCCATCGAGCAGATCCAGTTCACCTCCGAGCAATGCGCAGCCAAGTGCGCCGCCGTCTACAAGGTCGCGCAACGCGTCAGCCAGATCTTCGTGCTCGGGGGCGGGATAGTGCATCTCACCGGCGACCGCTTCCCCGGCAATGCGCCAGCCATACACGCCGTCTGCGCCAACCCAGATTGCCGCATAGGGTTCGTGCGGCTCCAGCTCCAGCGCGGCTGTGTGCACCAGCGCGCGCAGCGCAGCGTGCGGCTCGCCGTCGATTGCCGTCAACGTCACGCCGGCCGCTGCCGCACACTCGATGCGCGCCTCCAGATGCTGGCGCGTGGCTGCCGCGATCGTCACGCAATCCGCGCGGCGCGGCGAGCGGTCGATGAACCAGTCTACTGCGAGCGCATGACGCTCGATCCCCGCGATCCGCTCCGCTTCACTCAACACGGCCGACTCCAGCGCCGCAAGCGAGGCGCCGCTCGCTGGCGTTACGCCGCTTACGTCGCTTACGTCACTTACGCCGCCCAGTCGAGCCAGCGGCAAGCTCGACATCAGCGTCGCCGAGGCGGGCAGCGCCATGGCGCAGCGCAACGAGCTGGATGCGCAGGATCGCGGCAGTTCCGCGAACACATCGCGCAATGCGCGGATCACCGCCACGCGATCCACGATCTCGACGCCTGCCATCGCCCCCGCAGCCAGCGGCACAGCCGCGAGGTATTCAATCCGCACGGGACCACCTACAGGCACACGCTGACTCAACACCACCAGCCTCACCGCCTGCGGACTCACATCGATTCCCGCAGCAAAACGCCGCACCTTTACCAGCAACGAACTTCCGAACGCCATCCTGCCTCCCTTCACACAGATGCCAAACAGGCGATACGCGCGGCAAACCATTCGCTCGCGAGTACTGGGCACCCCGCTCCAGACGCTGTGCGTCATGCCTCCGGCGAGACCGGAAAACGCGGGAATGCCCTGCTGTTTCTTGGTAGGAGAATTGTGCGCAGTCGCTGCGTTGCGCGATATTCAGCCGGATGGCTAACGTGAACGCCTACACCCCCGGGGCGACCTCAAAGCGTCTACAGTAAGGTCATCCCCCGCGCGGCATGGCGCCCATCCGTAAGCATGCCGAAAGCTGATGAGCCTGGCGGCTATAATCGCGGGACTGTTTTTTGGTGTTCATATGCAATCCTCGTCCCCTACGTCCCCGCCGCCCTCGCCACCCGCCGGGCAGAAGCGCAAACGTCCACTGTGGTTGAAGCTCGTTCTGGGGCTGGTAGGTCTCATGTTCGCCGGCATCGCGTGTGCGGGACTCGTGCTCGGCTACGCGCTGGTCGTGGCCACCCCGAACCTGCCTTCGCTTGACGCACTCACCGATTACCGCCCGAAAGTGCCGCTGCGCATTTACACGGCGGACCATGTGCTGATCGGCGAATTCGGCGAAGAGCGGCGCGACGTCGTGCATATTCAGGACGTGCCGGACAGCCTCAAGAAGGCTGTGCTCGCCATTGAAGACGCACGTTTCTACGATCACGGCGGGGTCGACCTGACGGGTATTGCGCGTGCCGGTTTTGTGGCGCTGACCAACGGACACGCTACGCAAGGCGCCAGCACGATCACCATGCAGGTGGCGCGCAACTTCTTTCTCTCGAGCGAAAAAACCTACACGCGTAAGATCTACGAGATGTTGCTCGCGTACAAAATTGAGTCGAAGCTGTCGAAAGATCAGATTCTCGAGGTGTACATGAATCAGATCTATCTGGGCCAGCGCGCGTACGGCTTTGCCAGCGCGGCGCGAGTCTATTTCGGCAAGGACATGAAGGACCTGACGCTCGCCGAGTCTGCGATGCTCGCCGGCCTTCCCAAGGCCCCTTCTGCCTATAACCCGGTCGTCAACCCGAAGCGCGCCAAGGTTCGTCAGGAGTACATCCTGCAGCGCATGCTCGAGTTGCACTACATCACGCAAGAGCAGTACGACGAAGCAAGCAGGCAGCCGCTCGCCGTCAAGGGCGCGGGCAAAGAGTTCAGCGTGCACGCGGAATACGTCGCGGAAATGGTCCGTCAGATGATGTATGCGCAGTATCACGAAGAGGCCTATACGCGTGGGCTGAACGTCGTGACAACCATCGACTCGGCGGACCAGGACGTGGCGTACCGCGCGTTGCGTAAAGGCCTGATGGACTATGAGCGGCGCCACGGCTATCGCGGGCCGGAAGCATTTATCGATCTGCCCACCGACGCAGACGAGCGCGAACAGGCCATCGACGACGCGTTGCTCGAACATCCCGACAACGGCGAAATCATCGCGGCGGTGGTCACCACGGCCAATCCGAAGCAGGTCGAGGCGACTCTCGCCGATGGCAATGTCGCCACGTTGCAGGGCGACGGTCTGCGCTTCGCCGCGTTCGCGCTCGGCCCGCGCGCGCAGCCGAATCAGCGCATCCGTCCTGGCGCGATCATCCGGGTCGTCAAGGGTGACGACGGTAGCTGGTCGATCACACAGTTGCCACAGGTCGAGGGCGCCTTTATCTCGGTCGTGCCGCAAGACGGTGCGATCCGCGCGCTAGTTGGCGGTTTCGACTTCAACAAGAACAAGTTCAACCACGTCACCCAGGCGTGGCGGCAGCCGGGCTCGAGTTTCAAGCCGTTTATCTATTCTGCTTCGCTGGAAAAGGGGCTCGGGCCGGCCACCGTCATCAACGACGCACCCCTCTTCTTCAGCGCCGCGGAAACCGGTGGCCAGGCGTGGGAGCCGAAGAACTACGGCGGCGGCTTCGACGGTCCCATGACGATGCGCACCGCGCTGCAGAAGTCGAAAAACCTCGTGTCGATCCGCATCCTCAACCAGATCGGCCCGAAATACGCGCAGCAGTACATCACGCGTTTCGGCTTCGATGCGGACCGCCACCCGGCCTATCTGCCGATGGCACTCGGCGCGGGTCTCGTCACACCGTTGCAGATGGCTGGCGGCTTTTCGGTGTTCGCCAACGGCGGGTATCGCATCAACCCGTATCTGATTGCGGAAGTGACCGACCAGCGCGGCAGTGTCGTGGCGCAAGCCAAGCCGCTCGTCGCAGGACAGAGTGCGCCGTACGCGATCGACGTGCGCAACGCCTACGTGATGAACAGCCTGCTGCAAAGCGTCGCACAGCGCGGCACCGGGGCAAAGAGCAATGTTCTGAAGCGCACCGATCTCGCCGGCAAAACCGGCACGACCAACGATTCACGCGATGCGTGGTTCGCGGGCTACCAGCACACGCTCACCGCCATCGCGTGGATCGGCTACGACAATCCGCGCAGCCTCGGTGACAAGGAAACCGGCGGCGGTCTGGCCTTGCCGGTGTGGATCGATTACATGAGCAAGGCACTGAAGGGCGTTCCCGAATACAAGATGCCGATGCCGCAAGGGGTTGTCACGCTCGGCGACGAACTGTATTTCGACAACTTCACACCAGGGAACGGTTTCGTTTCAACCGTTGGGGTGAGTCAGGCCGATCTGGATGCGGACTCGAGCGATGCGGCGCCCGGTGCAGCGCCGGCGCCCGCACCGGAACAGGTCGGGGATCAGGAAAAGCAGGACATCATGAACCTGTTCCGCGGCCATTAGCCGGTTTGCCGGCGCGCGCTGGTTGGGGCGCGCTTACGGCTGGAAACGAACCGGCTCGCCGGCCTGCTGCGTCGCATAGTCAGAGAGCGCAGCGAAAAACTCGGTGCCGCTGCGGGTGTCGTGCCACGCGCCGTCGGTAAAGCGGAAATGGAAACCGCCGGCCTTTGCCGCGATCCAGATTTCCTGCATCGGCGGCTGCAGATTCACGATGATCTTCGTGCCATTCTCGAATTCGAGCGTCAGAACATTGCCGCTGCGCTCGAACTCGATATCGACTTCCGTATCGTCGAGCGTGCGTTCGATGGCCGCAAGCGCGGCCTCGGCGCGGGTCAGGTATTCGCTATCGGACATGCTAAACTCCAACGATCATTTTTTCAGGGACAGTCATGCGAGTCGTTTCTCGGATGCGCACAGTGGCGCCCCGCGCGATTGTAGCCGCATCGGTCATTGTCGCAGGTTGCGCGCTTAGCGGCTGCGGGCAGCGCGGACCGCTCTACATGCCGACCGTGCCGCCCTTGCCGGCGAAACCCGTCGACCCAACCCAAACGCCGTCCACTGAAGCAGTAAAACCGGATTCGCAAGCGGCCTCCGGCACGATCCCCGATACATCGGGCACGCCGCTCACGCTTTCGCCGGAAACCGAACTCCGTACCGTTCCCGATTCGGCTGCCTCCGCACCGCAACCGCCGGCCTCGGATAGCACCCCTGTTCAATAAGACTTTCGCATGACTCGATCCGCATTTGACTATGTCGACGGCGTCCTGCACGCCGAAGGCGTGTCCGCCGTTTCTCTCGCCGAACAGTTCGGCACGCCGCTGTACGTGTATTCGCGTGCAGCGCTGAGCGCTGCATGGCAAGCCTATGCGGGCGCATGCGCGGGCCGCCGCGCCACCGTGCATGTGGCCGTCAAGGCAAACAGCAATCTCGCTGTGCTAAACGTATTCGCAAGGCTCGGCGCAGGCTTCGACATCGTCTCCGGTGGGGAACTGGCGCGCGTGCTGGCTGCCGGTGGCAAAGCGGAAAACGTCGTGTTTTCAGGGGTCGGCAAGAGCGCCGCTGAAATGCGCGAGGCGCTGGAAGCGGGCGTCAAAGGCTTCAACGTCGAATCGATTCCCGAGCTCGACCGGCTGAATGCCGTGGCCGCCTCAATGGGCAGGAAAGCGCCTGTTTCGCTGCGCGTGAATCCCGACGTCGACGCGAAAACGCACCCGTACATTTCCACCGGCCTGAAGTCGAACAAGTTCGGCGTGGCGTTCGACGAAGCGCGCGCCACCTATCGCGCCGCTGCGGCCATGACGCACCTCGAGGTGGTCGGAATCGACTGCCATATCGGCTCGCAGATCACCGAAGTCGCGCCCTATCTGGACGCGGTGGACAAACTGCTGGAACTGGTCGAACAGATCGAAGCGGACGGCCTGTCGATCCGCCACATCGACGTGGGTGGCGGCCTCGGCATCACCTATGACGACGAAACGCCGCCGGAGATCGGCGAGTTCGTGCGCACAGTGCTCGATCGTATCGAAGCGCGCGGTCACGGCCATCGCGAGGTGTATTTCGAGCCGGGTCGTTCGCTGGTGGGCAATGCCGGCGTGTTGCTCACGCGTGTGGAGTTTCTCAAGCCCGGCGCGGAAAAGAACTTCGCCATCGTCGACGCGGCGATGAACGATCTGGCGCGCCCGGCCATGTACGAGGCGTACCACGCCATCGAACCGGTCGTGAAGCGCGATTCCCCGGCGCATGTGTACGACGTGGTCGGCCCGGTCTGCGAAAGCGGCGACTGGCTCGGCCGCGAACGGCTGCTGGCGATCGAACCGGGCGACCTGATCGCCCTGCGCTCGGCCGGCGCCTACGGTTTCGTGATGAGCTCGAACTACAACACGCGTGCGCGTGCTGCCGAGGTTATGGTGGACGGTGACAAGGTGCACCTGGTTCGTGCGCGTGAAGACGTCAAGCAGTTGTTCGCCGGCGAAGCCATCCTGCCCGATTGAGCGGCCGAGCAAGCGCAAGCGAACAGTTCGACACGCAGCAAATGAAAAAGGCGATGCCATGGTGGCATCGCCTTTTTCTTTGCCCGATACTTAAAACGGCCAGCCGCGCACCATCACCTCTTCGCCGCCGGCACAGCCATCCTCTCGCGCAGCCACACAAGCAACCGCCAGCCCAGCAAGCCTAGCATGATCGCGCCGTAGATCTTCGGCAGCAGCAGGTCGTGCTTGCCGGATTTCATCCACCAGAAATGCAGGATCGCCAGCACGCCGATCGCGTAAATCGCGCGGTGCAGCGTCTGCCAGCGGCGCCCGAGCTTGCGCACCATCGCGCGCGGCGAGGTCACAGCCAGCGCGATCAGCAGCAAGAAGGCGGCGAAACCCACCATGATGAACGGACGCTTGCCGATATCCTTCAGGATCGCCGCCACATCAAACCATTTATCGAACCACAGGTAGGTTGTGAAATGCAGCGTCGCGTAGAAGAACGCGTATAGCCCGAGCATGCGGCGAAACCGCGCCAGTGCGTTCACGCCCGTCAGGCGGCGCAACGGCGTCACAGCAAGCGTGATGCACAGGAACACCAGCGTCCACAGACCGGTTGAGCGCGTGATGAATTCGATCGGATTGGCGCCGAGCCGGTCGGTGAGGCCGAACAGGACGATGCGCGCGAGCGGATACCACGCCGCGACGAAGACGGCGATCTTCGCCGGCCCCACCCAGCGAGCGCCCGCGGCGGCGGGACGTTTTGCAGCAGACGGCTGACGCCGCGAGGCGGGTTCGGACACGGACGGTGTTTCGGAGGTCATGGTGATTCCCGCCCAGCTCAGAAGTTCTTCTTCAGGTCCATGCCCTGATACAGCGACGCGACCAGATCGCCATAGCCATTGAACATCAGCGTCTTTCTCTTGGGCGTGAAGAAACCGTCTTCGCCGATGCGCCGCTCGGTGGCCTGGCTCCAGCGCGGATGGTCGACATTCGGATTCACGTTCGAGTAGAAGCCGTATTCGTTCGGTGCGTAGGTGTTCCAGCTCGTGGCCGGCTGCTTGTCGACGAAGCGGATCTTCACCAGCGACTTGCCGCTCTTGAAGCCGTATTTCCAGGGAACGATGATCCGCAGCGGCGCACCGTTCTGGTTGGGTAGCACGTCACCGTAGAGGCCCACCGTCAGCAAGGTCAGCGGATTCATTGCTTCATCCATCCGCAGTCCCTCGGAGTACGGCCAGTCCAGAATCGGCGTGGCCAGGCCCGGCATCTGCGACGGATCGGCCAGCGTGATGAACTGTACGTACCTGGCATTGCCGTTAGGCTGGGCCCGCTTGATCAGCTCCGACAAAGGAAAGCCGATCCACGGCATCACCATCGACCAGCCCTCGACGCAGCGGTGCCGGTACACGCGCTCCTCGAGCGGCGCCATCTTCAGCAGATCGTCGATGTCGTATACCTTGGCGTTCTTCACCTCGCCCTCGACGCTCACGCGCCAGGGATGCGGCCGCAATGTGCCGGCGTTCTGTGCCGGGTCGCTCTTGTCGGTCCCGAACTCGTAGAAGTTGTTGTAGGTGGTAATGTCTTTGTAAGACGTGACTTTATCCGTTGCTACGAACCTGGCATTCGTCTTCGCCGACAACTTCTGTCCCTTCGCGTCGGGAGACGAATATTCGGCGAACGCCTCACCGCTCGCGCCGATCAGACTCCCCATCGCTGCCGCGCCGGCTGCCCGCAGCACGCGCCGCCGGTTCTCATACACGCGCCTCGGCGTGATTTCGCTGCGGGCAATATCGTCGCCCCGCAGTGCAATCCTGTCGCTTCGCTTGATCCACATGGTGCAACTCCTGCTGGCCCGGCGGGCCACGTTGATGATCGTTCGACTACGCATCCATCGCTACTGTTCAGACCAACACTCCGGATGCGCGAATATTCCCGCGAAAACGAAAAAACCGCCGGTGCAAGGCACACAGCGGTTCTTAGTCGGTTGAGCGCGGCGGATATTACAGCTTGCCGTAGCTATGCAGCCCGGAGAGGAACATATTCACGCCGAGGAATGCGAAGGTGGTCACGAGCAGGCCCGTCAGCGCCCACCAGGCAGCAACCGCGCCGCGCAGGCCCTTCATGAGGCGCATGTGCAGCCAGGCGGCGTAATTCAGCCACACGATCAGCGCCCAGGTTTCCTTCGGGTCCCAGCTCCAGTACCCCCCCCAGGCCTGCGCAGCCCACAGCGCGCCGAGAATCGTGGCAATCGTGAAGAAGGCGAAACCGACCGCAATCGACTTGTACATCAGGTCGTCGAGCACTTCGAGCGGCGGCAGGCGGTCCGCCAGTACACCTTTTTCCTTCACCAGATACGCGACGCCGACCATCGCCGACAGCGCGAAGCTGCCGTAGCCGATAAAGTTAGCTGGCACGTGAATCTTCATCCACCAGCTTTGCAGCGCCGGCACGAGTGGCTGGATCTGCTGCGCATCGCGGGAAATCGAGTACCACATCAGGAAGCCGACCGCGGCGCTGATCACCAGCAGCACGAAAGCGCCGAGCGCCCGGGTATTGTAGTGCTGCTCGTAGTACAGATAGAACAGCGCGGTGATCAGGCTGAACAGCACGAACACTTCGTACAGGTTCGAGATCGGGATATGGCCCACGTCCGAGCCGATCAGGTACGACTCGTACCAGCGCACCATCAGGCCGACAAAGCCCATCAGCACCGCCGCCCACGTCATCTTCGAGCCGATCGCGGCGCCGGTGGGCGAACGCGAGATCAGGCCGATCCAGTAGAACAGCGTGGCGAGCACGAACAGCGCGCTCATCCACAGGATGGCCGACTGGCTCGACAGGAAGTATTTGAGGAAGAACGCGCTATCGGCCCGTGACAGGTCGCCCTGGTAGACCTGGATTGCAAACAGCGACAGCAAGGCGATACCGGCGATCAGGAGCCGCGCGGGCTTCCAGCGCCAGCCGAGCGTGACGAAAACCGGCACTGCGCACACCAGTACCAGCTTGTCGTAGTAGTTCATGAACGCGTGATAGCGCGACAGGGCAAAACCCGCGCCCCCGACCAGCGCCAGCGCGAACAGCCAGTCGAAAACGCCGAGGCGCTTCAGAAAGGGCCGCTCGTCGAGCAGCGCCTGATGCTGCTCGGGCCGGGACGCCGCATTCTTGGCCGATGCGCTGCCGCGCGAGGGGGAGGAGGAAACCTGAGTCAAGTCCATGATCTTACCGGGTCGAATCGTGTGAGCCTGCGGACGATGCACCGGGGGTGCCGGCCGTGTCGGCTGCGTCATTGGGTTTGGCACCCAGCACGGCGCCGACGGTGTCGCGCGTTTGAGCAAACTCCTTGTCGAAGTCGAGCGTCTTGCGCGCGCTCGACATCGCCATTACGACGTTCGTGCCGTGATCGGTATCTTTAATCCAGAACCAGAGGCGCCGTTCGCGGACGTAGAACATCGAGAAGATGCCCAATACGAGGAGCAGGCTGCCAAGATACACGACTTTTTTGCCCGGCGCGCGCGTCAACTGAAATACCGAAGCTTGCACCTGCCTGAATGAGTCGAGTTGTAAATAGACCGGCGAACCATACAAAAAGCTGTCAGATATTGCGTTAATCGAGCTCTGAATGAACAGGCTGCTGTCTGCCGACGGTGCGACGTCGGGCTCGCCGGCCTGCTCACGGGCCAGTTGCCACAAGTCCCAGGTCGAGCCCTCGAGCATGCGCAGCAGCAGCGAAGCAGCCTTTTCCTGCTCGCCCTTCGGCACCGACCGGTCAATGAACGCCGCGATCGCCTGGAAGCCGCCGATATTCTGGCCGCCCTGCATCATGCCGATGCTGCTGTCGCCGCCTGCAAAGAGGGTCAGTACGCGTAGCGCGCTTTCTTCGAGGTGCTTCTGCAGATCCGCGTTCGATGCCGGCACCGAGCGCTGTGCGAAACGGTGTGCGGCGGCAGCGCGCATGGCCGGATTCTCCAGCGTCGCGCGCAGGTTCATCCATTCCTTGACCGTGCCGCCCTGGTCGGCGGGAATGCGCAGATAGCGGAACGGATCGTCCGGATTGATGCGCATGCCGGCCAGGAACATCTTCTCGCCGCTTACGTCGACCGGCAGCATGTAGTTGTTGTATTCGCGCGCCTGGCCGTCCTTGCCACGCACCTTGTACTGCACCGACGGGCCGACATTGTGCAGATCCAGCGGCTTCGAGGTCTTCGCACCCGAGCCGAGGCGCTCGTCGAAGGCCTCCTTCAACGACTGATGCGCGACGCCGCGAGCATCATTGGCGCCGCTGCCGTTCGAGACGTTTTCGACGTTGATGGCGCGGAAATCGGCAAATTCGATAGTCTGGCCGTCCGCGCCCGGCACGGCATTGCCCAAGGGCGCCGAGTTGCCGATCGTGCCGCCGAAGGGGGCGGTTTTCGCACTGTCACCGGTCATCGGATACGCGGTCATCTGCATCTGCGAGCCGCCGTCCTGGAAGCTCGACTGATAGATCGACACGCCGTCGTACTCGAACGGCTTGTTCACTTCGACCCGCGCCGGGATCTTCGCGCCGGTCTTGTGATCGATCACGACGATGTCGCTCGCGAACAGCTTCGGCATGCCGGTTGAGTAGTAATCGACGATGAACTTGTTCAACTGGATCGAGAACGGCAGATCCTGGATCAGCGATCCATTCGGCTGGTTCAGGATCGCCGTCGAGACATGCTCACCTTCCGGCACCCACGCGTAACCGCGGAAAGTCGGATTGGACTCCGACAGGCGGTGCTCGGGCGGAATATCGCTGATCACCGAGTTACTGTTGATGGGCGTCTTGTTGAACATCCACATCTGCAGCTTGATGGGCAGGTTGCTGTCGAGCAGACCGCCCAGGCAGATGATCACGATCGCAAGGTGGGCGGAAATGTAACCGAGCTTGGTGAGCGCACCGCGCTTGGCGGCAATCAGCGTCGAGCCATTCGATTCGCGCCTAACGAACCTGTAGCCAAGCCGACCCGACAGTTTCGCCAGCGTGGCCGTGGTCTCTTCGCGCGTGCCACTCACCGCGAACTCACCCTTGTGGTGAAACGCCCGCAGGCTTGATTCGCGGACCTTGTCCTTCCAGCTCTTCATGTCGGCGATCATCTTCGGTGCGTTGCGGATCACGCACAGCGACACCGAGACCATCAGGAAGCCGAGGATCAGCATGAACCACCATGCGCTGTACACGGTGTACAGGCTCAGCGAACGGAAGATATCCGCCCAGAACGGGCCGAACTGATTGACGTAATTGGGATACGGATCGTCCTGGGTAAGGACGGTGCCGATGATGCTGGCAATCGAGAGGATCACCAGCAGCGCGATGGCAAATCGCATCGAACTCAACAACTCGACGACGCGACGCATAGGCCGCTGGCCCGACTTCAATTCAACACCCGACGTGGTGACGCTCATTCACACTCCGACAGAACAGCAAAAAAGGGTGAACGGCCGCCGCTCGCGCACAAAGCGCACGACGCCATCACCCTTTTCTTGTTTTTCACCGGCCTCGATGGGCCGGCTGCATTTGCTGCGGGCTTCCTAATGCAAGCCCGCGATGTAATCGGCCACAGCCTTGATATCGCTATCCGACAACCGCGACGCAATGGTATGCATCGGGTCGCTGTTGTTGCGCGCGCCCGCACCCTGCGTGAACGCGTTCAACTGTGCCACTGTGTACTCGGCCCACTGCCCCGACAGACGCGGATACTGCACCGGAATACCCTGACCGGTAGGTCCATGGCAGCTTGCGCACGCCGGCACAGCCCGTTCGGCGATACCCGCGCGATAAATCTTCTGCCCCAGCGCTACCGTGTTCTTGTCGTGTGCGTAACCGGGCTTCGGCGTCTGCGCCGCAAAATACGCCGCGACGTTAACCATATCCTGGTTGGACAGCGCTGCGGCCATGCCGGCCATAATCGCATTATTACGCGCAGGCTGCTTGGCGCCGGGCTGGGTTTTGAAATCCATCAACTGCTTGACGAGATATTCGGGATGCTGGCCGGCCAGCTTGGGATAGGCCCCGCCGGTGCTATTGCCGTCGGCGCCGTGACACGACGCGCAAACCTGCGCCGCAATTGCCTGCCCCCGGTTGATGTCCGGCTTTGCCGGATCTGCTGCTCGCGCCTGAACTGCTAAACCTGAAAGACTTGCCGCTACTTGAAACACCATCAGAGCTTTGCACAGTCGATTCATTCGCACACCCTGTTTCGTCTTGTGGGAATTAGAGGTTCTGCAAAACGACGGTGACTGATTTACCGCAGAGGCACGCGCGCTGACCCCTCAGGTTTTCAGTAAACCATCGTATTGTACAATAACTCGCTAATCGCTTAGACGCCAGTCGGGCTTGACCCGTCCCCACTCCGGGTTCCCCGGCGTCTCATATCCTGGTTCCCCCATGTCCTTCCTGCTCCACCAATCCCGCTTCTTTACGACCGTCAATCACCTGCGTGATCTGCCGCCTACCCCGCAGCCCGAAATAGCGTTTGCCGGGCGCTCGAATGCGGGCAAGTCGACGGCAATCAACCTGTTGTGCAACCAGAAACGCCTCGCGTTCGCCAGTAAGACGCCGGGCCGTACCCAGCACATCAACTATTTCTCGGTCGGGCCGGCTGCCGAGCCGGTGGCGCATCTGGTGGATCTGCCCGGTTACGGCTATGCGGAAGTACCGGGAGCCGCCAAGGCCCACTGGGAGGCGCTGCTGTCCACCTACCTGCAGTCGCGCTCGCAACTGTGCGGCATGATCCTGATGATGGATTCGCGGCGCCCGCTGACGGATCTGGACCGCCGGATGATCGAGTGGTTCGCCCCGACCGGCAAGCCGATCCACACCTTGCTGACGAAGTGCGACAAATTGACGCGGCAAGAGAGTGTCAACGCCCTGCGGGCCACCCAGAAGGGGCTGGCCGAGTATCGCGCGGCGGGCTATCAGGGCGAATTGACCGCCCAGTTGTTCTCGGCTCTCAAACGGGTCGGTCTGGACGAGGCTCACGAGCTGATCGAAGGCTGGCTGATCCCTGAAGAGAAGGGCGGCACGGACGCTGCCGAGTAAATACAGCGGCTGCAGAATAAACGCGTGAGATCCACATGGAGAAGGCGGGGGCTCTATCAGGGCCCTATTTCGTTCGCCCATAAAAAAACCCGCCGCTACTGACGGCGGGCCAAACAGCCTAATCGAAAAACGACAGGCACCCGCTCAGGGAGGAGAAGCGGGGAGGTCAGCGCATCGCGCCTTGCTCGATCGGTATGATATACCATTGTCTCGAAAAGAGTTTCCAGCAGGCGGAGGCAAGTGTTTTTGCTCTCTCCACGATACCCACGACATTCGATATGAGCTTCTATCCGCATCATCGTCCGCGCCGCATGCGCCGTGACGACTTCTCGCGCCGCCTCATGCGCGAAAACATCCTCACCACCAACGACCTGATCTACCCCGTGTTCGTCGTCGAAGGCACCAACGTGCGGCAAGCCGTGCCGTCGATGCCGGGCGTCGAGCGCGTGTCGGTCGATCTGCTGATGCGCGTGGCCGAACAATGCGTCGAACTCGGCGTGCCCGTGTTGTCGCTGTTTCCGGCGATCGAGCCGTCGCTGAAGACCCCGGATGGCCGCGAAGCCACCAACGAAGCCGGTCTGATTCCGCGCGCCGTCCGCGAACTGAAGAAGCGTTTCCCGGAACTGGGCGTTCTGACCGACGTCGCGCTCGATCCTTACACGAGCCACGGTCAGGACGGCGTGATCGATGAGGCCGGTTATGTGATCAACGACGAGACCGTCGATATTCTCGTCGAGCAGGCGCGCGCGCAAGCTGAGGCCGGTGTCGATATCGTCGCGCCGTCGGACATGATGGACGGGCGCATTGGGGCGATCCGCGAAATGCTTGAGAGCGAGGATCACATCCATACGCGGATCATGGCTTATTCGGCCAAGTTCGCGTCGGCCTTCTACGGCCCGTTCCGCGATGCTGTGGGTTCCGCGACGAACCTCGGCAAGAGCAACAAGATGACCTATCAGATGGACCCGTCGAATTCAGACGAAGCGCTACGCGAAGTGCGCGCGGACATCGAAGAAGGCGCGGACATGGTGATGGTGAAGCCCGGCATGCCGTACCTCGATATCGTGCGCCGGGTAAAGGACGAGTTCCGCTTCCCGACTTATGTCTATCAGGTGAGCGGCGAGTACGCAATGCTCAAGGCGGCCGCGCAGAACGGCTGGCTCGATCACGACAAGGCGATGATGGAGTCGCTGCTGGCGTTCAAGCGAGCCGGTGCGGATGGCGTGCTGACGTACTTTGCGCTCGATGCAGCGCGCATCTTGCGTGAGCAGAAGTAACGAGGTTCCGAGGTGCGGGTCTCTGCGCCTCGTGCTACATGCGTACAAGCGGGGGCGCTGCGCCTCGCGATGGATGAGTGCGAGCGGGGGCGCTGGACAGCGCGCGGCATGAGCCGCGCCTGATACCGGCGTTACGACTGAGGCGGCGTGGCAAGCCGGTCGAGGCTATGCAGGAAGGTATCAGCCGACTCGTAGCCGACCACGCGCAGCACCTCGGCGCCGCTTTGATCGAAGAAGATGATGCCCGGCGGCCCAAACAGCTTGAAGCGCTTCAGCAAGGCCTGGTCATCGGGCGTGTTTGCGGTCACATCCGCGCGCAGCAGGTTGAGTTGCTGCAGACGGGCATGCACCCGCGGATCGCTAAAGGTGAATTTCTCCATCTCCTTGCAGCTCACGCACCAGTCGGCATAGAAATCGAGCATCGCCGGCTGCGCAGCGGTCTTGACGGCCTCGTCGAGTTGAGTCGTTGAACGGACCGGGGCAAAAGTGAGGCTGTCGGCGGGTGCCGCGTTCAGCGCGCCCGAGGGTGCGCCTGCGCCCCCACCCACATCACCCACGCCGCCGCGCGCGGCCAGTACCGCGAGCGGCTTGAGCGGATCCGACGAGCCGGCTGCCAGTCCCACCAGCAGTACGGCAGCCCAGATGGTCAGCGCGACACCCAGGCCGCGGCCGAGTCGGCGCCATACCGAACTGCCGCCGGCCACCGGGGAAAACAATCCCAATGCAGCCGCCGCCACCAGCAGCCACGCTGCGCTCAATAGCATTTGAGCAGCGGCGCCCAACACCGGCCACACGATCCATAACGCGGCCGCGAGCAGGACCACGCCGAAAAACACCTTCACGCCGTCCATCCATGCTCCCGCGCGCGGCAGGAACGTACCGGCGCCAAGACCGATGATCAGGAGCGGAACGCCGAGGCCGATGCCCATCGAGAACAGCGCGGCCCCGCCGAGCACCGCGTTGCCGGTATGCGCGACAAACGCCAGGATCGCGAACAACGGCGCGGTCATGCAGGCGCCGACCACCAGCGCCGACAGTGCGCCCATCGCCGCCACCGCCGCGAATTTGCCGCCCGAGCGCCCCTGCGACGCACGCGAGGCGCCATCCTGCCAACGTTGCGGCAGGGCGATGTCATAGCCCGCTATCAGCGTCACGGCGAACACTGTCAGCAGCACGCCGAATGCACCCAGCACCCAAGGATTCTGCAGCCACGCGCCGAGGCTCTGGCCAACCAGCGCCGCGGCAATGCCAAGCACCGTATACACCAGCGCCATGCCGATCACATAGGCAAGCGAAAGCGCAAAGCCGCGCCCGCGGGTGACGCGCGCCCCTTCACCGATGATGATCGCCGACAGGATCGGGATCATCGGGTATGAACACGGCAGCAGGCTGAGCACGGCGCCGGCCACAAAGAACAGGCCGACGATCGCAAAGAAGCTGCCGCCTTGCAGGAGTGACTGAGCGTAGTCGGCGCTGGTTGTGCGTTCGTACCAGGAAGAAGCGTCCCCTGCCGGCGCACGGTTGGCCGGCGTTGCCTGTGCGACGCCAGCTGCGGGCGGCGTGCTGGAGGTGGCGGCCTGCAGGGCGGCGCCGTCGACGTGGTACACGCGCTCCATGGGCGGATAACAGATGCCGGCGTCCGCGCACCCTTGCGATGTCACGGCCAGATCGAACGGTCCTGCGGCCTGTTTCACCGGGATGCGAATCGTCAACTCATTGCGATACGTCTCGACGTTCTTCGCGAAGGTCTCGTCGTACTTCACGTGGCCAGCCGGCAACTGAGGATCGCCGATCGTCACGGTGCCGTTGCGGGTGGCGAACGAGAAACGCTCCCGATACATGTAATAACCGTCGGCGATCTTGTAGTGAACGAGCACTTCGCCGGGTTGCTCCGTCGCGCTGAACTTGAAAGCGTCCGACGGATCGAGGAAATCATCCGCCGCACGCGCCGCACCGGCGGACATCAAGACAACCAGCAAGCAGGAGATAAACAGGACGGCCGCGCGCAGCGACTCGCGCCCCCGTTGGTGGAGAGCGTTAAACATGAACAGGGCGTTGAGTTTCAGCAATGACCCACTGGCCATAGGCGACGGAAGCTGTGGCTTGCCAGCAGAGGATTTCGGGTGTGTCGTACGGGTGGTGTTTCTGGATGAACAGTTCGAGCTCGAGAGCTCGCGCCGCGCTCGTCTTGAAGAGCAATTGAATCTCTTCGGCAGACTCGATTTTGCCTTGCCAGTGGTAAGTCGAATGGACAGTTCCCTGCTGGCTGACGCATGCAGCGAGCCGCGCGTGTAGCACCTGCGCTGCCAGTTTCTGCGCCGTATCCGCGTCAGGTACGGTCGTCAGGATCAACGTCACATTCGAACTCACAGACAGCTCCGGCAGGGTCTAACAGGCGTGACGCTATCCTATCACCGGACTCGATCAACCGCAGACGGCTGCCGGAAGCCCGCCTGAGGGTCTGCGCGGTTGGCAGCGTCCCGGTGTTTGCGCCGCCACAAACAAAAAGGCCAGGCATTCGCCTGGCCTTTTCGCCTATGCAGGAAGCTTACTCAGCTTCTTGCACTTCAACTTCTTCGACTTCCGGACGGTCCATCAATTCGACCAGAGCCATCGGTGCGTTGTCGCCGACGCGGAAACCGAACTTCAGGATGCGCAGGTAGCCACCCGGACGGTTTGCGAAACGCGGGCCCAGCACGTCGAACAGCTTCGTGACGGAGTCACGATCGCGCAGGCGGTTGAACGCCAGACGACGATTTGCCAGCGACGGCTTCTTGCCGAGCGTGATCAGCGGCTCGACGACTTTACGGAGTTCCTTCGCCTTCGGCAGCGTCGTCTTGATGACTTCGTGCTCGATCAACGAGTTGGACATGTTACGGAGCATTGCCAGACGGTGGCTGCTCGTGCGGTTCAGTTTCCGCAGACCATGACGGTGACGCATGTTAATTCCTTTGATTCAAAGTTTTGGTCCAGCTCTTCTATCGCGCTCGGCAAACCCATGGGGCTGCGAGTGCACGGGCCGGTAGTGAAAAAAGGCAAGACGCGGATTTTAAAGGAAAATCCGCGTCCATGCCAGTAGTGCAGCGGTGACTTTCGTCCCGGATGAGTGCTCTATAAGCTCGCGCTTACTTGTCCAGCCCAGCCGGCGGCCAGTTTTCGAGCTTCATGCCGAGCGTCAAACCACGCGACGCCAGTACTTCCTTGATTTCGTTCAGCGACTTGCGGCCCAGATTCGGCGTCTTCAGCAACTCGTTTTCCGTGCGCTGGATCAGGTCGCCGATGTAGTAAATGTTCTCGGCCTTCAGGCAGTTCGCGGAACGAACCGTGAGTTCGAGATCATCCACCGGACGCAGCAGGATCGGATCGATCTGCGGCGCACGCGACGGTGCTTCAGCCGTAGCTTCCGTGCCTTCCAGAGCAGCGAACACCGACAGTTGATCGACCAGAATGCGCGCCGATTGACGGATCGCTTCTTCCGGCGAAATCACACCGTTGGTTTCGATGTTCATCACGAGCTTGTCGAGGTCGGTACGCTGTTCGACACGCGCGCTTTCCACGGCGTAGCTCACACGGCGAACCGGCGAGAACGACGCGTCCAGCACGATACGGCCGATGATCTTGGCCGACTCTTCGCCGTAACGACGGACGTTACCCGGCACGTAACCGCGGCCCTTTTCGACCTTGATCTGCACGTCGAGCTTGCCGCCCTTCGACAGGTGCGCAATCACGTGATCCGGATTGATCACTTCGCAATCGTGCGCGAGTTCGATGTCGCCAGCGGTGACAACGCCTTCGCCTTCCTTGCGCAGCGTAACCGTCACTTCGTCACGGTTATGCAGCTTGAACACCACGCCCTTCAGGTTCAGCAACAGGTTGACTACGTCCTCTTGCACACCGTCGAGCGTCGAATACTCGTGAACCACGCCTGCGATCGTCACTTCGGTCGGCGCGTAGCCGATCATCGACGACAGCAGCACACGCCGAAGCGCGTTACCCAAGGTGTGGCCGTAACCGCGTTCAAACGGTTCCATGACCACTTTCGCATGGCTCTCACCAAGCGATTCAACCGCGATGATCTTGGGCTTCAACAAACTGGTTTGCATAGGTTTTCCTTTTCAATACCCTCGGCTCGTTACACCGATAAGGCTGACCGGTAACAACCTGAAAATAAACAGCCGAGGCGCCCCCTTGCGCATCGCAATCAGGGTGCCCCGGCCGTCAATCCGATTACCGCGAATACAATTCGACGATCAGGCTTTCGTTGATATCGCCAGCGATATCGCTGCGTTCCGGCTTGCTCTTGAACGTGCCTTCGAACTTCTTCGAATCGACAGCGACCCAGCTCGGCAGACCGCCTTGCTCAGCCAGCGACAGCGCTTCGAGAATACGCGCTTGCTTCTTCGCCTGTTCACGCACCGCAACCACGTCACCTGCCTTGACTTGCAGCGACGGGATGTTGGTGACGACGCCGTTCACCGTGATCGCCTTGTGGCCGACGAGCTGACGCGCTTCAGCGCGCGTCGAGCCGAAGCCCATGCGATACACGACGTTGTCGAGGCGCGACTCGAGCAATTGCAGCAGGTTTTCACCCGTGTTGCCCTTGAGGCGGTCGGCTTCAGCGAAGTAACGGCGGAACTGGCGCTCGAGCACACCGTAGATGCGCTTCACTTTTTGCTTTTCGCGCAGCTGCGTGCCGTAGTCGGACGTACGGGCACCCGAGGTGCGGCCATGTTGGCCAGGCTTGCTGTCAAGCTTGCACTTGTCAGCCAGCGAACGACGGGCGCTCTTCAGGAAGAGGTCAGTGCCTTCACGGCGGGACAGCTTGGCCTTAGGGCCGATATAACGTGCCACGTTGATTCCTTCTATGATTAATCACGCGAACTCGCGCTCGCGCTAGTTCGAACCCTTTGGGTCGAACGGTGGGCTTAGTCAATTCAATAACGCAAGCAGCCCGTCGTCGCCGGCACTCAACCCGGCGGCAACAGGCGCTCGCGAAACCAGCGTCTTAGATACGACGACGCTTCGGCGGACGGCAGCCGTTGTGCGGTACCGGCGTCACGTCGGAGATCGCGGTGATCTTGATGCCAAGACCATGCAACGCGCGCACCGCGGACTCACGGCCAGGGCCGGGGCCCTTGATCCGCACTTCGAGGTTCTTCACGCCGTATTCCATCGCCACGCGGCCAGCCGATTCGGCTGCCACCTGAGCTGCAAACGGAGTCGATTTACGCGAACCCTTGAAGCCCTGACCACCCGACGTTGCCCAGGCAAGTGCATTACCCTGACGATCGGTGATCGTGATGATGGTGTTATTGAACGACGCGTGAACGTGAACCACGCCCTCGGCGACGTTCTTCTTGACCTTCTTGCGAACGCGTTGCGCCGCGGAGTTGTTCTGAGCCTTAGCCATTACGTTTTCCTGTAACTGTCAGTCCCGCTTACTTCTTCAGCGATTGCGCTGCACGACGCGGACCCTTGCGCGTACGGGCATTCGTACGCGTGCGTTGGCCACGCAGGGGCAAGCCCTTACGGTGACGCACGCCACGATAGCAGCCGAGATCCATCAGGCGCTTGATGTTCATCGTCGTTTCACGGCGAAGATCGCCTTCAACGATGAACTTGCCGACTTCTTCACGCAGCTTTTCGAGGTCTGCGTCGTTCAGGTCCTTGACCTTCTTCGAAAATGCCACACCAGCAGCGACGCAAATGTCGCGCGAGCGCGTGCGGCCAATACCGTAAATCGCCGTCAGGCCGATTTCGGTATGCTGGTGATTCGGGATGTTAACCCCTGCGATACGAGCCATTGTTTTTCCTCAAACAAAAAGCGCAAGCAAAAGCGCGGCGTTCAGCCTTGACGCTGTTTGTGGCGCGGATCAGAGCTGCAAATCACGCGCACAACGCCTTTGCGCTTGATGATCTTGCAATTGCGGCAAATGCGCTTAACCGATGCCATCACTTTCATGATATTACCCTTTTTTCAAATCACTTCGCCCGGAACACGATCCGCGCACGCGACAGATCGTAAGGCGTCAATTCAACCGTCACCTTGTCGCCCGGCAGGATTCGGATGTAATGCATCCGCATCTTGCCGGATATGTGTCCCAATACGACATGGCCGTTTTCCAGCTTCACCCTGAAGGTAGCATTAGGCAGGTTTTCGATAACTTCGCCCTGCATCTGGATCACATCGTCTTTGGCCATAAGTCCTTTCAACGCATCGGGACGCCGCCGCCTTTGAAATTGGCTTTCTTCAGCAGCGATTCATACTGTTGCGACATAACGTACGACTGCACCTGCGCCATGAAATCCATTGTGACGACGACAATGATCAGCAGCGACGTTCCACCAAAATAAAACGGCACGTTCCAGCGCAGCACCAGAAATTCGGGCAGCAGACACACGAACACGATGTAGATCGCACCGGCCAGCGTCAGACGCGTGAGGATGCGGTCGATATATCGAGCCGTCTGGTCGCCCGGGCGGATACCCGGAACGAAAGCGCCGCTCTTCTTCAGGTTGTCGGCCGTCTCCCTGCTGTTGAACACCAAAGCGGTGTAGAAGAAGCAGAAGAAAACGATCGCCAACGCGTACAACAACACATACACCGGTTGACCAGGCTTAAGCGCCTCAGCCACATTGTGCAGCGTGTCTGCGAACCAGCTGTTACGCGACCCCGAACTGAACCAGTTCAGGATAGTTGCCGGGAAGAGAATGATCGACGATGCGAAGATCGGCGGAATCACGCCCGACATGTTCAGCTTCAGCGGCAGATGTGACGACTGCCCGCCGTAAATCTTGTTACCGACCTGCCGCTTCGCATAGTTCACGAGGATCTTGCGCTGGCCGCGTTCGATGAACACCACCAGATACGTCACAGCAGCAATCAGTGCAACCACGATGATCGCCGAGACCGGGCCCATCGAGCCGGTTCGCACCAGTTCGAACAGACCGCCGATCGCATTGGGGAAACCCGCTGCAATCCCGCCGAAAATAATGATCGAGATACCGTTGCCAAGCCCGCGTTCCGTGATCTGCTCACCCAGCCACATCAGGAACATCGTGCCGGTCACCAGCGTGACGACCGTTGTCAGCCGGAACACCATACCCGGATCGATCACAAGGCCTTGCTGATTCTCAAGCGCGACGGCAATGCCGAACGCCTGGAACGTCGCCAGCAGGACCGTAAAGACACGCGTGTACTGCGTAATCTTCCGTTGACCCGCCTGCCCCTCTTTCTTCAACGCTTCCATTTGCGGCGAGACGATCGCCAGCAACTGCATGATGATCGACGCCGAAATGTACGGCATGATCCCAAGCGCGAAAATCGTGAACCGCGAAAGTGCGCCACCCGAGAACATGTTGAACATGCCAAGGATGCCACCCGACTGGCTTTGGAACAGCTTTGCCAGTTGGTCCGGATCAATACCCGGAACCGGAATATGCGCGCCGATACGGTAGACGATCAGCGCCAGCAGCAGGAATACTGCACGCTTGCGCAGATCGCCAAACTTCGCCGCGCTTCGACCGGGTTTTGCGAGACTCGGGCTGTTAGCCAAGTAGCTTCTCCGATGCAAATGCTAGTGACGGCAAACGACTTGCACGTTACTCGGCAAAGGAGCCGCCCGCTGCTTCAATCGCAGCACGCGCACCCTTCGTCGCACCCAGACCCTTCACAACGATCTTGCGCTTCAGCTCGCCCGTCGCGATGATCTTGGCGCTCTTGATCAGCTCACCGACCAGGCCGGCTTGCTTCAGAGCCAGCAGATCGATTTCGTCGACCGGCAGCTTTTCCAGATCCGACAGACGCACTTCACCAACGAATTCCTTCGTCAGCGAGGTGAAGCCCCGCTTCGGCAGGCGACGTTGCAGCGGCATTTGACCGCCTTCGAAGCCAACCTTGTGGAAGCCGCCCGAACGCGACTTCTGACCCTTGTGACCACGGCCAGCCGTCTTGCCGAGGCCCGAACCGATACCACGACCCACGCGACGCTTTGCGTGCTTCGAGCCTTCGGCCGGCTTCAGGTTATTCAATTCCATTATCAACTCCTTGAGTCCGGGTCAGCCGCTTAGCTGATGACCTTAACGAGGTACGAAACCTTGTTGATCATGCCGCGCACAGCCGGCGTGTCTTGCAACTCGCTAACCGAGTTGAGTCGACGCAGGCCCAAGCCACGCACCGTAGCGCGGTGCGTTTCGCGGGTCCCGATCAGGCTCTTGACGAGCTGAACCTTGACAGTTTTATCAGACATGGTGTCCACCTTTAGCCCAGAATTTCTTCGACGGACTTGCCACGCTTCGCCGCGATATCGCTCGGCGTGGACTGCTTGCGCAGGCCGTCGAGCGTTGCACGAACGAGGTTGTACGGGTTCGTCGAACCGTGGCTCTTGGCCACCACATTCTGCACGCCCATCACGTCGAACACTGCGCGCATCGGACCGCCGGCGATCACACCGGTACCGTCCTTCGCCGGAGCGAGGAGGACCATCGATGCGCCGTGCTTGCCGTGCACTTCGTGTTGCAGGGTACCGTTCTTCAGCGGCACCTTGAACATGTTGCGGCGGGCTTGCTCCATCGCCTTCTGAACAGCGACCGGCACTTCCTTCGCCTTGCCCTTGCCCATACCGACGCGGCCATCACCGTCGCCAACCACGGTCAGTGCGGCAAAACCGAGAATCCGGCCGCCCTTCACAACCTTGGTCACGCGGTTGACCGAAATCATCTTTTCGCGCAGGCCGTCGTCGCGTTCGTCAGCCTGAACTTTCGCTTGCATCTTTGCCATGACGAATTCTTCCCTTAGAACTTGAGTCCGGCTTCGCGCGCCGCATCAGCCAGCGCTTTCACGCGGCCGTGGTAACGGAAACCCGAACGGTCGAAGGCGACGGATTCGATGCCGGCAGCCTTAGCCTTTTCTGCAATGCGCTTGCCGATCAGCGTAGCAGCAGCGACGTTGCCACCCTTGCCGGTCTGATCAGCCAGTTGCGCACGCACTTCGGCTTCGAGCGTCGACGCGCTGGCGAGCACCTTGGTGCCGCACGGCGAGAACACTTGCGCATAGATGTGCGTGTTCGTGCGATGCACGGCGAGACGCGCGACCTGCAGCTCAGCGATCTTGATACGCGTCTGACGAGCGCGGCGCAGGCGAGATTGAGTCTTATCCATGATTGCGCACCCTTACTTCTTCTTCGTTTCTTTGAGGATCACAACCTCATTGGCGTAACGCACACCCTTGCCCTTGTAGGGCTCCGGCGGGCGATAGCCGCGCACTTCTGCAGCGACCTGGCCAACTTGTTGCTTATTGATCCCCTTGATCACGATTTCGGTTTGCGTCGGGGTTTCAGCCTTGACGCCTTCCGGCATCTGGTGCACCACGGGGTGCGAGAAACCCAGCGACAGGTTCAGCTTGTCGCCTTGCGCCTGTGCGCGGTAACCGACGCCAACCAGCGTCAGCTTGCGCTCGAAACCCTTCGTCACGCCGTTCACCATGTTCGCAACCAGTGCGCGCATCGTGCCCGACATCGCATTCGCTTCGCGGCTTTCGTCCACCGGCTCGAACTTCAGCGTGCCGTTGTCGTTCACCACTTTCACGAGGCGGTTTGCAGCCTGCGTAATCGTACCCAGCGGACCCTTGACGGTAATGCGATCGTCGCTCAGGGCCACTTCTGCGCCTTGCAGCGCGATCGGGCTTTTACCTACTCGAGACATGTTTCTCTCCTTTCGGCCTTAAGCGACGTAGCAGATGACTTCGCCGCCAACGCCCGTAGCGCGCGCCTTGCGGTCCGTCATCACGCCCTTCGGCGTCGACACGATTGCCACGCCGAGGCCATTCATGACCACGGGGATGTCGTTACGGCCGCGGTACACACGCAGACCAGGCTTCGAAACGCGCTCAATGCGTTCGATGACCGGACGGCCAGCGTAGTACTTCAACACGATGTTCAATTCCGACTTCGCACCTTCAGACTTCACTGCGAAATCGTCGATATAGCCTTCGTCCTTGAGGACTTGCGCAATCGCAACCTTCACTTTCGACGAGGGCATCTGCACCGAAACTTTCTCGACCATCTGCGCGTTGCGGATGCGAGTCAGCATATCGGCGATAGGATCACTCATGCTCATTTATGTTTCTCCTATTACCAGCTCGCCTTGGTCAGGCCAGGGATCTCGCCGCGGAACGCGATTTCGCGAATCTTGTTACGCGCCAGCCCGAATTTACGGAACGTGCCACGCGGACGACCGGTGATAGCGCAACGATTGCGCTTACGGGTCGGGTTAGAGTTGCGAGGCAGTTGTTGCAGTTCGAGACGGGCTGCGTAATGCTCTTCGTCCGACTTGCTCATATCGCTAATGATCGCCTTCAACTCTGCACGCTTGGGAGCGTACTTAGCAGCGAGGCGAGCACGCTTCTTTTCACGTTCGATCAGTGCCAGTTTAGCCACGGTAACCTCAGTTTCTGAACGGGAACTTGAAGCTGGCGAGCAGAGCCTTTGCTTCGTCGTCGGTCTTCGCAGTCGTCGTGATGCTGATGTTCAGCCCACGCAGTGCGTCGATCTTGTCGTAGTCGATTTCGGGGAAAATGATCTGCTCTTTCACACCGATGTTGTAGTTGCCGCGACCATCGAACGCACGACCCGACACGCCACGGAAGTCGCGCACGCGGGGGAGCGCAACCGTCACGAAACGGTCCAGAAATTCGTACATTGCTTGACCACGCAACGTGACCATGGCACCGATCGGGTAGCCCTGACGGATCTTGAAGCCAGCGATTGCCTTGCGCGCCTTCGTGATCACCGGCTTCTGGCCTGCGATCTTCGTCAGGTCGCCAACGGCGTTTTCGATGATCTTCTTGTCAGCAACGGCTTCGCCAAGGCCCATGTTCAGGGTGATCTTGGTGATGCGCGGCACTTCCATCACGGACTTGTAACCGAACTTCTCGATGAGGCCGGGTACAACCTTTTCTTTGTAAAACTCTTGCAAACGAGCCATTTTTTTACTCCGCAGCGTCAGGCGCTCAGCTCGGCACCGGTCGTCTTGAGGAAACGGACTTTCTTGTCTCCCTCGACCTTGATGCCTACACGCGATGCCTTGCCATTCGCGTCGACCAATGCGACGTTCGAAATTTGCAGCGGCATCGTCTTGGCTTCCACGCCGCCCGTCGTACCCTTCATCGGGTTCGGCTTGACATGCTTCTTGACGAGGTTGATACCCTCGACCGTCACATGGTTTTCGCCAACGGACAGCACGATGCCGCGCTTGCCCTTGTCCTTGCCGGTGATGACGATAACTTCGTCACCTTTGCGAATCTTGTTCATCGCGACTCCTTACAGCACTTCCGGTGCCAGCGAAACGATCTTCATGAATCGTTCGCTACGCAACTCGCGCGTGACAGGCCCGAAAATACGGGTGCCAATAGGTTCGAGCTTGGCATTCAACAACACAGCGGCGTTGCCATCGAACTTGATCAGCGAGCCGTCCTGACGACGAACACCCTTGGCGGTGCGAACCACCACGGCGTTATAAATTTCGCCTTTCTTCACGCGCCCGCGCGGCGTTGCTTCTTTGACGGTCACCTTGATGATGTCGCCAATGCTGGCATAACGACGCTTCGAGCCGCCGAGCACCTTGATGCACATGACTTCACGCGCACCCGTGTTGTCGGCCACTTCAAGCCGAGTTTCGGTCTGGATCATGGTTTATCTTTCCCAACTTAATCCGGTCACACCACCATGGCGTACCCGGTCAGTCTTGGTCCCGTCAGCCAATCGGCTGCTTGGGTATGAACAGCAGCGACGGCAAACGAAACCCGCCATCGCAATCCGGTGAATCCTTCGGAACAGACTGGCGCCTGAACCGCTTCCCCCACCAACTTCGCCCGCGACGGGGCTCCCACAAAGAGGGAAGACCGAGATTATAACAAATAATCCCGGTCTTGCAAGCGAAACTTACTGCGATTTCAACTACTTCTACAACTTGTAGCGTCAGATGACGCGAGCAGCCTCAACCAGGCGAGCCACAACCCAAGCTTTCGTCTTAGAAATCGGACGCGTTTCCTGGATTTCAACGAGGTCGCCCTCGTTGTACGTGTTCGCGTCGTCGTGCGCGTGGTACTTCTTCGAACGCACAACGTACTTGCCGTAGATCGGGTGCTTCACGCGGTGCTCGACCAGCACGGTGACCGTCTTGTCCATCTTGTTGCTGACGACCTTGCCGACCAGCGTCCGCTTGAGCGAGGTTTTTACGCTATCGTTCATTTCTGGTTCGCCTTCTCAGTCAGGACGGTCCGCACACGTGCGATGTCGCGACGGACCTTCTTCAGCTGGCTCGTGTTCGTGAGCTGCTGGGTCGCGAGTTGCATGCGCAGGCCGAATTGCGCCTTCAGCAGGTCCGACAGCTCCTTGTTGAGCGCGGCCTGATCTTTCTGGTGAAGTTCGGAAGCCTTCATCATTTGCTCCTTAGGCGCCGAGCTGACGAACGATAACGGTCGTCTTCAGCGGCAGCTTCGCTGCAGCCAGACGGAACGCTTCGCGTGCCAACTCTTCGGTTACGCCGTCCATTTCGTACAGCATCTTGCCCGGTTGAATCTCTGCGACGTAGTACTCAGGGTTACCTTTACCGTTACCCATACGTACTTCAGCCGGCTTGTGCGAGATCGGCTTGTCCGGGAAGATGCGGATCCAGATACGGCCACCACGCTTGATGTGACGGGTCATTGCACGACGCGCCGCTTCAATCTGGCGCGCGGTCAGACGACCACGACCGATAGCCTTCAGACCGTATTCACCGAACGACACCGCGTTGCCGCGGGTAGCGATACCGGTGTTACGACCTTTCTGCTCTTTGCGATACTTTCTGCGTTTCGGTTGCAGCATCGTTATTCTCCAGTCTTGCCGTCACCGCCGGCGCCGCCAGCACCACCCGTACGACGCGGGGCGCCACGGCGTGCACCTGCCGGAGCAGCACCTTCGCCATCGCGACGCGGACGGCGATCGCCACCCGGACGTGCGTTACGGCGCGGACGCTTTTCTTCGGCGACTTCTTCAACCACCGGTGCGTCATTGCGGCCGAGCGTATCGCCCTTGTAGACCCACACCTTCACGCCGATGATGCCGTACGTCGTCTTCGCTTCCGAAGTTGCGTAGTCGATGTCAGCACGCAGCGTATGAAGGGGCACGCGACCTTCGCGATACCATTCCGTACGGGCGATTTCGATGCCGTTCAGACGGCCTGCGCTCATGATCTTGATGCCTTGAGCACCCAGACGCATGGCGTTTTGCATTGCACGCTTCATCGCGCGGCGGAACATGATCCGGCGCTCGAGCTGTTGCGTGATCGAATCGGCGATCAGCTGCGCATCGGTTTCCGGCTTGCGGATTTCTTCGATGTTGACGTGAACCGGAACGCCCATGCGCTTTTGCAGCTCGGACTTCAGCAGTTCAATGTCTTCACCCTTCTTACCGATAACAACACCCGGGCGCGAGCTGAAAATCGTGATGCGTGCGTTCTTTGCAGGACGCTCGATCACAACGCGGCCGACGGACGCGTTCTTCAGCTTCTTCTTCAGGTACTCACGTACACCGATGTCTTCCTGCAACATCGCCGCAAAATTGCTGTTGTTCGCGTACCAACGCGAAGCCCAGTTGCGGCTGACGGCCAAACGGAAGCCAGTCGGATGAATTTTCTGTCCCATCGTATGACCCCTTAGTTACCGACCGTCACAGTGATGTGACAGGATTGCTTCTCGATGCGGTTACCGCGGCCCTTGGCGCGCGCAGTAAAACGCTTGAGAGAGGCAGCCTTGTCGACGTAGATGCTCGTGATCTTGAGCTCGTCGATATCGGCGCCTTCGTTGTGCTCCGCATTCGCGATCGCCGACAGCACGACCTTTTTCACGATTCCCGCAGCCTTCTTCGGCGAGAACGTCAGAACGTTCAGCGCCTTGTCGACCGGCAAACCGCGGATCTGGTCAGCCACAAGGCGCGTTTTCTGCGCCGAGATGCGGGCACCGCGATGAATTGCTTTCACTTCCATCATGAGCCCCTTATTTCTTGGCCTTCTTGTCGGCTGCGTGACCCTTGAACGTACGGGTCAATGCAAACTCGCCAAGCTTGTGGCCGACCATGTTTTCCGAGATGTACACCGGAACGTGTTGACGGCCGTTGTGCACGGCAATCGTCAGACCGATGAAATCCGGCAGAATCGTCGAACGACGCGACCAGGTTTTGATCGGCTTCTTGTCACGCGAAGCTGCAGCCGCCTCAACTTTCTTCAGCAAATGGGCGTCGCAGAACGGACCTTTTTTTACAGAACGTGCCATTGCCTACTCCTTAACGCTTGTGACGGCGCTGGACGATCATGCTCGTCGTGCGCTTGTTGCTGCGGGTACGGTAACCCTTCGTCGGCGTGCCCCACGGGCTCACCGGGTCGCGACCTGCAGCCGTCTTGCCTTCACCACCGCCGTGCGGGTGATCGACCGGGTTCATTGCAACGCCACGCACCGTCGGGCGGATGCCGCGCCAGCGGTTCGCACCAGCCTTACCGATTTGACGGAGGCTATGCTCTTCGTTGCCAACTTCACCAATCGTCGCGCGGCATTCAACGTGAACGCGGCGGATTTCACCCGAGCGCAGGCGGACCTGTGCGTAGGTACCTTCACGAGCCAGCAGCATCGCCGACGTACCAGCCGAACGCGCCATTTGCGCGCCCTTGCCCGGCAGCATTTCGATGCAGTGAATCGTCGTACCGACCGGAATGTTGCGGATCGGCAGCGTGTTGCCTGCGCGGATCGGCGCTTCCGAACCGGACATCAGTTGCTGGCCGACGGTAATGCCCTTCGGTGCAATGATGTAACGGCGTTCGCCGTCTGCGTACAGAACCAGCGCGATGTTCGCGCTACGGTTCGGATCGTACTCAAGACGTTCGACCTTGGCCGGAATGCCATCCTTCGTGCGACGGAAATCGACGACACGATAGTGATGCTTGTGACCACCGCCCTTATGGCGCGTGGTGATGTGGCCGTTGTTGTTACGGCCGGCGGTCGAGGATTGCGTGTCGAGCAGCGCTGCGAACGGCTTGCCCTTGTGCAGTTCCTTGTTGACCACCTTGACCATCGCGCGGCGACCCGGCGAAGTCGGCTTAACTTTAACGATTGCCATGATTACTTGGCCTCCGCTTCAAAGTTGATTTCCTGACCGGGCTTCAGGCAGACGTATGCCTTCTTCACGTCCTTGCGCTTGCCCATGAAACGGCCAAAGCGCTTGGCTTTACCCTTCTGGACCAGCACGTTGACGGAATCGACTTCCACCTTGAACATCAGTTCAACAGCGGCCTTCACTTCCTGCTTCGTAGCATCGGGCGCGACTTCGAACACAACCTGTTCGTTCTTGTCGGCCACCAGCGTCGCCTTTTCGGAGATCACCGGCGCGAGCAGGACCTGCATCAAACGATGATCGTTCTTGCGAATCTCGCTCATGACAGCAACTCCTCGATCTGGGCGACCGCAGCCTTCGTGATCAGGATCTTCTTGAAGTAGATCAGCGACAGCGGGTCGGCGTAACGCGGCTCGACAACTGCCACATGGGCGAGGTTGCGCGACGCGAGGTACAGGTTTTCATCAACCGTGTCGGTAATCACCAGCACGGATTCGAGACCCATCGCCTTGAATTTTTCGGCCAGCAGCTTCGTCTTCGGCGCTTCGAGCGTCAGCTCGTCAACCACCGAGATGCGGCCTTCGCGAGCCAGCTGCGAGAAGATCGAGCAGAGACCTGCGCGATGCATCTTCTTGTTAACCTTGTGCGAAAAGTTTTCTTCCGGCGAATTCGGGAAGATACGGCCACCGCCGCGCCACAACGGGCTCGACGACATACCGGCACGGGCGCGACCCGTACCCTTTTGACGCCACGGCTTCTTGGTCGTGTGCTTGACTTGCTCACGGTCCTTCTGCGCGCGATTACCGCTGCGTGCGTTAGCCTGGTAGGCCACCACAACCTGGTGAATCAGGGCTTCGTTGTAGTCACGGCCGAACACGACGTCCGACGCGCTAACAGCTGCGCCTTCCTGACCATTGGCATTCAGGAGCTTAAGTTCCATTATTTCGCTCCTTTCACGGCGCGCGTCTTCACGGCCGGCGTCACGAAAACCTTGCCGCCCTTAGCACCCGGAACGGCACCCTTGACCAGCAACAGCTTGCGGTCGGCGTCGATACGAGCGATTTCGAGGTTTTGCACGGTTACCGTATCGTCACCCATGTGACCGGTCATGCGCTTACCCGGGAAAACACGACCCGGATCCTGCGCCATACCGATCGAACCCGGCACGTTGTGCGAGCGCGAGTTACCGTGCGATGCACGGCCGGATGCGAAGTTGTAACGCTTGATGGTACCGGCGTAGCCCTTACCGATCGACACGCCTTGCACGTCGACCTTCTGGCCTACTTCGAAGAGGTCGGGACCAACCACGGTGCCGTTCGACAGCTCGGCAGCCTTAGCGGCATCGATCTTGAATTCTTTGAGGATTTCACCGGCTTCAACACCGGCTTTGGCGAGATGACCTGCCAGCGGCTTCGTCACGCGCGATGCACGGCGCGTACCGAATGCAACCTGAACGGCCGTGTAGCCATCGGTTTCCACAGTCTTGATCTGCGTCACACGGTTGTCGGACACGTCCAGAACGGTGACGGGAATCGAATCCCCTTCAGCCGTAAAGATACGGGTCATGCCAACCTTGCGACCTACGAGTCCAAGGCTCATCGTTTTCTCCATTCCCGACTGCGATTGGTCGGGGCTAATTTACAAAATGCCGGCGCCGCTTCAAGTAGCTTCAGGCATGAAACCAGGCCGAAACACACCGACTTTTTTGCGCAAATGCGCGAAAAGCCCACTATTATAGCGAGGCTTTTCGTTTTCCGCAAGCAATCAATGACTTAGCGATGCCCGGTAGACCAGACACCGCCTGAGAGCCTTATTGCAGCTTGATTTCCACGTCCACACCAGCCGGCAGATCGAGCTTCATCAGTGCGTCGACGGTCTTGTCCGTCGGATCAACGATGTCCATCAGGCGTTGGTGGGTGCGGATTTCGAGCTGGTCGCGCGACGTCTTGTTGACGTGCGGCGAACGCAGGATGTCGAAACGTTGAATACGGGTCGGCAGGGGCACCGGACCACGAACGATTGCGCCAGTCCGCTTTGCCGTGTCGACGATTTCAGCTGCCGATTGATCGATCAGGCGATAGTCGAAAGCCTTCAGGCGAATGCGGATTTTCTGGTTCTGCATGACAATTCCTTGGAAAGAGCGAGGCGATATTGCATCGCCAAATATAAAAAGAACGTAGGGCCGGACACCCACTGAGGGTGGGCGCCCGACCCCGGGCACCTTTACTGCAAATTACTGCAACCGCGAACCCTCGATTTTACTCGAGAATCTTTGCGACGACACCAGCACCGACGGTACGGCCACCTTCACGGATAGCGAAGCGCAGACCTTCTTCCATCGCGATCGGGTTGATCAGCTTCACCGTGATCGACACGTTGTCGCCCGGCATCACCATTTCCTT
>NZ_SCNV01000015.1 GCF_005503145.1 Burkholderia sp. 4M9327F10 | reverse complement strand
GCTATGCCCCACACAAGAACAAGGGCGTCGTGACTGCGCAGGTCACGCTCGTCGATCGCAATCCGACCCATATCTGGAAGCCGTTGCTGCACGAAGTGGCCGCCGGCAGCATGGACCCGTTCACGCAGGAACTCGAATATGCCGCGCAGGCGCGCTGGCATCACTTCGAATTTCAGCAGGGCGAGCTGCAGGGCTTGGACCGCGCGGCGAAGCGCATTACGCTTGCCCCGGTAATCGACGACGATGGCGCGGAACTGCTGCCGCAACGTGAACTGGAATACGACACGCTGGTGATCGCCATCGGCAGCACGACGCATTTCTTCGGCGTCAAAGGTGCGCCGGAGTACTCGCTCGCGCTCGATACGGTCAGTCAGGCGGAGCGCTTTCGCAAACGCCTGATCGCCGCCTGCATGCGCGCCGAGCATCAGGTGCATGAGCCGGTAGAGTCGACGCCGGACGCGTCGACTCCGTCCACGGAGCCGCGCATCCAGGTGGCGATTGTCGGCGCTGGCGCGACGGGCGTCGAATTGTCTGCGGAATTGCGCAATACCGCTCAGGTGTTGTCCGCCTATGGGCTGCATAAGCTCGATCCACGCCATGACGTGGGTATTGTGCTGATTGAAGCGGGGCCGCGAATCTTGCCGGCGTTGCAGGAGCGCGTGTCTACCTCGACCGCCGAGTTACTGACAAAGCTGGGCGTGAAGCTGATGACCGGCGAAACGGTTGCCGAAGTCGCGCCGGGCGTGGTGCGGACCGCCAGCGGCCATGCGATTCGTGCCGACCTGACCGTGTGGGCGGCGGGCATCAAGGCGCCCGCGATCCTGTCGCAGCTCGACGGTCTGCCGGTCAACCGGCTCGGTCAACTGGTCGTGCGCCGCACGCTGCAGACCGAGCCCGACGACAACGTTTTTGCGCTTGGCGATTGCGCCGCTTGCCCGTGGCCGGGCAACGAGCGCAATGTGCCGCCGCGGGCCCAGGCCGCGCATCAGCAGGCGAGTTTCCTGCTGAAGGCGCTGGCGGCGCGGCTCGAAAATCAGCCGCTGCCGGAATTCACCTACCGTGACTTCGGCTCGCTGGTGTCGCTCGGGCATTTCAGCGCAGTGGGCAATCTGATGGGCGGGGTGATCGGCGGCAACATGCTGATCGAAGGCCTCTTTGCGCGCTTTATGTATATGTCGCTGTACCGGCTGCATATCGCCGCGCTGCATGGCTACGCGCGGATGGTGCTCGATACCTTCGCGCACTGGCTGCGCCGCACGACGCTGCCGCGGGTCAAGCTGCACTGAGGGTTGCACCGACGGTTGTCCGGAGCGGCGGGCTTCTGCAACAGGATGCGCGCGAGCGTATCCTGTTGCCTTCCGATCCGTCCGTCGTTCACCCGTCGGTCACATCTGTTCATCGCCGATCACTGCCCTTCACTCAAGGAGCGCCGCATGCTGAAGCCCGAAGTCGACAGTCTGGTCCCGCACGTGCCTTTCAATCGACGAACCTTTATCAAAGCTGCGCTCGGCACCGGATTCGCCGCTGCCGTGCTGCCGGTATCCGCCCAAACCATCCATACCGATAGCGACGGCCTCGAAGCCGGCGAAATTGCCGTGCATTCGGGCGATACGCTGGTGCCGGCTTACCGCGCGCAACCGGCGGGCAAGACGCACTTGCCGGTGATCATCGTCGTGCATGAAATTTTCGGCGTGCACGAGCATATCGCCGACGTCTGCCGGCGCTTTGCCAAGGCCGGCTATCTGGCGATTGCGCCGGATCTCTACGTGCGGGAAGGCGATGCGTCGGTGTATCCGACGATCCAGCAGTTGAACGATCAACTGGTCAGCAAGGTGCCTGACGAGCAGGTGTTGGCTGATCTCGATGCCACCGTCGCCTGGGCGGGCGCGAATGGCGGCGACCTGAATCGCCTGGGTATCAACGGCTTTTGCTGGGGGGGGCGGATTGCGTGGCTATACGCCGAACACAATCCGCGCCTGAAGGCCGGGGTGGCGTGGTATGGCCGGGTGACCGGCGCTCACACGGCGATGACGCCGGCCAATCCGATTGACCGGGTGGCCGATCTGCATGCACCGGTGCTGGGTCTTTACGGGCTACAGGATCAGAGCATCCCGCAGGACACGCTCGCGCAGATGAAGCAGGCGATTGCGCAGGGGCCACAGGCTGGACGCGGCTCGCAGTTCGTTGTCTATGACGACGCGGGGCACGCGTTCTTTGCGGATTACCGGCCGAGCTACAAGAAAGCCGATGCCGAGGATGGCTGGCGCCGTGCGCTGGTCTGGTTCAAGGAGCACGGCGTGGTTTAGGTGCGATAGGGCGCCGCGCGTCGCGGGGACGGGCCGGCGAGCCGCCACGACCCGCCCGTCGCTTTTACTTGCTTAGGGATTCGGCCCGGTTGCAACCGGCCGTGCCGGATCGGAACTCCACTCGCTCCACGACCCCGCGTAGAGCAGAGCGCCGTGCAGGCCGCCCACTTCCATCGCCAGAGCGTTGACGCAGGCTGTCACGCCTGAGCCGCATTGCAGCACAACGCGATCCGGCGCGATGCCCGGCAGCAGCGCCTGGAATTCTTCGCGCAGTGAGTGGGCAGGCTTGAAGCGGCCATCGGCCGTGAGGTTGTCCTTGAAGAAGCGGTTCAACGCGCCTGGAATATGGCCGCCCACCGCGTCGAGCGTTTCGTTCTCACCGCGATAGCGGTCCGCCGCCCGTGCATCGACTACCACCCGCTCGTGCGTGCTGAGGTTGCGCTCCACCGCCTGCGCGTCGACCGTCACCGCGAGCGGCGCACCGGCCTTGAAGTCGCCTGCGCTGTGCGGCGCAACATCCTGGGTCAGCGGCTGGTCCGCAGCCTGCCAGGCCTGTAACCCGCCGTCGAGTACGGCTACCGAGTCGTGACCCAGCCAGCGCAACAGCCACCATGCGCGTGCGGCGTACATGCCGCCTTGTGCATCGTAGGCTACGACCTGTTGACCCTGTTTGAGGCCACGCGCGGCGAGGTCGGCGACCAGCTTGGCGCGATCCGGCAAGGGATGGCGGCCATTGGCGCCGGTCTTCGGGCCGGAGAGGTCGCGGTCCAGATGCAGATATTGCGCACCGGGGATATGGCCGGCGGCGTAGGCTTTTTCGCCGGACTCCGGATCGGCGAGGTCGAAGCGGCAGTCGATCACGAAGACGCTGCCTGGCGCAGCGGCGAGCCGTTCCGCGAGGTTAGTCGCGGAGATCAGTGTGGTGTAGTGGGTGTGTGGCATGACGGCTCCTTTATCGACCGGAGTTAGCGCTTTGGCGCTTGGTCCGGTCCCATGTAAGGTACTGGCGAAACAGGTTGCTTCGGTGCGGCTTGAAGCAAGGGTTTGTCGCAAGCCCAAGCCGCTCAACCGACTCATGTTAGTAGTCTAAACAAAAAAAGACGGACCGAAGTCCGTCTTTCTGTGATTGCTACCTGTACGTGTGCCGTAAGACGGCCCTACCCGCTCAGATCGTACCGAGTTCGCGCCGCAGGAACTCGTGGAAGTGCTGCATACCGTCTTCCATCGGGCTCTGATACGGGCCCACCTGCGACTCGCCGCGCTGCATCAGCGCGCGGCGCCCGGCGTCCATCCGCTCCGCGATCTCATCGTCTTCACGGGCCGTCTCCATGTAGGCGGCGCGCTCAGCCTCAATGAATTCACGCTCGAACAGCGCGATTTCCTCGGGGTAATAGAACTCCACCACGTTGGTGGTTTTCTGCGGACCGCGCGGAATCAGCCATGACACGACCAGCACATGCGGGTACCACTCGATCATCAAACCCGGGTAGTACACCATCCAGATTGCGCCGAACTCGGGGGCCTTGCCCTCGCGGAAGCGCAGCACCTGGTCGTGCCATTTGCGATACGTCGGGCTGCCCGGCTGCTCAAGGCCCTTGTGGACCCCGACCGTCTGCACGCTGTACCATTCGCCGAATTCCCACTCCAGGTTGTCGCACGAGACGAAGCTGCCGAGTCCCGGATGGAACGGCGCGACGTGGTAGTCCTCGAGATAGACCTCGATGAACGACTTCCAGTTGTAGTTGCACTCATGGACTTCGACATGATCGAACATGAAGTTCGAGAAGTCGAAGTGCTGCTTCGTGCCCAGACGTGCGAGATCGTGCGCGACGTTGCGCCCCTGGGCTTCGAACAGCAGCCCCTGCCAGTTCTGCAGCGGCGTGGCGCCGAGATTCAGGCAAGGGTTGTCCGCGAAATGCGGTGCACCGAGAAGCTGGCCGTTCAGATCGTACGTCCAGCGGTGCAACGGGCAGACGATATTCTCCGCCTGGCCGCGGCCTTTAAGCATGATGGCTTGCCGGTGGCGGCATACGTTCGACAACAGCTCAACTTGTGACTGATTGTTACGAACGAGCACACGCCCCTCGCTCTCGCTGGGCAAGGCAAAATAATCCCCCGCATCCGGCACCATGAGTTCGTGCCCAATGTAGCGAGGACCTTTCTTGAAAAGGGTTTCGATTTCGCGCGTTAGAAGCGCTTCGTCAAAGTAAGCCGTGACTGGCAGCTGGCTGTGAACAGACCGCAACTGCAATGCATTGCTCAGATTGGACATTCCCACTCCCGTGAAGATGAAAGCAGTGAACAACCCAACCATCGAAGATTCGATTTAGGGAGCCCGCGATTATACCCGTTTCCCCCTCCTTGGGGCGACTAAGTGTCTGATTTGGGTCAAAATTGTGAAGATGGTTCACAATTTCCGTGTGAGCAAAAAGGATTTTTTTCTGTCAGGCTCTGGGTGGGCCGTAAGGTAAGCAGACGGGGCGAGGCGCGGCGAGCGGATCGGATTTGTCGCTTTTGCCGTAGAATGTCCGACTTGTTTTAATTTTGCGACCATTCATGGCGAAGACCGCATCAAAGGAACCCGCTGCAACCCCCGAGGGCGCCGACAGCACCCCACTGCCCGAGAACTACGAAGCGGCGCTGGCGGAACTGGAAGCACTGGTTGCGCGGATGGAAGGCGGCAGTCTGAGCCTCGAGGAATCGCTCGCCGCATACCGGCGTGGCGCGACCCTCGTGACGTTTTGCCAGCAACAACTGGAAAAGGTCGAGCAGCAGGTGCGGGTTCTCGATGGCGAGACCCTCAAGCCGCTGCCCATGAGTGGCGCAGGCACAGCCGCTACAGAGAGCGGGGACGACCTATGACCTTCGAACAATGGATGCACTCGGTACTCGAGCGTGTCGAGACAGCACTAGAACACTATCTGCCGGCGCCGAGCGTTGAGCCGGCGCAACTGCACGAAGCCATGCGCTATGCGGTGCTGGGCGGCGGCAAGCGGGTGCGCCCGCTGCTGTGCCACGCGGCCGGGGAACTGACAGGCGCACGCGTCGAATGTCTCGACGCAGCAGCAGCGGCGCTGGAGATGATCCACGTCTACTCGCTGGTGCACGACGACATGCCGTGCATGGACGACGACGCGCTGCGTCGCGGCAAGCCCACGGTGCATGTTAAGTATGATGAACCGACCGCGCTGCTGGTCGGCGACGCGCTGCAATCGCAAGCTTTCGTCGCGCTGACGGCCGACGTGCTGGCGCCGACGCAACAGGCGGCGCTGGTGCGCGAGCTGGCGCTGGCGAGCGGTTCGATCGGCATGGCCGGGGGCCAGGCCATCGATCTGGCGAGCGTCGGCCACACGCTGACGCGGCCGCAACTCGAAACAATGCACCGCATGAAGACCGGCGCGCTGCTGCGCGCTTCGGTGCGCATGGGGGCATTGGCGGGCGAAGCGCCGGGCGCGGACGCAATGCGTTCGCTCGACGCCTATGCGGCCGCTGTGGGCCTCGCGTTTCAGGTCGTGGACGATATTCTCGACGTCACGACCGATTCCGCGACGCTTGGCAAAACGGCAGGCAAAGACGCGAAGGACGGCAAGCCGACCTACGTGTCGATCATCGGGCTTGAAGCGTCGCGCGACCTCGCGGCGCAACTGCGTGCCGATGCCCACGCTGCAATCGCGCCGTTTGGCGCTCGTGCGCAGCGTCTTGCCGAACTGGCTGACCTGGTGGTGAACCGGGTCAGCTGAACGCGAAAGCCCGCCGCCGCGCATTCGCCACAGTGAATGCGTGAATGAAGTGCGGGCGCGTAAGTTTTCCTACAATGGAACGACGATGTACGACTTGCTGAAAACCATCGACGACCCGGCAGCCCTGCGCCGCCTCGATCGCCGCCAATTGCAACCGCTTGCAGACGAGTTGCGTGCCTTCGTGCTCGACAGCGTCTCGCAGACGGGCGGACACCTTTCGTCCAATCTTGGCACGGTCGAACTGACGATTGCGCTGCACTACGTGTTCGACACGCCGCGCGACCGGATCGTCTGGGATGTCGGCCATCAAACCTACCCCCACAAGATCCTGACCGGCCGCCGCGACCAGATGCATTCGCTGCGTCAGTACGGCGGCATCTCCGGTTTCCCGCGCCGCGACGAGTCGGAGTACGACACGTTCGGCACCGCGCACTCCAGCACCTCGATCTCCGCTGCGCTTGGCATGGCGATCGCCAGCAAGCTGCAGGGTGAGAACCGCATGGGCATCGCTGTGATCGGCGACGGGGCGATGACGGCCGGGATGGCTTTCGAGGCGATGAACAACGCAGGCGTCGAAGACGACGTGCCGCTGCTGGTCATCCTCAACGACAACGACATGTCGATCTCGCCGCCGGTGGGCGCGCTGAATCGCCATCTGGCGCGTCTGATGTCGGGCCGCTTCTACGCAGCGGCGCGCGCCGGCGTGGAGCGCGTGCTGCGCGTGGCGCCGCCGATGCTCGATCTCGCCCGCAAGCTCGAAGAGCACGCGAAGGGCATGATCGTGCCGGCTACGCTGTTCGAAGAGTTCGGCTTTAACTACATCGGCCCGATCGACGGTCACGATCTCGACTCGCTGATCCCGACGCTGCAGAACATCAAGGAACTGCGCGGTCCGCAATTCCTGCACGTGGTCACCAAGAAAGGCCAGGGCTACAAGCTGGCCGAAGCCGATCCGGTGCTGTACCACGGCCCGGGCAAGTTCAATCCGGCTGAAGGCATCAAGCCCGCCACCACGCCGTCGAAGAAGACGTACACGCAAGTGTTCGGCGAATGGCTGTGCGACGCGGCGGAACTGGATTCGCGTGTTGTCGGCATCACGCCTGCCATGCGTGAAGGCTCGGGCATGGTGGAGTTCGAGAAGCGCTTCCCGGACCGTTACTTCGATGTCGGTATTGCCGAGCAGCACGCGGTGACCTTCGCGGGTGGCCTGGCGGCGGACGGCATGAAGCCGGTCGTGGCGATCTACTCGACGTTCCTGCAGCGCGCGTACGACCAGTTGATCCATGACGTCGCGCTGCAGAACCTGCCGGTGGTGTTTGCCATCGACCGCGCGGGTCTGGTCGGCGCGGACGGCGCAACGCACGCGGGCGCCTACGATCTCGCGTTCATGCGCTGCGTCCCGAACATGACGGTGATGGCCGCTTCGGATGAAAACGAATGCCGCCAGATGCTATACACGGCGCTGCAGCAGCCGAACCCGACGGCAGTGCGCTATCCGCGCGGTGCGGGCACCGGTGTGGCGACGGTCAAGCAGATGACGGCGCTTCCGCTCGGCAAGGGCGAAGTGCGTCGCGAAACGACGCAGCCGGCCGGCAAGCGGATCGCCATTCTCGCGTTCGGCACGATGGTTGCACCGTCTCTGGCAGCCGCGGAGCAACTGGACGCCACCGTGGCGAACATGCGCTTCGTCAAGCCGCTCGATGCCGAGCTGGTGCGCGAACTGGCGGAAACCCACGACTATATTGTCACCGTCGAAGAAGGCTGCGTGATGGGCGGTGCGGGTTCGGCCTGCGTCGAAGCCCTGCTCGCCAGTGGGGTTATGCGTCCCGTACTACAATTGGGCCTCCCCGATCGCTTCATCGATCATGGGGATCCGGCCAAGCTGCTCGCGGAGTGTGGTCTGGATAGCGCGGGCATTGCTAAATCGATCCGCGAGCGCTTCCTGGATCACGCCAGCGGCGCCGCGGGCAAGTCGGTCAAGCGCGTCGCCTAAGCAGGCTGGCGAGTCGCAGGATCGAGCCGGGCGCCGAGGTTTGCAGGCGCTATCGCGGCTATAGCAATCTCCAACTTGAATCGATGGGCCTTCGGGCCCATCATGCAACGCCGGCATTAGCCGGCGTTCGCCGTTGCGTGCGTCGATCCGCTCGGCCGTCGAGCACCCCTGGCCTGTCGCTTTGAGACAGCGCCCCGAGGGGATTTCCTTCGGAGTGGAAAGCCTGGGGCGGCGCGGCGTTTTCCTGAAAGGAACAAGAACATGAATCAGATGAATCCCGCCTTTGTGATGCCCGACGTGCAGAGCACGGTCGACACCCGCCAGATCCCGATTCAACGGGTCGGCGTGAAGGCCGTGCGCCATCCGCTCACGGTGCGCACACAGGGCGGCGACGTGCAGCCGACCGTCGGTACGTGGAACCTCGACGTTCACCTGCCCGCCGAGCAGAAGGGCACGCACATGTCGCGCTTCGTTGCGCTGCTCGAAGAGAACAAGGCCCCGCTGGAGCCGTCGACGTTTCGCACAATGCTGGCGGCGATGCTGGAGAAGCTCGAGGCCGAAGCCGGCCGCATCGAAGTGTCATTCCCTTACTTCGTCAACAAGACGGCCCCGGTCTCGGGCGTGCAGAGTCTGCTGGACTACGAAGTGACGCTGACGGGCGATACCCGTAACGGCAGCACGCGTGTGTTCCTGAAGGTGCTGGTGCCGGTTACGAGCCTGTGCCCGTGCTCGAAGAAGATTTCTCAGTACGGCGCGCACAACCAGCGCTCGCATGTGACGATCAATGCCGAACTGGCCGATGAGGTGCCGGTGGAGGAGCTGATTCGGATTGCCGAGGAAGAGGCGTCGTGCGAACTGTGGGGCCTGCTGAAGCGCCCGGACGAGAAGTTCGTTACCGAGCGTGCCTATGAAAATCCGAAGTTCGTCGAAGACCTGGTGCGCGATGTGGCGCAGCGTCTGAACGCGGATGCGCGGGTGGTGGCGTATGTGCTCGAGGCTGAGAACTTTGAATCGATCCACAATCACAGCGCTTATGCTGTGATCGAGCATGACAAGCGGGTTGCGTCGCGGTAAGCCTAAGTTTTGGCTTCCTTCCCGGTTAAGTCTGTCTTGATGTGAAAACGGCCGCTTTAGCGGCCGTTTTCAATTGCAGTTGCGCGCGGCCCGCCTGGCTTCAGCGTGCGAGGGACGTCAGATCCCAGCGCGGCTTGACCGTGAACGCGTAGTCCTTGCCGCTCTGGCCGGGCCAGCGCGCAAGACGCAGCGCCCCGGCCAGCGCGATCATCGCGCCGTTGTCGGTGCACAGCGAGAGGTCCGGGTAATGGACGTCGAAGCCGCGCTTCTTCGCGGCTGCCGAAAGCGCTTCGCGCAATTGCCGGTTCGCTCCCACGCCGCCCGCAACTACGAGGCGCTTGAGCTTGGTCTTCTTCAGTGCCGCCAGCGATTTGGCCGCCAGAACATCCACCGCCGCGTCGACAAAACCTCGCGCGAGATCGGCCTTCGCCTGTTCGCAGATATTCGCGCCGCCGAGCTTCTTCACATGCGTCAGCACGGCGGTTTTCAGGCCGCTGAAGCTGAAATCCAGGTCGCCGGAATGCAGCATGGGGCGCGGCAGAACCACTGCGCCGGGGGTGCCGAATTCCGCCAGCCGCGACACTTCCGGGCCGCCAGGATAGCCGAGGCCGAGCAGCTTGGCGGTCTTGTCGAAGGCTTCTCCGGCCGCGTCGTCGAGCGTTTCGCCCAGCGTCTCGTAGACACCTACGTCGGTCACGCGCATCAACTGCGTGTGACCGCCGGATACCAGCAGGGCGACGAACGGGAACGGCGGCGGCTCGTCGACCAGCAGCGGCGAAAGCAAATGCCCTTCAAGGTGGTGAATGCCGATGGTGGGCTTGTCCCATGCCATGGCGAGTGCATTGGCGATGCTGGCGCCGACCAGCAGCGCACCAGCCAGACCCGGGCCCTGGGTGTAGGCGATCGCGTCGATTTCGCCGCGCGCCGTGCCCGCGCGCTCCATGACTTCTTCGAGCAGCGGCAGCGCGCGCCGGATATGGTCGCGTGACGCGAGTTCCGGCACCACGCCGCCATACTCCCGATGCATCGCAATCTGCGAATGCAGCGCGTGCGCCAGCAGGCCGCGCTCCGTGTCGTAGAGCGCGAGTCCGGTTTCGTCGCAGGAGCTTTCGATGCCGAGAACGAGCATGATGTGTGGGCTGCAGGGGCGCGGCAAACATGCGGCTGTCTGGGTCATGGCATGGGCTGGGGCTGCCGCCTGGCTTCTAGCCAGCCTTGCTTGGCTTACCCAGCACCCAGCGCCAGCGTGCTTCCGCCAGCATGTTCAGGCGCCCGAAAAATGAAAAGGCAAGCTTGTAAGTATAGCAGTGCGGGGCAGGGGCCGCAGGTACAATGCGCGCCATGGAATCCTTCGATATCGCGGTCATCGGCGCGGGCGCTGCCGGCATGATGTGCGCGGCGGTCGCCGGCCAGCTTGGCCGACGCGTCGTGCTGATCGACCACGCGCCGCGCCTCGCGGAGAAAATCCGCATTTCCGGCGGCGGCCGCTGCAACTTCACCAATCTGTACGCGGGACCGGCCAATTACCTGTCGGCAAACCCCCATTTCTGCCGTTCGGCGCTCGCGCGCTATACGCCGCGCGACTTCATGGCGCTGCTCAAGCGCTATCGCGTCACTTGGCACGAGAAGCACAAAGGGCAACTGTTCTGCGACCAGTCGAGCGATGCGGTCATCGACGTGCTGAAAAGCGAGTGCGACGCCGGCGGCATAACCTGGCGCCGGCCGCTTGCGGTCGAGCAGGTGCGGCACGAGGCCACCGACGGCTATACCCTCGACACCCACGCCGGCCCGATCCGCGCCCGCGCGCTGGTGGTGGCGACCGGCGGCCTGTCGATTCCAAAGATCGGCGCAACCGACTTCGCCTACCGGCTCGCCAAGCAGTTCGGCCACAAGCTGATCGACACGCGCCCGGCGCTTGTGCCGCTGACGTTTGCCGCGGCCGACTGGGAACCGTTTGCAGCGTTATCCGGCGTTTCGCTGGAGGTGCAACTCGCCACCGGCAACAAGAAAACCGGCATGGAGTTCGTCGAGGACCTGCTGCTGACGCATCGCGGGCTGTCCGGACCGGGCGTCCTGCAGATTTCGAGCTACTGGCAGCCCGGCGAGCCCATCCACGTCAATCTGCTGCCGGAACGGGACGCTATCGGCGCGCTGCTGGAAGCCAAAACCAGCACCAAGCGCCAGATCGCCAACCTGCTGGCCGAATGGGTGCCCACCCGGCTCGCTCACGTCTGGCTGGAAACGCACCAGATTCCCGCCGAAGCGCGTATCGCCGACCTACCCGACAAGACGCTGCGCCGCGTCGGCGAGGCTTTGTCGCGCTGGACGCTCACCCCGAACGGCACCGAAGGCTACCGTAAGGCCGAGGTGACGCGCGGTGGGGTCGACACGCGCGATCTATCCTCGACCACCATGATGAGCGCCCGCTCGCCGGGCCTGTACTTCATCGGCGAGGCGGTCGACGTAACCGGCTGGCTCGGCGGCTATAACTTCCAGTGGGCATGGGCTTCCGGCGTGGCAGCAGGCCAGGCGGCGGCGGAGTATGCTCGGGGGGCTTGACGCGGACGTGTGTTTGTGAGAAAGCTCTGCTATACTCCCCAACCTTTACAAAGTTCCGTTATTGAAAAATGACGATCATCCGCGTAAAAGAAAACGAGCCTTTTGAAGTCGCGATGCGCCGCTTCAAGCGCACGATCGAGAAGAACGGGCTGCTGACCGAGCTTCGAGCGCGCGAGTTTTACGAAAAGCCCACGGCTGAGCGCAAACGCAAGAAGGCATCGGCGGTGAAGCGCCACTTCAAGCGGCTGCGCAGCCAGATGCTGCCAAAGAAGTTTTACTGATTCTGACGTCGCTGCGGTTCCTACGGAGCGTCGGCACGCAACCGGTGGCAGCGCTAGACGCCGCCCCGTGCGGACAACCTGGCCGTCAGGCCACCTTGGTCACGCCGCATCTACTCCGCGAATTCGCGCCAACCCGCTTGAGGAAGCAGTCCCAAGCGGGTTTTTGTGTTGATGCACCGGGCGTGGCCAGACCTTTTTACATTCCAACGCATTTAGGTGAGTAATGAGTCTCAAGGATCGGATCAACGACGACATGAAGGCCGCCATGCGCGCCCGCGAAACCGAGCGCCTCGGCACCATCCGCCTGCTGCTCGCCGCAATCAAGCAGCGTGAAGTCGACGAGCGCGTGACGCTCGACGACGCCGCCATCACCGCGGTCATCGACAAGATGATCAAGCAGCGCAAAGACTCCATCAGCCAGTTTGAAGCGGCCAGCCGCGCCGATCTGGTCGAAAAGGAAAGCGCCGAACTCACCATCCTCTCCGCCTACATGCCGGCGCAACTGTCCGACGCGGAGATCGCCGCCGAAGTGCAGGCAGCGGTCGCGCAAACCGGCGCAGCCGGCCCGCAGGACATGGGCAAGGTGATGGGCGTACTCAAGCCGAAGCTCGCGGGCCGTGCCGATATGACCGCCGTTTCCGGGCTGGTCAAGGCCGCGCTCGCGAAGTAACGTCGGTTCACCGGACTGCACGGCCTGCCCTCGCGCAGACCGCGCAGCCTTCAGGCTTTCAAGGTAGCGCCCTCCACTGTGATTCCGCATTCGTTCCTGCAGGATCTGCTGAACCGCGTCGATATCGTCGACGTGGTCGGCAAGTATGTGCAACTGAAAAAGGGCGGTGCGAACTTCATGGGGCTCTGCCCGTTTCACAACGAAAAGAGCCCCTCGTTTACCGTTAGTCCGACTAAACAGTTCTACCACTGCTTCGGTTGCGGCGCGCATGGCACGGCAATCGGCTTTTTGATGGAGCACGCCGGGCTGTCCTTTCCTGAAGCCGTCAACGACCTGGCGCAGTCGGTCGGGCTGACGGTGCCGCAGGAACCGTCGCCGCATCAGGGCGGCGGGGGCGGCGGCTATGCGCCAGCGGTCTCCAAGGCCGTGACCACCGCGCTTTCCGATGTGATGCAAACGGCATGCGACTTTTACCGCAAGCAACTGCGCGGTGCGCCCGGCGCGATCCAGTATCTGAAGAAGCGCGGCTTGACCGGGGAGATTGCGGCCCGTTTCGGACTCGGCTATGCGCCGGACGGCTGGCAGAACCTCGAAGCTGCATTTCCTAATTATCGGGACGACGCGCTGGTCGAGTCAGGCCTCGTGATCGTCAGCGAGAAGTCCGACGCTCAGGGTCAGAATCGCCGGTACGACCGCTTCCGCGAGCGGATCATGTTCCCGATCCGCAATGTCAAAGGTCAGGTGATTGGCTTCGGCGGCCGGGTGCTGGACGGCGGTGAGCCCAAATATTTGAATTCCCCGGAAACGCCTCTATTTAACAAGGGCAGCGAGCTTTACGGCCTGTTCGAGGCGCGTCTCGCGATTCGTGAACAGCAGTACGTGCTGGTGGTCGAAGGGTACATGGACGTGGTCGCACTGGCCCAATTGGGGTTCCAGAACGCCGTCGCGACCTTGGGTACGGCCTGTACGCCGATTCATGTGCAGAAATTGCTACGCCAGACCGATACGGTAATTTTTAGCTTCGACGGCGACTCCGCGGGCCGCCGCGCGGCTCGCCGGGCGCTCGACGCCTGCCTGCCGCACGCGGCGGACAACCGGACTATTCGTTTCCTGTTCCTGCCCACGGAACACGATCCTGACAGTTACGTGCGCGAATTCGGCACCGAAGCGTTTGCCGAGCAGGTCGAGCGGGCCATGCCGCTGTCGCAGTTCATGTTGAATGAAGTGCTGGCCGGCAAGGAGCTGGACCAGCCCGAAGGCCGGGCGCGCGCGCTTTTCGACGCGAAGCCGCTGCTGCAGGCGCTGCCGGCCAATGCGCTGCGTGCGCAGATCATGCATATGTTCGCCGACCGGCTCGACGTGCCGTTCGACGAGGTAGCCGCGTTATGCGAGGTGGATGCCCGGATCGCCGCTGCCGCCCGCCAGGCGCCGGCCCGCAAAGACCGCCGCAGTGTGACGGGGATTGAGGAAAAGACGCTACGCAACCTCGTCATGTACCCGCGGACGGTCGCGGTGCTGGACGAAGAGGCCGAGCAGGCGCTGCTGGCGGTGACCCGCCACGGCGAGCTTTTCGAGGAAGTCACGACACACGCCCGCGCGCTGGGCGATGCGGCGGAGTTCCAGTTGCTGTCCGATCTCTTGCGAAATGGCGCTAACGCCCCGACTTTCGAGGAAATCTTTCGCAAAATTCTGGACTATGATGAAAACGTTCGGGATTTGTTGCTGAAGGATCCCACGGACGCGGCCGTCATCGAGGAACGGCGCGAGCAGGAACGGATTGTCGGCGAAGAGTTAAAGGCGGCAATCCTGAAGATGCGCTATGACGCCTATTGTGAACGACTCGACCAACTTTCACGGCAATCGAGGCATACCGCCGAGGAGTTTGCCGAGCTGACGGATTTGAATCAGAAACGGGCTGACATGAAGCGCCAGCTCGGACTGTAAGCAGGGAGGGGCTGAAACCGAAGTGCTATAATAAAAGGTTTTCAGCGGTTTGTTTTCCAGGCAAAAGGCGAAAGGCGATTGCAATGGCAAAGACTACAGGCGGAAAGAATGCGACAGGCACAGGCTCTGAGGAGCCGACCACGAAGGTCACCCGGGCCAGGTCCGCTTCTTCCGCGAAAAGAGCGTCTGCCGCAAGTGCCACACCTTCTGTGAGGAAGAAAACCTCGACTACTTCCGCCGCGCAAGCGGCGTCGGTGAGCGCGGCGAAAGCCGTCACGCCGGTCACGAAGCGGCCGAGTGCCAGAAGCGCAAGGGAAGCCGTTGCCGCCCAGGACGATGCGGTAACGCGCGAGACTCCAGTATCCACGGTTCTGCAGGCTGTTGTCCAACAGCCGGGAGTCGAGACTACAGCCGGTACGGCGAACTCCATGACGAAAAAGCTGAATGAAGTATCCGTCGATGACGACGCAACCCCGAGCGAGGAAACTGCTGCAGCTCCGGGAAAAGGCGAAAAGGCCAAGGCACGCGACCGCCGCGCGAAGGAAAAAGCGCTGCTGAAGGATGCTTTCGCGTCTACCCAACCTGGCACCGCTGAAGAACTGGAAGAGCGGCGCTCGAAACTGCGAGCGCTGATCAAACTCGGCAAGGAACGCGGCTTCCTGACGTATGCCGAGATCAACGACCACCTCCCGGACAATTTTGCCGAGACCGAGGCGATCGAAGGCATCATCAGCACGTTTAACGACATGGGTGTGGCTGTCTACGAGCAGGCGCCCGATGCCGAAACGCTGCTGCTGAACGACAACGCGCCGGCAGCTTCGTCTGACGACGAAGTTGAAGAGGAAGCCGAAGTAGCGCTGTCCACCGTCGATTCCGAATTCGGCCGCACCACCGACCCGGTCCGCATGTACATGCGTGAAATGGGTACGGTTGAACTGCTCACGCGCGAAGGCGAAATCGAAATCGCGAAGCGGATCGAAGACGGTCTGAAGCACATGGTGATGGCCATCTCCGCGTGCCCGACCACGATCGCGGACATCCTCGCGATGGCTGAGCGCGTCGCGAACGAGGAAATCCGTATCGACGAACTGGTCGACGGCCTGATCGACGCCAACGCGGAAGATGCCGATGGCTTCTCCGCGCAGGAAGCGGAAGCGATCGAGAGCGAAGACGAGGAAGTCGACGAGGACGAAGACGAAGACGACGAAGATGACGACGGCGCGGCGCAAGCCACCGCCAACGCAGCGCAGATGGAAGCGTTGAAGCGCGCTTCGCTCGAAAAGTTTGCCCTCATCAGCGAGTGGTTCGACAAAATGCGCCGCGCCTTCGAGAAGGAAGGCTACAAGTCGAAGTCTTACCTGAAGGCTCAGGAAACGATCCAGAACGAGCTGATGACCATCCGCTTTACCGCGCGTACTGTCGAGCGTCTGTGCGACACGCTGCGTTCCCAGGTGGACGAAGTGCGTCAGGTCGAGCGTCAGATCCTGCATACGGTGGTCGACAAGTGCGGCATGCCGCGTGCCGAGTTCATCGCGCGTTTCCCGGGCAGTGAAACGGACCTCGAGTGGGCCGACAAGATCGTCGCCGAAGGTCACGGCTACAGCGCGATCCTCACGCGTAACATTCCGGCGATCCGCGAACAGCAGCAACGTCTGCTGGACCTGCAGGCGCGTGTGGTGCTGCCGCTGAAGGACCTGAAGGAAACCAACCGCCAGATGGCGGCGGGCGAACTGAAGGCCCGTCAGGCCAAGCGTGAAATGACCGAGGCCAACCTGCGTCTCGTGATCTCGATCGCGAAGAAGTACACGAACCGTGGCCTCCAGTTCCTCGACCTGATCCAGGAAGGCAACATCGGCCTGATGAAGGCGGTGGACAAGTTCGAATACCGTCGTGGCTACAAGTTCTCCACGTACGCCACATGGTGGATCCGTCAGGCCATCACGCGTTCGATTGCGGACCAGGCGCGCACGATCCGGATTCCGGTTCACATGATCGAAACGATCAACAAGATGAACCGCATCTCGCGTCAGATTCTGCAGGAAACCGGTCTTGAGCCGGATCCGGCTACGCTGGCAGAAAAGATGGAGATGCCGGAAGACAAGATCCGCAAGATCATGAAGATCGCGAAGGAGCCGATCTCGATGGAAACGCCGATCGGTGACGACGACGATTCGCATCTGGGCGACTTCATCGAAGACACGAACACGGTTGCGCCGGCTGACGCTGCGCTGCATGCCAGCATGCGCGACGTCGTGAAGGACGTGCTCGACTCGCTGACGCCGCGTGAAGCGAAGGTGCTGCGCATGCGCTTCGGTATTGAGATGAGTACCGATCACACCCTCGAAGAAGTGGGTAAGCAGTTCGACGTGACGCGTGAGCGGATCCGTCAGATCGAGGCGAAGGCGCTGCGCAAGCTGCGTCACCCGAGCCGTTCTGACAAGCTGAAGTCGTTCCTCGAAGGGAATTGATCGAGGGACATCCGGCTGCTACAGCGGATATAGGGGCTTCCTGATCGTTTTGCTGACGCAAGGCGGTTACGGAAGCCCCTTTTTCGTGTAGTATGTCGGCCAATCACCGAATAGGCCCGGCCTTCAGACCGGGTCTTTTTCTTGGCATCACTTCTTAGGGCCGGACGCCGTGCTGGTTGCAGGCAGCGGACTCATAATCCGCCTCCGAAAGGACACCGTGGGTTCGACTCCCACCCGGCCCACCAGAAAATCAAAGAGTTACGAAAGACAAGGGGTGTGGTCCGCTTTCTTGTCCACTCTTGCGTGCAACTGCCGCGTAACCAATTTATTGGCGCGGTCAAATCTTCGGGAGCCGTTCATTCTCCCGAAAGCTATCCTCTTCCCATCCTGTCGAACGCGATACTCCCAGTGAGCGACATCTTGTCCGCTCTACAGCGTGATATGTTGTCGTCCACGCGATCCGCGTACGCAATCAACGACGTGCGTGGCTGTCCTCCTCTCCTATGAACTCGCAGGGTCTGGGTGGTGTTGTTTCAAGTTTTCCTCTGTGCAGGCAGAGCGTGAACAGATCACCAGGGCAACTTGCGGTAAAAGTCATGCTCAACCTGGCCGCGTCTCACGAAAGAACCGAACGCATTCACGGCTAGAAACACGATGGATCCGGCAAACACACCGATGAACCACGCTGCCGACGCGCCGACATCCTTGAGCATGAGCAGAACCAACCCCGCGAGGCAGAGCAGCATGCAGGTGAAGCCGATGCCAATCATGCTTGGCAACCGTTCTTCGACACGCTGGATGGGTGCGACATTCGTCCCGAGCAGATTAAGCATGACACGGGCCTTGTGCGGGGTCGCGATCAATTGTGTTCCCTGACCGTGCTGCACCATCTGCGCGGCGAGCGCCTGGACAAGCAGGGCATTGACCGGTCCCGGATTGCCAATCGCCGTGTCCAGGTCGTGCGCAGCGAGCTTCAGGTCGTTGTCTTTTACCGCCGTCAGTGTTGCATGTTTGCCCGGACCCGGTACGTGCGTCAGCCACAGATGCTTGATACGTTCGTTTGGCGTCTGCTGCGCCGCCAGCATCGTTTTCAGTGCTTCGAATACGCTGTCCATTGTCGCTGGGACCGGGCGGAACAACCACGCTTCCGGTTTGAGCCTTCCCTTGCTGCTCGCGACGACAGTCCGGGATGCGAACAGGAGCGCAACCCCTGCTTCCGAGCAGGTCGGCTCCTTTCCCGTTGAGTGGAGCTGGTAGGCCAGCACCAGACGGTAATCGGGCATCCTGTCGCCAGACAGCCACTGCTCGACCCGACCCATGTCAAGCGGTTCTGCCGCTCGCGATATCTGTACGAATCCGAAGTCGTGCGGCACCAGAGTGCGCAGCAGCGCGCGCAGATCGTTCAGGTCTTCTTCCCGCTCCGACTGCACAACGATACTGAACGTATGGCTGGCTGCAGAAGTCGTCATGTACGGTGCGAACGGCGTCACGAGTTGCTCAAGCACCTGCTGGACGCGGGATACTGAACCTTCTTTTCTCTCAGTCGCAAGGGGTAGGTTTTTCCCGGCGTTCGTGGGAGGGCTGCCCTCAAGCCCCAGCATCCGTACGCCCAGGTCCTTTTCTGGCGTCAGCGTGACGCTCCCGATAATCGCGACGCGTTCCTGCGCCCACCACCGCCAGTTCTCGTATGCTCTGAGACACAGGTTATTCCAGAGATCGACGCGCTCATTCCAGTCCTCATAAGGAAGATAGAGCACACTGCATGCAACGCCTCCAAACAGCAGCGGAAGGAGCAGGATGCGTACAAAGAACTCAGCGGAAATAACCGGCTTGCCTTGCTTCCAGTTGAGTACCGTGAAGATAAAGCAAAGAACAAAGGAGCCAAGGAAGACGAGCACGCTGATCCAGGCTGGAAGCGGCTTCAGATGCTCGTATTCTTCGACTTTCGGCTCGATCCATTTCATGCTCATGTGCGGTTCTTCATCCCTGACTGGCTGGCAATGACACGGCTTCCGCATTGGGTGCTGCACTGGTCGACAACCCACTTGCGGCCACCTTCCTGATAGCCTTCCCCGTGCTCGATGATCGGATTGTCGCCATGCTCGGGACAGGTCACGATGTCGTAGTGCAGCGCGACCCGCTTGCCTTCAAGCGTGAACGATGCGGAGGCCGTTTTGACGATGCCGCCGTGCGTGGTTTCATCGCCTTCGCGTACCGGATTTTTCATTGGCGATCCTGATTTAGTGGTGCATCGGGATTGGTTGGTCTGATCGAGGCGTCGCAGGTAATGTGGTCCTGACCCGATGGAGTGTGAATCCCGGAAAGAAAGCCGGGTCGCTTCGATGCGGCAAAGCTATCGCCCGTGATGCCAGGCGGATATGGTCTGCTCAGGTCAATATTGGGCATCATTGGATATTCCACGACATAGGCGTCGTCATCTCCCCATTTTTTCGCGACATAAAGCTTATCTTTGGTCACTGAAATTGTGTAATCTTTTGAATATTCAAATGGATCAAAATTATTTTTCGAATAAACAACGCCATCAAATATTCTGCCTCCATCAGTCGAATATGCCATCGTCGGATTGCAACCGCGCTCGCCGTTACCGCATACGGTATATGGTGGAGTTGCGGCAGGAAATACGAGATTCCTTCCGGTAGGATCTGCATTGATGACGCGGCCCTGGAAATTTTCGACGGTACCGCGACCGAGGTAGCTACGGATTCCCGCCTTCGTGTCGTTGTAGAACGTCTCGCCGTGGTTGCAATCCCGGTAGTGCTCTAGCGTTACGAAACGATGGTCGTCAATGTGATAGATCACCTGCGGCGGCGAGTCGTAGGGCAGTTCCTTTGCGGCCAGAAAATCGCCAAGATTGAACGACCACGGCTGCTGCGCCGCACAGCCGATGGTTGCCGCAGACAGGGCGAGTGAAATCAGCTTACGAACCATTGTAGTTTTCCCCACCCTCAAGCATGAAGAATGTAGAGGCCGTTTTGAAGACGTTACCGTGCGTGGTTTCGTCGCCTCCACGTACTTTATTTTCATTAGTTATCCTGATTTAGTGGCACATCGGGATTGGTCGGCCTGATCAAGGTGTCACAGGTAATGTGGTCCTGGCCGGAAGGGGTTCTCAACCCGGTTGGAGCTTGAACATCGAATTCAATACGCTTTCCAGCCGGTAGCTTTTCCTTCGAGAAATAAACGAATCCAGGGATCATGGGGTACCTATCCGTCTCTGTCTGATTCGTCGTTTCACCTAGCTTCTGGTTTATATAAATCGAGTCATTTGTAGCGATAATCGTATAGGCTTTTGAATCCTGGTAGGGATCGAAGCTATTCGGCATGTACACGATCGAGTGGAAATTCTCGCCGCCATCTGTCGAGTAAAAGAGGACAACCGTACAGCCACGGTCGCCACAAACCAGACGTGGAGGGAACGCCACCGGAAGGGCGATGTTGTTTCCGCTCGGATCAGCGTTGATGATTTTTCCCTGAAAATTCTCGAAGTAACCGATGCCGAGCATTTTTCGAATGTTTCTCTTCGTATCGTTGTAGAACGTCTCACCGTGATTGCAGTCCCGGTAGTGTTCCAGCGTGACGAAACGATGATCGTCAATGCGGTAGATCACCTGCGGCGGCGAGTCATAGGGCAGTTCCTTCGCGGCCAGAAAGTCGCCAAGATTGAATGACCACGGTTGCTGCGCCGCGCAGCCGACGGCTGCCGCGGACAGGGCGAGCGCAATCAGCTTACGAACCACTATAGTTTTTCCCGCCCTCAAGCGTGAACGATGCGGAGGTCGTTTTGACGATGCCGCCGTGCGTGGTTTCATCGCCTTCGCGTAACGGATTTTTCATTGGCGATCCTGATTCAGTGGAGCGTCGGGATTGGTCGGCCTGATCGAGGCGTCACAGGTAATGTGGTCTTGGCCGGAAGGGGTTCTCAACCCGGTTGGAGCTTGAACATCGAATTCAATACGCTTTCCAGCCGGTAGCTTTTCCTTCGAGAAATAAACGAATCCAGGGATCATGGGGTACCTATCCGTCTCTGTCTGATTCGTTGTTTCACCTAGCTTCTGATTTATATAAATCGAGTCATTTGTAGCGATAATCGTATAGGCTTTTGAATCCTGGTAGGGATCGAAGCTATTCGGCATGTACACGATCGAGTGGAAATTCTCGCCTCCATCTGTCGAATAGGCCATCGGAAGATTGCATCCGCGATCACTACATGCGGTGTGCGGTGCTGTCGCTGCAGGAAAAACCAAATTTTTCCCAGTTGAATCAGCGTTGATTAAATGCCCTTGGAAATTTTCGATGGTGCCACGACCAAGATAACTGCGAATTCCTGCGTTGGTGTCGTTGTAAAACGTCTCACCGTGATTGCAGTCCCGGTAGTGTTCCAGCGTGACGAAACGATGATCGTCAATGCGGTAGATGACCTGCGGAGGCGAGTCATAGGGCAGTTCCTTCGCGGCCAGAAAATCGCCAAGATTGAATGACCACGGCTGCTGCGCCGCACAGCCGATGGTTGCCGCAGACAGGGCGAGTGCAATCAGCTTACGAACCATTGTAGTTTTTCCCGTATTGAATACGCTTCGCTTCTGCTTCACTGATTTCCTCCGCGACCGTGGTCCAGTCAATAGTCCTAGGCTTCTCAACCTTCTCGAACGTGCCATAGTCGAAATACGTATCGTGCCCGCTGGTCCACTCTGCCAGCTTAATGAGGTCAAACCAGAACTCACGATCATCGAAAGAATCACAGAATCCGACCGGTAGATCGTATGCGACCACTCGCTTCATGAACTCGGTGTCCGATGGGAGCCTACTGTGGTTGGTCGGCTCGGCTTTATAGTTGGTTATGCGGTCGATCATCTCGTCATTCGATTCAAGTCGCGTCGTGCGTCCGCTATTGCTATATACGTCATCACTGGTGACGTACTTTTCCGGCTGATAGATCGACCGGTAGTTGGGGAAAGTGGGGTCCTCGTAGGCACCCTTGCTCGGATCGTTTTGGTCTGTATTGAATTTCCCGTACTCTGGTGCGGTTTTGCGCGACCTATCAAACGGCCCCATCTCTTCCGCAGTCAACGGTTTCGGCACCTTCTCTGCATTGACTGTCACGGTCTGGTTGGCATTCGGTATCGCCCATAGATAGGGCAGGCCGAATACTGCTCCTCCTACCCGACGGTTTCCATTCCAGAAGTCATCCGATTTTGCACCGGGTACCAGTTGATCTTCGGCAATCGGTTGCAGTCTCCCGAATTTGCGTACACCTGGCTCGTCGCCGACTGGCGTGCTACGCGCAAGCATGCGCTGTTTGACGGTATCGCCAAGCTCACCTAGCACCTTGTCGTTCACGCCCTGCCAGCCAATGCTTTGCAGGGGAGCTGCCCCCATTACCCGATCATGAGGGGTGAAGTAGACATACATGCGACCATGATTGTCCCGCTCCGGCACGCCGTAGTTCAGCTTGAGGTCGGGACGCCAGAAGTTCATGTCCTGTGACGCGCCGACATGAAGCTGCTGCATCATTTCTTCGGTATAGACCTGCTTGTCCTGCTTGATACGGTTGGCGACCGCCTTGAACGTGTTGACACGGGCTTCAGCAGTTGGCCGCTCCCTGCCGCAGGTCAGCGCATCCGTCATCTTGTCGTCTAGCGCAAAAGGCGAGTTCATCACGAATACGGCATCGGGTGCGCGTTGCTTGCAGAGCAGGGTCGCCGCCATGGCAATCATCGTGCCTTGGCTGTGCGACATCACCGTAATGGTGTCGCTCGGGTTTTTCGTGCGAATCGTGTCGATGAGTTTCGCCTGACGTTGCGCTGCGTGGGAGTAGTAAATGCGTGGCGGAGCGTCCTGCAATTGCCGGTCAACCTCAGTGTTGAGGTGTTCCATGTCGAAGCCATAGATATGGCGCGAAAAACCCTTTTCGCTCCACAACTGCTGGAGGTTGTTGGTACCGTTCTGGAACGCGCCGCCGCCCCAATACCATGGCCCACCGTCGCGAGTGCATTGCGGTGCCCACTTGTCATTACCTTCGAGATTGCGTAACGGGATCGTCCAGCGGTTGAGGTCGTCATAGTCGCTGCGGTAACCCCAATAGAAACGGATGACAGGAGAGTTTCTAAATGTCTCAATGTGCCTCGGTACTACGCCATCACCGCTCTCTGCCACAACGGTATATTTGTTTGCCGCGAAGTCATCGCGATTCAGTCGAATGTTCAACCCCTCACACAGCGCCTGCTCTGCCGGGTCATACCACTCACCCTCTGAATTCACACCATGCACAAAGATGATGACCCCCGGCATGTGAGGCGGAACGCGTGCCTCAGCCCGTACCTCATAGCTTGCGGGTGACATGTAGGATTCCCAAAATGGTTGTCCGAGGTGATCACGCTGCATTGGCACAACATTGGTCATCACGTCGTGCTGGTAGGGTTGCGCGTCGGCCTGCGTATCCGGCTGGTTATTCTGTTCATCCATTGCATCAGGCTCCCTTGATTTTCGACAGCATCAGCTTGATACCCTGTGCGACATCGTTTTGCGTCAGCGATGTTTCGCCCTTGTCGCTGGTCACCCCTTCCACGATGCGGCCGTCTGCCGTCTGAACCTTGTACGCGCGGTTCGCCAGTGGCCGCCGTGTCACCTGGTCACTGAGAATGAACCGCTCATTGCTCGGGGCATCTGTCTGGCTGAACTTCGGTAGCGGCAGAGAAAGCGCACCCGGGCCACTCTTGTCGATAGACGGAACCTTGAGGATGAGGTCGCCCGCACCGCCGATTTCGACGTTATCGCCGTGAATCTTGATATAGGCCGTACCGCCGCCACTCAGGACGATTCCGTTCGCCGCGTTGGCCGTCAACGTCCCGGCCACGCTGGACAGTTTCATGTTGAGTTGCGAAACAAGCTCCATCGCGTCCGACTGGGCCTGGATCTGGACCTTTCCACGCATCGCCAGCAGGCGGATTCCCGCGCGCTGCGCGAACACCGATATGGTTTCGACCGCTGAGAGCGCAACGTTTTTGAGGGCACTGACGTTAAACCCGGATGAGGTTGCAAAGCTCGTGTCCTTGCCCGACGACACCATGATGCGGCTCGGCGTCGCCATGCCGATGCCGTTCGGTGCGGCAAGTGCAATGACGGCTTCCTTTAGACCCATCAGCTCACTTTTCAGCCATTCGTTTTCGGTCTTCAGGTCCGTGATCTCGGCTTTTGCCATCGCGGCGGCGTCGGCCAGCCCCTGTGCCTGCGTCTGGGTGACGTTGAACTGGCTCGATACCGTGTCCATCTCGGTTAGCAGGCCGCGCGCCTTCTCCTGCATGTAGGCCGACACAAGCAAGCCACCGCCCGCGCGCACATGGCCCCTGAGGTCCGAACGTAATTCAAAGCCAGAACCCCGTTCCTTGTTCTCGCGGTCCACGGTATGGCCAAGATTGAGCTGCGTCTTGCCGTGCTCGGTCGCAAGCTTGATGCGCTCCTGGCCGTTCCGGTCGTCCATCTCCAGCGTGTTATTCGAGCGCGTGCGCAGCGTGTTGCGCGTGCCCCACGGATAGCCCGCGATGATCGGGTCCGTATCCAGCGCCGTGTGCAGCACCTGGCTGATAAACGGCAAATCGGGATTCCCCCACAGGAAGCCCACGGTCACGACCGTTCCCTCTACCAGTCCGAAATGGAAGCCGGTCTGGCCCGCGCCCGCGAACGGCTTGGCGAGCCGCATTGGACAGCTTTCCAGCCCCGGCTTACGCGCGTCCCTGTCCGTGTGGAGATGCACGATGTAGCAGCCCTGCTGGTCCAGATACGGGTCTTTGTACCCGCCCGGCGAGGCAATCGTGCCCGTGATGACACCTTCGATCCTGGGCCACGTGTGTTCGAGCAACGGCAACCGGTACAGCCGGTCGGACGGAATTGCATCGAATTCGACCGAGTAACGTTTCTTGCGCGAGGCGCTGCACGTCACCCGTACCGCGAGCAGCCCATATTTCGCATCAGGCAAGTTCCGGTTCGACAGCTTCAGCACGCTACCGGGAGTGAGGCCCAGCATGTCGCAGGTGCCGTGATACCGTACCTGCCCAGCCAGCGCCGCTTCGCGCCGGAGTTGCGCCTCTTCCTTCGCTTCCGCCTCGCTCAGGTCCGGCGTTCCCCACGTATACGCCTCGCCATACGCGGTGCGGTCCTCATGGATCGGACTGGCAGCATCGACCGGTCTGGATGTCCGGTTCTCCGGGCTGAAGGTGCGCACTGTGTAGTTTGTCGGCAGGGTCGTCGCGCGCATTTCCAGCGTGTGTACCGACTCGATGCCGCTGGTTTCCAGTCCGCTGCGCGACCGGTACGCGACTGTCAGGCCGGGATCGCGGCGGTAATGCGTATAGTCGTCGCCAAAACGCACCCGCTCGCAGTGCTCACCCGTCTCGCACACGAACCAGATGCCGGAACGGCGGCACAGCCGCGTGATGAAGGCGAGATCGTCCTCATCCCACTGCATGACGAAGCTGCGCTTGCGATAGGTCCGATGCAGCCTGAACTCGAAGCCGGCAAAAACCTGGTTGAACTCGTGTTCCCGCAGGATCTGCTCCACGATCTCAGGAATGCTCATGTTCAGGAAAAACCGGCATTTCGGAGCGTTGCGTAACAGCGCCAGACGCGATTCAAGCACGATCTCGTAGATGGACTGATCGCGGTTGCTGGCAAGCAGCGAGAAGCCGGTAATCACGCCCTGCACGCGGTGCGCGGGTTCCGGCTGGCTCCATTGGTCACGCGGTGGCGGCTGGATCACGAAGGCCGCGATCTGGTTCAGGAACTCGCTGCGCGACAGGTTGTGCCGGGGGTGGGTGAACTGGATCGTGTACTTCGTCGGCTCACCGATCCCGCGCGCACCGTCGAATGCATAGACGTCCGCCAGTGCCGCATCGGGAACCCTCCGGATATCGAGACTGTAGAACTGGTGGATATTGACGCCCGCGCGTGCGATCGGATCGTAATAAGCCGTCGATGGTGTCAAGCGGCGCTCCCGATGTACTGGTCGGGGTTGGCGCACTCACCCTTGAAGACGAACACCTCGGCCAGATCGGAACGGGCGGCCTGCGGCATGTCGGGATGGTAGTGCCGGTGCGCGGCGGGTTTTACACGCGCACGGATGTGGATAGTGTCTGAACTCAAGAGTCCCCCTTGGCAATCGTCTGCGGAATATCCCGATGGGACTATACGGGGGCAACCCATCTTGAAAAAGGCAGAATTTGTCAAGGATTGTGATGGTGCAAGCAGCGAGCGGCTCGGGGAAGAATTTCTGCCGGTCCAGAATCGCAGTCTCCTCTGCGCCTGCCTCCTGTCCCAATTCGCCACCACCCAGTCAGTTCACTGTCAACCGCGAAAGATTCAACATAACTGTCTTGCGAATCCCGCTTTCGAAGCTTTCCTTAGGACGCCAACCGAGTAAATCGATGATCTTCTGCGCGTCGATCGCGTAGCGCCAGTCGTGTCCGGGCCGGTCGGTCACGAACTCGATGAGTCTCGCATGCGGTGCTCGATGCGGCCGCTGCTCGTCCATCAGCGCACAAATCAGCTGCACGATAGCGATGTTTTTCCACTCGTTGCAGCCACCCACGTTGTAGGTCTCGCCCGCCATGCCACGCCGGACTACTGTGTCGATCGCGCGGCAATGATCGTCGACGAACAGCCAGTCGCGGATGTTGGAGCCATCGCCGTACACGGGGATGCGCGTGCCTTCGATACAACTGCGGATCACGGTCGGAACAAATTTTTCATCGTGCTGAAGCGGCCCGTAGTTGTTCGAACAGTTTGTCGTCGTGACGGGCAATCCATACGTATGCCAGTAGGCGCGCACCAGGTGGTCGGAGCCGGCTTTGCTTGCCGAATAAGGTGAATTGGGCGCATAGCGGGTCGATTCGGAAAACGGTGGATCGTTGGGTCCGAGCGAACCGTACACTTCGTCGGTACCGATGTGATGGAAGCGTTTTTGTGCCTGTACGGTCACGGCGTCAAGACGCTGCTCGCCGAACCAGTACTGCCGCGCGGCTTCGAGCAGGGTCGCAGTGCCGACGACGTTGGTGCGAACGAACTCGCCCGGGCCGGCGATGGAGCGGTCCACGTGACTCTCGGCCGCGAAATGGATGATCGTGTCGATCGCATGCTCGCGCAGCAGTGCGTCGACGAGCCGCCGGTCACAGATATCGCCGACAACGAGCCGGTGTCGCTCCTCGTCCGGAAGGTCGGCAAGATTGTCGATCCTGCCGGCGTAGGTCAGCAGATCGAGCGTGACGATCTTCACCTGTGGATCGGTCGAGAGCAGGTAGTGGATAAAATTGGCGCCAATGAAGCCGGCGCCGCCGGTGACGAGCACGTGCTGGGGACGATGGTTCATGAGGTTCGCTTCCAGGTGTCGAGAACTTCGCTCAAACCCGCCATCCACGACGGGGCTTCGATGCCGAGGCGCTCACGCAGCCGCGTGCAGTCGAGCGACGAATTGGCTGGCCGCGGCGCCGGCAGTGGATATGCGGAGGTCAGGATCGGCTGGACGAGCGGCGTGCGCGTGAGCAGGCCGGCATGGCGCGCGGCGGCGAAGATCGTTTCCGCGAAGCCATGCCAGGTCGTGACGGGCGTGCCGCACAAATGGTAGGTGCCCCAGGGAAGCACCTCGCCAGCGCGGTAGCGTGCCGCGACGGACAGCAAGGCCTCAGCGATCGCACCGGCATGGGTCGGGCCACCGTACTGGTCGGCAACGACACGCACCACGTCGCGCTCGCCGCCTATGCGCAGCATGGTGCGCACGAAGTTGCTGCCGTGCGCGCCGAATACCCATGCGACTCGCAAGATCAGGTGCCGGTTCGGCAGATACTCGCGCACCGCCTGTTCACCGGCCCACTTGCTGAGGCCGTAGACGCCGAGCGGTGCAACCTCCGCTGTTTCGGCATAGGCGCCGGGCGCACGGCCGTCGAATACGTAGTCGGTCGACAGATGAAAGAGGGGGATCCCAGCTTCTGCGCAGGCCGCGGCTAGCGTGGCCGGCCCTTCGCGGTTCGCTTGCCAGGCGGCCTCCGGTTCGCTCTCCGCGCGATCCACTGCAGTCCAGGCCGCAGCATTGATGACGAGGCTCGCGCGATGCCCGGCCAGCGCGGTGCGCACCGCGTCCATATCGCCGATATCGAGTTGCGCTCGCGTTAGCCCGAGCAACGCGCGCTGTCCGGCTCGCCGCACGAGTTCCTGTCCAAGCTGGCCCCCTGCGCCCGTCACGAGGATCGTCACGATACGCTCCGGCAGCGCGGCAGCGAGTCGGGCACGTGCTCGGCGAGGCGCTGATGTACACGGTCTTTGTCAGACAGCTGCGGTGCGATGTCGTCGAACACGGGCCAGTCGATTCCGAGATCCGGGTCGTCCCAGCGTACTCCGTCGTCCGAACCTGCGTCGTAGTACTGCGTGCACTTATAGGCAAAATCCGCGTCGGCCGACAGCACGCAGAAGCCATGGGCGAAGCCCGGCGGAATCCATAGCTGCCGGTGTAACTCGTCGTCGAGCCGGGTACCGAACCACGCGCCGAAGTGGGGAGAATCGCTGCGGATATCGACGGCCACATCGTAGACTGCGCCGCGCGCGGCGCGCACCAGTTTGCCCTGCGGATTGACGCGCTGGTAGTGCAGGCCGCGCAGCACGCCGCGCCGCGAACGAGACTGGTTGTCCTGCACGAAGGTCGCGTCGATGCCCGCTTCGCGCAGCCAGCTCTCGCGGAAGCTTTCGACGAAAAAGCCGCGTTCGTCTCCAAACACGCGCGGTTCGAACAGCAGCACGCCAGGCAGCGGTGTTTCGACGATCTTCATGCGACGACCTCCTTGCGAAGTATCTCCAGCAGATACTGGCCGTAGCCGTTCTTCGCAAGCCGGTGTGCCTGCGCTTCGAGTTGCTCCGCGTCGATCCAGCCGAGCCGGTAGGCGATTTCTTCGGGGCACGCAATCTGCAATCCTTGACGCGCCTGCATGACCTGAATGAAGTTGGCGGCGTCGAGCAGCGATTCGTGTGTGCCGGTGTCGAGCCACGCATAGCCACGGCCGAGAATCTCCACATCGAGTGCGCCTCGCTCAAGGTAAGCCCGGTTCAGGTCGGTGATCTCCAGTTCTCCTCGCGCGGACGGCCGGACTGCCTTCGCCAGCTCGACGACGTCGTTGTCGTAGAAATAGAGTCCTGTTACCGCGTAGTTCGATTTCGGCTGCTTCGGCTTCTCTTCGAGATCAATCGCATGTCCTGTCTCGTCGAACGACACGACGCCGTAGCGCTCCGGATCGCGGACGTAGTAGCCGAACACGGTCGCGCCCGAGGTTTTCGCGGCGGCGCGTTGCAGCAGCGACGACAGCGCGGGCCCGTGATAAATGTTGTCGCCCAGCACGAGCGTCGCGGCGTCGTGTCCGATGAACGGCGCGCCAATCACAAACGCCTGGGCGAGGCCGTCCGGATGCGGCTGCATGGCGTACGAGAAACGCATGCCCCACTGGGCGCCGTCGCCGAGCAGTTGCTGGAACGCGCCGAGATCGCGCGGCGTCGAGATGATCAGGACTTCGCGGATACCGGACAGCATGATCGTGCTGAGCGGGTAGTAGATCATCGGTTTGTCATAGACCGGCATCAGTTGCTTCGATACCGAATGCGTAAGCGGATGCAGTCGGGTGCCGGAGCCGCCCGCCAGAATGAGGCCTTTTCGGCCGGTCGCTGTGATCATGGTGTCCTCGCTGCCAGGGGAAGAAAGAGGAGCGGGCCGCCGGTCGCGGCGGCGTGGGTTTAGCCGGGCTCGATGGATCGGGCCACGACGACGAGGCCGCCCGCGTAGGCTGCCGCGATGATCGCGAAACCGGCGGCGGTCGCGCGGCCGGGATCTGTGAAGGTATGCAGGATCACCGATGCGATCGCGACGCCGACGAGGGAGCCGACCTGCCGGCTCGCATTGAGCGAGGCGGCGGCGAGGTTGGCATCTTCAGGGCGCGCGGCGTGCATGACGACCAGGTTCATCGCCGGGATCGCCTGGCCGGCGCCGAAGTTGGCGATGCCGATGGCGATCGCGAGCGCCCAGTACGGCAGCGCGTCGATGCCGATGAGCGCGGCAGTGCCGAGCGTTGCGAGTGCAAGCCCGGCGAGCAGGGTGCCGCGCGCGCCGAGACGCGCGCTGACGCGGGCGGAGGCGAGATTGCCGATACCGAACATCGCCATCAGCGGAAAGAGCTGAAAACCCGCTGCTAGCGGGCTCGATCCACGCTGCTGCTGGAGGTAGAGGCTGATCAGGAAGATTTCGGCGAGGATGCCGAAGTTGATGGCGAGGCCAAGCAGGCTGCCGGCCACGAAGCGCTGGTTGCCGAGCAGCTCGGGCGAGAGGATGCGATGGCGTGCGAATCGCTCGCGCAGCGCGAATGCGGCTGTGGCTGCGATTGTCGCTAGTGCGCAGCCGACAATCGCGGGCGAGGTCCAGCCGAGGCTCGGTCCCTGGATGAGCGTCAGGCTCAGCGCTGCGAGTGCGAGAGCGGCCAGCAGGTGGCCGGTGCCGTTTAGCGGACCCGCATGGCGCGGCGAACGCGCGACATGGCGTTGCGTGAGCCACAGGCCCGCGATCCCGACGGGCAGGTTGACCCAGAAGATGCTGCGCCAGCCAATCGCATCGACCAGCACGCCGCCGACGCACGGTCCGAGCGCCATCGCGGCCGACACGAGCGCGCCCCAGATGCCGATCATCCGCGTGCGCAGCGGGCCGGGCGGGAACGCCTGGGTCAGCAGGCTCAACGAACTCGGCATGAAGAGCGCGGCGCCGACCCCTTGCAACAGGCGCGAGGCGATCAGCGTCGCGGGCGTCGCTGCGGCAGCACACAGCGCCGACGCCGCGACGAATACCCCGAGACCGGTGAGATAGATGGTCTTCGAGCCGTAGCGGTTCGCCAGCGCGCCACCGAACAGCAACAGCGCGGCGAAGCTGAGCGTGTAGGCGTCGACGACCCAGACCAGAGTGGTTAGCGACATCGCCAGGCTGTTCTGCATTGCCTTCAATGCGACATTGACGATGGTCACGTCAAGCATGGCCATCACGAAGCCGCACGCCACGGCCACCATGATCGTCGCGGGGCGCGCGTGCGGTGCTGCGGCCGCTGTGCCGGAGCCAGCCGTGGCGGGATTCATGCCGCCCTCCCGCCGAGATAGAGCCGGCGCATCTCGTCGCTATCGAGCAACTCGGCTGCCGGACCTTCGAGCGCAACGCGTCCCATCGTCAGCACGATGCCGCGATCGGAGATGCGCAGTGCCTCGATCGCGTTCTGCTCGACCATCAGTACACCGATATGTTCCGTGTCGCGCATACGGACGATCGCGTCGAACACCTCGTCGACCATTTTGGGCGACAGGCCGGCCGAGGGTTCATCGAGCAGCAGCATGCCGGGCCGCGGCACCAGCGCCCGCGCGAGCGACACGATTTGCCGCTCGCCGCCCGACAGCGCAGCGGCAGGCGACCGGTAGCGGCGCCGCAGCACCGGGTACTGCTCGCATAGCTCGTCGATGCGCGCCTCGCGCGGGAACGAGGACATGCCCTGGCCGCCGAGCATCAGGTTCTCGCGCACGGTCAGCGCGCCGAACACGTTGTCGGTTTGCGGCACGTAGCCGACGCCGTGATGGCGCACCTTGCGATGCACGGGTTCGCGCGTGAGGTCGCGGCCCTGCAGTGTCACGCGGCCCGAGCGGGGCAACAGGAAGCCCGCAATCGCCTTGAGCAGCGTGGACTTGCCGCAGCCGTTCGGCCCGAGGATCGACACGATATCGACCGCGCCGACGCGCAGCGACACGCCATGCAGGATGTCAACGCTCGGGGTGTAGCCGGCGACAAGCTGATGGACTTCTATCATGACGCCTCCAGCGGCCGGCGGTTGCTGTGCGCCCGGCCCAGGTACGCGTCGAGCACGCGCCGGTTTCGCTCGAGCTCGACCGGCTTGCAATTGGCGATCGCCGCGCCGCGATCGAGCACGATGCAACGGTCGCACAGCTCGCGGATAAAATGCATGTCGTGCTCGATCACTGCGAGCGTGACGCCGAGCCCATGGATGCGCCGCAGTTCCGCGACCAGCTCTCCGCGCAGGTTCGGATGGACGCCTGCCGTCGGTTCGTCGAGCAGCAGCAGCTTCGGCTCGGTCATCATCGCGCAGGCGATGCCAAGGAGCTTCTTCTGGCCGCCCGAGATCGATGCGGCGGGCAACTGGGCAACGGCGGACAGTTTGAGCTCGTCGAGTAGCGCGGCGGCCCGGGTTCGCGTCTTCTGTTCAAGCGCGCGCAGCGAGGGCCCGCGCAGCAGCGCCGCGCCGAGTCCGTGGCCTGCCGACGAGGCGGCCATCGTCAGTTCGAGCACCGACATCCGGGCCGGCATCGACGGTAGCTGGAAGGTGCGGCGTATGCCGAGCTGCGCGATGCGCTGCGGCGCGAGCCGGTCGATCCGGCGGCCGTCGAAGCGGATCTCGCCGCTCGCAAGCGGCGCGAAACCCGTGACCGCGTTCAGGACCGTACTTTTGCCGGAGCCGTTCGGGCCGAGCAGACCGACGATCTCGCCACTGTCGACCGACAGCGTGAGCCCGGACAGCACGGTATTGCCGCCGTAGCGGATGGCGATGCCATCCAGTTCGAGGAGCGCGCTCATGGGTGGATCTCCAGACGTTCCGGCAGCAGGCCGCGTGGCCGCCACAGCAGGCAGGCGAGCAGCATCAGTCCGACGAGGCCGAGCCTGACGGCGCCCGCGAGGTCGCTGCCGACACCGAACCAGTCTTTCAGGAAGGGTGCGAACGAATAAACGGCCTGAACCAGCACCGCGCCGAGCAGCACGCCGGCATTGCTGCCGAGACCGCCCACCATGACGATTGTCCAGAGCGCGAAGGTTTCGGACGACAGCATCGTGTCAGGCCCGACGTAGCTGATGTACCAGGTGAGTAGTGCACCGGCCAGTGCGGCGGGCAGCGCGGCCGCGACGCTGGCCCGCGTTTTCAGCGAGAGCGGGTCGTAGCCGAAGCAGACGGCGAGCGCAGGTTCCTCGCGCATGACCTTCAACGCGCGGCCGAAACGGCTGCGGACGATGCGGCGGTAGCCCGCGTAGACGAGAGCGAGGCATCCGGCGGCAACGCCGAGGAAGGCAAGGTCTGCCCACGGCGCAACGAGTCCGGGGAACAGCGGTGCGATACCGCCGATACCCTGGGCGCCGCCGGTGAGCCAGGTTTCGTTGAGCGCGACGGTGCGCAGGATCTCTGCGATCGCGAGCGTGGCGATTCCCCAATAGTCCGACGCCAGCATGCGGCCAAGCCGCGCGATCGCGACCGCCAGCACGCTTGCCGCCACGACCGCGAGCGCCAGCGCCGCCGGCAGCGGCCAGCCGAGCTGCGAAGCGATACCGGCCGCGTATGCACCGAGCCCGGCAAACGCGATGAATCCGAAATTGACCATGCCCGCGTAACCGGCCTGCAGATTGAGTCCGAGTGCCATCATCGCGGACAGGCAGGCTGAGGTCAGCAGATGGATGAGAAAACTAGACACGCCGCACCTCCCGGTCGAAGATCCCGTACGGACGGAACATCAGGGTGACAAGCAGGATCAGGAACGACACCGCGCTCACGTAGGCAACCGGAAATACCAGCGATGCATGTCCGGTCAGCGAGCCAAGGTCGATGTTGAGCATCACCGTTTCGGCGAGAGCGATCAGCAGTGCACCGGCGGCCGCGCCCAGTGGGTTGCCGAGGCCGCCGAGGATCGCAGCCGAGAACGCCGGAATCAGCAACCCATTGCCCAAATTCACGTGCACGCTCTCGGTGAGGCCGAGCATCGTGCCGCCCAGGGCGGCGAGCATACCGCTTGCAAAGCTGATGACATTGGTTACACGCTGGGCGTCGATGCCGGTCGCGAGTGCGAGTGGGCGGTTCGACGCGAGTGCGCGCATCGAGCGGCCGACATCGGTCCGGTACAGCAGCACGGAGAACAGGAGCAGTGTGAGCGCGCCGCATAGGATCGAATCGAGTTGCGCGCGCGAGACCGCGATCCCGTCGATCAGCAGCGGCGGCGTCAGATCCTGCGCGTACTGGAGCGGCCGCGAACCCGCAGTGCCGAGCACGAGCGCGACGGCGATCAGCGACACCGCGAGCGAACCGATCATCGCAACCGCGCTGCCCGAGCGCAGCAGCCGGGCGAACACGAACACGTTGAGCAGGACCGCGAGGCAGCCGACCAGCGTGCACGATACGGCGGTGGCGAGAACCAGAGGCAGGCCGGCGCGTTCACAGCCAAGCGAGGCGAATGCGCCGAGCATCGCATACTGCACATGCGCGATGTTGGGAAAGCGGATCAGCGAATAGAGCGTAGACAGTCCGATCGAGACGAGCAGCAGGTCGGAGGTGCGGATCAGAACGTCGAGCAGGAACTGCAGCATGGCATTCTCCGTGGAAGGGAGGCGATGACGCTCACTGCGCGACCACCGTCTGCTTGAAGACCACTTTCTCGTATGGCTGGACCGCGCGCTGGCCGTCGCTGTCGAACGCGATGTCGCCCGTGACGCCGTCGTAACCCTTGCCGATCGCGTCCAGTGCTGCGCGGATCTTCGCCGGGTCCGGTGAATGGGCGCTGTTGATGGCCGCCGCCGCGAGCATCGTGGCGTCATATGCATAGCTGCCGAACGCGGAGCGCGGCGCCTCCTTGTAGGCGGCCTGGTAGGCGTCGGCGTAGGACTTTGCGTTCGTGCCGCCCGCCGCGACTTCGAGTCCAATCTGTCCCTGCGCGATCTGCGGCGTCGTATCGCTCGTGCACATCGTCAGATAGATTCCATACCAGGGCTGCTTGTTGAGCTGCATTTCGTACGCCTGACGGTTCAATGTTGCGGCTTCCTGGCCGTACGCGCTGTAGACGTAAGCGTCGGGTTTCGCGCGCGCGGCCTGCTCCAGTTCGCGGCGATAGGTCGACTGCCCCTCGGTATAGAGCACGAGCGACACAACCGTGCCGCCGAGCGCCTCGAAGCGTTTCTTGAACTCGGTCGCAAGACCTTGTCCGTAGCCGTTGTTCGGCGCGATGAACGCAACGTGATGCAGGTTGCGCGCGTAGACGTCCTGCGCGGCGAAACGTGCCGACAGGTCGTCGAGTCCGATCACGCTGAACGAGCCCGTGCCGATCTTGCGGATCTGCTGGCTCGATGAACCGATGTTGATGTGCACTTCACCCTGTCTGACGAGGAACTGACCGATCGGGATCGTCACCGACGATGAGAACTCGCCGAGCACGACGGGTACGTGATCAACGGTGGCAAGCTTGCGCGTCGCGTCGAGCGCGGTATTCGCCGTGCCGCCTGAGTCCTCGATCCTGACCTGCAGCTTCTGGCCAAGCACGCCGCCCTGCGCATTGATCTTCGCGACGGCGAGTTCGATACCGCGCCGCTGGTCCTCACCAATCGACGCGCTCGATCCGCTCAGTGGCAATACAGCACCCAGGTTGACCTCAGCCCATGCGTTCGACGCGCACAGATACCACGCGACCACGGCCCCGACACTCCAGCGACACAGGTTCATCGTGCTTCTCCAAATGAAGGTTGAACATGATTTGATATACACAAGTGTCTACAGAATTGCTGATCAAAAATACTTGTGCGACAAATTTTTGATGGAATTTTCGTGTCCGGTCACGAGTCCGGAAAAGGCTATTTAATCCCGTATTTGAAGCATTAAATGCACATCTAAAGGTCATCTCTTGCACCATTCAGGAATCGATGTTCCAGGTTGGGGCGAGGGCTGATTTTATTGAAAATGTGTATACAGTTGTGAATTATGAGTGCTAGGATCGGCCTCAAGGTGAATGGCCATAAGAGAGGCGGTTCGATGGATATCAAGCGTTATGGAACAGGCGACCGGATGAGCCAGATGGTGGCGGCGGGCGGATTCGCTTTTATCGCCGGGCAGGTGGCGGACGATACGTCGCTCGACGTCGCCGGCCAGACCCGGCAGATTCTCGACAAGCTCGACCGCTTGCTGGAGGAGGCGGGGCTCGACAAGCGCCGGATCGTATCCGCCAGCATCTGGCTCGCGGACCATCGCAGTTTCGCCGACATGAACAAGATCTGGGATGCGTGGGTGCCGAAAGGCCATGCCCCCGCACGCGCCTGTGTCGAGTCGAAGCTTGCATTTCCGCAGTTCACGGTCGAGATCGCGGCGATCGCGGCGCTGTAGGCACAGACTAACTAACCCTCGGAGAGTCCGGATGAAAACCGTCGTGCTTGGTGGCGGAATCGTCGGCGTAACCACCGCCTATTTTCTGGCGAAGGCAGGCGACGAGGTGGTTGTACTCGATCGCCGCGACGGTGTCGCTCTCGAAACCAGTTTTGCGAACGCCGGCCTGATTGCGCCGGGGCATTCGTATACCTGGGCGTCGCCGCGCGCGCCGAAGATCCTGCTCAAGTCGCTGTTTACAGAAGGGCAGGCGCTGCGGCTCAAGCCGAAGGCCGACTGGCGGATGTGGGCGTGGTGCTGGCTGTTCCTGCAGAACTGCACCGTCGAACGTTCGCGCCGCAATACGTCGATCAAGGTGCGGCTTTGCCGCTATGCCCAGCAGCAGTTACAGGAAGCGACTCGCGAGGAGGGGCTGGTCTACGACCGGATCAGTGGCGGACTGCTGTATCTGTATCGCGATCCCGCGTCGTTCGAGCGTGGCGTGTCGAACATGGCGATCCTCGCCGACAATGGCTTACCGCTGGAAACACTCGACCGGCAGGCCGTGATTGCACGCGAACCGGCACTGCGTGCGGCCGGCGGCGATATCGCCGGGGCTATCTACTGTCCAACCGACGAGAGCGGTGACGCACATCTGTTTACGCGAGCGCTCGAGCGGCGCTGCCGCGAGATCGGCGTCGATTTCCGGTTCGGTACTGCCATCGACGGCATCCGTGCTAGTGGAGACGCCGTCGACTACGTGCAGACCTCGGCGGGCCGGGTCACGGCCGACCGCTTCGTACTCGCGCTCGGTTCATACTCGCCGCTGCTGGCTCGTGGGCTCGGCTACCGGCTGCCTATCTATCCGGTCAAGGGGTATTCGGTGACGCTGCCGATCGATGCGTCGCACGAATCGCCGACGCTTGGTGGGGTCGAGGAAAACCAGCTGGTCGCCTGGGCGCGCTTCGGGCAGCGTCTGCGTCTGACGGCCACTGCGGAGTTTTGCGGCTATGACACGGCGCACGCACCCACCGATTTTGCGCACATGCTTGCGACGGCACGGGCGCTGTTTCCGAACGGCGCCGACTACGCTCAGCCGTCCTACTGGGCAGGATTGCGGCCGATGACACCGGAAGGCACGCCGCTGATCGGTGCGACCCGACATCGCAATCTGTTTCTCAACACGGGGCACGGACACATGGGATGGACCATGTCCTGCGGCACCGCGAAGATCCTCTCCGACCTGATGAATGGACGGCAACCCGAGATTGACATCACAGGGATGACATTACAGTGAGCGAACTTCTCTCGAATCACATTGAACGTAGCGTGGACGCCTATGCTCGCTTTGGGTTCTCGCTGGATGATGGAATCGCGCGGCGTGCGGCGATTGGCCTTGTCGTGCTCGCCACGGATCACACGATCGAATACGAATGGCGCCGCATGTTTTCGCTCGAAGGCGTCGCGTTCTACGAGAGCCGCGTGGCGAATTCGGCCGAGATCACGGCAGCCACACTCCAGCAGATGGACGGCCGGATCTGCGCGAGCGTGGAGCTGATCCGGCCCGGCGAGCGTCTCGATGTCGTGGCGTTCGGCTGTACATCGGCGTCGATGGTGCTCGGCGAGGAGCGGGTGTTCGAACGGATTCGCGAGGCGCGTCCCGGCATTGCGTGCACGACGCCGATCACCGCGGCGCGCGTGGGGCTCGGCGCGCTCGGTGCGCGCGGCGTCGCGCTCCTCACGCCATACGAGCGGCCGATCAACGAGGCGATGGCGCGCTACTTGCAGGCGCGCGGCGTGGATATCGTCCGGATGGGATCATTCGAGCACCGCGACGACAACGAAGTCGCGCGGATCGACCGTGCCTCGCTCGAGCACGCCGTGTTCGAACTAGCGAGCGATCCTGCGGTCGACGCCGTGTTCGTGTCGTGTACCAGCCTGCGGCTCGTCGACGCGATCGCCGGCCTGGAGGCGCGACTCGACAAACCGATTCTGTCGAGTAATCATGCATTGGCCTGGCACGCGCTGCGGCTCGCGGGTGTCACCGATACGCTGCCCCAATTCGGCCGGTTGTTCACGGTCTGAGGCATGTGTCCGCAGGACAGGGGCGTGCCCGCGGTGCGCAACGTGCCGCCGCCTGGAAGCCTGGCAAGGTAGTCGATAATGAGCAGTCACAGATCGAATCAGGAGACGAAATGGCAGCGAATTCCGTGATGGTGCGGAACGTGCGTCCCGGTGCGCGGGACTCCGTCGCGCCGAAGCGCACGGGGATGACGGTCAACGAGATTTACGAGCAGTTGAAGCAGATGGCGGTGCTGTACCAGATCCGGCCGGGCGAGCGCGTCAACGAACTTGAGCTGGCGGAGCGTTTCGACGTGAGCCGCACGCCGATTCGCGAGGCGCTCAACCGGCTGGTGGCGGAGAACCTGTTGGCGTTTGTGCCGAACCGTGGATTTTTCATTCGAGAACTGGACGGGAAGGACGTGTTCGATCTCTTTGAATTGAGACGTTCGATCGAATCGACGGCGGTCATGCTCGCATGCGAGCGAGCGTCCGACAACGACATCAAGGCACTGCGCCGCTTCTGGAAGCAGGTGATGAAGAGCGCGGAACGGATGCCGTCGGACGAGCTTGTCGTGAAGGATGAGCAGTTCCATCTGGAACTGGCCGCGATGTCGGGCAATGGGGAGATCGGGCGGGTGCTGCAGGGAATCAATGCACGGATTCACTACGTGCGCTGGGTCGACGTCGATCAGCGCCGCAACGAGGCGTTCGCCGAGCACCTGCAGATTCTCGACGCACTGGCAGAGCGCGATGTCGCGCGTTGTGTGGCGTTGACAGATACCCACATCCGCTGGCGCATGGAGGAGATCACGCGCGTTGTCCATGCGAGTGTCGTGAAGCTATACGCGAAATAATGGGTGGCACGGCACGCGCCGAAGGCCTTCCAACGGGACAGCAGCAATCGAAAGGAGGAAGTGGCCGTCCACGAACAGGGCGGCGAAACTTTACTTTTGCTATGAGGCGTCGTCATGAAACATGGCACGTTGATAACGCTGTACAAGCCGAGCGCGGAGCAGGCCGATCATCTGCTGCGCCTGCCTGCCCTAAGCCCCGTCGTCGTCGCGGTCGACAACTCCCCGCAGACGGACCCCGTCCTGCATGCACGCCTCGCCGCGCACGGCATTGACGTGATCGCCAATCACAACCGCGGTGGCATCGCCGGTGCATTCAACATGGGCGTGGAATTCCTGATAGAACGCGGCTGCGACGTGTTCTTCATCTTCGATCAGGATTCGATGATTCCGGACGATTACTTCGAACGGATGCTGCAGGGATGCGCATCGGTTGGGGACCGGCGCTTTCTCGTCGGACCGCGCATTTTTAACCTGAACTTCCGGCGCGACCTGCCGCTCTTCACCGTGCGGCGCTGGTCGGCGCAGATCATGCCAATCCGTGACGGGGCGCATGGGTTGCAACCGTGCTCGGTGATCATCTCGTCCGGCACCGCCATCTCGCTCGAAGCGTACCGTGCGCTGGGCCGGTTTCGCGAGGATTTCTTCATCGACCATGTTGACGCGGAATACTGCATGCGTGCCCAGGCTCGTGGTGTGCCTGTGTGTGTGAACGCGGACGTGTCACTGCCGCACGAACTGGGTAAACCGACGCCGGCGCAGCACTGGCCGCGCGTCGAGATTTTCGATCAAAGCGCGCTGCGACACTACTATGCAGCGCGTAACTGTATCCTCGTCGCACGTGACTACTGGCGTAGCTATCCTGCTCTGGTGCTGATCAACCTGATCACGCTCAAGCATCTTGCGTTCGTGCTGCTCCACGCCCGGCAAAAACGCATGAAGGTGCAGGCGATCCTGTGCGGGATCGCGGACGGCCTGCGCGGGAGATATGGCCGGGTTTGACTTCGCGAAGGTACCTGGCTAGACCGATACTTTGATAGGTAACAGGGTGTTGAACAGAAGTAATTAATTAGTAATCTTAAGTTAATTATGTGAGGAAGCGAGATGAATGGAACCATGCCAATCACGCGTCGCTACACGGGCGCCTTCTCCGTGGCGCCCACCATTTTCACCGAAACGGGTGCGCTGGATCTCGACGGGCAGAAGCGCTGCGTAGATTTCATCATTGATGCGGGCGCCGACGGACTCTGCATTCTCGCCAACTACTCGGAACAGTTCTCGCTGACCGACGGCGAGCGCGCGCTGCTCACTGCCACGATCCTTGATCACGTTGCCGGACGCGTGCCCGTGATCGTCACGACCACGCATTTCAATCCGGCAATCTGTGCTGCGCGCAGCCGCGCGGCAGAGGAAGCCGGTGCGGCGATGGTGATGATCATGCCGCCCTATCACGGTGCCACGATCCGCTGCAACGAGACTGCGATCGAGCGCTTCTTTACGGAGGTGTCGGACGCCATCGAGATTCCGATCATGTATCAGGACGCGCCGATGAGCGGCACGACGGTATCCGCGGCGTTTCTCGCCCGACTGGCACGGGAGATCCGCAACATGCGCTACTTCAAGATCGAGGTGCCGCAGTCGGCGGCGAAACTGCGCGAGTTGATCGAACTCGGCGGCGATGCGATAGAAGGGCCGTGGGATGGCGAAGAGGCGATCACGCTGCTGGCCGATCTCGATGCGGGCGCGACAGGCAGCATTCTCGGCGGCGGCTATCCGGACGGCCTGCAGCCGATCCTGAAGGCCTATCTGGCAGGAAATCGCGAAGAAGCGGTGGCTGGCTACGCGCGCTGGTTGCCGCTCATCAACTACGAAAACCGCCAATGCGGACTGATCGCCTGCAAGGCGCTAATGAAAGAGGGCGGGGTGATCGCGTCGGACGCCGTGCGCCGGCCGCTCGCGCCGTTGCATCCGGCGACGCGTGCCGGGCTGATCGAGATCGCAAAGCGACTCGACGCGCAGGTGTTGCGCTGGGCCCAATGACCGTGGGCATGGCATCGACGAGCTCGTCGGCAAGACTCGCACAGCGGGACGCCGCGCGCTCGTAGTGCCAGTCTCACGTAGACAACTTTATTGGCGAGGTTGTGACAACCCTAACGTGGTCTGCGCCAGTTTCGGGTATTTCCTCGCGACGATCCGCATATCATTCCGCGTTTCCTCGATAATCCAGTCACGCACGTCAGCCACAATTGGCCGTAACGGCTTGTTCGCTGGCGTCACGAGACAGCAGCGCCGGTTCGTCACGATCACTTCCTGTTCGGCAGGCAACAACGCGCCCTCCAACAGCCAGTGCGACACTACATTCAGCCAGCCAAGCGCAATGCCTTGACCTAAAAGCGCCGCTTGCACAACGATCGCGTAATCGCTGAAACTCAGCATGCCCGCCACGTGCCGCCCATGCTCCGCAAAGGTGCTGAAGCGCTCATGCCAGCCGCGCTGCTCGTCGTCCATCACGATTACGGTGTCGCCATGCGCGCGGCCCGCGTCCGTCAACGCCGCCTCGTGATAGCGCTCGTTGCACACGGGCAGCAGCGTCTCGGGCATCACCAGTACGGCGTTCTCGTCGAGCTCGCCATCGTGCAGAAAACGCATGCCCAGGTCGACGTCATTGAGCGGCCCGCCGATGCGCCCTGAAATCAGCTGAAAGCGCAAATCGACTGAGGGAAACGCCTGATTCAAACGGCTCATGCGCGGCATCAGCCAGTGCGTCGTGAAGGCTGTCGATACCGACAGCGTCACCAGTTCGACGCCCGTCGCCCGCGCCTCGATTTCGCGGATTGCGCTCTCGATGCCGTTGAAACCTTCAGAAATCTTGAGGTACAGGATCCGGCCGCTTTCGGTCAGCTCGATGCCGCCGCGTACGCGCTCGAACAGGCGCACGCCAATATGATCCTCCATGCGCGCGAGCATCCGGCTTACGGCCGGCTGACTCACATACAGCTCTTGCGCCGCGCGCGTGAAGTTGCCGCAGCGGGCGGCCGCTTCGAACACGAACAGCGCATTGGCGCTGGGGAGTTTCTTGCGAAGGTTTGGCATGACTTCATGTTATGCCTGATCCAACAATTTGGGAATTGCCGTCAAAAAGAACCGGACTTATATTTTTCTCAACGCAGCCCAACCAGCGGGACACAGGCCATGGATGCACGAGCGAAAACGGGAGTGTCGATCAGGTCGGCAATGAAGCGGTACGGTCCAGTGGTCGCGCTGGACGACGTATCGCTCGATATCGTGCCGGGCGAATTCGTGTCGCTGCTCGGGCCGTCGGGATCGGGCAAGACGACGCTGCTCGGCATCCTCGGCGGCTTTGTTCAGCCTACGTCGGGCACCGTCTGGGTTGGCGACCGGGACATTACATTTGCGCCGCCGCACAAGCGCAACATCGGGATCGTGTTTCAGAACTACGCGCTATTCCCGCATATGAGCGTCGGCGAGAACGTCGCCTTTGCGCTGCGCGCGCGCCGCGAGCCCAAATCAGGGTGGTCGAAGAAAGTCGCCGATGCGCTCGCGATGGTCGAGCTGAGCGGCTACGAAGGGCGCAGCGTGCATCAGCTTTCCGGTGGTCAGAAACAACGGGTGGCGCTTGCACGCGCGATTGTCTTCGAGCCGCAACTGATCCTGATGGACGAACCGCTCTCCGCACTCGACAAGCAGTTGCGCGAAACGATGCAGATCGAACTGCGCCGCCTGCATCGCAAGCTCGGCGCGACGATTATCAACGTCACGCACGATCAGCGCGAAGCGCTCACGATGAGCGACCGCGTCGCGGTGTTGAAAGACGGCAAGCTCGTGCAGATCGATACCCCAGAAGGTCTCTATGACCGCCCGTGCAATGTGTTCGTCGCGAGCTTTATCGGCGAAGCGACGTTGCTCGACGTGAGCCGCGCCGGTGACGATGCCGTGCGTCTGGGCGATGCTGTTTTGCGCACCGCTCATCCTTTGCCGCGGGCAGACAGATTGCTGCTCGCCGTGCAGACCGAAAAGCTCGTGATCGATGACGGTGACGCTCATGCAGGCACCAACCGCCTGTCTTGTCGCGTCACCGAGGTGCTGTATCAGGGCGAGAGCCTGCGTGTGTTCGCCGCGCTCGCCGACGGCACATCGATCAGCCTCCGCCAGCCCGGCAGCCATGGTGCGCGCCGGCGCATTCCATCGCCGGGCGGGCAGATGACGGTCGCACTCGATCCGCAGGACACCATCGTCGTGCCCGCCTGATTTCATTTACCGCCTGTGCATGGGCACTCCGTCTGACGCGATTCACGCAAACTGCAAAAGGATGATGCAATGAAGCTCACCGATTTCAAGGTCCTGACGTTCGATGTCGTCGGCACGCTGATCAACTTCGAAAAGGGCGTGCTCGCGTCCGTGCGGCGCCTGGGCGGCGCAAAGGCGCAAGACCTCACCGACGACCAGATCTTCGAGCCGTACATGCGCGGCCGCGCGAGGTACCCGGGACGTTCGAGCCGCGAGATGGCGAATGTGTATCTGTCGCTCGCTAAAGAGCTTGGCTTGCCCGACGATGCGCAATCGGCTGCCGCGTTTCAGCGTGATGTGCTCGAATGGCCGGCGTTCGACGACTCCGTTGTCGCACTGAAGCGCCTGCGCAAGCATTTCCGTCTGGTCGCGATGACGAATGCGGACCGCGTTGCGTTGTCGGTGTATGCGCACACGCTCGGCGATCCGTTCGACGACACCGTCTGCTGCGACGAGACTGGCGTCGCGAAACCAGATCCGCAATTCTTCGCCTACAACCGCGGACGTCAGGCCGCATTCGGATACAAGTTCGGCGAGATTCTGCACACGGCGCAAAGCCAGTATCACGACATCGGCGTCGCGACGAAGCTCGGCTATGCAACATGCTGGATCGAACGACGCCAGAGCTTGAAGGGCTTCGGTGCGACGCCGGCGCCTGAAGCCGTCACCGAGCCGACGTTCAGATTCGCGACGCTCGCCGCACTTGCGGATGCCGTCGAAGCCGAAGCGCGCGCCGCCTGATCATGCTTGTGCCGAGGATGCCGTACAGGCCGCAGCCGGACTCGCTATGGCGGGCGATGGCTGCACGCTCGCCCGTTACGCATGCGCCCATCAGCATAGGCGCACCGCTCGCGCGCGATCTGATTGTTGACGTGGCGATCATCGGCGCGGGGTATTCGGGACTGTCGGCAGCGTATGCGTTGCAACGGCGCGGTGTCGATTGCGCGGTGTTCGATGCGAACCCCATTGGCTGGGGGGCGAGCGGGCGCAATGGTGGCGTGGTGTCGTCGAAGTTTAGGCTGTCGTTTCCGGCGATTGCGAACAGCTGGGATCTCGATACCGCAAAGCGCATGCATCGCCTCGCGCATGAAGGCGTGCGTGCCGTAGAAGCGTTCATCGATGAATTCAAGCTGGAGCGCGCGCAGTTCGAACACACGGGCAGTCTGCGTTGCGCGCATACCGAGCGCGCGTTGGCATCGATTCGAGCCGAAGCGGATTGGGTGCGCAAAGAGCTAAACGATACATCGATGATCGCGCTGTCGCGTGAGGAAGTGATGCGTGAGACGGGGTCGAAGGGCTTTGCCGGCGGTGTGCTGAGCGCCGACGCGGGCACGATCCTGCCGCTCGAATATGTGCGGGGCATTGCGCGCGGTCTGACGGCGCGCCGTGTGCCGATCTATGAATCGACGCCCGTTCTGGAGATGACGCGTGCGCAAGGCGGCGTGCTGCTGCGCATGCCCGGTGGCACAGTGCGCGCGAAACAGGTGATCGTCGCGACGAACGCCTATTCGAATCTCACCGATGCCACGTCGCCCTATCAATGCGAACTCGTACCGTTCCGCAGCGCGATGATTGCGACGGAACCGCTGCCTGCGGAACTGGACGCAAAGCTCATGATTCATCGCCGCAGCTACACCGAAACGCGCCGCATGATGAAGTGGTTCCGCAAAGTGGATGGGCGCATACTGTTTGGCGGGCGCGATGCGTTTGGCAAGGAAGGGCAGGCAACCGGCTTCGACGCGTTGCGGCGCGCGATGGTCGCGTTGTTTCCCGATCTCGTGAATGTGCGTGTCGCGTACCGCTGGTCGGGCTACGTCGGCATGACGTTCAATGCGCTGCCGCATGTCGGGCGCAGCGATGATGCCACAACGTTCTGTCTCGGATATAACGGAGCAGGCGTCGCGATGGCCAGTCTGATCGGCCAGCATGCCGCGGCGCTCGCACTCGGGGAAACTCCGGAGCTTGCGCTGCTCGCACAGGACGGTTTGCGGCCGGTGCCCTTTCATTCGTTGCGCGCGCCGGGGGTCCGGCTTGTTGCTGCGTGGTATCAGTTTCTCGACGCCGTGGGTGCATGATGACGACCGCCAAGCGGCTTTTTCAGGAACACACCTTGATGCAGGCTGTGACAAAAGACGCGTCGGTTCGCCATCAACAGCGCGAAGATCGCGCGATGCTGCTGTTGATGGCGCCTGCGCTGCTGGTCGTCGTAGTGCTGCTTGTCGTACCGCTTGCGTGGCTGTCCTGGCAATCGGTCTATCACGATGGCGCATTCACGCTCGTCAACTACCGGCGGATTTTTACGGGCGCGTATCTGGATACATTCCTGCTGACGTTCAAGCTCAGCATCATTGTGACGCTCGTCACGCTGCTGCTCGGCTATCCCGTTGCGTATTTTGCGGCGTCCCTGCCGCCCAGATGGAGTGCGTTGATACTCGGCATGGTGATTCTGCCGTTCTGGACCAGCGTGCTCGTGCGCACGTATGCCTGGCTCGTGCTTCTGCAACGCACAGGTCTCGTGAACAAGGCGCTGATGTCGATGGGGCTGATCGATCGGCCCATTCAGCTCGCGTATAACCAGTTCGGCACGATCGTCGCGATGGTGCATATCCTGCTGCCGTTCATGGTGCTGCCGCTCTATTCTGCGATGCAAAAGATTCCGTCGAATCTCTCGCAGGCAGGCGCAAGCCTCGGCGGCTCGCCGCTGCACGTGTTTCGGCGTGTGTTCCTGCCGCTGTCGATGAGCGGTGTCGTCGCGGGCATGACTCTCGTGTTCGTGTTGTGTCTCGGCTTTTACATCACGCCGGAACTGATGGGCGGGGGCAAGTCGATCATGGTGTCGATGGTCGTGAGCCGCAATGTCGAGATTTACAACAGCTGGGGCGCGGCGAGTGCGGTGAGTGTCGTGCTGCTGATCTGCGTGTTCGCGATCTTCTTCGCCGCGAGCCGCGTGATTCCCCTCGAAAAGACGCTGGGGGCGAAATGAACAGGATCTCATTTGGAAGGATTGGGCTGGGTGCCGGCGTCGTGCTGATCCTTGCCTTTCTGATGCTGCCGGTGGTGATCGTCGTGCCGCTGTCGTTCTCCGATACGCGCTTCATGACGTTCCCGCCGCCCGCGTATTCGCTGCGCTGGTATCACTCGTTCTTCGACAACCCGGCGTGGATCGACGCGGCGCGCACGACGCTGATCGCATCCTTTAGCGCAGCATTGATCGCAACGCCTTTGGGCATTGCAGCGGCGTATGGCATTCAGCACGGCTCGCACTGGTCGATGAAGTATCTGCGCACGCTGATGCTGCTGCCGTTGATGGTGCCGATCATTATCGTCGCGGTGGGCGTGTTCTTCGTGTTCACACAGGCTGGCTACGTGAACACGTTGGGCGGGTTGATCGTCGCCGATGCGATGCTCGGGTTGCCGTACGTGCTTATCTCTGTTGGAGCGGACCTCAGGACGTTCGACCGCACTCAGGAAATGGTCGCACGCAGTCTCGGCATGAACCGCTTTCGCAGCTTCATGGCGGTGACGCTGCCGCAGATCAAGGCGAGCGTGATTTCGGGTGCGGTGTTCGTGTTCATTCAGGCGCTCGATGAAACCGTCGTCGCGCTTTTCATATCGGGTGGCTCGAACCAGACGTTGACGCGGCGCATGTTCGTCACGCTGCGCGACGAAATCGACCCGACCATCGCCGCGATCAGCACGATGCTGACGGCGCTAACGTTGTGCCTCGTGATGATCGTTGTCGTGAGCCGCCGGTCGTCCGCATCGACGCTCGCACGAGCCTGATCGTTTCTTGAGGTGAAGGGGGGATTTGGGGATTAAACGGCTTTGCCGCGCAACATATCCGACACCCGCTCCGCGATCATGATCGTCGGGATGTTGGTGTTGGCGCACGGAATGGACGGCATCAGAGATGCATCGCACACATGCAGCCCTTCGATGCCGTACACAGCGCCTGTCGCATCGGTCACTGCCAGAGGATCATCCCGCGCTCCCATTCGGCACGTACCCGACGGATGCCACGTGCCGCCTACCGATTTCGTGACGAACTGGGTCATCGCGTGATCGTCGGCTAGCAGTTCTTCGATGGAAACGCCTTGCGTGACCACACTTCGGATTAACTCCCCACGCAACGGCCCTGCGATATCGAGCAGCACACTCAGCGTTCCGCGCAGAAATGCATTCCATGCGCCCGGTACCGCGATGGCCGCGACACGCGGCGAATAACTCGACGGAAAGACCGTGCCGCGATGGGACGACATCGACGGTGCGGTGAGTGTCTGGGCGCCGAAGCGCAGAGCGAGCTTCAGTCGTTCGAGATCGCGCTGGTCGGAGAGCATCGCGAAGTCGACGCTGGGTTCATCGAAAGGACTGGTTGATGTCAGCTTCAATTGACCGCGCGAATACGATTTGTTGACCCAAAGGAAAATCGTCCCGAACCGATAGCCGACCGAATGCCAACCCGAGCGCGACAGGATCGCACCGTGCATGTCACCAGGCGCTGTACCCGGCAGGCCCGAAGAAAAGCGCACGATGGCCTGCTCATGATGCTCATCGGGAAACGGTGTGCGGGCGTGACGCGGCAAAAATGCGGACACCGCAATCGACGGATGCTCCATCAGATTGCGCCCAACACCTTTTCTGTCCGCACGCACTTCGATACCCAGCGCAGCGAGATCGCTCGCGCATCCTATGCCGCTTCGCATCAGAAGCGCAGGACTATGAATCGCACCCGACGACACGATTACGCGCGCCGCATGCACGTCCTCATAGGTGCCATCGTCACGCAAAACGCGTGCACCGATTGCACGCGGCCCGTCGAACAACACACGTTCGACAACCAGACCCGTGCGTATCGTGAGATTCTTTCGCGCACGAGCAGTATCGTCGAGATAGCATACCGAAGTCGGAATGCGTTCACCTTGTGGGCTCACGGCGATCGATCCAACAAACGCTCCGTCTTCCCAGGGACCGTTCTGGTCGTCGCGCAGTGCATGCCCGCGCTGTTGCAGCGCGCCGAGCATGGCCTGCACGAACGGCGAAATACGCGGCCAGCCTGTTCGCTGAATACGCACGGGCCCACTCGTGCCATGCAGTTCACCGCTGAAATTGACGTCGGTTTCCAGCTTGCGAAAGTACGGCAGACACGCTTGCCAGTTCCATCCACATGCTCCGAGTGCTTCCCATTCGTCGTAATCGGCGGGCGCACCGCGATTGGCCATCAACGCGTTGATGGCAGATCCGCCACCCAGCAGCTTTGCCTGCTCATAGCGGCGCGGCGCAGCCGGTGCGCTGATCCGGGCCTTCAGTTGCCGCCAGATGTTGTTCGTGTCGAGATAAGCGCGGCCCGGATAGCGGCTGCGAATCGCAGCCGGCATGCTCTGCGGGGAGATATCTCGGCCCGCTTCGATCAGGCAAACTGTTTTACTTGTTTCTTCGGAGAGGCGTGCGGCCAGCACGCAGCCCGCCGACCCGCCGCCAAGAATCAGATAGTCGATCACGTCGGATGTGTTAACGCGTTCTGCAAATCAAGGGTAACGACGCCGGCGATGAGTGATTTTCTGCGAGCGCGTCGGAAGGGATGAGCGTGTGCGGCTCACTGCATGAATTTCAGCCAGCGCGCTTTCGCCTGGATACCTGCATCCGATGCCCACCATTCCTCGGACATCAACGCCTGCTTCGCTGCATTCTCCGGCGAGCTAGGCAACTCGGACGCGCGTTTCGCCGTGATCTTGCCCGTCTTGAACGCTGCGGGATTACCCGGACCGTAGTCGATATAGAGCGGCAGATTCGCCTGTAGATCCGGTGACACAGCCGCGTTGACGAACTTGATTGCGTCGTTCAGGTTGGGCGCGTTTTTCAGCACGCACAGTTGTGTGTTTTGCAGAATGCCGTCGTTAAACGTGAAATCGACGTCAGGATCGTCCTTGCGCACCGCGCTCGCACGACCGTTCCAGATCATCGTCATATCGACCTCGCCGTCATGCAGCAGCTGTGCAGACTGGCCACCTGATGTCCACCACACGGTGATATCCGGTTTGATCTGCTGGAGTTTCCTGAACGCGCGATCGACATCGAGCGGATACAGCTTGTCGCGTGGCACACCGTCTGCGAGCAGGGCGGCTTCGAGCACCGTCTGCGGGTCGTTGCGCAATGCACGCGTGCCGGGGAAATTCTTCACGTCCCAGAAGTCCTTCCAGCTTTGCGGCACCTTCTTCAAGGTCTTCTTGTTGTAGCCGATGACGGTCGAATAGAACTCGTACGCCACTGAGTACGGCGTGCGATATTTTTCCGGCATGGACGCGGCATTCGGAATATTCGAGAAGTCGAGCTTTTCGAGCAGGCCTTCACGGCCGCCGCGCAGACAGTTCGACGTCGGCGTATCGACCACGTCCCAGATCGGCTTGCCCGTTGCGGCCTGCGCTTTGATCTGCGGCCATGCGTCGGGGATACTGTCCTGATTGACCGTGATGCCGAGTTCTTTGGCAGCGGGATCGAGAATCGCCTTGGTCTGGGCTTCCTGATAAGTGCCGCCTTGCGATACGAACGTAATCTTGCCTGCAGCGTGAGCAGGTGCCATGCTCACGACGCTTAACGCGAGAGTTATGGCTAACGGGCGCAACCTTGGTATGTTGATCACGACTTTTCCTCGACACGGTTGAAACGATAGACGTCGTCCTCGCCGTGCTGTCGGGCCTCCGGCTTGCCGCTGGAAACAAAACAGCTCAGGGATGGCTAAAAATATAGTGAGCCAATTTGGGCGGAGCAACGCCGGAATTGTTGGAGTACCCATGACATGGGGTTATGTCTGATCATTGTTAGTCATTCCGCTGTCCGCGGTAACGGGTAACTCCAATCATGCGATGCCTGAACGCCGTCACTGGGAAGTGCCCGCGCTTTTCATCGGTATCCCAGCCGGATGCGGATTGGCATCGTTGATATCTTCCGGCAGCAGATTGCCGTCTCCGAGACTGGCGTCCGCTTGCGCCGTTTCGGGGGACCGCTCAGGATAGAGATGCCGCTCTGCGACGCTGGCATCGAATGTCCGTGACCACCTGGCAATAACCACCGTGGCGAGGCTGTTGCCGATCGTGTTGCACGTTGCGATGGCCATCGACATGAACCGGTAAACACCGAAGATAATCGCCAACCCTTCCACGGGCAGAACGCCGGTTGAGGTGACGGTCGCGGCGAATACGACGAACGACCCGCCGGACACAGTCGCGGCGCCTTTAGACGTCAACAGCATCAGCAACAACAAACCGATCTGATGCTCCAACGTGATCGACACGTTATACGCGTGCGCAATGAACATCACGCCCATCGACATGAAAAGCGATGTGCCGTCGAGGTTGAATGCGTAGCCTGTCGGCAATACAAGCCCAACGGTCTGCTTGGCGCAACCGAGTCTTTCGAGCTTGATCAAAAGACGCGGCAGCGCGCTTTCCGACGACGCGGTGCCGAGCACAATGAAGATTTCGTCCTTGATGTACCGCAGAAAGCGCCACAGGCTGAATCCTGCCAGCTTTGCAATGATGCCCATCACGACGATTATGAACAGCACGACCACCGCGTAGAAGCTGAGGACGAGTTGCGCCAGCGCAATCAGCACGGCGGTGCCATTGCTGCCGACCGCGTAGGCAACCGCGCCGAGTGTACCGAGCGGTGCAAGCTTCATCACGAGATTGATGAACGAGAACAATGTCTCAGAGACGAGATCGAGCCCCTCGGTGATTCTCACGCGCCGGTGCTCGGGAATCGCGAGAATGCCGATGCCGACCATTACGGCGAGCACTACCACCTGCAGCAGTTCACCTTTGACGAATGCACCGACAAAGTTGTCAGGCACGAGATGCATCACGAACTCGCTGAAACCTTGCGGCGCGGCTTTGGCCACCGTTGCCGGCATCGCGGTGACGGTGACGGACGTCATACCTTTGCCGGTTTGCAGCAGGTTACCGGCGAGCAGGCCGACCATTAGCGCGATGGTCGAGACAACTTCGAAGTAGACAATCGAGCGCCAGCCGACCCGGCCGGCACTCTTCACGTCGCCGGCCGAGGCAATGCCGTGCACGATCGTGAGGAACACCAGTGGCGCGACACCCGCCTTGATGAGCGACAGGAAGATATCGCCGAGCACCTTGAGCTGCGCGCCGAACTTCGGAAACAGCAGTCCGAACGCGATGCCCAGTACCAGTGCGAGCAATACCTGCGTGCCCAGCCTGCGGTAGCGCGGAAGTTTCCTGGGTGGGGCGACGGTCAGTTCGTCGCGCGATGGGTTTGCGTGATTCATCGTGTGCTCCTCCACGTCCCTTGAACGGACGCGTTTAGATATCGCTCGACAGTTCCACCGCGCGGTCCACCATGCGAGGCGCGAGACCCAGGTAGTTGGCGGGATCGGTCATCAGGTCGATAGCCGCACGATCGAAATGCTCGGTTACGGCAGGCAAGGCGGCCAATGCTTCGGCGAGCGTTCCCCCGTTCTCGTTCACCGTGCGGCAGGCGTCGTAGACGATGTCATGAGCCTGCTGACGGCCGGTAAAGGGCGCCATTCCCATCATCACGGCCTCCGCTACGATCAGCCCCTTGCTGATGCCGAGGTTGTGCTTCATACGCCCGGTGTCGACGATCAGGCCGCCCAGCGCGAACTTCGCCTGATGCAACGCACCGGCCGACAGAATGAAGCTCTCGGGAATCGCGATCCATTCGGCTTGCCACGGCCCCGTCGCGCGCTCAAAATCCTGGATCATCGCGTCGACCATCAGGCCCGCTTGTTGACGTACCGCTTTAGCCGCGGCGAGCATCAGTTCGCTGGAAATCGGATTACGCTTTTGCGGCATCGTGCTGCTCGCGCCACGGCCTTTGACAAACGGTTCGTAGACCTCAGCGAATTCGGTCGAGGCCATGATCATGATGTCGAGCGCGATCTTGCCGAGCGAGCCGGTTACGAGCGCAAGCAGGTTCACGGTTTCGGCGAGGCCGTCGCGCGCAACGTGCCATGTCGTGGCAGGCACGCCGAGTTTGAGCTCTTCGGCCAGTGCTTTCTGTACCTCGAAGCCTTTGTCGCCGAGCGACGCGAGGGTTCCCGCCGCGCCGGCAAATTCGACCACTGCCACGCGCGGGCGAAGTTGTGAGAGGCGTTCCTGATGCCGGTCGAACATGGCTAGCCAGATCGCCACTTTGTAGCCGAACGTGACCGGCAGCGCCTGTTGCAAATGGGTGCGGCCAGCCATCGGCGTGTCGCGATGCTTCTTCGCGAGGTCGACGAGGATTCCGCGCAGCTCACGTATGTCGCCATCGATCAGGTCCAGCGCGTCGCGCACCTGAAGCGAAACGGCGGTATCCATGATGTCCTGCGTCGTCGCACCCCAATGCACGTAGCGGCCGGCTTCGCCGCACATGTCGACGAGCTGGTGCACGAGCGGCAGGATCGGATAGCCAACGATGTCGGTTTCCTCGCGCATGTGATCAAAGTCAATCCGCTCGATGCTGGCTTCGCGCGCGATTACCTCGGCGGCTTCAGCGGGAATTACCCCGACGCGCGCCTCAGCTTTCGCTAGCGCCACCTCGACGTCGATATAGCGCTGTACGAGCTCGTAATCGGAAAACAGCGCACGCATCTCCTTAGTGCCAAAGGCGTCGCGAAACAGGATGGAGTCGACCACGGTACTGGCCATCGGGATAGTGCGATTCGTCATTGCGACCTCCAGGAAGACGGAAAAGGGGACGGGTTTAGGACCGATGAAAGCGGCAACGCCCAATATGTCCGGACATATATAAATTAATATGTCCGGACATAACAAACAAGCTATGATTTACCCTGGCGTTCCCAAAAACCGATTTCGACTCGCAAAGCGATGAATAGACCGCACTTCGCCGATATCGCGCGTGACCTGACCGAAGGCATTGCATCCGGACGTTATCCGGTTGGATCGACCCTGCCGACCGAACTGGAATTGCGCGACCACTACCAGACGAGCCGCCATACGGTGCGAGCGGCGCTGCACGAGTTGCAGCAGTTGGGACTGGTGTCGCGCCGCAAGAATGCGGGAACGCGGGTGGAATCGGCTCGACCGAGAAATGACTTCAGACCATCGCTGGCATCGGTGGACGACGTCGTGCAATTCGGCTCCGAGCACTTGCGTTTGGTGCAATCCATGGAGGAGGTCGTAGCGACCGGTAAGCTCGCCACAACGCTGCAATGCGCTGAGGGGGCGCGATGGCTGCGGGTTTCGAGTCTGCGTATTGACGGGGACAGGAAGAGTTCGCCAATCGGCTGGACCGACGTGTATATCGACCCGGCTTACACGGAGGTCGCAGAGGCTGCGCGATTGCAACCGGATACGTTGATCAGTTCGTTAATCGAAGCGCGTTATGGCCGATGCGTTGCGGAAATCCAGCAGGATGTGCATGGCACTCTGATTTCGGCGGATATGGCGGACAGGCTCCATGTCGAGAAGGGGACGGCAGCGCTTGAAATTGTGCGGCGATATCTCGACTCATCTGGCGAGACGTTTGAGGTGTCTATCAGCGTGCATCCGGCGGAGCGTTTCTCTGTTTCGATGCGGCTGAAGCGCTCCGACGCCTGACGCCGATGTCTGCGCTTTATGGATGGTTTACGGGCGGCCAGCGCGTGTGGTGACTCAGGGGCGCCCACTGCTTGTTTCGTTCACGAGTATTGCCCGCGACCGACTCAGCGCCAGGCCAGCGTCAGACCGCGGCAGCTGCGACGATGTCCGCCCATCCTTCCTCGTGCATCGACGGAATCTCCAGAAACCCTTGCGTCACAAACTCCATGAACGCGGTCGCACGCCGCGATAGCAGCCGGCTCGCGCCATATACGATCTGCACCGGAGCCGGCGGCGAAGCGTAGCCGGACAGCAATACTTTCAACTGTCCGCTGCGCAATGCATCTTCGAAAAGCCATAGCGGACCGTATCCTATTCCCATGCCGCTGCTCACTGCCTCGCAAACCGCATCCGGCGAATCGACACGAAAGCGGCCTGTGACAGCCACCTCGGTGTCGAGAAAATTCCACGTCGTTCCTGACGAAAGCAGGGTGTAGACGATGCATTCGTGGTTAGCCAGATCGGTGGGCATTTTCGGCACGCCGCGTCGCTCGAGATAGTCGACGCTCGCAACACACACGCGCCGAAACACACCAATACGCTTTGCACGCAGCGCGCTATCCGACAGGTGCCCAATGCGGATCGCAAGTTCGACCGCCTCGTCGACGAGATCGACGTATCGATCGCTCATTTGCAATTCAAGTTGAAGCCGCGGGTGCCGATCCATAAACGCCCGCATGCGGGGCATCAGGTAGCGCCGACCCAACGTGGTCGGACAGGCCACACGCAGCAGTCCGACGGGCTGCTCATCGCCACGGGCGCTCGACTCCGCCTGGTCGACCGCATCGAGAATCTGCCTGACCTCGGCGTAATAGCGCTCACCTTCCGGTGTGAGGGTGAGTTTGCGCGTCGACCGGTGCATCAGCCGTGTCTCCAGATGCTGTTCGAGCGCTGCGATGTAACGGCTGATGTTGGGCTGACTAAGGCCCAGTTCACGCGCAACTGCCGAAAAGCTACCCATCTCGGCCGCGCGTGCAAAGCAGGTCATCAAGAGGAAACGGTCCAAAGTCCACCTCACTCATACATTGAATGCATGAATCATATACAGATTCTCTGACTTATCGTCGCGGATGAATGGATTCATGATGAGGCCTCGGTCAACAACGGCAGCACGCCGCGATGGACTGTCCTTCATCTAAAGGAGCTCACTTATGTCTCGACTGCAAGGCAAACGCGCTTTGATAACCGGCGGCACCAGCGGCATCGGACTGGAAACTGCAAGGCGGTTTCTCGCCGAAGGTGCGCGCGTTATCGTCACCGGAATCAATCCCGATTCCATCGATCACGCCCGAACTGTCCTCGGTGCCGACACACCAGTGCTGCGCGTAGATTCCGCCAGTGTCGACGCGCAGGCCGGGCTGGCGCAGTCGGTCAAGGACCAGTACGGTCAGCTCGACGTGCTATTTCTCAACGCGGGTATCGCTGTGTGGCAGCCAATCGAGAACTGGACCGAAGCGGATTTTGATCGCTCGTTCGACGTCAACGTTAAGGGTCCTTACTTCCTGATGCAGGCTTTGTTGCCGGTGTTCGCGAACCCGGCGTCGGTAGTGTTGAACACATCGATCAATGCGCACGTCGGGGCCGCACGATCGACGGTGTATGCGGCCACCAAGGCAGCGTTGCTTAGCCTCGCGAAGACGCTATCAACCGAACTGCTACCGCGCGGCGTCCGCGTTAATGCGGTGAGCCCGGGTCCGGTCGACACGCCTCTCTACGACAAGCTCGGTATTCCCGATGCGTATCGCGCCGAGGTCAATCAGCAGATCGTTAACTCGATTCCGGTTGGACGGTTTGGGACGGCGGACGAGATTGCACGCGCCGTCGTATACCTGGCGTCGGATGAATCCGCGTGGACTTTGGGTGCGGAGATTGTGATCGACGGAGGCAGGATGTTGAACGGGTAGGGTGGGCGTGCTCGGGTCCATTCGGGTCGGCTTCGGCCGATCGCATCGGGCAGTAGCCAGCTAATCTGAGACATTCGACGGCCGCGACCAGATTGGCAACAATCGTTGGCATATGGGTGCGGCGGACGTTAGCTCAAGCCATTGGCCACTATTGCCGCGTGAGCATCAGGTTCAGGTTCTGAACCGCAGCGCCGGATGCGCCTTTGCCAAGATTATCGAAAACTGCGGACAACAGGACGTGCCCGTGTTCCATGTTAGGAAATACGTTTAAGCGCATGTCGTTCGTACCGTTCAGCACCTGCGGATCCAGGTGCTTCAAGCCGCACGATTCGTGCAGCGGCACGACACCTACGTGGGCCGCCTCGGCATAGTGGCGTGCGAGGCACGCGTGTAACGTGGCGCCGTCCACGTCGCGTGTCAGCAGCCGCAACTCCAGGGGCACCGTCAGCACGATGCCCTGGCGGAACGAACCATACGCGGGGACGAAGATGGGACGCTGCGCGAGCCCGGCGTGCTGCTGGATCTCTGGGGCGTGCTTGTGCGCGAGCTCCAGACCATATACCTGGAATGAAGGAGCGGTGGCGGCTCCCTGCCCTTCATGTTCCTCCACGCCGGCACGCCCGCGTCCGGAGTAGCCCGACACCGCATGAATGCTGACCGGGTAGTTGCCTGGTATGAGCCCAGCCTGCAACAGGGGACGCAGCAAGCCAATGGCACCGGTCGGATAGCAACCGGGATTGGTCACCCGACGTGCGCTCGCAATGCGCTCAGCCTGTCCCGGCGTCATTTCCGGAAAGCCGTATGTCCAGTCCGGCTGCGTGCGGTGGGCGGAGCTTGCATCGATGACCCTGACGGCAGGATTGACGATGGCGCCCACTGCCTCGCGCGCGGCGGCATCCGGCAAACAGAGGATGGCAATGTCGCAGGCGTTGATGGCCTCTGAGCGACGCCGCGGATCTTTGCGTTCCGCAGCGGCAAGCGTGAGCAGTCTGAGGTCGGTCCGGTCGCGCAGCCGTTCGTGGATTTGCAACCCGGTGGTGCCTTGGTCGCCATCGATGAAAACAACGGGGGAGGTCATAAGTGGAATACTCCGCTAATTCTGGGTTGCAAACAGGTAAAACGAGCCTCTATATTCCGTGGACCGATAGAATAGAGAAAGTTGAATTTAATAACGTGGACATTCAGTTTTTCTGAATCGGGACGCCGACATGCGAGAGATCAGCCTGGACCGCTTGCGCACTCTGGTCGCCATTGCCGACCGTGGCTCATTTGCCGATGCGGCGCGTGCATTGCACCTGGCGCCGCCAACGGTCAGCCTCCACATCGCTGAACTCGAAGACCGGATTGGGGCTCCACTCCTGTCACGCAAGCGAGGACATGTCAGGCCGTCGGCGATAGGAGAGGTGCTGGTGGAGCGCGCGCGTCGACTGCTGGGCGATGCGGAGCAGGCGTTAGACGATATTCAACGCCAGGTGCAGGGGCTCGAAGGACGCGCGCGGCTGGGCGCGTCGACTGGCGCGATCGCACACCTGTTGCCGCAAGCGCTTGAGGTGCTGCGCCAGCACCATCCCGCTATCGACATTCAGGTTGCAGTACTCACGTCTCATGAAACGCTGTCCCGACTGGCGGATGGAACGCTGGATGTTGGGTTGGTTGCACTGCCTCAGCCCCCTGTGGCGGGACTCGTGATAAAGCCTTGGCGCCGCGACCCCGTGATGGCTTTTGTGCCGGCGCATTGGCGGTGCCCCGCCCGCGTCACGCCTGCATGGCTCGCCGCCCAACCTCTCATTCTCAATGACGCGACCACGCGTCTTTCCCGTCTGACTACGGAGTGGTTCGCGACCGAGGGGCATCATCCCGCTCCGCGGATTCAGCTCAACTACAACGACGCGATCAAGAGTCTGGTCGCGGCAGGTTACGGTGCAGCGCTGTTGCCGCATGAGGCCACCACGCCGTTGCCCGACAAGCGCATTGTCATGCGTCCGCTACGCCCGGCGTTGTGGCGTCGGCTCGGCATTGCGCATCGTGCGGGGTACGTTGAGCGTTCTACGCAACACGTACTTGATGTGTTGTGGGATCTGCGATTGGTGTAGGAGTCGCTATTTGCCGTTTCGGTTCGATGTCGCTGGAACAGTAGCCTTATCGCACACCACGGCGAACGAATGGCCGGTTTGTGGGAATTTGGCTGAGCGAATTGGTCGACCTGAGCCCGTTGCCGTCGGACTGGGTTCGGCCACGAGCGGCCGTTCAACCTCGCGTTCACGCGGACATTCGAATGTCCGCTGCGCTCAGTAAGCGGATGTTCCCTATACGTTCTAATTGTCATCCCGATGATAGCCTTGCATCAGATACTCGATGGCATTCGGCAGCGTCTGCTTGATGGTGGCAAAGTCCACATGCCCCGCGTTGCGAGAGAAGATGAACTGATACTCGTACCCTTTCCCGGCCAGCGCTCTGGCCATGTTCTCGCAAGCCAGTACGTAGTCGTGCATCCCGTCCGCCATCGGGTTGGGATACCAGCCGTCGAAATCACCCACTTCGTACCACACGCGGATCGGCTTCCTCGGGCTGTTGGGAACGAGGGGCAGGCCAGTGGACTGGTTCGCCGCAGCCGGAGCAGGAAGGTTGAAACCTTCCGTTTGCAGTAGCTGCGTCGGGGGCGGCCCTGCGTATTGACTGTGATATTGCCAGGCCCCGCCTGGCAGGTTGGGGTTATGCGGCCACTGCTGGTTGGTAAATGTTGGGGAATAAGACAGGACTTTGCCGAAGAGTTCAGGGTGGAACCACGCCATGGTGAAGGCTGCCTCGCCACTCGCGCTGTACCCCATCGCGATGCGGCCCGCGGGATCGCGCGTGAGACGGATGCCGGCTGCTTTCTCGGCCATCGGCAATACTTCTGTTTCGATAAATTCCGCGTACTGCCCGTTCATCGAATCGTATTCGAACCCGCGCTGACTTCCTTGTGCGTCCTGACCACCGTTCTCGACGGTGATGGCCACCATCGGTGGGATTCGCCGTTCACGAATCAGATTGTCGAGGGCCGGGAACAGGATGGGTTCAATGGCTTGCGTTGGAAGACCGCTTGGGATTGACGATGGCACACCGTCCCCTGAAACGATGAATGGCAGAGGGTCCTGCCCGCGCGCCTGCCGCGGAACGTAGACCTGAACCACGCGAGTCCATATGGCCGCCTCGCCGCAATAGTTTGCGCCGGCCGTGAAGCAGTTGGGAACGAGCATGGTCGAGAAGTCGCCCGGCACGGTCCGTCCATACTGATTGATGTAATCGAAACTGGGCTCCACACGTACCAGACCGGCCGGATAGATCTTGCTGTTGTATGACCACATCCTGAAGCTGTACACCGTCCCCGTCTGGGTACCTGTCACCTCGGTCGCGACCGGGTGACTCGGGCCGATGATGAAATTCCCGTTGACCGGAACCGGCGGCAGATGACCATCTGCGATCGAGGTTGCCTTGGGATAGTTCGGGTTTGAGGGATCGCGGGTGGGTGGACTGGTGCTGAAGTTCAGGCCGGTCGGGTCGATGTAAAAGGGTGCACCCGGACTGGTCGTGTTCGCACCGGCCGGCAGCAAACCGGACGGCACGCTCTGCGCGAGGGCGTATGGGGGCACTGTCCCGAGAAACAGTACCGCTGCCGCACTCGCGACCTTTCGCACAAGCGATTGATCAACGCTCATTGAATCCTCCTGGGATGTTCGTCCCGGATTTGCTCCGGTGATTTGCAACGCCAACTGCTCGAAATGCACTCAAGCGAATTCACACTCGCACGACGATCAGAAGCGGTGAACGATGCCCACTGCACCCGCTACCTGGCTGCGCGACGAGGACGGTGCGCTGTTCTGGCCGTCGCCGATATCGGCGGTTGCGTTGATGACGTTGCCCGCGCCGTTCGTGCCAAGGGTCTGGCCACCCGCGCGCTGGTAGGCCTCGACGCAGTACAGACCCGTGCGTTTCGAAAGGCTGTAGTACTGCGAGGCAGTGAACTGCTGATACGAGGCCGCGCTGGCGATGCCGTTCGCTCGGGTCGCTCGCGTGTAGCTATAGCCCGCTGCGAGATCGAGCGCGACAAGCGGCTTGTAGTGCAGCACGATGCCGCCCGTGTTCCAGATCTGCGTGTCGAAGAACTTCGAACCTTCGCCTGCGATGTACTGCACGTTCGAGTAGGACGCGGAAATGTCCCACTGCGAATTGAACGTGTAGCCGCCGGTCACCGCGAAGCGCTGTTGTGCCTGCGCGGTCTGAAAGCCATTCGTGACAGCTGAAACGCCAGGCTCGCCGTTGCTGTTGGCCGTGGAATTCGCGCCCCACGTTCCACCGCCGCTCGTCGAGTTGCTCAGGCGCTCGAAGCCGACCGCGAGACCGACAGGTCCGTGCAGGTAGTTCGCCGCGACGCTCCACGACTGGCCCGCGCCGGTACTGCCTGCTACGCCACCCAACGCATACATGCCACTGAAGGTGAAGCCTGCGAAGTTCGGCGACGTATAGACGAGGGAGTTGTTGATGCGATAGATCGTGTCCATCGAATCGAGATCGCCCGGGTGTGCGCCGTATGCGCCGGTCAACCAGGTGGTGGGGCTATAGGCTGCAAGCAGCGTGTAGTACGGCGCGTACTGCCGGCCCATCGTCAGCGTGCCGTACTGCTGGTTTGCAAGGCCCGCGAGCGACATGCGGTTGAACATCAAGCCCGAGGTCGATTGGGCACCTGTCGCCGGGTTGTAGCCTTCTTCGAGCTGGAAGATCGCGCGCGTGCCGCCACCCAGGTCTTCGCTACCCTTGAGTCCGAAACGCGAGCCAGCCCATATGCCCTGCGCCATCTTGACTACCGAGCGGCCACCGGCGTTGCTGCCGAGCGAGGCCGAGCTGCTTTGGTAGCCGATGCCGGCGTCGACGATGCCGTACAACGTGACGCTGCTTTGCGCGTGCGCGCTCAGTGCCGCAACTCCAAGCGTAGATACGAGGATAGTTTTTTTCATCTCCATTCCTGTCTTTGGTTGTTTTAGTCTGGTACTCGTTCAAGCACACACTGCTTCGATTTCTCCTGTTCGGCGGAGTCGCCAACACTCAAACCGCACCGGCCTGGACACCGCGTCGTGCGCAACCGCTGCCTCGAACAGGCAACGGTTCGACCTTGCCGACGACGAACAGATACGACAGCGCACCAACCAGGCACAGCACACCCGCGGCGACGAGCGGCACGACGAACGAGCCCTTCGTGATCGACAGCATCACGCCCGTGAAGGTCGTAATGAAGATGCCGGCGAGATTGCCCGCGAAATTCTGGATCCCGCCGATCGACGCAACGTGTGCGGGCGTCGGTGCGACTTCGCCGACGAGCGTCCATACGTTCGCACCGGCGAACGACAGGCTGGCATAGGCGAGCGCGAATAGCGCGAGGCACGCCCACACGCTGTCGACGAATGCGGACAGCGCAATCGTCGACGACAGCAGCATTCCGAGTACGAGACATGTTTTGCGCGCGGCGGTCGCACTCCAGCCGCGCCTGAACAGACTGTCCGACACATAACCGCCTAACCAGCCACCGGGGATCGCGAGCAGTGCGGGTAGCATTCCCCATGTACCGAGAGATGCAAGCGAGAAACCGCGCGCCTGCAGCAGGTAACTCGGAAACCACGTGATAAAGAAGTAGATCGCGAAGTTCAGGCAGAACAGGCCGATCATCATTCCCCAGATGGTTCGGTAGCGAAACAGGTCGGGCCACGTGATCTTCGGGCTGCCGGGCACTGCTGCCACGGCGGGCGCGCCGCGTTGTGCAAGCAGTGCGTCGACGGCATCGGGGGCAATGGCGCGATAGCGCTCGGGATCGCGATAGACGAACCACCACGCGAGCGCCCACACGATGCCGATGCAACCGGTGATCGCGAACGATCCGCGCCAGCCGACAATCGCGATCAACCACGCGACGAGCGGCAGCGACAGCGCGGAGCCGACGCGCGAGCCGCTATCGAAGATGCTGCTCGCAATGCCACGCTCGCTGCGCGGGAACCAGTTGAACGCAACCTTCGCGAACGACGGGATCGCAGCCGCTTCGCCGACACCGAGCATCAGCCGCACACCGACGAGCTGCGCGAGACCGCGTGCGGCGCCTGTCGCGACCGTGAATACCGACCACCAACCAACCGCGAGGGCAAGGCTTACGCGCACGCCGACCTTGTCGATGAACCAACCCGCGGGCAATTGCAGGAATGCATAGGTCCAGAAGAACGCGCTCAGCACGAACCCCATGCCGACCGCGTCGAGACCGAGGTCGGCACGTATGCTCGGCGCGGCGATCGCGAGGTTGGCGCGATCGATGAAGTTGATGACGTTGGCGAGGAAGCACATGAGGATCATGGCCCATCGAATGCGTGGCATGTGAAGTCTCCGTGCGGAATATCGTGTCGGGCAACCGGCGATCCGCTGCGCCGGTCGCTTCCGTAGTCGGCTTACTGCGACGTTTGCTGCTGTGTGCGGCTCAGCTTGTCCGTCGCTTCCCAGAGTCCGTTCAGGTACACCGCACCGAGCGCGCGGTCGTAGAGACCGTAACCGGGCTTACCCGTCTCACCCCAGATCATCCGGCCGTGGTCGGGGCGTACGTAGCCCGTGAAGCCGGTGTCGTGATACGCCTTGACGATCGCGGCGATGTCGAGCGACCCACAGCTCGACAGGTGCGCGGTCTCCTCGAAGTCGCCGTTCGTCTCCACCTTCACGTTGCGGATGTGCGCAAAATGGATGCGGCCCATCGCGCCGAATTCGCGCACGAGCGCCTCGACGTCGTTCTGCGGACCTGCGCCGAGCGAGCCCGAGCAGAGCGTCAGCCCGTTCGCGGGCGTATCGACGATGCGCACAATGCGCGCAAGATCCTCGCGGTTCTTCACGATGCGCGGCAGCCCGAAGATCGGGCGTGGTGGATCGTCGGGATGGATGGCCATCTTTACGCCGGCTTCCTCAGCGACGGGAATGATTGCCTTCAGGAAGTATTCGAGGTTCTCCCACAGCGCGGCTTCGTCGACTTCGCGATATTCGGCGAGCAGAGCCTGCAGCTCGTCGGGCCGGTAGCTCGAATCCCAGCCGGGCAGTGCAATCCCGTCGTCTGGATCGATTCCGTCGACTGCTTCGGTACTGAACGCAAGACAGGTCGAACCGTCGTCGAGCGTCTTCGACAGCTCGGTGCGAGTCCAGTCGAACACGGGCATGAAGTTGTAGCAGACAACCTTGATGCCGGCCGCACCGAGATGGCGGATCGTCTGCTGGTAATTGGCGATCAGCCAGTCGCGGTTCGGCTTGCCGAGCTTGATGTCCTCGTGGACGGGTACTGATTCGACGACCTCGAAGCGCAGGCCGGCTTGCTCGATCGTCGACTTCAGCGCGTCGATCCTGTGCGCGGGCCAGACCTCGCCCACCGGTTCGTCGTAGATCGCGGACACGATGTGCGTGACGCCCGGGATCTGGCGGATGTATTGCAGCGAGACCGGATCGGACTCGCCGTACCAACGGAAAGACATCTTCACTGGAACGGCTCCTGACTGGTGTGGCATACGGTGGACGAGCGCGCGGTGCTGTCGTTGATGGGTGCATTGTGATTGGTATACCACTTTCGCCAAATAGTGGTTTACCAGTTATTTGATCATGCTAAAGCCATAGCAGCCAGCCAAAATCGACCGATTGCAATGCTCAAGCTGACGGCGGAGCGGGAGGCCACAGAAATTGGTGTACCATTTTCGCGACCCGGCGCCGCGGCGGTGCCGACCAGACCGTTGCGAGCCTTCGATGACCGACCTGTCTAACCTCTCCGACCCCCGCGACGCGGAAGCCGCGGACCGCTCCTACATCGGCCTTGCGCGGCAGATCCACGCGATGGTGGCCGCCGGCGCGTTCGAGACAGGTGCGCGATTGCCCTCGGAACGCAGCTTTGCCGACCAGTTCGGCGTGAGCCGCACGCAGGTGCGCGAGGCGATCATCGCGCTCGAGGTACAGGGGATCGTCGAGGTACGCGTTGGTTCAGGGATCTACGTATCGGCGACCGATGCCGCGCGCCCCGTCACGTTTGAAGTGCCGAACGGGCCAGGGCCGATCGAGACGCTGCGTGCGCGCGGGCTGATCGAGGCAGAAGTAGCGGCGCTCGCGGCGACCGAGCGCAAGGATGCCGATCTCGACCGGATGTTCGTCGCGCTGACGACGATGCGCGAGCGGATGGACGACAAGGATGCGTACGACGCGGCCGACCGCCAGTTTCATATGAGAATCGCCGAATCGACCGGCAACACGGTATTGCTGCACATGGTCACTGCGATGTGGGACTGCGCGCGCAGCGATCCTCTGTGGGATAAGATCGAAGAGCACTTTCATTCGCCGGCGTTGCGCGAGGCGTCACAGGAGGATCACCAGCGCATCTTCGCGGCGATCATGGCAGGCGATGCGGCCGGCGCGCGCGATGCGATGCGCGCACATCTGTCGCGCGTGATTGTGGAATTTACGCAAGCGTGGCGCTGACAATCGTTCGTGCAGATTGCAGGCCGAGGATTCCGCGCAAATTGCTGTAGATATTCGCCGGCCCGGTCGGTCGCATCGCCTCCCGCCCCGGTCCTGATAGGTCGCAGGCACTGGCCGGCGAAGCTGACGTCCGCGAGCAGTAGCCGTGACGCGATCCTCTTGTCCGAACTGGCCGGACCTTTGCCGACCCGTGCGGCCGCGCGAGCGACCGTTGCATCTTGAAAGGAGCCATTGCGGCCACGCTATGTTGAGGGGCTGAAACGGGTCGATTTCGGGCGACCGTATCGGACCGATAGAACTTATTCGTCGCACGCTGGATTCCGACTGCCGTCCATCGACCGACGGTGGCCACGAAACGCCCGGGCGTCTTATTCCTCCATTGGCGCCCAACTCCAACCGCTAGAATTGCGGTTTTAGCCGGGAATACGCCCATGTCTTTTGCCTCGCTTGGCCTGATCGATCCCTTGGTGCGTAATGCGCGGGACCTTAATTACCAGACGCCTACGCCGGTACAGGCCATGGCGATTCCTGCTGTGCTCAGTGGTAAGGACGTTATGGCTGCGGCACAAACCGGAACTGGCAAAACGGCGGGTTTTGCGCTGCCGCTGTTGCAACGGCTAGTGCAACACGGCCCGACGGTGTCCAGCAACCGCGCGCGTGTTCTGGTGCTGGTACCCACTCGTGAACTGGCGGAACAGGTGCTGCAAAGCTTCATCGATTACGGTAAAGGCCTCGATTTACGATTTTTGGCCGCCTACGGCGGAGTGAGTATCAACCCGCAGATGATGAAGTTGCGCAAAGGCGTGGATGTGCTCGTTGCCACGCCGGGCCGTTTGCTAGATCTCAATCGCCAGAATGCAGTGCAGTTTGATCAAGTACAAACGCTGGTGCTGGATGAAGCCGACCGCATGCTGGATCTCGGCTTTGCGCGCGAACTCAACGCCGTCTTTGATGCCTTGCCCGCTCAGCGCCAGACCCTGCTGTTCTCAGCCACGTTTACCGATGATATCCGCGCCATGGCGGCGAGCATTTTGCGCGGCCCAGTCAATATCAGCGTCAGCCCGCCCAATGCCACGGTCAGCAAGATCAAGCAGTGGGTGGTGCCGGTGGATAAAAAGAACAAGCCTGACCTCTTCATGCACCTTGTGGCTGAGAACAACTGGGGGCACGCGCTGGTGTTCGTCAAAACCCGCAAGGGCGTGGATTACCTGGCGGCCATGCTGGATGAAGCGGGCTATGCGGTGGACACCATCCATGGCGACAAACCGCAACCCGCGCGCCTGCGTGCGCTGGAGCGCTTCAAGACGGGCGAAGTACATATGCTTGTAGCCACCGATGTGGCTGCGCGTGGGTTGGATATCGACGACCTGCCGCTGGTGATCAACGTTGATCTGCCGATCGTGGCGCAAGACTATGTGCACCGTATTGGCCGTACCGGCCGCGCGGGCGCCAGCGGTGTGGCGGTGTCGCTTGTGTGTGCCGATGAGGCGCCACAACTGGCCGCGATTGAAGCGCTGATCCGGCAAACGCTGCCCCGTGAAGAAGAGCCGGGTTTTGAAGCCGAACACCGCGTGCCGCAAACCAGCGCGACGGGCCAGATCATCAAGAAACCCAAAAAGCCCAAGAAGCCCAAAGTGCCGCTAGCGGCGCCCGATACCATGCAGGTGCCCAGCAAAAAGCCACGCCCGCAAAGTGGCGAAAACAAACGCAGGCCTGCGGCGCAACGCGCTGTGGCCGCGGGCAAAGGCACAAGCTTGTCCAGCGGTAGCCCATTCAGCGTGCAAAAGCCACGCAGCAAATCCGCCAGCAAGCCAACTGCGGGTTCACGCAAGCCGGCTGGCAAACCCGCAGGTGGCAACGGCAAACGCCAACCCTGATCCGCGGGGATGAGTACTGCCAGCCTAGAACAGGCTGGCGGTTTGCTGCCCGCTGGCAGGCAGCGGTGCAGCTTCGGCGTGCATCAGGTCGACGGGTAAAGGCGTACTGAATCCAGAATTTATAACAACTTCGGGGCCGAACGGATGTTTAAATCGTGCGCAGCGAGCGTCCGATCGTGGTCGGCTCTGGCGAATGTGTCCGCTTCTCACACGAACGATGTCACTCGATCGCCTCATCGCGAGCTACTGCTTTGGGTTGCGTGCTGCCGATCGCCGTCCGACAGTGACCGGCCAAGTACGGTCGGTTGCACGAACTTTCACGCGGACATTCGAACGGCGGCTTCGCCCCGACAACGGGCCGTCGCGCTTCCACGACAGTTATCGCGTCGTCGACCGGAGCTGGCATCAACAAACCAAGCTTCTGAATAATTAAATCGGCCGCTACGACAAACTCGAAAGCGCAGCTCCAAACCAGAGGGAACCGTCAACGCGCAAGCCTCTACTCGGATTCGTCCTGAAGGGCCGACTCTGGTATATACGCCTTGCGCAAGGGAATCATGCCTTTGTATTTTGAGTCAAGTGCTTCGTAATGCTCCAAGACCAGTTCCACCAATGCATCGCCGTCAACCAAGCGCAGGTTGCTCTTCGTGCGAGCGAACTGCACCGCCTGGTTGGTGAATGTGCCTAGCGTAACGAACAATCCGAACTCCGACGGGGAGACCTTCCCATAGAGCTGCGAGATCAGCGGATCGCCGACACTCCCCTCCGTACTCTTGCATTGCACTTTGATAATCGGTGGTTCGAAGCCCAACTCATCCTTGTGCGCCAAGACGTCGACGCCACCGTCCGGGCCTTCCGGTGATACCCGAACGCGATATCCCATAGTAGTGAGAAGATTGCCAACAAAGTGCGCGAATGGATGTCCCTTCGTTTCTTGGGCCAGGATTTTCAGAATGAAATCCCTAGTTGTCTCCTCGATATCTTGACTGACCTCCGCGAGGGTCTCATCTTTTGCTGCCGGCGTGACGGGCAGCGGCTGGGCGCTGTGAATCGCGGCCCAGAACTCGTCGGCGTAGTTCCTTACGGCGAACAACGACAACGCCGAGCCGATTTCGTACAGTGCGCCCTGTGAAAACGCCGTACGCGGCAAATGGCGTAGCCATTCGACCTTCCGTCGTTGAGGATAGTGCGATTCGCCTAAAGTCGAATACTGATAGTCGCCCGTCACGCGTCCCAGATGCACATGCTTCGGGTGCTTGGATGGATACACTACATAATCGCCGATTCGCATTTCGTAAACGAACCGGAACAATTGCCCTGCCGACGTCGGAACAGTTCCCGGCTTGGCCTTCGCCGCTTCCAGATAGGTCGCCGCGTAGTGTTCCTTGAAGTCTTCACGTGTCGGACCCAGCGCCTTCAGATCTCCCATTTGATGCCAACCGAGCGCGATGACGCCCTGGCTCAGGAAAAGGGAGTCGGCATCGCCGGTTCTGCCGGCGTGAATACCCCATAACGTCGCATCTTTGGTCATGAATTTGGTCCGTTTGTCGTGCTGTTTTAGCTTCTTGAGCCGGCATCGCTTGTATTGCTCGCCTACCGCGTAAATCGTGCTTTCTGCGCTGCTATTCCGTGCAGACCCGAGCAAATGGAACCGCCGCACTCCTAGTGGCACAGGCGAAAGGATAGCCTAGAAGAAGAGGCGAGAGCATGGTCGAGGACCGGACATTACGGATGGCGGCCTGCAAAGTCGCTTTGACGGGTGCCAATCGACCGCTACTGGCAGCTGGTTGCTCGATGCATAATGGATCCGCTTGGAAAACCCACCCGTTTGAACTGACGAACTCATGACATCGAAGCCAACTACCGGATCTGTATCCGTTACTTTATCCGGTTGACGATAGCGCCTGCTGCGCCTCCACATACCTACATAGGAATAGCCCGCAGCATGATGCCCGGGGTTCGCATTCTCGCAGAAGCAACACCACTGCCGGCGTTGCCTCTTGCTCTGGTAAGCGCGCATGTCCTCGAGTGCAACGGACTCATCCATCACCGGAGTGCGATCGTAGCGGCGTCTGCCTGGAGCGCGCGCTCGAAAAGCGGTTTGCCGGGACCGGCTAGCCATTCGTCGAAGCTCAATAGATGTCCAAATTCGGTCTTCAGGGCAGAGATGTCCGCATGCCCAGCCAGTCGGCCATCGTCAACCAGGGATGCAAGTCGATCAAGGAAGGTGTTTTCCTTCAAAAGGCTATCGGGGAAGCGATGATAGGTGATTGGCCTACCCGCCGCGTTACTCAAACTGTCCTGTAGTGTTATGCCAGTCACCTCGTCTCCCGCAATTTCAATGGTCCGGCCGACGAATTTGTCTGGATTAGAAAAGATGATCGCGACGATTTTCCCGATGTCTTGAACCGCAATCAACTGTCCGGTCTGTTCCGGTCGCAGAAACGACATGAAAGCGCCCTTATCGAGTCCCATGCCCGGAAGCATGAGTAGTTCCATGAACCCGGCGGGCCGAATGATTGTGCTTTGTAGACCCGTGCCACGAATATAGATTTCGATCTCAGACTTGCTGTCGAAGTGTCCCATCCCGGTTTTTCTTGGGCCAGCAGCATTGACTGATGTGTAGACGAGATGGTGAACGCCGGTCTCAATGGCGATATCCGCAATGCTTTTACCATAGCGGATCTCCTGCTCGTCGGAGATCCCGTATAACGCTCCCTGGCCCGAACTGGGCTGCACGCTGAAGACGGCATAGGCCCCGGACATTGCGTTCCTGATCGAGTCGCTGTCTGAAAAATCGCCCTGAAATAGCTCTACATCCGAATCCAGGAGGGCCTTCGCCTTGTCGCTACCGGGATCGCGAACGAGCGCCCTGACCGGCCATCCTTGCGACTTAAGCGCAGATGCGACGGCTCCGCCTTGCTGTCCAGTGGCACCGAACACAAGCACGGTTTTGGCCCCGTCTGTGTCCTTTCTGTTCAGGCTGTCTGATCCATGAATATCAACTGGCATTTTCGACCTCCAATCTGGTAGAGGTTGATCATGGTATACATTTGATACTTGAACGCAATTACGCACCTGAATGCTACTAGGTAGCCTGGAGTATCCCGGACAATGCCGACGCCATCCCAAGAGGACCTTGAGTTAAATCGCCTCGTGCTCGAAGAAATCACCACCAAATGGTCGCTGCTGGTACTAGGCTGCCTCTGCAGCGGGGCCATGCGGTTCAATGCGCTACGAAGGGCAAACGAAGGCATCACTCAGAAGGCGCTGACTCAATGTCTTCGTCGGCTCGAAGCCAATGGTTTCATCAAGCGCTCGGTCATCAGCACGGCTCCGGTTGCCGTCGTCTACGAGATATCGCCGCTCGGGCGCTCCCTGGAGCCGCACCTTCGCGCGATTCTGAAGTGGACAGAAGACCATCGGGAAGAAGTCCAGGCTGCACAGAGAGCCTTCGCTGCTCGTGGTCCTTCTTTGTGAAAACAACACGGCTATCACCGTACGACCGCAATGCCCCCCAATGCAAGGGCGGGCTCACTTTGAATGGCAGCTATCCGGTGGATTGAACGCCGCTTACGGGTCGCCTGTCCCCAATCGTAGAGAGTCGACGACCGACCAGTAACTCTAAATGGCGCTGAATACCAGAATCGTCGACAATTGCGACACCCTGTATGCCCTCGCTAAAAATATAAATCCCGACGAGAGTAAAGATGATCGATATGCTTGTAGTTCGAATTCTCTCCATTCCTCTCATTCTCCTTGTGTATGCGCTCAATGCCGTGGCGGTCGAACCAAACGGTGCCCTGCAAAACGCGGGGATCTCGCCTGCAATTGATGGACGCGTGACCGCCGCATACGATGCTCTACTGTCAGCTTCTGGTCCGCAGCAGCCGAGCGTTTTGTTGGGCCAGGAACATTGGAGAAAATTGCGGAACGAAGCATGCGTCGCTGAAGGGCATCTCGCGGCAGATGCAGATGCGTGTTTCCAGCGGGTCGACGACGAGCGACTGCGAGAACTCGACGAGCTGATGGATATAAGACGAACGGAGTTGGAAGCGCACTCGCCAGGAGTCGATTTAGAAGCATTGCTGGACAAACCCGTTGACCTTGCTGCCTACAGTCCCGCGGATATGAGCGACGTGTATTTCGATGGCTCGATGCGAGCGGGGCGACTGCCAGGGACATGCCGCGAACTTTACACGCTGACCGCCGGCGCGTGGAGCTACACGGGCGACACCATTGGAACGAGTTCGGAGGGAAACGCATTTGACGTGTGTCAGAGCATACTTTTTCTGGCGCAAGCTCGACCGCCAAAACAAAACTCTCAGATCGATTTCAGCGACGTCAAGCTCTACGCCAATGAGTTAATGTGCTTTGCCTTACGGTGCGACGACGGAGCTTCGGTCTCCAGGACACCAACGGAATCGTTCGAGGCGCTAAAGCAGCAGGGTGATCTGATAATCGAGTCAGCCAATCTGCCGATGGGGGGGCCGGATGCTTGCAAAGATACGCTTGTGATACACGCACCTTTCTTCTGCCTGGACGGGATGAATGCCCGATTCGAAGCGAGTGCATCAGCAGACTACACGGGCTCTGGGCATAGTGAGGCCGTGGTGAAAGTCATGTTCTTTCCAACGGAAGGCACGCAGCGGCTTCACTACATGTTCCTCGCCTCCTATGACATCCGTTCCCAGTCAATCCGAGTTACGCAGATCGATCCGAAAGCAAGGATTAAGCTGACGACGGCAAAATACTGACGACCTATGTTGCAATTATTGAAGCGTAGGCGTCACGTCTGCACCAGTTCGCCACTGTTGCTCGAGTTGCGAGTGACCATTTTGGGAAAGCATGACTGTGCCAAACGGGTCAACCTCGAAAGACCGTGGACCGTGCACCGCAACCGGCTGCGTTCAACCAACCCCCGTGTAGTCGCTCCATCGAGTACTCTAGCGGTTCTACGCACGATCGCTCCGCCCAATCAACGGACCTTCGTATGTGGAACCTAAAATGGAACCTAAAGGCAACCGGCATTCTCCCCTGCGAAGGCCCGCTGCTGGCGTTTGCTGACGAAGGCGTTCTTCCCCGCCACCCTCAGGAACGCGCATTGCTACTCCAGAGTGGCGCAGCTAGCGCTGACCATAGGAGATTTGGTATGAACAAGGACCATTTGAAAGGTGAAGCGGAGAAGCTCAAGGGCAAGGCGAATGAAGTTGCGGGAAAGGTCACCGGCGACAAGGCCCGGGAGTTGAAGGGAGATCTTCAGCAGGGCGCCGGCGAAATGCGAAAAAAGGTGGGTGACGCGAAGGACGCTGCGAAAGATGCCGGCGCGGATCATCGTACCAAGCATTAGTGAGTGAGCGAACGTCGAGGACGCGCTCGGATGTCGAACGCGCTTCTCGACGCAACCGGCCGTCCGCAACCGGCCGTCCGAAACCGGCCGTCCGCAACCGGCCGGCGGAAACGCTGGGCGCGAGGACGCAATGTCTCCAACTCAAGATCGCTTCGCGAAAGCGCATCGACCCGGACGAAAGTTACAGACGGGCCTGGAATGCCTGATGGGCCCCGGCGAAGCGTGCGCGCTGGCCCGCGCGGTCGATTGGAGCCGCACCTCGATCGGTCCGGTTGACGGCTGGTCGCAGGCGTTACGCTCAACCGCATCGCTGGTGCTGCACAATCACTCCCCCATGCTGTTGTGGTGGGGCGAGGAGTTCGTGCAGATCTACAACGATGCCTACCGCCCCGTACTCGGCGAGAAGCATCCTCGTGCGATGGGTCAGCGTTTCCGCGATTGCTGGAGCGAAGTCTTCCATATCCTCGGTCCGATGGCCGAACGGCCCTTTCGCGGCGGTCCGGCTTCGGTGAGCGACGATATTGCTGTGCTCATCGAGCGCAAGGTGCTTCGGGAAGAATCGCACTTCCGCCTCGCATACAGCCCTGTGCCGGACGAGACCGTTGAGACGGGTATCGGCGGCGTGCTGGCGACGGTCACCGAGATTACCGAGCAGGTTTACGCCGATCGGCAGATTCGCACGTTGCGCGATCTCGGGGCGACCAGCTCGGCAGATGTGCGGACTGCAGGCGAGGCGTGCATCAACGTCGCGGCAGTGCTCAAGGAAAACCCTTCGGACGTACCGTTCGCGCTGCTCTATCTGCTGGACGAGGGTGAAACGCGCGCTCAGAGAGTGGCGAGCGCTGGCGTGGACACGCAATCGCTCGAGCAACTGGTTCCCGCCAGCGTCGATCTCGCGGCTGCGCCAGGAACCGATCCGTGGCGCCTGCGAGAGGTAGCGCGCGAGCGGTGTATCGAAGTCGTGCCGCTTCTGCCGCAAGCCACTGACATGCTGCCACGAACCCCGTGGGGCGATGTGCCTCAGTCCGGCATTGTTCTACCGCTCGCTTCGTCTGATCAATCCCCTACGTATGGGGTGCTGATTTGCGGCCTCAGCCCACACCGTGTCCTCGACGCCGGCTATCGCACCTTTTTTGAACTCATGGCGTCGCGGGTGGCTACCGCGATCCGCGACGTGCGAGCGCTCGAGGAGCAGCGCAAGCGGGCAGAAGCTCTGGCGGCCATTGACCGCGCCAAGACGGCTTTCTTTTCCAACGTCAGCCATGAATTTCGCACCCCGTTGACTCTCATGCTCGGCCCCGTGGCCGAGATAGCCGCCGATCCCGCGATTCCGGAGCAGGCGCGTGCGCAGCTCGACCTCGCGCATCGCAACGCCCTCAGGCTGCTGCGGCTGGTCAATACCCTTCTCGATTTCTCGCGCATCGAGGCGGGGCGTGTGCAGGCCTCTTACGAGCCCACCGATCTTGCGGAACTGACGCGCGACCTCGCCAGCACATTCCGCTCCGCGATCGAACGCGGCGGCCTGGGCTACACCGTCGATTGCGAGAGCTTCCCCGAGCCGGTCTACGTTGATCCGCAGATGTGGGAGAAGATTGTCCTCAACCTCTTGTCGAACGCTTTCAAATACACCTTGCAGGGTGAGATTGCCGTGCAACTGCGTCCACACGACGGGCACGCGCTGCTCGAGGTGAGGGACACCGGCGCTGGTATCGCGAAGCACGAATTAGCCCGCATCTTCGAGCGCTTTCATCGGGTCGAGGGCGTCCCCGGCCGCACTCAGGAAGGAACCGGGATCGGGTTGGCGCTGGTCAAGGAGCTGGTCAAGCTCCACGGAGGCACAATTACCGCTGCCAGCGAGCTTGGGAGAGGCACACTCTTCCGGGTGTCCATACCGCTCGGCGCCGCTCATCTGGCCGCTGACCGGCTGAAGACCGTGCGGCCGTCCGGCTCGAGCGCCATCAACGCCCAGGCCTTCGTGCAGGAGGCGCTGCGCTGGATACCCGAGAATACTGCTGGTGCGCCGAAGAATCCGCTGGGTATCGTGCCCGATCCGGTACCGGTCGCCGCGCTCCCGGCCAACGCATGCGACTCACGGCCACGCGTGCTGGTTGCCGACGACAATGCCGACATGCGCGCTTACTTGCGAGACCTTCTCGCCGGCAGGTATGCCGTCGAAGTGGTTGAGAATGGTGTCGCGGCACTGGAAGCGGCATCCCGGCAACGGCCCGATCTGATCATTTCCGACGTCATGATGCCCTGGCTCGACGGACTTGGCTTGCTGCAAGCCATCCGGGCCGACAAGCGGCTCCTTGATGTGCCGGTCATTCTGCTTTCCGCGCGTGCGGGCGAAGAGGCGCGAGTCGACGGCCTGGGCTCCGGTGCCGACGACTATCTGGTCAAGCCGTTCTCGGCTCGCGAACTGGTCGCCCGGATCGGCGCGCTGCTGGAACTCACCGCGCTGCGCCGCAGGAGTGAAGAACGCTTTCGCGCTCTGGTCAGCGCTTCCTCCGATGCTGTCTATTCGATGAACGCTGACTGGAGCGAGATGCGCTTTCTTCAGGGCAGGGACTTCATCGCGGACACGAAAGACGCAAGTTCGACGTGGATCGAGCTCTATATCGATCCGGAGGATCAGGCCAAGGTGCTGGCGCACATTGAACAGGCCGTGCGCAACAAAGGCAGGTTCGAACTGGAGCACCGTGTGCGACGCGTCGACGGCTCGCCAGGCTGGGCGCTCTCGCGCGCGATCCCGGTACTGGACGAGCGCGGTGAGATCATCGAATGGTTTGGCATGGCGGTCGACATGACCGAGCACAAGCGGTTCGAGGCTGATTTGCGCGATACTGCGGCGTGGCTGACCGCGCAGAAGGAGGCCTTTCAGGCCGCCGTTAACAACGCGCCGCTCGCCACATCGCTCGCCATCCTCACTCATGCAGCGACTGAGCAGATGGATGGGCAGGCGCGCTGCGCCTTCTACATCGCCAACGCAGAACAGACCGAACTGCGGCACGTCACTGGCATGCCCGAGGAATATGCGCGCTGTGTAGAGCGGTTTCCTATTGGTCCCGACTCGCTTGCCTGTGGGCTGGCCGCCTACAGGCGGGAGCCTGTCATCACTCCCGATGTGACCCGTGAGCCTCGCTGGAAGGACTGGTTGTGGCTCGCGCGGCAGTACGGCTATCGTGCCTGCTGGTCTTTTCCGGTCGAGGCTCTGACCGGGAAGGTGGTCGGGACGTTCGCCATCTACCAGGAGCAACCGCGCGAGCCCACACCCCGCGATCGAGAACTGGCGATGCGCCTCGCCCAGTCGGCCGCCATTATCATCTCGCGCCACCAGGAAGCCGAGGAGCGCGCCCACGGCGCTCAGGCGCTGCGGCTCGCGGACCGCCAGAAGGACGAGTTCCTGGCGATGCTTGCCCACGAGCTGCGTAATCCGCTCGCGCCCATCGCCAATGCCAGCGAATTGCTGTCCCGAATGATGACTGATCATGCCGAAGCGCAACTCGCAAACGGCATGATCAAGCGGCAGGTTACGCAGATGACCCGGCTGGTCGACGACCTCCTCGATGTTTCGCGCATCACGCAAGGCCGTATTACCTTGCAGCGCCAACCGGTCGACCTCGCGAGGGTCGTGTCCCAGAGCGTTGAAATGGTTGAGCCGCGGCTGCACGAGAAGCGGCATACGCTTACTGTCGAGACCACCGCGAGCGACGAACCGCTTTACGTCGAAGCCGATATGGCGCGGCTGGTCCAGTGTCTCGGCAACCTCCTCACCAATGCCGTGAAGTACACCGACCCGGGGGGCGCGATCCGTGTGTGGACACGGCAGGAAGGCTCCGACGCTGTTATCGCGATTTCGGACAACGGTTCGGGCATTTCGGCCGAGTTGCTGCCACATGTGTTCGACCTCTTCGTGCAAGGCGAGCGCACACTTGATCGAGCCCAGGGCGGACTGGGAATCGGGCTGGCCGTCGTGAAGCGGCTGGTGGAGATGCACAATGGAGCGATCAGTGCCCGTAGCGAAGGCATTGGTCATGGTTCGACATTTCAGATCAGGCTACCGCGGATCGCGCGGCCGGCGGCCCCGGTAACTCGCGCCGATCACATCGACGCGCCTCCCCAACGAGTACTCGTGGTGGACGACAATACAGACGCCGCGGACTCGCTATCGATGTTGCTCGCGTTGCAAGGGCATACGGTAGAGGTCGCTTACAGTGGACAGGAGGCGATCCGCCGCGCTGAAGTTTTCCGGCCCGATGTGGCGCTGCTTGACATCGGGCTGCCTGGAATGAGCGGCCATGAGTTGGCCCGAAGCTTACGCGCCATGCCGCATCTTCACGGTATTCGCCTGGTGGCGATAACGGGCTATGGCCAGCCCGAAGACTACCAGCGCACCCATGAGGCCGGTTTCGACGATCACCTGGTCAAGCCGATCGAGCAATCGGCCCTGCAGCGGAGTCTGGCGGCAGTGCCGCGTCCTGCATCGAAGAGAGGCGAGATTCGCTAGCTCTGGCGCGAAGAGATGGAGGCCGCGGTTCTATATCACGGGCCTGCTAAAGCCTTGCCGCTGCGTCTCTATTCACCACCAGCACGAGCTTGCCGTGTGCGCGCCCAGCCATGCTGATCTTGACAGCGTCTTGCCAATCGTCCCACGTGAAGGTGCGGGCGATCGGAATGGCGAACCTCCCGTCGGCGGCCAACTGGGCATAGTCTCCAAGCACGTCGTAGCGATGCACTACGCCTTTCTCGCGCCCCGTTGTGCGGACGCCCAGGCCATCCTTGTCGAAATCGCTGAAGCTCATGACCCGGCGTGGATCACCGTCCACGATCCTGATGAGACCAGGCAGTGCGCCTTCGACCCGCGCTGTGTGCAAAGCGAAATCAGGCGCTCCATTGGCGATTTCACGAACCCGCTCCACCATCCCGTCGCCGTAAGGTGTCACGCTCGCGCCTAGCGCACGCAAGCGATCCGCGAACGTTTCGCCGGCGCTCGCGATCACGTGTGCCCCACGCAGCAGCGCAATCTGGACTGCCGCGAAACCGGTCATCGTTCCCCCGCCGTTGACCATGATGGTCTGGCCTTTCGACAGACCGAGGAGATCCAGGCTCCGGGTGGCCGTCTCGACGGCCATGGGAAGACAGGCCGCATGCTCAAGGCTCAGGCCGTTCGGAATGGGATACCAGACCTTCAGGACTGCGAATTCAGATGCCCCGGCGGTGGGATAGCCGATATAGTCCGGGACGCCAAAAACGAGGTCGCCGATGCTCACGCCAGTGACGCCTTCGCCTATCGCATCAACTACCCCCGAAACGTCGAAACCGATACCGCGCGGAAGGGGTAGGGGAATGAAGCCCTGGCACACCGCCCAATCGGCCGGATTGAGAGCACAGGCATGAACACGGATGCGCACCTGTCCAGCGCGCGGCGTGGGGACGGGAGCGTCGTCCAGATGCAATACATCGGCCGGTTCGCCATAGCGCTGAACCCGGAGTGCTTTCATTTGTGCTGGATCGGAACTCGGCATAACGATTCTCCATGCTGGTTGGCTGTTGAATCCGAAACGTGCAGTTGCCTCACAATGCTTGCGAAAGCCGGGAAACAACGATAGCGTATCGTCACATACTGACGATACGCGTAAAGTCAGCTTGTGACAATATGTTTGGTGAATAATGCCCAGAGATGCCGAAAAAGTGCGGCGTCGCCTTCAGGAGGCGGCGCTCAAGCTCTATGAGACCCGTGGTTACGAAGAGACCACCGCCGCAGATATTGCGGCCGAGGCCGGCGTTACGCAGCGCACCTTTTTCCGGCATTTCCCGGATAAACGGGAGGTGCTGTTCGGCGGCGAGGACGAGTTCATCGATGCCCTCACGCGCGCCGTGATAGGCGTTCCACAAGGTCTCGGGCCTCTGGAAGCGCTATTTCATGCTTTTCCGTCGGTAGAGCCTTTTTTCGTCAAGAACCGCGCTTTCACCGCACCGCGTCAACGCATCATTGCCAGCCACCCTGCCTTGCAGGAGCGGGCACAGACCAAGACCCGAGCCGTTATGTCTGCTCTCGCAGTGGCGTTCCGCCAGCGGGGCGTGCCCGAGCGGGCGGCCAGCCTTGCAGCGCAAGTCGGGATGGCTGCGGTGGGTCACGCTGTCGCCGCCTGGTTCGAAAGTGGCTCGACCGGTCTAGGCGCCCATGTCGAACAGGCCTTTAATGAACTGCGCGATCTCTCGACTTTTGCCCCAGAGTCAGGACCCGAAAAGGACATTCATGAGTTGCCCGCAGGCAGCGCGCGTGCATCGACCCGGGCCGTCAGCGGCGCGAAGGCAATCAAAAATTCCCTGCCCTCAGGCAAGGGTCCGGATTGAGTTGCTGATACCCCGTGCGCAATCGATCACTGCGGGTGCGAGGCGTACCTCCACTTCCGCCGGCGTCCACCGGCTCGTCGGCGCGACGACGTGAACCGCACCGACCGGTCGGCGTTCTCCGTCGAGCACGGGCGCCGCGATCGTCATATCGCCGATAAAAAGTTCCTCGCGGTTCGACGCATAGCCATTGCGCCGCCCCAGCGCGAGCCGCGTCTCGATCTCGTCGAGATCCGTCACGGTGTACTGCGTATGTGCGACGCGGTCGCTCGCCAGCAGCAGCGCGCGTGACTCGCCTTCCGGAAGCGCCGCGAGATATGCCCGTCCCGACGCCGTGCAGTACATCGGAATGCGGCTACCGATCGGCATGTGAATCGGCACGAACTTCATACACACGAACCGCGCTACGTAGACCATGTGGACACCATCCGGCTCGGTCAGATTGGTCGTCTCGCCGGTGACATTGGTCAGCTCGGACAGAAACGGGTTGGCGACGTCGATCAGCGTGTCGGCAGCCAGGTAGTTGAACCCGATCTGCATCACATGAGGCGTCAACTGGTACCGCCGGGTACGCGGATGCTTTCTCACATAGCCGAGCTTTTCCAGCGTGTAGATCATGCGCTGCGCGGAGCTTTTGGTGATGGACGTTGCCTCCGCGACTTCCTGCAGGGTCATTGACCTTCGCTGTGCGCTGAATGCGCGCAGCACCGCGATCCCTTTCTCCAGCGACTGATTGAACAGTGCGTCTGGAGTTTCCTCCTGCGCGAGGGGCGCTTCCGGCTGTGCGCTGAGCGTCTTGCGTGTCATGGAATCACCCAATTGTTTTAGCCTGACATTGATTCTAACATATCGAATATCGATACGAATATTTTGTTTGTCGATATTTTTGACTCGAATAATATATTTCAACTGATGGGTACCGATATCCCGATCGGCCGTCGTCAACTCGTGGAGAGACTCATGTTCCAGTTCGCCAAACGCTTCGCCGGTGTCTTTGCAACAGGATTGCTGCTTGCCGGTGCGCCGGCCTTGTCGGTGGCCGCCACCACGTACGAGATTGGGTCGACGGCGACCGGCGTGCCGTTCACCTTTCTCGATGTGAAGAGCAATTCGATTCAGGGTCTCCTGGTCGATGCGATTACCGCGACAGGCAAGGCGGCGGGCTTCGACGTGAAGATCGAGCAGACCACCTTTTCTTCGCTGATCCCGTCGCTGACCACGAAGAAGATCGACATCATCTCGGCGGCCATGCTGAAGACACCGGCGCGCGAGCAGGTCGTCGACTTCTCGGACACCGTGTACTCCTACGGCGAAGGTCTGATCGTGCGCGCCGACGACAAAGGCCAGTACACGTCAATGGACGACCTCAAGGGCGAAGTCGTCGGCGCCCAGGTCGGCACCGCGTTCGTCGACGCGTTGAACAAGAAGGGCATCTTCAAGGAAGTGCGTACCTACGATTCAGTCGCCGACATCATGCGCGACGTCGCGCTCGGTCGCATCAAGGCTGGCTTCGGCGACCATCCGATTCTGGCCTACCAGCTTCAGCACAATCCGAATCCGCAATTGCGCCTCGTCAGCGGGTATCAACCGTCCGTGAAAGGCGAGGTGTGTTTCGTCGTGCGCAAGGGTGACACGGCGACGCTCGAGCAATTGAATGCCGGCATCAGAAAGATCAAGGCCGACGGTACGCTGACGCAGATCATCAAGAAGTGGCAGGTGGAATGACATCGTTCCCAGAATAAGGACGGTCCGCCATGTTCTTCCAGAACGCCATCGACTTTCTGCCGATCCTGCTGAAAGGCGCGGTTGTCACGATCGAGATCACCTTCTGCTCGTTCATCCTCAGCACCGTGCTCGGCCTCGCACTCGCGCTGATGCGCGTGTCTCACCATCGCATCGTATCGAACGCTGCCGCGACTTTTATCAACGTGATCCGCGGGCTGCCGATCATCGTTCAGCTCTTCTACATCTACTTTGTGCTGCCCGATCTCGGTGTGCAGTTGTCGGCGTTCCAGGCGGCTTTCATCGGACTGGGCGTGGCGTACTCGGTGTATCAGGCTGAGAACTTTCGTGCGGGCATCGAGGCGATCGATCACGGGCAGATCGAGGCAGCGCAATCCATCGGTATGCGTGGCGCGATGATCATGCGGCGCGTGGTGTTGCCGCAGGCGTTCCGGATCGCGCTGCCGCCCTATGGCAATACCCTCGTGATGATGCTCAAGGACTCGTCGCTTGCATCAACGATTACCGTCGCCGAAATGACGCGCGCCGGACAGCTCATCGCGTCGTCGACGTTTCAGAACATGACGGTATTCACGCTGGTCGCGCTGCTTTACCTTGGACTCAGCCTGCCGCTCGTCTATGGGTTGCGGCGGATCGAACGTCGCCTCGGATTGAAGGGAAAACGATGATCAAGGTCGATTCGATTCACAAGCGCTTTCACGATCAGCACGTGCTGAAAGGCGTCAGTCTGAACGTCGAACGTGCTCAGGTGGTGTGTCTGATAGGTCCATCGGGATCGGGCAAATCGACGCTGCTTCGATGCGTCAACGGACTGGAACGGCACGACGCCGGCACGATCACCGTTGAAGGTAACGCCGTCGACGCGAAATCGAAGCAGATTCACACCCTGCGCGCACAGGTGGGCATGGTGTTCCAGCGTTTCAATCTGTTTCCGCATCGAACCGCGCTGGAAAACGTGTTCGAGGGCCCCGTGTTCGTGAAGAAGGAGGTCCGTGCGCAGGCCCGCGAGCGGGCGCGGCATCTGCTCGACAAGGTCGGGCTGTCGCACCGCATGGACGCGTATCCGGCCGAAATGTCGGGCGGCCAGCAACAGCGCGTCGCGATTGCACGTGCGCTCGCCATGGAACCGAAAGCGATCCTGTTTGACGAGCCAACCTCGGCACTTGATCCTGAACTGGTCGGCGAAGTACTTGGCGTCATGCGCCAGCTTGCCGACGATGGCATGACCATGATCGTCGTCACGCATGAGATGGGGTTTGCGCGCGAAGTGGGGGACCGGGTGTGCTTTCTTCACGACGGCACGATCCATGAGGAAGGGTCCGCAGCCGAGCTGTTCGAGCATCCGCGCCATCCTCGCACACGCGAGTTTCTGGGCAAGATGCCCGCGCTTACCGAAGCCTCCCGGATTTGAATACCACTATGAGCCTGGTTGAAGTTGCAAAGCCGTTGCCTCCGTCTCTCTGGGCGGCGACGGCGGAACCCGCTGTCGATACGCCGCCGCTCGATGGCTCGATCACGGTAGACGTAGCGATCGTCGGCGCGGGTTACACGGGTCTATCGACGGCCTTGCATCTGGCGGAGCAAGGGCTATGCGTCTGTGTGATCGACGCCAACGAACCCGGGTGGGGTGCGTCGGGCCGCAATGGCGGCCAGGTGATTCCGGGGCTGAAATATGATCCCGACGAACTCATCCGGCGCTACGGTCATCGCGATGGCGAGGCACTTGTACAGATGGCAGGCGGCGCCGCGGATTCGGTTTTCGATCTGATCGAGCGCCACGGCATTCAATGCAATGCCACGCGCGCCGGCTGGATTCAGCCCACCCATTCGAGCAAGTTGCTTGGCACGTTGCATGACCGCGCGCGGCAATGGGCATCGCGCGGCGCGCCGGTCGAACTGCTCGATCGCGCGCAGGTATCGAAGCGGCTCGGTACGGATGCCTTCGTTGGCGGCTGGGTCGATCTGCGCGCGGGCAGTGTGCATCCGTTGAACTATGCACGTGGCCTCGCGCGCGCGGCGCAAACGGCGGGTGCGGCGATCCACAGCGGAACGCGCGCGTTGAGCGTCGAGCGCGGCCCGCAAGGCTGGCGAATTCGAACGGAGCGGGGGCCGCTGATCGAATCGAAACAGATCCTGCTGGCAACCAACGGCTATACCGACGGCATCTGGCCACGCCTTGCTCAATCGGTGATTGCGGCGAACAGCTTTATCGTCGCAACGAAGCCGCTGCCCGGCGATGTCGGCGCCACGATTCTGCCCGGGGGCGAAGTGGCTTCCGATTCACGGCGCCTGCTGCTTTATTTCCGCAAGGATGCACAAGGGCGTCTGCTGATGGGCGGGCGCGGACCGTTTCGCGAGCCTCGCAGCGCAGCGGATTGGGCGCATCTCGAGCGCGCCGCGCAACTGATCTTTCCGCAACTGAGGGAGATCGGATACGAATACCGGTGGGCAGGCCGTATCGCCATTACGCGCAATTTTTTGCCGCACGTGCATTTGCCGGCGGAAGGCATGACGATCGCGCTCGGCTACAACGGGCGCGGCATTGCGATGGCAACGACGCTGGGAAAGCATCTGGCCGCTTTGATCGGCGGGACAACACGCGGCTTGCCGCTTCCACCCACGTCGATCGAGCCGGTTCCGTTTCACGCGTTGCAGCGGTTCTACATCAATGCAGGTGTGGCATGGTATGGATTGCTCGATGCGCTTTCCTGAGCGGCCGGCACATCGCCGCCTGAGTCCGTATGCGCCTGGGGGCAGCGTGCGATGCGCAATGGTTCTTTGAGGAGCCGTTGACTTGTATGACCGGCCTGAACCGCTATACACTCGCAACGCACGTCTAACTTTTTTAAAAAAGGAGGTAAATATGGTTCTGCTTGTGCGCCGAGTGATGTCGGCACGCTTGTTCAGCACATTCGCCTGCTCTTGCCTGAGTTCCATCGCGCTGCGATAACCTGGTCAGAGCAAAGCCCACTCCATATTCCCGAGTCCTTTCTCGACTCCACTGTTGTCGCCAGCGCTCCTGTTGACAGGGACAAACACGTCCCCAAGAAACGAGAGCAAGAGCATGACAACCCTGATTTCTGCACTTTCCGTTCAACTGGAAACCGGCCATGACCGGCTATTCCAAGATCTTTCTTTTACCGTACGACTTGGCGACCGCATCGGTCTTATCGGCCACAACGGCTGCGGCAAGAGCAGTCTGCTCGATGTCCTGGCAGGCAGCCGCGAGTCCAGTGCGGGCAGCGTGCAATATGCCGGGCTGTGTCGGCTGCAACACGTCGAACAGCATCTGCCGCCACGACTTGCCGGTCTGACCGCACGCGAGGCGTTGCTGGAGGCAGTGAGCGAGCAACCGGCGCAGCATTGGCGGGTGGACAGCCTGCTGGACGAACTGGGGCTGCCCGGGGCAGCAGACACGCCGGTTTCCGGCCTGAGCGGCGGTCAGCATACCCGTTTGCTGTTGGGGCGGGCCGTACTACGCGAGCCTAATCTGCTGTTGCTGGATGAGCCGAGCAACCACCTCGATCTACCCTCGCTATTGTGGCTGGAGGACTTCCTGCGCCGCTGGCAGGGCGGCTTCATCCTGGTATCGCACGATCCGCGACTTCTAGACACCGTCAGCGACAAGAGCTGGATCCTGCGCGATCAGCGCTTATACAGTTTCGATGTGCCGTGCAGCCGGGCTTTGGCTGCGTTGGCCGAGGCTGACGCGGCGGCGCAGGCACGCCGTAGTGGCGAACAAAAGGAAATCGACCGCTTGGCCGCTAGCAGCAAGCGCGTGGCCATCTGGGGCCGTGAGCATGACAACGAAAAGCTGCTCCGCCAGGCCAGATCCATGCAAAGGCGCGTCGACAAGCTGAAAGAGGATCAGACCTTTGTCAGCCGTGGCAGCCCGTGGCGCCTGAAACTATCGGGCAGGACGCTGGAGGCCGATTCTCTGCTGGCATTCGAAGGCTTTCAGGTACGTGCCCAGCCTGAGCAACCGCCGTTGTTTCAGATCGATAGCGTATGGCTGCGGCCAGGCGACAAGGTCGCGCTACTGGGGAGCAACGGCACGGGCAAGTCATCGTTCCTGCGCCAGTGCTGGGGCGACCTGCAGCATGGCGAGGCGCGCGCCGGATGGCGTTATCATCCCGCGGCGCGGATCGCCTACTACGATCAGTCGTTGCAGCAACTGCCCGGCGATGCCACGTTATCTGACGCACTGTACAAGTTTGCGCGAGTCGGCGACAGAGAGCGGCGGCAAGCCCTGATCGCTGCCGGATTCGCGTATTCGCGCCACAATCAGATCGTGGCTACTCTGAGTGGCGGCGAGCGGGCGCGTTTGCTATTCCTGGCGCTATCCATGGCCAGCTATCACCTGCTGTGGCTGGATGAACCGACTAACCACCTGGACATGGAAGGCAAGCGCGAACTTGGTGCGGCGCTGGCTGCTTTCGACGGAGGCTTCATCCTGGTCTCTCACGACCGTGAGTTGATCGAGCACAGTTGCAATCGTTTCTGGGTGATCAATGACGGGCATCTGCAGGAATGGCCGGATGCGGAAAGTGCATATCAACGTTTATTTGCGGGCCGTGGCAATGCAGTACCCGTATCTGCGCCCAAAGCGCCAACCCAAGCTGGCGCGCAATCTGCCAATGGCGAGGCTGAGGCGCAATGGCAGCGTTGGTGTCAGTTAGAGGCCTGGCTGGCGATGGATCTGGCACGTAAGCGGAAACATCAAAAGCCGAATTTACAAGAGGAGTGGCGTCAAGAGATGTTGCGGCTGGAACAGGAGCTTGGGCTCTAGAAGTATCCCGGTGGAGTGCGTGCGGCGCTCCACCGTTCCAAGGCTTTGTCATGGGGCGCCCGTCTCCCGATACGGCGTGGCGGGCATTAGCTTCTGGATTGCTTGCAGTCAGAATACGTTTTCGAAACAATGGATGTCCGCAGGGGGGATTTCGCCACAAGTAGTCCGAGCCTCGCTCAGTGTGGCGAGGCTATTGGGCACTTCCCTGGCTGGCGTCGTGGTAAACCGCGCTATGATGATGTGCCTGTCCGGGGAGGGGAGTTCGTGCGGCCCGGCATCAGCAGGGCGCGGCACTGTGTGGTAGTGGGAAGGTGAAAGGGTAACCCGGCGCTGCGCCAGGTTGTTCGTACCAGTGGCATACCAGTATTTGTTCCAGTCACGCAAGCGATGAAACAACGTACATGGTCCAGATTAGCCGCCGCATGTTCGCCCTTGGCATTCACACCGCTTGCGGGTTGCGTTGCCCGTGGCGCACCGTCCTATGCGCTGTTCGGCGCGTATTTTCCATTCTGGCTTCTGAGCGCCGTGACCGGCGTGATAGGCGCAATCGTCGCGCATCGTACCTTCGTCGCCACCGGCTGGGTCCGCGAGGTGCCGTACCAGCTCTCTGTCTGCACCGCGATCGGTATCGTTGTCGGGGTGCTCGTCTGGCTGTGTGGAACGGGGCAGCTCTGATATGAAAATGGCCGGCGCAAATCCCAAACCTGCCTGGAAGGGCCGCGCGATCGCGGCCTTGATCGTCCTGCTCGGCGCGGCGGCGTTGTGGTATGCGTACGATCGTTCGTCGCGCTTTCCTTCCACTGACGATGCGTCCATCGACGCCGATGTCGTCCACGTCGCGTCGCCCGTCGGCGGCCGGATCCTGCGTGTTCCCGTCGAGGAGAACCAGCGGGTCGCGAAGGGAGACGTGCTGTTCGAAATCGATCCGGTGGCGTACCGGCTTGCGGTGGCGCAGGCGCAGGCCGAACTCGAAATGGCGCGCGCGCAACTGGCGACGCGCCGCCGTTCGCTGATAGGCGAGACATCGAACGCGGCCATTGCCGCCGACCAGACCAGCCGCGCGACGCATAACTACGACCTCGCGACACGCAGCGTCGAGCGGCTACGGCCGCTTGCGGCGCAGGGCTACGTGTCCGCACAGCAGTTCGACCAGGCGGTCGTCGCGCAGCGGGACGCAAGCGTGTCGCTCACGCAGGCCAGGGAGCAGCAGCACTCGACTGCCCAGACGATCGGCGACGACGCGGATGCGATTGCGACCGTGCATGCACGAGAGGCCGCCCTCGCGATCGCGCAGCGTGAGCTCGACGATACCATGGTGCGCGCGCCGTTCGATGGCTACGTGACGGGCCTCTCGATTCTTGCCGGCGAGACGGTCGCGCCGAACCAGTCCATCTTCACGCTGATCCACGCGGGCGAATGGTTCGCCGTGGCGAATTTCCGCGAGACGGCGCTCGGTGCGATCGAGGTCGGTGACTGCGCGACCGTGTATTCGATGATTGATCGCGGGAAGGCCATGAGCGGCAAGGTCATCGGCATCGGCGCCGGCATCACGGACACGGACCGCGTGAACGTGCCGCACGGCCTGCCGTACGTGCAGCAATCGGTGAACTGGGTGCGTGTCGCGCAGCGCTTCCCGGTTCGCGTGCGGATCGACGCACCGGACGCGAGACTGGTGCGGGTGGGTGCGAGTGCGATTGTCGAGGTCCGGCATGGCCAGTCTTGCCGGTGAACTCACGAGGCCCGGGCCGCGCGAGATCGCGAGGCTGCTCGCTCCGTTTCCGGGGCGCGCGGCGATCGTCACCCGGATTGCGCTGATCTGCGCGCTGACGGTGCTCGTCACGAGCGCCTATGGAATACCCGAGGCCTCGACTGCGGTGTATATCGTGCTCTTCCTGAACCGGCCCGACCGGGTGACGAGCATCATCACGTGTATTGCGCTGATGCTGCTTGTGACCGTGATCATCGGGATCGTGATGGTCTTCGCGATCTTCTGCATCAACCAACCGGCGCTACGTGTCGCGAGCATGGCGGTGCTGTCGGCCGGCTTGTTGTTCGTTACATCGGCGAGCAAGCTGCGGCCCGTTGGCGCGATCGCCGCCATGATCATCGGCTTCGGTCTCGACGAACTCGGCCTTGCACCGGTAGGCGAAGCCGCGACGCGCGGGCTGCTCTACGCTTGGCTGTTCGTTTCGGTTCCGATTGGCCTCGCCATTGTCGTGAACCTGCTCTTCGCGCCGTCACCGCGCCGGCTCGCGTGCGCCCAGCTCGCGAGGCGCTTGCGGCTCGCCGCGCGCCGCCTCACGGACACCGCCACCGAGGCCGAGCGCGCCGCATTCGACGCGTGCGTTCGCGAAGGTGACCATCAGATCTTGACCTGGCTGAAGTTCTCGAAGCTCGAAGGCACGTCGACGGCTGCCGACTGCGCGGCGTTGCGCCAGGCGGCTGCGTCCACGACCGCGATCCTGCTCGCGACGGATCTCGCCGCCAGCGAACCCGCCGCGCGGCTATCGGCGGCGTGCGCGGCGCGGCTTGCCGAAACGATGGAGCGGATGGCCGCGATGCTCGATGCCGGTGGCTATCCCGTGGACGTCGTAGCGGACTTGCCCGAGCCTGCTGCACTCTCGACGCAATCGCCGCAATCGCCGCAATCGTCACAATCGCCGCTATCGGCGCTCGTGCTCGCCGACCTGCGCGCGGCGCTGGAGGGTTTCGCGGTGCCGCCTTCGAAGACCGGGGCATCGCCGGCGCCAGCGCCAGCCGCGCCTGCACCTGAGCCAGCGCGAGGTGGCTTCTTCGACGCGGACGCGTTCACCAATCCCGATCACGTCCGCTACGCGCTGAAGACCACGATAGCGGCAATGTTCTGCTACGTGCTGTATCAGCAGCTCGACTGGCAAGGGATTCATACGTGCTTCATCACCTGCTATATGGTGTCGCTCGGCACGACGGCCGAGACGGTCGAGAAGCTGACACTGCGGATTGCGGGCTGTCTCGTTGGCGCCCTGCTCGGCACGGCGGCGATCGTGTTCGTGACGCCGGCGCTGACGTCGATCGACCAACTGATGGCGCTGGTCTTCGTGGGGGCTTGGCTGGCCGCATGGGTGGCGACGGGGTCGCCGCGGATCGCCTACGCGGGTATGCAGATCGCGTTCGCGTTCTTCCTCTGCGTGATCCAGGGCGATGCGCCCAAGTTCGACCTGACGCTCGCACGCGACCGCTCGATTGGCATTCTGATCGGCAACGTGGTGGTCTATCTGATGTTCACGCGAGTCTGGCCCGTCAGTATTGCTGGTCGGATCGACTCGGCGCTCGACGCGCTCGTCAAGCAGTGGACGCGGATTGCGCGCGTCGCCGACACCGGCACGCGCACTGCGCTTGTTGCAGGGGCGCTCGCCCAGTACGGCGCGCTGCGCCAGAATCTCGGCCTGATCCACTACGAGCCGTCATGGGTGCGCCCCGCGCCCGCGTGGATCGCGAGCCGCTGGCGCGCGCTCGCGGAACTCGGCGCACTCGAGGGCCCGCTCTTTCTCGCGGCCGGCCGCGCGGGCGCCGTGGCCGATACGCGGCTGCGGGAACTCGCGCGGCGGATTGAATCCGTCGATCACGCGGAGGACGATGTGGGCCAGCGTGCCGCCGGCACGCAAACGCAAGCACCTCACACCGGTCCCGCGGTCGACAGCACAGCGGATTCCAACGTTGACGCGTTGTCACACGTCATAGATGCGCGCTTTGGCCAGATTGCCGACGCCGCGCATTCATCCGAACTGAAGGAGGCGGTGACCGATGCGCGCCCTTGAACCGACGCGCTGGCTGATCGCATTGGCCGCGGCCGGACTCGCGGGATGCGCGACAACCTCGCTCGATCTCGCACCTCCTGCGCCCGACCGTCCGTGGCAGCCGCAGACGAACACCGCCGGCGACATCGTGCCTGGAGCGCCGCGCACCGGCGACGCTGCCGCGCATGCCGGCTACACGCTGCCGAACAGCACCGGGCTGGCGTGGGTCGAGCCCGCCGCCGCGCTAGACGCGAACCATGCGTACACGCTGCCTGAACTGATCGATCTCGCGGAATCGACGAATCCACTGACGCGAATCGCCTGGAACGACGCGCGCAATGCCGCGCTTGCGACTGGCATTGCCAAGACCGCGTATTTGCCGCAACTCTCCGCGACCGCGATGGGAGGTTATCAGGCGGCGAGCAGTTCGGTGTCGACGCAGCTAGGCAATGTGTCGAATAGCTCGGATATTCACGGCACCGTCTCCGTGCTGGCGCTGCAATGGCTGCTGTTCGACTTCGGCGGCCGCCGCGCACGCGTCGATGCGGCCACGCAACTGTCGGTCGCCGCGAATGTCGCCTTCACGGCCGTGCACCAGCAGGTGATCCACAACGTGAGCATTGCTTACTACGCATACGAAGCTGCCTATGCGCGGGAGCATACCGCGCAGCAGGCGCTCGACAACGCCGACGGCATCCTCGCCGCGGCGCGGGCACGGACGAAGCAGGGTGTGGGCACAGTCGTGGAGGTTGCACAGGCAACGCAGAACCGCGCCCAGGCGAATCTTGTGAAGGTGCAGGCAGATGGCGCCCTGAGCGACAGCTATCTGAGCCTCGTCTCCGCGCTCGGTATCTCGCCGCTGTCGAAACCGGCGATCGCTCCTTTGCCGCCGCGCACGCTGTCACCGGCGCTGCACCAGTCGGTCGACGAGATCGTCGCCGATGCGATCGCGCGCCGCCCGGATGTGCAAGGCGCCTATGCGCTCGAGCAGGCAAACCAGGCAAAGGTGCGCGCGGCCGAGGCGGCGTTCATGCCCAAGGTGTTCGTGTCCGCGACGGCTGCATACGGCACCGGCTCTACCGGGATCACGGCGATTCCATCGGTCGGCGATCAGGCGGCCACCGTGAACCTGAACGGCAGCCGCCGCAGCGGAAGCGTGTTCGTCGGTGTGACGATCCCGCTATACGACGGCGGGTTGCGTTCCGCTGTGCTGATGCAGGCACGCAACGACGCAGACAGCGCGTCCGCGCAATTGACGCGGACAAGGGAGGAGGCCGTCCGCCAGGTCGTTGCCGCTCAGAGCGCGCTATCCACAAGCCTCGCATCGAACGATGCCGCAAAGGCGCTGGTTGCCGCCGCGCAGACCACCTACGACGCGGCGTTCGCCGCGTACCGGCACGGTGTCGGCTCGATCACCGACGCACTGCTTGCGCAGAACCAGCTTATTGCCGCGCAGGATGCGTCTGCGGATAGCTACAGCGCCGCATTATCCGCTGCTGCTTCGCTCGCGCTCGCGACGGGGGAGATAGGTACAGCGCCGGCAAACGGCGGGCCGGACTGGTAGCGCGACTAAACTGCAGTTGCACGTTTGCCGCTAGAGGTCTTCATCATGCAAGCTGGACCTGACCCGGGTTCGCATTCCGAGGCTGAGCGCGATCTTCGGGTCCCTTAGCGTAGGAGTTCATATTGTTGGATCGATTTCTTGGTGGCGATTCTCGCCAGGGATCGGGAGAATCTTTCGCTCATGTGATCGCCTACCCTGGCGACGCGCAGACGCTCTGCGACTTCTCCCATGTCCGATACACCCAGATCGATGGCGTCAGACACGTTGCCCCACAACCCGGCCATAAAACCGCTGCTCCAGCATCCGGACAGGGTTGACGCCGATGCGACCGCTCAGTCCGACGGCAATGCACGCATCATTCTTGGCATTTGCGTCGCGATGGGCTTTACCACACTGCTGGACCAGACGATCTTCGCACTCGCCGTTCCCAGACTGCGCGATGGTCTGCACGCCTCCGCGTCCCAACTGCAACTGATCATATCGACCTACTCGGTGGCCTTCGGTGTGGCGCTCGTTCCCGCTGGGCGACTGGGCGATATCATCGGACGCAGGTCTCTGTTCCTGATCGGGCTGGCAATGTTTGCCGGGTTCAGCGTGCTCGGCGGGCTGGCCTGGAGCGCGCAGACGGTGATCGCCGCACGACTGTTGCAAGGGCTGGGAGCGGGCATCATCAATACGCAGGTGCTGGGATTGATTCAGGATCTGTTTCAGGGGATAGGGCGCGCGAAGGCGCTCGGCCGCTACGCGTCGGCAGGAGGCATGTCCGGTGCTGTCGGACCCCTGCTCGGTGGACTGGTGCTGGCGTTGACGCCCCCGGACATCGGATGGCGGCTGTTGTTCCTTGCTAACGTTCCTTTCGGCGCCGTGATCTTTTTCCTCGCGTTGCGGCATTTACCCAGGAGCCGGTCACAGCCTCAGAAGTTCTCTCTGGATACGGGGGGACTGGTGTTGCTGAGTCTCATCACACTTTCGTTGATGTTCGCCACTCTGGTTGGCAGCACGGGCTCGCTCTCCGCACGGGCTTATCTGCTCGCAGCCGTGGCTGGTGTTCCGCTGTTCGTCTGCTGGGAGGTGTACTACCAGCGCCGCGGCGGTACCCCGATACTCGCGCGCGGACTTGTGCGTTCGCCCGGCTACGTGCTGGGCACTACGGTGGCGATGTTCCAGTTTGCCGCTGGCCTTACATTGGGCATCGTCAGCGCGCTGTTTTTCCTCGATGGTCTGCGAATTGGGCCACTACTCTTTGGCGCTCTGTCGGTTTCCTCAGCGCTGGGCATGCTCGCGTCTTCAACCAGAAGCTGGCGTTTCGTCAGCCGCTTCGGCCGTCCCGGCGTGGCGTTCGTGATTGCCGTTTATGCCGCCTTGCTCGTTTTGGAGGGCTTGGCGATCCTGTTGCTGCCGGTGCCGGGAATACTGTACGTCTATCCGGTAATCGGCCTTCTGCAGGGTGTTGCGAGCGGATTGATCCACGCACCGAATCAGGTGATGACGCTGGCTGAGGCAGGTGAGGGCGAGGGGCGCGGACTGGCGGCTGGATTCCTGCAACTATCCCAGCGTTTGGCCTGTTCGATTGGCATGTCATTGGGCGCAGGCATCTTCCTTGTGAGGCTGACGAGCGGAGCCAGTCTGGAGGCCTATCGTTCTGCGTTCGTCGCCGCGCTCGGTCTGGTGCTGGCGCTGACCGGCGGAGCGCTACTCGCCGCTCTGGCCGACATGTTCCGCCGGCGCTTTGCAACACGATTGACGTGATCACGACGTAACGCCCCAAACGTGATCCCCTTGGCGCCTCTTAGACGACCTGTTTAGTCGCGCCGGTCCGAATTGCAAAGCTAATCTCTTTTGCTTCCTTTGCCGCTCCATCAAAGCGTCTTAGTATCTGCAATTTTTACAATACGCGGGATGGATATGATTGGGAAAAACCGGTTACGCGGCTGCTTCCTCGGGGCATTGTTTGCGGCCACGTTGATTTGCACCTGCCCGCCACCGTCTGTAGCGGCGCCCAATCACGGGGGGACGTTGACCTGGCTGGTGACGCCGGAGCCCGCATCGATCCTCCCGTTGACCACCACGGCCGGCGGGAACGCGGAAATTGGCCCCAAGATTGTGGAAGGCCTGCTGACCTACGACAAGGACCTCAATCCTGAACCGTTGCTGGCAACTGCCTGGTCGGTCAGCAAGGACGGACTCGAGTACCGCTTCACCTTGCGGCAAGGCGTGAAGTGGCATGACGGCAAGCCTTTCACTTCGGCCGACGTCGCCTTTTCAATCTTGACCTTAAAGCAGGTCCATCCGCGCGGACGTAGCACATTCGCGAACGTGACCGATGTCAAAACGCCGGACCCCTATACGGCGATCATCGAACTCTCGAAGCCGGCGCCGTTCCTGCTAACGGCGCTATCGGGTTCCGAGTCACCGATCATCCCGAAGCACTTGTACGAAGGGACGGACATTGCTTCCAACCCCTACAACAATGCGCCGGTTGGCACAGGGCCATTTATTTTCAAATCCTTTGTGCGAGGCAACTATATTCTGCTTGAGCGCAATCCGGACTACTGGGACAAGCCCAAGCCGTATATCGACAAGATTGTCGTGCGCTTTCTGCCAGATGCGGCGGCCCGTGCCGCGGCGCTCGAATCAGGCGCCGCCAATCTGGGAGATCAGGCAATCCCGCTGGCGGACGTCAAGCGTTTCAGCGAGCTGCCCGATTTCAATGTGGACACAACCAACTGGCCCTATGTCAGCAACCATCAGCAATTGATATTCAACCTGGACACGCCTGTCCTGCAAAACAAGGCGGTACGCAAAGCGATATCCCAGGCGATTGACGTCAATGCATTGAACAGGGTGGTCTGGTACGGCTACGGCCAGGTCTCCGCCGCGGCCATCGGTGTGGCAAACACACGGTACCACGACGCCGACATTCACTATTTTCCGTTTGACCTCGCTCAGGCCAATGCGGCGCTGGATGCCGCCGGTTTGAAGCGTGGCCCGGATGGCACCCGGTTCAAACTGAGACTGACATACAACCCCTTTCAGGACCCCCGCGCGGCCGATTTCGTTCGCCAGTCTCTGGCGCGTATCGGCATTGATGCCGAGATCCAAAGCTACGATTTCGCGACCTATGTGAAGAAGGCCTATACGGACCGCGCCTTCGACATCACGCTTGAAGCGCTCGCCAACGTCTTCGATCCAACAGTCGGAGTGCAGCGCGTATTCTGGTCGAAGAACTTCAAGATTGGATTGCCATTCTCCAATGCGGCCCACTATTCGAACCCGGAGGTGGATCGTCTGCTGGAAGCTGCTTCGGTGGAAACCGACGAAACCAAGCGCCGTCAGTTATTCGTGCAGTTCCAGCAGATTGTCCATGACGACATTCCGTCAATCGAGTTCGGCGCGAATCCCAACATCACCATTTCGTCGAAGAAGGTGAAGGACTACGCGCCGACCGGAGAAGGCATTCGCGGAAATTTTGCCGATTTGTATATATTGCCTTAGCGCTAGCGCGGTAGTGATCAGGAGGACAACGGTGTGGCTCTGCTGGTCACCGTGCGCGTGCGGGAGCGGCCGCCATTTCAACCCACACGGATTCCATACAAGAAAAAATCAGTTCTCCCGCTCGCTCGGGTCGGCTAGTCTCGGTGAGGCTGATGCACACAACATTGCAAACTGATCAAGGAAAAGCGCATGTCTCTCATCAACACGCAGGTCAAACCGTTCAAGGCCACGGCGTATCACGGCGGTAATTTTGTGCCTGTCAGTGAAGAAAACTTCAAGGGCAAATGGTCGGTGGTGGTGTTCTATCCGGCCGATTTCACTTTCGTTTGCCCGACCGAACTGGGCGACCTCGCCGATCACTACGCGGAGTTCCAGAAGCTCGGAGTCGAAATCTATGGCGTGTCCACGGACACTCATTTCACGCACAAAGCCTGGCACGACACATCGGATACGATCGCAAAGGTGCAATATCCGCTCGTCGCTGACCCAACGACAACGCTTGCCCGCAATTTCGAGGTGTTGATCGAAGAAGAGGGATTGGCTTTGCGCGGCACCTTTGTGATCAACCCCGAAGGCCGGATCAAACTTTACGAAGTGCATGACAACGGTATCGGCCGCGACGCGAAGGAGCTGCTGCGCAAAGTGCAGGCTGCTCAATATGTCGCTTCACATCCGGGCGAAGTCTGTCCCGCCAAGTGGACACCGGGTGCTGAAACGTTGAAACCGTCGCTCGACCTGGTAGGCAAGATCTGATCGGCCAAGGTAGCGTCGCGATCCATTGATTGCGGCGCTACGCGCTGAGCAACCGGCCGCAATCAGAGGCGCAAGCCGCAGCGAGGCCCACCGCCCCTGCAACCCTATCCATTCACTTAAGCTTGATGGACTCGAGTAACCACGCTGCGAGCCGCTGTGCGCCATCGGGCAGATCCGCGTCAACCCGCCGGCACAGATAGTAGTGGCGCCCGTCGTCCAGTTCCTGGTCAAACAGTTTCACCAGTTCCCCTGAAGCCAGTTCGCGAGCAACCAGCGGCGCACGCAGTAGCGCTGCACCAAGTCCTGCCTGCGTCGCACTGAGCGTCAATTGTCCGTCTTCGAACAGGGGGCCCACCGTGCGCGTGATATGCCGCACGCCCGCACTCTGAAGCCAGTTGACCCAGGTACTCCGGTCCTCGTCATGCACGAGCGGCACCGGTGCGAGATCAGCGGGCTTCCTGAACGGCCCGTGACGGCGCCGGAACGCAGCACTGCATACCGGCACGACAGCGCCTGACATCAGTCGTGTGCTGGTGTACCCCGGCCAGTCACCGGTACCGAAGCGGATCGACAGATCGGCTGCGTCGCTTCGATAGTTGCGGTGGTTCGCATACAGCACGGTGACATCAACGTCCTCATTCGCCGACAGGAAGGTCTCCAGCCGGGGAATGAACCATCCCATGCCAAAAAGTGGAATCAGGCTGATCGTGATCTGACGGCGCGAGGTGCGATCGCGCACGAAGCCCGTCGCGCTGCGCAGGACGGAAAAAGCCGTGCTGATCGAGCGGTAGTAGTCGCGGCCTTCATCCGTCAACGCGAGCATGCGGCCTTCACGCACGGTCAATGGCGTCTGGACAAAGGTCTCCAGCAGTTGCAACTGGTGGCTGACTGCGGAAGGTGTGATGTCGAGTTCGGCTGCTGCTGCCGTCACGGAACCGTGGCGCGCGAAGGCCTCGAAGGCACGTACGGCCCGAAGCGGCGGATCATTGAGCGATTGTTCGATATTTTTCATGTACAGAATTTTATCGAAGAATGGAAAGTTCGGGTGGCTCCCGGTGAGGCCCTTGGATTAAGGGGTTATGGCGAAACACATTCGTCCGGCATAAGCATTCAACAATTGGATATTTGGACGCCTGATTGGCAACTGCCTAATATTTCTCATCTTTTCGCCACCCTTATCCATCCCACAAACGCGGCTTTTCCTGCGACTTCGTACATGAAAAAGATTGTCTCCCCGCTGATGGTCGCGCTTGCGGCCGTTTCGTCACTTGGCCTGACGGGTATCGCCCACGCGCAGAACGAGCAGGTCGTGCTGATTGGGCTGGCCGGACCGCTCACGGGTCCGTCGGCCCGGACCGGCAAGGATCTGCAGAACGGTGCGCAGCTCGCGCTTGATGATGCCAACCGGAAACATCCGGTGATCGACGGCAAGCCCGTCATTTACAAGCTGGTCTCCGTCGATGACCAGGCGGACCCGCGCGCCGCGGTGACGGTTGCGCAGCAACTCGTGGATCAGCACGTGGTTGGGGTGGTCGGTCACTGGAATACCGGATGCAGTCTGCCTGCGTCCCGTGTCTATCACGATGCGGGCATTCCGCAGATCGCACCGGTTTCGACCGGCCATCAATACACGCAGCAAGGCTACAACACGGCGTTCCGGATCATCGGCCACGACGATATCGGTGGCGCCTATACCGGTGCATATGCGGTCAAGACGCTGAAAGCGAAACGCATCGCGGTGATCGACGACCGTACCTCGTTCGGTTCGGGTCTCGCGACGCAGTTCATCAAGGGCGTGGAAAGCAACGGTGGATCGGTCGTGGATCACCAGTACATCGACGACAAGACGACCGACTTCAGCGGCGTGCTCACCGAAATCAAGTCGAAGCACCCTGACCTGATCTTTCTCGGTGGGGTGGATGTGGAGGCCGCGCCGCTCGCGCGTCGCATGCATCAGTTGCAGATTCAGGCAACCTTGCTGGGAGCTGGCGGATTTGTCAGCCAGACCTTTTTGAAGCTGGCAGGCGCTGACGGGGACGGCGTGACCGCGCTGGACCCGGGGCGGCCGCTTCTCGGCATGCCGGGCGGGCGAGCGTTCGATGCGCAATACCGTGCCCGTTATCATGAACCGATCGAACTGTACGCCCCATTCGCTTACGATGCCGCCGCGACGCTGATTGCGGCCACCCAGCAAGCGGATTCTACCGACCCGGCGAAGCTCGTGACGGCGCTGCATTCGATCAGCCGTCCCGGTGTGACGGGCACGATCGCATTCGATAGCGAAGGCAATCTGAAGGACCCTGCCTACACTATCTATCAGGTACGTGACGGCAAGTGGGCCGTGGTCGATTTGCTGGGCGGCACCGAGCAGACCGCGGCGAAATGAACAGAAGGGAGGTTGCGATGAGCGACGAGTGGCCACAATCATCCGGGGTGCCTTCTGATCGGCTGGGCATCCTGGCGCAACGCCGGATTGAAGCAGAGATCATCAAGCCGATCTACGAAATTCTCAAGCGCGATTTCGGCATTGAGCGAGCGCAGGCGGTGATTGGCGAAGCGATACGCGGTGCGGCTGTGGAAACCGGTAGGCAGTTCGCAGCACAGGAGCAGGACGGCACCAGTGTGGCATCGTTCGTGGCGTTGCAGGTTCTGTGGGAAAAGGACGATGCGCTCGATGTCGACGTACTGCGTGTGGACGCCGGACATTACGACTACGACGTCAAGCGCTGCGCTTATGCCGAGATGTACCACGCGATGGGGCTGGGCGAGATCGGCCACCTGCTGAGTTGCGCGCGGGACAGTCATTTCATCGCGGGCTATGATCCGCGAATTCATCTTACCCGGACCACGACGATCATGCAGGGTGGCGCCCGCTGCGACTTTCGATATCGCCTCGCGGACAGGGCGGAGGGAGACGAATCGCGTGAGTAATGCCATCAGCGCCATCAGCGTCACCAGCACGACCAACGCTATCGACGCTATCGATGCGTTAAGGACAAATGGCGCGAGACTGTGGGATTCACTTGAACGTATGGCTCAAATCGGCGCCACCCCTAAGGGCGGTGTGTGCCGGCTTGCGCTGACTGAACTGGATCGCCAGTCGCGTGACCTGTTTGTCGAATGGGCACGAGCGGCAGGATGCACAGTGCGCGTCGACAGGATGGGTAATATTTTTGCCCGCCGGGCGGGCCGCGATCCTGATGCCGCACCGGTACTGGTCGGCTCGCATGCCGATTCGCAGCCCACCGGCGGACGGTACGACGGGATATACGGCGTACTCGGTGCGCTTGAGGTTGTGCGAACCCTGAATGATGCGCAAGTTGTCACGGAGCACCCCATCGACGTGGTCGTCTGGACCAACGAGGAGGGTTCGCGGTTTGCACCGGCCATGATCGGTTCGGGCGTATTTTCAGGCGCCTATCCGCTCGAATACGGATTGTCGCGTGTGGATGCGTCCGGCACGACTATCGCCGACGCGCTCCGGAGCATCGGCTACGACGGGGCAGAGGCTGTCGGCGGTATGCGGGTGCACGCGGCCTATGAGCTGCACATCGAGCAGGGTGCGATCCTGGAGCGCGACGGTCGCACGATTGGTGTGGTGACGGGCGGGCAGGGTCAACGCTGGTACGAAGCGACGCTCAAGGGTACCGATGCCCACGCCGGCACCACGCCTATGGAACTGCGGCGGGATGCGCTGGCCGGCGCGGCGCGGGTGATTTCCTTTGTGGAGTCCCTCGGGCGTCGTCATGCGCCGCACGGACGCGCAACCGTCGGCATGATCGAGGTGCGGCCCAATTCACGCAATACGGTGCCAGGCGAGTGCTTTTTCACCGTTGAGTTCCGTCATCCGGATGCTGCCGTTCTGGACCGGATGGATGCGGCGCTGCGCGACGAAGTCGCTCGCGTTGCCGCCGAAGCCGGACTGGAAAAACAGCTTGAGCAGATTTTCGAGTACGCTCCGGTGAAGTTCGCACCGGTATGTGTCGACTCCGTGCGGCGCGCGGCGGCGATGCTCGAGCTTCCTCATGCCGATATCGTGTCCGGCGCCGGACACGATGCCTGTCATCTTGCGCGCATTGTCCCCACAGGGATGATCTTTATTCCCTGTGTGGATGGGCTTAGCCACAACGAGGCCGAAGCCATTACGCCGGATTGGGCCGAGTCGGGAGCGAACGTACTGTTGCATGCCGTGCTGCAGAGTGCCGGACACGCCGGCGTCCTAGTCTGATGGAGCTTACGCGATGCCAGAGTTCAATCCGCACTTGCTGCTCGATGTTCCCCGCTATCCCGACACGGGTTACGCGTTGCTCGCCGATCGCATCAAGCGGATGCTGGGTACATCGGCTGACGTCGTGTTTGTCCAGGCAGAAGCGATACTCGCGCTCGAAGCCGTTGCCGCGAGCATTGCGCGGCCGGGGGCCGTAGCCGTCAATGTCGTGACGAGCCCCTATGGCACGTGGTTCGGCACGTGGCTACGGCGGGGCGGCGCAACCGTTTACGACGTGGTCGCCGAAGCCGGACAACCGGTGACGCTCTCTGCCGTGTCCGGCTGTCTCGACACGCTGGCGCAGGTCGATATCGTCGCCGCGGTTCACGCTGAGTCTTCGAGCGGTGTATTGAACCCACTCGCGGAACTGGCAGCGCTGGCCCAATCGCGTAACGCGCTTTTTGCGGTGGATGCTGTTGCGTCGGTTGGCGGTCACGCGATCGATATCGATGGGCTTGGTATCGATATCACGGTGATCGGCCCGCAAAAGGCGCTTGCCGGCCCGGCGGGCGTGTCGGCGGTGGTGCTCGGCAAGCGCGCCTGGGCCCATATTGAATCGACGCCGGACTTCGCGCCGTCGAGCCTTTCTCTTGCGGCGCTCAAGCAAGATTGGCTGGAACGCGGGCGCGCCGCGTTACCGGGCACGCCTTCAGCACTGGAATTCTGGGCGCTCGAAGCGGCGCTCGACCGTATTGAAGCGGAGGGGATAGAGCGTGTGATCGCCCGTCATCAACTGGCGGCACGCGCGACCCGGGCTGCGCTGCGCTCGCTCGGTGTAGCGCCGTGGATCGAGCGCGAGGACGCTGCTTCGGCGCTCGTCACGTCAGCGCCCATACCGGCCGGTATCGACGGACGTGAACTGATCGGGCACGCGTTGCGTCATGGCAGCGAACTCACGCCCGGCTTCGGCGACGTCTCGGGGCAAATGGTGCGTCTCAATCACACCGGTCTGCGCGCGACGCCAGACACGGTTCTGGCGAATGTTCTCGCTTATGGCAAGGCGCTCGAGCAGTTGGGGCGCGCGGTCGATCTCGACGCCGCCCAACGAGCCGTGGCGCACGCATACGCCCGCTGATATCGCCAATTCACAAGGCGAGGAATAGTTATCGCGGATTCTGAAGAAAGCAAGTTAGCAATTATTTCTTCGTAACCGTATTTGACTTGATTACCATCAACGCTCCCGTACCCGATATCGATTATCGATAAGCTTTGCCAACCCCATGATGGGCAGTCAGCCAGAATCCCCGCGCCTGATCTCGCTGCCGGACAGCGAGAATAGCGCTACTTCTATTCGCGCCAAGGCACTGGTCTTTGTCGACCCCGCATCGGTCGAGATTCTGCGCGTCATCGAGCAGGTAGCGCCGAGTTCCGCGCCGGTACTGATTCTCGGTGAAACCGGAACGGGCAAGGAGCTCGTGGCTCGCCATATCCATCATGTCAGCGGCCGCAGCGGAGCGTTCATCGCCATCAACTGCAGCGCCATCAATCCGCAACTGGCAGAGAGTGAACTGTTCGGCCACGAAGTGGGCGCGTTCACCGGTGCGCACAGCCGGCGCACAGGGTACTTCGAAGAGGCGAACGGCGGCACGCTATTCCTGGACGAAATCGGCGATCTCGCGCCAGAGCTGCAGGCAAAGCTGTTGCGTGTGCTGCAGGAGGGCGAGGTAACCCGTGTGGGGACCAACCGCGCAAAGCCCGTGGACGTTCGCGTGGTCGCCGCAACCAATGTCGATCTCGAACGCGCGGTACTCGCAGGCAATTTCCGCATGGACCTGTTCTACCGGATCAGTCTTGTCAGGCTGAGGTTGCCGCCGTTGCGCGAAAGGCCGCAGGATCTCCTGCTGTTAGCCGATTACTTTCTCAACCGCTACTGCACCCAGTTGAAACGGCCGCAGCCTATGCTGTCCGAGGCGACGGTGCAGGCGCTGCAGGCGTATCCATGGCCCGGCAATATCCGGGAACTCGAAAATGTCATCCATCTCGCCTTGCTGGTGTCGACCGGCAACCTGATACGCCCGGAACATCTGCAGTTCTCCGAAGCGTTGGCGGGCTACGCGAAACCATCCGACATAGGCGAAGGCCCCCCTCAGGCAGCCATCAAGGCTGGCGTACTGCGGCTGTTCCGCTCCCCTGGCGAAAACCTGCTGCGCGACATTGAAGAACTCGTGGTTTGCGAGGCGTATGCTTTTTGCCGCTTCAGTCAGGTACGAACGGCTCAACTGCTGGGCGTCACGCGCAACACCGTGCGCACGTTGCTGGTTCGACACGGCCTGCTTCAGGAGAACCGTGCCGAATCTGCTTTGGACGAAACCGACTAAGACGCTTCGTTCCTTTGTGGCGAGTCTTGTTGCCTGTCTCTAGCCTCGCGCGCCGCGCGCCAGGTTCCGGACCCGTGGCAAAACATGCTCGCCGACACGGGTCGATTCCTCGAGATTCGGGTACGACGACAGCAAGAATGTACTGATACCAAGCTGGCGATATTCATCAAGACGGGTCGCGACCTGATCGTAACTGCCGACCAGGGCTGTCGCCGCTCCTCCGCGGATAAGACCCACGCCGGCCCAAACATTCGGATAAACCTCCAGCCTGCGCATGGATCGCCCGGTAGGCGCGATGCGTTGGCTCAGTTCGGTTTGACGGCGTTGTCCAACCGACTCATACGAGGCCAGTTGCCGCTGCGCGTCGGCAAGCGTTTGATCGGAGACTTCGCCTAGCAACTGATCGGCGCGCTCCCAGGCTTCGCATTCGGTTTCCCGCGCAATCACGTGAACCCGCAAGCCGAAGCGAATCTGGCGCCCGAGTACGGCCGCCAATGCGCGCATCCGGTTGATTCTTTCCCGCACCATGTCAGGCGGCTCGCCCCATAGAAGATACGAGTCCGCCTGGCTTGAGGCCACCTGCTCCGCCAACGCCGACGCCCCGCCCACATGCAGCAAAGGCGGTGTATCGAGCGGTACACCCGGGTGATTGGGGTTCAGCGTATAGTGCTCGCCGGCGAAGCTCTGACCGGGTCCAAGCCAGAGGCGCTTCAATACGCGCAGGAACTCTCCGGTCCGGCGATAGCGCTCGTCGTGATCGAGAAAGTCGCCGACTGCGCGTTGCTCGTAAGCACTCGATCCCGTCACCGCGAACAACTGCAGACGACCATCGCATAGCTGCCACAGGGTTGCCGCTTTGCGGGCGACATGGACAGGCTGCTCGAGTCCAGGACGAAATGTCACGAGAAAGCGGATCCGCCGGGTTGCGCCTGCCAGCAGGGCGGAGACGAGCCACGGGTCCTCGAAACCGGCAGCCGTCGGCACCAGCAACCCGTCGAAGCCCGCCGCCTCTGCCGAGACTGCCACCTGCCGCAGGTAGGCGGGCGTGGCGGCGCGGTAGTCCTGCATGAAATTGGCTGGACGGGGCAAGCCGCTGTTGGCCAGATGAGGACCATCGCCATTGGTGGGCAGAAACCAGTTGAATTCGACTGTCACGGTTTACCTCGTATGGCGCCGTTCGGTACCGGGCGAGGACTTGCTTCGGCGCTCTCGCTCGATACTGAGTAAAAGCACTCACGCTCGTCCGGCAATGCTCCCACGAGCCGCTGCCAGGCATCGGCAATCTGACGCCGCACGGCGACTGGCGGGAAACAGCGAAATAGCAGGCCATCGCAATGACGGCTGGCTATCGCATACTCGTCCGCTGCCTTTGGCAGCCAGTAGACCGCGGGGAGCGATGCAGCCAGATCGGGAAGCTTTGCATTCTCGGCCTGGAAATACGTGCCACGAAATTCCAGGGGAGCACCTTGGCGTAGCGCCCGAAAGATTGCCAGAAACTCGGCGCAGCGTTCGAGCCGCTGCGCACGATTCAGATAATCGCGCCCGGTATCGACCGGCTCGTCGAGCTCCATCTGCAATATCAAACGGCCTGCGCTTAGCGACTGCATACTTTGCGCAAGATGCGCGGCCACTACAGGCAACATCGAGCCTACCCGCAGCCCCACCATCAGGTTGATATCGGGAATCTCGGCGGCCAGGGCGGCCGCGAGCATCCATGGGTCAGGCTCTGCGCGTCCCGTCGGCAACAGCACCGTGTCGATTCCCGCGGCTTGCGCGGCTCGCGCAAGCCCGATCCGGTCGGATATCGTGAGCGTAGCTCCATCACTCGCGGCAGCAAGGCGCAAAATGAGGTGCGGTGGAGTGTGTGTCAAAAGCACTAGATCAGAACTTGTATGAAATACGCAGGCCAATCGTTCTCGGCTCTCCTACTGCCGCCACGCTGTCTCCAGGCAAGAAGAAGTTCTTCGTCAGGTCGTACTCGCGATTGAACAGATTGTGCACCCAGAACGTAAAGTCCCAATGTCCGCCCGGTGGCGCCACCGAGACACTGGCGTTGACAAGCCAGTATGACTCGACCGTATAGCCCGGGCCCAGCAACAGCAATTGCGAATAAGTATCGTGGAAGCTGTAGTTCGTTTCCGCGCGGAAGCGGTATCCGTTCTCGCGCCAGTTATAGGATACTTGACCACCGTAACTCAAGCGCGGAAAGCTGAGCGCCGTTCCCTGGTAATTCGTAAAGACATTGTGGCCGGCCGCTGCCGAGGCCTGAGTGTCGTAAGTGACGAACGGTGCGGTGTATTTCCCTTCCTTGTAGCCGACGTACTGGGAGATGGTCAGCCCTGCAATGGGGTCCCATTCGAGCTCGCTTTCGAAACCGTTGATTTCCGATTTAGGCGCGTTGACGAAGGTCCCAATCAGCGATTGCGAGTTGCTGTCGTAAACCGCCGACAAAACCTGCTGATCGCGATAGTCGTAATGGAAGACCGACGTATTGAAGCGCAAGCTCCTGCTTAGATCGCTCTTGAAGCCGGCTTCATAGGCAGTCAGCGTTTCCGGCTTGAATGGCGCAAGCGCGTCGGAGTCCGTTGTATTGTGCGCCGTGAAGCCGCCGGACTTGTAGCCCCGGCTAATCGTCGCGTAGAGCAGCGTTGTGGGAAGCAGGTTGTATTCGACTCCCACCTTTCCCGATGTCCCATTCGACGTGAGCGACTGATTCGGCGCGGCCGGACTATAAAACGGCGTAAAGGACGACGCCGTCACCGAGCCGGACTCGAAATCGGTCAGGTCGCGTGCTTCATGTTCCTGCCGTATGCCGAAGATGCCGTGTAGACGGGGCGTGATGTCATACGTCGCCTGGCCGTAGACGCCTAGTGTGTTGACCTGCTGATCATACGAGGTCAACGCCATGATTCCCAGCCGGTCGGTGAAGTCCGAGTAAAACTTCGAGTCGAGGCTGTCGTGCGAATAGAAAGCACCCGCTACCCAGTGCAGCCGCGATTGAGGATTATTGGAGGACACGCGGAATTCCTGCGTGAACTCATTGACCGTGTCGTTGAAGTATTCGTCCGAGGCGCTGTAGCTGGTGGCATCCCAGTCGGCGTATTCGCGCCGATGCAGGAAGTTGTAGGCAGTGATGCTGGTCAACTGGACGAGACCCAGGCTGTACGTCGCCGTCAGGCTAACCCCGTTGCTGTCGTTGTCACGCCCGGGTTTTGCATTGGGCGATAGCCCAATCAGGTGGGCAAATGCCGGACTCAGCCCCCAGCCCGTGGCCGTGTAATTGGTATCCGCCGGAATCAATACCTGACCGGCCCCTCCGGACAGCGACGTGTATGGCGCAATCAGGGACAAGCCTTCGTCGTCCGACTTGTCGAAGCCCGTATGCGCTTCCAGATGGAATTTCAGATCGTGCGTGGCGTCCCAGTCGAGTTCTCCGCGCACGGCTGCCGTGTCGTTGTTGCCCAGCGATTGCCCTGTTGCACGATTGGTTTGCCATGCGCCGAAGTCCGACGTCGCGAAGGCAAGGCGTCCACGCAGTGTGTCGCTGATTGGCCCTGAAATATAGCCCTCGTTATTGAACAGGTTGTGCGAGCCGTACTCGGTCGTGATGCCGGCCTCGAAATCGTTAGTCGGCTTGTTGGTGATGAAATTGATCGTGCCACCCGTGGTATTGCGGCCATATAGCGTGCCCTGCGGCCCGCGCAGCACTTCCACCCGGTCGATGTCAAAGATCTGGCCTTGCGTCTGGATCGGCAAGGCGTAAGCCACGTCGTCAATATTGACGCCCACCGTCGAGGAGTTGTTCGAGCTGTAGTCGATAAAGCCGACACCGCGAATCCGGAACTGGGGCTGGCCGCCGCCGAACGCGGGTTCAACCTCGACGCTGGCGGTCGCGTGCTGGATATCGTTGATGTTGTTGACGTTCTGATCCTGCAGGTCCCGGGCTGTGAGCACGGAAATTGAAGCGCCAACGTCCTGCGCGGACTGTTTGCGCCGCTCCGCCGTGACGGTGACGCTTCTTAGCGTCGCAACGGGTTTCTCCGCAGCCGAACCCGAGGCGCCGGAGGCCGTTGCAGCACTGGCGGTTTCTGGCTGTGCTGCTGGCGGCGCACTTGTTTGCGCGTGCGCTGCTAGCGGAAGCGTCAGGAGTGCAGACGCGCCGATCGACGCGCTCAACAATTTCTGTTTCATCAAGATCCCCGAGGAACAATATGCTTTAAGTGGCCAGACTCGCCCTTTGCGCGTCGACTTACGACACGGATTCGTTTGTTGTCGTCGGGCTCATGCAGGAAGGCGGGGGCAACGTACGCAACTGCTATGCCAATTCGGTAGAGGCCGATGGCATGGGGATTTTTCGAATTGCGAGCGAGGGGGATGCTGGATTCACGATCATCGGCGCAACCGATCTGCTGAGTTTCCAACAAATGAGCCATGCCGGACCCTGTGTGCTGCCTTTTCAGCAAATCGCTTGGAAAGCAGCGCCCGGATTGCGCGAGCATTGGTTTAAACGCAGGAAAAGCATGGGAATTCTTAGTTGGCTCAGCTTTTGCTCATGGGGATCCGGTTTCCTCCTTCAGGATTTTCATGAGCACTGCTTTGCCAGCCGATACGTTGCCGCGCGAGTTCGCAGACGCCCTCGACGCAGAACCCAACTCCCCGCAGCGCCGCCGCTTTATCGCGGCGGCCGCTGCCGCACTGGCTCTCGAGTACGCGAGGCCTATCATGGCGGCAGCGAACCCGACGCCGGATGCCGCAGCCTTGCCGCCCCGGCGCGGCGGAACCTTGCTGCTGATCGCACAGCCTGAACCGCCGTCGCTCATCAACGCGCTGACCCCTCACGTGGCATCGCAATACGTCGGTGGGAAGATTTTCCAGGGACTGTTGACGTTCGATACCAACCTAAAGCCCGTTCCCGTTCTTGCCAGCAGCTGGACCGCATCGCCCGATGGTCTGCATTACGTCTTCACCTTGCAGAAGGACGTGCGCTGGCATGACGGCCAGCCGTTCGATGCGCAGGACGTGGTGTTCACCTTGAACGAAATTGCGCCGCAGGCATTGCCGCGCATGAAGCTGACGGTCGACAGATACTTTGAGTCGATCACGGCAAATAGCGCCGGGCAAGTGGAAATTCGCCTGAAAAAGCCGTACGGTGGCTTGTTTGATCTGCTGGGAAGCGGTCTGTTGCCGATCCTCCCGCGCCACCTGTATGCAGGCAAAGACCCGCGTAGCAATCCCGCTAACCAGCATCCGATCGGCACCGGGCCGTTCGTCTTCAAGGAGTGGAAGCACGGCGCCTATATCCGGCTCGAACGTAACCCAAGCTACTGGAAAAAAGACCTGCCTTATCTCGACGGCATTGTCTTCAACATTCTTCCGGATGCATCCTCACGAGCGATTGCGTTTGAACAGAACACCGTCCATGCGCTGCGTGCGGGCGACGTCGACTACGCCGATGTAAAGCGTCTCTCAAAGCTGCCCGGTGTCAGCTACACGACGAGCGGTTGGGAATTGTTCTCCGGAATGGCCTTCCTTGAACTTAACCAGCGCAAGCCGCCGTTCGACAACGCATTGGTAAGGCAGGCGGTGCTTCACGCCTTGAACCGGCAGTTTATTGTCGACAACATTTTCTTCGGCTACGGCAAGGTTGCGACGAGTTCGTTTATTTCGACCACGCCGTTCTATGATCCGAACACGCCGCAGTTCCCCTATGACCCGGATCGGGCCCGGGCGTTGATCAGGCAATCGGGTGTCGACGTGGGCAAGACTACGCTGACGCTGATCAACGGCGAGAAGGGCGGGGCATGGGAGCGCGTAGCCGAATATACGCAACAGGCGCTTAGCCAGGTCGGCTTCAAGATACGTGTGGAAACCACTGACGCAGCCAGTTGGTACTCGCACGTGGCGAACTGGGATTTCGATCTCAGCTACAATTTCCTGTTTCAGAATGCCGACCCGGAGTTCGGCGTTGCACCGCTGTATCGGGCCGACGGCATATCGAAGGGTTCCCCGTTCAATAACGCCGAAGGCTACGACAATCCCAAGGTCGATGCGCTGTGGGACGCGGCGGCGCAAACGACCGATACGTCCAGGCGCAAGCAGATCTACGCGCAAATCCAGACGCAACTCGCCAACGATGCGGCGATTGCCAACATCTTCGAAATGGTCAATCCGACGCTGTATCGCAGCAACGTGCATAACCTTTTGCGCACCGCGACCAGCCTGAACGACAGCCTCGAAACCACGTGGATCGGCTAACCATGCGCGGTTTCGTGTTTTCGGTTCTGTCGCGGCTTGGCAAGGCGTTCCTTGTGGTGCTGAGTGTGGTGGTAGTGAACTTCTTCCTGATCCGGCTTGCGCCAGGCGACCCGGCGATGGTCCTGGCGGGTGACGCGGGTTCAGGAGACGCCGCCTACGTTGCCCATTTGCGCGACTCCCTGGGATTGAGCCGGCCGCTCTCCGAGCAGTTTTTTGTGTACCTCCGCAACCTGCTGCATCTGGACTTCGGCTACTCCTACCGCAGCCAGGAAGCCGTGCTGACACTGGTGCTCGAGCGATTGCCGGCAACCTTGCTATTGATGGCGGCCGCGTTCGTCGTCTCGCTGCTTGGCGGCGTAGCGGCGGGGCTAGTCGCGGCCTACGGCGAAACCCGCGCAAGCAGGTGGCAACACTGGATTTCGCGCGGGATCAGCGCGGGTTCGCTGCTGGTCTACGCAACGCCGTTGTTCTGGCTATCGCTGATGCTGCTGATCGTGTTTTCGGTCGTGCTTGGCTGGCTGCCTTCCTTTGGCATGGAGACCGTCAGCGCCGGCTATACGGGTTGGCGGCACCTTGCCGATGTCGCCGCACATCTGACGTTGCCTGCGCTATCGCTCGGCATGATTTACGGCACGGTCTATGTTCAACTGACGCGTGCCGCAGTGCTTGACGTCATTGGTCTCGACTTCGTCAAGACGGCGCGCGCCAAGGGCGTACCTGAGCACCGCGTGCTGTTCGTGCACGTTCTGCGCAATGCACTGCTGTCCGTCATCTCATTCGGCGGTATTCAGCTTGGCCAGCTTGCAGGTGGTGCCTTGATTACCGAAACCGTGTTTGCGTGGCCGGGTCTGGGCAGCCTGATGTTCGATTCACTGTTGCAACGTGATTACCCGGTGCTGCTGGGCATTCTGACCGTAGTTTCCGCGCTGGTAGTCGCGTTCAACGTGCTGACGGACCTGCTCTACCGTCTCGCCGATCCGCGCATTGCAGCCGGGGTAACAGCATGAGCGGCCACTTCTGGCGCCGGTTTTCCGGTTCTGCCCAGACCCGGGCCGGCATAGCCGTGCTCGGCGTGCTCGTCATCCTTGCGCTGGTTGCACCGTGTTTCGGCGCCTCGCCGTGGAATATGGTGGCGGCGCCATTGATTGATCCGCTGTCGCAACTGGCTCACCCGCTGGGCACGGACATGCTGGGCCGCGACGTGCTGACCGGGCTCGTGTGGAGTACGCGCGCTTCACTGTCGGTTGGCGTCGCGGCGACTGCGGCGACGCTGGCGATCGGCGTTGTAATCGGTGCGCTCGCAGGCTGGTTCGGCGGCTGGATCGACGATGTCCTGATGCGGATCACTGAACTCTTTCAGACGATCCCTCAGTTCGCGCTTGCCGTTGTGGTCGCGGCCGTGCTCGGCGCTTCACCGAATGCGACCGTTGCCGCGATTGCCATCGCCTCCTGGCCGGTCGTCGCTCGGGTTGTGCGTGGAGAATTTCTCAGCCTGAAGCAGCGTGAATTCATTCTGGCGGCACACATGATCGGGCAGCGTCCGCTCGCTATCGTCTTCAGGCAGCTTCTTCCACATGCGCTTTCACCCGTCGCGGTCCTGGGTTCGCTGATGGTCGGAAATGCGATATTGACCGAATCGGCCTTGTCGTTCCTCGGTCTTGGTGACCCGGGTCTGATGAGCTGGGGCTTCATGATCGGCGCAGCACGCAACATGATTCGCGAGCACTGGTGGCTTAGCGTTTGGCCAGGCCTTGCCATTGTGGTGACGGTTCTTGCGGTCAATCTGGTTGGCGAGGGGCTACGCCAGGCGCTCGCAGTTTCGCAGCCCGCATTGCGGGGTGGCCGATGAACCGCGCGACCAGGGAACCACTACTTTCGATCGAGCACCTGACGCTCGCGCTACCGACCGGTGCCGAGCGTAGTTATGCAGTCGAGGACGTTTCGCTGACGCTCGCGCATGGCGAGGTGCTGTGTGTCGTCGGCGAATCGGGATCGGGTAAATCGATGCTGGCCGGCGCTGTGACGGGACTTCTTCCGCACGGCGTGCGCCGGCAGGCCGGACGTATCGTGTTTCGCGGCGAAGACCTGACGCAACGTAACGCGTCGGCGATGCGCGAAGTCCGCGGACGCGACATTTCCATGATCTTTCAGGAACCGTTGTCGGCGCTGAACCCGTTGCAGACGATTGGAAGCCAGATCGAAGAGACAATGCGCGTGCATGGCGTGTTGACCAGACGGCATGATAGAAATGCACGTGCCGCTCGCGTCGTGGAACTACTCGAACTCGTGGGACTTCCTCAGCCGGAATTGCTGCGTCACGCCTACCCGTCTTCGCTGTCCGGCGGTCAGCGACAGCGCGTACTGATTGCGATCGCGCTCGCACTTGAACCGTCGCTGCTGATTGCCGATGAGCCGACCACCGCGCTCGACGTGACGACGCAGGCCAAAATTCTTGAACTGATCAGGCAGGTTCAGCGAAACAGGCAGATGGGGGTGCTGTTCATCACGCACGATTTCGGCGTGGTTGCCGACATTGCGGATCGTGTTGCCGTGCTTGAACGTGGTGTGCTTGTCGAGTACGGTGAAGCAAGCCAGGTCCTGAATCACCCGCAGCACCGTTATACGCGCCAGCTGATCGACGCTATCCCGCATGGACGTTTCCAGGGGCCGGCTATCTCCAGCGACACGCCCGTGTTGCTCGACGTGCAGCGCCTGAAGAAGAGTTATCCGGCACGGCAGCCGCCTTCCTTTTCACTCTGGCGGCAACGTGTCAGGGTACCGGCACTTGGCAACGTGAGTTTTACGCTACGCCGCGGTGAGACGCTCGGTATCGTAGGCGAATCGGGGTCTGGAAAGTCAACCTTGGCCCGCGCTTTGCTGCGCTTTGACCGTGTGGAAAGCGGACATATCCTGTTCGAAGGGCAAGATTTTGCCCAGTTGCCGAATAAAACATTGCGCCCATTGCGTCGTCACATCCAGATGGTCTTTCAGGATCCCGTTGCGTCGTTGAATAGCAAACAGACGGTTGGGCAGATTATCGCCGCAGGTCCGATTGCATATGGCGTATCGCATGCCGAGGCCTATCGCTATGCGCGTGACCTGTTGACGCTGATCGGCCTTCCCGAACAGGCCGCCGAACGCTATCCGCATCAGTTTTCCGGTGGACAGCGCCAACGCATCAGCATTGCGCGTGCCCTCGCGCTCGAACCGAAGATCCTGGTGGCAGACGAGGCTGTGTCGGGGCTCGACGTATCGGTCCAGGCCAACGTCCTGGAACTTCTGCAAGCGATACAGCAGAAGATGGGCATGGCACTCGTCTTTATCACACATGATCTGCGCGTTGCGGCTCAGATTTGCAACCGGATTCTGGTTATGCGCGCCGGGCAGATAGTCGAGGCAGGCGACGTCAAACAGGTTCTCGAATCACCCCAGCACCCGTATACCCGGCAACTGATCGAAGCCATACCGGGACGGCAGTTGCAACGGGACGTGAGCGTAAATCCCGCACTAAAGCGAGCTTGCCTCAGTGCGACTGATGATGGACAAAGAACACGATGAGCAATACTTCAGACCAGAATCTACGCACCGCTAGCGTGGTAACCGGCACGGATACAGAAATCCGCCCGGGGCGTGTGCTCAATGTCGCCCACCACGCGGCGCCGTCCGGCTCGCCGCATGCGAGCAGTACGGTGTTCCTTGCACACGGCGGAGGCGGCAATAAAAATCAGTGGCGTTATCAATGGAAATACCTTGTCGAGGCCGGCTACAACGTCATTGCATGGGACTTCCTCGGGCATGGTTCGAGCCCGCGTCCATCTCCCAGATCTGCGCAGGCGTATCAAGGCGAACAGACGCTGCTCGATTACCTCGCCATTTTCGAGCGCTACAAGCGTGCGCATAACGTGCTGGCTGGGCATTCGCTTGGCACGCGAAGCACGCTTGGTGTGCTGCAAAAGCTGGCCGCCCAGCAGCGCTTGACGGAGGTGCACGCAGTGCTTCTGCTCGGCACGCAACTCGCAGGACCTTCTCTCGGCGGCGTGCTGGATCTGCCGCCGTCGTTGTTTGGTCTGTTAAAACCGCTTCTGGCGAGGCGATTTCGACGCCTTGCGTGGCATCCGGACAGCGATCCTGTACTGGTCGATTACGAAAGCCGGGTATCCAGCGGAAATTCGACGACCGTGATGCAGGCGGTGATACGCAATGTTTCGGTGCTTGAACCCGAACGGCTTGACGAATTGCGCTTGCCAGTAACCGTGGTGTCGGGAGACCGTGACGGACTTACTCCGGCCCTCGGCGGTAAAGCTCTCGCGGACAAGCTGCCGCAGGCGGCGTTTATCGAGCTGAAAGACTGTGGACACCAGATCATGCTGGAAAAGCCTGAACTGGTGAACCAGTTGCTGCGCGGTCTTCTCGCATTGCAGCAGCCAGTCGGCCTTTGATTACAACCGGCGGTATGAGCAAGCGTAGCGACCGCATGCGTTAAAAGGCACTCGCAAGGCCGCACATTAAAAAGAGCCTGCTCGCCCCTGGGAGGCGGCAGGCAAAGGCCCAGCGGGCGCTACGGGGGTAGCCGCTGAGATGACCAGGCACGATCATAGATCGGCGGGGATCGGACGTGGTGAGCGTGGCGGACAAGACCACGCATTTGGCAGCCTGCGATATAAAACCGAAGCTGCAACGCTATCCGGTCACACAGCAGAAGCGAAACGCAAAAAATTCCTATTGCCCATCAGGCTGCGAACGTTGCTCGATAGAAAATCGCTCGTGGACAAGAAACGCCACACAACTGCTATAGATTTTGGCCACGGCCTGGCACTCGTAGTTGAGATTCAGGTGATCCAGGAACGCACCGCCTAACGTTTTTGCGTCAAACATGTCTTCGCTTACGCTCAACACATGAGCTGCCATCTCTCTGGCGAAACTGGCGAGAGATACGCGCTGCAGCACGTCAATGACGTGATCGTTGACCTGCATCCAGAGGTGCGTCGATTCGACCAGATGCTCGACCGTGAGCCAGCGGCCGGTGAGATGATGCTTGACCAGTTGCGACATCACGAGATAGGTCAGAAACTCGGCCTGTGCACCAATGTTGGGATAGGATGTCGAGAGTGCCATGAAATTGATCTGATTAGAATTACATATCAATTATTTAACAGGCCAGCGTGTGCGAGATCAACTTCATAAAGGAGGCCACCGAGTTGGTGATGGCAGTGGGTTAAGACCGTAAGGGTGTCTCGGTCAGCTTGCTCAAACCTCAAAGCGCGCATACGAGGATAGAACGAAAAGAATGAATGACGACGTGTGCGGCGGAAGAGGCCATGCTATTGACTGAACAGGACAACAATGGAGGTTAGGTGCCTGGGTTATGAAGATCCAGACCTCCTGTTTCTGTGTGATCACGCCCTTCACGATGCAAAGAACGGGGCGAGATCTGTCGTCGAACTCGGCCAATGCCATGGCCTTGGCCGCCACGCGCACCGCGCCAGCTTTCTGTCGTTCTAAGATCGCTCCTCGTTTATATAGGGCCTCCCCCCACACCCAATGATGCTCTGACTTGCTGCTCCCTAAGGGCAAGCGGGCTCCTTCACTTGAGTCCGCGACGCAGCGGCCTGCCTGGCGGTCTATGAACAGTTCTGATCTGGTGTGTCTGGCAATTGCGGTGATGATGCTGGCGACATGGATTTGTCATTAGCATCGGTCTTAGGATGATTCCAATGCTGAGGAAGCGTGACGGGCACAACAGACGTAGGAAAATATGGACGAACTCGTTGATCTCATGAATGAGTACGCGGCGATCGATGACAAGGATTCGCTCTATGCGCGTGTGCTGGCGTCCTTCATTGCCGGGCACGAAGCACGCATGCGGTGTGAGTTGGAGAGAAAGGCCGAGGCAGCCTCTGGCGAGAGAGGATAAGGCCAGGTTGTTCCCCGGATTAAATCGAAAGAAAACCGGCGGATAAGGCCCAAACGTTGTCGTATCCAACGTGCTGCGTCGCAGCGTACGCTAAACAATCTGCTCAGCCTGAGCTCGTTCTTTGAGCGGATTACACGGCGCAAAATTACATGGATATTACTCTTTCGATTCTCTCCAAGCTTTGCTTTGCATGGGTTCTCGTTTACCTCGCATTCAGCCTGCAATCGGCCCTATGGGCGGGGGCAAGACACAGTAGCGGACTTGTCATCCTCGAGCTTCAACCCCATCGTGCGCGTGGTAAGAAAGAGGCCACAAGGGCAAGACTGCTGCGGCGAATGGCATTGCTCGCCGTTGTTGCATTGCCGCTGGGTATCGTAGCAACGGTTGTGGGTCTGGCCATATCGTAGAGATTCCACTGTGTGCCGGGCGAGTGCCGAGGTGTCGGCTATCGGTTTATGCCATTTGCATTTGTCGAGGTGTGCAGATGTCGAAAGGTTGAGGAAAGCTCGAATGCGGGATGGTTGTTCGAGGGGGAGATTGAACGTGGAGTTGTCAAATCTTCGCGGATTTTTCAAAATTCGGCATCCCTCCGCACATTTTCGCGTAGACTCCGATCGTCAAAATACCCTTCCGCTCTGCATGATACGGCAAGGGAAGTTCGTGGACGCGTGTGCCCGAATTGTCCTCGCCGTCGCGCTCGGCGGTTGCCCATGATCATATGCAAATCGCGATACTAGAATCCGATCTTAGAGCACTCGATAGCGCACTCGAAACATTGTCCTCTGCTGGGCACATTTGCTTTGGCGTAGTAAGCGACCAGTCGTTACACGAACTTCTCGGACAGGTCTCCATTGACCTGGTGATACTCGATTGGGTGGTGCCGGACCTGGTCCGATATGACACTTTGCGCTATCTCTCGAAATATAGGTCCGCAACTCCAATCATCCTGAGCGTGACACCGCGGACGTCGGAAAATGTAATCGCTTCAGGATTGCAGGGCGGCGCGAAGATATGTCTCGACAAGCCGCTCAGCACCAGCGAGTCTCTGGCGCATATTCGCGCCCTCGAACCTCAGCGCAGTTCGTGCGCCAGTTGCGCGACTTCCTGATCCAACTGGTGAGCTTCCGCGGCCGGGCCACCACCGGCGAACACTCCAATCACTCGGCGCTTTCAACGCAGCGCGCGTCAGGGCAGGCATCGCCGATTCCGCCAAGATGATGGTGGATTCAGCCATTTGATAACCGGCATCGCAAGAGCCGGATAGCATCGGGTCGCAGCGATCGGCTAGTCCGCTTTCGCTACTGACAGCGTCTTGAAGGTGCAAAAAATGGATGAATTCATTCCCGCGTATCTGATTCGCGAGCAGGCAGCGGTGGGAGCGCTTGTAACGTTTGGTGTGCTACGTATTATCGCCGCAGCCGTAGGTGTATCCAGAGGGTGGCGCGTCGTGACTCTTGAGCGGTGCTTCATGGCGATTGCGGCGCTGTACTGCTTTCCTCAATTGTTTGACCTCGCGACCCAGCTATATAGGGCTCGCGTTGCCGCCGCGGAGTTCGAAGGAAAAGCCATTGGGTGTGCGATCGCGCTTTTCTGTGCGCCCATCCTCAGTCATCGGCTCGGCTTCGAATAGCGGCAAATCCCTCGTCGCTCCTATGCCATTGTCGCCGCAACGCTAGACTGAGGCAGTCAAGCGTCGCTTAATCAAACGATATTCTGTGGGAGTCGTGCCAAGATACCTGCGAAACAGTTTCGAGAGACGCCCACCGCTGCTGATGCCGCAGCGGCGCGCCACCTTGTCTACCGGCAGATCGCTTTCGGCAAGCAGGCGGCAGCACATGTCCAGCCGGACGAACAAGAGATAGTCGGATGGCGTTACACCCATTTCGATCTTGAAGCGCCGGAGGAAATTGCGTGAACTCATAGCGGCTATTTTGGCCACGTCGTCGATCTTGATGGCGCGTTCGCCGTTCATCTCGAGCCAGAGCGCCGAGCTGCGTATTTTTTCGCTGACGCCGACGGACGCGTTCTTGCTGACGAGCGCGGCGAACGGCGTTTCCAGCAGCGGCTCAATACCACTGGCGATCTTGTGTGCGATTCCTGCACCGAGGTCGTTTTCGACTACCGCCAGTGCAGCACGGAGCGGATGGGTGGCCTCCGGCGGCAGCCTGGACTTCAACACATCGCGCAGTACCTGGGTGTGCGGTCCGCCGTGCAGCGCGCCGGCCGCAGCGGATTCCAGTTCGGCCGCATCGAGCAACAGGCGCCCTTCGGCGATCGGAAATATCGCTTTTGTATAAGGCGCAATATGCCGTAGCCAGTCGACCAGACGTCCATCACGCAGTGCGGTATTCACGCCCGCACCGCCTGCAATGAACAGCGCGTGGAATTTGCCGCTGTCATGACCTGTACCAATCGTCTCGGTCCAGAGTAAGGCGGAAGATGAACTCGAGATCCTGCCACCGCTGGCGGACAACAGGCAGACGTCGTATCGGACGACGCAACCTCTGTTAGTGTCGGCTTGCGTGTTGGCTGAATGGAAGATCTCCGCGACTGCGGCCGCGTCGGGCAAGGAAAAGCCGTTGAACAGGGCAATGCCGATGCGCTTCACTGCGCAACCGGCCGGCGAACCCTGAGATCGCGCGGCGTGCCGCCACTCGTGATCCGGAAAACCTGCCATTTAAGCTTTCCCCGAAGATAACGGCCTCCTCCGGCGTTCGAACCGGTTGTCATTCGCGGCCCATCGTACACACGGAATCCCGACGGCATCTGGGCGTGGCCGAATAGTCGAATATGTTGGCGGGGGCGGATGGTTTTCGCGGTGTCCTGCCAAACCACGCCGAGCGGTCACGCCATGCGCTGGCGAAGTGGAGTGGTTCGTTGCGGTTAGTAGACTTCGGCCGAGCTGAAATTCACGCTCTTTGCACTTCCCGAAGCGGTAACCGGGGCGCGACTGAGATTCCAGGTGATGTTGATGTCCGGATCATCCCACCGCAACGTTCGCTCCTGCTCGGGAGTGCGGCGCTCAGTAGCCTTGCACAACACCTCCGCGACTTCCGACAACACCAGAAAGCCGTGCGCAAAGCCGGGCGGTATCCATAGCTGGTGACAATTGGACGCGGACAAGCGCACGCCCACCCACCGGCCGAAAGTGGTCGACCAACGTCGCAGGTCAACCGCCACGTCGAACACCTCACCCGCGACGACCCGCACAAGTTTGCCCTGTGGACGCTGGATCTGGTAGTGGAGGCCCCAGAGCACATTGTTCGGCGAGACGGTGTGGTATTCCTGGGAGAAGGTATAACCGCGAGCCACCTTTTCGTCGAACTCGTTCTGATCGAAGCTTTCGAAGTAAGCGCCACCGGCGTCGCCCGAGATGTATGGCTCGATCAGCTTGACGTCGCGAATGGGGGTGTGTTGAACCTTTATTGTCATGGACGGCGATTGGGCTGAAAACGGGAAGGGCATGAAGAACGCCGCATACGACTCCTGAGCTTACAGCTTAGGCTTGATCCACTTCCGCCAAATCAATGAAGTAGAACGCCATTTACGCGGCACGGCGTTGCGCCTATTGCAATGCCGCATTTATTTTCATTCGCGTGATAATCCTGGCGGCCCAGCACTAGCAGTTTTCTTCCTGTGCGGCACATGCCATGCGCGCTTGAGGCGCCGGTTTGCGTATTGGAGAGGCAGCCTCCTCGACCCGCAACTGAACCTTCGGACAGCTATTCATAGCGACGTCATGCGATCCGCATCCATCGCCCGCGCATGTGGGCTAATCCGACAACATGTTGGCGCTTTCCGTCAGCCATGCTTCGCCATTTGGCGGCCTATGTATGATGCACTGCAACTCACAAGAGTTCTCGTTGTGCAAGAGACGACGCTAAACCGCTTAACGCTGAGGGAGCTCTATGGTGTATGCAGGTCTCGACAATCCGGATAGCGGAGCGGCGTCTGCCTCTGGGAAGCGGCGAAGACGCATGGTTCGAGACATTGGCGTTGTACTGTTCGAGGGTTTCTCGTTGCTCACCGCTGGAGTCATTCCAGAGGTATTCCAGGTGGCAAACGAAATCTGCGTTGCACGATCGAGAAGTGATGTGCTGTATGACGTGCGCTTTTACTCGGCTGAAGGGGGCAATGTGGCGTGCTCTTCATCGATCAACGTCTGGACATACGCTTGCGACGCTCGAAATGCGATCGGCTTTGACGCTTTGTTTATTGTGGGTGGAGAGGGCGCACAAGACGCGGCGCGTGACGAGCGTGTGGTGAGCTGGCTCCGCGAAGTCTTGCCGCTGAGCGAGGTGGTGAAGCCGATCGGCGAAGGATGGATGCTGCTGGAGGCGGCGGCCGTCAATGGCTCGGGACAGTCGCGCCACTCGGCTGGCTGGCCGCAGAAGTTGGCCGGGACCAGAGGAAACGATCTGTCTGATGAGGCCGATCGTTATGAGCCGGCCAAGACCGCCCTGATGTTGGTCAAGCGCGATCTTGGCGTTGATGTTGCGAGGGAAGCGGTTGGACGTCTTTCATTAAACGGTTCGCCGATAGTCGCGTCGGTACTGTCCGAATCGAGTACACCGACGCGAGCCGAGAAGGTGCGGGCATCGGCGCAGTGGTTAAAGGAAAATTGCGGGCGGCCGATTTCCGTCGCCGAAGCGGTCCGCGTCGCGGCGATGAGTGAGCGGAATTTCTTGCGCTGCTTCAAGCAGGAGATTGGCGTGACACCGTCTGAGTTTTTGCTGCGTACCCGTCTGGAGATGACGTCACGGTTGCTTGCAGAGACCGATTACCCGATCGACAGAATTGCAAAGCACTGCGGCTGGATCAACGGTGACCGCCTTGCCAAGATTTTTCGTAAGCGCATGGGCCTCACGCCTTCGGAATATCGCGTGCGTGTCCGTGGTTTGGTGCCAGGCGATCCCACATAGCCGGACGGGATTCAGCCACGCAATTTGAATCTGTTAAGCGCGCATTGTTCGAATCTCCGGCGCGCAGCAATAGGAGTACTTATGATGTCGTCGTTGACAGATGAGGTAAGCCAAGACAGTCGTGCTACCGACCCGATCGATAGCGAGACAGACGGAGGCGTCAGACTCAAGGCGTCCGCGCGGCTCGTGCCAGTGGTGTTGGCGGGCGGTGCAGGTTCGCGGTTGTGGCCGATGTCGCGCGAGCAATATCCGAAACAGCTGATTGGCGTCCTTGGCCCGGACTCGTTGCTGCAGGAAACCGTTGGCCGCATGAGAGGCTTCGCTTCCGCCACGGGAGTTGCGTGCGCACCGATCATCGTTTGCGGGGATGAGCACCGGTTCGTGACAGCAGAACAACTTCGGACGAGCAACATCGATGCACGCATCGTAGTCGAGCCCGCGCGGCGCGACACCGCGCCGGCGCTGACGCTCGCCGCCGCGGTGGCATGCGCGGACGGAGAAGATGCGATCGTGGTTGCAATGCCGGCAGATCACGCGATTGCCAATGTGGAGGCATTCCAGCGCGCGATCGCGCTTGCAGCGGAATACGCACAGGCGGGTGCGATCGTCACCCTTGGCGTACCGCCGACGCGGCCCGATACCGGCTTCGGTTATATCAAGCTAGGGGCGGAGATCGGCGCCGGCGCTCAGCGGATTGAGCGCTTCGTGGAAAAGCCAGCCGCTGAGCTGGCCGCGCAGTACCTCGCATCCGGGCAGTACTGGTGGAACAGCGGCATCTTTGTGGTGCGAGCAAGCGTATGGCTCGAAACCATTGGACAGTTGCAGCCTGCCATGCGTGAGGCGTGCGTTCTCGCGCTCGCAGAGGGGATCACCGAAGGTCAGTTCCTTCGGCCGGGCTCCGGCGCCTTCAAACAGTCGCCGTCCGACTCGATCGACTATGCGGTCATGGAACGGCTCGGATCGGACGAAAATCTGCCGTCGGGTGTAGTCGTCCCGCTCGAAGCGGGCTGGTCCGATCTTGGTTCATGGGACGCGGTGTGGGATGCGCTAGACAAGGACGTTGACGGCAACGTCGCGCGGGGGCGGGTCGTCTTCGAAGGGGCCACGTCGAGTCTGGCTCATTCCGAAGGAAGACTGGTCGCGTGCGTGGGCGTAACCAATGTCGTCGTTGTCGAGACCGATGACGCAGTCCTGGTAGCGGACCGGTCGCGCGTGCAGGACGTCAAGGGGCTGGTCAGCCGGATCAGGGCGCAACAGGCGCCCGAGGCGGATGCGCATCGGAAGGTGCGCCGCCCTTGGGGTTACTACGACTCGATCGATCATGGCGACCGGTTTCAGGTCAAGCGCATTGTTGTCCATCCCGGCGGCCGCCTTTCTTTGCAACTGCATCACCACCGCGCGGAACACTGGATTGTGGTCAGCGGCACGGCGATGGTGACTCGAGGCGACGAGCAATTCATGCTCAGCGAAAACGAATCGACCTTCATTCCGTTGGGTGTCACGCATCGCCTCGAAAACCCGGGCAAGTTGCCGCTTGAACTCATCGAGGTGCAATCCGGATCGTATCTGGGAGAAGACGACATCGTACGGTTTGACGATACGTACGGTCGCACCTGAAGCCTTGACGGGTAGCGCAATCGGACCTTTTGGTTGGGAGTCGCAAAATGCTTGGGATACAGGGATTACTGGCGCGACTGGTCGACGTGTTTCTTATAGTCGCCTGCGCGGTGCTGGCGTCGCACATTCGCTTTGAAGACATGGCGCAAAGCCGGCTCGACGACGCGTTCATTACGTTTTCCGTGGCGTTTGCGCTGGTCTCGTTTCCTGCGTTTGGCTTGTACGAGTCGTGGCGCGGACGTTCGATATTGCGGCTCATGGGCCTCGCCTCACTGGCCTGGATTCTGGTGCAGGCTTGCGGTCTCGTGTTGATGTTTTCACTGCATCGGACGGACGTTATCTCCCGCTTGTGGTTTGCTTACTGGACAGCGATGACAGGTGGATCGCTAATCGCGGCCCGGTTGTTGACGTATGGGGTTCTGCGCAGGGTGCGACGTGCAGGAATGAATTTGCGCGACGTGGCGGTGGTGGGCTATGGCGCGCATTGCCAGCGGATCGTTCGCAAGATGGAGGTGTCACCGGCGAGCGGCTTTCGGGCATCGGCGATGTTCGCGATGCCAGATGGGCATCAGGAGAAAGATGCTCATCTGGCCGGCGTGCCGGTAATCGGCGACTTCCATGAATTCACGGAATACGTCAGAGGCAAAGGGGTGCAGGAAATCTGGCTGGCGCTGCCCCTTTCGGAAGGCGCCACGATCCAGCGCTTCGTCAACGAATTTCAGAACGATCTCGTGAACATCCGTTTCATTCCGGACATGCAAAGCATGGCGATTTTCGATGGCGCCATGATCGATCTGATTGGAGCACCTGCAATCAACCTGATGGCGTCGCCGCTGCCGGCGCACGCACTGGTTCAAAAGGACATATTCGATCGCATCTTCGCAGCGATTGCATTACTCGCTCTCGCGCCATTGTTGTTGGTCATTGCCGTCGCCGTGAAGCTTTCGTCAAGGGGCCCGGTGTTTTTTACCCAGTATCGCAAGGGCGCCGACGGTTGTGTGTTCAAGATCTACAAGTTCCGCACGATGCGGCCTCACGTCGAACGTGCGGGCGTGGTTACGCAGGCCACCAAGGGTGATTCCCGGATTACGCCTGTGGGTGGCCTTTTGCGGCGCACGAGTCTCGACGAACTGCCGCAGTTTTTCAACGTGCTGCGAGGGGAGATGTCGGTAGTCGGACCGCGCCCCCACGCGATCGAACATGACGAGCTCTACCGGAAGATCGTTAGCGGCTATATCCACCGGTATCGGATCAAACCAGGCATCACGGGATGGGCGCAGGTCAACGGATTCCGCGGTGAAACCGACCGCGTTGAAAAGATGCAGAAGCGGGTCGAGCATGACCTGTACTACCTCCTCAACTGGTCGTTCGCGCTGGATATGCGGATTGTCCTGGCGACCGTGGCAAAGGGATTGATTGGCAGCAACGCGTACTGACGTATGTGCAACGACGGACACGCACAGTAAGTTGAGGAAGACTTGATGCAATTCTTGTGTAAATGGTTTGAAGTTGAAGCGGAGCCGCTTTGTCGCCGGTGTGTTCGCCTGCTAACCGGCGTGACCGTTGGCATGGCCCTGTCGGCATGCGGTGTTGCGCCTGGTATGCGTATGAATACGCCGGCGACATTACCCGTTGCTGCCGGTAGTGAAAATGTGCCGTCGGCCGAACTGCAGATCCCAATCGCTGACATCAACGTCGCCCTGATCGAGAAAATGCATGAGGCCGAGACTCAGGCAAGCGCGGATCAGGTTCGGCAATTGTTCGGCAAATCGGGGCCGTACACGCTCGGCGTGGGCGACGTTCTACAGATAACAATCTGGGATCACCCCGAGTTGACTGCGGCCCAAGGGGCGCAGACCCAAACGAATGGGCACCCCTATGATCCCGCCGCGGGCTTTGTGATCGACAACAACGGCAACGTGCAGGTTCCGTACGCCGGCAGCGTTCATCTCGCAGGGCTGCGCATCGATCAGGCACAACAGGCGGTGTATGCGTCCTTGGTCAAGGCGTTCGTCAAACCGCAGGTGACGGTGCGGATTGCGTCGTTCCGTGCCAAGCAGGTTTACGTGGATGGTGAAGTGCACACGCCCGGCGGCGTACCGATTAGCGACACGCCCATGACGCTGTACGAAGCGATTGGCGGCGCAGGTGGCTTCGCCTCCACGGCGGATCAAAGCCGGATGATTCTCGTGCGTGACGGCGTGTCATACAGGTTGAACCTCTCGCGCATGCTAGAGCGCGATCAGAATCCAGCGAACATTGTGCTAAGGGACGGCGACATGCTGAAAGTCGTCTCACGTGATGACAACGGTGCGTATGTCATGGGTGAGGTCAATAAGCCGGTGACGGCCATCCCGCTGAAGAACGGAAAGCTGACACTGAGCGACGCACTGTCGCAGGCAGGGAGTCTGAACAGCAGCACCGCGGATGCCGCCCAGCTTTATGTTGTGCGCGGTTCGGCGGGGGTGGCCCCCCAGGTTTTCCATCTCGATGCACGCTCACCGGTTTCGATGGTGCTCGCCAATCAGTTCGAGTTGCAGCCCAAAGATGTGGTGTATGTGGACGGCAACGGTCTGGTGCGCATCAGCCGGGTACTCAGCCTGTTATTGCCGGCGATCAATGCGGGCTTGACCGGGGCGATCGTGGCGAAATGATCGACAGCGTTCTTTTTGTCTGTGAGGGCAATATCTGCCGCAGTCCGATGGCCGAGGGCCTGCTCGCCAAGCGGCTGCCTGGCGTCAGCGTCATTTCTGCCGGGTTGGGTGCGCTCGTCGGACGTGGCCCGGACCCCTTGGCAATCGAGTTGATGAGCGAGCGGAAGATCGACATCGCCGGCCACACCGCGGTGGGTCTAAACCTGCAACACATGCGTTGTGCCAGCCTCGTTCTGGCCATGACAGCCGCGCAGCGCAGGCAAATCGAAGCGGCCTATCCGTTTTCTAAGGGAAAGGTATATCGCATTGCCGAGCGCGCGGGGATTGATGTAGTGGACCCCTATCGAAAGGAACGCGCGGTGTTCGAAAAAACATTGGCGCAGATCGAGCAGGGTCTGGAATGGTGGATTGACGCAATGATTCGATTGACTAACTAATTACATGGCATCCTTAATTCAGAACCGAATCATCGAAGCGCCAAACGGCGACGAAATTCATCTTTCCGACTACCTTGCGGTGATCGCGGAGAGCTGGAAGCTGATCCTCGCGACTGCGGCGGCCGTGCTGCTGCTGGGTATGCTCTACGCGTTTCTCGCGACACCGGTTTATCGTGCCGACGCGATGATCCAGGTGGAGGATAGCGCCGATTCAGCGAAGGATGCGCTGGGTGATCTGGCGTCGATATTCGACACCAAGCAGACCGCCGATGCCGAAATCGAGCTGATCCGCTCGCGTCTCGTGGTCGGCCAGACAGTCCGCACGCTGCACCTCGATATCAGCGCGGCGCCACGCTATTTCCCGTTGCTTGGTTCGATTGTGGCGCGTCACGCAAGCGAAGGTAAGCCGGCCTCGCCTTGGTTCGGCATGAGCCGTTTCGCGTGGGGCGGCGAGAAAATCGACATTTCGGATTTCGACGTGCCGGGAGACCGGTACGACGCTGAGTACAGGCTTGTGGCGCGTGGCGGCGACCAGTTCGATTTGCTGGACCCCGATGGCGAAATCGTTCTGCATGGTCAGGTTGGTCGGAAAATCCAGGGCGAAGAACCGAAAGGCAAGGTGGAATTGCAAGTGGCACGACTCGTGGCCCGGCCCGGCACGCAGTTCATTTTGAGGCGCGCGTCAACGCTCGGCACCATCGATCAGCTACAGAATGCGCTCGTCATTGCGGAGAAGACCAAGCAATCCGGAGTGATCGGCGTTACGCTCGACGGTGCGGACAGCAAGCGCATCGCGGAGATCATCAACACCATTGCCGCCGCCTACGTTCAGCAGAACATCGACCGGAAATCCGCCGAAGCCGAACACACGCTCGCTTTCCTCGATCAACAATTGCCGCAACTGCGCAAGCAGCTTGACGAGGCAGAGGATCGCTACAACGAGTTCCGCAACCGCAAGGGCACTGTCGACCTGACTGAGGAAAGCCGTTTGCTGCTGCAACAGATTGTCGATAACAAGACCAAGCTCGTCGATCTGCAGCAACAGCGTATCGAGATGACGCAACGCTTTTCCGAGTCGCATCCGGCAGTGGTCGCGCTAAGCTCGCAAATTGCATCGCTGCAGGCGCAGCAGGAGCAGTTCAACAAGCACGTCATGACCTTGCCGGACACCGAGCAGTCCGCCTTGCGCTTGTTGCGTGATGTCCGAGTTGATACGGAGTTGTATACGAACCTGCTGGACAGCGCCCAGCAGTTGCGCATCGTTAAGGCCGGTCAGGTGGGTAACGTCCGGGTAGTGGACTACGCCGTCGCCGAGGATTCGCCGGTCAAGCCCAAGCGTGTCGTCGTAGTTGCGCTGGCGGCCGCGCTGGGGCTGATCGCAGGAACGGCAGCGGCATTCGTCAAGCGGGCGCTATTCGGCGGGATAGAGCACAGTGAAGAAATCGAACAGGCGCTCGGGCTGCCGGTGTACGCAACGGTACCGCACAGCGAAGCGCAGGTTCGTCTGAATCATGGCATTCGTCGCGGCAGCGGCGGACAGCACGTGCTGGCCTCATCTGCATCGCACGATGTGGCGATCGAGGGGATACGCAGCTTGCGTACCGCGCTGCAGTTCGGATTGCTCGATGTCTCCAACAATGTGCTCGTGATAACTGGCCCGCGCCCTGAAGTCGGCAAGTCGTTCATGTCGGTCAATCTGGCCGCGGTGCTGGCGAGCGGCGGCAAGCGTGTGATGCTGATTGACGCCGACATGCGGCGCGGCGATCTCCACGGCTACTTCGGCGTGGCGAGACAACCCGGGCTGTCGGATGTCATTGCGGGGCGCGAGGCCGAAAGTGCGGTTTTGCGCAATGTCCTCCCTGGTCTGGACGTGCTGCCGAAGGGCTCATTGCCGCCGAACCCGGCTGAATTGCTGATGAGCGAGCGGTTCAGGACCATGCTCGATCACTTCTCGAGCCAATACGACATCGTCATTGTCGATACCCCGCCGGTACTGGCCGTCACAGACGCGGCACTGATCGGCAGGCACGCGGGCGCAACCCTGCTGGTGGTTCGTCACGGCCGCCATCCGATGGCGGAAATTCTGGAATCCGCGAACCGTTTGCGCAATGGCGGCGTAACGCTGAAAGGCGTGCTGTTCACCGATGTGCCCCAGCGGCGCGTCGGCTATGGGACCTATTACTCCGGCTATTACGGGTACGAGAGCACTCCAGAGTAAGTATGACAACACCACGGAATGGCGCGCGGACGCACGCGGCGCAACGATACTGAGGAGCATCAAATCATGAATCGAAAAGTTGCCTTGATTACCGGTGTGACAGGCCAGGATGGCTCGTACCTTGCGGAGCTACTGCTGGAGAAGGACTACGAAGTGCATGGCATCAAGCGGCGCGCTTCGCTGTTCAATACAGACCGGATCGACCACTTGTACCAGGACCCGCACGCCGAAGACCGCCGCTTCATACTGCACCACGGCGACCTGACGGACTCGACGAGCCTTACGCGCATTATTCAGCGCGTACGGCCCGACGAGATCTATAACCTCGCAGCGCAAAGCCACGTCGCGGTTTCGTTCGAGGAACCGGAGTACACCGCTAACGCAGACGGGATTGGCGCCTTGCGCATCCTTGAAGCGATCCGGATTCTCGGCCTTGAGAAAAAGACCCGCTTCTATCAGGCCTCGACATCGGAGCTCTACGGATTGGTGCAGGAGATCCCGCAGAAGGAGAGCACCCCGTTCTACCCGCGAAGCCCGTATGCAGTGGCCAAGCTGTACGCGTACTGGATCACAGTCAATTACCGCGAGGCATATGGCATCTACGCGTGCAACGGGATTCTGTTCAACCATGAATCGCCTGTCCGTGGCGAAACCTTTGTGACGCGCAAAATCACGCGGGCGATTGCACGCATCGCGGCAGGTCTGCAGGACTGCCTGCATCTGGGTAACCTGTCCGCGCTGCGGGACTGGGGACACGCCCGGGATTACGTCGAAATGCAATGGCTGATGCTGCAGCAGGAACAGCCCGAAGACTTTGTGATTGCGACGGGGGTGCAGTACAGCGTGCGCCAGTTCGTTCAATATGCGGCTGCCGAATTGGGCATCACCATACGCTTTGAGGGCAGTGGCGCCGGCGAGGTCGGTATCGTCGAAAAGGTCGAAGGCACGGAGGCGAAGGTGAGCCCCGGCAGCGTAATCGTGCGTGTCGATCCGCGCTACTTCCGTCCTACCGAAGTCGAAACTCTCCTCGGCGATCCGACAAAGGCACACGAAAGGCTCGGATGGAAGCCGGCCACTTCGTTCGCCTCTCTGGTCAAGGAGATGGTGCGGGCCGATTATCAGGTTGCCAGGCGCGATGCTCTGGTGACGCTGGCCGGCTTCAAGGTATTCGAGTACAACGAGTAATCATCATGAACAAGAGCGCTCGAATCTTTGTCGCGGGGCATCGCGGAATGGCTGGCTCCGCTCTGGTCCGCGGCCTTACCGCTCGCGGCTATTGCAACCTGGTGACGCGCAGCCGTTCCGAACTTGACCTGAACAACCAGGCTCGCGTGGAGTCGTTCTTCCGCGACGAGCAGATTGAGGTGGTCGTGCTGGCTGCCGCCAAGGTCGGCGGCATTCTGGCTAATGACACTTACCCGGCGGACTTCCTGTATCAGAATCTGATCATCGAGGCCAATGTGATTCACGCGGCCTATCGGGCGGGTGTTCAGCGCTTGTTGTTTCTAGGCTCGTCGTGCATTTATCCGCGTGATTGCCCGCAGCCGATCAAGGAAGATTATCTGCTGACGGGGCCCCTGGAGAAAACCAACGAACCCTATGCCATAGCAAAGATCGCCGGTATCAAGCTATGCGAGGCCTTCAATCGCCAGTATGGCACGCAATACGTGTCGCTGATGCCGACCAACCTCTATGGGCCGAACGACAACTATGACCTGAAGACAAGTCATGTGTTGCCGGCGCTGCTACGCAAAGCTCATGAAGCGAAATCGGCCGGTGCGGAGAGCCTGCTGGTCTGGGGTACCGGGCGGGCACGCCGCGAGTTCCTCCATATCGACGATATGGCTGATGCGGCGCTGTTTCTCCTTGAGCGCGGTATCGGAGTGGGTTTGTACAACGTCGGTTGCGGCGAAGATGTCACGATCGCAGAGCTGGCGCGCGCAGCAATGCATACGGTCGGGTTCGACGGCCGCATCGAATTTGATGCCGGCAAACCGGACGGTACACCGCAAAAGCTGCTCGACGTCAGCAAGCTTGCGGACCTTGGATGGCGCGCGAAGATCAGTCTCGAGGCCGGTTTGGCCGCGACGTACCAGGACTACTTGCTGCACCACGAGTCGCAAGCGCTAGAGCGGGCGTAGCCGCATACCGGCAGAGAACCGACATGATTCGATTCGACGAAAGCAGCGCGACATGGGTTTTCGCTCAACAGGGCGTTTCCCGCTTGCTGGTGGCATTCAAGTTCTTCCTGCTGGCACGTCTGCTGGGACCACACTCGATTGGCCTCATTGCAGCTTGCCTCATGGCCCTGTCAATCGCCGAGTCGCTGACCGAGATGGGTATGAGCCATGCACTGATTCAGCGGCGCGAACTGCTGGACCAGGCGAGCCTCGACGCATTGTGGACCGCCACCGCCGTGCGCGGCCTGTTTCTGACCGTTGTGTTATTTGCCGCTTCCGGTCCTATTGCACGGTTGATGAACATTCCGGAGGGCACAGGTGTCCTGCAAATGGTCGCGCTGGTTCCGCTCGCGAGGTGCCTTGCCAGCGTACGGGTCGTGATTGCACAACGGCAGCGGCGCTTTCGCACCGTTGCGTTGCTCACCACAACGTTTGTCACGGCGGATTTTGTCATGTCCGCTATCGCGGCCTTCAGCTATCGGGAAGTCATCTGGGTGCTTGCTGCTCTGCCACTCTCGGAATTTATGAAGGCTGTCGCGTCGCATATTGTGTTTTCAACACGGCCTCGACTGAACTTCAATACGAAACCGCTTGGTGAGGTCATGCAATTCGGCCGCTGGGTTTGGGCAAGCAGTTTGCTGACCGTCATCGTCAATCAGTTGGACCGGATCATTACAGTCAAGACGTTTGGAGTGCAGACGCTGGGTTTGTACCAGACAGCAAGCCGCCTGGCGCAATTCGGTGTAGCCGACTTTGGCATTGCGCTCAGTCAGTACCTGTTTCCGAATTTCGCCGAGCTCGCGCGCCACGACAACAGTCGCGCCGTGCGATGTGCGATGACGCTATTCAACCATCTTGGAACGATTGCATTGGTGCTTGCGACGTTTCTATGTGTGGTCGCCCGCGAAGTGATCCAGTTGGCGCTGGGTGACCAATGGGGTGGCGCCGTTCCGTTCTTTCGCGTCTTTGTCTACCTGATGGCAGCGGGCGTGCTGGTCGGACTGCTCACGGCATATCTGCGCGGAACGGGAAAGCCCAGCCGGGTGACACGCGCAACTGTTGTTCAGCTGGCCGTGCTGGTTGCCGCGTCGGCGCTTCTTGCACCGTGGCTGGGTGCTATCGGAGTCGCCCTGGCCGCAGCGGTTTCAGTGTTGACCTGCGCCGTTTTGATGCTTTGGGATGTGCTCTCGAGCGCGCCCGACCAGGCGCGGCAGTTGTTGCCGCTCGCCACTGTCGGCGTGCCGGTCGCGGGGCTGATCGCGATCCTGAGTCAATTGTTATCGTCGGTCCCGTATCACGAGGTCGGATTGGGTTTCGTGAGTGCCATCGCTCTGGTGTTGCCCCTGCAGAGGTTAAGGGCAGGCTTCTCTTTGACGACCGGGTGAGAGAGGACAATGCGAATCTTGCAAATGGTTTTGACACCGCGGCACTCCGGGGCGGAAATACTTGCGGCCACCTTGGCTCAGGTGCATGCCGAGGGTCATCAGGTTGTGACCGGCATCCTCGGCATCAATCCGTGTGAGGATGCTTTTGAGCCTGTCTGGACGGCCCTGAAGAACAACGGTGTCTGGTGCACGTCGCCGCCTCGCCTGCTAGGGCGCCTGGGCAGACTTCGGCTCATCCTTGCCACTTTGCGCGACTTCAAGCCGGATGTGATTGTGGCGCATTCGGTGATTCCGGCCGCGTATGCACGCCTCGCATTGAAATTGACGGGGTCCGCGGCACCCGTCGTGACGGTACTCCATGCAGCCACCAATGATGACTACGCGGGCAGGCTTCTAAGGCTCAGTGAGCGGATGCTCCAGTCAGGCACCGCGGCAGTGGTGACGGTCACGGAAGCTGCGGCAAACAACTATCGCCTGCGGTGTGGCACGCCCCGGCGACTTCTGACGATCCCGAACGGCACCGCGGTTGATCAGTTCGTGTTCGATCAGGCGGCCAGGCGGCGGGTTCGCGCTGATTTTGGCGTAGCGGACAACGTTCCGGTGGTGCTTCAGGTTGGGCGGCTCACCGCGGTGAAGAACCAGGCTGCCAGCATTCTGGCGGTACACGAAATGATTCGCGTCGGCCGACCGGCAGAACTCTGGCTCGCTGGACTGACTGAAGACATGGCATACGGCGACGCGCTCCATGCATTGATCAAGCAACATGGTTTGCAGAAAAAGGTACGGATTCTCGGTAGCCGCAGCGACATTCCGGCTTTGCTTGCCGCTGCCGACGTTTACGTGATGCCCTCCGCGCGGGAGGCGCACAGCATAGCCATGATTGAGGCACTGGCGAGTGGCGTGCCGATTGTGGCAGCGAATCTCCCCGTCTTCGACTTTGCCTCACGCTTTGCGGGTGTCGTTACTGTTGACCCGGCAAATCATCGAAGCTATGCAACAGCGATTGAAAAGGGGCTCTCTGAAGGACCCGCGCGTCACCAACGCGATGTGACCGCGTATTCAATCGCGCATGTCGCCGAGCGGTATACGGGGCTGTTTCGTGACGTAACTTCTGCGGCGCCTTTGCATCCACAAGGTAAGGGGCGGATGATATGACGACGCTTCTGATAGTGGAGCCGGAGGCGACCGGGCATCGGATGGTGCTGTACGTGCGCCTTATCGCCGAAAATGCCTTGCGCAGGGGATGGAAAGTTACGCTGATGACGACGGCATCGGCGCTTGCACATCCGGCAGGCCGCATGACGGTATCGGCATTGGGACGCGACCTGGACGTCGCGATGATGCCGGAGATTCCCCGTGGAACTCACTATGGAAGGCTTCAACTCCTGTTGGGTCAGCGAGCTTACCTGCGTGCCGTCGAACAGGGTTACATTGATTACCGTAAAACTCGCATTGCGGACTTCGTCTACGTTCCATACCTCAACTACTTTGACAAGGTAGCCGGATTCTATGGCTCGCCTTTTGGCGACACACCTTTCGGCGGCATGATCCTTGCCGCCAGGTTTCATCACCACGCCTGCGGTATTGCCGGACCTACGGGAATGCAGGACGTCGTCAATAACGTCCTGTTTCGGCGATTGCTCGGCCTGAGCAAGCTAGCGCTCGCTACGACGATAGATGAGCCATTGCCGCAGTATGTCATGCGAAAGATGCCAAATGTCGCAGGGAAGATCAGATATGTCCCAGACACGTCGTTCATCGGCCAGCCAGCGGATCGCCATGAAGCTCGGCGAGCTTTGGGCCTGGAAGAGGGACACTTTGTTGTCGCGGCCTATGGGGCGCTTAGTCCAAGAAAGGGTCTTGCGCGATTGCTCACATTGTTCTCCGCCGCGGACCTTCCGAAGTATTTTCGGCTGGTGCTTGCAGGCGTACAGGATAAGGAGGCGGCCCAGATGATTCAATCTTTCATGCTGACGGCCGGGGAGCGTGCGTCGCAGGTGATCGTTCTCAACAGGTTCTGTTCCGAACTGGAAGAAGGGCAGGTATTTGCGGCGGCCGACTCGATGTGGCTGTGTTACGAGAACTTTAGCGGAATGAGTGGCGTACTGATCCAGGCAGCCCAGGCCGGCGTGCCGGTGATTACTTCGAATTACGGCCTGATCGACAACTATCGGGGGAAAAGATTGCTGGGTCTGCGGTGGGACGATTTTTTGAGCGCATCGGCACCGAAGCCACGCTTCGACTGGGCAAAGCTGCAATCGGCCATGCACTCGATCAGGAACTCGCCTCAACTGGCCAGGTTTGCCAGCGAGCATAGTCCCAATTCCTTTGGAAGTAATGTGATAGACGCGATTGCCGTAGTCCATGGCGCGGGGAAGCATGATGACCAATAACTTCATGCGCCGCTCGAGAAATCGTGTGTCCGCTCCGACACAGGATGCCCGCCAATCAGGCCGAGTCGTGGGGCAAAAGAAAGCGCCCAAGGTCGCCATCGTGTATCACTTCTTCCCGCACTATCGAAAGGGCGTGCTTGACGCGATTGTTGCGCAGGACTTCGATTCGACCTTCTTTGGCGATCCAGTAGAACGGTATCAAGGCATTCCTTCGTTTAGTTTCGCAAACAAAGACGATTTCAGGGCGGCTCCAGTCAGGACTGTCGGCAAGATTTCCTTCCAATGGGCTGCCGTGCTGGCGTCATTATCGAGCGAGTTCGACGTATTGATACTGCTGGCCAACCCAAATTTCTTTACGACGTGGCTGGCGGCGTTGATAGGGTGCATGTCGGGGAAGCGCGTCATATTTTGGGGTCACGGCTTTCTGTCAGAAAAGCGAAATGTCAAAAACTTCGTAAGACGCGTTTTCTTTTCACTTGGGCATGCGCAATATCTGTACGGATATCGTGCGAAATGTATTGCCGAGAAGTTCGGGTTTCGAGCCCGAAATCTTTATGTTGGTTTCAATAGCCTGGACTACCAGTCTCAGTTGAACACGCGGCTTGACCTGCTGGGCCAGAGCGCGCAGCGCGAGCAAGCTGCGGAGCTGTGCATTCTTGGTGTCTCACGGCTAACGGATAAATGTGAATATGACCTGTTGCTGCGCGCGGCGTCGTTGGCGCAGGAGACATCTGGCTGCCAGTTCAAGCTAACCCTTATCGGGGGTGGACCTGCTGAACAAAAGCTCAAGGATCTCGCAACGGAGTTGAAGTTGAAGGTCGACTTTGTCGGCGAACTATACGACGAGAAAGCTGTTGCAACGTATATCTTCGATTCGGACGTCGTTGTGTCGCCGGGGAAGGTCGGGTTGACCGCGATGCATTCGCTGATGTTCGGCACACCCGTCATTACCCATTCCGACATGGATCGCCAAATGCCCGAAGTGGAGGCGGTGGTAGAGGGTTTCTCGGGGATGCTATTCCAATACGGAAACCTGCTCGATCTGACGAGGTGCCTCATGGAGTTTCCCCAGGTATTTCATGATCGCTGGCGCACACGGGACAACTGTTTCAGGATCATTGATGACGTATACAACCCCCGCAAGCAGTGTGAGGTCCTTGCGGATGCGATCCACGGAAGGCCCGCTCGGCAGGGTAATGACATGCTGGCTTCCTACGGAGATCAAGATGCTCGCGGCGCTTAGGAAGGTGTTGCGCAGTGCGCGAAGACTTTGGTGGCGCAAGCTTCTCAGACTCAATGGCGTGCACGCAACCGCACTATTTGGCGGCTATGGAGACATCAGCCGGGATTTTCGCGCTGACGAGTACGTCTATATCGGCCCGGGTTGTCGAATCAACCCGGGCGTATGCGTCGGCCGCTATTCGATGCTTGGACCCGACGTGCAGATCATCGGTAACGATCACCTCTTTGATCGTCCCGGTGTGCCGGTCATCTTTAGTGGCCGGCCGGCTTTCCGCCAGACGCTCATCGGAAAAGATGTATGGATTGGTGCGGGCGCAACGGTTCTTTGCGGCGTGAGGATCGGCGACGGCGCAGTCGTCGCAGCGGGAGCGGTCGTCACTAAGGATGTCGACTCGTTCGTGGTGGTTGGGGGCGTTCCAGCGCGACTGATCCGACGCCGCTTCGCAACCCTGAGCGACGAGGTGGCTCACAGCGAAATGCTGGCCGCGCCGCTGTCGTCTGGCGAGTATTGCCGTCCCGTTGCCAGTTATCAAGAGGTTTGAACGATGATTTTGCAAGGAGTGGATTCAAAAGTTGCTCCTTCGTTCTCGCTGGGGAACAGGTTGGCGCGGGTACTGTGGGGAATCGTGTATGCGTTGCTTTTCCTTCCCACACCGCGAGTGTGTCACGGATGGCGCCGGGTTGTTCTGCGGGCGTTCGGTGCACAGGTTGGAGTAGGCGCTCACGTCTATCCGCGAGTAAAGATATGGGCGCCGTGGAATCTCTCCATCGGCGCGCTAGCCGGAGTTGCCAATGGCGTCACACTGTATTCGATGGGGAAAATCACCATTGGAGAGCGATCTGTGATTTCGCAGGGAGCGCACCTGTGTGCGGGTAGCCATGACTTCAATGACCCGCTGTTTCAGTTGATAACACAACCCATAACCATTGGGCGTGACGCGTGGATTTGCGCCGAAGCTTTTATTTGTCCAGGCGCTGAAGTCCCCGACGGAGCGGTGATCGGCGCACGTTCAGTGGTGACGCGCAGTCTGCGCGATGCCTGGACCGTCTATGCAGGTATGCCCGCACGCAAAATAGCTATTCGACGCAGATCTGGAGAGCAGTGATGAACGGTATTTCAGTCCTTATTCTGACAAAAGACGAAGAACGGGACCTTCCTGGTTGCCTGGAGAGCGTGGTTGCGTGGTGCGATGACATCCATGTGTATGACTCGCTCAGTACGGACCGAACGGTCGAGATTGCTAAACGGTTCGGTGCGCAGGTTACGCTGAGGCAGTTCGATAACTGGGCTTCCCATCAAAACTGGGGATTGGCAAACATCAAGTTCAAGAACGACTGGGTGTTGTACATCGATGCAGATGAACGCGTCACCGGCGAACTGGCTCGCTCAATACACGAAGCCGTTTCAACACCTGGCGGTTGCGTTGCCTTTGAAGTTCAACGCCGCGATTTCTTGAGCGAACGTTGGTTAAAGCATGTTCAAGCGTCGCCCTACTATGTGCGCCTCTTCAAACCTGCGTACATCAGTTATGAACGGATGGTGAACCCGGTAACGATCGTCAATGGACAGACAGGCAGAGTGGCGGGGTTCCTCGATCATCATCCATTCAGCAAAGGCATATCGCACTGGCTTGCCCGGCACAATTCGTATAGTTCGCTCGAGGCCGATCAGTTCATGATCAACGCCAACCGTGACGAGAAGTTCAAGATATCGAAAGCGTTGCTGGCCAAGGACTTCCAGGTCCGGCGCTATCATCAGAAGGGGATGTTTTATAAGCTGCCGTTTCGTCCTCTGGTCAAATTCTTCCTGCTCTACGGGGTTCGAGGGGGGTTCCTGGATGGCGGCCCGGGGTTCGTCTACGCGACACTCCAGTCCATATACGAATACTTCATCGTATTGAAGGTGCGCGAGCGTATGAAGTTGCCCAGAGGCTAAATAAAAGGCTCTGCGACCGGAGCCTCCGTGTGAACGCCAGATAGAGCGGAACGCGGGCGACTCCGGGTGATGTCTCCACCCGGAACCCCGACGGGCGCTTCAACGCCCGTCGCTGCCAAGACTCTCTGCATTGACAGTCGATACCGCAGTTGCCGCCCTTAGGGGCAACTGCGACGGGAAGTAAGACGAGTATCGCCTGGCGGCCATTCCTTTCGAATAGGCGGCTACGAGAAGGCCCAGAGCCAGTCCATAAACCAATCCGGAAAAGCGTGGTCCTAGCGGATTTCCCCCGACCGTGGTTGCAACCATCCCCCCGGAAACCAGAAGATAGCGCCCCATGCTTTGCAAGTAGTCGGCGGTGGGTGTTGCACGACGCCAACGCCGATAACTGATCGTGCATCGGTACAGGGCGTACAGCAACGCGAACGGCAACGCGATTCCGAACAGGATGCCGCCGGCGAACAACTGGTATACCCAAAAATTGTGACCTGCCGACCAGGAGTCAATTGCCTCCAGATCCCCCCGCTTGGAGAACTCCAGCATTTCAACGATGTAATCCTCAGCGTAGCCAAAATGGTGTCCATAGCCCATTCCGGTCAGCAAAGACGTGCCGGTTGATGTGACCTGGTCATACTGATTTTCCATTTCGGCGAGGCGGCTCAACGTTGTCGGGTCTTTCCCGCTCTGCGTGCCCTCGGCGAAAAAGATCCGCTGAGACCAGTGATCGAGTACAGACGGGAAGATCCACGCGGCGCCTGCTGCCACTACGCCACCCAGTGCGGCCGCGACCAGAAGCGTGCGCAGCAGCGACTTGGTGAGGTGGCTGATTGTCGGAGCCGCGAGAAAACTCGCAAGGCAGAACAACAGGACCGTGCCCACAAGAAAGCTTCGCGTCACGCTCAAGAGCTCGACAACCAGGGTAGCGACAAAGAACATCAGCGCGACCTTGTTTGTTGCTCGGCGAACGACGATCTCATGGAGAAGCAGCCCCTGGAATCCAAGAAGCACAGGAGACAGGATCCGGTATCGAACGTCATCGATAGAGCCACCGGTCGAAAGGCCATAAAGCAGGCTGGCAATCATCGATACCGCCATCGCGGCAAAGAGACATTGGTCGAGAATCCTCGCCCTTGCGTCGCTCCACGGGTGGCATCCGGCGTGATAGCCCACCAGGAATAGAACGAAGGTGAGTATTACCCTCAAATAGTTTCCGACCTCGTTGCCCTGAAGGAACTGCGGAACGACGCTACCGGCAACGGTTATGGTTACCGCCATGGACACCAGCGATCGCAGTTGCGACCTGCTCCGGAATCTGGGCCCCATCAAGGCGAGAAGAACACCGCATATCAGGGGCGGGGCAACAAGCAGGTACTGGAGCAAATGACTTTGGCTGTCGTCGGCAGTCTTGTAGTCGAACGCCAACGGCAAGAGAAACAGGATTGCCAACAGCGGGATACCCTTTCCGCGCATCTTTACTTCCCTGATTTAAATGATTGACTGCATGGAATTCACAACGAGCGGCGCTTTACCGCCAGACTTCTTACGGTAGTGGCTCGTATTGCGTCATCATCCAGCCCGCGGCGGCGGTGGCGTTCCGGCGCCACGAGAAGCGCATCAGCACCTTGTCGCTGTGTGCAACAAATTTCTTCTTGCCCCCGCACTGAATGGTGAGCGTGTTGCTGCCGTTCACGGCGCCATACAGGCGAACTTCGTAGTAGAGACCGTTGAACAGTCTGTTCGCAACGTCCGGCAGGTCTAGCGTGCGAGGCGAAGTGAAGGGCGTTTCAAAAGAGAGAATGTTTGGATCGCCGAGCGTAACCGCGTAGCTTGCATCGCCGAGATTGTCTGAAAGACGATCGTTCTTGTACTGGTCGAGCGTGAGCGTGTCGCCGGTCGTTGTCGAACCGTTGTTGCATATTTGCCAGGGGTTGGCGTCGAACGACATATCCCTGATTCGCAAGTTACCCTTTGCACCGCTGATGACGTATATGTCGCCACCGAACTCGGTTGCGTTCGCAACCAGCGTATCGAGGTCAAAGGTTCCGGTCGGACCACCCACCCCGGTCGCAAACAGGGTTATCGCACCTCTTGCCGGGTGCAAGACCATGGCATTACCGCCAATGAAGAACTGACCGATCTTGACGTGCGCACCGGGACCAATGCCGATCAGGTCGACCGCGTTGCGATACACGCCGTTCTCCAGTTTGATCGCTCCGATCGTGCACTCGCTGCCACCCGAAATTGAAAAGAGTTGCGCGCCGCGCTGCGCCGCAATGAACTCGATCGTATCGACGACCCAGTTGTACCCGCGAACATCATTGAAGACAGGACCGACCATGTTATGGCAGTCGACAAAAAAGCGTCCCCATTTGTTGTTGGGGACGCCGTTGACGCAACCCGTCCATTGCATTGCGCCTGCGCTGAGATTGGCTTCGAACACAAGTTCATCCCATAGCCCTCCCCACGGGCCGCCAATGCCAGGTTTTACCTTGATCGCGTAGGAACCGCGTGCGAAGCGCAAACCCGTTAGCGAGAATTCGCACACCATTTGCGAGAACAGTATCGGGTTAGCGTTTTCGTGCGATGCCGGCTGATCGTTCGCATAATCGAACTCGATGTTCGAAATTCGCCATGTATGCATCAGCGGCTTTGAGCCTGTCGGGCCAATATCGAAGATTGGCATGTTGTCCGCTGTTTGCATGATCCGTGTTCCGCCGGCGACGTCACCGTCTATCGCCCATTCATACCCGGCCGGAATGATGAGAGGAGCGCTCACGCGATAGGTCCCTGCACCAAGTGTGCCGCGCTTATGGTGGGTAACCAGGTAATTGATCCATGCCTGGAGCGCCGCGGTGTCGTCGGTTTTGTCGTCACCCAGAGCGCCGCCGCGTCCACGTGCGCTGTAATTCTCCTCCTCGAGTGTTTCGATACGCGCACGAGGCAGGGCGAGGCTCACATCCGCAGTGCTTGCGAGCGATGTACGATTCAGGGCCAACCCAAGCCCAATCTGGCCCAGTTGGGCCAGTGCCTTGCGGCGCGTCAATTTCATCTTGTCGCGAGCCTCTGAAGCCTTGACTCGTTTCCATAGCGTATCAGCCTGCGCATGGGTTCTTCGAAATAGAGGTATATCGCGATGCTCAGGCACATGGCAAGCAGCAATGCTATCCACCCGTTGTTGCGATGAAGGCCCGCTATGTGCGCCCAATGTGCCAGTGGAATATGAATCAGATACAACGAATAGCTGGCTTCACCAAGGAGAATGAGCGGCCGGCGGTTCAGCAGGCCGAGTACCGGCCGTTTGAGCAGGGCGAGGCCGAGGATGAGCGCAGTGAAGAAAGGCGATTCAAGGTAGTAGGCCGGTCTTATAGGTTGCCATGCGGCGAGCAGCGCAATCGCGATCAAGGCGCCGCAAATGAGTGTTATCCCCAGGCGCTGCGATGCCTGTACGCTTAGCCGCACCTTGACGAAATAGGCGGAGGCGCCAATGCCCATGACGAATTCCGTCAAATGCGTTAGCGGAAATTGCGAAATCAGAAATCCCTTTCTGCCTAAAGGCACATAACGGTTGATACAGAAAATCCAGATCCCCTGCGCTGCCCAGAGTGCGGCGCAGATCAGCGCAAGTGTGAACCCGTCCTTCAGTCGCAGCTTGCGCAGGAGCCAGGGAAACAGAGCATAGAAAAGTGCCTCACAAGAGATGCTCCACGCCGGACCAATCCAGGGTTGATTGATCGAAGCGAACGGGAACCAGCCGGTCAGCAGCAGGAGTTGCGCAGCAAGGCTCACCACAAGCGACAGATACACATGGGTATTGATCGAATACCAGCTCAACAGCAGGGTGCCGTTGTCAGAGCGCAGCAGATAGATCGTGACAGATGCCGCGATAAGCAGAGACAACAACATCACTGGATAGATCCTGGCGAATCTCGCGACGTAGAACCGCGTTGAGCCTATGGCGTCAATCGTGCCGTGGTACGTGTAGGTCAGCATGAAGCCGGAAAGAACGAAGAAGAGAGATACGGCCGGACGTCCGCCATCGACGAATGCGAGAAACGTAGCGGGTAGAGCAAGTAACCCGAGTTGGGTGAAATGCGAAAGGGCGACGACCAACGCCGCAAAGAATCGAATGCTGGTCAGCGCTGGAAGCGCGCCGGTGGATTGTGTTGGCATGCGCACGTGACCTGTTTTCTCTGATCGGGTTTGATGGATTTGCCTTACCAGGGCGACCGGTAGATCGCGCTTGCTGCGTCGGAACCGGCAGTCCCACTCAGTGAAACGTGTCGCGAGGCCGAAGCCTGGACCGGGGGGGCGCTAGTAGACGGTGCTGATTCCTGGGATTGCTGGTGTTCGTCTGCAACAACGGTGCCAACTTCATGGTGGTGCGATGGCGCGCCCGCGGCCGCGCGTTCTGCAATTTCAGGAGCCAGCAACAGTTCTACTGGCGTGAGCTTATAGTTGGACGCCTCACGCGTGGCAGTCTGCTTTTCCGGCCCGTAGTCGAGGCTGGAAATGTAGCTATCCTCATAGCTCGTCGGAGCACCCAGCAACGGACTAGGAGGTGCATCCGTAGAGGTCTGCTGATTGCGTGTGCGGCTGCCCTGTGTCGAACTGTGCCCTTGCGTCTGACCTGAGGTGCGTTTGTCCGGCAGATCGTTTTCTGCGTCGTCCTGCGGTGCTCCCAGCAGAGGGTTTAGCGGCGACGCCGGCGTCGGCTGTGGGTTGTTTCGCTGACCACCAGAAAAAGTGTGGTCCTGCACCGAATCGGAATTCACTTGCGCGCCGGCGGTCGTACAAGCCATGCCGATCACCGCCGGCATCAGCACCATCGAGAAGATTTTCATTGTCGTACGAAACTCATGCCTATACGGGTCGATTGGTCAGTCAGACTGACGTCAGCCAGCGCTGAACCCCAACCAACGGAAGCCGAGGGGCATGGGCGGACGCGCGAACACCCGATATACGACACCGCCGGAATGATAGTCTGAACATACTGCATCATTGCCGAATAGAGCTAGATTCATGATGCAGTGGCGTATCGCGACAAACTAATAGCGTTTTTAGACAGGGAATGACCGGCACAGCGCACGCCAAACACCGCATCAGACCGGCACTCGAATGTCATTGGCTGCGGCGTGCACAGGGCCCGCATGCTGTCCACACCAGGACGACCGCGAGTTTGGCGGACCTCGCCAATATGATGGCGGTCCATTGAGATGCGCATCGCCCAGGAACCAGTCATTATGCGCTGCAGCATTTACAGCGTTATCGCGCTGGAGACCAATGAAGATTCTCCTATATGGCATCAACTATGCGCCGGAGTTAACCGGTATCGGCAAATACACCGCCGAGATGGCGGAGGTGCTTGCCGCGGGCAGCCACGATGTACGCGTCGTTTGTGCTCCACCTTACTACCCGGAGTGGCGTGTCGCGAAAGGCTTCTCCTCATCCCGCTACGCGAATGAGACGCGCAATGGTGTGCGCATCTGGCGTGCGCCGCTGTGGGTACCCGCACAGCCGAAGGGCGCCGGGCGCATCGCTCACCTGGCGAGTTTTGCGTTGTCGAGCTTCCCGCTGCTGCTGCGTCATGCATTCTGGCGGCCGGATGTGGTCGTCTGTATAGCGCCTAGCCTGATGAATGCGCCCACCGGCTGGCTGGTGGCCCGATTGACCGGTGCATATGCGTGGCTGCATATTCAGGATTACGAGGTAGACGCTGCATTCAGCCTGGGTATGCTGAAAGGCTCCTTGCTTAAGCGTTTAGCGCTTGCGTTGGAGCGAATGCTGCTCAGACGCTTCGATACAGTATCGACGATCTCTGGAAAGATGGTTGAACATGCGTTGCGCAAAGGGGTCGAGCAAAGCAAGGTGGCCCGCTTCTCGAACTGGGCCGATACCGAAGCCATCTATCCGCTCGGGCGGCGTAGTCGGCTAAGAGACGAACTGAGCATCCCTGACGCTGCAACGGTGGTGCTCTACTCAGGGAACATGGGCGCAAAGCAGGGTCTCGAAGTGCTCGCAGCGGCCGCAAATGGGTTCGCTCACCGCGACGACGTAGTCTTCGTGTTTTGCGGGAACGGCCCAGCACGTGAGGCCATCACAGCGATCTGCGGCAATCTGCGCAACTGCCGTTTCATCGACCTGCAGCCGCTCGAGCGGCTGAACGAACTGTTAAATCTTGCCGATATTCACGTGCTGCCCCAGCGTGCCGACGCCGCGGATCTGGTGATGCCGTCAAAGCTGACTGGCATGCTGGCTAGCGGCCGGGCAGTGATAGCGATGGCCAACCCCGGCACTGAGTTATACGAAGCGGTATCCCCTCGTGGCGTGGTAGTGCCGCCGGGAGAGGCAGGTTTGCTGGTCTCGGCCATCGAAATGCTCGCCGGCAACGCGTTCGAGCGGGCGCGTCTGGGACGGGCAGGTCGTGAATTCGCTCAGGCAGTGCTGTCGCGTGAGGCCGTCCTTGGCGAGTTCGAGGCGAAATTGTGCGCACTGCGCGCTGGGACTTCGAACTCTTAAGCACCCACGACCCAGCAATCGGACTCCCGGATTCGCAAGCGCTTTCTCATTACAAAGGACAACATGAAGATCACCATTATCGGCACCGGCTACGTTGGTCTGGTCACTGGCGCATGCCTTGCGGAAATCGGTAACGACGTCTTTTGTCTTGACGTTGATCAACACAAGATCGACATTCTGAATGGCGGAGGCGTGCCGATTCACGAACCCGGCTTAAAGGAACTGATCGACCGTAACCGCGCGAGCCGGCGCCTGCAGTTCTCTACCGATGTCGCAGCAAGTGTCGCGCATGGCGATGTGCAGTTCATTGCTGTCGGCACGCCGCCTGATGAAGACGGATCAGCCGACCTGCAATATGTGCTGGCTGCGGCGCGCAACATCGGCTCTCATATGGACGGCTTCAAGGTGGTAGTCGACAAGTCGACGGTGCCGGTCGGAACCGCACGGCACGTGCGTGCCGCCATTGAAGGCGAACTGCGGCGCCGCGGCGTGCGCCATGAGTTTTCGGTTGTGTCGAATCCGGAATTTCTTAAGGAAGGCGCAGCGGTAGACGATTTCATGCGACCGGATCGCATCGTGATTGGCAGCGATGCAGACGAACTCGGCGAACGCGCCCGCGAGCAGATGAAGCGGCTCTACGCGCCGTTTAACCGCAACCATGAGCGCACCCGCCACATGGATGTTCGCTCTGCCGAGTTCACCAAATACGCTGCGAACGCAATGCTGGCTACCCGCATCTCCTTTATGAACGAGCTCGCGAATCTCGCCGATCTCGTCGGGGCCGATATCGAAGCGGTGCGGCGTGGCGTCGGCTCGGATCCGCGGATTGGTTACGACTTTCTATACGCAGGTGCAGGTTACGGCGGCTCATGCTTTCCCAAGGACGTGCGCGCGCTCGTGCAGACAGCAGCCGAGCATGGTCAGGCCTTACGCATTCTGGAGGCAGTCGAGGCGGTGAACCAGCAACAAAAGGACGTGCTGATCAACAAGATCACTGCCCGGCTCGGTGCTGACCTGACTGGGCGCCGCTTTGCGGTATGGGGGCTGGCATTCAAGCCCAACACCGACGACATGCGGGAGGCGCCGAGCCGCAAGCTGGTAACCGGGCTGCTGGAACGGGGCGCAACCGTTTGCGCCTACGATCCCGTGGCAATTAACGAAGCACGGCGTGTTTTTGCACACGACTTGCGCGATACTCCGGAGGCGCACTCGCGGCTGTCGTTTGCGAAGACGCAGACGGAGAGTGTGGACGGTGCCGACGCCCTCGTGATCGTGACCGAGTGGAAGGTATTCAAGAGCCCTGACTTTAGTGAGTTAACTCAAGCGCTGATCGAGCCGCTGATTTTTGACGGGCGCAACCTTTATGAGCCTGAGGCCATGGCGGAGTTAGGGATTGAGTACTACAGCGTGGGCCGTCCTTATGTTCCGGGCGTCGAGCATGCGGCGCGGGCCTTGCGCGTCGCGCAGGGCTAAGCGGGGCGATTGATGTCAGACAATCGCTCCCGCGTGGATGATCGCGTAACCCATCTGGTCGATGCAACCGTGGAACTGCTATGGGCGCATCGGAATGACGTGATCGACGGGAAGGTCGCGGCAGGTCAGGCGCAGCTTTATGCCGCACTCGTCAAAAGCGCCTGCGAGGCATTGCCGGTCAGCCAGCGGGACATGGCACGCCTCTACGCTGTGTACGAGGAGACCCGTCTTGCGATCACAACTGCGGCTGCGTGCGAGGTCGAAGGTTAGCGGGGTAAGGGCCCGGAAAAGTAGACCCTTGTATTCAGGTGTACGGCCGGGTCAGCGAGAATCTCCACCCCGGTTGCCCAGCGGTAGGCGGCGTGCTGGGAGTCGGGTAAATTTTCCAGCTTGACTGGACGATTCAGCCGGTAGCCCAGCACCACATAGTGAGTGGAGATGCCGGGTCGCCCGCTAACGTTGTCTTCATACATGTGTTCGTATACGCCGACGAGATCGGCGTCGGCTCGTTCGATGTCCACATGGCCGAGCTCATCGCGTGCGATCCGGCGAAACGCGTCGTCGAGGCGTTCGTTCTTGCGGATGCGGCCACCCGGCACGAACCAGAATCCCTGTGCGGGTTTGTTGACGCGGTGTCCAAGCAGATATTTACCACTCTCGTCTGGAACGATCAGGTCGATAGCGACCAAAGGGGTTGCGTCGATGGCTTGCAGGAATTGTTCGATCGGAAGCATGGTGACCTGGGGTGGAGTCCCGCTGGGTGTGACTGTGGCTGGGGGCAGAGATAGTGCATCTTCGCGGAAAAGAATCGATCTGGGGCAAGTATGGCGAATCCCGACAAGGTAACTTCTGCATACGACAGGCGCTCGTTCGCCCACATTGGCCGTTCAATCCGGTTGTAATTCCCCTGTGTAACTTTCAAATTATTCCAACGTTGTAAAAATTTCAGAAATACGGATTGAGCAGTATGTTCAGTTTCTTAAGCTTGTGGCGTTGATAGAATCCGCCAACATGTTGGCGGATTCCGCCACCAGATAATGGTGAGAAGGATTGTTTTGTACGATGACTTCATCAATAAATCTGGCTCTAAAGAGGCTGGAGGGCCAACTAAATTTCCGGGGATTCAAATGATGGGGTGCTTTGAGGCGGTTCAGAGGAAAGGCGCGGAGCTGCTGGGTGTTTTGCAAGCCGCGCGGACCGTGAAAAACATTGGAATAGTTTTGTTCAGCGGCTTTGCGTTGCCAGAAGCAGCCGCAGTCCTGGAAATTTTCCAATCGGCAAATGCGCTTACTAGCGTAGACCCGTCTCTGGGTGGTCAGGCACGTTACAAGGTTTGTCTCCTGTTTGCGGCCGGCGGACGGGTCGACAGTTCGTCCTCTGTGTTTGTCTGGACCGATGGAGTCGAGGAGCGGCGCCATCTGAGCGGCTTCCATGCACTATTTATCAGCGGCGGCGGTGGGGTGCGCAGTGCGGTGCGCGACGAGCGCCTGACGACCTGGCTGCGTCGTGAATGTCCGCGCAGCGAGTTGCTGGTGCCGATCGGCGAAGGGCGTCTGCTGCTGGAAGCCGCCGGATTCGGGCGTGCCGGGACTACCCAGCGCCCAGGCGGTCGCGCTGCGGAAATTCACCAATACTGTGCCCCCGATATGGGCGTCTCCACGGCTTTCCCGAGTCCGTTGCAAAGCGCATTGGCGCTGGTGGAGGAGGATCTCGGCCCCGAAATTGCCCGCCAGATCGCGGAGTACGTTTTGCCCCGGCCTCAACGGGCGCGATTTACCGCGACGATTCGTGAGAACGCGTCCGCTTACGTGAGCGAAAAGATCCAGGCATCGGCCCGCTGGCTGGAGGCAAACGGGGACCGGTCGATTGCCATTGATGAGGCCGCGCAGGTTGCGGCCATGAGTGAGCGAAACTTCCTGCGCCGCTTCAAGATTGAAATGGGCGTCACGCCCTCCGAGTATCTGTCTTATGTGCGGCTTGACATGTGCTGCCGCCTGCTCGTAGAGACCGATCTGCCGGTCGACAAGATCGCGCGCCGTTGCGGCCTCGGCGGAGGTGGCTGGCTGTCGAAGCTCTTCCGTAAACATCTTTCGACAACGCCGACTGAGTACCGCGCCAGCAAACGCCTTGCACATGCACCGTCATAACGGATTGCTCCGTCAATGGTGAAATTCGGTCATCCCAAGACCGGGAATTGTAAATCCGCTGTAAATGAAATGAGCTCTATTCGAGTCCATCATCTTCTTGCGCAAGGTGTCCTGCCTTTTCTTTAAACATGATTAAAAAATAAGATTGTCATATATAGGGTGCGACAATATTTTCGTGGTGCGCCGTTAAATTTTAAATTAATGAAGCAAATAAATGCTGCATGGATCGCGATGCGCAAACGATTGCGGCTTCAAAAAATCGTGAAATTCGAACATGCCGGCATGCGTGTATATCGGAAAGAAGGCAGGAAATTTCAACAATAGTGAGGCGGATGCAATCCTGCAGTCCGCGGCACTGCCAAAATAGCGAACGTTTCCGCCACTCGCTTTTGGGGTGCTTTGGGCTGTCTTATCCTGTTGACTGGTCGTCTGACGGATTGGCAAATGTTCGTGGTCCGAACGGCGAGCAGAAGAAGTACCTCGGAATTTGAGCCTGTTCCCCTTCGGGAGAGCGGGCATTTTTTTTAATGCCCCTGTGCCAGGGCATGGCTGTGATCGAGACGGACGAGCCCTAAGCGCCCGGCGACGTTAGCTCGGCACTGGACGTCCGCACTGAATTCATCAACCCCTGAGAGCTCTCATGCTAAAAGTCACCAAGGCAGTTTTTCCGGTAGCAGGTCTTGGCACCCGGTTCCTCCCCGCCACCAAGGCGAGCCCGAAGGAAATGCTGCCTGTCGTGGACAAGCCGCTGATCCAGTACGCGGTGGAAGAGGCGATGGCGGCCGGCATCACCGAAATGATCTTCGTCACGGGCCGCAGCAAGCGCGCCATCGAGGATCACTTCGACAAGTCGTACGAGATCGAGGCTGAGCTCGAAGCGCGCGGCAAGGACAAGCTGCTGGAACTCGTGCGCAGCATCAAGCCGAGCCATGTGGATTGTTTCTACGTGCGCCAGCCCGAGGCGCTCGGCCTCGGTCACGCGGTGATGTGCGCCGAAAAGCTGGTGGGCGACAACCCGTTTGCCGTGATCCTCGCGGACGACCTGCTGTACGGCACGCCGCCCGTGCTGGCACAGATGGTCGAGGTGTTCGACCACTATCACAGCTCGGTGATCGGCGTCGAAGAGATCCCACCGTCGGAAACGAAGTCCTACGGCATCGTCGACGGCAGGGAATGGGAAGAGTCGATCGTCAAATTGTCGGGCATCGTCGAGAAGCCTGCGCCGGAAGTGGCGCCGTCGAACCTGGGCGTGGTGGGCCGCTATGTGCTCAAGCCGCGCATTTTCGAACATCTGCGCGCGCTGAAGCCGGGCGCCGGCGGCGAACTGCAGTTGACCGACGCAATCCAGTCGCTGCTCGCCGACGAGCAGGTGCTGGCGTACAAGTATCACGGCACGCGTTTCGACTGCGGCAGCAAGCTCGGTTACCTGAAAGCGACCGTGGAGTTTGCGCTGCGTCACCCGGAAGTTAGCGCTGGTTTCCGGACCTACCTCGAAGAGCACCTTGCCGTGCGGCAGCCCGTCTGACCGATGGGTTCACCGCTGCGCATCGAGGCCGCATCGGATGCCCGCCTGCGCGTCCCTGGGACGGCAGGCAGACATCCGAGAGGTGGGGCTAGGTCCCGCTTCCGCCTGTTCCGCCGGTCGAGGTCCCTGAGCCGCCAGCTGAAATCGGCGCTGCGGCTCCCGCGGTGACGGCTGCGCTTGCCAGCGATGCGGCGGGCTGGCCATCACTCGTAATGGCTCCTGCGGCAAGCAGGGCGTCGAGATCCGCATCGGCGCCTGGCTGACCCGGTGTGAACGACACGGTCAAGAACGCGTTGGTAGACAGCGTCACACCGTACGTACTCTTTATTAGCTGTGCGACTGCGTTTTCCGCGTTGGCGATCACCGTGCTATTCGTCAGCGCATTCTGGTAGGTCGTGTTGGTCGTGATGCCGGCCAGCAAACCACTTAGTGTCGTGCCGAGCTGTCCGGCGAGGTAGCTCAACAGCAACTGCGTGAGGGACGTGATGTTGTAGGTTCCGGGACCGGAGGCAAACGAATTGAGCACGGTCGAGCCGCTGGTTGCAGTCAGGAGGCACGGCCCGTCGAATTTGAACGAATCCGAATAGGCTCCGTTTGAATTGGTAGTCGCGCTGCCGGAGCCGTTCTTGCAGCTCATCTGGATGGTCGCATTCGCTACTGCGGCGCCGATTGCCACTGTCCCCTGGATGGTCCCATTGGGGGAACTGCCGCCTCCCCCGCATGCGACCAACGCGCCGCTTGCAAGTGCGATCGATCCAAATTGCAGCGTGCGCCACACGCGCGTGTCAAGTAGCTTCATAGTTCTCTCCGAAAGAAAGTCACTCACAATTGGCAAGCGGTTGTGCCTGCGTTTTTTTCAGGTCCAGCAAACTGGCTTTGTAGATAGCTGATGGGACCACGCCGATTGCGGCAGCAGGATCGGGCGGCCCGGCATGAAGATCCGGCTTCGACGGGTCGCCGCCAGGCTTGGCATAGCGGTCGTACGCGTCGCGCATCCGGTATAGCTGCGTCGAAAAATAGGCGGCGCTGAAGCGTCCCTGGTTCAGGAGATCCTGGTCGGTGCTGTACGGGAAGGTGAGGTTTTGGGCTGCACCAGGCGTCAGGTAGTTGATCGAACCCACGCGCGTACGGAAGTCCAACGCAAACTGTTCGGCCCCGTAAACCTGAGCGATACCTGGCTTCATGCCTTGACGCGGTGTGAGCGGGAAGCTGATGGCGGCGCCCGCAAAGCTGCCCCGGCCGCTATGCTCGCCCGACACGCTGATCGATACATCGTCGAACCAGCGCGTAAAGGTGATGAGCGGCCCCTTGTCGCCGCCGACATAACGGGCCACGCCGGCCTCTATCCACAGCTTCCACGCCGGCTGTACCCATCTGTAAGTGAGCATCGCGTTGGTTTCGTGCGGCAACGCATCCTGCCCCGGCTCATGATGCAGATACGCGAGACGCAGGCGAACCATGTCGGGACGGCCGGGGACGAATACGGTGGTTTCGTTTTCGATGCCAACGTAGTCGTATTCGAATTTGCCCACCGCTGCCACGTTCAGGACCTGCGGCATGACCCAGAAACTTTGCGTCAGGGCCGCGGCGTACAGCCCGCCGCGCAGACGGTACTGACTGAACACCTGGCCTTCGTCCATGTTTTTCGTGTTGTACAGCGGCGCAATATAGCTTGCGTATAGTTCGGCGCCGCGCCATAGCGGAACGAATCCCGCTACGATCGCGCCTACAGAAATGTCGAAGTTGCCGTACTCCGTGCCGTATAGATAGTTGGTAATCGGAGAGATCTGGAGGCGCACGAGACCGTGGTACCCCTCGTTGCCGTGCCATGCAATCGAGTTCGCGTCATAGCGCGGTTGCGTTCGCATCGTCATCGATGCGCTTGCCGCTGCGGGTGATCCTCCAGTGAGGAATTGCGCATACGCTGTGCGATCGACAGCAATATCGGCAAGCGCCTGATTGTTCTTCTTCATGACCGCATGGATTCGCTCGATGCCATGCGGCGCATTGACGCTCGCCACGCCCAGTACGATGCCAAGTGCGTCAGCTTCGTTCTGGTTGTACCGGTGGTTCTCGTATTCGACCACCAGGTCGTGTCCGGTGACACCGACGCGTACACGTTCGAGGCCTGCTGCAAACAGTTGCGCGGCGATCAGATCGAGTGCCGCTGCATCCAGCGAGCCGGAGGCGGCCGGCGCACGCTCAACGGGTACCGCGGATGCATCATCAGCTACGACGATTGACGCATCAGATTGCAGCGGCGACACGAATGAAACCCGTTGTTCGGCCATGTCACCCGGTTGCGCTGCCGTTACCGCCGGGTGTAGTGGCGGCAGGCTACGCAGTGGGATCGTTTCAACCGTGCCTGTGCCGGTTGAAGTCGGTTGCGCCTGAACGTTGGCGTTGTCGCACAGGCCACCAGCGCAGCGTTGTGGGCTAAACCGCTTGCCGAACGGTATCTGGATTCCCACCGAGATCGATGTACGCGGCGATACACCGTCTGTGGATTTAAGCGCGCGCGTCACGGTGCCGATTATGTTGGCGTCGGCTAACCAGCTAATGCGGGGTGACTGATAACGCAGACCTGCATAGGGCGTCTTCGAGTCGTCTTCTGCCAGGAGCGATAGTCCCGTATGCCAAAGGGATAGCTGAACCCCGCCAAACACGCCGTCAAGCCGATCGCCCTGGCCATAGCCGATTGTCAGGTTGAGTGGCCCGACGGGCTGTGACACCTCACCGTATTTCGAGCGAAAGAAATGTGTCTGGCCGCCGATATCGGTCATGCCGAATGCAATGGCCGGCTGATATTTGAAGAACTGCGGTACCTCCACCTTAACGTCGGCCATCAAGTGACGAAGAATGGTGTGGTCCGCGCCCGCGTATGGCGCCGGTACGTTGCCCGGATAGTTTGCCAGCCCGCCGGATAGCTCCACGTACGGCAAGAGCCCGAACGCCCCCCAGTAGATCTGGGAGCCTGTCGCCTGATTACCGTATCGCGGGTCGATGTAGTTGTTGTATTGGGCTTCGCCCACTCCCTCGGGTAGTGCGAATGCATAAGGAATAACCAACCCGCCTGCCTGACCCAGCGAGTTTAGCGCGGGATCCACTGCATGCGCCGAAGTGGAAAATGCCAATGCAGCGCCCAGTGTCAGCGCTTGTGGGGCGAATCGCGGTCGATTGACGTCCAATGTGCTGGATCCCTTTTGGTGATGAGCTGGTTCGTTCCAGCGCTCCGTTGAATGCGCTTTGCCGCACCTCAACGGGACGCATGTGAGCGTTGTCGCGATGACCTGATTGACGCTATGGAAGAGGGAGCGGCCACGACGGTTCCCGCTCGTCCGGCGGCTACGCGGTCCGGAAGTTGAAACGCTGCGCCTCACTGATTGGGCCGGTGCATCCCATGCCTGCCGCGCGTCGGGTACCCGGCACTTCCTATAGAAAGGGCTCAGGCGGCGCGTGTCACTCGTCGCTGCTTTACTATCTTTTGATGCCGCACTACCTCGATAGGCTGTTGCAATATGCGGGTTCTTATTGAGGACTTCTAGTCGATGAAATCGATCCTATAGAACGATTAAGTATTCCGCCATCGAGTGTCGGAATGCGACCTGAAGTTGGCGACTACAGTTCGCCGGGAGGGGATTCTTTTCTGGTTTCTCTCTTCACGCGATGGCGGAATCTTTCACGGTTTTGGCAAACGCCCAAAGATGAAACATGAGATATTCCGCGCTGGGCGCAATCGATTCCAGGTGCCGACAGGGCAATGCGCCGACTCGGTTGAATCTGACGAGCAATGGAACGGCATGGGGCCGGTATGACTATCGCTTCTTCAACGCTTTTTACCTTTTGTATTGCGTGGGTTGCTGTCTACGTCTTCTTGAAGTTCGTCTGCGCGGTGTGGACCGTGACCGAACATTTCAACAGGATGTTTGGTCCGGAGTACACCCCCCGACATGCGAGCAGCACACTCGGTGTTGCCTTGGAAGGTGCGGCGAAGCTAATGGGTTGGGGGGCTGTCATTGTGCTTCCGGCCGGCGCCATTTTGCTTTTTGCCGCCTTGTTTCGCTGATGAGCACAGTGTCAGTACGCGACATAGGGACCCGTACCACCGGGTGTGGGACACTGTTCGACGGCCGTGTAGATATTGCGGCCGTAGAAGAACGGCAAGCCCCAGTCGAAGATGGCCGAGGTGACGTACGCCGGTCCGGCGAGCAACGGCATCACGGAGTCACCGCCATAGGTCTGCGACAGCGTCGTCGCATTGCCCACGTCGAACGACACCACAACGTTGGCGCCGTTCACCCCTTCAATTAACGCGCTTAACTGCTCAGGCGATGCCGGACAGTAGTAAGCGTTGTTCGGACTCGCACAGGTTGGCAGTGTACTGGTCTGGAAGAACAGGCCAGTCGAGCCGCTGTCCATGATGCTTTTTGTATAGGTTGCGCCGTTTTGCACCGTCGAGAAAGTCCCGTTGGTCGAATTGACGCCGATCACCTGGGCGCTCCCCAGGCCGTTATTGCTCTGCGTGCCGATGCCGAATACCAGTTGCCCCGTCAGCGAAGGCTCACCGCTCGCCGTTACCGCCGGCAGCATGAGGACCGAGCCGTTGTTATCGGTGGCGAAGTAGGGGATCGGATTTGCAACCTGCAGATCCTCGGCCAACGCGAGCGACGTGCAGGTCGTTCCTGCACAACCGTAGTACGTTGCCGGCACCGCCTGCTGCGCGCAGGCTGGTCCGCAGTCGTGCTTGAACACGCCAATGCCGAGCACGCCGTTGGCAGCCAGCGCGGCGGGAGTATTGCGCGACGCGCCCACGCTGCTGCAATCCGACGGCACGGCGCTGTAGTTCGGATCGATCACCTGGACCGGCAGCGAGGCCGCTTTTTCGTCGCCGATCTGCACGTCCGCGAGCCGCACCGAACCCCACGTATAACCATCGAAGAACTGCATGCACTCGGCGAGTGGATTAGCCGAGGCATCCTGCTCCTGCGGAAGCGTCACTGAAGACGGCAGTTGCGACGCGAACACGCGCAACCCCCACGAGCCGGTATCGACCAGCACGTGATCGATGGTTTGGCACTGTGCCGTACCCGGCGCACAGACGGTGACACTAACGAAAGGCATATTCGGCACGCCGACCACGCCGAAATCGACCGCGACCGCTGTGGCATTAGAGGCTAACAGCGACGGCGAGGGAGAACTGCTCGTGGCCGACTGTGCCGGGGTCGAAGCGCTGGACGAACCCTCGCCTGAGCTGTTCCCGCCGCCGCATGCCGTTAGGAGCAGGGCGACGAAGATCCCAAGCACGGTCGTGAGAAACGAACGTTCGTCACACATGATCGCCTCGCTATTGGACAACGCTGATATCGATGCCGGCGGGCGCAGCCAGAGGAAGATAAGCATGGCCGGCGAACGCGCGTAAATGGCCAGTCGAGACAATCACCAGATCGCTTTGGGATACCGCGAGTGGCGTGGCACGGCGCGTGGCAGTGGCCGCAATGTATTGATCGAAAGCAGCGCCAAGAGCCGTCCTCAAATCCGGGAGGGTGGGCCCTTCCCACGCCACGCCGAACACCATGCCGCTGAGTGACACATACTCACGTACCACCGTGCCTGACGGGAACGTAATGAGGTGCATGACGTAGCCTGCTCGCTGGCTGACGGTGTGCGTAACGGCATGCGTCCATAACGGATCGCCGGCGGTGGTGTTGATGTTTTGCCCTAACGTTGCATGTGCTGGCATCGAAAGCAGATGACTTGCCACGAACACCAGGCAGGCAATGCCCGTATGACGCAGCAGATTGTCCGGGCGGACGAAGAATAGGAAGGCCATGGAGAGTTACTCTCCCTTAAATTCGGCAATTAATATGGAATGCGAAATATGTGAGAGTTCGTCGAGAGAAAGATTTCGTGTCCCTCTGTTCTCACACATATTTCCTTGTCGTGATCACGCGTGCGAACTTTGGTTCTGCTGCTATGGCTTGCACAGATCTTCACGCGGCCGCGTAAAGTGAGATCGTGCGGACCATATTGCAATGGCCGTGCCATGTGCGTGAGAGCGCTTGATTTGCGAGGATGCTCGATGCGCGGTTGGATCGACGAGTGCCGGGTTGCCGCCAACGTTTCGCAATCGATACACGCCGGAAGCCTGGTCTGGCTGAAAATACGTGTTGATCGAAGACCCGAGTGACGCCATAACGTCACGGCACGTGCGACGCGCAAGGGTTAGGCGGGAGGTTGCGAAAATCCCCGGCACGGGGAAGTGACAATCAGTAAGACGTATAGCGCCGAAAAATACGTCGCAATCCTGAGACGGAAGGGGGCCCAGGAGTCAGCGGTGTTGCGTCGAGCGATCGCGATGGCTTTTCAGCCATCGCGTCCCCCGCTGTTTTTGGGTTCCTATCAGGAACCGCTTACTGCCTGATCTCCAGCGCAGCCGTCAGATCGCCCATCGGCGCAGCGCCATTGCTCGCCAGCGCAGCGTCACGTGCCGCGAGACCCGGCAGCGTCGGCAGAGAGAAGCGGTGCGTGATGAAGCGCAGGATCGACGTCGTGTCGTACTGCGTGTGATCGACGTAACCTTTCTTCGCATACGGCGAAATGATCAGCGCCGGGATTCGCGTGCCGGGGCCCCAACGGTCACCCTTTGGAGGCGCGACGTGATCCCAGAAGCCGCCATTTTCATCGTATGTGACAACCACAAGCATGTTGTTCCACTGCGGGCTCTTCTGCAGATGCGAGATCAGATCCGCAATATGCTGGTCGCCCGAGGCGACATCGGTGTAACCCGCATGCTCATTTAGATTGCCCTGCGGCTTATAGAACGATACTTGCGGCAGCGTCCCGGCATCGATTGCCTTGATGAACTCCGAACCGGCCAGACCGCCGTCGAGCAGGTGTTGCGTCCGGTTTGCGGTGCCCGGCGCGAGATCGGCGAAGTAGTTGAACGGCTGGTGGTGCGGCTGGAAATTCGGAGCCGTCAGGTTTGCTCCGTAGATCACACCCGATGTGCCGCTTTGCGCGGCGGACACCGCCGCGCCCCAGGCCCCGCCGTACCACGCCCAGGAAACATTAGCGTTGTTCAGCAGATCGCCAATGTGTTGCTGGGTTTGCGGCGGCAGCGTGGTGGCTGCGCCAGGATCGGCCAGGTTCGCGTCGCCGCCGGTCGCCGCCTTGTTGCCGCTCGGCTGATACGGCGGCTGCATCGTGTTGATCGCGTAGAAATCCGGCGTCAGATTGCCTGAGAGGACATATTTAGGCGGTCCACTCAGCGCGGAGGCCGGCGAATTGGTGGCGACCTTGAGCGTCACGCCGTCGCTCTCTACTGCCGAGATCAAGCCCGATGCCGGACTCGTGTTCGCGTTCGGGTAAGTCGGCGTGCACGCACAGATCAGCCACTGGTGGTTCAGGAACGAGCCGCCAAACGCACCCATGAAGAAGTTGTCGGCCAGCGTGTATTGCTGGGCGATCTTCCACAGCGGCAGCTTGTTGGCGTTGAGCGTGTAGTGGCCCATGACGAGACCGCCCGAGTCGGCCCACGCTGCAAACTTGTCGTTCTTGCCGCCGTCGATTTGCATCTGATTCTCGTAGAACCGGTGATACAGGTCGCGCGTCGTGGCGCTGATCGGTGTGTTGAAACCGTTTGGGTCGTCGATGGCGAACGGGCTATTCGGCAAGTTGGCGGTCATTGCCTGCGTTACGACGGGCGTGACGCCGGTTTGCGTCAGACCGTTCCATATGGTTGGCAGCGTCGCGAGGGTGGAGCCGTCGCGGTCCACCTGTTTCGCGCTGGCGGCCGTGACGTTCGAAAGGCCGTTGGCGCCAGGAAAGTTGCCGTACAGATTGTCGAAGCTGCGGTTCTCCGCGTAAATCACCACCACCGTTTTGATGGCCGTGATGTCCGGTTGGGTCACGCCGCTGCCTCCGCACGCGTAAAGGCTCGCTAGCGTGGCGATCGCGATAGGTATCGCGCAGATCATTCTTTTATCCATTGTGTGTGTTCACTCTCTCTCGCGTTGGGGACGGGCCGTGCGCAGTACCTGCTCGAATGGCCGCGTGCGAGATTCTGGGGAGCAAATTTGACAGGAAAATGTAATTTATTACAAATTACATTCTACGAAGATCTACGCGTATGGAAATTGTCATATATAAGTAACGCATAAGAAATACTATCGCGGGCTTCAACATGGCTACCTCACACCATTTCTATGCGGCCTCGTCTTACGTGGATTCAAAGAGCCTTGGTTTGGCCGGCGGTGCGGCTTTGCGTCCGGGCAGGCGGGCTTCAAGCGGCACTGGCAATCGCCGCGGCAATGACGTTGGCGGCTTGCGATGCCGGGGCGCCGGCAGTATCCAGCGCCGTGGGCGCTTCGTCTGCCGCAGTGCCGCCGGTCGCGGCGGCACCTACAGAGGGCTTCGTCGTGCAGACGGCTGCACATGACGGCGGACAGACTCGCGCGCAGGTTTACGAGTCGGTTCGTCAGATGGGCGCGCTCGGCAAGCAGATGTTCTTCGATGCGTCGCTGTCCGGTTCGGGCAAGCTGGCCTGTGTGTCGTGTCACAGTCCGGAGCACGGGTTTTCGCCCGCTAATTCGCTCTCTGTGCAGTTGGGTGGCAGCGACATGCGCCGCAGTGGCCACCGTGCTGCGCCGACGCTCAAGTATCTGCAATCGGTGCCGGCGTTTAGCGAGCACTATCACGAGTCGGATGACGACGGCGACGAAAGCATTGATGCCGGGCCGACCGGCGGTTTGACGTGGGACGGGCGGGTCGACCGTGGCTCGGACCAGGCGCGCATTCCGCTTCTGTCGTCGTTTGAAATGGGCAGCACGCCGGCGAAGATCACGGCGGCAGTGAAGGCCGCGCCATACGCTGATGCGTTCCGCGCGGCTTTCGGTGCGCACATTTTCGATAGTGACGACGCCACCTTCAAGGCCGTGCTGCAAGCGCTCGAGACTTTCGAGCAGACGCCTGAAATCTTCTATCCGTACACCAGTAAGTACGATGCGTATCTGGCGGGTAAGGCGCAACTGAGCGCAGCCGAACTTCACGGCCTGCAGGTCTTCAATGACGAAAAGAAGGGCAATTGCGCAAGCTGCCACATCAGCCAGCGCACGATGAGCGGTGCACCGCCGCAATTCAGCGATTTCGGCCTGATTGCGATTGGCGTGCCGCGCAACCGTGCGCTGCCGGTGAATCGCGATCCGCACTTTTACGACCTCGGCGCTTGCGGGCCCGAGCGTACCGATCTGAAAGGACGCGACGAATTCTGCGGCATCTTCCGCACGCCGACACTGCGCAACGTCGCGTTGAAGAAGAGCTTCTTCCACAATGGCATCTATCACTCGCTTGATGAGGTGCTGCGCTTTTATGCCGAGCGTGATACGAATCCGGAGAAGTTCTACCCGGTCGTGAAAGGAAAGGTGCAGAAGTTCGATGATTTGCCGCAGCGTTACTGGAGCAACCTGAATACCGATCCGCCTTTCGATCGTAAGCCCGGCGACAAGCCAGCGCTCGACGAGGCTGAAATCAAGGATGTGGTTGCGTTCCTGAATACGCTGACCGACGGCTACAAGCCGGCGGGCTCATGAACGGACGGGCCGGCAGCACGCTGGCCTTGTATTTTTTGTTGCACTGCACCTTGAATTGCCACCTGTCTTTGCTATCAGTTCGTTTAGAAGAATTAATGCTCAAGGACGCTTCGCGGACGCTAAACTTATTTGAGTAGTTGAAGCTCAGCCAAGTAGTTGAGTGAAAACGATCTCAAGGAGAGAACGCATGTCGACTGAAACGAAGTGCCCGTTCAACCATACCGCGGGTGGCGGCACGTCGAACCGAGACTGGTGGCCGAATCAACTAAGCCTGAAAATCCTGCATCAGCATTCGTCCTTGTCCGACCCCATGGACAAGGGCTTCAACTACGCTGAAGCATTCAAGAGTCTCGACCTCGCGGCCGTAAAGAAGGATCTCCTGGCGGTAATGACCGACTCAAAGGACTGGTGGCCGGCGGACTTCGGCCACTACGGTCCTTTCTTTATTCGCATGGCATGGCACAGCGCCGGCACGTACCGTACGGGCGATGGCCGCGGCGGCGCCGGGTCCGGTCAGCAGCGCTTCGCGCCGCTGAATAGTTGGCCCGACAATGTTAGCCTCGACAAGGCACGCAGGTTGATCTGGCCTGTCAAGCAGAAATACGGCAACAAGATTTCCTGGGCCGACCTCATCATCCTGACCGGCAACGTCGCTCTGGAGTCGATGGGGTTCAAGACCTTCGGCTTCGCTGGTGGCCGTGAGGATTCCTGGGAGCCGGACGAAGACGTCTACTGGGGGGCCGAGACCAAGTGGCTCGACGACAAGCGCTACGCCGGTGACCGGAACCTCGAAAATCCGCTGGGTGCCGTGCAGATGGGCCTGATTTACGTCAATCCGGAAGGGCCGAACGGTAATCCGGATCCGCTCAAGGCGGCCCGGGATATTCGCGAGACGTTTGCCCGCATGGCAATGAACGACGAAGAGACGGTTGCGCTGATCGCCGGCGGCCACTCGTTTGGCAAGACTCACGGTGCGGGCGATGCAACTCTGGTTGGCGCCGAGCCGGAAGGCGCACCGATCGAGCAGCAAGGCCTTGGCTGGAAGAGCGGCTATGGCAGCGGCAAAGGCCGTGACGCCATCTCGAGCGGTCTGGAAGTGACCTGGACCACCACGCCGACGAAGTGGAGCAACGACTTCTTCAAACACCTGTTCAGCTACGAATGGGAATTGACCAAGAGCCCGGCCGGTGCGCATCAATGGAAGCCGAAGGGCGACGCGGGTGCGGGCACGGTGCCCGATCCGGAGGACGGGTCAAAGTCCCGCGCGCCCTCCATGCTGACCACGGACCTCTCGCTGCGCTTCGATCCTGCCTATGAAAAGATTTCGCGGCGTTTCTACGAAAATCCGGATCAGCTCGCGGACGCGTTTGCTCGGGCCTGGTACAAGCTGACGCACCGCGACATGGGGCCGCGCGCCCGCTATCTCGGCCCGGAAGTTCCGGCCGAAGAACTGCTTTGGCAAGATCCGATTCCGGCGGTCAATCATAAATTGATCGATCAGCAGGACATTGCCGCACTCAAAGCCAAGATCCTGGCTTCCGGTTTGTCGGTATCGCAACTGGTTTCGACCGCGTGGGCTTCGGCGTCCACGTTCCGCGGCTCCGACAAGCGTGGCGGAGCAAACGGTGCTCGCATTCGCCTCGCGCCGCAGAAGGATTGGGAAGCGAATCAACCGGCTCAACTGGCGAAGGTGCTGGAGACGCTCGAAGGAATCCAGCGTGAGTTCAACGGTGCGCAGTCCGGCGGCAAGCAGGTCTCGCTCGCCGACCTGATCGTACTGGCGGGTGATGCGGGTGTCGAGAAAGCGGCGAAGAATGCCGGTCATGAGGTGACGGTGCCGTTCGCGCCGGGTCGTATGGATGCTTCACAGGCGCAAACCGATGTGGAAGCATTCGCGGTGCTCGAACCGATCGCAGACGGCTTCCGCAACTACCTTAAGGGCAAGTACACGGTATCGGCCGAATCGTTGCTGGTGGATAAGGCGCAATTGCTGAATCTGACCGCGCCGGAGATGACGGCGCTGGTGGGCGGCCTGCGTGTCCTGAACGCCAACGTCGGACAGGCTCAGCACGGTGTGTTTACCAAGCGTCCGGAAGCGCTGACCAACGATTTCTTCGTCAATCTGCTCGATATGGACACGGAGTGGAAACCGGTCTCGGATGCCAATGACGTGTTTGAGGGCCGCGATCGTGCAACCGGTCAAGTCAAGTGGACCGGTACGCGTGTCGACCTGATCTTCGGCTCGCACTCGCAGCTGCGAGCTTTCTCGGAGGTCTATGGGAGCTCGGATGCGCAGAAGAAGTTTGTCCATGACTTTGTGGCGGCATGGAGCAAGGTGATGAACCTCGATCGCTACGACCTTGCTTGACCTTGGAGGTCCGGTCTTAGAGGTCTAGCGTTGAAAGAAGACGGCCGATCGCAAGATCGGCCGTTTTTGCTTGTGCGGTATGGCAAAGATTCGTATCCGCCTGAAGAATTTATTAGTAGGACTGCAAATTGATTTTCTTGACTTAAGAAAATTTCTGCTTAAGCTCTTGACAAGTGCCCGTCGAGACGACCTAAACAGTGGCTAAAGCGCCGCAAAAAATAATTTCACAAATACGCTTGACGTCCCCCTGGGGGCATCGCATAATTCGCCTCCCGTTTGATGACGGACGCGAAGAAAGCAGAGCTTCTGAGCGAAAGATCTTTAAAAATTAACAGCCGATAAGTGTGGGCGCTTGATGGCGACGCGAGCCGGGTCCTTCGGGGTCTGGCGTACAAGCGAAAGTATCAAGTCTCACACAGTAATGAAAGGAAGGTTTTCCTGTTCTTATGGACAGGTTAATCAATCGTCAGTACGTTGAGTGAGCGACCGGTCTCGGAAGAGACCGAAAACAGTAACAGGAATTGAACTGAAGAGTTTGATCCTGGCTCAGATTGAACGCTGGCGGCATGCCTTACACATGCAAGTCGAACGGCAGCACGGGAGCAATCCTGGTGGCGAGTGGCGAACGGGTGAGTAATACATCGGAACGTGTCCTGGAGTGGGGGATAGCCCGGCGAAAGCCGGATTAATACCGCATACGCTCTGTGGAGGAAAGGGGGG
>NZ_SCNV01000151.1 GCF_005503145.1 Burkholderia sp. 4M9327F10 | reverse complement strand
ATGGCGTTGTTGCATAAATCGAATTTGAAGGCAAAGGTGGACCTTTGATGCTGACTTCAAACGATGCGAACGGATTGCGGGCGAGCGAGAGCCGTCATGCGGTTGAGCACGCCCACGCGGATCGCGACTTCGGTTGCCTGCGAGCCGATGCGTCGCGCCCACAGGCAATCGCCCGTGAGCTTCTTGAGCCGGTACATCAGGTTTTCAACGAGCGAGCGCCGGTGGTAACCGCTGCACTTCTTCCATTCGGCTCGCCCGCCTTTCGCAATCTCGGCGATAGCCGAGTTACGCCAGCCTGCGCCGGCCGTGTTTTCCGGCCATGGCATCGCGCCTTCGCGCGGTGGAATCGAAGGCTGGGCACCGCGCGCGGCGATCACCGCATGGGCGTGCTTCGTGTCGTACGCGCCGTCGCCGCCAACAATTTCAACCGGTACATCGCGGGGAATCTGCTCGAGCAGATCGGGCAGCACGCTGGCATCGTCGACATCCTGATGTGTCATCAACGCCGCGCATATCTGGCCGGTCTTCGCATCCATGGCCAGATGCACCTTGCGCCAGGTACGGCGCTTCGAATAACCGTGCTTGCGCACCTTCCATTCACCCTCCCCGTACAGTTTGAGGCCCGTGCTGTCGATGACCAGATGCAACGGCTGGCCGCTGCGTGGTGCAGGCAGGGCCACTTCCAGCTTCTGGGCGCGGCGACTCAGTGTCGTGTAGTTGGGCACGGGCAAACCGGAGAAAGCGAGGTCTCGCTGACTTTGTGCGAAACCCTGAAGCGCCCGCAGCGGCAGGCGAAAAACCTGCTTGAGCCCGAGCAGCAGCTGGATGGCTGCGTCTGCATAGATGCATGGCCGGCCGCGCTTGCGCGCCGCGGATGCAGTCGGGTTCGTCAATACCCCCTCGTCGATCCACACCGTTACGTTCCCTCGCCCGATCAGCCCCGCGTTGTATTCCGGCCAGTTCCTGACGCGGTACACGCCCTTCGGCTCGCTGGTCTTGCGTTCGTCCTTGCGCATCTTTTTGCCCAAAAGGCGAGAATCTACGCACTCCGACACGAAGTTAACAGCAGTACCGTCCCGTCTGTTGTGCGTAAACGTCACCCCGATGCGCAGCAGCCAATTTATGCAACAACGCCG
>NZ_SCNV01000150.1 GCF_005503145.1 Burkholderia sp. 4M9327F10 | reverse complement strand
AAACGCTTCGGCATGTCTGGCGACGGTGCGGATCTGGCGCACCACACCGGGCAGCGCCATCAGCCAGCTCAGACGCGCAGCCTGTTTCCTGATGGCTGAGACGCGCGCATCGCACGCGAGCCTGACCGGCACGCCGAGCGCTTCCAGCTTCGCCCGAAACGGACCGTCCGAGAGCAGCAGCACTTCACGATGCGCGGCCCAGCCAGCAGCAAGCGGCAACAGACAGACTTCCGCACCGCCGAGCTGCCCGCTTTGATCGACGAACAGAACACTCGGCATGTCCGTCTCGTCGGACGGACCTATACGGCTAGCCACGAATGCCGGCGGTAAGGACTTGGACGCGATTGCCGTCGCGTCCGCAGATACGGAGGTATTCGTCACAGGTCACCGGACGGCAGGAATTTCTGAAGAGCCATTATTCGCGCTTCGCGACTTCGGCTATGTGGTCGTCCGCACCCAGCGAGACAAAACATCCGGCACACGCCGTCATACCGGCGCGCCGGCTCGCCATGCCCAGCGAGCGAGTCGCGCGGCCGTTGCCCCGGCACGCGCGTGACGTGCGAACCGCGCTGCGAACCGCGCCCTCCCGGGATGGATAAGTGTCCTGAACATTTAAGCCGTGCTCTCCGGCGCCGCAGCGATTTTTCCTTTTTTGACGATTGCCCTACTGCATATGACACATGGTTGGCCCGGTGTAATCCACGTGTCAGTCACGGTAAGTGCGTAGCGACACATTGACCAGGAACGCGTGCACCAATAATGCTCTTCGCCACCATTCCTTTCGACCCTCAATCCGCGAACCCAGATGAAGTCAACCGCTCCGGTCAATGCAACGGCGCTCGCCGCTGCGGCGACGTCCTTGTACGCATCCAGCCACGCAGCCGAAACGGGTAGCGTCGCGAGCATCCTGTTCGTGGATCAAAGTGGACAACTGGGTGGAGCGGAGTTTTCGCTCTTGCCGCTGGCCGTCACCTGGGCCGCGCATCGCGAAGTGCTCCTGCTCTCGGACGGTCCATTTCGCGCAAAGCTGGAAGCGCTGGGCGTGCCGGTCAGGCTCGCGTGCGATACGCGGGTCTCGGGCATCAGAAAGGAAGCGGTGCATTTGAACTGGCTGATGGCGCTGCCCGGCGTGGTACGCCAGATCCGCACCATCGCCAGACATGCCGAAGCGTTC
>NZ_SCNV01000149.1 GCF_005503145.1 Burkholderia sp. 4M9327F10 | reverse complement strand
ACCCGTGAGCGGCGCAGGAAAGCCGGAATCGAACTGACCACGTCCGGCTTGCCCGCGTTGCCGGCGATATACGGGCTCCACGGCTGCGCGCGGATAGCCGTCTTGGTCCGCCACACCACGTTGAACTGCCCGTCGGCACGCACTTCGCCGATCATCACCGGCTTGTGCAGGTGGTGATTGCCGTCCATCGTCAGCTCGAAGCCCGACGGCGCGTTGAAGGTCTGGCCGATCATCGCCACGCGCACCTTGTCGACATCGGTGCTCTTCGCTTTCTCGACCGCCTGCTTCCACATATGGATGCCGACGAAGGTCGCCTCCATCGGGTCGTTGGTCACGCGCTTGTCGCCGCCGGGCAGGTTGTTGTCCTTCACCCACTTGGCAAACATCGCCTTGAACTTGGTGTTCTCCGGATTGCGCACCGACATGAAGTAGTTCCATGCGGCCAGGTTGCCCACCAGCGGTTTGGTGTCGATGCCGCGCAGTTCTTCCTCGCCCACCGAGAACGCCACCACCGGCACATCGGTCGCTTTCAGGCCCTGATTGCCGAGTTCCTTGTAGAACGGCACGTTCGAGTCGCCGTTGACGGTCGAGATCACGGCCGTCTTGCCGCCCTGCGAGAAGGTCTTGATGTTGGCGACAATGGTCTGATAGTCGCTGTGTCCGAACGGCGTGTAGACCTCCTGAATATCCGCGTCCTGGACACCCTTGGACTGCAGGAACGCGCGCAGGATCTTGTTGGTCGTGCGCGGATACACATAGTCCGTGCCGAGCAGGAAGAAGCGCTTGGCCCCGCCGCCTTCGGCGCTCATCAGGTATTCGGTGGCCGGAATGGCCTGCTGGTTAGGCGCGGCACCGGTGTAGAAGACGTTGCGCGACATTTCCTCGCCTTCGTACTGCACCGGGTAGAACAGCAGGCCGTTGAGCTCCTCGAACACCGGCAGCACCGACTTGCGCGAAACCGAGGTCCAGCAGCCGAACACGACGGCGCACTTGTCCTGGGTGAGGAGCTGGCGGGCCTTCTCGGCGAACAGCGGCCAGTTCGAGGCCGGGTCCACCACTACCGCCTCGATCTGCCGGCCATTCACACCGCCGCTGGCATTGATCTGGGCAATCGTCATCAGGGCGGTGTCCTTGAGCGACGTTTCGGAGATCGCCATCGTGCCCGACAGTGAATGCAGAAT